>CALRQX020000014.1:0-120565 GCA_943370435.1 Kapaibacterium sp. (SeqCode) | reverse complement strand
CCACCCTGCTCGAGATGTTGTGCAAGGCCATGAAGGACAAATACGACCTGGTGGCGATCACCAACGACATCTACACCAAGGAAGACCAGCGCATCCTGACCGTCAGCGGCGCACTGGCGGCCGAACGCATCATGGGTGTGGAGACCGGCGGCTGCCCGCACACCGCGATCCGCGAGGACGCGTCCATCAACCTCGAGGCCATAGACCGCATGCTGGAAGACTTTCCCGACGCGGATGTGGTGTTTGTCGAGTCCGGCGGTGACAACCTGGCTGCCACCTTCAGCCCCGAACTGAGCGACCTGACGATTTACGTGATTGACGTCGCCGCCGGAGAAAAAATCCCGCGCAAGGGCGGCCCCGGCATCACCAAAAGCGATTTGTTTGTCATCAACAAGACCGACCTCGCCCCTTACGTGGGCGCGGACCTCGCCGTGATGGAAGCAGACACCATACGCATGCGCACCACCGCCAAAGGCCTCAAGCCTTTTGTCATGACCAACCTGAAGACCCGCACAGGGCTGGCGGAAGTGGTGGCGTTTATCGAGAGCAAAGGCATGCTGGGCGCAGCCTGAAGCACTGGCGCAAGGGCAGCACGGTCTCTTGTCGCCGGAGTGCCCGGATGCCCGACACAAACCAGGTGCTGCCGGCCGGTGGTAGCAAGCGCCTGCGCCTGGGGTTGGTACGGCTGGCAGTCCGTCCTGCGCTATGGCGCAGGAAAAAGGCCACAAGATGTCTGCCTGTTCCTGGCTACCGTTGCCGGTTCATCAACTTTCTGCCGCCTCACTTTGAGCCGCAAGCTCGAGCCGTCGCCTCTGCCTGATCGCATGGTTCTGCCGCTGGATGGCAAGAGCACGCCAGGTCTTCGAGTCCCCCTGGACTCGGGTAAAGTCGGCCGGAAAGGGGGAAGGTGTGGGGAAAAATAGCGAGTACCTGCATGCACCGTCGCGTTCGACCATCTATCGGGCAGATATAGATGGTCTTCGAGCCGTTGCAGTTATGGCGGTCGTGCTCTTCCACGGATTCCCGACATGGCTGCCAGGGGGGTTCGTTGGCGTTGACGTCTTTTTTGTGATCTCGGGTTATCTGATCACTCATGTGCTGATGGCACAGATCAAAGACGGGCAGCCTTTTATCAGGAAGTTCTATCTCGCCCGGGCACGTCGAATACTCCCGGCATTGTTCACGGTGCTGATCTGTTGCCTGGCCATCGGCTGGTTTGTCCTCGGTGCGCGTGACTTCGACAGACTGGGCAAACATGCTGCGGCAGGTGCAGCGTTTGTGTCCAACTTGCTGCTTGCACGAGAACTTGGCTACTTTCAGCCGGCAGCACTCGCGACCCCGCTTTTGCACTTGTGGTCGCTGGCCATTGAGGAGCAGTTCTACCTTGTCTGGCCGGCGGTCCTGTGGATGCTCCTTCGGACCCGGCATTCCGGGAGATTTATTCTGGCGATGATTCTTGGATCGATGGCGGTATCGATTTATTCGATCAGCAACGAACCTGATCGGGCTTTTTATTCGTCTTTAGGCAGGTGGTGGGAACTCATGATCGGCGCCTGCCTGGCGCATCAGGAGCGCCAAGGAAAAGCCATGTGGCTGCAACTGGGGAAGAGGGCCGCGAGCGGCGTCACCACTGCCGGGCTGCTGCTGATCGGGAGCGCAGCATTTTTTCTGGATTCTGAAGTCCTTTTTCCCGGACCCACAGCCCTGTGGCCAACCATCGGAGCTGCCCTGGTCATTTGTGGTGCGGGTCACCCGCTGCTCGAACACAAGGGCACTGTCTTTATCGGAAAGATAAGTTATCCGCTGTATCTTTGGCATTGGCCCCTGATTGCCTTCAGCAACCAGGTTTTTATGGCGCCGGTGACAAGCCTGGAGATGACAGGCATCCTGTCGGTGAGTCTGGGGCTGGCAGCCCTCACCTACTGGTACATCGAGACCCCTATCAGGCAGGGAACGATGACTCTACGCGTTCCTGTCGCAACAGCGCTTGTTTTCCTGGCCATTGCATCGGTCGGACCGGCCTCGGTGGATGCACTCACAAGGCCGCAGCGCGAAAAGCTCGACCAGATGGTCAAGGCGATCCATGTGCAGGGTGAGATGCCAAAAAGCTGGCGTGACCAGGAATGTTTTTTGACCACCGACAGCAAAACGTCGTTTGCATCCTGCAGGACGACAGGTCCGACAGTGGCGATCTGGGGTGACTCCCATGCGGCGGCGCTTTATCCGGGGCTGCTGGAGCAAGGACGCGCGCGTGGCGTGAACGTGGCGCTGTACGCCGTCGCCGGCTGCCCGCCCTTCGTCAGCGGTGGCCCACCCAAATGCGCCCCGCTTCAAACTGCGGCATTGCGGGAAATTGGGTTGCTCAAACCGCAGGCCGTTGTAGTGCACGCAAGATGGGGACGTTACCAGGATCCCGCCCCAACCCGGGAATCGGTTGCTGCTCTGAGGAAAATGGGCATCCAGAAAATCATTCTGGTGGGACCGGTACCCCATTGGCGCTTGAGACTGCCCCAGACTGTTGGCTCCCATTTGCGAACAACAGGCGTGCTGCCATCCCGGCGAATTCCCGACGCTGCCTCGGTGGAGTCCGAGCCTCTTGTACGCCGCCTGGCTTTGGACTCTGGCGCTACCTACCTGTCCGCATCAGAACCGCTCTGTAATGCGCAGGGATGCCTCGCCTGGACCGGGGTGGATGTGGCCACCCTGCTCTACTGGGACGACAGCCATCTCTCCGAAGCTGGCTCCCGCTTGCTGGCGCGTGAGTTCGCAAAAACTGTTTTCCCCCAGCCTCCCTAAAGCGCCAGGTCCCGCTAGCGCTTCTCGTACTCCGCAAGCGTATTGCCCGGATGGACGCCGGACGGGATGGAGGCCGACGCCATACGCATGCGCACCACGGCCAAAGGCCTCAAGCCTTTTGTCATGACCAAGCTGAAGACCCACACGGGCCTGGCAGAAGTGGTGGCGTTTATTGAGGGGCAAGGCACGCTGCAAAGCGTCTGAAAGAGTTTTTTTCCTGCCCCGCCTTGTACTGGAGCAGCACTGTTAAAATAGATCGCCTGGAAGCGTGGCAGAGTGGTCGATTGCACCGGTCTTGAAAACCGGCAAACCGAAAGGTTTCGTGAGTTCGAATCTCACCGCTTCCGCCAGAAACGGACCGGACCCGATGGCCACCATCACCATGCCAGTGCCTGGGGTCCATGTGAGGCCCCCCTCCATCACAAGTCCGGACGCTCGCGGTTCCTGCGCACAGGATTTCCTGTCAAAAGCGGTACAGATCATCATCCGGCTTGCAGAAAAAAAACATTTTGCCAATACACTGAAAGCGGTTTTTGAAGCGGGTCTGTCGCATGGTTCAGCAAAATTTCAGAAAGAACATATGGGTGATACCAATCAACGCTTGTTTCTCGAGAGAGCAGCGCTGGATGTTGAGGGACCTGTCCTTGAAATAGGGAGTAAAGACTATGGGAGCACCGAAGATTTTCGAGCCTTGTTTCCTGCGTCTGCATTCATAGGGATTGATTTGGCGAGCGGAAAAGGCGTCGATCATGTGGTCGACCTCACGCTGCCACCACCCCAGGATGTTCTGCCCCTTGCCTCATTTGGCCTTGTTATTTGTTGCTCGGTGCTGGAACACGTCAAACGCCCCTGGGTGATGGCTGAGCATATGTCGTCTCTCGTCAGGAAGGGCGGTTATGTGTTTATTTCAGTGCCATGGGTCTGGCGCTATCACGCGTATCCGGACGACTATTTCAGGTTTTCCCCCAACGGAGTCAAGGAGCTTTTTCCGGAGATTACCTTTCTGGACATGGCCTATTCAACAACAGTCACCGACGAATTCCTGGACCTTGAAGACGGGATCAGTGGAGTCGATGATGCGATGGCGCAATATCAGCGAGACGAAAAAGGCCAGCGAAAATTTCTGCCCTATCTCATGGTGAATATGGTGGGCCGAAAGATCTGAAGCCGTCCTGCTCCCGACGAGGGCAGGAATGGTCGTGCAAGCGTGGCAGGGTGGTCGATGGCACCGGTCTTGAAAACCGGCAAACCGAAAGGTTTCGTGGGTTCGAATCTCACCGCTTCCGCCAGAATTCGATGGTTTTCAGGGCTAGCGGAAGGCCACCGCCCCTTGCCCATCCTCTCACCCGCCCCTTGTGCCGCCATTTGGCAAGTCAAGGCGGCATTGCGTGGGCCAGTTGGGGTCGAGCTCCGACCACGGGATTATCGCGTGCCCGAGGCTCCGACCGGAGCGGCGCGGGCCGAGGCCTGTTGACGCGAGGAATCCTGAACATCGTATGACCCGAAAACTTCGCTGGCAGAGCGGGTCTCGGGAAGGATGTAGACGATACCGTTGGTCCCGGTAAACGACGGGCTCACCACGGTTTCATAAAACTTGACGGGCACATTGATACAGCCAAACGAGATGCGGTTGTCCAGTGGACTCGGTGTGGCCAGGCGCTCTGCGCGGCGCTCTTTGGCGTGGCCCCGAACGACCCGGTGCAGCGACAGCGCGGAGTCATAGTCCACCCAGAGCACCTCTTCACCCTTGATGTCTTTATCCAGTGAAGCAACAAACCGGCCCGCAGGCGTGGTGCGCTCCGCCGGAAGAATGCTCGACAGCTTGCGCTGGCCGATGCCGGGGACGGTGTGATCACCCACGGCGAGCCCGAGCAGCGCGGACGCAGCGCCTCTGAGTTGACCTTGGGCATCAAACATGTACACGCGGGCCTGGACCTTGTCGATGATCATGAAAGGCAGCTTGCCGTTGTCGGCAGAGTGGACCACCCAGTCGGCCAGTTTGCGGGACTCGGGCGAAGACACCTCCTGGCCAAAGCTGGCCAGCCTGACAGGCTGAACGGGCGCTACCACGGGAACACCGTCCCGCGCAATTGCAGCAGGATCGGGCGTGTTCGGCGCAGGGGCGTTGGGCGAGGCCGCTGCGGGCAGCATCACCGCGCTGGCAGCGACTGCACAGAGCAGAGCGCTTTGGGCCAGGAAAGCGGCGAACGGACGCGCAAAGCTGGCTGGCTGCAGCCCGACTGCAATCCTGCGCTCCTGAGTTTTCAATTGAGTGGGCATAGTGGTTTGCTGTGCACAGGATAGTAACCCGTGATACCGGGCGGGGCCATTGGAGAAGACATGCTTTACCTGGAGATTTCAGTGTATTCCCATGGATTTATACCTGTCCCACCCCAATTCCAAGAAAACATCCAGCACAGGCGAAAGGGGCCAAGTGGCCCCTTTCGCAATATGCTGTGACCGGCTGGGAATCAGGCGGGCTATGCCGCCATATCACAAGCGGACAGGGGGCAGCGGACATGTTCATCCCCGAAACCCCCATGCGCTGGCTTTAGTAGCGGCCCTGTTTGGCGGGACGGGCGGGTGCCTCGTAAACCGGCTGTGTCGCTGCGGCGGGTGCTACAACCACAGGTGCGGGAGGAGGCGTGACAGCTACCGCGGCAGGTGGCGGGGGCGGAGGCGCGACGTAGGCTGGGGCGACGTAGGCCTGCGCCACCGGGGTCTGCGCTTTCGGGCCAAAACGGTAGATCAGGCCGAGGGATGCCATGTCAATGTGACCACGGTTTCTGACCGGGTCACTGATGCGGTAGCGCTCGATCTCTGCGCGCACAGCCAGCGCTTCGGTAATTGCGTACTGAAGACCCAGGCCCACCTTGAGGTTGGTGTCATTGCGGCGGGAGTTGCTGGGGTTCGCTGGTACTGAGCCGGTGCTGTTGAAATTGGCCCTGCTCTGCGCATAAGCGGCACCCACACGACCCAGAACGGAGAAGCGGTCGGACAAAGGCAGCATGCCGACCAGATCGAGGTTCAGACCACGAACGCGGGTTTCACCGTTGAAGGTGCCAGGTGCACCGCCGATATTGCGGGTGGCATTCACCGTGTAGCTGGACTTGCCCAAATCAAAATAGCCGCCTTCAACTGCAAAGTTGCGGTTTAGCTGGTAGCCGCCGAAGAGCTTGTAGCCCGTGCCGCTGTTGTCTTCGGTGTTGGATCGCACAGTCAAACCCTGGCCGGTCAGCGTCTGATTGATGGAATCGTTGTTGAAGTCAGCGCGGGTGCGGCCGATGTTGCCGCCAATATAAGGACCGGTGGTCTCGTCCTGAGCCATGGCCCAGGAGCTGGAAACAGTTCCCAGTACCGCCAGGGCGATAAGCCCTAGTCCGCGCCTGGCTGCTGGGAATTTTGATGCCGTCATGATGTCGTCCTAAGTTTGAGACAGATTAATAAAAGGGCTGATGATTCATTGCTGCCGGGCTCGTCTGGAGCCTGGTTAACAGTGACATCAGTTGCCAATGTGGGCGTTTCTCCATCGTCAATTTGTAGGAAGATGTCATCAATCAGCGTCATTTCGTCATAAAACAACAGCGCTGAAACTGCAAGGAAAGGCTTGGGCAGATGTGCGCATCTCCCCTCATGCGATGCCCTTCCGGGACGTCGCTTCGGTCAAATTCCGGCCACAGCCCCAATGGCGGAAGAGTTTTTTACTGTTCGCGTGCGAGAAAAAGAATCTGCAAATCGTTCAGAAAATCAAAACCGCGCACGGTGGGTTTGATACGCGCAAAGTCGCGCTCGATCAGCCCCTTGCGTTCGGCTTCTTCGAGTCCGGCCTGAATGGCGGTCAGTGGCAAACCGGTTTTCTCGGCAAAGTCCTGCAGTTTGAAGCCTTCACGCAGGCGCAGGGCATTGAGCATGAATTCAAACGGCAGGTCGGCGCGGCTGACTTCATGGTCCTGCGCCACCGCCGTGCCGGCCAGGGCTTTGTCCATGTAGAGCTTGGGCTCGCGAAAACGCACCTGGCGCACGACGCGGTGCGCAAAACTGAGTTTGCTGTGTGCGCCTGCACCTATGCCCAGGTAGTCGCCAAACTTCCAGTAGTTCAGGTTGTGCAGGCAGCGGTGGCCCGGCCTGGCATAAGCCGAGACTTCATACCTGTCCATCCCCGCCACACCGGTCAGCTCGGTGATGCGGTCCAGCATGGCGTAGGCCTCGTCCTCTTCCGGCAGCACCGGCGGATGTTTGGCGAAGAAGGTGTTGGGTTCAACCGTCAGGTGGTAGATCGAGATGTGCGGCGGCTCAAAAACCAGTGCTTGCCGCATGTCGGTCTCCAGATTGGCCAGGGTCTGGCCCGGCAACGCGTACATGATGTCCAGGTTGAAGGTGTCAAACGCCTGGGCGGCTTCTTCGACCGCCGCTATCGCCTGCGCGCTGTCGTGCACACGGCCCAAGGCTTTCAAGTGCTGGTCGTCAAAACTCTGCACACCAATCGACAGCCGCGTCACGCCGGCACTGCGGAAGGCCCTGAAGCGGTCCTTCTCAAAAGTGCCGGGGTTGGCTTCGAGCGTGATTTCGCAGTCGGGTTCCAGCCGCAGACGCGCGCGAATGTCGCCCAGCAGACGGTCTATGGCTTGCGGTGAAAACAGGCTGGGTGTGCCGCCGCCAATAAAAATGCTGTGCACCGTGCGGCCCCAGATCAGCGGCAAGGATGCCTCCAGGTCGGCCATCAGCGCGGCCAGGTAACGCTGCTCGGGCAGCTCCCCTCGACTCTCGTGCGAGTTGAAGTCGCAGTAGGGGCATTTTTTCAGGCACCAGGGCAGGTGCACATACAGCGCCAGCGGCGGCAGCGCACTGAGCTGCAGGGTGCCAGCACGCATGTAGTGCTGGACATCCCGGATCACCGCGCCCTGCTCTGGCGGCGTACCCACAACGGGAATCGGGAATGTCATGCTGCTCGGAGCCAGCGCTCACGCATCAGGTCCATCATCTGGCGCGCTGCCTGTCCCCGGTGGCTGTGGGCGTTTTTGACCTCCACCGGCAATTGCGCAAAAGTCTTGCCAAAGGCGGGGATGAACATCACCGGGTCAAAGCCAAAGCCCTGGCTGCCTGCGGGCTCGCGGGCGATCTCGCCCATCACCCGGCCGGTCGCAATCAGCGGCTCGGGGTCATCGGCGGATCGCACGGCCACCAGCGTGCTGACCAGGGCGGCGCGGCGTTGGTCGATAGCTGCCATTTGCTCCAGCAAGGCGCGCACATTGTTGTCGTCGCCCTTTTCATAGCCGAACTGGGTGGCGTAAAAAGCCGTGTCCACGCCCGGCAAGCCGCCAAAAGCATCGACACACAGGCCGGCATCGTCGGCCAGCGCCGGCAACCCGCTGAGCTGCGCTGCATGACGCGCCTTGGCCAGCGCGTTCTCCACAAAGGTACGAAACGGCTCGGCCGCCTCGGGAATGGCCAGATCGGCCTGCTTGATCAGCGACACACCCAGTGGCGCCAGCATGGCTTGCAACTCAGCGAGTTTGCCGGGGTTGTTCGAGGCCAGTACGATTTTCATGATTCAAACAAGGCTGCAGCCCTTTCCGGATATGCGCAAGCAGCTATTAATTTGATAGCGACTTCTGTTGCAGGATGACCAGCTCACCAATGCCTTTTTCAGCCAGCAACAGCAGCGCGTCCATCTCCTTGCGCGAAAAAGCCGCACCTTCGGCCGTACCCTGCACTTCCACGTAGTGGCCGGCGCCCGTCATGACCACATTCATGTCGGTGTCGCAGCTCACGTCTTCCACGTACTCGAGGTCGAGCAAGGGCGTCCCCTGCACAATGCCGACCGAGATCGCAGCCACATGGCCGGTGATGGGGGTTTCCCTGAGTTTGCCTTCGGCCAGCAGTTTGTTCACCGCGTCCTGCGCGGCGACAAAAGCGCCGGTGATGCTGGCGGTGCGCGTGCCGCCGTCGGCCTGAATCACGTCGCAATCGAGGTGGATGGTTCTTTCCCCGAGTTTCTTCAGGTCGAACACCGCGCGCAGGGAGCGGCCTATCAGGCGCTGGATCTCCTGCGTGCGCCCGCTTTGTTTGCCGCGGGCGGCTTCGCGGTCGCTGCGGGTATGGGTGGCGCGCGGCAACATGCCGTACTCGGCGGTGACCCAGCCTTCGCCGCTGCCCTTTTTATGGCCAGGCACCTTTTCCTCCACCGAGGCGGTGCACAGCACCTTGGTGTTGCCAAACTCCATCAGAACCGATCCTTCGGCGTAGGCGGTGTAAGCACGGGTGATACGCACGGGACGCAACTGGTCGGCAGAACGCGCGCCGCTTCTCTGGAATGAACTCATGGTTGAAGGCTTTCTGGCGACCGGGCGCCGGATGGGGTAAAAAAGGACATCAGGGGCCAAGTCGCAGCAAGCGCCCCCGGCAACACAGGCATCAGCCGGACAGGATCAGGCCTTTTTCGCTGCAGAGCGGCGTATGGCTTCGTTGATTTCAGCGATGGAGCGTTCTATCGCCGCGTCGTCCATGTCCTCGACCGCGAGGTCGATTCCACCGGCCTGGATGGTCGATGCAAACACACCGTCCATGATGCTGTCGGTGGAGATGTCGCGGGTTGATTCAAAAGCGTCGGGCGTTTCCCATTCCATCGCCAGAACGGTGACGTTGTCACTGTGCTCGCCGCCATTGCGCAAGGCGTGTTCGACCATGTCAGGCACCGCGTCAGCCACATTGTTGCCCGTGAGGTGGCGGACAATTTCGTTGTCGGTCAGCGTGCCCCACAAACCGTCGGAACACAGCAGCAATTTGTCGCCCTGCTGCAAAACCACCGGGCCGGTGATGTCGAACACCGGCTTGGAAGGTGATCCCAGACAGGTGAACAGGATGTTGCGGTTCAGCCGCTCAAGCTTGATGACGCCGGCGTTTTGCTGCTCCAGGTAGGAGTGGTCGCGTGTACGCGTCAGCAGTTCGCCGTCGCGCACCACATACAGACGCGAGTCCCCACAATGCACCCAGGTCGCGCCGTCGCCCTGCAAAATGGCGGCCACCAGCGTGGTCCGGGGCGTATCGAGCATGCCTTTTTCACTGGCATACCGGATGATCTGGTGGTGTGCCGCCATCAGGGACGATGACAGGAAACCCGTCACATCCTTGACCACAGGCCGCGCCTCTTTCTGGTACAGCGCAGAGATGGTTTGCAGTGCCAGTTGCGCTGCAACCTCGCCCTCCGGGTGCCCGCCCATGCCATCGGCCAGCACAAAAAGGCCGGACTCGCGGGTGTAGCAATACCCCATGCGATCTTCGTTTTTCTCGCGCCCGCCCTTGCGGCTGACCTGAAAAACAGAAAATTTCATTTGAATTTCGTCGCAAAGCCGGTGGCCTTGCGCGCGGTTTTTTTGGTGTCTGACACCATGTTGTCAAACTGCAGGCGCATTTTTTCACCCACCGTGAGTTTGGTGTACCGCCGCTCACCCTCTCGACTCAGCTCTTTTTGCAGGGCAAACACCGACTGCGGCCGGGACAGGGGATCGAGCGACATGCACCACTCGACCACCTCGATCAGATTGTCGGAATACACCCCGCGCAACCGCGACAGCGCCAGCGACAGGCGGTCTTTTTCCAGGCGCTGCGGTGCATCATTGGGCGGGTAACCCTGCATGGTGGCGTAAATACAGGCGCCTATGGCGTAAATGTCGGTCCACGGTCCCATGGACGAATCCCGGCGGTACATCTCGGGCGCGGCAAAACCGGGCGTGTACATGGGCCGGATGAAATTGCCTTCTTTGCTCAGCACCTCGCGCGCAGCGCCAAAGTCGATCATCACGGCCTTGTTGTCGTCGGTCACAAAGATGTTGGCTGGCTTGATGTCCAGGTGCAGCATCTTGTGCTGGTGCACGATGCGCAGGCCGCGCAGGATCTCGTCAAAAAGCGAGCGTATGGTGGACTCGCGAAACACTTTCTGCTTTTTGAGTTCACGCGCGGTGATGATGAAATCCTGCAGGGTGCCGCCCTCCAGGTAGTTCATCACCATGTAGACGGTTTCGTTTTCACGGAAGAAATTGAGCACGCTGACCACAGAGGCATGCGAAATCTGCGCCAGCGAGCGGCCTTCCTCAAAAAAGCTTTTCAGGCCCAGGCGGTACAGCGAGAGCTTTTCGGGCTGCACCTGCGGCAACAATTCACCGGGTGGCCGGCTGGCCAGGGAAGACGGCAGGTACTCCTTGATGGCAACCTGTTGGCCTTCGTTGTCCACTGCCAAGTAAACTACACCGAACCCGCCAGCCGACAGCTTGCGCACAACCCGGTAGCCGCCAATGACGGTATCGGGTGGAAGTGGTGCCGGCTTGACCTTTGACATAATTCGGGATTGACGCCGGGTGACGCGATCACCCAGTCCTGTGTTCTCTACGAAAAGCGTATTACTCAATGTCAGTTTACAGCATGACAGGTTATGCGGCCGTCCAGTCCAGCCCCGCGCGGACCGCCTCAGAAGCTGACAGCAGCCCCGACACCCATGCGCGGCTGGGGGTGGAAATACGTTCGGTCAACAGCCGGTTTCTGGACCTGGCCTTTCGCCTGCCCGACGAGCTGCGGCAAAGCGAACCGGCACTGCGCGAGTTGCTGAGCGGCAAACTCAAGCGCGGAAAAATTGAAATGCGCGTCTCGCTGGAAAGTGGCAGCGGCAGCGGCCTGCGGGCGCCAGCAGCCGCCACCCTGCAGCGGCTCGGCTCGATGGAAGACACCGTCAGGTCCTGGCTGCCAGGCGCGGCCGCACTGAGTGTGGCCGACATCCTGCGCATGGCAGCCGGTGAAGACAAGGCCGCACACGACTACAGCGATGAGCTGGTCAAACTGGCCAAAAAAGCGCTGAAAGAGCTGCTGGCTGCGCGCGAGCGCGAAGGCGCGCGGCTGGCGCAGATGCTGCTGGAGCGCACCGCCCAGCTGCGGGCACTGGCTGCGTCGGCCGTTCCCATGGTGCCCAAACTGGTGGCGCAGCAAAAAACGCGCTTCATGGAGCGCTGGCAGGAGGCCATGGCCCTGGGCGGCGGCAACAACCTGCCGGAAGCGGCGCAGGACAGAGCGCTGACGGAAGCCACCTCTTTTGCCATACGGATTGATGTGGCGGAAGAAATCACGCGCCTGTCGTCCCACCTCGACGAAATTGACCGGCTGCTCGCGGACGGCGGCGAACTGGGCAAACGCTTGGACTTCCTGATCCAGGAATTGCACCGCGAAGCCAACACCCTGGGCTCCAAATCGGCCTCGCTGGAGATGACCCATGTGTCGGTGGACATGAAAGTGCTGATCGAGCAGATCCGCGAGCAGGTTCAAAACATAGAGTAAAGCCAGACCGGCACTGCGTATTCAAACCCAAAAAAATCAGCTGTTATGGACTACCCCGGAAACCTCTTTGTTGTTGCAGCGCCCAGCGGTGCCGGGAAATCCAGCCTGGTCAAGGCCTTGATGGAGCTGGATGCCCGCGTGCAACCCGCGGTCTCGCACACGACCCGGCCGCCACGCGGCCAGGAAAAGCATGGGCGCGAGTACTTTTTCATCTCGCCGGAAGAATTCGACGGCATGGTGTTGCGGGATTCGTTTCTGGAATGGGCCCATGTGCACGGCCAGCGCTACGGCACTTCGCGCCAGACCATTGAAGAACGTGTGGCCCATGGCGCCGACGTGATCCTGGAAATCGACTTTCAGGGCGCCATCAACATCAAGCGCATCTTCAGCAACGCCGTGCTGATCTTCATCCTGCCGCCGAGCTGGGAGGAACTGCGCTCCCGGCTTCAACGCCGCGGAGAAGATGCCGCCGACGTGATTGAACTGCGGCTGAAAAACGCGGCCATTGAGATGGCACAAGCCCATGAATTCGACTTCGTTATAATCAACGAGTTATTTGAGCGGGCGGTTTTTGACCTCAAAACCATTGTCCATGCCCAGCGGCTCAAGTTTGCCGCCCAACGGCGCGCCCGTGCCGAAACCTTCCAGGCTTTGCATATCGCCTGAGCCTTTGTCCTGTACCCGTCCCATTTACCCCGGAGATATCATGGCCCGCATCACTGTTGAAGACTGCCTGGAAAAAATCCCGAACCGCTTTCAGCTGGTTCTGGCCGCCACTTACCGCGCCCGGATGCTGAGCCAGGGCCACGCGCCCAAGATCGAAAGCAAGAACAAGCCCGGCGTGACAGCCCTGCGCGAAATCGCTGAAGGCAAAATTGGCCTTGAAATGCTGAAAAAAGTCCCCGGCTGAACAAGCCGCCGGCCTTGCGAAAAAGCACCGCATGCGGTGCTTTTTTTGTTTCTGGCGACTGGCCAAGGCCCGCTTTTTGCAGGTTTTACCGGCGGCACGATACATTTAAGGCATGAGCGCCCTGGTTTTTCCCCCTGCAAACGCCAAATCGACGCCGGCAGCCGCGAACGCGGCAGCGGCCAGTTTTGCGGCGCTCACAGCCAAACTGGACTACCTGAGCGCCGAGGATGTCAACCACATCCGCCGTGCCTACCGCTTTGCCGACGAGGCGCATCTGGGCCAGATCCGCAATGGCGGCCTGCCCTACATCACCCACCCGATCGCTGTGGCCCAGCAATGCGCCGAATGGAAACTCGACGCGCAGGCCCTGATGGCGGCACTGCTGCACGACGCGATTGAAGACTGCGGCGTCACCAAGCCCGAGCTGATTGAGCGTTTTGGCGCCCCCGTGGCCGAGCTCGTGGACGGCCTGACCAAACTGGAAAAACTCGAGTTCAACACGCGGGAAGAAAACCAGGCCGAGTCTTTCCGCAAGATGCTGCTGGCCATGGCGCGCGATGTGCGCGTCATCCTGATCAAGCTGGCGGACCGCAGCCACAACATGCGCACGCTCAGCGATGTGCCACGCAACAAGTGGACACGCATTTCACGCGAAACCCTGGACATCTATGCGCCCATCGCGCACCGCCTGGGCCTGAACGCCACCTACCGCGAGCTGCAGGACCTGGCGTTCCAGCATCTGTACCCCTGGCGCTACGCCACACTGACCAAGGCCCTGGCCCGCGCCCGCGGCCGGCGCCGCGATGTGATCAGGCGGGTGCAGACGGAAGTGGAGGCGGCTTTTGCCGAGGCCGGCATCCAGATGCATATTTACGGGCGCGAGAAAGCGCTTTATTCGATTTACCGCAAGATGGATGAAAAACACCTGTCTTTTGCGCAGGTGACCGACATCTACGGCTTTCGCATCATCGTGGCGGGTGTCACCGGTTGCTACACCGCCATGGGTGTGCTGCACCAGCTGTACAAACCGCTGCCCGGGAAATTCAAGGACTACATCGCCATCCCCAAGGTCAACGGCTACCAGTCGCTGCACACCACGCTGGTGGGCCCCTTCGGTACCAACATCGAGTTCCAGATGCGCACCGAAGCCATGCACATCGTGGCGGAATCCGGGGTGGCTGCGCACTGGCTGTACAAGGCCACCGATCCCGAAAGCGACGCCTCGCAGCGGCTGGGCACCCAGTGGCTGCAGTCCCTGCTGGACATCCAGCACGAGACGCGCGACGCCGCCGAGTTCTGGGACCACGTCAAGATCGACCTGTTTCCCGATGCGGTCTACGTCTTCACACCCAAAAGCCAGATCATGGCGATGCCGCGCGGCGCCACCATTGTCGATTTTGCCTACGCCATCCACAGCGATGTGGGGCACCGCGCCGTTGCCGCCAAAGTCAACGGCGAGCAGGTGCCGCTGCGCTCCGAGTTGCGCAACGGCGACGTGATCGAAATCATCACCGCGTCGGTGTCCAGCCCGAATCCGGCCTGGCTCGGTTTTGTGCGCACCGGCAAGGCACGCTCCAAAATACGCCATCACCTCAAGACCATGGCCCTGAGCGAATCGCAGGACCTGGGTGAAAAAATGCTGGCCCAGGCGCTGCGCGCAGAGGGCATAGAACGCCTGCCTGAGGACGACGAGCTGCACCACGCGACCTGGGAAAAGATACTGCGGTTTTCCGGCAACCGTTCCCGCACCGACCTGCTGACCGACATCGGCCTGGGCAAACGCATTGCCAGCATGGTGGCCAAACGCATCGTCACGCTGCTGGCTGAAACCGGCGAGAAACCCGACCAGTTGCTGATGAGCCGCGAGCGTTATACCGCGCATGAATCGATCTCTCAGGGCGCCCTGGTGCTCGATGGCAGTGAAGGCGCTTCGGTCAAATTTGCCACCTGCTGCCGGCCCATACCGGGCGACGACATCGTGGGTTATCTGGGCCGGGGCGAGGGCCTGGTCGTCCACACCGACGACTGCAGCGTTGCCAAAAAACTCCAGCACCGCGACAGCGAACGGTTTATTGCGGTGGACTGGTCCGACGAACCGACCCGTGCCTTTGAAACCGGTTTGCTCGTCACCGTCTCCAACGGCAAGGGCGTGCTGGCCCGCGTGGCCGCTGCCCTGGCCAGTGCAGAAGCCGACATCACCCATGTGGACATGGGCCAGGAGCCGGCGCAGGAGGCCACCGATCTGCGTTTTGGGGTGGCGGTGCGCGACCGCATCCACCTGGCGTCCGTGATGCGCAGCGTCAAACGCACGCCCTCGGTGTTGCGGGTGCAGCGCGCCAGACCCGGCGGCTAGTCCCCGCGCTCAGGCGCCTGGTGCGGGATAGCTGACCTGCAGCACTTCGATGTCCCTGGGCCCACCGGGCGTGGCCAGCTTCACCTCATCGCCCACCCGCGCCTTCAGCAGGGCCCGCGCAATCGGCGAGATCCAGCTGACCTGGTTCAGGGCACTGTCGGCTTCATCAATGCCAAGAATCGTCACCGTCTGCTCCAGGCCGTCCCCATCGGCATAACTCACCCGGGCGCCAAAAAACACCTGGTCCTGGCCATGGTGCACGGCAGGGTCTGAAATTTCCGCGATCTCCAGCCGTTTCGTCAAAAAGCGGATGCGCCTGTCAATTTCGCGCAGGCGCTTCTTGCCGTAGTGGTAGTCGCCATTTTCCGAGCGGTCACCATTGCTGGCCGCCCAGTGCACCACCTCCACCACCTTGGGCCGCTCGTTGTCGATCAGGTCCAGCAGCTCGGACTTGAGGCGCGCATAACCTCCGGGCGTGATGTAGTTTTTTCCGCCCGCAGGCAAAGGCGGCAAGGACAGGTCCTCGTCGTCGTCGGCATCGGTTTCTTTGGTAAAGGCTTTGCTCATGGGAGCTGGGGTAAAACGTGTCCAGACAAGGACATCGTAACGAAAAAGCCCTGGAACTTTGCAGTTCCAGGGCTTGACGTTTGGTGCGGCTGGCAGGAATTGAACCCACGACCCCTTGGTTCGTAGCCAAGTACTCTATCCAACTGAGCTACAGCCGCTAAGCCTCAAATTATAGCGTATTTGGGTGGTAGGGCGTCACAGACTTGAACTGTGGACCAAAGGATTATGAGTCCTCTGCTCTAACCAACTGAGCTAACGCCCCACGTCGCCAGGACAGATTGTAAGGTGTCGCTACTTGCTGTGGCTCAGGGCGCTGCTGACCATCTTGGCGGTGATGTCCACAATCTGGATCATTTTTTCGTAGGGCATGCGCATCGGGCCGATGACGCCCAGGGTGCCCACAACCTTGCCGTCCACCTCATACGGCGCCGTCACCACCGACAGCTCGTGGTAAGGCACAACCTGACTCTCGCCGCCTATGTAGATGCGCACACCCTCGGCGCGGCTGGACACGTCGAGCAGGCGCATCAGCTGCGCCTTTTGTTCGAACAGGTCGAACAGCTTGCGCAGATTGCCCATGTCACCTGAAAAATCACTGACTGCCAGCAGGTTGCGCTCGCCCGAAATCACCACCTCGTCGCGCGCTTCTATGGCCTCCGAGCTGACCTGCACCGCTGCCTGCATCAGGCTGGCGATCTCGCCGCGCAGGTCTTCGACTTCGCGCTGCAGGCGTTCACGCACTTCCTCGATCGCCATGCCGGCGTAATGCGAATTGAGGAAGTTGGCCGCTTCAACCAACTGGGTTTGCGTGAAGTCGGTTTCGGTGAAGATGACGCGGTTCTGCACATCACCATCGGGCGAGACGATGATGACCAGAATGCGCTTTTCAGACAGCCGCAAAAATTCGATATGGCGAAACACCGAGGTGCGGCGCGGGGCCATCACCACGCCGACAAACTGGGAAAGGCTCGACAACATGTTGGCGGCGTTGCTGAAGACCTTCTGCGGCTGGTCCGGCGCCAGCCGGGGCGCGGCCAAAGCACCACCGGCTGAAAACTGGTCGCGCTGCACGGTCAGCATGGTGTCGACAAAAAGCCGGTAGCCCCGTGCCGTCGGAATGCGGCCGGCGGAAGTATGCGGGCTGACGATCAGGCCCAGCTCTTCCAGATCGCTCATGACGTTGCGTATCGTCGCCGGCGACAGGTCCAGCCCGGAGGCCCTGGACAAGGTGCGCGAACCGACCGGCTGGCCGTCGGCGATGTAGCGCTCCACAAGCGCTTTTAACAACAGTCGGGCGCGTTCATCAAGCATGGGGCCATTCTACGAAGCTTGTTCACCATGTTGTGATGTAATTTGACGATGAAGTCGCAATTTCGTCACGTCGCCCTGATTGGCAAGTACCACGCCCAGGGGTCACGCTCGGCGCTGGAAGAAATTGCCCACTTCCTGCATGCACAAGGCTGCGAGGTCGCCCTCGAAAGAGACACCGCCAGCAACACCGGCCTGACGCAGTACCCCGTGCTTGACGTGGCAGCCGTCGGCGCCCACTGCGACCTGGCGCTGGTGGTCGGCGGTGACGGCACCATGCTGGGTATAGGACGGCAGCTGGCCCAGTTTGGTGTGCCGCTGGTGGGCATCAACCAGGGTCGTCTGGGATTCATCACCGACATCGCCTTCGAGGATTTCCAGACGGCGCTCGGACCCATGCTGCGCGGTGAATACGAGGAAGACCGGCGCTGGATGATCCAGGCCGAAGTCGTTCGGGACGGGCGCTGCGTCTTCAGTGCCACCGCCATGAACGACGTGGTGGTCAACCGCGGCGCCTCTGCCGGCATGGTCGAACTCCGCGTGGAAGTGGACGGCCGCTTTGTGGCGAACCAGCGCGCCGACGGCCTGATCATCGCCACCCCCACCGGCTCCACCGCCTACGCGCTGTCGGCCGGCGGGCCGCTGCTGCATCCTTCCATTTCTGGCTGGGTCATGGTGCCGATTGCCCCTCACACGCTGTCGAACCGGCCCATCGTGCTGCCCGACACGGGTGAGATCACCGTCGAAATTGTGGCCGGGCGCGACGCCAGTGCCAACTTCGACATGCAGTCGCTGGCCAGCCTGCTGCACGGTGACCGCATCACGGTGCGGCGTTCGGATTACCAGATGCGGTTTTTGCACCCCAGGGGCTGGAGCTACTTTGACACCCTGCGCAAAAAACTGCACTGGAATGAAGGTGTGGCATGAGCCTTAAAAGCATCACCCTGCGCGACTTTGTCATCGTGCGCGAACTGGCGCTCGATCTGGAAGGCGGCTTCACCGTCCTGACCGGCGAGACCGGCGCCGGCAAATCGATATTGATAGACGCGCTGCAACTGGCCCTGGGGGCACGCGCCGACGCCGGCGTGGTGCGTGAGGGCGCCGAGCGCTGCGAAATCAGCGCCAGTTTTGACACGCCCGCGTCGCTCGCTGGCTGGCTCGATCAAGCCGGATTTGCGGCCAACGAAGACCTGCTGCTGCGCCGCACCGTCGATACCCAGGGCAAAAGTCGGGCCTGGGTCAACGGCAGCCCGGCCACGGCCACACAGTTACGCGAAATTGCCGACCTGCTGGTGGACATCCACGGCCAGCACGCCTGGCAAAGCCTGACGCGGCCCGATGCCGTGCGCGGCCTGCTCGATGCCTACGCCGGTCTGTCGACCCAGGCGCTGCTGCTGCAGTGGCAGGGCTGGCGCAGTGCGCTCAAAACGCTGCTGGAAGCACGTGATGCGCAGGACAGCCTGCAACGCGAACGTGAACGCCTGGCCTGGCAGATCGGCGAGCTCGACAAGCTGGCACCCGGCGAGCAGGAGTGGGAGGAACTCAACACCCAGCACAGCCGGCTGTCCCATGCGCAGGCGCTGCGTGACGCCGTGCAGACCGCGCTGGATGCGCTGCAGGAGGCCGATGACAACGCCGCAGCGCTGCTCGGACGCGCGCTCACGGCGCTGCAGAATCAGGCGCACATCGAGCCCGAATTCACGGGACTGACCGAAGTGCTGGGCAGTGCGCTGGCGCAGCTTGAAGACGCCGCGCACACACTGCACGGTTATGCGCGGCATGCCGAGCTGGAGCCGCAGCGGCTGGCCGAGCTCGATGAACGCCTCGCCCTCTGGGTCAGTCTGGCACGGCGCTACAAACGCACACCGGCCGAGTTGCCCGAGCTGCTGGCCGGCTGGCGCAGCGAGTTGCGGCAGCTGGACGCAGCCGCCGATCTGGCCACACTGGAACAGGCCGAGCAAGGGGCAAAAGCCGCCTACACGGAAGAGGCGCGCAAGGTGTCCAAAGCGCGCGGCAAAGCCGCACCCCAGCTGGCCAAAGCCATCACCCAGGCGATGCAGGGCCTGGGCATGCAGGGCGGCAAGTTTGAAGTGGCGCTGACGACACTGCCGCTACCGGCGCAGCACGGGCTCGAGCAGGCGGAGTTTCTGGTTGCCGGGCACAGCGGCAGCACACCGCGCGCGGTCGGCAAAGTGGCCTCGGGCGGCGAGCTGTCGCGTATCGCGCTGGCCATTGCCGTGACCACCAGCGAACTGGGCCAGGCGCAAACCCTGATTTTTGACGAAGTGGACTCCGGTGTGGGCGGCGCCGTCGCGGAAACCGTGGGCCGGCTGATGAGGCAGCTGGGCAAGGACCGGCAGGTGCTGGCCGTGACCCACCTGCCCCAGGTGGCCGCCTGCGCCGATCACCACCTGCTGGTGGCCAAACGCAGCGAGAAGGGCCAGACCGCCAGCAGCGTCGCGCCGGTGCACGGCGAGCAGCGGGTGGCCGAGGTCGCGCGCATGCTGGGGGGCGAGAAGCTGTCCGGCACGACACTGGCCCATGCCAAGGAGATGCTGGGCCAATGAGCAACACAGCGGTACTGGATATGGTGCTGATCACCGGCATGTCCGGTTCCGGCAAGTCGGTGGCGCTGAACGCCCTCGAAGACGCCGGCTACTACTGCGTGGACAACCTGCCACCCGAGTTGCTGCTGCCTTTTGTGGCGCTGGAAAAGCAGCACGGCGCCGCCAGGGTGGCCATCGCGATGGACGTGCGCAGCGCCACCTCGCTGCCGCTGGTGCCGCAGCAGCTGCAGCAACTGCGCCGCGAAGGTGTGGCGGTGCAATCGGTTTTTCTCGACGCCAGCACCGATACCCTGGTGCGGCGCTTTTCAGAAACGCGCCGGCTGCACCCCTTGTCACGCCGCGACGCTTCAGACCAGCAGCGCGCGCTGGTCGACGCCATCAGCGAAGAGCGCGAGCTGATGGGCGAGATGCGCGAGCAGTCCCACGTCATCGACACCAGCATGATCCGTTCCTCACAGCTGCAGGGTTATGTGAAGGCACTGATTTCCTCGCCGGCCACGCAGCTGACCCTGGTGTTTGAATCGTTTGCCTTCAAGCGCGGCGTGCCGGTGGATGCCGACTATGTGTTTGATGTGCGCATGTTGCCGAACCCGCACTACGAGCCCGGCCTGCGGCACCTGACCGGCAAGGACAGCGAGGTTGTGAACTACCTTCAGGCGCATGCCGAGGTGGACGACATGTTCCGCCACATCGAGCAGTTCATCGCGCACTGGCTGCAGGCGCTGGTGCGTGACCACCGCAGTTATGTGACGGTGGCCATAGGCTGCACCGGCGGCCAGCACCGCTCGGTCTATCTGGTCGAACGCCTGGCACAGGCCTTCAGCGCGAGCTGGGTCACCCTCAAACGCCACCGCGAGCTCGACGCGGCCCCGCCTCCTGCCCCCGGGCAGGCCGAAAAACGCTCCTGATTTGATAGCTGCTTGCGCCCGTGGAACAAGGGCAAATCGCCGGTTTGACCATCAAGCCTGAGGGGAGGTATCAGCACCGTGCTGCGCCAGCAATTTTCTGATGGGCGCCGGCAAGCCCAGGCCGGTCCAGCTGCCCTGCGCCACCCAGGCACCCGCGCCCGGCAGGCGCAGGGTTCTGGCTTCACGCGGCGACAGCTGCAGCAGCATGGGTGACAGGCGCATGTCCTTGTGGGTCAACACATGCACAAAAGGTGTGATTGCAGTGAGGCGGGTCTGTAACTTCGGCGGCAAAGCGGCCAGCAGGGCATCTTCACTGTCAAACACCGGAAAGCAATACAACCCGCCCCAGATGCCGGGCGCAGTGCGGCGCTCGAGCCAGACAGAGCCGTCCGCTTGCTCGGCCCACAGCAGGCTCAGCGACATCGCGCTGCGTTTGAGCTTGCGGGTCTTGACCGGGTAGGCCTGCGGCGCACCTGTGGCCAGACCCCGGCACAAGGCCTGCACCGGGCACAGCAGGCAGGCCGGCTGGCGGCTTGTGCACACGGTGGCGCCCAGATCCATCAAGGCCTGGGTGTAGCGCGGCATGGCCGTGCCCAGCCGCCGCTGCGGCAGCAAGGCGGTGGCCATGGCCTGCAACTCGCGCGCCTGCGCGCTGGACGCCAGATCACCCGAAAAAGCCGTCACACGCGCCAGTACACGCTGGACATTGCCGTCAAAAATGGCCACCCGCTCGGCAAAACAGAAAGCGGCAATCGCTGCTGCCGTCGATGGCCCTATGCCCGGCAAGGTTTGCAGCAGCCCGGCCGTCTGCGGAAACTGCCCGCCATGCAACTGCACGACATCCTGCGCGCAGCGGTGCAGGTTACGGGCGCGGCTGTAATAACCCAGGCCACTCCACAGACCCAGCACCTCGTCCAGCGGCGCAGCCGCCAGATCCGCGACCGCCGGAAAACGCAGCAAAAAGCGCGTGTAGTAATCCAGCACCGTCGCCACCTGGGTTTGCTGCAGCATGATTTCAGACAGCCAGACGCGGTAGGGGTCGCGCGTGTTCTGCCAGGGCAGGTCGTGGCGGCCATGGCTTTTTTGCCAGCGCACCACCTCCGCAGAAAATTGCGCCAGCAACTCGGGGGAAAGACCGGGCAAAGCGGTAATCAGGGGCGTGGCCGGGTCAGCAGGCAAGGCGGCAGGTCATCCCGCCTTCAAGCGGCCACGACTGCGGCCGGCACCGGCACAGCTGTGGCGGGCGCTTGCTGGTCATGCGGCGTCTCCAGCAGCCGCGCCGTCAGTTCGTCGAGCTTGTTGTCCATCTCGTTGATGGCGTCCTCCTGCGCATCAATCTCTGCTATCCGCTCGTCCAGGCCGGTGGCCGCATGCTGGATGCGTTCTATCGCCTCGATCCGGCGGCTGAAGTTGCGCCTGCGCTCC
The DNA here is from genome assembly GCA_943370435.1 of Kapaibacterium sp. (SeqCode). Taxonomy (GTDB): domain Bacteria; phylum Pseudomonadota; class Gammaproteobacteria; order Burkholderiales; family Burkholderiaceae_C; genus Polaromonas. Next base: position 98,410 of record CALRQX020000014.1, on the reverse strand, counting down.
TTGAGCTGGGCGTCGAGCTGGGAGGCAGCGGACTTGTTCCAGAGCTCCACTTCACCGAGCGCGGTTTCATACACCACCCGCAGGCGGGTCGCCAGCGCGCGCACCAGCCGCTCGGAAAACTCGGGCTGCGCCAGTTTGAGGATGTTGGCCACACCGAGGTACTGCAGGTGGCTGCGTTCAATCTGCTCCAGATCCACCATGAAGCGGCTCATCTCCGGCTCTTTTGGGGCCTGCAGGGAAAAGCCGAATTCGGAATTGAGCTGCTTGAACGAGCCGCCCAGCATGTTCTGGATCTCTGCGCTGGTGTTTTGCGCTTGCTGCAAACCCTCACGCAGGCGCGCAAAAGTCTGCCCGTAGGCCTTTTTGACGCCCAGTTTGATGCCGGGCTGCTTGAGCGCATCGGTCAGCTGCGCCAGTTCACTTTTCAGCGTCGGCGTACCCAGCAGGTGGAACACTTCCCTGAGCAGCTTCAGGTGGATGGAGCGCACCGCCTGTATCTTGGCGCCGCTGGTATTGAACTCGACCTGCTCCTGCTCGATGCGCGAACGCATGTGTTTGATGACCGTGTCGTTTTTGCCGCGCAGGCCGCGCAACTCCATCATCTGCTCCGCCAGGTCGCGGCGGCGGATGTGGATCACACGCCCGGCCTCGGCCCGCAGCTCGACAATGCCGCCGGCCACGGCCGAACGCAGGATTTTCTGGCGCTGCCCCATCACGCCCTGGCCCAGCGCCTGCTCCAGCGCGGGCAGGCAACTGGCCTGCAGCAGCTTGTCGTCGCGTGTGACTTTGGCGACCAGGCCTTTTTGCGCCGACACCGGGATCACCTGATCCACCGGCAGGCCCAGAATGTCTGCCGACGTGGCACGCTGGCGGTCTATCTGCGCCTGGATCTGCGCCGGCGAGCTCAGCGCGTCCCACAGGGTGTCAATCTTGTTGAGCACCACCAGCCGGGACTCGTTGCCCTGGTCTTCGGTGATCAGGTGTTCGCGCCAGATCGCCAGGTCGGACTTGGTGACGCCGGTGTCTGCCGCCAGGATGAAAACCACCGCATGGGCCTGTGGAATCAGGCTGACGGTGAGTTCCGGCTCTGCACCAATCGCGTTGAGCCCCGGGGTGTCCAGAATGACCAGGCCCTGCTTGAGCAGCGGGTGCGCGATGTTGATCAGGGCATGGCGCCACTTCGGCACTTCGATCATGCCGTCCGCGCCCACGCGCGGGTTGTCATCGGGCGATTCGTCGTGCCAGAAGCCAAGCGCGCGGGCTTCGTCGCGGGTCACATGCCGGACCTCGGCCACTTTTTCAAGCGCCTGCGCGAGCTGCACCGGATCGTTCACATCGAGGTCAATACGCGTCCACTTTTCGGGCACCATGCGCCATTCCATCAGCGCCTGCGGCTTGAGCCGGGTTTCAATCGGCAGCAAACGCAGGCAGGGCGGCACCTCGGCGTCGTAACCGAGCTCGGTCGGGCACATGGTGGTGCGGCCGGCGCTGGCTGGCATGATGCGGCGGCCGTAACCGGCAAAAAATATCGCGTTGATCAGCTCTGATTTGCCGCGCGAAAACTCGGCCACAAAAGCCACCATGACCTTGTCGGAACGCACCTGCGCTTCAAGCCTGAGCAAGCGCTCTTCCACCGCTGCGTTGAGCAGGTCGTGGTCTTTCATCCACTCGGACAAAAGCTTGAGCCGCAAGGCGAACTCGCGCCGCCAGGCGCCGTGCTGGTCGAATTTTTCGTTAAAAGACATGGTGCGCCGCAGACATAGGTCAATCAATATAGCATCGCCCACCCGAAACAGGCAGTGAAGTTCTTCGCCCGGCGTTCAGGGTTTCTGGCAGTTGACACAGAAAAAGGTGGAACGCTGCCCCTGCCGCAAGCTGCGCACCGTGCCCGCACACACCCTGCAGGGCAGGCCGGCCCGGTCATAGACCATGGCTTCCAGCTGGAAGTAGCCACTCTGTCCCTGGGCGTTGGAGAAGTCCTTCAGGGTGCTGCCGCCCCTTTCCAGCGCGCGCGCCAGCACCGTGCGAATCGCCGCATGCAGCCTGGCGGCCCGCGGCTTGCTGAGCCGTGCCGCGCGTACGGTGGGCCGGATGCCGGCCAGGAACAGCGCCTCCGAAGCGTAAATATTACCCACCCCGACCACCACATTGCCGGCGAGCAGCACCTGCTTGATCGCTGCCTGCTTCAATTGCAGCGCCTGGTAAAAAGCCAGCGCATCAAACCCGTCCGTCAGCGGCTCCACACCCAGGCGGCCCAGCAATTTGCGCGCTGCCGGGTCGTCTTCGCTGGCGGCGTAGACCACCGCGCCAAAGCGGCGCGGGTCGTGCAGGCGCAGGCTGCCGGCGCTGGTGCGCATTTCAAAATGGTCGTGTTTTCCGGGCGGCGGCAAACGGCGGGCAAAAGCGAGGCTGCCGGACATGCCCAGGTGGATCAACAGCAGGCCGCCGGTGGTGTCGAGCAGCAGGTATTTGCCGCGCCTGCGCACCTGCAGCACCGTGTGGCCCACCAGTTGCGAGGGCTCGCAGCCGAGCGGCCAGCGCAGCGCCTTGCCCAGCTCCAGGCCCAGAATTTCCGCCCCGGCGATCCGGTTGGCAAAACTCAGCCGGGTGACTTCAACTTCGGGCAATTCGGGCATGGCATGGGGCGATCTGTCGGGAGCGCCTGTGCCGGCGCGGTGCTTCAATTATCATGGCTCGATGAACCCATTTTTCAGCGTTTTCAGCGCGCTCTGCCTGGCGGTGCCGGCGGTACTGGCCCAGACCACCCCGACGCCACCGGCAGAACCCGCTGCGGCGCAACCGAATGCGCCGGCGGCGAGCGTGCTCAGCCCGCCGGCAGCGTCCAGCCTGGACGGCGAGTTGTTCTACCAGGTGCTGATCGGCGAGATCACCTTGCGCAATGGTGATGCGCCGGCCGGTTTTGCGCTGATTCTCGATGCTGCGCGCAAAACCGGCGACGCCAAGCTGTACCAGCGCGCCGCCGATATTGCCCTGCAATCGCGCTCCGGCGACGCCGCCTTGCTGGCCGCCCGGGCCTGGCGCCAGGCCCAGCCGGCCTCGCGCGAGGCGAATCGCTATGTGCTGCAAATCCTGGTGGCGCTGAACCGCCTGACCGAAACCGTGGAGCACCTCAAAGCCGAGGTGCAACTGGCCGCAGCAGCAGAACGCACGCAGGCCATCAGCAACCTGCCGCGCTTTTTTGCCCGTGTGGCCGACAAAAAGCTGGCCGCCGAGCTGTTTGAACAGGCACTGGCCGCAGAACTGAAAACCAGCACACCCGACGGCACCGCCGCCTGGGCCGCTGTGGGTCGCATGCGGCTTGCCGCTGGCGACCTGCCCGGTGCGCTGACCGCCGCAGAACGCGGGCAGGCGATCAGCCCCCAGGCCGAGGCCCCGGCGCTGCTGGCCCTCGAGCTGCTGGACCCGAAAGTGCCGCGCGCTGAAGCGCTGGTGCAGAAGTACCTGAGCGGCAACAGCGCCGCCCTGCCTGAAATCCGCATGGCTTATGCACGTGCACTGCTGGACCTGCAGCGTTATGCGGAGGCCAGCAGCCAACTTCAGGTCGTGACGCGGGACAAGCCGGATTACCCCGAAGCCTGGCTGGTGCTGGGTTCGCTGCAACTGCAGGACAACCAGCTGGCTGCAGCACAGGCATCGCTGCTGCGTTACCTCGAACTTGCCGGGCAAGGAGAGGCCCAGGCCGGCCGCGGCCCGTCGCAGGCCTACCTGTCGCTGGCGCAGGTGGCTGAAAAACGCAAGGATTTTGCGGCCGCAGAACTCTGGCTCAACAAGATCCCGGACGCCCAGGAGCTGGTCCAGGCACAGACCCGGCGCGCCTCGCTGCTGGCCAAACGCGGCAAGCTCAGCGAGGCCCGCCAGTTGATCCGGCAACTGCCCGAGCGCAATGCGGAAGATACACGCAGCAAACTGATGGCCGAAGTCAATTTGCTGCGCGAACAAAAAGAGTACCGCAGTGCCTACGACCTGCTGGCGCAGGCGGTAGCGCGCTCTCCGGACGAGGCCGAGCTGCTTTATGACCAGGCCATGCTGGCCGAAAAACTGGAGCTGTTGCCGGAGATGGAGCGCTTGCTGCGCCAGGTGGTGCAACGCAAGCCGGACTACCACCATGCCTATAACGCGCTCGGTTATTCACTGGCTGATCGCAACGTGCGCCTGCCCGAGGCCAAACAGCTGATCCTCAAAGCGCTGGAATACGCGCCGCAAGACCCGTTTATCCAGGACAGCCTGGGCTGGGTCGAATTTCGCATGGGCAACAAGGCCGAGGCCCTGAGAATCTTTGAAGCGGCTTACAAGGCCAAGCCGGACGCGGAAATTGCCGCGCATTTTGGCGAGGTCTTGTGGAGCATGGGACAGCGCGACCGGGCCTTGTCGATCTGGAAAGAAGGCGCCCTGCTCAATGCCGACAATGAAACCCTGCTGGGCACACTCAGGCGCCTGCGCGTGCGGCTGTGAAGGCACCGGCGTCCATGAACCCGGTCCTGGCGCGCCGCCGGGGCCTGCTGGCCAGCCTCTGGCTTGCTACTTTTTTTATAGCTGGTTGCGCACAGCTGCCAAGGGCTGCAGACCCCATTGATGCTGACGTTTCGGCATGGTCCGGGCGTATCAGCCTGCAGGTGCAAAGCGAGCCGCCCCAGGCATTTTTTGCCGGGTTTGAGCTCAAGGGCTCGGCCACGCAGGGCGAGCTGGTCCTCAACAGCCCGCTGGGCAACAGCCTGGCGCTGCTGCGCTGGTCCGCAACAGAAGCGGTGCTGGATTCGGGCAACCAGATCCAGCGTTTCGCCTCGGTCGGCGAGCTGATCGAAAAGGCCACCGGGGCGGCCCTTCCCGTGCCCGCGCTGTTTGACTGGCTGCGCGGCAAAAACACCGCCGCCGACGGCTGGACAGCCGACCTCACGCAACAGGCCGAAGGCCGTATTTCGGCCAGCCGCAGCCAGCCGCAGCCGCGCGCCGACCTGCGGGTGGTGCTGGCCCGCTGATGCAGCACACGCCCGCCCGCGCTGCCACGCCCCTGAAGGCCATCTACGACGTCGCCGCGCCAGCCAAACTCAATCTTTTCCTGCACATCACCGGCCGCAGGCCCGATGGCTACCATTTGCTGCAATCGGTTTTCATGCTGATCGACTGGTGCGACACCCTGCATTTCGAGCTGCGCAGCGATGGCCAGATCACCCGCAGCGATCTGCTGGCCGGCACTGCAGAGCCACTGCCGGCAGAAGACCTGGTGGTACGTGCCGCCCGGGCGCTGCAAAGCGCATGCGGCACCTCACTGGGGGTGCACATCGGGCTGGAAAAACGCATCCCGGCCCAGGCCGGCATGGGGGGTGGCTCATCGGACGCTGCCAGTTGCCTGCTGGCGCTTCAGCGCCTGTGGGGCGTGCGCCTGCCGCCGGCCGAGCTGCAGGCGCTGGCTTTGACACTCGGCGCCGACGTGCCGTTTTTTCTCTGCGGCGGTCATGCCTGGGTCGAAGGGGTGGGCGAAAAGATCACGCCCCTGGCGCTGCCGGCCGCACGTTTTGTGGTGGTCAAGCCCCCTTCCGGGCTGTCGACAGACGCCATTTTCCGGGCGCCCGGGCTGACCCGTGACACAGAAACTGCTACAATCCAAGGCTTTGCTGCAAACGCAAATGGCCACGCTTATGAATTCGGCCATAACGACTTGCAGCCAGTCGCGCAGGCCTTGTGTCCGCAGGTGGGTCAATCACTGGATTGGCTTTCCATGCAGCATTTGAAGGGCCGCATGACTGGCTCTGGAAGTGCTGTATTTGCGCATCTGCCGCATGTGATGACGCTGGCGGTCGCCCCGGGCGACTGGCAAATCCGCACATGCAGCAACCTGGAGGCACATCCTCTGGCTGGCTGGTAACCCCGGCGCCATGGCATGTGTTTCCGGTAACAACGGTTTATAGGTTGATTGCCCCAACCCGCCACTGTCGGTTTGACAGTTTCGGGAATAGGCATTGGACCTGTGTAGGGGTGTCGCCAAGTTGGTTAAGGCACCGGATTTTGATTCCGGCATTCGCAGGTTCGACTCCTTCCACCCCTGCCAAAATTTTCGGGTCCCTTGAGGGGCCCGTGTTTTTAGGCCCCCATGTGGGGGCCTGTGTTTGCTGACTGCCCAGTGCTGCGCTTGAGGCTTCCGGTCTGCCGCCCGCAAACCCGCCACAGGCCCCCTGTACGCCACAGGACGTCCATGTTTAAAGTGCGTTATTGCCACCTTCCATTCAGCCACGTTCCTCACTAGACACCCGCTGGGCCCCACATGCAACCGCACCATTCCGACTTCATGCTTTTCACCGGCAATGCCAATCCAAGCATGGCCTCCGAAATCGCGCAGCACCTGGGCATCTCGCTCGGTGCGGCCCATGTAGGCCGTTTTTCAGACGGTGAAGTGACGGTCGAGATCCAGCAGAATGTGCGCGCGCGCGATGTGTTTGTGGTGCAGTCCACCTGCGCACCGATCAATGAAAACCTGATGGAACTGCTGATCATGGTCGATGCGCTCAAACGCGCCTCCGCCGAGCGCATTTCCGCCGTGATTCCCTACTTTGGTTACGCGCGCCAGGACCGGCGCCCGCGCTCGGCCCGTGTGCCCATCAGCGCCAAGGTGGTGGCCAACATGCTGCAGGCGGTGGGCGTCTCGCGGGTGCTGACCATGGACTTGCACGCCGACCAGATCCAGGGCTTTTTTGACATCCCGGTGGACAACATCTATGCCTCGCCGGTGCTGCTGGGCGATTTGCGCCTGAAAAATTACAACGACCTGATGGTGGTCTCGCCCGATGTCGGTGGCGTGGTGCGCGCACGGGCGCTGGCCAAGCAGCTCGGCTGCGACATGGCCATCATCGACAAGCGCCGGCCCAAGGCCAATGTGTCGGAGGTGATGCACGTCATCGGCGACATCGACGGGCGCAACTGCGTCATCATGGACGACATGATTGACACGGCAGGCACGCTGGTCAAGGCGGCCGAGGTGCTCAAGGAGCGCGGCGCCAAAAAGGTTTACGCGTATTGCACACACCCGATTTTTTCGGGCCCGGCGATCGAACGCATCGCCCAGGGCGAGGCCCTTGATGAGGTGGTGATCACCAACACCATTCCCCTGAGCCAGGCGGCGCAGGACTGCAAGAAAATTCGCCAGCTCTCCGTGGCCCCGCTGATTGCCGAAACCATCCAGCGCATTGCCAACGGTGAGTCGGTCATGAGTTTGTTTTCGGACCAGGACAATTTGTTCTGATTCGAAACAAAAAGCGGCTGCTGTGCCCGCGAGGTCCAGGGACTTCATCGGGCGGGCAGCCTTTTAAAACAGAACGAAACTGGTCGCGGTCCGTTCTTTATTGGAGTTGATTATGAAATTCGTCGCTTTTGAGCGCGCCAAGCAGGGTACGGGTGCGAGCCGCCGTCTCCGCATCACGGGCCGCACGCCCGGTATCGTTTATGGTGGCACCGGTGAGCCGTCGCTGATCGAGCTCGATCACAACGCCCTCTGGCACGCCATCAAGAAAGAAGCCTTCCACGCTTCCGTCCTCGAGATGGAACTGGGCGGTAAAACCGACAAGGTTCTGCTGCGCGATCTGCAAATGCATCCGTTCAAGCAACTGATCCTGCACATCGACTTCCAGCGCGTGGACGCGAAAACCCGCCTGACCATGAAGGTGCCCCTGCACTACAGCGGTGAAGAAGAGTCGCCAGCGGTCAAGGCCGAGAACTGCCTGGTCAACCACGTGTTGACCGAGCTGAGCATCAACTGCCTGCCGAAAGACCTGCCTGAATTCATCGCCGTCGACCTGACCGGCCTGAAAAAAGGCAGCTCGCTGCACGTCAAGGACATCACGCTGCCAAAAGGCGTGAAGTTTGTCGCCAAAGGCGGCCAGGACAACCCGGTGCTGGTTTCCGTGTCGGCCATCTCGGCCGAAGCCGAAGCCGACGCGGCCGCCGCTGCTGCAGCCGCAGCGCCGGTGGACCCGAAAGCCGCCAAGGCTGCTGCTGCCAAGGACGCCAAAGCCGGCGCCAAGGCCGATGCCGCCAAGCCTGCTGCCAAAAAGTAAACTGCCGGTCCCGGCAGTGGCCTGAAACGGCCAGCGGCCCTTGCCCTCTGCGGAGGTCAAGGGCCGTTTTTCTTGGGGCCCTGTTGGCCCAGGAGTCTGAGCATCGATAATCGCCTTGGCAGCCACGTCGGCAGACATCCTTTCCGCTTCATCCATCGCATGATCAAACTTTTTGTTGGCCTGGGCAATCCCGGCACCGAATACGAGGCCACCCGCCACAACGCTGGTTTCTGGTGGACCGAGGCGCTGGCGCGTGAACTCAAGCTGTCGCTCGCGCTGGACAAAAATTACCACGGCCGTATCGCCCGTACCACCATCGCCGGGCAAACCGTCTGGCTGCTCGAGCCACTGACCTTCATGAACCTGTCAGGCAAATCCGTGGCCGCGCTGACGCGTTTCTTCAAGATCGCGCCTGAGGAAATTCTGGTGGCCCATGATGAGCTCGACATCGTGCCGGGCCAGGCCAAGCTCAAGTTCGGCGGCAGCCACGCCGGCCACAACGGCCTGCGCGACATCCATGCACAGCTGGGCAGCGGCGACTACTGGCGGCTGCGCATAGGCGTCGGCCATCCGGGGGTGAAGTCCGAGGTCATCAACTGGGTACTCAAAAAGCCGTCGCAGGAGCACCGCGTGGCGATTGAGGACAGCATCGCGCGTTCGCTCAAGGCCGTGCCTGCCTTGCTGGCCGGCGAGATGGAAAAAGCCACCATGCTGATCCACACCAGCGCGCCGCAGCGGCCCAAGCCGCCGCGAAAGCCTGAGGCTGAGTCCTCGGAAAATGACTGAGGCATCAGGGGTAGCGGCATCACGCTGCTTTTGCGGATTGCCTCGGGCAGTAGGACTGACTCCCCACTCCCTCCCCTAACCCCTCCCTCGCCCCGCTGGGCGATGGAGGGGGACCTCATTTGGCCGTGTGTGCTGCTCCCGCGTGCAAACTTGACGGTCCCATGGGTTCGACAGGACGCGCTGCGCGCGTCCTGTCTCCCCGCATCCGCATTCTTCCCCCCCACCCGTTAGGCTGGGCCGAGGAGCGCAGCCGAAAACGGATCAGGGCTCGCGATTGTCTGAGCGCAGCGAGTTCGAGCGAGACCCCGTTTTCGGCGAGCACCGCAGGTTGCCTGGAGCGAAGCGGAAGGACCCAGACTGTCGGGTCGCCTTTTCTTTGGTGACTTTCTTTTGGCGAAGCAAAAGAAAGTTACTTGCCGCCGGGCAACCCCCGGCTAGCTGGCGAACCAGGCAGCAAGAACAAAGCGAGCAGTCAGCAAAGATGGATCCCGGATCAAGTCCGGGATGACAGTCAAAGCGCATGGAAATAGCTATGAATTTAATAGCTGCTCACGCCCGCCAGCAAAGGGCAAAACCCCGAAAAGGCTTACAGGACCCGAGCCTGTACCCCATTCGCAGCAGCCTCAGCCTGCAAACGCCGGTACTTCTGCCAGAGCGTCTCCTGGTCCTCGATAAACGCCGGGTTCAGGGGGATACAAGCCACCGGACAGACCTGCACACACTGCGGCTCAGCAAAATGCCCCACACACTCGGTGCAGCGCTGCGGGTCAATCTCGTAGATTTCCTTGCCCAGGTAAATCGCCTGGTTCGGGCACTCCGGCTCACAGACGTCGCAGTTGATACATTCGTCGGTGATCAGCAAAGCCATGCTCAGCCCGCCTGTTGCGCCGCTTGCAGGGCTGCGGCCACGCCGGGGCTGACCATCTGCCCCACATCACCGCCGAGCTTGCTGATCTCGCGCACCAGGGTGCTGCTGATACATTGCAGCGGCGCGTCGGGCAGCAAAAACACGGTTTCAACCGCAGGCCGCAGCTTGCGGTTCATCGCCGCCATCTGGGCTTCGTAGTCGAAGTCGGTCAGGTTGCGTACACCGCGCACCACCGCGACCGCCTGCTGGGCTGCGCAAAAATCCATGATCAGGCCGTCAAAAGGCAGGACGCTGATGTTGCGCATGGCCTGCGTTTCTTCTGTCACCTGCTGCAGGCGCTGCGCCAGGCTGAACAGGGTCTTTTTGTGGTGGGCGGCGGCGACACCGATGATGAGCTTGTCAAACAGGCCGCAGGCGCGGCGCACGATGTCTGCATGACCCAGGGTGAACGGGTCAAAGGTGCCGGAATAAACCGCAATGCGGGGGGGGTTCGCCATCAGGCAATTATGCCGCGCTGTCTGAGGCCGCGCCCGTGCCTGCCAACGCTGTGGACGGGGCGGCTTGGACCCGCACCAGCAAATGGTAAAACACCGCACCCGCCTTGCCGCTGCGGTGCAGCTGCAGGCCGTAGTCGGCCAGCGCCACGTCGGTCCATGCCTGCGGCGCCTCCAGATAAACATAGCCGGGTTCGGCCACCGCCTGGGCGGCAGCGCGCAGCGCAGGCTCGAACAGCGGTGAGTCAAACGGCGGGTCCAGAAACACCAGTTGCTGGCTGCCGGCAGACAGGCGGCGCAAAACCGCCAGGCCGTCGCCGCGTTCGACTTTCACCATGGACGCATGTAATTTGTCCTGCAAGGCCTTGAGCTGGACCGCCAGCGCGGCGTCCTGCTCGCACAGCAAGACCTCTGCCGCGCCGCGCGAAGCGGCTTCAAAACCCAAAGCGCCGGTGCCGGCAAACACGTCGATGCAGCGCCAGCCGCTCAAGTCCTGACCCAGCCAGTTGAACAGGGTTTCGCGCACGCGATCCGGCGTGGGCCGCAAACCCGGCTTGTTGGCCACCGGCAATTTGCTGCGTTTGTACTGGCCGCCGATGATGCGGACTTCGCCGGGCGGCACGGCTTTGCGGGCCACCACTTTGCCCGATTTGGCGCGCGGCGCGGAAGCGGGGGCGGGTTTGGCGCTGGAAGCTGGGGTGTATTTCATGGTGTGGTGCTGGGAGCGGCCCCAAGAATAACAGTCACCATTTTTTCCGGCTGCAGCTTGCGTGCGAATGCGGCCCTGACATCGGCCACGCTGACCCTGGCAATGCGCGCGGTCCAGCTGTCGAGGTAATCGAGCGGCAGGTCGTTCCAGGCGATGTTGGACAAATTGCCCAGCAGCTTGCGGTTGCTGTCGATCAACAGCGGAAACCCGCCTATCAGATTGTCCCTGGCGGCCTGCAGCTCGGTTTCGGTCGGGCCTTCCGCCACAAAGCTGGCCAGCACCTGGCGCGCCACCTCGGTCGCCTGCGCGGCCTGGTCGGGCCGGGTCTGCAAGCCCAGGGTGAAGGCACCGGCATGCCGGCCGGGTGAAAAATAACTGGAGACGCTGTAGCTGAGGCCGCGTTTTTCGCGCACCTCCTGCGTCAGGCGCGAGACAAAGCCACCACCACCGAGCACATAGTTGCCGACCGTCAGTGCAAAAAAATCCGGGTCATCCCGCTTGTAGCCGGGCTGGCCCAGCAGCACATGGGCCTGCGCCGAATCAAACGGCAGGCGTATCACCCGCGCCTGCTCCAGCGGCGCGACCTCGGGCACCTGCGGCAAGGGCGGCACTGCGGCACAGTTGCTGGCGGGCAGGCGTGCCAGCAAGCCCGTCACCAGCGCATCAGCCTGCGTGCGTGTCAGCGCACCGACGATGCTGACCCGGGCGTTGCAGGCCGAGATGTGGCGCGCATGAAAGGCGCGCATGTCGGCCACGCTGATGCGGGCCAGGGTGGCTTCACTGACTTCATGGCCGTAGGGATGGTTGCGGTACACAGCTTCTGAAAATGCCCGTGCCGCGAGGTAGGCCGGCCGGGTGTAGGACTCCTTGAGCTGGGCCAGCAGGCGCTGACGGTCGCGTTGCCAGACCGCGTCGGGAAACGCCGGCTCGGCGATCTGGCGCGCCGCGAGCTGGACCGCCCGCGCCAGCAAATCCGGCTCGGTCAGGCTGCGCAGCGAAAAACTGAAACGGTCGCTGCCGGCGGACGCCCCAAACTGCGCGCCCAGGTCGGCCCAGGCCTCGCCCAGCGCGTTTTCATCGAGCGCCGGCAGGCCATCACGCACTGCCACACCCTTGGACAGCAAGGACGCCATGGCACCGGCCAGCCCCGCCTGGTCGGCGGCCACACGCCGGCTGCCGCCATCCATATCGACCTGCACATCCACCATGGCGATGGCCGGGCTTTCGATCAGATACACCCTGGCACCGCCGGGCTGCGTCCAGTGCTGGACCGGAATCGCGGCCTGCGCCCATTGAGAGCCAAAAATGCTTGCAGCCCATACCAGAGTTACGCAGGCAGCTCTTATTTTGATAGCAAATTTCATGTGAGGTCCTGGCACATAAGGTATCGGGGGAGCCGCCAGCGGCGGAAGGGCCGGCTTCAATGCCGGCTGCCCGCAGCAGCTGCAGGCCTGGCGCGTGGCGGGCCAGGCGGCTGCGGCAGCAAACTGGCCAGGGTCAGCTGGTCATCGGAGAAATACCGCGCCGCCACGGCCTGAACCTCGGCGCTGCTGATGCTGCGCAGCTGGGTGATCAGGCGCTTGTCGGCATCAAGCGGCAGGCCGTTGATCCAGTAAGAGCCCAGCTCGCGCGCCTGGCTGAAGACGGCATCGAGTTTGTAGGTTTCGCTCGCCACCCACTGGGTTTTGACGCGCTGCAGCTCGGCCGGGCTGACACCCTCGCGCGCAATCAGGGCAACCTGCTGGCGCAGGGCATCGGCCACCTGCTGCGTGGTTTTGCCTGCGGCCGGTACACCGTCCAGCGTGAACAGCTGCGGGCCGCGGCCCATCAGGCCACTGGAGGCGCCGGCACTGTCGGCGAGGCGATTGTCACCCTGGGTCAACGCGCGGTCCAGGCGCGCGCCGCTGTAGCCATCGAGCACCGCCGACAGCACCGCCAGCGCCAGCGCATCGCGGTTAAAACCACCTTCTGCGCCCGGCTCGGCTGCCGGCGTTTGCAGACCCGGCACCTTGTAGGACAGGCTCACATAGGCCTGGCTCGCCGGCGCCTTGAAATCGAGCTGGCGCAAGCCCGCCTGCAGCGGCTCCAGCCGCGGCTTGCGCACCGGCACCGGGCGCGCTGCAATGCGTCCGTAGTATTTTTCTGCCAGTACCCGCACCTGCGCCACATCCACATCACCGGCAATCACCACCGCCGCATTGGCCGGCACATACCAGCGCCGGTAAAAGTCGCGGGCATCATCGGGCTTCATGGCATCGAGATCACTCATCCAGCCGACCACCGGCCGCCGGTAGGGTGAGGCGGTGAAGATGACGGCGTTGGCGGCCTCGTACAGCAGCGCGCGCGGCGAGTCCTCGGTGCGCAGGCGGCGCTCTTCCTTGACCACCTCGAGCTCCTTGACGAACTCTTCATCGGCCCACTGGTTGCGCGCAAAACGGTCGGCCTCCAGGCGCATCACGTCCTCGAGCTTGCCGGCGGGAATCTGCTGGTAATAACCGGTGGCGTCGCGGCTGGTGAAGGCGTTTTCACGGCCTCCGAGTGCAGCCACGCGGCGCGAAAATTCGCCCGGTTTCATGTCAGGGGTGCCCTTGAACAACATGTGCTCCAGCACATGGGCCACGCCGCTGGTGCCATCAACTTCATCCATGGCGCCGACCCGGACCCAGAGCATGTGTGCCGCGGTCGGTGCGCGTCTGTCGGTCTTGACGATGACCGTCATGCCGTTGGCCAGCTGGAACTGCTCGACCGGCGCAGCACCTTGCGCCCACGCAGCGCTGCTCAGGAAAATACCAAAAAGCAGGGGGAGAAAGCTGTTGCGCGAGCGTGCCGGAAAACGAATAAACATGCCGATCAAATCCTGCCTGGGGTGTTTCATAGAATAGTGTGACTCCAAAGCACAAGCAATGTTCAGTTTCTTCAAGAAAAAAAAGCCCCCCGCAGCCACCGAATCCGCGCCAGCGGCAGCAGTGCCACCGGCCTTGCCGGACCGTGCGGCGCCCGCTGTGGTCAGTGGCGGCCTGATTGGCAGCGCGCTGGTCACACCGATTGCCATCCCGCTGCCGGGCGTACTGCCGCCCGGGCGCGAGCGCTGGGTCAGCAAGCTGCGCTCGGGCCTGCACAAGACCGGCGCCAGCATCTCTGGCGTGTTCACCGGCAATCACATTGACGAAGCGCTGTATGAGGATCTGGAGTCGGCGCTGCTGATGGCCGACACCGGTGTCAGCGCCACCAGCTACCTGCTGGCAGAAGTCAGGCAGCGCGTCGCCAGCAGCGGCGTGACCCATCCGGTGGCGGTCAAGAACATCCTGGCCGACGCACTGGCCAGTCTGCTCAAACCCCTGGAACAGGCGCTGGTGATCGGAGAGTACAAACCCACCGTCATCATGGTGGCCGGTGTCAACGGCGCCGGCAAAACCACATCGATAGGCAAGCTCACCCGGCACCTGGCCAGCGAAGGCGCCACCGTGCTGCTGGCGGCAGCCGACACCTTTCGCGCCGCAGCCCGCGAACAGCTCGAAGTATGGGCCGACAGAAACGCCGTGGAGATCGTCAGCCAGGAAGGCGGCGATCCGGCAGCCGTGAGTTTTGACGCCGTCAGCGCCGGCAAGGCGCGCGGCAAGGACGTGGTGCTGGTGGACACCGCGGGTCGGCTGCCGACGCAGTTGCACCTGATGGAAGAGCTGAAAAAAATCAAGCGGGTTGTCAGCAAGGCCGACAGCACAGCACCGCACGAAGTGTTGCTGGTGATAGACGGCAACACCGGGCAGAACGCACTGAGCCAGGTCAAGGCCTTTGACGACACGCTGCAACTGACCGGCCTGATCGTCACCAAACTCGACGGCACGGCCAAGGGCGGTGTGCTGGCCGCGATTGCCCTGTGGGCGCGGGAACGCGCAAAAAACTCACCCGGCCTGCGACCGGTGCCGGTGTATTTCATTGGCGTCGGCGAAAAACTCGAAGACCTGGAAACCTTCAACGCGCGCGAATTTGCAATGGCCCTGCTGGCCTGACAAAAACGGCTTCAACCGCCGCCCAGCCGCAGCAGCAGCACGCCCAGCACCACAAAGACCACAATAAACACGGTCTCGCCGAGCAGCAGGGCGACCGGTTTCCAGCCGAGCTTGAGCAGGTCTTCAAAACTGGTCTTCACGCCGGCAGCGGCAATCGCCGTCACCAGCATCCAGCGTGAGGTCTCGCCAGCGACCCGCGCCATGTCGGGTGTGATGGTGCCCACGCTGGCGAGCATGACCATCACGATGAAGGCCAGTAAAAATCCGGGGATCAAAGGCACTTCGGTGTCCGGCGTTTTGACGCCGGGGTGGTGGCGGTACAGCACCGCAATCAGCAGCACCACCGGCATCAACAACATCACCCGGAACAGCTTGACCACCGTGGCCACATCGCCGGCCTGGGGCCCCAGCATCATGCCGGCAGCCACCACCTGCGCCACATCGTGGATGGAGCCACCCAGCACCATGCCGGCCTGGGTCGGTGTCAAACCCATGGCGCTGAGGCTGAACGGGTAGATCACCATGGCCGCGGTGGACAGCACCGTGACGCCGACCACCGCCAGCAGGGTGAAACGCTCGTTCTCGCGGGTCTGCGGCAACACCGAGGACACCGCCAGCGCCGCCGACGCGCCACAAATCGCCACCGCGCTGCCGGTCAGCAGACCCTGATCCCGCGAACAGCCCAGCCAGCGCGCCAGCAGCACGCCCAGGATGATGGTCAGCAGCACGGCGAGCACCAGCAGCACCGCCGTCTGCACCCCAAGCTGGGCCACCTGCGCAAAGGTGATGCGCGCGCCCAGCAGGGCCACTCCCACGCGCAGCACGGTGCGGCCGCAGAAGTTGATGCCCTTGACGGTGCGGGCGTTGCCATTGAGAAAATGAAACGCCAGCCCGATCAGCAAGGCGTACAGCAGCTGCGGCCCGCCGTAGTGCTCCGACACAAAAGTGGCTGCCAGCGCAATCACCAGGCACACCAGCACGCCGGGAAAATGCGCTGCCAGCTGCGCCCGCCAGCGGCCGGGCGCCTCGCGTGCGGCCTGCGCCCAGCTCATGGCGCTTTCGACAACATGCTCACATAGTCATGCGCCTGCGTGTTGATCGAGGAGACCCGGTACTCCACCGGCTTGTCGCCAAAGGTCAGGGCCAGCCGGTGCACTTCCATGACGGCGGTGCCGGCCGGCAAGCCCAGCACACGTGCCACGGCCTTGCTGGCCGGCACGGCCCGGGCGCGCTCCTGGGCGCGCAGCACGGTGATGCCAAAGTCGGTCTGGTACAGGGCATACACGGTGCCCGGCCGTTCGACAAAACGTTTTTCACTGAGGTTGCGAAACATGGCGGCCGACAGCGCCAGGCGGTCGTGCACCACGGTGCGCCCGCGCAGCGTGAGCCGGTTTTCTATCCTGAAAACCGCCTCACCCGGCTTGATGCGCAAGGCCCTGGCTTCATGCACATCGGCCTTGTCACGCGCAAAAGCCATGCAGGAAATTTCCGGAAACTCCTGCTCCTGCGGCGTGTCGTCTTCCGGATCCCAGCGCGGCTCCACATGAAAAAACTGGAACATGAAGCGCGCCCGGCTGTGCGGCGCCACAAAAGTACCTTTGCCCTGGCGCCGCACCAGCACATGTTCGTGCACCAGTTCGTCCACCGCATGGCGCAAGGTCCCTATGCTGACGCCCAGCGACTGCGCCAGCAATCCCTCGCTGGGCAGGGGTTGGCCCGGCTCATACGTTCTGGCCTGGATGATTTTCTGCAGCTCGCGTTTGACCTGGCGGTACAGCGGCAAGGACTCGGCCGCTTCAGGCCGCGGCGCGCGGGAGGTTTTGGGGGGTGGCAACACCTGCGTATTGGAACACCGGCTGGCCGCAGCCGTAAAGTCATTCATATGACTGGATTGACAGGACTCGCGACCTGCCTAGACTGGCGGCTCGATGTACTCAGCACCCCAGGAAAGATCAATGATTCATTTCGTATTGCATGACGCCAAGGACACCGTGGCTGTTGTGGTGGTGGAAGGTGTGAAATCGGGCATGGACATGACCGGCTGGATCATGGATGAAGATCGCCTGATCAATGTGAAAGCGCAGCAGGACATCCCGATAGGCCACAAGGTGGCCCTGACCGACATGGCCAGCGGCGACACCGTCTGGAAGTACGGCATAGACATGGGCAAGGTCGTGGCCGACATCAAGACCGGGCAGCACGCCCACGTGCACAACATTAAAACAAAGCGCTGGTAATTTGACGGCCCATCCAGCTACTGCGCGACCCGCATGCGTCGTTGCGAATCCTCGCCGGGTGTTACCCCGGCTGCGGTTCGCGCCTCGCCTGCAGGCCGCTCGCTACGCTGGCTGAGCCCTCAAATCCGTCATTAATTTTCAAGGACTCTTCATGTCAGTCATCGATAAAAACACCACCTTCCTCGGCTATCGCCGCGAAAACGGCCGCGTCGGCGTGCGCAACCACGTCATCATTCTCCCGCTGGACGATTTGTCCAACGCCGCCGCCGAAGCCGTGGCGCACAACATCAAGGGCGCGATGGCGATCCCGCATCCTTACGGCCGCCTGCAGTTTGGAGCCGACCTGGAGCTGCACTTCCGCACCCTGATTGGTGCCGGCTGCAACCCCAATGTCGCCGCCGTCGTGGTCATAGGCATTGAAGACGGCTGGACGCAGAAGGTGGTGGACGGGATTGCCACGACAGGCAAGCCGGTGACCGGTTTTGGCATTGAAGGCCATGGCGACCATGACACCATCATGCGTGCCTCCAAAGCCGCGCGCGAGTATGTGCAATGGGCCAGCGAAAAGCAGCGCGAGGCCTGCGCTATCTCCGAACTCTGGGTCTCCACCAAATGCGGCGAGTCCGACACCACCTCGGGCTGCGGCGCCAACCCGACCGTCGGCAATGCCTTTGACAAATTGCACCCGCTCGGCAATTACCTGTGTTTTGGCGAAACCACGGAACTCACGGGCGGCGAAAAAATTGTGGCCGACCGTTGTGCCAGCGACGCGGTGCGCGAAAAGTTCATGTTCATGTTTGACCGCTACCAGGCGGTGATAGACCGCCACAAGACCAGCGACCTGTCGGACTCGCAACCGACCAAGGGCAATATTGCCGGAGGCCTGACCACGATCGAAGAAAAAGCGCTCGGCAACATCCAGAAAATCGGCAAGAAGTGCACCGTGGACGGCGTCATCGACAAGGCCGAGATGCCGACCCATCCTGGCCTGTGGTTCATGGACTCGTCCAGCGCCGCCGCCGAGATGGTGACGCTGTGCGCCGCCTCGGGTTACGCCCTGCACTTTTTCCCCACCGGCCAGGGCAATGTGATTGGCAATGCGATTGTGCCGGTCATCAAGATCTGCTCGAACCCGCGCACCGTGCGCCTGATGGGTGAACACATCGACGTGGACACCTCGGGCCTGCTGCAGCGCGAGATCACGCTCGATCAGGCCGGTGACCAGCTGCTGGAGAACATGCTGCGCACGGCCAATGGGCGCCTCACAGCGGCCGAAGCGCTGGGCCACCGGGAGTTTGTGTTGACCCGCCTGTTCGAATCGGCTTAGAGATGTTCGCCCCCACGCCTGTCGCTTCGCTCACCGATCGGCGCACTCTGCCATGACAACCCGCGCACGCATCGTCATCAGCGAGTTCATGGACGAACACGCTGTCGCGCAACTGGCGGCGGCACATGATGTCCTGTACGACCCACTGCTGGTAGACGACATGCCCCGGCTCATCACAGAAGCCCAGAAAGCCCAGGTGTTGATCGTTCGCAACCGCACGCAGGTGCGCGACGCCTTGCTGGCTGCACTGGGGAAATGCAAAGTGGTGGGTCGGCTGGGTGTGGGCCTGGACAACATTGATGTCAGCGCCTGTGAGGCCAAAAGCATCCAGGTGATTCCGGCCACAGGCGCCAATGCGCTCAGCGTCGCTGAATACGTGATCGCCAGCACCATGATGCTGCTGCGTGGGGCCTTCACGGCAACGGAGGCGGTTGCAGCGGGCCAGTGGCCGCGCGCTGCGCTGGGGAATGGCCGCGAAACCGCAGGCAAGACACTTGGCGTCATCGGCTTTGGCTCCATCGGGCAAATGACGGCGCGCATGGCGCAAGGTCTGGGCATGAAAGTCATAGCCTTTGATGCCATGCTCAAGCCAGATGCGGCCGTGTTCAGACAATCAGGTGTCGCATTTTCCAGCATGGACACGTTGATCCGCCAGGCGGACGTGGTCACACTGCATGTTCCGCTGGTGGACTCCACCCGCGGTCTTTTCAATGCAGCACGAATTGCAGCCATGAAAAAGGGCGCTGTACTAATAAATACCTCACGCGGGCACATTGTTGATCTGCAAGCTGTCGCGACGGCACTACGTTCCGGCCATCTGGGCGGCGCGGCCATCGATGTTTTTGATGCGGAACCCCTGCCCGCTGATGTCTCGTTGCAGAATTGCCCTAACCTGCTCCTGAGCCCTCACATCTCCGGCGTCACCTTCGAAGCCAACGAGCGTGTGTCTTTCATGATTGCCGACAAAGTGTTGAAAAGCCTCGCCTGAATGACCTCACTGACCATAAACGAAGCCACCCGCCTGGCAACGCGCGCGCTGCGCTTTGCCGGCGCCAGTGAAGCCATGGCATCCAGCACCGCCAAGGCACTGGTCAGCGCCGAAGCACAGGGACTGGCCTCACATGGACTGAGCCGGGTCGCGCAATACACAACGCATCTGCGCAATGGCCGGGCCGATGGCAGTGCACAAGCGAGGGTGGTGCAACACAAGGGTGCCGCGTTGCTTGTCGATGCAGCGCAGGGTCTTGCCTTTCCGGCCTGCGACCTCGCCATTGCCAACGCCATCACCACTACATCGACGCTGGGCGTGTGTTTTGCCGGTGTGACCAACAGCCACCATTGCGGTGTGCTGGTCGATCACCTGCGCGCGGTGGCCGATGCCGGCATGGTCGGCCTGGCTTTTGCCAACTCACCCGCAGCGATGCCGGCAGCCGGCGGCAAACACCCGATTTTCGGCACCAACCCGGTGGCGGCGGCTTTTCCGCGCCGCAACGCCGACCCGCTGATGATCGACCTGTCGCTCAGTGAAGTCGCGCGCGGCAAGGTGATGCTGGCGGCCAGGGAAGGCCGCCCCATTCCGCTGGGCTGGGCGCTGGACAGCCAGGGCCAGCCAACCACCGACGCGAAGGCTGCGCTGGAAGGCTCCATGCTGCCGCTGGGCGCCGTCAGCAGCCCCAAGGGCGCCATGCTGGCGCTGATCGTCGAGCTGCTGGTCACGGCAGTCGTCGGTGCGCAATTCGGCTTCGAAGCCTCCTCCTTTTTCGTCGATGACGGCAACGCGCCGCGCATAGGCCAGGCCTTTCTGGTGATAGACCCCGGCGCGCTGGCCGGCACCGATGTGTATTACGAACGCATGGAAACCCTGATCGCCGAGATGCTGCTCGATGAGGGGGTGCGCCTGGCAGGCGCGCGCAGGACAGGCCTGGAGCAACAGGCGAAGCAATCGGGGCTGACGATTCCGGAGGCCTTGAAAAACCAGCTCGAGATGCTGGCGGCATAAGCCTGTGGGTGGTGGCGCTGCCCGCGGGGGCGGTCGTGGCATGGACAGGCTTCAACTTTAAAAAGAAGGAGACAGACATGAAACGTCGAGACATCGTGGGCGCATCCGCCGCCGGGGCCGTTCTGGCCTCGGTCCCCGCCTGGGGCCAGGCGCAGGCCTTTCCGAAACCGGGCACCACCCTCAAATACGTGGTGCCGTTTGCGCCTGGCGGCCTGACCGACATGATGGCGCGCACCATGGCGCAAAAACTCACCGAGGCCTGGAAAGTGTCCGTGGTCGTGGAAAACAAGGCCGGCGGCAACGCGCAGATCGGCGCCGAGCAGGTGGCCAAATCGACACCCGATGGCAGCAGCCTTCTTGCCATTACCCTCACGCACGCAGCCAATGTTTCGCTGTTTCCCAACGCGCCTTACAGCCTGACCAAGGACCTGCGCCCGGTCGCACTGCTGGCCAGCTCACCGATGCTGGTGGTGGTGCCGACCGGCAGCCCTATCAAGGACTTCAAGGACTTGGTTGCGGTATCCAAAACCAGGCAGCTCAATGCGGGCTCCAGCGGCAACGGCACACCGCCGCACCTGACCATGGCCTTGTTCAACGACCTCAACAAGACGCAGATGACGCATGTGCCCTACAAGGGTGGCGCGCCGTCGATGACGGACCTGATCGGCGGCCAGCTCGATGTGATCTTCTCCAATTTTCCGGAGTCGATTGCCCACGTCAAAGGCGGCAAGCTGCGCGCACTGGCGATTTGCGGCCTGAGCCGCCACCCCATGGTTCCCGACGTGCCCACTACCATGGAAGCCGGGCTGCCCGGCCTCTTCGTCGAGAACTGGACCGGTGCCATGATCCAGGCCAAAACACCGGACGCCATCGTGGACCGCTACTCGCGCGAAATGATCAAGTCCATGTACAGCGCCGAGGTCGAGGAACGTGCGAGGCTGCAGGGTTTTCGGGTCAACCGCAAGGGCGCGGATGAATTCGGCACCTTCCTCAAAAGCGAGATCGACCGCTGGAGCCGCATCATCCGGATCGCAAAAATCACCGCCAGTTGAAGCCTGACCCGCGCATCAGGGGCAAGGGTGCGCAAACCGTGATTCTCCTGATGCACGGGTGCAGCGGAATGCTTTAAAGTGATCCTGTTGCCGGGTTCCTTTCCGGCGTTGGAGACATCATGACAAGCACTGTTTCTTCCGACCCCACCGGCCTGCGCCGAGTCGACCAGTTGCTGGCGCATTACGAAGAGAGCCACCGCAACCCGAAAAACGAGCTGATTCATTTCATCGCCATACCGCTGATCATGCTGAGCCTGGTCGGCATGCTGTTTGCCGCACATCCCTATCTGGCTTATTTTTTTATTGCGGCCAGCATGGTGTATTACGCGCGGCTGTCGCTGGTATTTCTGGCCCTCATGCTGCTGTGGGCGGCGCTGACCATCGCCCTGGTGTTTGCCATGGGCGCCCTGGTGTTGCCGCTGTCGCTGGGGCTGTTTACAGGTGCATGGATACTGCAATTCATTGGCCACCGGATTGAAGGCAAAAAACCCTCTTTCCTTGAAGACATTCAATACCTGTGGGTAGGCCCGCTGTTTGTGCTGAGCAAGCTGTTCGGCCGGCTGGGCCTGCGCTGGTAAGCCGCGCCCCAGCTGGCGCGCTTGAAAGCCCGGTTTTCAGCCGCATCTGACCCTCTCTGCCGCTTTCGGAACAGTTGCCATGCCCCGTTTTATCAGCCTCGTTGTGCGTTCCGTCTTTCGACTGGTCCTGGGCTTGTTCGCGGCCATTTTTGCCATCAGTCTGTTGTTTGCAGCCCTTGTGCTGCTTGTGCTGGGCCTGCTCAAATCACTGATCACTGGCCGCAAGCCCCAGGCGATGGTGTTTGGCCGGTTTCAGCGCTTCACAGCGCAGGCGCCCTGGTCGGGCGCCGCCATGCGTGGCGCGGGTGCGCCGCCGGCTGCCGAGGTGGTCGATGTCGAAGTGCGCGAAATCCGCGACGATAAACGCCTGCCCTGAGTCATTGCTTCCCGCCGCAAGGTCTGGGGCTCTCAACCCTCACGGTTTGACAAGCCTGCCTGGGGGATGACTTGTCTGGGCTATTTTCGTATACGATATAACCCCATCCCCCGCTTCCACCCATGCTGCCCTGGCTGACTGAATCCTCTGCTGACCGCTTCAACGACGTGCGCGACACCTCGCTGGCCAAGCTGGTGCGTGATGACATGCTTGCACTGATTCTCAAGGGCGTGTTCACACCGGGTCAGCGCATCAATGAGCCCGACGTGGCATCACGCCTGGGTGTTTCCCGGGTGCCGGTACGCGAAGCCCTGCGCGAACTCGAGAGCTCGGGCCTGGTGGTGGCGCGCAAACATGCGGGCGTGTTTGTGCGCGAGCTGGATGCGGCAGAAATCCGCGACCTGTACCAGATGCGCGGCCTGCTCGACGGATTTGCCGGCCGCCAGGCCGCCGCTTTGCCACCGGCTGAAAAAGCCGCCTTGCTGGCCGTCCTCGAGGACGCCGCCCAGGCCATGAAGGAAGCGGCCAGCCATCAGGAGGTGCAGCGTTACTACGGCGAGAACCTGCGCTTTCACTGGGCTCTGATAGAAGCCTGCGGCAACCACACCCTGAGCGAAACCTACCGCAGCATCGTGCAGAAGCTGCACCTGTCGCGGCTGAAAAACCTGTCGCGCGACGTCGGCATGAAGGCCTCGATTGCCGAGCACGTTGAAATTGTCAGCGCCGTGCGCAAGGGTGACCTCGCGCGCTGTGAAAGCCTGATGAGCCAGCATGTGGGCGACGCCTATCAGCGGCTGCTGCATGCGACGCCGGCAGCAGCTGTGCTGCCCTGAGCGCCTGAACCGAACCGCATTCCTTACCGGAGACACGCCATGAAACGACGCACCCTTCTTCAGGCCACCCCCGCGCTGCTGGGCCTGTCCGGCCTGGCGCGGGCACAGGCCGCCTACCCGTCCAGATCCATTCGCTACATCGTGCCGGTGTCGGCCGGCGGCGGCAGCGACATGGTGGGCCGCACGGTCACCGAGCGCTGGGGCAACCTGCTCAAGCAGAGTTTCATCGTCGACAACCAGGGCGGCGGCGGCGGCGTGATCGCGTCGCAGGCCACGGCGCGCGCCGCGCCCGACGGCTACACCCTGATGCAGGGTTATGTCGCCACCCATGGCACCAGCCCGGCCACGCGCAAGTTGCCCTACGACGCGATCAAGGACTTCACGCCTGTCGGGATGATAGGCGGCACACCCAATGTGCTGGTGGTCAACGCCGCGCTGCCGGTGCAGAACATCCGCGAATTTATCGACTACCTGAAAAAGAACCCCGGCAAGGTCAGCTACGGCTCGGCCGGCGCCGGCTCGCTGACGCACCTGACCATGGAGCTGTTCAAGCAGCAGGTCAACTCCTTCATGGTGCACATCCCCTACCGCGGCATCGCGCCGGCGTTTACCGACCTGATAGGCGGACAGACCCAGGCCATGTTCCCCGGCCTGGCCGCCGCGGTGCCGCATATCCGCTCGGGGCGCGTGCGACCGCTGGCGGTGACCGGGCTGCAGCGGCACCCGCAGTTCAAGGACATCCCGACGCTGGACGAATCCGGCTTCAAGGGTTTTGATGCCCAGCAGTGGTACGGCGTGGTGGGACCGGCCGGCATGCCGGCGGCTATTGTCAAACAGCTCAACGACACGCTGGCCGCCGTGCTGCGGGCGCCCGACCTGCGCGAGAAACTCTCGGTCGAAGCGGTGGAGCCCATCGTCATGACGCCCGAACAGTTTGGCGAATTCATGCGCGCCGACATTGCCCGCTGGACCAGACTCGCGCGTGACCGCGGGATTCAGCTCGACAGTTAAGTCTCACAGTCAAATTGGAACTTGGCCCTTTACCCATGGGCGCAAGCAGCTCCTTTTTTTATAGCATTTTTCATTCCTGGCAACCCCTGCCGAAAGACACCATGGCCCGCAATACCCAGGTCGCCGCCGACCACAACGCCCCACCCGTCACCCGGATCCTGGCTCAACACGTCGCCACCCACCCCGGCTTTGCGGCCGGCGGCTGGAGCGCTGCCGTGGACCACGAAGCGCACCGCACTTTCATGAACTGGTTCGGTTGCGCGGTCGGCGCCGCCCGGCATGAGGCGGCCGACGCCGCGCTGGCCGCGGTCCACATGCTGCAACCCGCGGCGCAGGCCAGCGTGCTCGGACGCAGCGAAAAAGTGGACATGGCCAGTGCCGCGCTGGTCAACGGCATCACCTCGCACACCTTCGACTTTGACGACACCCACCTGAAAACCATCATCCACCCGGCCGGCCCGGTGGCCTCTGCGGTGCTGGCGCTGGCCGAACACACGGGCGCCTCCGGCCGCGAGCTGATCGACGCGCTGGTGCTGGGCATAGACCTGTCCTGCCGCGTCGGCAATGCGATGTACCCCGAGCATTACGACCGCGGCTGGCACATCACCGGCTCCACCGGCACGCTGGGCGCTGCGGCCGCCTGTGCGCGCCTGCTCAAGCTCGATGTTCAGAAGACCGCGATGGCACTCGGCATTGCGGCTTCGCAGCCGGTCGGCATGCGCGAGCAGTTCGGCACCATGACCAAACCTTTCCACCCGGGCGCCGCAGCGCGTGCCGGCCTGATGTCGGCCCTGCTGGCGAGCCAGGGCTACACCGCCAGCCCGAAAGCACTCGAAGCACCGCGCGGCATGATGCAGACGGTCTCGACCAAAAACGACTGGAACGAGATCACCGGCGAGCTCGGCCAGCGTTTTGAAATCTCTTTCAACAGCTACAAACCCTTTGCCTGCGGCATCGTCATTCACCCCAGCATCGACGCCTGCGCGCAGCTGCGCGCCCAGGGCGTGACACCGGAGCAAATCGAGCGCATCGAACTCAAGGTGCATTCGCTGGTGCTCGAACTGACCGGCAAGAAGGAACCGGTCGACGGCCTGCAGGCCAAGTTCAGCGTCTACCACGGCTGCGCCGCCGGCCTGACATTCGGCCGCGCCGCCGAAGAGGAGTTCTCTGACGAGCTGGTCAACCGCGACTACATGGTGGCGCTGCGCCGCAAGGTGGTGGCCACGGTGGACAACTCGATCAACGAGGCCAGCGCCGACGTGACCGCTGTGCTGAGCGACGGCCGGCGTGTCCATGTGTTTGTCGAACATGCGATCGGCTCGCTGCAGAACCCGATGACCGACGCCATGCTGGAGGCCAAGTTCAGCGGTATGTCGGATGTGGTGATAGGCGCTGCCAAAACAGCGGCGCTGATCACGGCCTGCTGGGCTGTGGGCGCTGCGGCCGATGTGCGGGCGTTGACCGCCCTGGCACGGCCATGAGCAAACCCCACATCGTGGTGCTCGACGACAGCGAGCGTGCCCTGCGGCGCCTGGCCGACTGGACGCGCATCGATGCGCACGCCGAGGTCAGCGTCCACCACGCACCGCTGAAAGGCGCTGCGCTGCTGGATGCACTCAGGGAGGCTGACGCGATTGTGCTGATGCGCGACCGCACGCCTTTCACCGCAGAGCTGTTGGCGCAACTGCCCAAACTGCGCTACCTGGTCTTCACCGGCACGCGCAACAGCAAACTCGACCTGGCGGCGCTGGCAGCCCGCAACATTCCGGTCAGTTGCACCGAATTCGGGCCGTCCAAGGACAGCACCTGCGAACTGACCTGGGCGCTGATCCTGGCCGCCACCAAGCAACTCCAGACCCATACCGACCGGCTGCGCGGCGGCACGTGGCGCAGTGATGCCGCCGCGCCCCTGCCCGGCGCACTGCTGGGCCAGCGCCTGGGGCTGATTGGCCTCGGTGAAATCGGCGGCCGGGTGGCCCGCATTGGCCAGGCTTTCGGCATGGAGGTGGTGACCTGGAGCCCGCGCATGACGGCTGAACGCGCCGCCGCGCAGGGCGTGGCCTTTGTGCCGCTGGACGAACTGCTGGCGACTTCCAGCGTCGTCAGCCTGCATCTGGTGGTACTGGCCAGCACGCGCCATCTGCTCAACGCAGAGCGGCTGGCAAAAATACAAGCCGGCAGCCTGCTGGTCAACACCTCGCGCTCCGAACTGATAGACAGCCCGGCGCTGGTGCAGGCCCTGCGCCAGGGGCGGCCCGGATTTGCCGCTCTGGACGTTTTTGACGTGGAGCCCCTGCCGGCAGACGACCCGCTGCGCGGCTTGCCCAATGTGCTCTTGAGCCCGCATCTGGGCTTTGTGACCGAGCCGGTGTTCCAGCGTTTTGCCAGCGGGGTGACCGAATGCCTGCAGGCTTGGCTGGCCGGCGAGCCCGTGGTACGCCCGGTGCCTGCCAAGGCCTGAATTTACTCCTGATTTGATAGCTGCCTGCGTACGCCCGATAAGGGCTCAGGCCGTATTTCACCGTCTATTTGCGGTGTTGGACGACCAGCCGCTGGCCTGAAAACCCGCGGACGGGCTTCTGGATTCCCCGGCTTGGGTCGCTTGGCCTACAGCGCGGGGGGAACCAATCGCGAAAATCAGAGCCTAACCTCGGGTAAACACCCATTAGCCCTGGCCTATTTCCTCCATTGAACCTATTGCTTAGCACTCTCTCCAACAGAGTGCTAATATTGAATTCCCAAAAGGAGTTTTGCTCTATGTCCTACGCCCTGTCCCCTCAAACGGCCCCCGCAACCACCCAGTTGGCTGCTGCCAATCCGTGGTCCTTGCTGCCGCCTCTGGGTAACCTGGACGCCTATATTTCTGCGGTCAACCGCCTGCCCATGCTGACGCTGGAGCAGGAGCAGGAATTTGCCCGAAGCCTGAAAGACAACAACGACCTGGACGCCGCCGGAAAGCTGGTGCTGTCCCATTTGCGGCTGGTGGTTGCCACTTCGCGCAAATACCTCGGTTACGGCCTGCCCCACGCGGACCTGATCCAGGAAGGCAACATCGGCCTGATGAAAGCCGTCAAACGCTTTGATCCGGACCAGGGCGTGCGCCTGGTCAGCTACGCGCTGCACTGGATCAAGGCCGAGATGCACGAGTACATCCTGAAAAACTGGCGCATGGTCAAGGTCGCCACCACCAAGGCCCAGCGCAAGCTGTTTTTCAACCTGCGCTCCATGAAGCAGGGTTTCAAGGACGATGCCGATGTGGCGACACACCGCGACACGCTGACGCAGGACCAGATCAACTCCATGGCCAAAACGCTGAACGTCAAGCGTGAAGAAGTCATAGAGATGGAGCAGCGCATGTCGGGCCACGACGTGCTGCTGGACCCCAGCCCGAGCGACGACGGCGAAGAGGCCTTTGGCCCGATTGCCTACCTGTCCGATGCCACGCAGGAGCCGACCATGCTGATGGAGTCGCGCCAGCGCGACTACCTGGCCAGCGATGGCATCACGACGGCGCTCGCAGGGCTGGACGATCGCTCACGCCGCATCGTGGAAGAGCGCTGGCTCAAGGTCAACGACGACGGATCCGGCGGCATGACGCTGCACGACCTCGCGGCCGAGTACAAGGTCAGCGCCGAACGCATTCGCCAGATAGAAGTGGCGGCGATGAAAAAGATGAAAAAGGTTCTGGCCGCTTATGCCTGACCGGGCCTGATCCCTTGCCCGCGGTGCGGCGAAAGCGGCACCGCCAAAGCCTGCATACGACCATCGTGTGCAGGCTTTTTTTTTGCCCGCGGCCTGTCAGCTGTTTTTGAGCAGGAGGCGGATGTCGGCTGCAAGTGCCGCAGCACCGCTGCCATAGCGGCTGTAAAGACGCACCTTGCCGGCCGGGTCAAATACATAACTGCCGGCCGAGTGGTCCAGCGTGTAGCTGCCGGGTGTTTTGCCTTCGACTTTTTTGTAGAAAATCTTGAAGTCTTTGGCCAGCTGCGGCAGCTTGTCGAGCTCGGGGCGCAGCGCCAGAAAACCCGGATCAAAATTGGCCATATAGGCTTTCAGCACCTCGGCCGTATCGCGCTCCGGGTCCAGCGTGACAAACAGGCCCTGCAGCCGCGCACCGTCGGCGCCCAGCATTTTTTTGATTTCAGCCAGTTCGGCCATGGAGGTCGGGCAGACATCCGGGCACTGGGTAAAGCCAAAAAACACCACCACCACCTTGCCCTGAAAATCCCTGAGGCTGCGCGCCTGCCCGTTGTGGTCGGTCAGGGCAAAGTCGCGCGCATAGTCGGCGCCGGTGATGTCTATGCTGGCGAACTGCGGTTTGGACTCGGAGCAGGCCGTCAAAAGGCCTGTGGCGCCCGCCAGCAAAACACAAGCAGCTACTGATTTAATAGCATTTCGTCTGGCCGGAAAGAAAGTTTCGCTCATACGAGGTAGTGGTCCAGCAGCAGGGCTGCAAATAAAACAGACAGGTGAATCAGCGAGAAGCGGAAGGTCTTGCGTGCCAGCGCATCGGAATAATTTCGCCACAGCTTCCACGCATACCAGCTGAAGCCAAAACTCAAACCGATGGCAGTCACCAGGTAGAGCCAGCCGCTCATCTTGAAAACAAAGGGCAGCAGGCAGGCCGCAAACAACACCAGGGTGTACAGAAACACCTGCAGCCGCGTGAAGGCGTTGCCGTGGGTGACAGGCAGCATGGGCAGGCCGGACTTGCGGTAGTCCTCCACGCGGTACAGCGCCAGCGCCCAGAAGTGCGGCGGCGTCCAGAGAAAGATGATCAGGAACAGGATCAGCGCCTCAGGGCTGACCGCCCCGGTCATCGCGGCCCAGCCCAGCACCGGCGGCATGGCGCCGGAAGCGCCGCCGATCACGATGTTCTGCGGCGTCAGCGGCTTGAGGATCACGGTGT
The DNA here is from genome assembly GCA_943370435.1 of Kapaibacterium sp. (SeqCode). Lineage (GTDB taxonomy): Bacteria > Pseudomonadota > Gammaproteobacteria > Burkholderiales > Burkholderiaceae_C > Polaromonas. The sequence goes on along the minus strand of CALRQX020000014.1, from coordinate 69,155 downwards.
AGACCACGGCGTAACCGACAAAGGTGGCAAAGGTCAGCCACATGGTCAGCGGATTGACCCAGACATACAGGATGACCGAGCCGGCGGCACACAGCGCACTTGAAAACGCCAGGGTCAGCGCATTGCTGATCTGCCCCTGGGCAGTGGCGCGCCAGGCCGTCCGTTTCATCTTCGCGTCGATCTGCTGCTCAACCAGGCAATTAAAGGCTGCGGCGGCCCCCGCCACCAGCCAGATGCCGGCACAGGCAATCAGCGCCAGTTTGACATCGGCCCAGGCCGGCACACCGGGCACGGCCAGCACCATGCCGATCAGTGCGCAGAAGACGATGAGCTGCACCACGCGCGGCTTGGTCAGCGCGTAAAACTGCGCGAACTTCGACGGCACAAAAGGAGGCGCTGCCATGGCAGCGGAAGAATCGGAGGGGTTCATAAAGGGACAGCCTCCAATTTTGACGTACTTGCCGTCTGCGGGACGCGCCGGCTGGAAAAAAGAGCGCCGGTCAGCACCAGCACCAGCGCGGCCGCGCCACCGGTGTGCGCCACCGCGGCGACCAGCGGCCAGCCCAGCAGCACATTGCCCAGGCCAGTGGCGAACTGCCACAGCGCCAAAGCGCCCGTCCAGTTGCCATGAGAACGCATGGCCGGGATTCGCCGCAGTTGCCAGGCCAGCGCCAGCAGCGCGGCAAACACGAGGTAAGCGGCCAGGCGGTGGACATAATGAATGGCGGTCAGCGCCTGAAAGCTGATGTTGTCACCCTCCACCCCGGCACCGAGCGCGCGCCAGAGCGTGAAGCCTTCGCGGAAATCCATGGCGGGCCAGAAGCCGCCCTGGCAGGACGGAAACTCGCTGCAGGCCAGCACCGCATAGTTGGTGCTGACCCAGCCACCGAGTGTGATCTGCAGCCACAACAACCCAAAGGTCGCGGCCAGCAGCAGCCAGACACCCCGGGGCAGCATCACCGGCCGCGTTGCCTCATGCGCCTGGGCATAACGCACGGCCTGCGCCTGCAGCAGCGCCAGCAGGATCAGGCCGCCCAGCAGATGCAGGGTCACGATCAGCGGAAACAGTTTCATGGTCACCGTCAGCGCGCCGAAAGCCCCCTGGATGCAGACCCACAGCAGCGTGGCCATCGGCCACCACGCAGACAGGATGTTGGCGGTGTTGCCGCTTTCCGTCGCCTTGCGCCGGCTCAGCCAGGTGACCACGGCCAGCGTCAGGATCAGCACACCCACAGCGGTTGCCAGGTAGCGGTGAATCATCTCTATCCAGGCTTTGCCATGGGTCACCGGCCCGCTGGGCAGGGCCGCCTGGGCTGCGCTGATCGGCTGCTGCGCGCCGACCGGGCTGGCGTGGCCGTAACAACCCGGCCAGTCCGGGCAACCAAGGCCGGAGTCGGTGAGCCGTGTGAATGCGCCGAACAACACCAGGTCAAAGGTCAGAAACAGCGTGAGCAGCGTCAGCACGCGCAGGCGCCGCGCCATAGGCTGCTTCTTGTGGCGCAACCAGACCCAGGCCAGCGGGGCCAGCGCCAGCACCAGGCCCATGCCCATCAGGCGCAGCGCCGGGCTCAGGTTGTAAAGCTCTTGCGTGTCCATGTTCAACAAGAGCTGGTTATTGCGGGTTTCCAGACCAGCAGGGTCCGGCTTTGCCGGCCCGCAGGCGCAGCGGCCCCCTCGGGGGGCAGCGTAGTACGCAAAGCGACAAGCGTGCGGGCCATCACCTGCCTGCTTTATCCCACGACGCCGACGCACGCAGCAGCCGTTCAAGGTCGCGCTTGGCCTTTGCCGCACCTGCCGCATCCATGTTGGCCGGGAAACGCATCATCCAGTTGCCTATCGGGTCCACCACATACAGATGATCGGCGAGCTGCTGGCCGGCAGCCGGCTGCAGCCATTGCTCCAGGCCGGCCACGCGCAGCACCGTGGCCCCTTGCAGCGCTGTGTTCAGGGCGGCAGGAACTGCGGCATCGTCACTGACCAGCCAGACCCGGTCCAGCCGGTCTTTCTCCCGGCCCAGGGATTCGCGCAACTGGCGCTGGAAATAAAGGTGTTGCTGGCACAGCGCATCACAGGCGCCGCCGGCCACGCTGAGCAGCAGCCACTGGCCCTTGAGCGCGGGCAGCTCGGTACGGCTGCCGTCCGGTGCCACGCCAGTCAGCGCCGGCAAGGGGCGCTGGGGGTCCACCAGCTCGCCGTAGTTGCGCCGGCCTTCCGGCCGGATCACGTAGTAAGTGAAGTAGGACGCAATCACCGGCGCGGCGCACACCAACAGCACAGCGAACATCTTCCAGCGCCCGGAGCGGGTGTCGGGAAGCTGCGCCGCCGCACGCGCATCGGGTTGCGGCATGGCATGAACGGTCAGGCCCAGAGGCTGGTCCTCGTGCGCTCGGGGAGCCGCGCCATGATCCGGTGAAGAAATGTCGGTGGAAGGGTGTTGCACTTTGAAATCGCCGTTTTGTTGTCAGGGGGCCGTGCGGCGCGGAAGAATCAGCTGAAACCAGACATAAAGAGACACGAGCAGCGCGCTCAGGCCAAACCACTGGAAGGCGTAACCGTGGTGTTTGTCCACGCCGAGATTGGGCGCCGCCCAGTCGCGCAACAAACCTTCACTGGCGGCATCGGTCTGCAACAGCGATGCAGGCAGCAGGGGCTGGCCAATTTCAGCGCTGAAGGCGGCCACATCCAGATTTTGCCGGATGCGGCCGGTTTGCACGCCTGCAAACTCATATAGCTTGGACGGCGGCGGGGCCATGCGGCCACTGACGCTAACCAGCCCTGGCGGCGTTGAAATCGCAGGCAGGCGGCTGCGTTCATTAAAATCCCGCGGCACCCAGCCCCGCTGCACCAGCAACCAGCGCGGGTTGCCCTCCAGCGCCAGCGGCGTGACGACCCAGAAGCCGGACTTGCCGGACATCGGCCGGTTGTCCAGATAAACCGTGTGGGCATCCTGCCAGACGCCTTGCAGGCGCGCCTGCCTGTGTATCACGTCTGCCATGTTTTCAGTAGCTGTCAGCGCACGGCTGTCAAGGGCTGGAAGCACTTTTTTCTCTTCAATGGCAAGCTGCAACCGCTCCTTCTGGACGGCACGGCGCAGTTGCCACTGGCCGAGCGACAAGGTCAGGCCAGTCATCAGGATGGTTGCCACGGTCACCAGCCAAAAGCGCCGTCTCTGCGTGGACGGGCTCATGCGCGGATAATTCCGGTCATGAATTACCTCGTTGCAATTGCGTTTTTGGCCATACTCGCCAGCCTGGGATCGGCGCTTTTTTTCATGCTCAGGGGCAGCAGCGGCGGCAAAGCCAAATCCGGCCACATGGCGCGCGCACTGGCGTTCCGGGTCGGCTTTTCGATTGTGCTGTTTGTCTGCATCCTGATTGCCTGGAAGATGGGTTATATCCAGCCTACCGGCATTCCGGCGGGCAAGTAAAAAGGAAAAGGCCGCAGCAGCGGCCTTTATTCACAACTCTGCAAGTCGGCGTGGCGAGAACTTGTCAGCCGCGGCGCGGGTGGCCGGAAACCGGAGTGGACTTCAGGTCCATGAGGATTTCCGGACGGGCCCCGCAACGACGGATCACAGTCTCGCAGCAGCCGTCACAGCCAATAGACCAGCACGTACAGGCCCAGCCACACCACGTCCACAAAGTGCCAGTACCAGGCCGCCCCTTCAAAGCCAAAGTGGCGGTCGGCCGTGAAGTGGCCTTTCTGCAGGCGCAGCGTGATGAACAGCAGCATCAACATGCCCACAAAAACGTGGAAGCCGTGGAAACCGGTCAGCATGAAAAACGTGGAGCCGTACACGCCCGACGAGAGCTTGAGGTTCAGGTCCGAGTAGGCATGGGCGTATTCATACCCCTGCACACACAGGAAGATGATGCCCAGTAAAACCGTCATCCACATGAAGGCGATGGTCTTGCCACGGTGGTTTTCACGCAGCGCGTGGTGCGCAATGGTCAGGGTGACACCGGAGCTCAGCAGCAAGGCGGTGTTGATGGTCGGCAGCCAGAACGGGCCCATGGTAGTGAAGGGCTCGACGATGCCTGCCGGCGACGCAGTGGCGCCAGGCGACACGCTGGGCCAGATGGCCTTGAAATCAGGCCACAACAAGGCGTTTTCGAGGCCGCCCAGCGCAGGCACCGAGTGCACACGCGCCCACCACAAGGCCGTGAAGAAAGCGCCGAAGAACATCACTTCCGAGAAAATGAACCAGCTCATGCTCCAGCGGAAAGACAGGTCCACCTTGTGGCCGTAGAGGCCGCCTTCACTTTCGGCCACCGCCGCGCGAAACCAGAAAAACAGCACGCCCAGCCACATGGCCATGCCAAAGGCCAGCGAGACAGCGCCCCAATCTGCGCCATTGATCCATTGCCCCGCACCCAGAATGACAAAAAACAGGCCGGTCGCGGCCAGGACCGGGTAAGCCGAAGGCGCCGGTACGAAGTAATAGGGGGTTCCCGCATGGGCTGCTGAAGACATTTTCAACTCCTGTTTCGCTAAATTCTGAAATTCACTTGATCACGCAGCGGCGGCTGACCGGCCCACCACCCAGGTCGCCAGAAGAATCAGGCCACCGACAAAAACCAGCACACCGACCAGCGCCACGATCAGGATGTGCACCGGGTTGAGCTGCTCCACATCTTTTTCATAGTCGCCACGCGCGCGCAAGCCGACAAACGACCAGCTGACCGCCTTGATGGTGCGCCAGAGCGAGCCCTTGCGCTGATGGACCGGCGGGTTCACGCGCCCGGCTCCAGCTGACGCGCGGTTCCGCCGGCTGCAGCCACAGGGGCGGCAGGCGTTTTGCCGCCGACTTCAAAAAAGGTGTACGACAGCGTGATGGTGCTGACATCCCTGGACAGCTTGGGGTCGATCACAAAGGCCACAGGCCATTGTTTTTTCTCACCCGGGGCCAGCGTGTACTGGCTGAAGCAGAAACACTCGAGTTTGTTGAAATGTGCACCCGCCTGGGACGGCGCGTAACTCGGTATGGCCTGGGCCGACATGGTGCGGTTCTGCACGTTCTGGAACTCGTACATCACGGTGGCGAGTTCACCCGGATGCACCTGCACCGAGCGCACGGCCGGCTTGAACTGCCACGGGCCACGCGCGTTGGCGTCAAATTCAACGGTGATGCTGCGGCTGGTATCGACCTGTGTGTTGGCCGCCATCCTGGGCGTGGCGCCCGGAATCTGCCGGTCGCCGAGTGCCAGGATGTTGATGCCGGTCATCTCGCAAATGGCCTTGTAAATCGGCACCAGCGCATAACCGAAAGCAAACATGCCGAACACAATCACGCCCAGCTTGCCCACCATCCGGAAATTTTCGCGCTTCAGGCCCATGGCTCAGCCCCGGCCAAAAAAGATCAGTTTGGCCATGAAACCCAGAAAAAACACGACCGCGATCGAGCCGAGGGTCAGCCCCAGCCGCAGGTTGTTTTTTTTCTGTTCAGGTGTCATGGTGCAAGCAACTCCTGCCGGCTCAGTAGTAACCGGTCACCTTGGTCGCGGTGGCGTCCAGGCGGGGCGGTGTCTCAAACGTGTGGAAAGGCGCGGGGGATGCAACCTCCCACTCCAGGCCTTCAGCGCCGGCGCCATCCGGATCATTCCAGGGACGCTGCGGCGCTTTCTCGCCTTTGCCCATCATGGTCGGCAGGACGATGAACAGGAAGAAGTAAACCTGCGCAATGCCGAAGAAGAAGGCGCCAACGCTGGCGATGGCATTGAAATCAGCGAACTGCATCGGGTAATCCGCATACCGGCGCGGCATGCCGGCCAGGCCGAGGAAGTGCATCGGGAAGAAAGTGATGTTGAAGGAAATCAGCGACCACCAGAAATGGATCTTGCCGCGGGATTCGTTGTACATCACGCCGGTCCACTTGGGCGACCAGTAGTAATAACCGGCGAACAGCGCATACAGCGAACCGGCCACCAGCACGTAGTGGAAGTGGGCCACGACGTAATAGGTGTCCTGCAACTGGATGTCGATGGGCGCCACGGCCAGGATCAGGCCGGTGAAACCACCCATGGTGAACACAAAAAGAAAGCCGACCGCAAACAGCATCGGCGTCTCAAAGGTCATGGAACCCTTCCACATGGTGGCGATCCAGTTGAAGACCTTCACGCCCGTGGGCACCGCGATCAGCATGGTCGAGTACATGAAAAACAGCTGGCCGGTCACCGGCATGCCGGTGGTGAACATGTGGTGCGCCCAGACGACAAAGCTCAGGATCGCGATCGAGCCGGTGGCGTACACCATGGAGGCGTAACCGAACAGGCGCTTGCGCGAGAACGCAGGAATGATCTGGCTGACGATGCCGAAGGCCGGCAGGATCATGATGTAAACCTCGGGGTGACCGAAGAACCAGAAAATGTGCTGGTACATCACCGGGTCGCCGCCGCCGGCTGGGTTGAAGAAGCTGGTGCCGAAGTGGCGGTCCGTCAGCGTCATGGTGATGGCGCCGGCCAGCACCGGCATCACGGCGATCAGCAGGTAGGCGGTGATCAGCCAGGTCCAGCAGAACATCGGCATTTTCATCAAGGTCATGCCGGGCGCGCGCATGTTCAGGATGGTCACGATGATGTTGATCGAGCCCATGATGGACGAGGCGCCGAGGATGTGCAGCGCAAAAATGCCGGCGTCCATCGACGGGCCCATCTGCAGGGTCAGCGGTGCATACAGCGTCCAGCCCGCAGCCGGGGCGCCGCCGGGCATGAAAAACGAGCCGACGATCATCAGGCCGGCCGGAATCAGCAGCCAGAAGCTGAAGTTGTTCATGCGCGCAAAAGCCATGTCGGCTGCGCCTATCTGCAGCGGGATCATCCAGTTCGCGAAACCGACAAAGGCCGGCATGATCGCGCCGAACACCATGATCAGGCCGTGCATGGTCGTGAGCTGGTTGAACAGCTCGGGGTTCACCAGTTGCAGGCCGGGCTGGAACAGCTCGGCGCGGATGCCGAGTGCCAGCACACCGCCGAACATCAACATCGTGAAGCTGAACAGCAGGTACAGCGTGCCGATGTCCTTGTGGTTGGTCGCGAAGACCCAGCGGCGCCAGCCCGTCGGGGCATGGTGGTCGTGGTCGTCATGCGCGTGATCATGATGGTCGAGAACTGCACTCATCTTGGCTTCCTTTGGTGGCTTGTGCCTGTAGCTTTGTCTTGCGGCGAACGGGATGGTCGGGCCGGCTGTTATGGAGTCTGCGGGAAATGACGGGTGGGCCGCTTACTTGCGCGCTGCAAGAACCTCGGCGGGCTGAACCAGCTGACCGGTCTGGTTGGACCAGTTGTTCTTGGTGTAGGTTGCCACGGCGGCCAGGTCGGTATCACTCAAGGCCTTCCACGACGGCATGGCGCCGGCGGCCGCGCCGTTGAGCAGCACGGCGATTTGTTTGCCATGGTCGGCATCCAGCACGATGGCTGAACCATCCAGCGGCTTGATCGGGCCCGCGCCCTTGCCGGTGGCCTGGTGGCAGGCCGCACAATTGGCCGCATAAACTTTTTCGCCGCGCGCCTTCAGCTCGGGCAAAGCCCAGACCTTGGCCGGATCATCGGCTTTCGCGGAGGCTTCCTTGACCTTGATACCTACCCACTTGCTGTAGTCTTCAGCGGACAGCACCTTGACGTGGATCGGCATGTAGGCGTGTTCCTTGCCGCAAAGCTCGGCGCACTGGCCGTAGAAGTCGCCGGTTTTTTCGGCGCGAAACCAGGTGTCGCGCACAAAGCCCGGAATCGCATCCTGCTTGATGCCGAAGGCCGGCACCATGAAGGCGTGGATCACGTCATTGGCGGTGGTGATGATGCGGATCTTGCGGTCCACCGGCACCACCAGCGGGTTGTCCACTTTCAGCAGGTAGTTGTCGAGGTCTTCGCCTTTTTTCGGGCCACCGTTGCTGGAGATTTCGCGATGTGTGCTGTCGAGTGTCGAGACAAAGCCGATGCCTTCGCCTTCACCCTTGATGTAGTCGTAGCCCCATTTCCACTGCATGCCGGTGGCCTTGATGGTCAGATCGGCGCTGGTGGTGTCCTTCGAGGCGACCAGCACCTTGGTGGCCGGTAGCGCCATCAGGATCACGATGACAAACGGAACAATGGTCCAGATGATTTCCACCGTGGTGGACTCGTGAAAATTGGCCGCTTTGTGGCCCACGGACTTGCGGTGCTTCCAGATGGAATAAAACATCACGCCAAAGACCGCCAGGAAAATGACCAGGCAGATGATCATCATGAACCAGTGCAACCACTGCTGCTCTTGCGCAATTTTGGTCACCGCCGGATGCAGATTCAGCTGGTTGACTGCCGGCCCGCCGGGCAGGTCATTGACCGCATAAGCGGCGCTGCTGATCCAGGCCGACAGCATGGCTGTGAAAGCTGCGAGCTTGCGGCCTGCTTGCGGAACCAGAGACTTCAACACTGCGCCTGCTTGCTTCATGCCTGACCCTGTTGTGGTGCGTACGTTCATCGTGATCACTTTTAATGCCTCAATTACCGACTGATTAAGCGCCTGATTATAAAGTTAGCCCTGGCGCGCCCCGGAACCACGCCCCGGCCTGATACCTTGTCCCTGTGGCCGGCTCAACAGCCACGCAGTGCGTAGCGGATTTCCCGTGCCAATGCCGGTCTCAACTCGGGACGCACATGGCGCCCGACCCGGATCGAGCGCCCCTGACCGGAGACCTCGATCAGCGAACCATCGCCGCTTTTCGGCTCCACACGCACCCACTCGCGATTGAACTCCGCGCGCTCCAGTCGCCCGGCACTCTCGAGCTCAACCACCAGCTGCGCGCCCTGCAACACAATACGCTCGCCGTCCGTGGCATGGCGGGCATATACCCGGAAAGCCACACCGACCGCCGCCAGCTCCAGCAACGCAAAAGGCATGACCATGCGCACACCCTGCGACCAGAAAAATCCGGCAATGCCCAGCGAGACGATGCACAAAGAGGCATACAGGCACGCGAGTTGGACCGGAGTCACCGAACAGTTGCGCCTGAGCAGCCACTGAACCGCCTGCTGGCCCTGACCGGGTACAGCGGTGAATCGGAACGCCGGGAGGGGGTGCGTCACGGGTCAACACTCAAAAAAATGGCCGCCGATCAAACAGTTTCGGCGGCGCGGAGCTCGGGAACATACCCAAAAAATCAACTTTGAATTGTAGCCGGGTTTACCCCGGCCAAGCCTGGCTTCGCCCCTCAAACCCGACCGGGCCGGTCTGTGTGTACCCACCGGCCCGAACTGCGGCAGCTCCGGCGGTCCGGCATCATGGCTCGCCGCGCGGGCGCTGCAACATGGTGCGCATGTCCTGCTCCGACACCGCGCTGAGCGCGCTGACCCGGACTTTGGGCTGTACTTTGAGTGCGTGTCCGTAAATGATCTCGAAAGTCAGCGCCAGCCTGCCATCGGCCTGGCGCGGCAAACGTTGTGCCAGCAGCTGCAGCAGCTGCTTTTTCCACGCGCGCCCGCGCAGTGCGCCAAAACGCGCGGGGTGGTAGTTGCGCCCGAGCTCGCGCAACTCCTGCAGCAGCCGCTCGGGCGTCTCGTAGGTCAGGGTGATGCGCTCCATGTCCATCACCGGCTCGGCAAAACCTGTATGCACCAGCATGTCGCCCCAGTCGTGCATGTCCGTCAACTGATGGCCGGCAGGTGGCCAGCCCAGCGCCTGGTAGAGCTCGCGCAGCTCGCGTGCGCTGTCCGGGCCCAGGCAGGAAAACATCACGAAGCCACCGACCTGCAGCGCCTGGTGCCACTGCGTCAGCAGCGCCTGCGGGTCGGCGGCTCCATGCAGCGCCATGTTGGCCCAGAGCATGTCCACGCTGGCGGCTGGCGGCGCCTGAAAAACCACCGCCGGCGCGCGCCAGCGCTTCAGGCTCCACCATGGAAATGCTATGTTTTTGATAGCTTCTTGTGCATGTTCTGCGCTGGTTTCGACCACAAAACACCTTGCAACCGGATAGGCTGCAGCGAGCTTGCGGTGCGCCTGCAAGCCGCCGCGCAGCGCGCCCCAGTGCAGCCAGGCGCGCGGCTGCAGCTTGATCCACTGCAGCCGCTCCAGCATGCGCCGTGCCACTTCCTCATGCAGCCAGGGCGACGCCTGCGGCGCGATGCGCTGCCAGCGCTCGGCGGCAATCGGGTCTACGGTGGGCGGGCGGTTGGCAGACATGAAGAATCCGGCGTGTGGGCCTCAGGAGAAGCTCAGGGAAGTGGAGCGCCGAGTATATTGACACGATGCCATTGCGACCGCTATTGCGCCTGATCGAGCCGGCCTGGCGCCTGTTGCCCCCGCTTGCCAGCCAGTGCGCGGTGTGTCACAGCTGGCCGGCACGCCGCGTGTGCGCTTCGTGTATCGCCCGTTTTGCGCCAGGCCTGGCGCGCTGCCGCACCTGCGCAATTGCAGTCGCCGGCGGGCTGAGCCAGTGCGCTGCCTGCGTGCGCCAGCCACCTCCCCTGCATGCCGCTTTTGCGGCTGTGAGCTACGGCTTTCCCTGGTCCGAACTGATGGCCCGCTTCAAGTTCGGCAGCGATGCGGCCTGGGCGGGAGTGTTCAGTGAGCTGCTGCTGAAAACACCAGAACTTTGCGCACATCTGGCCGGGCTGCAGCCCGGCGACTGGCTGCTTCCCGTGCCCCTGTCGGCACAGCGCCTGCAGTCGCGCGGCTACAACCAGGCCTGGCAGCTCGCCAGGGCACTGGGCGCGCAAAGTGGCACAGCGGCCAGGTGTGACGCCGGTCTGTTGCTGCGCATCAGGGACACTCAGCCGCAAACCCGGCTGGAACGCCAGGCACGGCTGCACAACGTCCAGGGCGCTTTTGTCGTCGAGCCGCTGCGCCGGGACGGGCTCAAAGGCAGGCAGGTTGTCCTTGTCGACGATGTGATGACCAGCGGGGCTTCGCTGTTTGCCGCCGCACAGGCGCTGCGTGATGCGGGTGCGGCGAGCGTGACGGCTGTGGTGTTTGCGCGGACTGAGCAATAGCGCCCCCACGGTTGCTCACTGCGTGTAGCGCCCTGCACCTTGCAGGCCGCCGCTCGCCAGAGGTTTCGCTTCTGATGCCTGTCCAAACCTGCTCAAGCAGGTTCGGAGCCGCAGGCAACAGCCCCGAGGGGGGCCGCTGCGCCTGCGGGCCGGCAAAGCCGGACCCGCGGCCCCTGCTGGGCTTAAGAGAGGAGAGGGCGAATTTTCCTTGGGGCGACAATCTGGCCATGTTCAATATCGTCCTGGTCGAGCCCGAAATACCGCCCAATACCGGCAACGTCATACGCCTGGCCGCCAACACCGGCTGCCGCCTGCACCTGGTCGAACCGCTGGGCTTTTCGATGGACGACAAACACATGCGGCGCGCTGGCCTGGATTACCACGAGTACGCCGAAATCACCCGCCATGCCGACTGGCAGGCTTTTCTGGACAGCGCGCAGCCCGACCCGCTCAGGATGTTTGCCCTGAGCACACGCGGCACGGGGCGGGTCCACGACACGCAGTTCAAACCGGGTGACTGGCTGGTGTTCGGCGCAGAAACCCGCGGCCTGGCGCCCGAAGTGCGCGCGGCTTTTGCGCCGCCACAGTGCTTGAGATTGCCCATGCTGGCAGGCCAGCGCAGCCTGAACCTGTCGAACGCGGTGGCGGTGACGGTGTTTGAAGCCTGGCGGCAACATCACTTTGCCGCACCTGCAGCGCAGGACTAAGGCGCGTTTTCTCCTGCGCGGGATGGCCAGGCCCGCTCAGCCTCGGCCGCCTTCAGGCGTGTCTGTTCGATCAAAAACTCCATGAACACCCTGGCCCGGGCCGGCACGTATTTGCGGCTGGGCAAGGCGGCGTACAGGGTGAAGCGGCCGGTGATCCAGGGCGCCAGCACACGCCGCAACTGCCCGTCACGCAGGTAGTTGGCCACCAGATCGAGCGGCTGGGCACTGATGCCGGTGCCGTCCAGCGTGGCGCGCAGCAAGGTGTCGCTGTGGTTGGCCAACAGCGCCGGTTTGGTCTCCACCGCCACTTCCCGGTCTGCTTCCTCAGGATGGATCAAGCGCCATTCGCGCTGGCGTATGCCGGGCAGGGTGAGCCGCAGCAGGGCATGGTTGTGCAAGTCGGCGGGCTGGCGCGGCGTGCCGGCGGCGCGCAAATAACGCGGCGAGGCACACAACCAGCCCTCCGAAACCACTACCGGGCGCGCAATCACATTGGCGTCATACAGCCGGCCGGCACCCAGAATCGTCAGGTCGTAGTCCTCGATCGGTGGCACCAGCGGCGAGTCCACCGTGATGTCCAGGACCACCTTCGGATAAAGGCGCCGGAATTCGGCCACCAGGGGCGCAAGGATGTGCACCGCCATCACCGGCTGGGTGTGGATACGCAGCAACCCGGCCATCTCGTCGGTCTGCTGCCGGGTAGCGGCTTCGGCCTGATCGACGTCGTTGAGGATGTGCCGCACCCGCAGCAGGTAGGACTGGCCAGCCTCTGTCAGTGACAGCTTGCGGGTGGTGCGCTGCAGCAGGCGGGCGCCCAGGTGCTGCTCCAGGTCGGTGATCAGCCGCGTCATCACGGCGGGCGACATGTCCAGCGTGCGGGCGGCAGCAGAAAAACCGCCGTCATCGACCACTTGCTGGAAGGCGCGCATGGATAAAAGGCGATCCATAGGGTAATTACCAGTAATTCAAGCCCTTATTGTTCCATATTTAGCAAATAAAAATTGATAGCAATGCTATTTTTCTTTGATTATCGCAACAGTACAGTTCATACATCGATGAGCCGCAACCAATAAACGACTCACCGAGGCTGGACAGACGGGATTGATGATGCCCGCCATGCCCGGAAATGTTTATTCACCCCCTGAAAGGAATCCATCATGAATGCATCCAAACTTTTCGCTGTTGCGACCCTCGCCGCCGTGGCTTCTTTCGGCGCCTATGCCGATGAGGCCGACGGTTCCCAATTTGCCGTGAAGGTCGAAAGCAACCGCAGCCGTGCCGAAGTACAGGCCGAAGCCACCACCAAAGTCGCCAACCACAGCCAGGAGCCCGCAGGTTCGCGCGTGCTGGCCCGTGTGCAATCCAGCACCGAGCGTGCAACTGTGCGTGCCCAGGCCGCTGAAGCTGTCCGCCTGGGCCAGATTCCCCACGGCGAAGCCGGTTACATGTAAATTCCGCACCAGCGGCTTTGAGCCGCTGCCCGGCAAACCCGTCCGCTCACCCGGACGGGTTTTTCTTTTTGCGGACGGGGGAGACCAAATGCACCCGTTTCTAGGGGGGGTGGTCCAATTGGGCACCAGGGTAAACCCTAGACTTGTCCACACCCTTCGTTCTGCCCGCCCGCACCGGGAAGGCCAGGAACTTCCCCCTCTCGCGGTCCACAAGTCCGCAAGACCGCCTTCAGGATTGACATGCTTCCACCTTCGATTTTTTCTGCCTTGCAGGCCGTTTCCGGCGTGCCTGCCTCGCAGGCCCGGCTTTCTCTGGCACAGATCAGGCAGCAGATGCTGCTGACCCTGCACGATTGCAGTGCCAGCGTGAGCGCGCAGCGCATGATCTTCAAAATCAACCTGGCCCAAACTCCGGCCGAACTCTGGCAATTGCGCAGCGACATCCATCTGTGCATCTCCCGTTTGCACGGGCAGGCCGAGGCCGCCAGACGCATCAATACACTGCTGCCGGGCTTTACCGGCTGGATTGCACCGAATCAGCTGGTCCGCATCTAGAGCGCCGCTTTGCGCCCGCCCTGCGGTGCAAATTCAGCCAGAAAATCGAGAAAGGCGCGGGTTCGCGCCGGCATGAACTTGCGTGTTGGCAACGCGGCATAAATCGTGAAGCGGCCAAATATCCAGCCGGGCAGCAGATGTACCAGCGTGCCCCGTTCAATGTGCGCGGCTACCAGCAGGCGCGACAAAAAGGTCACCCCCGCGCCGTCCAGGGCGGCACGCAAAAGCACGTCGAAACTGGTGGTCTGAAGCGCCGGCTTGAGGTCCACCTCCACGGCGTCGCCACCCTGCACCGGTCGCAGGCGCGTCTGCCGGCCGTAGTGGCCGGAATTTTGCGGCCACTGAAACTTCAGGTAAGTGTGTTGGCCCAGTTCGGCGGGTGACTGTGGCGTGCCCATGCGCTGGAGATAGTCGGGCGCGGCGCAGGCAATCCAGTCGGTGGTGGCCAGCGGCCGCGCGACAATATCGCCGTCAAAACCCTCGTCCACCACCATGAAAGTCAGGTCGAACTCCTCGATGCGCGGCTGCGGAAAGGGGTCAATCTGCAGATCCAGCAAGACCTTGGGGTGGCGCGTGTGCCAGGTGGCGATACGTGGCGACAGAAAATAGGAAGCCAGCACCGGCGTGGCCAGCACATGCAGGGTGCCCTGTAGTTCACGCGTATGGGCCGACGCCGCCGACTCGGCGTCGGCGACCTCATGCAAAATGCTGCGCACCCGCAACAGGTAGGCCTCACCAGCGTCAGTGAGCGCCAGCTTGCGCGTGGTGCGCTGCAGCAGGCGCACGCCCAGGTGCTCCTCCAGCGCCGCCACTGTGCGCGTCACACCCGCGGGAGACATGTCGAGCGCCCGTGCCGCCGACGCAAATCCGCCTTCGTCCACCACGCGCTGGAACACCTTCATCGAATGCAAACGATCCATGAAACAAATTGTATCTAATAGCCTTTACTATTGCAAGTACTGCAACGGTTAATTGATGACTGTGTAGTTTCACTTTGATCTAGGAAGAATTAAAGTTCACTCCATCGATGAGCCACTTACGGACTCAGCGAAGCCGGACAAGATGGGAACGATGATGCCCACCCTGCCCGGAACCCTGTACCCACCCTTGAAAGGATTCATCATGAAAACCACGAAACTGTTTGCTGTAGCCGCCCTCTCCGCCTTTGCCGCTTTTGGTGCCCACGCCGACGAGGCGGACGGTTCGCAATTTGCGGTCAGCGTTACCTCCACCCGCTCGGTCGCCGAAGTCAAGGCAGAAGCCCTGAACCCGGTGAAGATCAGCAACGGCAGCACCGGCTTTATCGGCGTGACCAACTCCGGCCTGGACCGCAGCACGGTGCGCGCCCAGGCCATCTCGGCATTGCGCGCCGGCGAAATCCCGCAGGGCGAAATCGGCTACATGTAAATTTATGCCGCCAAAGCCGGGAGCCCTCGCGCTCCCGCAAAAAAGCCCGTTGCGTCATCGCAACGGGCTTTTTTTTCCGGCATACGCGCCGCCTCAGGGGTAACGTCTGACCAGCGACTCAGCCACACACACCGGTTTGTCCGCGCCCTCGCGCTCCACCAGCACCTGCCAGACCATTTGCACGCCACCGTTGTCAATCGGCTCGCTGGCCAGCAGGGTCATGCGGGCACGCAAGCGGCTGCCTACCGGGACGGGCGCCGTAAAGCGCACCTTGTTCAGACCGTAGTTCACCCCCATGCGGCTGTGCACGATCTCAAACGAGGACTCAAAAAATTTCGGCAGCAGCGACAGCGTCAGGAAGCCATGGGCGATGGGTCCGCCAAAAGGGCCTGCTTTGGCTTTTTCCGGGTCTACATGGATCCACTGGTGGTCGCCCGTGGCCTCGGCAAACTGGTTGACCTGGGCCTGGGTGATGGTGAGCCAGTCGCTCACCGCCACTTCCTGGCCCACACAGGCGGCCAGCTCGGAAAGGGTCTGGAAGATTTTCATGACCCGACTTTAACGTCGTGCCTGGAGGCGGCATGTCCAGCCAGCGACAGGCTGGCGGCGCGCCAGCCCGTGCCGCTCACTGGTCCAGCCAGCGGCAGATGCCCTGCCATTGCTCCAGGTCTTTCTCCACCCGGCCAGGTGCCACATCGAACAGGGTCAGCCCGCGCGCCGCCAGGTGGATGTAGTTTTGCGTGTCGCGCAGGTAGCCCAGCACCGGCAGGCCCAGACTGTCCACAAAGCTGCGCAGCTTGTCTGCTGCAATGGTGCGTGAATCCACCCGCATGCCGACAATGCCCACCTGGATTTTGCCGGCATGGCGGTGCTCGGCCAGCTGGTCCAGAAAATTCCGTGTCGCAAAAATATCAAACACACTGGGCTGCAGCGGCACGATCACCTTGTCGGCCAGCTTGATCACGTCGTTGAAGCGCCAGCCGTGCAGGCCGCCGGGCGTGTCCAGCACCACATGGGTCGTGCCTTTGGGCGGTTTGACAATCATGTCGGCATTGACATCCCAGCTGGCAATCGGCCGTGCTGCCGGCGGCCGCAGCCCGAGCCACAGGCGCGACGACTGCTGCCGGTCGGCATCACCGAGCATGACCGCATGGCCCTGCTTGGCAAAATAACCCGCTGCATTGGTGGCCAGCGTGGTTTTACCGACGCCGCCTTTCGGATTGGCAATCACAAGCACAGGCATACGAAATCTCCTGGAATTTGCACACTATGGTAACGGCAGCCCCGCCATGGTCCAAACACAAGCCGCCAACAGCTCCCCCGGAAATCAGGCAAAAACAGCCTCCAGCCCTCTGCACGCGGGCACAGGCAGCTCTGTTTTCAATAGCAAGCCAGGCGCATCAATTGCGCTGGTCCTGCGCCTCACGGCGCAACCTTTCCTGGTTGCTGCGCTCCACGCAGACCGGGTGTTTGCTGAAGGCAGGCTTGGCACATTGCTCGTTCATGCAGCTCTGAAACCCGAGAAACACCCGGTTGTCACAGATCTGACGTGGGTTGGTCAGTGCCGCCGGAGCGGCCGCCAGCTCCGGCGCCACGCTGGGGCTGGGGCTCGCAGTTGTTTCTGCGCCGCCCGGTTTGACCGGCATCGGCTTTTCAGGCGCTGCCGGGGTCAGCCGTTTGGCAACCGGTTTGGCGGCTGAAGCGGCCGCTTTCGCACCCGCGCTCGCCGGCCGCGCCGCAGCCGGCGCCGCGGGGCCCGCACCTGCGGCATCTGCCGCAGGTGCGGCCGCTGACCCGGGGGCGGATGCGGGCGCGTCGGCCTGCACCGCCGGCACAGGCGCAGAAGGCCCGGACAAACCCTTGAAAGCCAGCACCGCAACCACCAGCAACGCCACACCGGCCACCACGAGGACCGGCATCTTCAGGCGCCGGCCGCCGGCTGCCGCGGTTTCGGCAGTAGTCCCGGCGCCGGGACCGGTTTCGCTGTCCTCAGCACGAGGGGGTGGAGGCGGGTCCGCAGCAAGCGCCGCTGCGCCAGAAGCCGGCTTGTCTGCGATCGGTGTCGCAGCAGCGGCACTGGCAAGAGCGGGCGCTGGCACCGAGCCGACAGACGGCTCGGCGGTAACAGGTACTGGCGTTTGCTGAACCTGCAACCGCGTCCACTCACTGATGTCGCTCGGAGAGCCCACCAGGGTGGTGGCCGCCGACCCGGTGCCCGAACCATCGGCCAGCACCGCACCGCCGAGTTTTCTCAGGCGGCGGCGCGCCAGGTCGGCGTAGATGCCGGACGGGAATTTGTCCAGAAAACCCTGCAGGTCTTCCAGATCGTCCGAATCCTTGATGTCTTTCCAGTACACCAGCTCCAGCTCCTGGGTCACTGTGGAGCCACTGTCGGTGCCCGAGCTGCTGAGCCGCACGGTCGAGCCACCGGCACGCGAGGCCTGCATGCCGGTGTCCGTGGCCATGCCGGCACGCCGGCCGGGCTGGCTGACCGGCGGAACCACCGTGGGGTCCAGCGCCTGGCCGCTGGCCTCCTGCAGGGCCATGGCAAAGTCCTGCGCCGTGGCAAAACGCTGCTCGCGTTTTTTGGCCAGCGCACGCGCCACCACGGCATCAATGGCGGCAGGCAGGGCGCTGCTGAAGCTGCTGGGCGCCGCCGGCGTGTGGCCGACAATCTGCTGGATGATGGCGAAGTCGGTGTCGCCATCAAAAGGCCTCTTGCCGGTGAGCAGCTGGTACAACACCACCCCCACCGCAAACAGGTCGGCGCGCGAGTCAATCGGCACGCCCTGCACCTGCTCGGGCGACATGTATTTGAGCGTGCCGACCATGGTGCCCTGGGTGCGCGTGGCTTCACCCGAGTCCTGGATACGCGCCACGCCAAAGTCGGTCAGCTTGACCCGGCCATTGGACTCAATCAGCAGGTTGGCCGGCTTGACGTCGCGGTGCACGATGTTCTGCCGGTGGGCATAGTCCAGCGCCGCCAGCAGGTCGGCCACCATGCCCAGCGACTCGGTCAGGGAGTAACGCTTGCCGCTGTCCAGGTGCTGCTTGAGGTCTTCGCCCTGAATGAACTCCATGACCAGGTAGGCCATGTCACCATGCCGGTCCGAGTCATAAACGCTGACGATATTGGGGTGCTGCAGGCGCGCCGCGGACCTCGCTTCGGTGCGAAAACGCGCCTCGTATTCGGCCGCCGCCTCTTCCGAGAGGTTTTCCACCTTGATGGTCTTGATCGCCACACGGCGGTCCAGATTCGGGTCGCGCGCCTCATAAACCAGCCCCATGGCGCCCTTGCCGAGCACACGGATGATGTCGTAACGACCAAGCTTGTTCAAACTCATGGCAGGTGGCGGTGGGGCGTGCGATTACGTCTGGAAACGAAAATTGATTCTAGTACGAGCCCCGCGGCCCGGAATCTTCGCAGGCTGAACGCTCAGAGGCCGACTGAAAAACTGATCAGCGGGCTGCCGTCCTTGCGCTCACAGCCGGCGCTGATTTGCCCGCTGCCCACCAGGTAACACTCGGTGCGCCGCAGCACCACCGCTTCGCTCTGGTTGCCAAAATAAACCCAGGTGCCATAGCTCGATGCGTCGCTGAGCACAAACTGGCCGCCGCGCCACTCGAGCGTCGCGTGCATGCGCGACACCCGCGGATCGTTCAGGGTCAAGGCCGCATCCAGACCCCGGCCCAGCGAAATCTTGGCGCTTTTGGCCTGCAACTCCAGCGTCTGCTCACCGGCCACCAGTTTGAGCACCAGCGGCGCATCATCGGACACCGTGGAGCGCCCCATCATGGTGGCGTCTTCATCGCGGCCGCTTTGCCACTCGACCCGGTACACATGGCTGGCTTCTGCCCTGCCGCGCAGGTGCATGGGGCCCAGGCTGCGCAGTGATGCGCGCTGCAAGGGCCCGAGGGCAGACCAGACATTCTGGGTGGTGAGGATTTGCGCCGCACCGGCGAGATCGGCCAGACGTGCCGCTGAATTGACGGTGTCGCCGAAGCAGTCGCCATCAATCTCGACCACCTCGCCGGACTCCATGCCCATCTGCATCTGCACCGGCGCACCGCTGCCGCCTGGGCGTATCGGTTTGTCCAGAAAACGCTTCTGGATGCTGATGCAGGCCGCCAGCGCGTCACCTTCCTGGGGAAACACGACAAACAGGCCGTCACCGAGCAGCTTGACGACGCGGCCGCTGTGCTGCTCGAAAATCTGGCTCAGCGCCCCGACGAGCTGGGTGACAAAACGCGATGCGGTCTCATCGCCCAGACGCTCGAACATGCTGGTGCTGCCGACGAGGTCGGCAAAAACAACGGTGGTCATGAAAATAAACAGCGCAGCGGACACAACCCGTCCGTGGCCACTCCGGACAGGACGGCTCGCATGGGGTGCGCATTTGCAGACATGTGGGGGATTTTCACAGATATTGGCACTGGCCCCGCGTGAAGTTTTACACCCCTGCTTTCAGCGCAGTCCGTCCCAGAGCAGCTTGATGCCGGTGAGGAACATGCCGACATAAAGAATCCGGTAGAACAGCACCGGGTCAATGCGCCTGGCCAGGCGCACGCCGACCCAGACGCCCAGCGGTGCCAGCGGCAGCAGCACCAGTGAGGTCGCCATGTTGCGCAGGTCCAGCAGGCCCAGCAAGCCGTACGGAATCCATTTGGACAGGTTGATGACAAAGAAGAAAAACGCCAGGCTGGCGGTGAAGGTCAGTGGCGCCAGTCTCAGGGGGATCACATAGGCACTGATGGGCGGCCCGCCGGCGTGGGAGATGAAACTGGTGAAGCCCGACGTCACCGC
Source organism: Kapaibacterium sp. (SeqCode) (assembly GCA_943370435.1). Lineage (GTDB taxonomy): Bacteria > Pseudomonadota > Gammaproteobacteria > Burkholderiales > Burkholderiaceae_C > Polaromonas. Next base: position 49,270 of record CALRQX020000014.1, on the reverse strand, counting down.
GAGCAGCGCCCCGAGCCAGCGCGGCGGCGGCGGGCTGTCGGGCCGGGGCGGGAACACCAGGCGCTGCGCCAGGAACAGCAGCGTGAATACGCCGACGATGCCGGCCACGATGTTGGCCGGCATGATGCTGAACAGCAGCGTGCCCACCAGGGTACCAAGCAGGCCGAAGGGCAGCAGGAACTTCACCAGCCGCATGTCGAAATTCTTGCGGAAAGCGGCCATGCCCAGGATGTCGATCAGCAGCAGGATGGGCATCAGGATGGCCGCCGCCTGCGGCACCGTCACCGCCAGCGCCATCATGGGCACGGCCAGCGAACCAAAACCCGCGCCGAAGCCGCTTTTGCTGATGCCCATGAGCAGGACGGCCGGGATCGCGACGGCGTAGAAGAAGGGATCGGTGATCAGGGGAAAGGGCACAGGCAGCTCAAAAAAAACAGCGCGCCGCCGGGGCGGGCATGCAAACAGGCCTACAGGCAGGCGGCAGCCGCCGATTATCAGGCCTGCGCGCCTGCTGCGCCGCCGCCGGGCGCGGAGCGGTCTGGCCGCGTGGCCAGACCGCGTTCATGCACGAAATCGGGCTCCAGCCCTTTCCGGACAAGCGCAAACAGCTATTGTTTTAATAGCATTCCAGACCACCACGCGCAGCACGCTCACTCGTGGGTTTCCAGCCCGAGGTAAGCCTTCTGGATTTCCGGGCGCGTCAGCAGCTCGCTGGCCTGGCCTTCGGCGACGATGCGGCCCTCCTCCATCACATAGGCACGGCTGGCGATTTCCATCGCCATGGCAACGTTCTGCTCGACCAGCAGCACCGAAGTGCCCTGCGCATTGATCTGCCGGATCGCGCGGAACATGTCCAGCACGATGGCCGGCGCCAGCCCGAGCGAAGGCTCGTCGAGCAGCAGCAGCGTCGGCTGCGCCATCAGCGCGCGGCCAATCGCCACCATCTGCTGCTGGCCGCCCGACAGCGCGCCAGCCGGGCTGTCGAGCTTGACCTTGAGCGCCGGAAACAGCGCCAGCACCTGTTCGAGCGAGGCCTGGCGATGCGCCTTGGCCTTGCGGATGAAGCTGCCGAGTTCCAGGTTGTCCAGCACCGTCATCTGGGTGAACAGGCGCCGGCCTTCCGGAACGATGGCGATGCCTTCCTCGCAGAAACGGTGGCTGGCCAGTTGCGTGATGTCCTTGCCGTTGAAGCGCAGGCTGCCTTCGCGCACGCGGTGCATGCCGGCAATCGCATTGATCAGCGTGGTTTTGCCGGCGCCGTTGGGGCCGACCACACACACCAGCTCACCGGGCTGGACTGCCAGTGTCACGCCCCACAGGGCCGGCGCCGCGCCGTAGTTGACCAGGATGTTGTTGACTTCAAGCATGGGGTGTCCCGAGGTAGGCGCTGACCACGTCGGCGTTTTTCATGACGTCCTGCGCCGGGCCAACGGCAATCAGCTTGCCGTGGTTGAGCACGGCCACGCGGTCGGCCAGCGCCATCACCGCACGCATCACATGTTCGACAAACACGATGGTGGCGCCGCGGTCGCGGATCTTGCGGATCAGCGAAATCGCCTCGTTGATTTCGCCCGGTGTCAGGCCCGACAACACCTCGTCGAGCAGCACCAGACGCGGACGCGCGGCCAGCGCGCGGGTGAGTTCGAGGAACTTGCGCTGGTGCAGGTTCAGGTCGTCGGGCAGCGCATCTGCCTTGTCCTGCAGGCCGGTGAAGGCCAGCCACTTCCAGGCCTCGGCCGTCGCCTGCTCGTGATTGAGCGCCGCGCCGCCGAACATCGCCACCAGCGACACGTTCTGCAGCACGCTCAGGTGCGCAAACGGCCGCGGGATCTGGTAAGTGCGCGCAATGCCGGCCTGCGCAATGTTGTGCGCCTCCAGGCCCGCGAGCTGCCGGCCTTCAAAAAACATCTGCCCGCCGGTGGCCGGGAAATGCCCGCTGACCACATTGATGAAAGTCGACTTGCCGGAGCCGTTGGGACCCAGCAGGCCGAGGATTTCGCCTTCAAACACCTGCAGCGTGACGCCGTCGAGGGCCTGCACGCCCTTGAAAGCCTTGGACAGCTCACGCACGTCCAGCAGCACCTTGCCGCTGGAGGCCGGTGCCGCGGCCTCCGGGGCGGCAGCCGCCGTTGCCGGTGGCACCGAACGCTTGCCCGCCGTGCGCTTGAGGAAATAACCGAGGATGCCGTTGGGCATGAACAGGATCACCAGCACCAGGATCACACCCACCGCCGCCTTGCCGGCAATCGGGTTGTTGCCCGCCGTGAAGAAATACATCAGGCAGGTGATGGCCACCGCGCCCACCGCCGGGCCGGCCCAGTGCCGCGTGCCACCGAGCACACTCATGAGCACCACGGTCAGCGGCACCACAATGGTGAAGGTTTCGCCAGCCGTGACGTAGGAAACAAACAGCGCATGGATGCCGCCGGCCAGGCCGGCCAGCGCACACGAGATGCCGAAAGCCAGCAGCTTGTAGCGAAAGGTCGGCACCCCCATGACCTCGGCCACGTCCTCGTCGTCGTGGATGGCAAACAGGCCCAGGCCGAGCCGCGACGCGTGGATGCGCCAGGAGATCAGCATCGTGGCCACCGCGCCTGTCAGCGCCATCAGGTAAATCGACGAAGACGCGGTCGGGCCCAGGGCCGGAATCGCCACCGCGTTGAGGTAAATGCCAGGCCCGCCGTCAATGCGTGTGTTCAGCACAATGGTGCCGACCACAAAGGTGATGGCCAGCGTCAGCAGTGCAAACAGCTCGCCGCGCACCGACTTGACGCGAAACACCACCGCGCCCAGGGCCATGCCCAGCAGCGCCGCCAGCAGCGCCGCCGCCGGCAAGGTCCAGAGAAAAGGCCAGTTCAGATTCGCCGACAAACCGGCCGAGGTGTACATGCCGATACCGAAAAACGCGCCGTGGCCGAAGGAAAAATAACCCGAGTAGCCCGACAGGATGTTCCAGGACAGCGCCAGGATCATCCAGTGGCACAGCAGGTACAAAAAGGACTCGTAAAAAGACGGCAGGCCCAGCCACGGCACGCTGGCCAGCAGCGCCCCCGCACCGAGGATGCCGATCACTGTTTTGTTCATGGTTACAGCTTTCCGGGACGAAACAGCAGCATCACGATCAGCAGCGAAAAGCTCACGATGGGTGCCCACGAAGGCGCGGCGACAGCCATGGTGATGGCTTCACTGACACCGATGATGATGCCGGCCACCAGCGGACCGAGCGCACTGCCCAGGCCGCCGAGCATGACCGCCGCGAAAACCACACCGACCCAGGCAAAAATCTGCGACGGTGTCAGCGTGAAGGTCAGCGCCAGGCAGATACCGGCAACCGCCGCCAGCGCGGCACAAATGCCGGCCAGCATCAGCGACATGCCTTTCTGGTTGATGCCGAAGGCCGAGGCGATCGGCCCGTCCTCCGCCATGGCGCGCAAGGCCTTGCCGAGGTCGGTGTAACGCATGGCTGCCCAGATCAGCAGCGACAGGCTCACCGCAATCACCAGCGTCACCAGTTCCGGCACCGGGATGTAGAGCGAGCCTATGGTGAACTTCTGGTCGTTGTAATGCGTCTCGAGCCGGCGGAAGTCCGCCGTCCAGATCGCCTGGATCACACTTTCCATCACCACCGTGATGCCGAAGGTCACCAGCAGCGAATTGAAAGGCGAGATCGCAAAACGCGACAACACCCACTGCATGCCGACACCGAACGCAAAAAACAGCGGCGGCAGGATCAGCAATGTGAGCAAGGGGTCCACCTTCCACACCGTGGCCATGTGGTAACTCATGTAGGCGGACAGGAACACCAGGCCGAAGTGGGCCAGGTTGATCTGGCGCAGCAGGCCCCAGGTCAGACCCAGCCCAAGGCCGATCAGGCCATAAAGGCCGCCTATGAAGATCCCCGAGAGGATGGACTGGGCGAGCAGGTTGAAACTCGGGAAACTCATGGGCGGCTCGCGGCTTCAGTTGGTCTGCAGCTTGACGCCGGCAGGGGCAAACTGCGCCGGATGCACCACCACCCACTTGCCGCCCTGCACCTGCTTGATTTTCATCAGGTCGTCGCCGTAATTGCCGGGGCCGTCAAAACGCAGGCGGCCGTGGATGGTGTCCACACGGTTCTTGCGCAGCCAGGCACCAATCGCCTTGTCGTCAAAACTGTTGGCACCGCGCACGCCGGCTTCCAGGATTTGCCAGGCCGAGTAGGAGGCCGCGGCCTGTACTTCGACCGAGGTGTCGGGCAAATTGGCCTTGGTCGCGCGATCGTTGAACAGCTTGACAAACTCGGCCGCCACCGGATTCGCGGTGAAAGGCGCATGTTCCTCGAAGATGGTCAGCGAGAGCGCGTTTTTGCCGTCGGGCGACTTGGTCATGGGACCGGGCGCGGGATAGGTGTGAAAATGCAGCGGCGGCACATAGTCGATTTTTTTCATCGCGTCGAGCAGCATGTTGCCTTCCAGGCCAATGTCGCCGACCCAGACCAGGTCCGGCTTGGCGTCCTTGACACGCGCGGCAATCGGCCCGAAATCGCGGTTGCCGAAATCCCATTCGAGGAACAACACCTCCTGCAGCCCGCGTTTTTTGGCGATTTCCCGTGCGCCCAGCGACATGAAGTGAATGGAAGGAAACTTGCTGGTGACAAAGGCCACGGTCCTGGGCGGCTTGGGGGATGCGGCCAGCGCGTCAAACACCGAGTTCGGCACCGTGGTACCGGGATCAGAGCCCAGCGACCAGGCCGGAAACGCCATCTCGTATTTGGCCAGAGCCGGAATGCCGAAAGTGTGGTGCACCAGCACCTTGTTGTAACGCTGGGCCACACCCATGGCCGAAAGAATCGCGCCGGTAGCGTAAGGGCCCATCAGCAGGTCCACCTTGTCGGAGGTGACCAGTTGCTCGTACAGCGTGCGCGCCAGTTCCGGCTTGGACTGGTCATCCTTGACGATCCACTCGACCTTGCGGCCCAGCAGGCCGCCCTTGGCGTTGAGCTGCTCCACATAAATCTCGCCGACCAGCTTGTGCGTCAGCGCCGTGGTGGCCAGCGGCCCGGTCAGCGCCAGCGTGCTGCCTATGCGCAAGGGCGCGGGCGCCTGCGCCGAGGCCGGCATACCGGCCAGCAGTGCTGCGCTTGCGGCAGCCGTGCTCAAAAGTGCTTTCAGGAATTTCATGGTTTGTCTCCAGTTGATTTATAGGCAGGGTCGCGGAAAACTTGTACCTCAGTCGATCTGAGCGCCCGGGCGTTTGACCGCTCCCTGACGTGGATCACGGAAAAAATATTTCATGATGTTTCCTGATGTGGCGTGGCGCGGCGGGCTGTCCAGCCGCCGCGGAGTTCTGCGTTGTGCGCGCCCAGCAAGGGCGGCGCGGTGATGGCCAGCGAACGCTGGCCGTCGAAGGAGACCGGCGAACGCACGCTGCGGTAAGTGCCGGCCACCGGGTGCGGCGCTTCCACGAACAGCTGCAGATGCCGGGCCTGCGGGTCATCCGGCACCTCGGCCGTGGTGTACATGGGCGCATGCGGCACGTCCTGCGCTTCCAGGCGGCGACACCACTCGGCGCGATCACGCTCGGCGAAGATCGGGCCCAGAACGGCAATCATGTCTTCCTGGTGCTTTATGCGGGCCTCGCGCGTGGCAAAACGCTGATCCTCGAAGATGTCCGGCTTTTCCATCGCCGCGGCCAGGCCTTGCCAGAACTTGGGCGGAGAAGACATGTGCAGGGCGATCCATTTGCCGTCCGAACACTGCATCACATAGGACTGCGACACGCTGGGCCGGCTGAACGGGCCCATGACCTCGTTCTCCGAAAACAGGTGCTGGAAGGCGTCGATGTTGAAGTGGGTCATGGCTTCGAACATCGAAACCTCGACCTTGCGGCCCACGCCGGTGGCATGGCGTTCATGCAAGGCCCCGAGAATGCCGTAAGCGGCGTAAAAGCCGGTCAGCGAATCTGCCATGGCCGGACCCAGCACACGCGGGTCCTTGGGATTGACCAACAGGCCGAGAAAGCCGCTGACCGCCTGGGCGACGGTGTCGTAAGTCGGCCGCTGCGCGGACGGGCCGGTGGCACCGAAACCGCTGATGGCGCAATAAATCAGCCGCGGGTTGAGCTTGCGCAGGCGCTCCTCACCCGCGCCTATCTGCTCGGCCACGCCGGGCCGGAAGTTCTGGATGTAAACATCCGCCTCCCTGATCAGCGCATCGAACTGGGCCAGGTCCTCGGCGCGCTTGGTGTTCAGCGTGATGCTGCGCTTGTTCCGGTTGTAAGTCTGGAAGTGCGGGCTGTAGAGGCCGCCCTTGAAGGCGCGGAACGGGTCACCCGTGACCGGCAGCTCGACCTTGACCACATCGGCGCCGAGGTCGGCCAGCAGCATGGATGCCGCCGGACCGGTGATGAAGGTGCCATGTTCGAGCACCCGTACGCCCGCGAGAACCTGGCTCATGTCTGGCGCTCCGCCGGCATCCCGCCGGTGTATTCCAGCTCGCGCGTGGCCTGGTAGGACAGCGCAAAACCGATGGGGTCGGTCAGTTCCTCGTTGAGGTGGGCGATCAGGCTGGCGGTGCGCGCCAGCATGGGCACACCCTTGAGCGCATTGACCGGAAAGTCCACGCCCAGCAACACGGCGGGAATGGCACCCGACACATTGAGCCGCAAGGCCTTGCCGACCACTTCGGGAATGATGGCCTCGATCGCGCGCGCAATCTCCACATAACGCTGGCCGCCACCGGCCTTCAGCGAAACCTCAAACAGCTTGCCGACACGCGGGTCCAGCGTCTTGTGTTCGGGGTGGCCGTAACCGGCAATCGCCTGCTTGCGGGCCCGCAGGTCGGCCACCACCACACGGGCCGCTGCGCTGATGTCGCCCTGGTGCTTCGCAGCTTCCTTCTCGACCGCGAGGAACAGGCGCCCGGCGGTCTCCGACGCGCCGAGGATCACCGAGCCGGAGCCCAGGATGCCGGCAGCCACCGCGCCCTGCATCGCGTCGGGGGCAGCGGCCAGCGTCATGCGCGCGGCCTGCACACTGGGCACCAGGCCGTGTTCGGCGATGGCCACCAGCGTGGCATTGAGCACTGCGCTGGTCGCGGCATCAGCGCGGCGGCCGGTGACCAGCAGGAAGAAGTAGTCGCCGAAGTTGATCTGTCCTATCAATTCGTGCGCAAGGTCTGCGCCACGAACCACGATGGTGTTTTCGTTCGAGGTGCAGATGGCGGAGCGGGGCACGGTGGCCTTGCCGATTTTCAAAAAAGTTCTCCAGTCAAAAAAGGTGCGCGCCTGTGGCTCAGGCGCTGGCCACGAGCCTGAAGTCGTACTTCGCGCTGTGGAAAGGTGTATCCAGGCTGCGGCCGTCGGGGGCCTTGCCGGCCGGGTGGGCATCGAAGTCCACGATCAGGCTGTTGCGCACGCCAAACACGGCGTCCGAATCGATGTAAGGACTGTCGGAGACAAAGATGTGGGTGGTCAGCCCCTCGTGGCCCGGCGCGCTCAGCATCATGTGCATGTGGCCGGGCCGGTTCGGATGCCGGCCCATGCGGTGCAACATGCCGCCCACCGGACCATCATCGGGCACCGGGTAAAAAGTCGGCTTGATGGACCAGAAGCGGTAGTTGCCATCCGCATCGGTGTAAAAACGCGCGCGCAAGGCCATGCCCGCATCCTCGCCTTTTTGCATGTCGTAAAAACCTTCGCCGTCACCCGACCACACGTCCACCGCGCAACGGGCAATTGGTTTGCCGGCCAGGTCGGTGACGCGGCCGTGGTAGTAACAGGGCTCGCCGGGGTGGCCTGCACCTATGTCGGCGCCCAGCGGCAGCTCGGGTGCGCCTTCCCAGTAAAACGGGCCTTGCACCGTGGCTTCGGTCGGTGCATCCACACCCTTGCGCGCCTGGTGCGCAGCCGCAACCCTGGCCTGGGCGACGGCGACCACCAGCATGGAAATGCCGAGGGTGTCCGACAGCAGGATGAACTCCTGGCGTTTTTCGTCGCACATCTTGCCGGTGGCAGTCAGGAACTGGATGGCTGTCATCCATTCATCGGGGGTCAGCTGCACCTCGCGCACAAAGGCATGGGCGTGTTTCACCAGGGACGTCATCACCTGCTTGAAACGCGGGTCGGGGCAGTCCGCCATGCGGTCCACCACGGCTTGCGCGAGGTCTTGTGCTTCCAGTTGCGCCATGTCTTGTCTCCTTGTAGTCATTGTTGGCCCTGAGGGCCTGGCATGGGAAAGTTCTGCGAGTCTAGGATGTCATGCGATGCACGGGAAGTGATTAATTTTCACCGTTATCATCGACGCCATCAATGATTGAACACAGGGGTTTTCATGGAACTTCGCCACGTCCGTTACTTCGACGCCATCGCTGAAACCCTGAACTTCACGCGCGCGGCCGAACGCCTGCACGTCACCCAGTCCACGCTGTCGCACCAGATCCGGCAGATGGAGGACGAACTCGGCGTCGAGCTGTTCGACCGCAGCGCCAAAAAAATCCGCATGACCGAGTCCGGCGAAATCCTGCGCACCTACCTGACGCCCGCGCTCGAGCAGATCGACCGCGGCGTCCAGGCCTTGCGCGGCGAAGTGGAGGTTCTCACCGGCAGCATCCGCCTGGGCACCACGCCGAGCTTCAACACACGCATGGTGCCGCACTGCGTCTCGTCCTTTCTGCAGCACTACCCGGGCATCCAGGTGACGGTGCAGGAGCTGTCTGCCGCGTCCATCGTCAGCCAGCTGGCATCCGGCCAGCTCGATCTGGCGGTGTCCTACCGGCCCGAGGGAAGCGAGTTGTGGTTCGAGCCGCTTTACAACGAGGAGCTGCGCCTGGTGGTGGCGACCTCGCACCCGCTGGCGAAGCGGCGGCGCGTGCGCATGGTGGAGCTGCATCATGTGCGCATGGTCCTGCTGCATCCGCAGTTCCAGACACGCCAGTTGCTCGACGACTGCTTCGAGGCCGCCGGCGCAGAACCCCTGGTGGTGGTGCAGTTCAATTCTGTGGCGCCCATGATCGAGCTGATACGCCAGACCGGACTGGCCGGCATCATCGGCGAGACCGCTGTGACGCCCGGCGCCGACCTGCGGGTGGTGCCGCTGGAAGACCCGACACCGATACGCACGCCCGGCATGCTCTGGAAAAAAGGCGCGACCCGCTCGCCGATGATCAAGCATTTCGCCGACATCATCCGCCGGGCTGCCGCCCAGGGCGGGTGAGCGCTGCGGCGCTTCAAAGCAGCGTACATGCCTGCTCGAAGGAAAGCCGGGGGTTGCGGTCGAACAGCAGGCTGTCATCGCCGTAACCGAGGTTGATCAGGAAGTTGGCCTGCAGCCGGCCATCGGGGAAAAATTCGGCGTTGACCCTGGCCAGGTCCACGCCGCTCATCGGGCCGCAATCGAGCCCCAGCGCACGCGCCGCGATCATGAAGTAGCCGCCTCCTAGCGTGCCGTTGCGCGTGGCCGTGCCTGCGGCCAGCGCCGGGTTGGCCTCGAAATTTTCTTTGGTGCCCGGCTTGTGCCAGATCTGCGGCATGTGTTCGTAGAACTGCGTGTCGTTGGCAACAATCACGGTCACCGGCGCAGCCCGCGTTTTGTCCAGGTTGCCTGGCGACAGGGCCGGCAACAGGCGCGCGCGCGACTCGGGCGAGATCAGGAACACATAACGCGTCGGCTGGCAGTTCATCGACGTCGCCCCCATCTTCGCTATGTCGTAGACCTCGCGCAGCAGGGACAGGGCGACCGGTTTGTCGAGAAATCCGTTGGCAGTACGTGCCTTGAGGAACAACTGGTCCAGGCACTCGGGGGCAATTTTCATGGCTTTGCTTTCTGGGGTTCAAAGAGGGGAAAGATCACTCGGCCTTGATGCCGGCGTCGCGGATCAGCCGGGTCCAGCGTTCTACATCACGCTGCACCAGGGCGCGGGTTTCACCGGGGTTCAGGCTCATCGGTTTGCCGCCGGCCTTGCGGAAGGCCTCGGTCACATCCGGCGCGGCAATCACTTTGGCCAGATCGCTGCGCAGACGGGCCAGCACCTCGGGCGGCGTTCTTGCGGGTGCAAACAATCCGAACCAGGACTCCAGCTCCAGCGCCGCCGCACCGGTTTCGTGAATGGTCGGCACCACCGCGTGCATGGGGTTGCGGGCCGCGCCCGACACGGCCAGCGCATGGACCGTACCGGCATCGACCTGCACACGCGCCGTGGGCGACAGGTCAAAAAACAGGTCCACACGCCCGCCCAGCAAGTCCTGGTAGGCCGCCTGGGCGCCGCGGTAGGGCACATGCGTGATCTCGACGCCGGCCAGATGCCACAACGCCGCAGCCAGCACATGCTGGCCCGAGCCGTTGCCAGCCGAGGCGTAGGTCAGCTTGCGCGGGTTGGCCCGGGCATAAGCCACCACCTCCTGCAGCGAGGCCAAAGGCAAGTCCTTGCGCGCCATCAGGGTATAGCTGTAGGCCACGGCCAGGCCCAGCGGCTCGAAGTCTTTCAGGCTGTCATACGGCAGATTCGGGTACAGGCCGGGATTGAGCGCCAGGTTGGAGACCGAGCCGACCAGCAGGGTGTAGCCGTCAGGTGCCGATTTGGCCACCAGGTCGGTGCCGACCAGCGTGCCCGAGCCCGGCTTGTTTTCCACCACAACGCTCTGCCCCATCTGTTTGCCCAGACGGTCGGCCAGCAGGCGGCCGACAAAGTCGAAGCCGCCGCCCGGCGGCTGCGGCACCACCACCTTGACCACCCTGTTCGGGTAAGGGCTGCCCTGGGCCTGCGCCAGCGGCAGCCAGGCGGCAGCGGCCAGCAAGGCGGTGGCGACAACACGCAGCGGCGCCGGAATCACGCGCAGGCTGAAAGAGAAGATGGAGGTATTCATGCTGTTCAGCGCTCCAGGGGGCCGCCGGCCAGCCAGCGTGCGCCGCGCCGGTACAACTCCTCGACCACAGCCCCCTTGAGCATGGGCATGTCGAGCTTGACGGTGTAACCAATCCGCGTCTGGATATAGGCCAGATGCCGGTAACCTTCGGGGAAAGCCGCCAGCGCCTGCGCATCGAGCTTCAGGCTGGCCGAGGAGTCCACCGGGTCGATGCGGTCCTTCTCATAAATCGGCTGGCGGTGCAGCAGCTTCCACTGGCCGCCGTGCTTTTCCACGAAGTCGTAAAAGCGGCCGGTGCAAACCACGTCGCAGAGCACCGGGCCGTCCGCGCCCTCCACCATGCCGCGCTGGGAAATCGTCATCTTGGTCTGCGCTATGGCCCGCTCGCCCACGACCTCCACAGCCGAACCGCCGAGAAAGTGCAGGATGCTGACGCCCTTGGCCCAGCCCTCTTTTGTCACGCGGATGAAGTCTGCAAACGGCCCCTGGAACCAGGTCGCCATCATCACGCCTTCGGGGTGCCACACGGTGGCAAAACGCGCCCAGTCGCCGGCATCGCGCCAGACCGCCCAGCGCTCGACCATCTGGCGTATCAGCAGTTCGCTGTCCATGTCCCGATGGTCACTCATTGACTGTCTCCTGGTGTGGTGCGGCGGCGGCCGGCCGGGTACCGGACGGCCCTTCATAGTCGACCTGGTGGCGCGCGATGCGCAGATCGGCGAGTTCGCCTTTCACGCGCAGATGTTCGGGGTGGCTGGCATAGGCATCGAGCGCAGCCTGGCTGTCGAACTCGGAATAAAGCACGACGTCGCAGGCGTAGTCGACACGGCTCGCGTCGACACCAATTTCCAGGTGTGCGAGGCCGGGAATTTTTCCGCGCAGGCTTTCAAAACTGCGCTGCAGCCTGGCGATGCCCGCCGCCCTGGCCTCGGGCGTGTCGCCGCGGATGTTCCACATGACGATGTGTTTGATCATGCGGGGAAACCGGTTTTCTGCGGCCACAGGTTCACAAAGGCATGGATGCTGGTGCTTGCATACAGGCCGGCGCGGGTAAAAGGTTCATCGGCGAGCCAGGCATGCGCCGCGTCGCGCGAATCGAACTTTATCGCCAGCAGGCTGCCCAGCATGGTCTGGCCGTCGTCGGCGACCAGCGGCCCGGCAAAGGCGATGTGGTCCGCCACTGCCGCCAGATACGCCTTGTGTTCGGGCCGGATGCGCTGGCGCAGTGCGCCGCTGTCGGGCTTGTCGATCAGGGAAAAGATGTAGATCACGTCATGCGGCCGGGTTGAGGACAAAATCAAAATCAAGGTGGTACACACCGTCAGGTTGTTTGACCCAGTCGGCCACCAGCGACTGGCGCACGCCGAACACCGCATCCGAGTCGAGATAGCGGTCCCCACTGCGAAACACATGGGTCACCAGCGTTTCATAAGCAGGCGCCTTGATCATGAAATGCAGGTGCGCCGGTCGCCAGGGGTGGCAGTGGGTCGCCCGCAACATGTCGCCCACCGGCCCGTCCACGGGAATCGGGTAAGGCTCGGCCACAATGGTTCTGAAGCCAAAACTGCCGTCGGCACCAGTGCGCAGGACGCCGCGCGCCTGGAACTTGTCGAGCTCGGGGTATTGCACGTCGTAATTGCCCGCGGCATCGGCCTGCCAGACCTCGATCTCGGCGCCGGCCACCGCCTCGCCGCCCAGGCCCAGCACCCTGCCACGGACCACGCAGGGCTCGCCGACTGCGCCATTGGCCACATCGGCGCCATTGTCGAAATGGGGTGCGCCCGCGACATGAAAAGGCCCGAACACCGTGGCCTCGGTGCAGCCTTGCGGCTTGTCATTGTTCATGGCCACGGTCAGCATGGACAGGCCCAGCGTGTCGCTGAGCAGGATGAACTCCTGGCGCTTGTCATCACATTTCTGGCCGGTTGCGGTCAGGAAGGCCATGCCGGCCAGCCACTCGGCCTCGGTCAGCTTCACCTCGCGCGCAAAAGCGTGCAGGTGCTGCACCAGACTGGTCATCAGCTCTTTCAGTCGCGCATCCGGCGTGCCCGCAAATCGCGCAAGCACCGCCTGCGTGATGGTGTCCTGGTTCAGGTTGCGCATGGCCGGGCTTCGGAAAAGGCAGGGGCGGGAGCGTGCATACTTTCCTTTGGATGAACTGTCTGCCGGTAAATGTAGGTCGGCGCGCGCCTGAACAAAAGCGGGCTGGCGTAAATGACTTTTCCGCGCGGCGGAAAAACAGCCGGTGCGGCTGGGCCACAATGCAGGCGGCCCCGGAAAAGCCAAGACGGCAAAGCAGGAGACATGGCTTGGATCGCTGGACGGAGATTGAACTGTTTGTGCAGGTGGCAGAAACCGGCAGCCTGAGCCGCGCCGCCGAAGCGCTGGAGCTGTCCAATGCCGCCGCGAGCCGGCACCTGTCGGCGCTGGAAGAGCGTCTGGGCGCGCGGCTGGTCGAGCGCAACACGCGCCGGCTTTACCTGACCGACACGGGTCAGGAGTTTTTTATCCGCGCCAAGGGCATTCTGGCCGACCTCAAGGACGCCGAGTCGGCGGTCAACGCCACGGCGCTGAACCCGACCGGCGTGTTGCGCATCACGGCTTCGCTGTCGTTTTCGCTCCACCACGTGGCGCCGCTGCTGCGCGAATACACCCAGCGTTACCCGAATGTGACGGTGCATGTTGAGGCCGCGAACCGCTACCTGGACATCATCGACAACAACATCGACGTGGCGATACGCACGCGCGAGATCGAGCCCGACTCCAACATCACCATACGCCGCCTGGCCGAAACGCGGCGCATCCTGGCGGCGTCACCGCGATACTTCGCGCAACACGGCTTTCCGAAAACCCTGGAAGACCTGCACAAACACAAGCTGCTGATCTACACCTATGCCAACAACCCGAACGAGCTGCGCTTCACACGCGACGGCGAGACCACCGCCGTCACGGTCAAGGGCCTGCTCGAATCGAACGACGGCCAGATCCTGCGCACTGCGGCTCTCGACGGACTGGGCATCCTGGTGCAACCGAGCTACATCGTCTACAAGGACATCGTGGCCGGCCGCCTCGTGCCGGTGCTCGACGACTGGGACCTGCCGCGCCTGACCATCAACCTGGCCTACCCGAGCCGCAAACACCTGTCGGCCAAGGTGCGCACCTTCATCGACTTCGTGGCCGAACACTTCGACAAGCAGGACTACGAGCGCAAGTGGACCGGGCGTTTCGGCGTGTATTGAGATGGCGAACGTTTTGCGTACCGACGTGCTGATCGCCGGCGGCGGCCCCTGCGGCCTGATGCTGGCCAACGAACTCGGGCGCCGCGGTGTGGCCTGCCTGCTGGTCGACCCGAAACCCGGCACCGCCTTCAACCCGCAGGCCAATGCCACGCAGGCGCGCACCATGGAGCATTTCCGCCGCCTCGGTTTTGCCGGCGAAATCCGCGACCAGGGCCTGCCAGCCGACCACCCGACCGACATCGCCTACTTCACGCGTTACACCGGCCACGAGCTCGCGCGCCTGAATCTGCCGACTGCCGCGCAGGCGGTGGAGAACATCAAGGCCATGGGCGGCTCCTGGAGTGCGGCCGAATTGCCGCACCGTGTGTCGCAAAAATTTGTCGAAGCCACTTTGCGCCGGCAGGCCGAAGCCCTGCCCGGCATGGATGTGCGTTACGGCTGGGCGCTCGAAAGTTTTGAGGACCGCGGCGGTCACGTGCAGGCGCGGGTGCGCGCCAGCACCGGCGCCGACGCCCTGGACGTGCAGGCCGCGTATCTGGTCGGTGCCGATGGCCCGCGCAGCCTGGTGCGCAGCACGTTGGGCATCGCCTGGAATGGCGCCAGCGGTATCAAACGCGAGTTCATGGGCGGCAAGATGTTTGCGGTGTATTTGCGCGCGCCGGATTTTTACAGCGTCTTCCCGCATGCCCGCGCCTGGATGTATGTGTCGGTCAATCCGCAGCGCCGCGCCTTCATGGCCTCGGTGGACGGCCAGTCGGAGTTTGCATTTCACGCCGCCGTGCATGAGGGTGAGGATGCCGACTCCTGGACCGCTGCCGACGCGCAGCGGATTGTTGATGAAGCCATGGGCAGCCATCTGGCCATCGAAGTGTTGTCGGTCGGCACCTGGACCGCCGGGCATTCGCTGGTGGCGCAGAACTTCCAGCGCGGCCGTGTCTTCATAGGCGGCGATGCGGCCCACCTGTTCACACCGACCGGCGGCCTTGGCTATAACACGGCGGTGGAAGACGCGGTCAACCTCGGCTGGAAGCTGGCAACGGTGCTGCGCGGCCAGGCACCGCCGCAATTGCTGGACAGTTACGGGCCGGAGCGCCAACCGCTGGCCGAACGCAACACCGCCTATGCCCGGCGGTTTGCCGATTCGGTCGGCAGCTTCCGCGCCACCGACCTGCTCGAGCAGGCCGATGCCGACGGCCAGGCCGAGCGCGAACGGGCCTCCCGCTACCTGAACCAGCACGTTCGGCTGGAGTTCAACATTCCCGGCGTGACTTTCGGCGGGCGTTACGACGGCTCGCCGCTGATCGTGAAAGACGGCAGCACAGCGCCACCGGACCAGGCCGGCCACTACCAGCCGAGCGCCAGCCCGGGTGGCCGCGCGCCGCATGCCTGGCTGGCGGACGGCTCTTCGCTGTACGACAGTTTCAACTTCGAATGGACGCTGCTGGCCCTGGGGCCGGCTGCACCCGACACGCGCGGTTTTGTGGACGCAGCAGCGGCACTGGGCCTGGATCTGAAGGTGGTGGTGCAGCCGTCCGATACGCTGCTGACGCTGTACGAAGCGCCGCTGGCCCTGATCCGCCCGGACCAGATCGTGGCATGGCGCGGCAGCCATGGCCAGCAGGCCCTGCAGGTGCTGAAACAGGCGACCGGGCATGGCGCCGGCACCTTCTGAGCACACCGGTTGCTCCTGATTGGATAGCTGCTTGCGATCGCCGGAGAAGGGCCGGGGCCCGATTTGATGGAGATGTGCGCAGCGCTGCCGCTTCACCGGCCTATTACCGCGAGGTAGGCCTCGCGTGTCTGCGGGTCCACCGACGCCAGCAGTTGCGGGTAGGACGTCTGATGCCGGGCCAGCATGCGGGCCGAGGCGACCGCCCTGGAGCGGCGGTACCAGTGGCAGCTGTGCTGCAGCAACAACAGCTCGGCCGACAGGGTGTAGGCCTTGTCCCGCGGCGAGCGGCCCTGCACATTGTTTGCCGCGCGCTCCACCGCCTCTGCATGAACCACCAGGGCGCGCCGCATGTCAAAGGTGTAGTCGGGGAAAAACCGGTCGCTTTCAGGCAGAAAGGCCGGGAGCTTGCTGACACGGGCCTCTTCTTCGTCCACCGCCGAAAAATCCGCGGCAAAACGCCGCAATTGCTCACACAGCTGCTGCTCGGACAAGGCCAGCATGTGCCAGAGCCGGGCCTGGCGCTCCGGATCGTTTTCTTCCAGCGCCCCGAGGTAGGCGTCCATCAGGTTTTCCATGCGCTTTTCCAGCGGGTAGCGGCCCAGAAGATTGCCCAGCAAGGCCATGCGCCTGGCCTGGTGCTCCGATTTGAGCTGCCAGGCGCCGAAGGCGGCAATCATCAGCAACAGAACAAAAATTTCCATGGCAACACGGGTCTGTCCATACAGGACGCCAGTCTAGTACCAGCCGGAATTTCAGGCTTGGGGACGTTTCCCCTCAAACGCATCCTGCAGCAGCTGGCGTATGGCATCCCGCTCCAGCGGCCGCGGATTCGGGTAACGGTTTTGCATCGCGATGTCGCAGGCCTTGTCGAGGTCGGCCTCCTGCATGCCGAGCTCGCGCAGGGCCACTGCGGCGCCGTTGTTTTTTGCGAGGTCAAACACACCCTGCGCTGCCCTGTCCGCACCGAGCGCTGCCGCGATGGCCTGCATGGCCTGCGGCGCCGCCGCCGCGTTGTAGGCCAGGGCATGCGGCAGCACGATGGTGTGGGTCTCGGCATGTGGCAGATTGAAGCTGCCGCCCAGCGTGTGGCACAACTTGTGGTGCAGTGCCATGCCGACATTGCTCATGACCGTGCCACACAGCCAGGCGCCGTAGAGCGCGGCGCTGCGGGCGGCGATGTCTGACGGGTCTTTCCGGATCGCCGGCAGGGCGCGAGCGATGGCGGCGATGCCCTCCTTCGCCATCAAATCCATGATGGGATTGGTATCCACGCCGTACAGGCCTTCGGCGGAATGGGCAATTGCGTTGATGCCACTGGTGACACTCATGCCAACCGGCAGGCCCAGGCTCAGTTCGGGGTCGTAAATCACGGTGCGCGGCAACACCCGCACGTCCTTGCCGGTTTTTTTCACGCCGGCTTCGGTGATGCCGTAAACCGTGGTCATTTCCGAGCCGGCATAGGTGGTGGGAATCGCCAGGATGGGCAGGCCAGAGTCCAGCGCAATCGCCTTGCCCAGGCCGGTGGTCGAGCCGCCGCCAATCGCCACCGCGCAGTCGGCGCCGAGCTGGCGCGCCAGCTCACGTGCCTCACGCGCGGTCTCTATCGGTACATGCATGACCGCACGGTCGAACACACCGGCCGCACGCGGCCCCAGCAGGTCGGCCACCATTTGCGCCGAGGCGCGCTGCTCGGGGGTGGACAGCACCAGCGCCTTGCGCGCGCCCAGTACATCGATTTCGCGGCCCAGGTGCTGCAGGCTGCCGGCACCAAAAATCACGCGCCCGGCCTGACCGTTGTAGATGAAACTTTTCATGGCCTGCTCCCCGGCACGGTGTCCAGGCCGGCACTGCGTTCAACGGTTTTGATGATGGCGGCGTAGTCGTGCTGGCCGTCGCCCTGGGCCATGGCTGCATGCAACAGCTGATGTGTCATGGCCGTCTGCGCCAGCGGCGCATGTACGGCGCGGCCGGCGTCCAGGATCAGCTCCAGGTCCTTGATCATCTGCTCGACCGTGAAGGTCGGCGTGAAATCACGCTGCGAAAGCTGCGCCGATTTCGCCTTGACAATCGGCGAAGCCACCGCGCTGGCGCCCAGCACCTGCCACATGTCCTGCCAGTCCAGACCGCCCTTGCGGCCCAGGGTCAGGGCCTCGGACAACATCGCGCTGGTCTGCGCAATCATGAGGTTGACCACCAGTTTCATCAGGCGTGCCTGCTCGGCCTCACCAAGGTAGAACTGGTGCGGCCCCAGCAGCTTGAGCAGCGGCAGCGCCGCGTCATAGGCGGCACGCGGCCCGGAGGCCATCACCGTGAGCTGCGCCGCCTCGGCCATCTTGTTGTTGCCCGACACCGTGCAGCGCAGGTAAGCGACGCCGGCGGCGGCCAGCACAGGCGCGACCTCGGCCGAGGCCTGCTGCGACACCGTGCTGGTGTCGATATAGATGGCGCCGCGCCGCGCCGATTGCGCCACCTGCGCCGCCACCTGGCGCAGCGCCGCATCGTTGGGCAGCGAGGAAAAAATCATGTCGGCGCGCGCCATCGCCGCGCCGGCATCGGCCGCCACCTGCAGGCCCTGCTGGCGCGCCAGCTGCAGGCGCGGCGCCTGCAGGTCACTGACCGACACCTCATGGCCGGCCGCGTGAAAATGCCCGGCCACAGGCAGGCCCATCTTCCCGACGCCGGCCACATGCAGCACGCTCATCACTGGCCCTTGAGATTGGCGGCTTTGGCAATCAGCGCGGCGGCATCGACCTCGGTCTTGATGAAGGCATTAAAAGCCTCAACCGACATCGGGAAGGGATCGGCACCGAGTCTGTTCATGCGTTCCTTGACGTCCGGATTGGCCAGGGCTTTGAGTGCCTCTTCGTGCAGGCGTTTGACCACAGCCGCAGGGGTGTTGCTCGCGACGATCATGCCGACCCAGAAGGTGTAGTCCGAGCCAGGCACGCCGGCTTCCACCGTGGTCGGCACCTGCTGCAGCGCCGGTGAACGTACCGGTGTGCTGACCGCCAGCGCCTGCAGCTTGCCATCCCTGACCAGCGGCAGGGCCGAGGCCAGCGGTGCGAAAAACCAGTCGTTGCTGCCGCCTATGACATTGGTCATGGCCTCGGGCGTGCCCTTGTAGGGCACATGCAGGGCCTCGATGCCGGCCTGCAGCCGGAACTTCTCGGCGTTGAGATGGGTGGCGCTGCCGACACCGGCCGAAGCGTAATTGAGCTGGCCGGGTTTGGCCTTGGCCGCAGCGACCAGGTCGGCGACCGACTTCCAGCCTTTGGCCGGGTTGACCACCAGCACATTGGGCAGGGCCGCCAGCGGTGTGATGCCGCTCAGGTCCTTCAGCGTGTCGTAACCGATGGTGCTGTAGATCGCCGGGTTCAGCGCATGGCCGGAGGAATGCACCAGCACGGTGTAGCCATCGGCCTCCCCCCTGGCGACCTGGCTCGCGGCGATGGTGCCGCCGGCGCCAGGCTTGTTTTCGATGATGATGGTCTGGCCCATGCTTTTGCCCATGGTGTCGGCCACCGCGCGCGCGATCAGGTCGGTGCCGCTGCCGGCCGTGAAGGGCACGAGGAAACGTATCGGTTTGGACGGATAGGCCGCCTGGGCCAGCACAACGCCCGTTGCCAGCAAGGCGGCGGCGGCAAAAATCAGTTTTTTCATGGGGTGTCTCCTGGGTTATGAACAAAAAAGGGTCTTCGCCCTTTGCCAACCAGCGTAAGCAGCTATGCTTTTTATAGCGCCAGCGCCTTCGCGATCTTTTGTCCCGAGGCCTGCAGCGCCGCCAGCTGCGGCGCCAGGTCCACATCGAGCAACTGGCCGTGGCGCTTTTTCCAGCGCCCCGCCACCATCACACTGTCGATATTGGCCAGCGAGGCCTGCATCACGACCGCGCTGACCGCATCGTGCACCGGCTGCATGTTGAGGTCGCTGGCGCGGATCAGCACCAGATCGGCCTGTTTGCCGGCCGCCAGCGAGCCGATGCGGTGCGACTGTTTGAGCATGCGAGCGCCTTCGACCGTGACCCAGGACAGCGCCTCGCGCGTCGTGACGGTCGAGGTCGGCGGGATGCTGCCGTGGGCCTCCCGGTAAGCCACGTTGTCCAGCGAGCGCTGTATGCCCAGCGCAATCCGTGCCTGCGACAACATGTCGCCGCTCATCACACTTTCGAGGTCCACGCCCAGAGAAGGCGCGCGGCCGAAGGTACGCAGGCGCCCGGTGATCGGGTGGCCGTGGCCCTGGCTCATTTCACTTTCGGCCGCCGCCGAAAAACTCATGCCGAGTTCGCAAAACCGCTGGAGCTGCACATCGTTGAGTGCATGGCCGTGCACGATGTTGATGTGCTCGCCGAGCAGGCCGGCCAGGTCCAGCTGGCGCCAGCCGTCGGGTGTGCGCGCCGGACCGCCGCCCTGGTGCAGCGAGGCGATCAGGCCCAGGTCTTTGGCCATGGCGAAGTCGTGAAACGCCACCTCCAGCGTCGAATAATGCGGGCCCAGCACGGCCGCCTGGATGCCCAGCAGCGGTTGGCCGGAATGCGCCTTGAGCAGGCGTTCGATCTCGGCGCGCGGATGCGGCACTTCCCAGAACGGCTTTTGCCCCGGCTGCGGATCCGGCTTGGGTGTGCCATGGAAAAACGCCGCACGTATGCCTGATTCCAGCAGGCCGGCAATCGCCGCATCGTTGTGTGCCGGCGTGGGGTTGTTGTGGCACCAGTCGGCCAGTGTCGTCGTGCCGCAGTTGAGCTGGTTCAGCGAGCCGACCAGCGTGGCGATGTACAGGTCCTCGGGCGTGAACACGGTGGCCAGGCCGGCGTGCATTTTTTTGAAATATTCGAGCAGCGTCCAGTTGGCAGCCAGCCCGCGCAGCGCGGTCTGCCAGGTGTGCATGTGGGCGTTGATCAGGCCAGGGATGATGATGTGGCCCGTGGCATCCACCACCTGCGCATCGTCGGCGTGAATGCGCGGCGCAATCTCCGTCAAGGTGTCGCCGGTCACGAGGATGTCGCCAAGGGGCAGGTCGCCCTGTGCATCCATGGTGATGATGGTTGCGCCTTTGATCAGGGTTCTGGCCGGTGCTTCCATCGTCAGCCCTCCAGGCCGTCGCTCATTTTTTTGTTCTCGGACTTCAGCTCCAGGCCGCCATCCCTGGCGGTCTCCACCAGCAACACGGCGAAGTCGATGTCCTCGTGCCCGCGTCCCACCATACGCGCCACCGACTCGCGTGTGGCCGCCGCAGCCGGCATGGCCACGCCATGGGCCTTGGCCGCAGCCATGCCCAGGTCCATGTCCTTGAGCAGCAATTTGGGCGTGAAGGTCACCTGGTCAAACGTCAGGTTCGTCAGCATGGGCGTCTTGTATCTGGTGTACATCGAGCCGAGCACCGAATCGTTGATGCTCTCGAGAAAGATGTGGCGCGGAATGCCGGCTTTTTCAGCCAGCACGGTGATTTCGCAGAGGTTCTGGATGATCACGCCAAACATGGTGTTGTGGGCTATCTTCCAGATGCGCGCGAGTTCACCTTCGCCCACCCACATGACCTTGCGCGCCATGGCCTGCAGGCAGGGCTCAACCTCGGTGTACAGCGCTTTCGGACCGGAGGCCACCTGCAGCAGCTTGCCGGCCTTGGCCACCTTGGCGTTGCCGGAGACCGGCGAACACAGGTAGCCGACACCCATGGCCTCGAGCCGCGCCCGGATCTCGGCCGAACCTTCCTGCGAGATCGACGAGCTGTCCACCACAATCCGGGGCTTCACCTGCCCCGTCACCAGCCCGCCTTCGTCGAACAGCACCTGCTTCAAATCATCGGTGGTCGAGACCATGGTGAACACGATGTCGCAGGACGCCAGCTCCTGCTTGCTGCCGACGATGGTGGCGCCGTATTCGGCCAGCGGCGCGGCTTTGGAGGCGGTGCGGTTCCAGACACTGACCTCGTTGCCGGCCTTGACCAGGCGTTTGGCCATGGCCTCGCCCATGCGGCCCAGCCCTATCCATCCGATGCGTTTGCCCATTGTTCTTCCTTGTTCCTGTTGACCCGAACCAGTGTGCGGCAGAGCCTGCCGGGCTTCAAGGAATCCAGCGGAAATCAGTTTTCCCTTTCCCGGAAAAAAGCGGCCTGCTTTCCAATCAGGCATGTTCTGCAGACGCCGCCAAACTCAGGCAACATGGCTCTCATGAACGACACCACGCCCTACACACCCCCCGCCATCTGGACCCCGCCCGCAGCCGGCGGCGGCCGCTTCGCCAACATCAACCGGCCCGTGGCCGGCGCCACCCACGACAAGGAACTGCCGGTCGGCCGGCACCCGCTGCAGCTCTACTCGCTGGGCACACCCAATGGCATCAAGGTCGCGGTGATGCTGGAGGAATTGCTGGCGCTGGGCCACACCGGTGCGGAGTACGACGCCTGGCTGATCCGCATCAACGAAGGCGAGCAGTTCGGCAGCGGTTTTGTGGCGGCCAACCCCAACTCCAAGATCCCGGTGCTGGTCGACCGCAGCGCAGCCGCCCCGGTCCGGATCTTTGAATCCGGCGCCATCCTGCAGTACCTGGCCGAGAAGTTCGGCGCGTTTTTCCCCACAAGTGGCCCGCAACGTGCCGAATGCCTGTCCTGGCTGAACTGGCAAATGGGCAGTGCGCCTTTCCTGGGCGGCGGCTTCGGCCACTTCTACGCCTATGCGCCGAGCAAGATGCAATACCCGATCGACCGCTACGCCATGGAGGTCAAGCGCCAGCTCGATGTGCTGGACCGCCGCCTGGCCGAAGTGCCTTACCTGGCCGGCGACGACTACAGCATTGCCGACATGGCGGTTTGGCCCTGGTACGGCGCCCTGGTCAAGGGCCAGCTCTATGAAGCCGGCGAGTTCCTGCAGGTGCAGGCTTACGCCCACGTGCTGCGCTGGACCGACCAGATTGCCAAACGTCCTGGCGCCAGGCGCGGGCGCATGGTCAACCGCACTTGGGGCGAGCCGTCCAGCCAGTTGCATGAGCGCCATGAGGCCAGTGACTTCGATACCCGCACCCAGGACAAGCTGGCGGCGCCATGATCACCCTGTACGACTGCGCCAGTGCACCGAGCCCGAGGCGTGCGCGCATCCTGCTGGCTGAAAAAGGCCTGGTCCATGACACCGTACAGATCGACCTGCGCGCCGGTGAGCAGCTCGGTGAGGCCTACCGCAGCATCAACCCCCAGTGCACCGTGCCTGCACTGCGAACGGACCAGGGCGTGATGCTCACCGACAACGCCGCGATCACCGTCTGGCTGGAGGCGCACCGCCCCGAGCCGCCCTTGCTGGGCAGCACCGCGCTCGAGAAAGCCGATATTGCCAGCTGGCAGTGGCGTATCGAGTTTGAAGGCTTGCTGGCAATTGCCGAGTGTTTGCGCAACAGCTCGCCAGGCATGGCAAACCGCGCCCTGCCCGGGCCGGTGGACTACCCGCAGATTCCCGAACTCGCCCAGCGCGGACTCGCAAGGGTGCAGAATTTTTTTGCGGTGCTCGATGAACGGCTGCGCGGCCGCGACTTCATTGCTGCCGACCGGTTCAGCATCGCCGACATCACCGCCGTGGTGGCGGTGGATTTTGCCCGCATCGTCAAGCTCAAGCCGGGCGAACAGCACCCGGATCTCGTGCGCTGGCGCACGGCCATGGCGCAGCGGCCGTCCATGGCGCTTTAGCGGTTCCGACTCAAACCCGCTCGATCACCACGGCAATGCCCTGGCCCACACCGATACACATGGTGCACAGCGCGTAACGGCCGCCGGTGCGCTGCAGCTGGTTCACGGCCGTGGTGATCAGGCGGGCGCCCGAGGCACCCAGCGGATGGCCCAGCGCAATCGCGCCGCCGTTCGGGTTCACGCGCACATCGTCATCCTGCAGGCCCAGCAGACGCAACACCGCCAGGCCCTGGGCGGCAAAAGCCTCGTTGAGCTCGATCACATCCATTTGCGCCAGGCTCAGGCCGGTCAGTGCCAGCACCTTTTCGCTGGCGGGCGCCGGGCCTATGCCCATGATGCGCGGCGGCACACCGGCCGTCGCCATGCCGACAATGCGTGCGCGCGGTGTCAAGCCGTTCTGCTTCGCGGCTTCCTCGTTGGCAATCAGCAGGGCGCAGGCGCCGTCGTTGACACCCGAGGCATTGCCCGCAGTGACGCTGCCGTCGGGCCGCACTGCACCCTTGAGTTTGGCCAGTGCTTCCATCGAGGTTTCGCGCGGATGTTCGTCCTTGCTCACGACCACAGCGTCGCCCTTTTTCTGGGCGATGGTGACGGGTGTGATCTCGGTATCGAAAAAACCCGACTTCTGCGCTGCCACCGCCTTGAGCTGCGAGGCCAGCGCCATCTTGTCCTGGTCTTCGCGGCTGATCTTGTACTCGGCTGCGACGTTCTCAGCCGTTTCAGGCATGGCGTCGGTGCCGTACTTTTCTTTCATGAGCTTGTTGACAAAACGCCAGCCTATGGTGGTGTCGTACATCTGGGCGGCGCGGCTGAACGCGCTTTCGGCCTTGGCCATCACGAAGGGCGCGCGGCTCATGCTTTCGACACCGCCGGCAATCATCATGCGTGCTTCACCGGCCTTGATGGCGCGCGCTGCCGTGCCGACCGCGTCCATGCCCGAGCCGCACAGCCGGTTGATGGTGGCGCCGGGCAGCTCCAGCGGCAGCCCGGCCAGCAGCGTCGCCATGTGGGCCACGTTGCGGTTGTCTTCACCGGCCTGGTTCACACAGCCGTAGATCACGTCGGTCACCGCCTGCCAGTCGACATTCGGGTTGCGCGCCATCAAGGCCTTCAGCGGCACGGCGGCCAGGTCATCGGTGCGCACACTGCTCAGCGCACCGCCGTAGCGGCCAAAGGGGGTGCGGATCGCGTCGCAGATAAAAGCTTGGGGGGTCATGGGGTGTTTCCAGAAATGCGGTTGATGAAGCGGCGCTTGCCGGCGGGTCAGGTCGCCACCGGCAGGCCCAGAAGTTTTTCCAGCTCCGCGTGCTCCAGCCCCTCGACTTTATCAATCAGCTGGAGGCCTTGTGGCGTACACGCCAGTGTGGCCAGTTCGGAATAAATGCGTTTGACACAGCCGATACCGGTCAGGGGGTAGCTGCAGGTTTTGACAACTTTGCTTTCGCCTTTTTTGCTCAGCAGGTCCATCATCACCCAGGTCTGTTTGGCACCTATGGCCAGGTCCATCGCACCCCCTACCGCGGGAATGGCGCCGGGCTCGCCGGTGCTCCAGTTGGCCAGGTCACCGGTGCTGGAGACCTGAAAAGCGCCCAGCACGCAGATGTCCAGATGGCCGCCGCGCATCATGGCGAAGCTGTCGGCATGGTGAAAATACGAACCGCCTTTGAGCAGCGTCACCGGTTGTTTACCGGCGTTGATCAGGTCGTAGTCCTCGTCCCCTGCGGCCGGGGCCGGTCCCATGCCCAATATGCCGTTTTCGCTTTGCAGCAGCACTTCGCGGTCGGCGGGAATGTGGTTGGCCACCGTGGTCGGCATGCCAATGCCCAGATTCACCGTGGCCCCCTCCGGGATGTCCTGCGCCACACGCGCGGCGAGCTGGTCCCGGCTTCTTTTCTGGTGTGTCATGCGGCCACCTTGAGACCACCGGACTGGGTGGCGACGCGATCAACTTTCACAATCTGGTGCACAAAAATCCCCGGTGTCACGATGTGCTCCGGGTCCATCTCGCCAAGCTCTGCGATCTCATGCACGGTCGCCACCGTGAGTCTGGCGGCGGTGGCCATCACCGGGCCAAAGTTGCGCGCCGCCTTGCGGTAGGTCAGGTTGCCCCAGCGGTCGCCGCGCTCGGCCTTGATCAGCGCCACGTCGCCATAAATCGGCATCTCCAGCACGTAGTTGCGGCCATTGATGTGCCGGGTTTCCCTGGGCGAGCCATCAGGGTTCAGGGCCAGCTCGGTGCCAAAACCGGTGGGCGAAAAAAAGGCCCCTATGCCGGCGCCCGCCGCACGGATGCGTTCAGCCAGATTGCCTTGCGGCACCAGTTCAAGCTCGAGTTTGCCGGCGCGGTACAAGGCGTCAAACACATGGCTGTCGGCCTGGCGCGGAAAGCTGCAGATGATCTTGCGCACGCGCCCGGTCTGCAGCAAGGCCGCCAGCCCGGTATCGGCATTGCCGGCGTTGTTGTTGACCACCGTCAGGTCTTTGGCGCCCTGCGCTATCAGCCCATCGATCAACTCGTTCGGGATGCCGGCCGTGCCAAAGCCGCCAATCAGCACGGTGGCGCCATCGGGGACGCCCGCGAGCGCATCCGCGACCGACCGGGCTATCTTGTTGATCATCTATCTGTCTCCGCCATAAGCACCGGTTTGTGACCGTTTTGATTTGTTCTTATGTAGAACAAATGTTCGTATAATGAATTTTAGGAGATTTTCCAGCACATGGCAATTGCCGCCTCCCCTTCAGCCCCAGACGGCCGGCCCGGTCCCGTGCCCGGGGACGCCTATGTGCAGTCTTTTGCCCGCGGCCTCGAAGTGATTCGCTCGTTCAGCGCGCAGTCGCCCCGGCAAACACTGAGCGAAGTGGCGGCCCGCAGCGGCTTGAGCCGCGCCGGCGCGCGGCGGATTCTGCTGACGCTGCAAACCCTGGGCTATGTGGTCAGCGACGGCAAACATTTTTCGCTGACCGCGCGTATCCTGGATCTGGGCTTTGCCTACCTGTCCTCCATGCCGATCTGGAACCTGGCCGAACCCGTCATGGAAGGCCTGGCCGCACAGGTGCACGAGTCGTGTTCTGCGGCCGTGCTCGAAGGCACCGACATTGTGTATGTGCTGCGCGTTTCCACCCACAAGATCATGAGCATCTCGCTCGGTGTCGGCTCGCGCCTGCCGGCCTACTGCACCTCCATGGGCCGGGTCTTGCTGGCGGGTCTGCCCGAGGACGACGCGCTGGCCTGCCTGCAGGCCAGCAAGCGCGAAGCGCTGACACGCCATACCGCGACCGATATCGATGCCCTGCGCCTGAAAATTGCGCAGGCCCGCAAACAGGGCTGGTGCCTGGTCAATCAGGAGCTGGAAGAAGGCCTGGTGTCCATGGCCGCGCCGATTGTTGATGCCGCGGGGCGCACGGTGGCGGCGCTCAATATCAGCGGTCAGGCCAACAGAACCAGCGCCCGGGCGATGCAGGACAACATGTTGCCAGCGCTGCTGGCGGCCTCACAGGCGGTGACCCGCCTGCTCGGCAGCCCGCGGCATCAGGGCTAGGACTTGCGCGCGCCCATCACCAGCACAATGGCGCCGAGCGCAATGGCACCAATGCTGAGCCACTGCGGCACGTTGATCGATTCCTTTTCCTTGACCACCAGCTCAATCGGGCCAATGTTGGCCTTGGTGCTTTCTTTGGTGAAGCTGAAGCCACCGGTGAAAAAGCCGGCCAGACCGAGCACGATCAAAACGATGCCGGTGATTCTCATTGCGTTCATGGGGTTCTCCTCGCCGGATGGTGGATCAAGCGGAGCGTGCTTGCCGGTATCAGGCTCCGTGCGGCTAATTTAAGCCAGAGTCCCCAAAAAACGCGTAGGACAGAGTCGCCAGCCCCGCCCGTACCACTGAAACACCACACTGCCACGGGGCATCAGGCACATGCTAACCTTGCCGGATGTTCACTCCCTCCCAGGCCGATGTTCGCCGGTTTTTCTGCTCTGTGTATGCCAAAACCCTTTCCGGGCAAGCACTGGAAGCTATTGAAATCATAGCAAGTCAGTGGATCGCGGAACACCCCGAATACCATGCCGAATTCGCCGACGTCGATGCCGCGCTGGCAAAAATGGTCGACACACAGGCCGGCGCCAGCAACCCGTTTCTGCACCTGTCCATGCACCTGTCGATCAGCGAGCAATGCTCCATCGACCAGCCTCGCGGCATCCGCCAGGCGGTGGAGCTGCTGACGGCACGACGCAACTCCCTGCACCATGCCCACCATGAAGCCATGGACTGCCTGGGCCAGATGGTCTGGGAAAGCCAGCGCGCTGGCCGGCCGCCCGACGGTGATGCCTACATCGCCTGCGTGCAGCGCCATGCCACAAAAGATTAGCCCCCACGGTTGCTCACTGCGTGTAGCGCCCTGCACCTTGAGGCCGCCACTCGCCAGAGGCTTCGCTTCTGGAACCTGTCCAAACCTGCCCAAGCAGGTTCGGAGCCGCAGGTACCAGCCCCGAGGGGGCCGCTGCACCTGCGGGCCGGCAAAGCCGGACCCGCGGCCCCTGCTTGAAAGAAAAAAGTCTCCGGGGCCAAACCTCAGGGGCGTTCGCCCACAAAAAAAGCCGCTGAGTCAGCGGCTTTTTTGTGGGAGCGAAGCGGATTACCGGAACTTGCTCTGCGGAACGGTTTTCAGATCGCCTTCCACCGAGGCCATGTAGTTGGCGATCTGCTTGAGTTCGGCATTGGTGTACTGCCTGGCCATGCCCGCCATGATGGCGTTGCCGCGACCGACTTTGGGATTGTTCTCCATCTTGTAGGCCTTCAGCGCCACAAACAGGTAGTCGGCATGCTGGCCGCCCAGCTTGGGGTAGCTCGGGTCAATCGGCTTGCTGAAATCAGCGCCGTGGCAAGAGGCGCAGTTGGCCTTGGCCAGCAGGGCCGCCACCGCCGGGCTGGGGGTCTTGACGCTGCGCTCAACCGGCGCTGCCGCCGGGGCCACGCCATGCACACTGTAATAAGCCGACAGGTCGGCAATGTCCTGGTCGCTCAGGGTATCGGAGATGCCGCGCATGGTGGGGTGTTTGCGCTCGCCTTTTTTATAGGCGGTCAGGGCGGAAGCAATGTATTTGGCGCTCTGGCCGGAGATCATCGGCACCTTGTACACCTCGGGAAAACTGGCCTGGTAGCCCTTGATGCCGTGGCAACCGATACACATGGCGTTTTTTGCTTCGCCGGCTTTGGCGTCGCCCTTGATGTCCTGGGAATGGGCCGCCACCGTCACAAATGAGACAGCAAGGGCAAATAGCGTGGTGATCAGCTTGGTCATTTTGCGCGCACAATCAGGTGAAAATTGGGTATGTCAAACAGCCGCTGATTATATCTGGGCCTGCCAGGGCCACCACAGGCCGCGGCATACACACCCCTGATTCACCCCTCTTCAAGCTCACACTTCGCGTTTACCATGAAATTTCAAGGCTCCAAAAACTACGTCGCCACCCAGGACCTGATGCTGGCCGTCAACGCCTCCGCCACCCTCAAAAAGCCCCTGCTGGTCAAGGGCGAGCCGGGCACCGGCAAAACCATGCTGGCCGAGGAAGTGGCCCAGGCGCTGAACCTGCCGCTGTTGCAGTGGCACGTCAAGTCCACCACCAAGGCGCAGCAGGGCCTGTATGAATATGACGCGGTGTCGCGCCTGCGCGACTCGCAGCTCGGCGATGAAAAGGTCAAGGACATCCACAACTACATCGTCAAGGGTGTGCTCTGGCAGGCCTTCACGGCGGACGAGCCGGTGGCGCTGCTGATTGACGAGATCGACAAGGCCGACATTGAATTCCCGAACGACCTGTTGCGCGAGATCGACCGCATGGAGTTTTATGTGTACGAAACCCGTGAGCTGATCAAGGCCAAACACCGGCCGCTGGTCTTCATCACCTCGAACAACGAAAAAGAACTGCCCGACGCTTTTTTGCGCCGCTGCTTTTTCCACTACATCAAGTTCCCCGATGCCGACACGATGAAACAGATCGTCGATGTGCACTTCCCCGGCCTCAAGAAAGAACTGCTGGCCGCGGCCATGAAAACCTTTTACGACGTGCGCAACCTGCCCGGCCTGAAAAAGAAACCCTCCACCAGCGAGCTGCTCGACTGGCTCAAGCTGCTGGTGGCCGAGGACATCCCGCTCGAAGCGCTGCAAAGCAAGGAAGACAAAGTGGCCGTGCCGCCGCTGGTGGGCGCACTGCTGAAAAATGAGCAGGACGTGACGCTGTTTGAAAAACTGGTGTTCATGCAACGCCACAACCGCTAAAGACAGCATGGCTGCCGACACCCGAAAATTGCTGCTGGAAGGACTGTCCGACGCCGTCGGTTTTGTCGGCGGGGCACTGGCCGGCTTCTGGCTGGGCCGGCTGTTCGGCCTGGACATATTCGCCGCCGGTTACGGTAACGCCGCCATTGGCGGCATTGTGCTGGTCGGCCTGGGCGGTGGCTTGGGCCTGCAGGTGGCCAGGCGCTGGCGCCGGGCGCAGGAGAAAAAGCGGAGCGGCGAACCATGAGTTTTGTGCAACCTGTCACCTTGTCAGGCCGCGGCGTCGAGCTGGTGCCGCTGGCACTTGAACATGAAGCTGGCCTGCGTGCCGCGGCCGCCGATGGCGAATTGTGGAATCTGCGCATCACGTCGGTCCCCGAGCCCGACCAGACCCAGGCTTATATTGAAGAAGCCCTGAAAGGCCGCGAAGCCGGCCACCGCTTTGCCTTTGTCGTGCGTGATGCCGCCACCGGCACGGTGCTGGGCAGCAGCAGTTACCACGACATTTTGCCCACCGTCAAACGGGTCGAGATTGGCTACACCTGGTACGCCGCGCGCTGCCAGCGCACCCACATCAACACCACCTGCAAGCTGCTGATGCTGACCCATGCGTTCGAAACCCTGGGCTGCAGCGTCGTCGGCTGGCGCACCGACAATTTCAACCACGCCTCGCAGCGCGCCATCGAACGCCTGGGCGCCAGAAAAGACGGCGTGATCCGCGGCCACGCCATGCGCCGCGACGGCACCATCCGCGACACCGTGATGTACAGCCTGCGCTCCGGCGAATGGCCCGAGGTCAAAGCGCAGTTGCTGTACCTGCTGGACAAGCCCAGGCCATCCAAATCCTGAAGGGAGTCCTGACATGCTGATCGACTTCTTCTACACCCTGCGTTCGGCCAAGCTGCCGGTCTCGGTCAAGGAATACCTGATGCTGCTGGAGGCGCTGCAGGCCGGCGTGGTCGGGCCCAACAGCGGCAGGGCCGATGGCGAGATCGGTGAGGGTGCTTACAAGATCGACGACTTTTACTATTTGAGCCGCACCGTGCTGGTGAAGGACGAAAAACACTACGACAAGTTTGACCGCGCGTTTGCGGCCTACTTCAAGGGTGTGGAGATGATTGCCGACTTCACCAGGGACATTCCGCTCGAATGGCTGCGCAAGAACCTGGAGCTCGTGCTCAGCGCCGAAGACAAGGCGAAAATCGAGAAGATGGGCTGGGACGAACTCATGGAAACGCTCAAAAAGCGTTTTGAAGAGCAGAAAGAACGCCACGAAGGCGGCAGCCGCATGATAGGCACGGGCGGCACCTCGCCGTTTGGCGCCAACGGTTTCAACCCCCAGGGCATACGTATAGGCCAGGAAAAAAGCCGCAACAAAAGCGCGGTCAAAGTCTGGGACCAGCGCGCCTACAAGGACTACGACGACACCCAGGAGCTCGGCACACGCAACATCAAGGTCGCGCTGCGCCGGCTGCGCAAGTTTGCGCGCGAAGGCCATGTGGAAGAGCTGGACCTGGACGACACCATCAAGTCCACCGCCGCCAACGCCGGCTGGCTGGACATCAAGATGGTGCCCGAGCGCCACAACAATGTGAAAGTGCTGCTGCTGATGGACGTGGGCGGCACCATGGACGAACACATCGCGCGGGTCGAAGAGTTGTTCTCGGCGACCAAGACCGAGTTCAAACACATCGAGTTTTATTACTTCCACAATTGCGTCTATGACTTCATGTGGAAGAACAACCGGCGCCGCTTCAGCGAAAAATTTGCGACCTGGGACATCATCCGCAAGTACAACAAGGACTACAAGCTGATTTTTGTCGGCGACGCCACCATGAGCCCCTACGAAATTTTGCAGCCGGGTGGCAGCGTCGAATACAACAACGAGGAAGCCGGCGCCGAATGGATGCAGCGCCTGACCAACGCCTTCCCGAAATTTGTCTGGATCAACCCCGAGCCGCAAGGCGTCTGGCAGTACCGCCAGAGCATCAGCGTGATCCAGCAACTCGTGAACCAGCGCATGTACCCGCTGACCATCAAGGGGCTGGAAGAAGCGATGCGGCTGCTGTCGAAGTGAGGCCGACTGAAGCGGCATGGCCGTTCAGCGCCTGATCGCCAGCGCCGCGAAAAGATGGTGCCCTTGGCAGGAATCGGACCTGCGACCTATCCCTTAGGAGGGGATCGCTCTATCCACTGAGCTACAAAGGCAGGCCTGTAGTTTAACAAGGCGGGTCGGGCGGCCCGGGCGACAGGGCCCGCAGCTGAAATTGCTACTTTTTTAATAGCTGCTTGCGCCCGTGAAACAAGGACTGGAGACCTGCAACACCTGCAAAAGCCCAGACGCGGGGCGGTGTCAGCCTCTCAATCCCGCTTGGCCCATTCCACAAACTCCGGCTGATAACCTTTGGACTTCAGAAAGTCCGCCAGCGCGTAACCGGTGCCAGCCGGCCAGCACTTCACGTCTTCGTGGGCATACAGCCTGTAGTCCACCAGTTCTGGCGAGAGTTTGACTTCACCGTGGCCGACCGCGCTGTAGGCAATGATGATCTGGTTCATGCGCTGGAAGTCGTACACGCCTATCAGCTTGAGGTCGCTCACGTCGAGATTGGTTTCTTCCTTCACTTCACGCGTGATGCCGCCTTCGGGCGTTTCGCCGGCCTCCATGAAACCGGTGATCAGTGCGTACATCTTGCCGGACCAGGCGGCGTTGCGTGCCAGCAGGATCTTGCCCTGGTGTTCAATGACCGCCGCCAGCACCGGCACCGGGTTGTTCCAGTGGGTGTAGTCGCAGGCCGGGCAGCGCAGGCGCACGGTCTCGCCGCTGTCTTCCATCTGGGAAATCATGGCGAGCGGGGTAGCGCAGTTGGGGCAGAACTTGAATTCGTGGGTCATGCGATTGCTTTCTCATCTCGTGGATTTTCTGGGTGTCATCCCGGACTTGATCCGGGATCCATGTGGCATGAACCACCTGCCTGTTCAATTGGCCATGGATTGCGGGTCAGGCCCGCAATGACAAAGGCGCAGGTCACGCCGGAAAAACGCCAGTGGACAGGTAACGGTCGCCGCGGTCGCAGACGATAAACACAATCACTGCGTCTTTCACGGTTTTGGCAATCTCCTGCGCCACCCAGCAGGCACCGGCCGCCGAGATGCCGGCGAAGATGCCCTCTTCGCGCGCCAGGCGCCGGCACATGTCTTCGGCATCGCTCTGGCTCACCAGCACGGTTTCGTCGATATGACGCGGGTCGTAGATTTTCGGCATGTAGGCCTCCGGCCATTTGCGTATGCCGGGAATGCGCGAACCTTCGCTCGGTTGCGCAC
This sequence comes from Kapaibacterium sp. (SeqCode), assembly GCA_943370435.1. GTDB lineage: Bacteria > Pseudomonadota > Gammaproteobacteria > Burkholderiales > Burkholderiaceae_C > Polaromonas. The sequence continues at coordinate 16,252 of CALRQX020000014.1, read as the reverse complement.
CTATGATTTTGATCGCCGGGTTCTTCTCCTTGAGAAAACGCGAGACACCGGTGATGGTGCCGGTGGTGCCCATGGCGCTGACAAAATGTGTGACCTTGCCGCCGGTGTCGGCCCAGATTTCAGGGCCCGTGGTTTCGTAATGGATGCGCGGGTTGTCCTGGTTGGCAAACTGGTCCAGCACCTTGCCCTTGCCGTCTTTGGCCATCTGGTCGGCCAGATCGCGCGCATGCTCCATGCCGCCACTTTTGGGCGTGAGCATCAACTCCGCGCCAAAGGCCTTCATGGTCTGCGCGCGCTCGATGGAAAGGTCCTCCGGCATGATCAGCACCATGCGGTAACCCTTGATGGCCGCCGCCATGGCCAGCGCAATGCCGGTGTTGCCCGAGGTGGCTTCAATCAGCGTGTCGCCGGGTTTGATCTCGCCGCGCTCTTCGGCGCGCTTGATCATGGCCAGCGCCGGCCGGTCTTTCACCGAGCCGGCGGGGTTGTTGCCTTCCAGTTTGCCAAGCACCACATTGTTGCGCTGGCTGTTGCCTTCGGCCTGGATACGTTGCAGTGCCACCAGAGGCGTTTTGCCAATGGCGTCTTCGATAGTGGGGTAGGTCATACCCTGCACTGTGCCATAATTTGCCTCTTCGCTTCTTCCTGCCCGGGTGGTGAAATTGGTAGACGCAGGGGACTCAAAATCCCCCGCCGCAAGGCGTGCCGGTTCGATTCCGGCCCCGGGCACCACCTCCTCTGAATACGCGTCAGTCGGTTCGCCCGAACCGGCACTATTTGCGCATGTGATGTCGCACCGCCGGCTCATGGCGCGTGCATCCTTGCCGCCTCACCAGGACTCCAGCCACGGACGGATTTCCAGCTCGTGTGTCCAGGCATCGCGCGGCTGCATGTGCAACTGCCAGTAGAGGTCGGCGATACGTTCCGGATTGACAATGCCGCCTTCGTCTTTGGTGGCATACCGTTCCGGAAAATTGCTGCGGATGAACTCTGTGTCTATGGCCCCGTCGATGATAGGGTGGGCGACATGGATGCCTTTGGGCCAGAGTTCTCGCGCCATGCTTTGCGCCAGTGCGCGCAAAGCATGTTTGGCCCCGGCAAAAGCGGCAAAACCCTCACGGCCCCTGAGGCTGGCGGTGGCCCCGGTGAAGATGATCGTACCGCGGCCCCGCGGCAGCATCACTTTGGCCGCCTCGCGCCCCATCAAAAAGCCACCAAAACAGGCCATCTCCCAGACCTTGAAGTAGACACGCGCCGTCGTCTCGGTGATCGGAAAACGCACGTTGGCGCCGATATTAAAAACCGCCACCTCAATCGGCGCGATGTCAGCCTCTATTTTCTGGACCAGCGCCACCATGTCTTCTTCCTTGCGGGCATCACTGGCAAAACCCCAGGCCTGCCCGCCCTCAGCCTTGATCTGCTCGACCAAAGGCTTGAGTTTGTCCTCGCTGCGGCGTGTGACGCAGGCGATATAGCCCTCGCGCGCAAAACGGCGTGCAATCGCGCCGCCAGTTGCATCGCCTGCACCTATGACCAGAATGGCTTTTTTGGCTTCCATGGATGTCCTCCTCTTGTGAGCCTCGCTGCACTTAGCCGCCCACCACCGCCAGGTAAGCACGCGCCGTCTCGGGCGCCACCGAGTCCAGCAGTTGTGCATACGGCGTTTTGTGGCGCACCAGCAGCCGCGCCGATGCCACGTTTTTTGACTTGCAAAACCAGTGGCAGCTGTGCTGCATCAGGAACAGCTCGGCCGACAGCGTGAAAGCCCGGCTTTTGGGGCTCTGGTCCGGGTTGGCACTCGCGGCTCTGGTGATGCCATCTGCATGCACCGCGAGCAGCCGGCGCAGATCCAAGGTGGCCGCAGGGAATAGTTTGTCGGCATGGGGAATGGCCATGGCCAGCGTGCTCACACGCGCCTGGGCCGCCTCCACTTTGGAAAAATCAGCAGCGAAGCTCGCAAACTGCTTGCCGAGCTTTTCCTCTGTGCTGCCCAGCAGATGCCAGATCTGCTCACGCCGCTCGGGGTCAGTTTCGCCCAGCGCCCGCAGATAACCCCCGTTCAGGCTTTCCATCAGTTGTTCGATCTGGTATTTGCCCAGATAACTGCCCAGCAGGGCAATGCGTGCGCGTTGCCAGCCGGATCGGAGCAACCAGAAGCCGGTGGCTGCCAACATCGCCAAAACAAGAATATCCATCGCTACCGAGTGTAGTCACCCCGGCGTACCCGCCAGCGCGCAAGGCCGGACAAAAACGCAGATACTCCAAGCCATGCAAGCCACCCCTCTTCATCGGCTGCCAGCCTGGCAAGCAGCCGGGTACATCGCGCGCCGCGAACTCAGCGCCGAAGACCTGGTCCGCGCCTGCCTGGACCACATCGCCGGGCGTGAGCCGCAGGTGGCGGCCTTTGTGCACCTGGCTGCTGACGCGGCCCTGGCCACGGCGCGCCAGCTCGACGCCGGGCCGATACGCGGGCTGCTACACGGCCTGCCGTTTGGCGTGAAGGATTTGTTCGACACCTTCGATCTGCCCACTGCTTATGGCTCGCCGATTTATGCCGGGCAGCAGCCGCCGGCCGATGCCGCCGCCGTGGCGCTGTGCCGCGAAGCCGGTGCGGTGCTGGTCGGCAAAACCGTCACGACCGAGCTGGCCAATATGTTCCCCGGGGTCACGCGCAACCCGCGCAACCCGCACAACCCTGTACACACGCCGGGCGGCTCATCCAGCGGCTCGGCCGCAGCAGTGGCCGATCACATGCTGCCGCTGGCCCTCGGCACGCAGACCGCAGGTTCGCTGATCCGGCCGGCGGCGTTTTGCGGCGTGGTCGGCTACAAACCCAGCCACAACCGGGTGCCCAAAGCCGGTGTCAAAAGCCTGTCGGAAACGCTGGACACAGTGGGCGGTTTTGCACGCAGTGTGCGCGACGTGGCGCTACTGGGCGCGGTGCTGACCGGTGATGCCAGGCTGGCAGACCCGGCGACTTTCAGCCAGGCCATGGCGCCGCGCATCGGTTTTTGCCAGACACCGGAGTGGGCACTTGCAGACAGCGACACGCAGCAGGCCTGGGCCCAGGCCGAAAAAGCGCTGGGCGCACACGGCGTGCCTATGGCGCTGCCGCTGGAACTGTCCGGCCTGGTCGCGGTGCAAAAAGCGGTGCAGGCCTTCGAGACAGCGCGCTCCTTGAGCCACGAGCGCCTGCGCCACCCCGACCAACTGAGCGCGCCACTACGCGCCCTGATCGCCGACGGACTGGCGATCAGCGGCGCGGCCCATGCGCAGAACCTGCTGGCCACCGCACTGGCGCGGCGCCAGGTGCAGGCCTTGTTCGGTCCTTGCGACGTGTTGCTGGCGCCAAGCAGCATGGGCGAAGCACCTGCGGGGCTCGACAGCACGGGTGACCCGCTGTTTTGCCGCAGCTGGACGCTGCTGGGCCTGCCCTGTGTGCACCTGCCGTTTGCGCGTGGCCGCAGCGGGCTGCCGGTAGGGCTGCAGCTGGTGGGCGCTTACGGCGACGACCAGCGCCTGCTGGCAGTGGCGCACTGGGTACACAAGCGGCTCGCGCCTTAGCGGCTGACGGCAGTGGCGGCAGCGCAGGGGGATTTTTTTGACCCTGCGTCTTGCCACGGCATTGAAATAAGCGCATTCTTGAATCGCAGTTTTTTCTGCGGCTCACGGAGTCCGTCATGCGCTCACCTCGTTTCTGGATCTGGCCTCTGGTCTCGGCAGCCCTGCTGGCCCTGCCCGTGCAAGCGGCCACCGTCCAGCCCTCCCAGGCGCAAAGCACGATCAACGCCCTGGCCCGGGCCAATGCCTCGGTGGTGGGTGTACGCGTCACGGCGGCAGAAGGCGCGCGTTCGGCCGAAACCCTGGGGCAGCGGCGCAGCGGTTCCGGCGTCCTGATTGCCTCCGACGGCCTGATCCTGACGATTGGCTACCTGCTGCTCGAAGCGGAGCAGATCGAAATCGTGACCCAGGACAACAAAATCCTGCCGGCGCGCGCCGTGGCCTACGACCTGGCCACCGGTTTTGGCCTGTTGCGGCCCTTGCTGCCGCTGCGCGCCTCCAGCAATGTCAGCGTGGCGGTACTCGGCAGCAGCCAGTCTGCGCAGCCCGGCGAAGCACTGATGGCCGTCACCGGCCCGCAGCCCAACGACGATGGCGACGTCAACATGACGCGGCTGATCAGCAAACGCGCGTTCTCGGGCAATTGGGAGTACCACATTGAAACCGCCCTGTTCACCAGCCCGCCCATTGTTGCCAATGAGGGCAACCACAGCGGCGCCCCGCTGTTCAACCAGAAGGGGGAGTTGATAGGCATAGGCTCGCTGCTGGTATCGGATGCCACCGGGCAAAACCGGCGCATGCCCGGCAACATGTTTGTACCCGTCGATTTGCTGCGGCCCATCCTGGCCGAGTTGCAACAGTCCGGCAGCAGTGTGAAAAGCCGCCGCCCCTGGCTGGGACTGAACTCCAACGACCAGGGCGGCCGGGTGCAGATCACGCGGGTCAGCAAGGACAGCCCGGCCGAAGGGGCGGGGCTGGAGGCAGGCGATGTGGTGCTGGCCGTCGATGGCGCCAAGGTCTCCACGCTGGAGGACTTTTACAAAAAGCTCTGGAACCGGGCCGCGCCCGATGCAGAGATCTCGCTGACCGTGCTGCAGGGCGCCGATGTCAAAACCATTGTGCTCAAGGCCCAGGACCGCATGTTGACCCTGAAAAAACCTTCAGGGATCTGAAATACCCAGTCAGATTCGCCTCCAGTCCTTATAGACCGTGCGCCAGAAGCTCCTGAAATAATAGCAAGCATATTGCCACCGGCGCCGCCTTCAAAACCGGTAGCCGATCTCGGTCCACACACGTTTCGACTCTGTAGCCTTCACCAGCTCGGGTGTTGGCCCCAGAGGAGTCGCCAGGTAGGCCCGGGCCCGCCATTGGTTGAGCCCGGTCCAGTCCAGGCCTATGCCCGCTCCGCTCACAGTCGCACTGTTGGCACCGGTTGTCCAGGGACGTTTATTGACGGCCAGATGCGCGCCGTCCCAGAACCCGAGCGCCTGAAGTTTCCCATTGCCTGCCTGCCCCAGGTCGTATCGGAACTCAATGCTTGCGCGAACGCCTTTGTCGCCCGACAGTGCGCCCACATCGTAAGCACGCACGGAGTAAGGCCCGCCCGCGGCCAACTTCTGCGACGGATCGAGGTTGGTACTTGCCCATTGGCCCGTCCACGACAAATACAGCGAGCCGTCCTGCCCCCAACGCTGCAGGCGGGAAAAGCCCATGTTCACTTTCGAAAACCCGCCCTGTGTTCTTGCCGCTGCCGCATCGGCCAGTTGGGCTTGCGCATCATCAAAACCGACCCGGCCGCCCGTCCACCCCAAGCTCCAGGTGCTGATGCCGCCGGACATCAGCGTGTCCCGCCAGTCCCCGGTCAGACTCGCGGTCCAGCTGTCGAGGTACCGGTCCGTCTTCATGTTGATGAGGTCAATGTGCTCGCGCAGCTGCGTCTTGTCATATTGGACCTGCCCATACAGATTGGCGTCCGGGCTTCGCACCAGCGGATGCCTGGCCCAGAAGCTCCCGGTTTCGGCGGATCCATGCGCACCCAGAATCTCCAGGAACCCGCCAAGCTTGTAGTTCAGGGAGGAATAAGCGGCCCCCGCGCGTGTACCCAGGCCGTTGAGCAAGGTGTCGTAACTGGCGCGTCCGTAGTTCAGCCTCGGTCCGGAACTCAACCCCGCCAGGCTGAGAACATCGCCATGTTGCAAGGGGTTGATGAAGTTCACCGTGCCGCCCAGGCGGGTTTTTCCCGTGTAACTGTTGCCGTAGCCGTCCAGCGCCAAGTTTCCGGTGGTCTCCGGCCCGGGTGTGGCATGGATCATCAAATCCGATATGCCCACCTCTTCACCGGGTTTCAACACCGCCTGCACAAGCACACCAGGTATGTCTGACAGCAGCAGCAGGGACTTGTCCAGCGCCGCCTGGTCGACCGGCTGCCCCATTTGCAGCGGCGCCGCCGTCGCCCGCAGCAACACGTCATTCACGCGGGTCTGGTTGTCGATCCCCACCCTGCCGTAGCGTGCCTCGATCACCAGCAGGCGTACCACGCCAGCCTGGATCACCTGCGCAGGCACGACGGCCCGCGCGAAGGTGTGGCCCCGGCTGTGGTAATACCTGCCTATGCGCGCGGCCAGTTCATCCAGCTGGTCCAGCGTCAGTCTTTGCCCTTCGGCATCGGCCACCAGCGCATGCAGATCGGCTGTCTCGAACAGGGTATTGCCCAGAACCTTGACTTCTTTGACGTCCACCGGAATGGCCGCCTGTTCTGCTGAAGCCTGGGCATCCTTCTCCTTGTTGACAGACAACCCTTGTCCGCCGGACGGCTGAACGGAGCGCTCGAGCGGCTGGATTTGCTGGAGGATGGAACCAACACCAACCGGCGCCGGGCCGGCCGCCCGGGCCACCAGCAGAGGTGTGGTGACCAGCAGCGCCATGACCAGCCGGTAACAGCGGTTCAGGCCAGTGCTGCCCTTCATGAAAAAAACCATTCGAGGACCAGTTCTATTCCTGGGATGCAAACATATTTCGTGTCAGCCTGACGCCACCATCAACTATGTGCAGACGCGGGTCTTGCGCTCCGGCGATGGAAGGGGCTTTCAGTCTCTCCATGGCCGGTCTGGCGGCTGTCAGGTCTTTTCCATCCTTTGCATCGGTGCTCGCCATGTGAATGACCCGCAGGGTTGACGACGCTTCGGGTACTTCGGATTTGGCACGGGTTTCGTTCCGGGCCTGCTGCGCGGCGGCATCAACATCCCGTCCGGATGTCGTCGCCGGCACGGGCACAGGGGTGATGGCCGCAGTCAGGCCAGCAGGCTGCACCAGGGTGTAGTTGCCCGCGTCGGCACCACTCAGGGTGAAGCCGGTCACGACCACGCTTTTGCCGTTGCCCACATTCGCATCGGCAAAAGCGCCACTGCCGCTGCCGCCCAGGATCACCACATCGCCGCCCAGCGCTGCCACCCTGGCTGTGCCATTCAGGCTGGCAGCGCTTGTGCCGTCATACACCTTGCTGGCTGCGCTCAGGCCCGTGACCACCAGGCTGGCGCGATCAACGGTCAGCGTGCCATTGGCGTAACTGATGTCGTAGCCCTGCTGGTTTGAATACAGGCCGGACGCGGTCAAGGTGTAGCTGCCGGCATTGACCGCTCCCTGGGCAGTCCCGCTGTACGCAATACTGCCCAGCAAACTGCCGCAGGCCACGTTGGAGCAGCTGATACCGCTTCCGCCATTCCAGGCCAGCCTGTCATAGGTCTTGCTGCCATTGCTGGCGGTGACCGTGGTGGCCTTCAGGAACGCCTTGAGCAGGGGGTAGGTATTGCCGTCATAGATGCGCCAGACGCTGGTGAAATCCCAGTTCGGGTTGACATTGCCGTTGGCGGCCGTGGCCGAGGTGAAGTTGGCCTGTTGCTGCATCTCGGTCGTCGTCATGCCCGTGCCACCGCCCGAGCTGGCATTCCGTCCGGTCGTGATGCGGTCCCAGAAGCTGTTGTTGATGGCCGTCCCGGCGACCCACAAGCCAACCAGGCCGCCCTGGTTGCTGGTGCCGGTCACGGCCCCGGTCGCGTAGCTGTTGTTGATGACGCCTTGACCATTGAGCTTGTGCCCGACCAGGCCACCGACATTGCTGGTACCGGTCACGGTGCCGGTCGCATAACTGTTGTTGATCGCAGCTGTGGCGCTGCCATTGCTGTCCCAGTACCCCACCAGCCCTCCGACATCCGCGCTGGTGCTGCTGACGTTGCGGCTCGAGTAGCTGCGGCTGATGATTCCGCTGTTGAGCATGTAGCCCACCAGCCCCCCGGCCCGTGAGCTGGAGGCAGTGACAGTGCCGGTGGTGGCATAGCTGTCGCTGATGAGGCCCTGGCCCCAACCGACCAGCCCGCCCACAGCGAGCCCACCGCTCACCGCACCGGTGGCATGGCTGTTGCGGATTTCACCCTGGCTGGTTCCCACCAGCCCTCCGGCTTCGGAGCCGGTTCCCGTCACAGTGGTGCTGGCATGGCTGTTGTTGATGTTGCCGGAGTTCCATCCCGCCAGCGCGCCGACCTTGGTCTGGCCCGCCACGCTGCCGCCGACGAGGCCCAGGTTATTGATTCGCCCGGAGACGCCGACATAGCCAAACAGGCCCACATAAGTGTCAGTGGGCCGGTTGATGGTGAGGCCGGAGATGGTGTGGCCCAGTCCGTCCAGCGTGCCAGTGAATTGCACCACATTGGAGGGGCCCAGGGGCGCGAATCCCGCGCCGCTGTTCCAGCCGCTGGTGGCGGAGGCATCAATGTCCGCGCCCAGCACGTAGCGCCCGCCGAGATTGCCGCTGATACCCTGCAAATCGGTGGTGCTGGTGCTGCCTGCGGCGCCCAGGTCAGTGATGACGGTGTAGTTGAAGGTGGCGCCGGTGCTGCCTTGCTTGGTGCTGAAGTTGTTGCCTGCCGGCAGATTGATCTTCGCGCCGTTGCTGAAGTTGTAGCTGTTACCGGTTCCGGCCACGGTACCCTGGCCATATTCCAGTGCCAGCTTGCCGGTGCCGGAGGCATTGAGGTTGGCGTTGATGTTGATGTTGTTCTGCGCGTTGAGCGTCAGTTGATTGGCGCTCCAGCTCACCACGTCGTTGACGTTGACATCGCCTGCCGTGCCCCCAGCCCCGTTGCTGCTCTGGATAACGACATTGCCCCCACCCAGATTGGCGCTCAAAGCCGCGCCCGTGATATCCCCGCCCGAGGCGGCGATGGTGAAGTCCACAGGGTCGATCAGCCAGGTGCCGCTGCTGCCCGCGGGGGCTGCAGTCGTGATTCGCGCACTGTCGGCAATCTTGACATGCGCGCCCGAGGTCTCGATGAAACCGCCGTTGCCGCCGTGGGGTGCCGAAGCGTCCAGGGTGCCCGCGATATGGGCCGTACCGGCGGCCATGCCGCCCAGCAGGATGATGGTGCCGCCGCGGCTTTCGACGGTGCGCGCCTGGATCACCCCGCTGTTGTTGACCGCGCTGGCCAGCAGGGAGTCCCGGGCGCCTGCGCTCATGAGCACGCGCCCGCCGTCGGCCTGGATCAGTCCGCCGTTGTCGGCCAGGCTATTGAGCACGCTCTGGTCTATCTGCACTTGCAGCAATTGGTTGCCCTGGAAGGTCAAGGTGGCGGCGCTGCCGGCGCCGAGCACCACGCTGCCCAGCGGACCGCTGATGCTTCCCTGGTTGCTCACGGTGTTGCCCAGCAGGGCCACGTAGCCGCCCGGGGCGGCACTGACGCGGCCCTGGTTGACCACGCTACCTGCACCAGGGCCGCTGAAGCTGCGCTTGCTGCTGCCCAGGTCTGCGTCCCTGATGTCCAGCGTCGAGGCCACCAACCCGCCTACATTGACCTGGGCGCCGGCGCCGAACAGGATGCCGTTGGGGTTGATCAGGTAGACCTGTCCGTTGGCGTTGAGCTGACCCAGGATCTGGCTGCCGTTGGTGTCCAGGATGCGGTTGACCGCTATGGCGCTGACCGAGGGCTGCACGAAGTGGATGCTTTCCTGCGCGCCTACGTTGAAGCTCTTCCAGCTCAGCGAAAGGTTCTGGCTGGATTGCGTAACGGTGGTGTTGGCGCCGGTTTGGGCGACGCTTCCCGACCCGGCAGTGACTTGGCCGTCCATCGGTCCGGCCTGGGCTGCCGCCACACCCAGCAGCATGGCAGCCCCGGCGCTGCAGACTGCTTTTCGGCGCAAACACGCGATGCTGCCTACCCGCTGATCAACAACGTTGGGGTGTCCGGCCCCTGACTCCGCGCTGATTGTCGAACGCTGTCTGTGCATTTTTTCACCTCCCGCGCACCACTTTTGTCACAAAACAATGGAGGGCACTTCGGTGGATCGTATCCAAAGAAGACCGCGTGGATAACGAAAAGCAGCACATTAAAAATGGCGTTCTTCCCAATGTAATAAGAACGTACTCCGGTCTTTGATGGCTGCTTGCGGGCAGCTACTCCTTTTGTAGAACAGGTCTGGCGGCACTGTGGGGTAAAGCAGACGCGCTGTCTGCTTCAGGCATGTGTCGTCGAGCCGGTGCGACTGGCGCAGAAGCTGCAGACACCAGGGCTTGCGTATTGCGCGCCCACCTCCGGTACGCTCAACAATCGCGCAAGCCGGTCTCTACCGTGGGGTAACGCAGCCGCAGCCGCAGCTCCTGCTTGAGGCGGGTGTTGTCGAGCCGGCGCGACTCGCTCATGAAACTCAGCAGCATCAGCGGCAGCGCGTCCTGCGCCGTGCTGCGCGCCACGCGTGGCGGACGCGGCAGCTGGTAGATATCTGCCGCCAGGTCAAAGTAATCCCCCATCTTCAGCTGCGTGTCGTCGCTGGCATTGGTGCAGCGCTGCGGCTTGCCGCGCCACAGCGCCGCGACACAGGCGCGTGCCAGGTCATCGGCGTGGATGTGGTTGGTGTAGACGTCGTCCGCCGCCAGCAACACCGGCGTGCCCTTGAGCAGGCGGGCGCGCGGCGTGCCGCCTTCACGGTCGGGCGCGTAAATGCCGGGGATGCGCAGCGTGTGCACAGCCACCCCGCTGGAGCGGCCAAAAAAGCGCAGTTGCTGCTCGGCATCGACCCGGCGCCAGGCGCGCGGCGTGTGCGGGTTGACGCGGCGTGTCTCAGGCGCCCATTCACCCTGGCAATCGCCATACACCCCACTGGTGGATCCGTACACCAGCGACAGCGGCAGCGTGCGCAAACGCAGCGCGCGCAGCAGCGCCAGCGTGCGCGGGTCCTGGCGCCAGTCGGGCAGGTTCTCCGCGGGTGGCGGCGCCAGATGTATCACACGGCTCGCCAGTCCGGCCAGGCGCCGCAGTGTGGCGGGCTGGTCCAGGTTGCCGGTCAGCGGCCGGATACCGCCGGCCCGCAAGGCCGGCAGCCGTTCCGGCGACGATGTCAGTGCCAGCAGCTGCACACGCGGTGCCAGCTGGCGTGCCACCCGCAAGCCGACATCGCCGCAGCCAATGAGCAGAATACGCGGACGGCGAAAGCGCGAAGGCAGGGCGCCAAGGGGACTTTGGTTTGAAGGCAAAATTGGGGAATCTGCTGCGGAACAGCAAAGTATAAAAAATCGGATAACGACAGAGGATAACCAGTATGACTTTCAGCGTCACCGTGCTGCCCAGCGGCCGCCAGTTCACCGCCAACCCCGACGAGGCCATGCTGGCCGCCGCCATCCGTCAGGGCGTGGGCATGCCCTATGGCTGCAAGGACGGCGCCTGCGGTTCCTGCAAATGCAAAAAAATCGAGGGCACGGTGGTGCACGGCCCGCACCAGCTCAAGGCGCTGTCCCATGAAGAGGAAGAAGCCGGATTTGTGCTGACCTGCTGCGGTGTGGCGCAGACCGACGTGGTGCTCGAATCACGCCAGGTGACCGACGAAAGCGCCTTCCCGATCAAGAAAATGCCCTCGCGCGTGGCCAGCATGGCGCGTGCGTCCCACGACGTGATGGTGCTGCGCCTGCAACTGCCGGCCGCCGATGTTTTCAAATACCACGCCGGTCAGTACGTGGAATTTCTGCTGCGTGACGGTGACCGCCGCAGCTACTCCATGGGCAACGCACCGCACACCCAGACGGAAAACCCCGGCATTGAATTGCACATCCGCCACATGCCGGGCGGCAAATTCACCGAACATGTGTTCAGCGCCATGAAGGAAAAGGAAATCCTGCGCATAGAGGGGCCTTATGGCAGCTTCTTCCTGCGCGAAGACAGCAACAAGCCCATGGTGCTGCTGGCCTCCGGCACTGGCTTTGCACCGATCAAGGCGCTGATCGAGCACCTGCAGTTCAAGGGCATCACGCGGCCAGCGGTGTTGTACTGGGGTGGCCGCCGGCCAGCTGATCTGTACATGAACGACTGGGTGCTGGCCAAAGTGGCCGAGATGCCGAATCTGACTTATGTGCCGGTGATCTCCAACGCCCTGCCGGAAGATGCGTGGACCGGCCGCACCGGTTTTGTACACAAGTCGGTGCTGGAGGACTTCCCCGACCTGTCGGGCCACCAGATCTACGCCTGTGGTGCGCCCATCGTGGTGGACTCAGCGCGGGCTGACTACGTGGCCCTGGGGCACCTGCCTGAAGAAGAGTTTTTTGCGGACTCGTTCACGACTGAGGCGGACAAGGCTAAGGCGCTGGCCTGAAATTTTTTGCTGCTGGCGTCGCGCTGCGCCGCGGGCCTGCGCCGGACAGTAGGGCCTGACTCCCCACTCCCACCCCTAACCCCTCCCTCGCCCCGCTGGGCGATGGAGGGGAACTTCATTTGGCCGCGTGTGCTGCTCCCGCGTGCAAACATGACGGCCCCATGGGTTCGACGGGACGCGCTGCGCGCGTCCCGTCTCCCCGAATTTGTATTGGCTCCCGCTCCCCCACCCGTCGGGCTGGGCCGAGGAGCGCAGGCAAAAGCGGATCAGGGCTCGCGATTGTTTGAGCGTAGCGAGTTCGAGCGAGACCCCGCTTTTGTCGAGCACCGCAGGTTGCCCCGGAGCGCAGCGCAGGGGACCCAGACCATCGGGTCGCCTTTTCTTTGGTGACTTTCTTTTGGCGACGCAAAAGAAAGTTACTTGCCGCCGGGCAACCCCCGGCCTGTTGGAAAACCACAGACCTCCGATAAAAGCAAACAAGCCGCCTACTTCCCTGTCGAATTCGACTTCTCAATCCCGCTCGCCACCGCCTTCGCCAGGCTGTTCGACAAGCCACTGTCCCCCGTGATCTTGCCCAGCGCCGCACCGGCCACCAGTTCGATCAGACGGGTGGACGGGTCGCTGGCGGAAGCCGTCGAGGCCGAGCCTTCCGGAGCGATGGCATTTTTCATCAGTCCGCTCACCAGGTCCATGGCAAAACGGTTGCCTGAACTTCCACCACCGCCGCCTGAAGAACCCGCCATCGTCAAGGCCACCTGGCCCAAAATCGCAAAAGCCGTGCGCCAGGCTTTATCGCTTTCCTGCTGTTTGAAGTCGCTCACGGCGATCTGCAGGTCGCGGTGGTACTGCTGCTGCAGCAAGGCCATGTAGTCGGGCCGCGCCGGCATGAACATCACCACGCCGCCGCCCACCACCGCGCTGTTGCTGACAAACAGGCCGGTCTCCGTGCTCTTGTCCTCCAGGTCCACCTTGTCGCCATAAAAAATGATGTGGCCCATGGTGATCTGACCCGCCTCCCGGCCTTTGGCAGGAATGTAGTCAAAGCGGCCCCGGTATTCGATGCCATTGCCCAGCGCGTAAGTGCCTTCATACGGCACGGCCAGGCGTGCCCGCATGAAGGCATGGTCCATGCGGCCAAAGCTGCCCGTGAAGGTCGGCACAATGTTCATTGCACCAAAACCGCGGATTTGCGTGCCCCTGTCCATCAGGCCGTCGCCACCGTAAAACTGCTCGTATTTTTTACCCTTGGTCAGGGGATGGCTCACCAGGTAACGCTGGCCGGGAATGGTCCGGCTGTTCTGCCAGTTGCCTTCCAGCATCTGGTTCTGGTACATGTCGTGAACGACGCCCTGGCCGTTGCGGCAGTCACCCTGCACACACCGGTAGAAGTCGGCACTGGAAATATCCAGCGCCTGGGCGGCAGGTGCCAGCGCCACAAGCAGGGCCGTCAGTACCAGCTTGCAGCGCTGGTTGGACACTACTCGCATCAGCTCAATCCCTGGGGCAGGTCTGGGCTTTGGTCAACACGCCCTCGATAAAGCAGTTGCGTGTTTCCAGCATTTCAACGCCATTGACGGTGATCAGCCGGGCTTTTTCCATGCCGGGCATCTGGTCCAGGCGCATGCCGGATGCCTTGAGGTAGTTTTCCTGCACCTGTACCTGCTCGCCGTGGTTCTTGCCGTTTTTCATCGGCGATTCGCTGGTCATGAAAAACTTGTCATTTTTGTACATGGCCATTTTGCTGATGGGGCCGCTGATACCGGACATGAAATGGCTGTCCAGCTGCTGCTGGAAGCTGGTGTTCACGCCAAACAGGCCGCCGGTGATTTTGGGCGCCATGCTGACCGTGAAGGTGGTCATCTGCCCCGCCTGGAAGTTCGTGTAGAACACCGACACCTGGGGCTCAGGCGCGTCCGGAATTTTGGTTTTCGACATGGTCTGCGTGGTTTGCGCATCGTCATAAAGGGTTTCGTTGCGCAGTGCCGACTGGTTCACGTGGTAACGCTCGGTATCCTGGACCTTGCCGTCCTGGAATGTCAGGAAGTAGCGGCTGACCTGTTGCGACATCATCCGCATGGTCATCTTCACCTTCTTGGCGCCAAGGTCCATGGTGTTGACGTTTTCCATCAGGGTGTCGAACTGCACCAGGAATTCGGCCTCGCCATCGAGCTTGCCGTTTTTGCAGGCCGCCTTGATCGGTGTGATGCGGATATTGCTGTACTGCATGGGCATGGCGGCGGTTTCCGGGTCCATGCCCATGTCGCGCAGCTGTTTGCGCGACATCAGCCGGATTTTTTCTGCTTCCTCCGGAATCGCCATGAAAAGTCCGAGCGGCTGGTACAGGTCGCGCTGCGGTACTTCGCAAGGCATGGCCATGGGCGCGGCTGGCGGTTTGAAGTAGTTGGGATCGGCCTTGATGCGTGCGTAGTCGGCCTGGAAACGTTTGACCAGGGCCTGCGCCTCTGGCTGCGGCGGATTGGGAAAGTCCAGCGCCACTGCGGAAAAACTGGCGAAGCCCAGGGTCAGACAGGCCAAAGGCAGGGCAGAACGACGCATCAAAAAACTCCCGGTTGATTGCCGGCCATCTTAGTCAGCGCCCACTGATAGCGGCATCCCGCGTTTGTGGGATGGCCAGCACCGCGCTTGGCCACCGACGCTGACGTTTCCTTAGGGAATCCCACGGTGACGGCGGCGCGGCTGTTTTGCACAATAGGGCCATGAACCTCCAGACCCTTCCCCTGTTTGCCGCCCGCTCGCTGGCACTGTGTCTTCTGGCTGCGCTGGCGCTGCCGTCCACTGTGGCCAGCGCGCAGACGCCCGCCAAAGTCATGCGCATCATCGTGCCTTATGCCCCTGGCGGCCCTATCGATGTGACGGCACGCCTGATGGCCGAGCGCGTCAAGGACACGCTCGGCACCGTCATCATCGAAAACCGGCCCGGCGGTGGTGGCAACATCGGTGCCGATCTGGTCGCCAAGGCCGCGCCGGACGGCCTGACCATTGGCATCGCGGCGGTGGCCACCCACGCCATCAACCCCTGGCTTTACAGCAAGATGCCGTACAACGCCGCCACTGACTTTGCGCCCATCACGCAGATGCTGCGTGTGCCCAATGTGCTGGTCATGAACGCGGACACCGCGGCGCGGCTGAACATCAACAGCCTGGCCGACCTGATCACATACGCCAAAGCGAATCCGGCCAAACTCAACTACGGCAGCGGTGGCAATGGCAGTGCCGGGCACCTGGCCGGTGAAATGTTCAAAAAAGACGCGGGCATTTTTGCGCTGCACATCCCCTACAACGGCGGCAACCCGGCGCAGCTCGCACTGCTCAGCGGTCAGGTCGATTTCAACTTCGACAACCTGGCCACGGCCTCAGCCAACATCAAAGCCGGCAAGCTCAAGGCACTGGCTGTGACCACTGCCACCCGCAGCGCCGCCCTGCCCGAAGTACCGGCTGTGGCCGAAACACTCAAGGGTTTCGCCATCGACACCTGGTGGGGCCTGGTGGCCCCCGCCGCCACACCGAAAGACGTGCTTGCCAAACTGAACCAGGCATTTGTCGCCGCCCTCAACTCGCCCGAAGCCAAAACCCGTTTTGCCGCCTTGCTGGCCGAGCCGGTGGCGAGCTCATCCGAGCAGTTTGGCGCTTTCATGAAAGCCGAACTGGCCAAGTACGAAAAGGTGGTGAAGGCCTCCGGGGCGAGGGTGGACTGATTCCTTCACGCCTTTTGCGGCACAGGCCCTTATGTGGCGGGCGTGGGCAGCTATTAAATTCATAGTGCTTTTTGCATCACGCTGCGGCTCAGGTGCATCTTGGACAGTAGGGCCTAACTCCCCACTCCCACCCCTAACCCCTCCCTCGCCCCGCTGGGCGATGGAGGGGGACTTCATTTGGCCGCGTGTGCTGCTCCTGCGTGCAAACATGACGGCCAACCGAATCAGCCCTGACGCGCTATGCGCGTCAGGGCTCCCCGCACCCGAACCCGCATTCGTCTCCCCAAGCCCGTTAGGCTGGGCCGAGGAGCGCAGGTCAAAGCGGATCAGGGCGAGCGATTGTCTGA
>CALRQX020000013.1:0-121033 GCA_943370435.1 Kapaibacterium sp. (SeqCode) | reverse complement strand
CAGGAAGCGCTTTGCGCTTCCTGCACTCCGGATTTTGTCCCCAGGTTGGTTTCCCCACCCGTCGGGCTGGGCCGAGGAGCGCAGCCGAAAACGGATCAGGGCGAGCGATTGTCTGAGCCGAAGGCGAGTTCGAGCTCGACCCCGTTTTGACCGAGCACCGCAGGTTGCCCGTAGCGAAGCGCAGGGACCCAGACCATCGGGTCGCCTTCTCTTTGCTTACTTTCTCTTGGCGACGCAAGAGAAAGTGAGTCGCCCGCCGGGGCGAGACCCGGCCAGCAGGCACACCTGAGCAGTGCGGACTATCCAACATGGATCCCGGATCAAGTCCGGGATGACAAGCGAAGGCTATTGCAGCGTTTCCTTGACCGCCGCCGGCAGTGGCAAAGACATCACCTCGATACCCTCCTCCAGCAACTCGATCGCCTCGGCGCGACTCGCCTGGCCACGGATGTTGCGCTGTTCGGCGTCGCCGTAAAACATGGCGCGGGCTTCATCGGCAAAACGCTCGCCCACGTCTTCGGTATGAGCCAGCACATGGCGCAGGGCTTTTAGAAACTCGGCCTGCCCCGCCGCCTGCCCGCCTGAAGCGACCACCTGCTGCGCCGCAGGCACAGACACCTCACGCGACGTACTCGCAGCCTCTGGCAGCGCGGCGGAGGCGCCCAGGTTGAGCCGGGGTGCACTGGGCATTTTCTGGATGGCCGGGTCAGCACACAGCGGACAGGTCAGCAGACCACGGGTCAGCTGGCTCTGAAAATCGTCCTCCGAGCCGAACCAGCCTTCAAAGGCATGCTGGTGCGAACACTGGAGGTTGAGGACTTTCATGCCCCGATTATCCGCCTGTCAGGCCGCAGGGGTGGCCGCGCCGGCCTGCCAGTCCAGCGTCCATGCGCCCGAGAGCACGTTTTGCAGCCAAAGGGCACCCACCAGGGTCTTGCCGTCGGTCACACGGCCATCCCGGCAGCCCGCCAGCAACTCGGCCGGGGTGGCTGTCAACACGTCGAGAAACTCGCCCGCATCGAGCTTGCGCGGACCAGGCGTCAGGTCTTTGGCAAACCAGATGTCGATGAACTCGGTGGAGTAGGCAATCACCGGATGCATCACACCCGCCCGGGCCCAGGACGCAGCGGTGTAACCGGTTTCTTCGAGAAGCTCGCGCTGCGCACAGGCCAGCGAAGCCTCACCGGCATCGAGCTTGCCGGCCGGAAACTCCAGCATCACCGACTGAACGGGGTAGCGGTATTGCCGCTCCAGCACCAGGCGCCCATCCTCAAGCTGGGCAATCACCACGACCGCACCGGGGTGGCGCACGTATTCGCGCGAGGCTTCACGCCCGTCCGGCAAACGGACCATGTCGCGGAAGGCATGCAGAAAATTGCCGCGCAGCAGCTCCTGGCTGCTGAGCCGCTGCTCGACCAGATGGCTGTCCGCCACTTGCCCGGCAGCCGGTGTGATGGGATCAGGCGTGGCCATGGCTATCGGTGCTTGAACAGGTAGCGAAAGACAAAACCGGGAAAGGCAAAGGTGATGAACAGCGTGGCGGTGATGGCGTAAAACTCCCAGCCCTGCGGCGCGATCTGGCCGGCGCTTTGCTCGAGCAAGAGCGCGATACCGCCCACCACAAAGTACCAGACCACCAGCTCCAGCAGACGGACAGCCAGGTTCTTGGGGGCCTTCAGCCGGTACACCAGCAGCAGTCGGTTGCTGATGAAGGCCAGATTGGCCGCCAGCAGGGCCAGCCCCACCACCAGCCACACCGAGACGCTCTGGGTCATGCGGGTTCAGGTCCCCAGGGACTTGACGACGCTGGCGATCGCCTGGGTACACAGCGTCATCAGCCCGCCGGGCATGATGCCCAGCAGCAGCACCAGCGCACCATTGATGGACAGCACCACACGGGCATCAGCCGGCGCGTCAATGGCAGTGGGCATGCCGGCGTTGGGGGCATCAAAATACATCACCTTGACAACACGCAGGTAGTAGAAGGCACCCACCAGCGACATCATCACGGCAAAGACGGCCAGCACCACATACAGGGTCTGCTGCGACGACACCAGCGCCTGCAACACGCCCAGCTTGGCGTAAAAACCGACAAGCGGCGGGATACCCGCCAGAGAAAACATGCAGATGGCCATGACGCCGGCAAACAGCGGGCTGCGCTGGTTCAGGCCGGCCAGGTCGGTGATTTCCTCGGACTCATGACCCACACGCGCGAGCAGCAAAATGACACCGAACACCGCCAGCGTGGTCAGCACATAGGTGATGACATAAAACATCGCCGCACCGTAGGCGTACTCCACATTGAGCTGGTTGCCGTTGACCACGCCGGCCAGCAGGGCCAGCAGCAGAAAACCCATTTGCGAGATGGTCGAAAAAGCCAGCATGCGTTTGAGGTTGGATTGCGCAATCGCCGCGAGGTTGCCGACCAGCAGCGAGCCGACGGCCATCAGCCCCAACATTTGCTGCCAGTCGATCGCCAGCGGAAGCATGCCCTGAACCAGCAAACGGATGCAGATAGCAAAGGCCGCCAGCTGCGGCGCGGCACCAATCAGCAGCGTGATGGCTGTGGGTGCGCCCTGGTAGACATCGGGCAGCCACATGTGAAACGGCACGGCGCCTAACTTGAACGCCAGGCCGGCTACGATGAAGACCAGGCCGAACACCAGCACCTGGTGATTGACCTGGCGGCTGGCGATGGCTTTGTACACCTCGTTGACCTCGAGTGAACCCGAGGCGCCATACATCATGGACAGGCCATACAGCAGGAAACCCGAGGCCAGAGCGCCGAGCACAAAATACTTCATGGCGGCTTCGGTGGCCGTTGCGTTGTCGCGGCGCAGCGCCACCAGCGCGTAGCTGCACAGGGTCATGAGCTCCAGCCCCAGGTAGATCACGAGGAAGTTGTTGCCCGAGATCATCACGAAAATACCCAGCAGCGCAAACATGCCGAGCGTGAACAGCTCGCCACCACGCAGCATCTGCCGGTCTGCGGCATAGGGACGGCCATAAACCAGGGTGACCATCATGGCCAGACTGGCGAAACACTTGAGCCAGTTGCCCATGGGGTCGCTGACCACCATTTTTCCGAAACCGTACACCGTGTTGCCGCTGACGGCATGGACCGCCGTGAGCGCGGCCACCACGGCCAGGGTCAGCAGGGTCAGCACATAGGTCAGCGTGCGCTGCGGGCTTTTGACGCCAAGGTCGACCAGCAGGATGACGCAGGCCATCGTCAGAAGAACGATCTCGGGGGAAACCGCGATCCAGGATAGTTTGTCAATCATCTGAATTCTTATGTGGGTTGCTTATTGCAGTTTGGAGGCCGCGACATGTTTGAGCAGGCCGGCCACTGAGCTGTCCATCACATCGGTGAAGGGCTTGGGATAAATCCCCATGAACAGGACGGCAATGGCCAGCAGGGCCAGCATCAGGAACTCGCGGCCGTTGATGTCGGTGAGCCCCTTGACATCGTCATTGGTCACCGGGCCCAGGTACACCCGCTTGAACATCCACAGCGTGTAGGCAGCGCCAAAAATCAGCGCGGTGGATGCGGCCAGACCGATCCAGAAATTGAACTTGATGGCCCCCAGGATGACCATCCACTCGCCGACAAAACCGGCGGTGGCCGGCAGGCCGCAGTTGGCCATGGCAAACAGCAGGGCAAAGGCGGCAAACTTGGGCATGGTGTTGACGACGCCGCCGTAGCTGGCAATCTCGCGCGAATGCACCCGGTCGTACAACACGCCGATACACAGGAACATCGCGCCCGACACAAAGCCGTGCGCAATCATCTGGACAATGCCACCGGACACACCGAGGTCATTGAAGATGAAAAAGCCGAGCGTGACAAAACCCATGTGCGCCACCGACGAATAGGCCACGAGTTTTTTCATGTCCTGCTGGACCATGGCGACCAGGCCCACATAAATCACGGCAATCAGCGACAGCGCAATCATCAGCCAGGCCCACTCGCGTGCGGCATCGGGTGCAATCGGCATCGAGAAGCGCAGAAAACCGTAGGCACCGAGCTTGAGCATGATGGCCGCCAGCACCGCAGAGCCGCCGGTGGGCGCCTCAACGTGCACATCGGGCAGCCAGGTGTGCACCGGCCACATCGGCACCTTGACCGCAAAGGCGGCGAAGAAGGCGAAAAACAGCAAGGTCTGCGCCGTACCGCTCAAGGGCAGCGTGTACCAGGTGGCGAGATCAAAGCTGCCGTTGGACTTGACGTACAGGAAGATCAGCGCGATTAGCATCAGCAGTGAGCCGAGCAGCGTGTACAAAAAGAACTTGAAAGCGGCATAAATCTTTTTCGGCCCGCCCCAGACACCGATGATCAGGTACATCGGTATCAGCGTGGCTTCAAAAAACACGTAAAAAAGCATGCCGTCGAGTGCGCAGAACACGCCAATCATCAGGCCGCTGAGAATCAGGAAGGCCGCCATGTACTGGTTGACCCGGGTGGTGATGGACTCCCAGCTGGCGATGATGACCACCACATTGATGAAGGCCGTCAACAACACAAACCACAGCGAGATGCCGTCCACGCCCAGGTGGTAGTTGATGTCAAACCGGTCTATCCAGGAGGCCTTTTCAACAAACTGCATGGCGGGTGTGCCGAGCTCGAAGCCGCCGTACAAAGGCAGGGTCACCAGAAAACTGACAAGGGCACCGATCAGCGCGACCCAGCGCACACTGCGCGCCTGATCGTCACGTCCGAGTGCCAGCAACACGACACCGAAAAAAACCGGTGTCCAGATGGCAAGGCTCAACAATCCCATTTTTATTATTCTCCTAGTACGGTGCTTGCGCTTATTTGCCGAGCAGGTTTTTGATCAGGGGCCAGGTCGAGAAGTAGCTGATCAGGATGAAGATGCCCATGATCATCGCCAGCGCATAGTGGTAGATGTAACCCGTCTGCACCTTGCGCACCACCCCGGACACCCAGCCCACCAGCTTCCAGGAGCCGTTGACCAGTGTGCCGTCTATCATTTTTTCGTCGCCGCCTTTCCAGAGCCCAATACCGAGCGCACGTGCGCCGCGAGCCAGCACGTTTTCATTGAACCAGTCCATGTAGTACTTGTTCTCAAGCAGGGTGTAAAGCGGCTCGACCCGGCGCTTGATGGCCGCCGGCAGCGCCGGGTTGACCATGTACATGTAATACGCCGAAGCAACGCCGGCCAGCGCCAGCCAGAACGGCAGTGTCATCAGGCCATGCAGTGCCATCTGCACCGGGCCGTGGAACATTTTTGCCAGTTCGGCCATGGCCGGGTGTTTGTCGGCGTTGACGATGATCGCGTCCTTGAGGAAGTCACCAAACAGCATCGGACCTATGGTCATGAAACCGATCACCACCGAAGGAACGGCCAGCAGCAGCAGCGGTGCAGTGACCACCCAGGGCGATTCGTGCGGTTCGTGGTGCGCCGCATGGTCTTGGTGATCATCGTGATGAGCATCGTGGTGGGCGTCGGGGTTCTGGTCAAAACGCTCCTTGCCGTGAAACACCAGGAAATACATGCGGAAAGAATAAAAGGCTGTCACGAACACGCCGGCCAGAACCGCAAAATGCGCGAAGCCGGCACCCGGCAAGGTGCTGAAATGCACGGCCTCAATGATGCTGTCCTTGGAATAAAAACCGGCAAACAACGGCGTGCCGATCAGGGCCAGCGAGCCGAGCAAGGCGGTGATCCAGGTGATGGGCATGTACTTGCGCAGCCCGCCCATCCAGCGTATGTCCTGGTTGTGGTGCACACCCATGATGACCGACCCGGCGGCAAGAAACAGCAAGGCCTTGAAGAAGGCATGGGTCATGAGGTGAAAGACCGCCACCGAATAGGCGGAGGCACCGAGCGCGACCGTCATGTAGCCGAGCTGCGACAGTGTGGAATAAGCCACCACGCGCTTGATGTCGTTCTGGATGATGCCGAGGAATCCCATGAACAGCGCGGTGATGGCGCCAATCACCATGATGAAACTCAAGGCGGTGTCGCTGAGTTCGAACAGCGGCGACATGCGCGCCACCATGAAGATGCCGGCAGTGACCATGGTGGCTGCGTGGATCAGGGCCGAGATCGGGGTCGGACCCTCCATCGAATCAGGCAACCAGACATGCAGCGGAAACTGGGCCGACTTGCCCATGGCGCCTATGAACAGGCAGATGCAGATCACGGTGATCAGCATCCAGCCGGTGCCGGGCAGGCTGAGCGCAGCAATTTCACCCGACTTGGCAAACACTTCCGCGTAATTCAGTGTGCCGGCGTAAGCGGCCAGCAGACCGATGCCGAGGATGAAGCCGAAATCGCCAACGCGGTTGACCAGGAAGGCCTTCATGTTGGCGAAGATGGCGGTTGGCTTGTTGAACCAGAAACCGATCAGCAGGTAGGACACCAGGCCCACCGCCTCCCAGCCGAAGAACAGCTGCAGCATGTTGTTGCTCATGACCAGCATCAACATGGAGAAGGTGAACAACGAGATGTAGGCGAAGAAGCGGTTGTAGCCTTCGTCTTCTTCCATGTAGCCGATGGTGTAGATGTGGACCATCAGCGAGACAAAGGTGACGACACACATCATCATGGCCGTGAGGCCGTCGACCAGGAAGCCGATCTCCATCTTCAGGCCACCGACCACCATCCAGGTGTAAAGCGTCTCGTTAAAACGCGCGCCGTCGACGGCCACGCTTTTGAGCGTCGTGGCCGAAAGGATGAAAGCCAGCAGCACCCCGAGGATGGTCAGTGTGTGCGACAGGCGTTTGCCGATCCAGTTGCCGCCAAAGGTGGTGCCAAAAATACCGGCCAGCAGGGCACCCGCCAGCGGCGCCATGGGTACGGCCAGCAAGGTGGCTGCGGAAAGGGTCTGGCTCATGTTCTTGTTATCCCTTGAGCGTGTTGAGTTCGTCCACGTTGATGCTGGACTTGTTGCGGAACAGCAGCACGAGAATCGCCAGGCCAATGGCCGATTCGGCCGCAGCCACCGTCAGAATGAAAAACACGAAGATCTGGCCGTGCATGTCACCGAGGTAATGCGAAAAGGCGACGAAGTTGGTGTTGACAGCCAGCAGCATCAGCTCAATGGCCATCAGCAGCACGATCAGGTTTTTGCGGTTCAGGAAAATACCAATCACCGACAGTGCAAAAAGCATGGCCCCCAGTGAGAGAAAGTGTCCCAGGGTCAAGATCATGATTTTTTCTCCTCGTCGGAGGCCGCCGATGGCGGCACAACAGGGGCAGCCTGCGTGGCCGCCACTTTCACGAGTGTGACGCGGTCCTGCGCCTTCACACGGATCTGCAGGGCCGGGTTGATGTGTTTGCTGTCCTTGCGCTGGCGCAGGGTCAGGGCAATGGCGGCAATCATCGCGACCAGCAAAATCGTCGCGGCAATCTGCAGCGGGTAGAGATACTCGGTGTAAAGCAGTTTGCCCACTGCCAGGGTGTTGGACACCTGTACCACCTGGCCGGCAGCATTGAGCTGCGCGCCCCTGGACTGATCGGTCCAGCGCACACCCATCAGCACTGCGGCCATTTCAAGCGCGATCAGCACCCCCACGGTAGCGGCCAGCGGAAAGTGCTTCCAGAAGCCCCTGCGCACGGAGTCCATGTTGATGTCCAGCATCATCACCACAAACAGGAACAGCACCATGACCGCGCCCAGGTACACAAGCACCAGCGTGATGGCAAGAAACTCGGCCTTGAGCAGCAACCACACTGCAGCCGCCTGGGAAAAAGCGAGCATCAGGTACAACACGGCATGCACGGGGTTGCGCGCCGTGATCACCCGGAAAGCTGCAAACAGCAGCACCAGGGAGAATAAATAGAAGAAACCTGTTTTAACGTCCATGTTCGGCGAATCTTTCTTGAGCCAACTGCTTTGCGGCGGTTTCAGCGGTACTTGGCATCCGCTGCCCGGTTGGCGGCGATTTCTTTTTCGTAACGGTCACCCACGGCCAGCAGCATCTCTTTGGTGAAATACAGGTCGCCGCGCTTTTCACCGTGGTATTCAAGGATGTGTGTCTCCACAATCGAGTCCACCGGGCAACTTTCCTCGCAGAAGCCGCAAAAAATGCACTTGGTCAGGTCGATGTCGTAGCGCGAGGTGCGGCGGCTGCCGTCTTCGCGCACATCCGACTCGATGGTGATCGCCATGGCCGGACATACCGCCTCGCAAAGTTTGCAGGCGATGCAGCGTTCCTCACCGTTGTCATAACGGCGCAGTGCATGCAGGCCGCGAAAACGCGGGGAAAGCGGCGTTTTTTCTTCGGGGAACTGCACGGTGATCTTGCGCCGGAAGGCGTAACGTCCGGTCAGTGCCATGCCCTTGAGCAATTCCACGAGCATGAAGCTCCGGAAAAAATCCCGGAAAGAAAAAGTTGTAGCGGTTGCGCTGGCCATGATGATTTTCCGCTTAGTTCCAGATATTCCAGGGCGTCTGCATCCACAGGCCCACCACCACCAGCCACACCAGGGTGACCGGGATAAAAATCTTCCAGCCCAGACGCATGATCTGGTCATAACGGAAGCGCGGGAAAGTCGCGCGAATCCAGATGAACATGGACACGACCAGGAAAGTCTTCAGGCCCAGCCAGATCCAGCCGGGGATCCAGTGGAACAAGGCACTGTCCACCGGTGACAGCCAGCCCCCGAGGAACATCAGCGCCGCAAGAACGGCGACCAGCCACATGCTGGCGTATTCCGCGAGGAAGAAGATGGCAAAACCCATGCCCGAGTACTCGACCATGTGGCCAGCCACGATCTCGGCCTCGCCTTCGACCACGTCGAACGGGTGGCGGTTGGTTTCGGCCACGCCGGAAATCAGGTAGACCATGAAGATGGGCAACAGGGGCAGCCAGTTCCAGGACAGGAAGTTCAGGCCCATGCCAGCCGCCATGCCCTTGTCCTGTGCCATGACGATGTCGGTCAGGTTCATGCTGCCTGAGACCATCAGCACCACCACCAGGCAAAAACCCATCGCGATTTCGTAACTGACCATCTGGGCCGACGCACGCAAAGCACCCAGAAAAGCGTATTTTGAGTTGGATGCCCAGCCGGCAATGATCACGCCATACACCTCGATCGAGGTGATCGCCATGACCAGCAGCAAACCGGCGTTGACATTGGCCAGCGCCACATCGGGGCCAAAGGGAATCACGACCCAGGCCGCCAGCGCGGGCATGATGGCCATGATGGGGCCCAGTACAAACAGGCCTTTGCTGGCAGCCGTCGGGCTGATGATTTCCTTGGTCAGCAGCTTGACCGCATCGGCGATCGGCTGCAGCAAGCCGAACGGACCCACACGATTCGGCCCCAGCCGCACCTGCATGAAGCCCAGCAACTTGCGCTCCCACAGCGTCAGATAGGCCACCGCGCCCATCAGGGGCAGCAACACACAGACGATCTTGATCAGGATCCACACCACAGGCCAGACCATGGTCGGCCAGATGCCGCCCATCAAGCCCTGGCCAAAGCCGAATATGCTGTCAATCATGCGGTGACTCCCTCAGCTGCCGCGGCTTGCCGCGCATCTGCGGTCAGCTGCAGCGACGTGGCGCGCCGGACCAGGCCGTCGAGCTGGTAAATGCTGGCGACAACAGGCGCGGCGGCGGTCGCCGACAGATCGATGGCGGCTTGTGTGGTGTTGCCCAGCCGGTCTGCCGGAACCATTGCAGCCTGCGCGCCCTGAATCTGCCGCAGCACATCCTGCGCGGATTCAAAATCAAAGTCGGGCAGCGTCAGCAGGTTGGCCAGCACACGCAGCACCTTCCAGGCGGGCCGGGTTTCACCCAGGGGTTTGACGACCGCATGAAAACTCTGCACACGGCCCTCGGCGTTGACAAAGGTGCCCGGTGTTTCTGTGAACGGCGCAATCGGCAGCAGGACGTCGCTGAAATCCATATTGGCTTTGAAGGGGCTCAGGGTCACCACCATCTGGGCGCTGTTGAGCGCGGCTTTCGCCGCAGCGCCTGCCGCCGAGTCGTATTCCGGCTCGTTGTTCAGCAGGATGACCGCCTTGAGTTGGCCCGCCAGCATCTGCCCGGCATGCAGGCCCTGGCCGGATGGCATGGCGCCGGCCAGCTGCGCGCCCACGGTGTTGGCCGCTTCTGTCAGGTAACCGACGGAGGCCCCGGTCTGTTCGCCAATCCAGCCGGCAAGCGCCAGCAAGGTGCCTGCCTGTGCATGGTGTGCTGCCGCGTTGCCCAGCAGGATGGCCTTGCGTTCGCCGCCCTGCAATGATTTGGCCATCGCTTTGGCAGCGTCCGTCGCCCGGCCGGCAGCAGGAGCGGGCACGCCCTTGTCTGCCGCGATCGCAGCGGCGACATCGGCCAGCGCCTGCGCCCAGGCACCGGGAGCGGCCAGGGTCGCGTGCGCCAGCGGCATCGCCCAGGCATCGGCAGAGGCCAGCTCTGCTGCTGAATTGATCACACTCAGCGCGCAGCCCTTGCGCACAGACTGGCGGATTCGCTGCGCAAACAGCGGGTGATCCTTGCGCAGGCTGGAACCCACCACCAGCGCGCGCTGCAATTGCGACAGGGAAGCAATCGAAGTGCCCAGCCAGCGCACGCCCTGCGAAGGCGTGAAATCAGCGTGGCGCAGGCGGTAATCGACGTTGTCGCTGCCCAGGCCACGCATCAGCGATGCCGCCAGATACAGCTCTTCAAGGGTGCTGTGCGGGCTGGCCAGCAGGCCGATACTCCCGGCGCCGTGGTCGGCCTTGATCTGCTTCAGGCCGTTGGCCACGTATTCGAGGGCGGTCTGCCAGTCCACCGCTTTCCACTCGCCCCCCTGCTTGAGCATGGGACTGGTCAGGCGCTGCTCACTGCCCAGGGCTTCGTAGGAAAAGCGGTCGCGGTCGGCAATCCAGCATTCGTTGACATCTTCATTTTCCAGCGGCACCACACGCATGACCTTGTTGCCCTTGACCTGAACAATCAGGTTGGCACCGGTGGAGTCATGCGGGCTCACCGACCTGCGGCGCGACAGCTCCCAGGTGCGGGCGCTGTAGCGGAAAGGCTTGCTGGTCAGCGCGCCCACCGGGCAGATGTCAATCATGTTGCCGGACAGCTCGGAGTCCACCGACATGCCGACGAAGGTTTCGATCTCGGCATGTTCGCCGCGGTGCGACATGCCGAGCTCCATCACGCCAGCGACTTCCTGGCCGAAACGCACACAGCGTGTGCAATGGATGCAGCGGCTCATCTCTTCCATCGAGATCAGCGGGCCCACGTCCTTGTGGAAGACCACACGTTTTTCTTCTTCGTAACGCGAACCACTGCCGCCATAACCGACCGCAAGGTCCTGCAGCTGGCATTCCCCGCCCTGGTCGCAGATAGGGCAATCCAGCGGGTGGTTGATCAGCAAAAACTCCATCACGCCCTTCTGGGCCTTGATGGCTTTCTCGTTTTTGGTGTGCACGATCATGCCCTGCGTCACCGGCGTGGCACAGGCCGGCATGGGCTTGGGCGCTTTTTCGATATCGACCAGGCACATGCGGCAGTTGGCGGCAATGCTGAGCTTCTTGTGATAACAAAAATGGGGAATGTAGGTACCGGCTTTTTCGGCCGCATGCATCACCGTGCTGCCTTCGAGCACTTCCACTTTCTGACCGTCGAGTTGAATTTCAACCATGGTGAATTTTTGCTTTTAGGGAGGCGCGATTAAGCGTAAACCGGGACCAGACAGGTCTTGTGGGTGATGTGGTGCTCAAACTCGGCGCGGAAATGTTTGATCATGGCGCGCACCGGCATGGCGGCGGCGTCACCGAGCGCGCAAATGGTGCGCCCCTGGATGTTGTCCGAAATCGAGTTCAGCATGTCCAGGTCGGTCTCGCGCCCCTGGCCGTGTTCAATGCGGTCCACCATGCGCCAGAGCCAGCCCGTGCCTTCGCGGCACGGTGTGCACTGGCCGCAGCTTTCGTGCATGTAGAAATAGGACAGGCGCAGCAGGCTTTTGACCATGCAACGCGTTTCGTCCATCACGATGACGGCGCCCGAGCCCAGCATGGAGCCGGCCTTGGCAATCGAGTCGTAGTCCATGTCGGTGGCCATCATGATGTCGGCCGGCAGCACCGGCATCGACGAGCCACCGGGAATCACGGCCTTGAGCTTGCGCCCGCCGCGCATGCCGCCGGCCAGCTCCAGCAGCGTGGCAAACGGCGTACCCATGGGGATTTCGTAGTTGCCGGGGCGCTCGACGTCACCGCTGATGGTGAAGATCTTGGTGCCGCCGTTGTTCGGCTTGCCGCAATCGAGGTAGGCCTGGCCGCTGTTGCGGATGATCCAGGGCACGGCCGCGAAGGTTTCGGTGTTGTTGATGGTCGTCGGCTTGCCGTACAAACCAAAACTCGCCGGAAACGGCGGCTTGAAACGCGGCTGGCCTTTTTTGCCCTCCAGCGATTCGAGCAGGGCGGTTTCCTCACCGCAAATGTAGGCGCCGAAACCGTGGGCCGCATGCAGCTGGAAGCTGTAGCTGCTGCCCAGGATGTTGTTGCCCAGGAGGCCCGCGGCACGCGCTTCTTCGAGCGCCTCTTCAAAGCGCTTGTAGGTGGTGAAAATTTCGCCGTGGATATAGTTGTAGCCGACACTGATGCCCATCGCGTAGGCGGCAATGGCCATGCCTTCGATCACGATGTGCGGGTTGTACTGCATGATGTCGCGGTCTTTGGCCGTACCCGGCTCGCCCTCGTCAGAATTGCAGACCAGGTATTTCTGACCCGGAAACTGGCGCGGCATGAAGCTCCATTTGAGCCCGGTCGGGAAACCCGCACCACCACGCCCGCGCAGGCCGCTGCCCTTGACCTCGGCGATCACCTGGTCTTGGGTCAGGCCTTCGCCACCGTCCTGGCCCAGGATCTTGCGCAGGGCCTGGTAACCGCCACGCGCTTCGTAGTCTTTCAGGCGCCAGTTCGAGCCATCGAGGTCGGCCATGATCTGCGGCTTGATGTGACGGCCATGAAAGGAAGTCTGGACACCGGTGGCCTCAAACTGGGAAAGAATGCTGGAAGCAGACATGGTTACTTTGCCTCGGCAGATTGAAGGCCGGCGATCAGCTGGTCGAGCTTGTCGTTGCTCATGAAGCTGCACATGTGCAGGTCGTTGACCAGCATGACCGGCGAGTCGGCGCAGGCGCCCAGGCACTCGGACTGCTGCAGGGTGAACAGGCCGTCCGCGGTGGTGCCGCCCATGGTCACGCCGAGTTTTTGCTCCAGATAGGCCAGCGCCCTGGTGCCGTCGCGCAACTGGCAAGGCAGGTTGGTGCAGACATTGAGCTTGTACTTGCCCACCGGCTTCTGGTTGTACATGTTGTAGAAGGTCGTGACCTCATGCACCGCAATCGGCGCCATGCCCAGGTACCCGGCGACGAGTTTTTCGCTCTCGGCGCTGACGAAGCCCTGCTCTTCCTGCACGATGGCCAGGCAGGCCATGACGGCCGACTGCTTCTGGTCGGCGGGGTATTTGGCGACTTCCTTGTCGAAGCGCGCTCTGGTAACTTCAGAGATCATCGATCAATCTCCCCAAAAACAATGTCCATGGTGCCAATGATCGCCACGGCATCCGCCAGCATGTGACCACGGGCCATTTCGTCCAGTGCAGCAAGGTGTGCAAAACCGGGCGGGCGGATCTTCAGGCGATAGGGCTTGTTGGCGCCGTCGCTGACGATGTAGATGCCGAATTCACCTTTGGGGTGCTCAACGGCGGCATAGGCTTCACCTTCGGGCACATGAAAGCCTTCGGTGAAAAGCTTGAAGTGGTGGATCAGCTCTTCCATGTTGGATTTCATGGACTCGCGACCCGGCGCCGCCACCTTGTGGTTGCTGGTGATCACCGGGCCCGGATTCGCGCGCAGCCAGGCCACACATTGCTCGATGATGCGGTTCGACTGGCGCATTTCCTCGACCCGCACCAGATAGCGGTCGTAGCAGTCACCGGTCTTGCCCACCGGGACGTCGAAGTCCATGCGGTCATACACCTCGTAGGGCTGCTGCTTGCGCAAGTCCCAGGCGATGCCTGAGCCGCGCAACATCGGGCCCGTCATGCCCATGCTGAGCGCGCGTTCCGGCGACACCACACCGACACCCACCGTACGTTGCTTCCAGATGCGGTTGTCCGTCAGCAGGGTTTCGTATTCGTCCACATAGCCGGGAAAGCGCCGTGTGAAGTCGCCGATGAAATCAAGCAGCGAGCCCTGGCGGTTCTCGTTCATCGCCTCTATCGCCTTGGCATTGCGGATCTTGCTGACCTTGTACTGCGGCATGCTGTCCGGCAAGTCGCGGTAAACGCCGCCGGGACGGAAATAGGCCGCGTGCATGCGCGCACCGGACACGGCTTCGTAGATGTCAAACAGGTCTTCACGCTCGCGAAAGGTGTAAATCAGGATGGTCGAGCTGCCGCAGTCGTTGCCGTGCGAGCCCAGCCACATCAGGTGGTTCAGCAGGCGCGTGATTTCCGAGAACATGACACGGATGTATTGCGCGCGGATCGGCACGTCGACACCCAGCAGCTTTTCGATGGCCAGGCAATAGGCATGCTCGTTGCACATCATGGACACGTAGTCGAGCCGGTCCATGTAAGGCAGCGACTGGATGTAGGTCTTGCTCTCGGCGAGTTTTTCGGTGGCGCGGTGCAACAGGCCGATATGCGGGTCGGCACGCTGAACCACTTCGCCATCAAGCTCCAGGACCAGGCGCAATACGCCGTGGGCAGCGGGGTGCTGCGGCCCGAAGTTGAGCGTGTAGTTTTTGATTTCAGCCATATCTGGTTTTGCTTTTGATTTGTCATGCCGGACTCGATCCGGCATCCATGCTGGTGGACATGCCACCGGGGATTGCGGGTCAAGCCCGCAATGACAAATTGCTACTGCAACCCCCCATAGTTATCTTCACGGATCACGCGCGGTGTGATTTCACGGGGTTCTATCGTCACCGGCTGGTAAATCACGCGTTTTTGTTCGGGGTCGTAGCGCATTTCGACATAACCCGTGGTCGGGAAATCCTTGCGGAAAGGATGGCCGATAAAACCGTAGTCGGTCAGGATGCGCCGCAGGTCGTTGTGGCCTTCGAAGATGATGCCGAACAGGTCAAAGGCCTCGCGCTCAAACCAGTTCGCTGAATTCCACAGCTCGTTGACGGACGCCACTACCGGAAATTCATCATCCGCGCAAAAGACTTTCAGGCGGACACGCTGGTTCAGGCTCACGGACAGCAGATGGGACACCACGCAAAAACGCCGGCCATCGTATTGCCCATCGGCATATTCAGAGTAATCGACACCGCACAGATCCATCAATTGCTCAAACTGGCAACCTTTGGCGTCGCGCAGGATCTGGGCAGCGGCCTTGTAGTCGGCGGCATCAACCACCACCGTCAGCTCACCAAGTGCGACCGTGACACGTTTGGCTTTTTGACCGAGGGCAGCGCTGACGATGCCGGCGAGTTCTTCAGCAGTAGCGGGATGCAAAGGACCCATCAAGCCCTCGCAATGGTGTTGGTGCGGCGGATTTTCTGCTGCAGCTGGATGATGCCGTAAATCAGCGCCTCTGCGGTGGGGGGGCATCCCGGCACATAAACGTCCACCGGCACGATGCGGTCACAACCCCGGACCACCGAATAACTGTAGTGGTAGTAGCCGCCGCCATTGGCGCAGGATCCCATGGATATCACCCAGCGCGGCTCGGCCATCTGGTCGTACACCTTGCGCAGGGCCGGCCCCATCTTGTTGCACAGCGTTCCGGCCACAATCATCAGGTCGCTCTGGCGCGGACTGGCACGAAACACCTCGGCGCCGAAGCGGCCGATGTCGTAGCGCGCTGCGGCCGAATGCATCATCTCCACCGCACAGCAGGCCAGCCCGAAGGTCATGGGCCAGAGCGATCCGGTCTTGGCCCAATTGACCACCGAGTCGTAACTCGTGGTCATGAAGCCTTCGTTGAAAACACCGTCTAGTGACATACCTGCCCTTTGTGGCGACCGCCTGCGCTGCCGCTGAAATCTTGGTGAGCTATTCCCAGTCCAGAGCGCCTTTTTTCCATTCGTAGGCAAAACCCACGACCAGAATGCCCAGGAAAATCATCATGGCCCAGAAACCGGTAGCGCCGATTTCCTTGAGCGCAACCGCCCAGGGAAACAGGAAAGCAATTTCAAGGTCAAAAAGAATGAACAGGATGGCGACCAGGTAGTAGCGCACATCAAACTTCATGCGGGCATCCTCGAAGGCCTCGAAGCCGCACTCATAAGGGGAATTTTTTTCGCTGTCGGGCTTGTTCGGGCCCAGCAGACGCCCGAGCAACTGGGGCACCACGCCGACAGCCACGCCGACCAGGATAAACAACAGGACGGGGAGGTATTGGTCGAGGTTCATCGTCGATTCAACTTCTGCAAGCCGCTTGTGCCGTGTGCCAGTTTGCTGTTCCGGGCCCGTCGCCCTGCCCGTGCAGCGCAGACCCGTGCCTGTAGGTGGTGCGGACGGCGAGACTCGAACTCGCACAGCTTTCGCCACTACCCCCTCAAGATAGCGTGTCTACCAATTTCACCACGTCCGCGGTTTTAGCTGTCTGGTGGCATGAGGAAACCCGGAGGTTTTTGGCTTTCCAGACAGTCTCAGAGTTTACCCTGAATTCGGGCTGCTCCCTGCGGCGCAGCAGCCCTTGATCGCGCTATTTCGTGGGGATCTGTCCAGCGCCGGAAGCAGCCGGCGCCGGCGGCACAGCCACAGCACCCGCGGTGGGTGCAGGCACTGCGGTGCCCGGGATCTGTCCGGCACCAGGCACCACTGGCGCAGGCGCGGTGATGGCCGCACCTTCCAGCACGCTGCCACCGGTCTGCGGCCGGGCATTGCCGAAATAGGCCAGCATCAGGGTGGCGGCAAAGAAAACGGCAGCCAGCACGGCCGTCGTCCGGGACAGGAAATTGGCACTGCCGCTGGCGCCAAACAGGCTGCCAGAGCCGCCGCTGCCAAAGGCCGCGCCCATATCGGCACCCTTGCCGTGCTGCACCAGGATCAGGCCTATCATGCCGAGCGCGGTGAGCATCTGGATGGCCAGAACAACGGTTAACAAAGCATTCATGTTTACTCCTAAATAAATAGCACTGCGCGCGCGTCAGACGGCGGCGGCAGCAATAATGGTCAAAAAATCGGCAGCTTTCAGAGAAGCCCCGCCAATCAGGCCGCCGTCGATATCGGCCTGGGCCAGCAGCGAAGCCGCGTTGGCCGCGTTCATGCTGCCGCCGTACAAAATTTTCACACGCTCCGCATGGCCGGTCGCGGCCTTCAGCTGTGCCCGCAACACCGCATGCACCGCCTGCGCCTCTTCGGGCGTGGCGGTCTTGCCGGTGCCAATCGCCCACACGGGTTCATACGCCACGACAATTTCGCTGATGCAGTGGCCGTTGGCATGGATCACAGCCGCCAGTTGCCGCTTGACGACGTTTTCGGTCTGCCCGGCCTCACGCTCGGCCAGCGTCTCGCCGACACACACAATCGGTGTGATGCCCGCAGCCAGCGCCTGCTGTGCCTTTTCCGCCACCAGCGCGTCGGTCTCGAAGTGGTACTGGCGCCGCTCGGAGTGGCCGACGATGGCGTAGCGGCAGCCGAAGTCCTTGAGCATGGACGCACTGACTTCGCCCGTATACGCCCCCGAGGCTTTGGCAGAAACGTCCTGCGCGCCCAGATCAAGGGCAGACAGCGCAGGCAGGGTCAGGGCCAGGGCCTGAAACTGGGCCAGGTAAGGCGCAGGAACACACACCGCCACGGCACACGCCGGCTGCACCGGCATGCCGGTCGCCAGCGCCTTGAGCAAGGCCTCGTTGGCCGCCAGGCCGCCATTCATCTTCCAGTTGCCCGCAATCAGCTTTTTTGCATTCATGACTTCACCATGTCAAAACAATTTTGCCCACATGCTGGTTCGACTCCATCAGTGCATGTGCCCCGGCAGCATCGGCCGCCGCAAAGGTGCTGTGGATCACGGGCTTGATGGCGCCGCTTGCCAGCAGTGGCCAGATTTTTTCTTTCAGCGCCGCTGCAATCGCAGTTTTGAACGCCAACGAACGCGGACGCAATGTGGAGCCGGTGATGGTCAGGCGCTTGCGCAACACCAGACCGGCATTGAACTCCGCCTTGACGCCGCCCTGCACCGCAATGATCACCATGCGTCCATCGTCGGCCAGGCATTCGACCTCGCGCGCCACATAGGCGCCTGCGACCATGTCCAGAATGACGTTGACACCTTTGCCCGCAGTCAGCTTCTTGACCTCTTCGGCAAAGTCGCTGGTTTTGTAGTTGATCGCGTGGTCTGCCCCAAGCTGCAGGCAGGCGGCGCATTTTTCGTCGCTGCCGGCCGTCACGATGACGGCCGCACCCATGGCCTTGGCCATCTGTATCGCCGTGACACCGATGCCACTGGAGCCGCCCTGAATCAGCAGCGTCTCGCCCGCCTGGAGTTGCACCCGGTCAAAAACGTTGCTCCAGACCGTGAAGAAAGTTTCAGGCAGCGAAGCCGCCTCGATATCACTGAGCCCGGCGGGAACCGGCAGGCATTGCCCCACAGGCGCGACACACAATTCAGCATATCCGCCGCCGGCCACCAGCGCACACACGCGGTCGCCCACCTGGAAGCCGGCATCGGCCATGGCCTGCGCATCACCGCTGACAACCACCCCTGCCACTTCCAGGCCCGGAATATCCGACGCGCCAGGCGGCACCGGGTAATTGCCGGTGCGCTGAAGCACGTCGGGCCGGTTGATACCGGAGGCGGCAACGCGAATCAGCAACTCGCCGCTGCCAGCCACCGGCGCAGGCCGCTCGCCCAGACGCAAAACGTCAGGCGCGCCGTAGGAGGTGATTTCGACTGCTTTCATCAGGACTTTCAATGATTTTGAGCTGCAGCCCTTCTGCGACGGGCGCAAGCAGCTACAAAATCAATAGCAGATTCAACCCTGGTCCTGGCCTTGTGCAGGTCGGTCCAGCAGCGCCTTCATGGACAGCTTGACGCGGCCTTTTTCGTCCGTCTCAAGCACCTTGACCTTGACGATCTGGCCTTCGCTCAGGTAGTCGGTCACACGCTCGACACGCTCGTGCGCGATCTGGCTGATGTGCAGCAGGCCGTCCTTGCCGGGCAGCAGGTTGACCAGTGCGCCGAAGTCCAGGATCTTGGTGATCGCGCCTTCGTACACCTTGCCGATTTCGACTTCGGCAGTGATCTCGGCGATGCGGCGCTTGGCTTCATCGGCCTTGGCGCTGTCGTTCGACGCGATGGTGATGGTGCCGTCTTCCTCGATGTTGATCTGCGTGCCGGTTTCTTCGGTCAGCGCGCGGATGACGGCGCCGCCCTTGCCGATCACGTCACGGATTTTCTCGGGGTTGATCTTCATGACATACAGGCGCGGTGCAAAGTCCGAGACCTCGGCCTTGGCTTCGCCCATGGCTTCCTGCATCTTGCCCAGGATGTGCATGCGGGCTTCCTTGGCCTGGGCCAGTGCGACCTGCATGATTTCCTTGGTGATGCCCTGGATCTTGATGTCCATCTGCAGCGCGGTAATGCCGGCGGTGGTACCAGCCACCTTGAAGTCCATGTCGCCCAGATGATCTTCGTCACCGAGGATGTCGGTCAGCACCGCAAAGCGGTTGTCTTCCTTGATCAGGCCCATGGCGATACCGGCCACGTGGGCTTTCATCGGCACGCCAGCGTCCATCAGCGACAGGCAGCCGCCGCAGACCGAAGCCATCGACGAGGAGCCGTTGGACTCGGTGATCTCGCTGACGACACGCATGGTGTAGGGGAATTCTTCCTTGGTCGGCAGCACGGCGATCAGCGCGCGTTTGGCCAGGCGGCCGTGGCCGATTTCGCGGCGTTTTGGCGAGCCGACACGGCCGGTTTCGCCGGTGGCGAACGGAGGCATGTTGTAGTGCAGCATGAAGCGGTCTTCGTAGTCGCCCGACAAAGCGTCGATACGCTGCGCGTCGCGCTCGGTGCCCAACGTGGTCACGACCAGGGCCTGGGTTTCGCCGCGTGTGAACAGGGCCGAACCGTGGGTACGCGGCAGCACGCTGTTGCGGATTTCAATCGCACGCACCGTGCGGGTGTCGCGGCCGTCGATACGCGGCTCGCCC
Organism: Kapaibacterium sp. (SeqCode); assembly: GCA_943370435.1. Classification (GTDB taxonomy): domain Bacteria; phylum Pseudomonadota; class Gammaproteobacteria; order Burkholderiales; family Burkholderiaceae_C; genus Polaromonas. The sequence continues at coordinate 100,944 of CALRQX020000013.1, read as the reverse complement.
GACAGAATCTGGCTGCGAACGATTTTGGCCTCGATGTCGAACAACATGCCCTCCACCGCTACGCTGTCAAACGCAGCGCCGTCGGCCTTGAGCGCGGCCATGACTTCGGAAGTCACGACGCGGCAAGCCTGGGTACGGGCCTGCTTGGCGCGGATCTGGTAAGCGGCCTGCAGCTTGGCTGCGGCCAGTTCGTTGACACGGGCGATCAGTGGCTCGTTCTTGGCTGGTGCCTGCCAGGCCCAGACCGGCTTGCCGGCGTCACGAACCAGTTCGTGAATCGCGTTGATGGCGATGTTGCCCTGCTCATGGCCAAACACCACAGCGCCCAGCATGATTTCTTCGGACAGCTGTTTGGCTTCGGACTCGACCATCAGCACAGCGGCTTCGGTACCAGCCACCACCAGGTCCATGGTGGAATCCTTGAGCTGGGTCTTGCCGGGGTTCAGCACGTACTGGCCGTCGATCCAGGCCACACGCGCAGCGCCGATAGGGCCATTGAACGGGATGCCGGAAATCGACAGCGCGGCGCTGGAAGCGATCAGTGCAGGGATGTCGCCTTCGACTTCAGGGTTCAGCGACAACACATGGATCACGACCTGCACTTCATTGAAGAAACCTTCGGGAAACAGCGGACGGATAGGGCGGTCGATCAGGCGTGAGGTCAGGGTTTCGAATTCGCTGGGGCGGCCTTCACGCTTGAAGAAGCTGCCGGGGATGCGGCCGGCGGCGTAGGTTTTTTCCAGGTAGTCGACGGTCAGGGGAAAGAAGTCCTGGCCGGGCTTGGCGTCGGCCTTGGCCACCACGGTGGCCAGCACCACGGTGCCGTCCATGTCCACAATGACAGCGCCGCCGGACTGGCGCGCGATTTCGCCGGTTTCCATCGTGACCTTGTGCTGGCCCCACTGGAAGGTTTTGGTGACTTTGTTGAAAATGCTCATGAGTTCTATCTCCACTAGTTTCAAGCACTTGAGGCAGTGCGGAAGGCCCGGAGTGGTGGCTGGCAGAACACGATGCCATTCCACAAAATGCCTGCGATTTCAGGTCTTTTCTTGTGGAATGACACAGCGCGTGATCGTTTTGCCTTGCTCCGAAGTAAGTCAGCGGCGCCGCTGGCGCTTCTGAAATTGGTTTTTTTGGTTCTTTAAAGTGCAAAACGCCTGAGCTAGTGAACTAACTCAGGCGTTTTGCAGTCGTATCAGCGATTATTTACGCAGGCCAAGCTTGGCAATCAGGGCCACATAACGGGCTGCGTCCTTGGACTTCAGGTAGTCCAGCAGCTTGCGGCGGCGACTGACCATGCGCAGCAGGCCACGGCGACCGTGGTGATCTTTTGCATGGGTTTTGAAATGGGGCATCAGTTCATTGATGCGGCCGGTCAACAGGGCCACTTGAACTTCTGGGCTGCCGGTGTCGCCAACCGCACGTGCGTTGGACTGGACAATCTCGGCCTTGATGGATTTCTCGATCATGGGTTTTCCTTGGGTACTTGCGAGCGGTACAGTGTTCCCGACGTGGGAGTTGACCGTGGCCGCCGTGTTCTGCGGCGCGCTGCTTCACGGATGAAACAGCACGCTTTTGGACAGAGCCTTGGATTATAGCCCAGACTCTGCGGCTCAGGCGCCGGGCAGCCACCCGGCCAGGCGCTGCACACCCTGCCGGAGCCGGTCCACATCCTTGCTGGCAAAACACCAGCGCAACCAGCCCTGGGCCTCGGGCGCGGGATGGACCATGAAGGCATTGCCCGGCGCCAGGCCAAGTCCGGCCTCCACCACGAGGCGTTTGGCCGTGGCCAGCGAGTCGCCAAAGCGGTCCTGGTCGGTCAGCCGGAAAAACGCATACATGCCGCCCCTGGCCGGCGCCAGCTCCACACCCGGCACCGCCTGCAGCAAGGGCACCAGCGTATCGCGGCAGGTTTTCAGGTGCGCCACCAGCTGCGGCGTCACTTCGCTGGTCCGCTGCATGCCCGCCAGCGCAGCGCGCTGGACAAACACCGGCGCACACGAGGTATTGAACTCCACCAGCTTGCCCATATGCGGCGTCATGGCCGGCGGCATCACCAGCCAGCCCAGGCGCCAGCCGGTCATCAGAAAACTCTTGGAAAAGCTGTGTACGACCACCAGCCTGTCATCGGCCTGCGCGATGTCCAGAAAGCTGGGCGCACAGCCGTTTTCCGTCGGTTCGAAATAAAGCCGCTCATACACCTCGTCGGCCAGAATCCAGGTGCCGGTCCCGCGGCAGTGCGCGAGCAGGGTTTCCTGCTCAGCCCGGCTCAGCGTCCAGCCGGTCGGGTTGTTCGGGGCGTTGACGATCAACAGCCGGGTCTGCGGCGTGATGGCGGCCAGCAACTCGTCCATGTCGAGCTGCCATTCACCCTTCACCGGTCTGAGGCTCACACAGCGCAGCCTGGCACCCATGATCAGCGGCTGCGCCGTCAGGTTCGGCCAGACCGGCGTGACCGCCACCACCTCATCCCCGGCATCGACGAGCGCCTGCACCGCCAGCATCAGGGCATTCACCCCGCCCGAAGTCACCGCAATCCGGTCTGGCCTTATCGGTGCGGCACCAGCGCAGCGCAGACCCGTGGTGTAGCGGGCAATGGCTTCGCGCAGCTCCGGCAACCCGAGGTTGTGCGCGTAAAAAGTTTCGCCGTGCTGCAGCGAGGCAATGGCAGCCTCGCGGATAAACGAAGGCGTGACTTCGTCACTTTCGCCAAACCAGAACTTCAGCACATCGCTGCGCCCCAGGCCGGCATTGGCCACCTGACGGATCATGGATTCTTCGAGGTTTAAAACGGCTTGCCGCATCGGTGTCTTTCGTATTGGGCGTTGTGGAGGGGACTCAAGGCCGGATCATTTTGCAGCTGTGCGCCTGTTCGGAGCGTGCTGCGTCAATGGTCTTGATCACGCGAAAGCCGTAACCCGAACCCTCTACATCGAACTTGACACCGGGTGCGCCCTGTTTGTCCATGACGGCCACCAGCAAAGGCTGCTGGAACTGGTGGTCGGCCGCGCGCATCACACCCTTGTGGGCGGCAAACAGCACAGTCGCCTTTTCGAGCTGGGCAGCAACCGCCGCCGACTCCAGACTGCCGGCTTTTTCGATGCTCTGGGCCAACGCCTCCACCATCAACTGCATGCGCATGTGCACATAGTCATCCTGCGGCCTGGGAAAACGCTGGCGGAAGGACTGGTAAAAGGCTTCGGACTGGGCGCTGGGTGCGTTCGGAAACCAGTCGGCGACAGCGATGACCTTGCCCACGCCGGCTTCACCCAGGACCGCCGGCACACCGAGGGCATTGCCGTAGAAGGTATAGAACCTGCCCTCAAAACCCACTTCCCTGGCGGCCTTGATCAACAAGGTCAGATCGTTGCCCCAGTTGCCGGTCAGCACAGCCTGAGCGCCGCTGGCCTTGATCTTCGCCACATAGGGCAGAAAATCCTTGACCCGGCCCATGGGGTGCAACTCATCGCCGACGATCTGCACATCGGGGCGCTGCACAGCCAGTTGCCGGCGCGACTCACGCAACACCGCCTGACCGAAACTGTAGTCCTGGCCGATCAGGTAAATGCTTTTGAGCGCCCTGTCGTCCTTGAGCACATCCATCAAGGCGGCCACGCGCATGTCGGCATGGGCGTCGAAGCGAAAGTGCCAGTAGCTGCATTTTTCGTTGGTCAGCACCGGGTCAACCGCCGAATAGTTCATGAACAAAACACGTTTGCCGGGCTCGCGTTCGTTGTGTTTGTTGATCGCATCAACCAGCACTGCCGCAATGGCCGAGGAATTGCCTTGGGCCACCACGGTGATGCCGTCGTCAATCGCAGAGCGCAGCGCCGACAGGGCCTCTTCGTTCTGCCCCTTGCTGTCATAACGCTCGAACACCAGCGGCCGGTTGCCGCCCGCCAGCTTGATGCCGCCGCGCGCATTGACACGTTCAGCCGCCCACACCAGATTGCGCAACACCGCTTCGCCGGTGTTGGCAAAAGGACCGGAGAGGCTTTCTATCAGCGCCACACGCACGGGAGGGGCATAAACGGCAGGCGCCTGCTGCGCAGCCGCAGCCAGAGACAGCGCGCCGGCGATTAGGGTCAGTGCCGTCCGTTTCAAGAGCTGTGGAGCAAAAAAATACATGCAAAAATTTCCTTGAAATAACTTGCGACGCGCCTACCTGCTGTGCATGCGGCGATCACGGTTGAGAGCCGCGAAGTGTAAGGGGATTTTTTTCTCCTTCAACCCAAAGGAGTTCACATGTTTTATTCACTTGCCAACCGTCCTGCACGCAGTTATCAGCGTCCCGCCTCCCAAGTGGTGAGCAACCTGGCTCTGGAGAAATTTCTCGACGACACGCTGGGCTCCCTGTCCGGAACCCGTTCAGCAGCGTCGGCCAGCGTCGAAGATGGCGACAAGGCCTACTCGCTGCAACTCGATGTACCGGGCTTGACCAAAGAACAGCTGGACATCGGCATCGAAGCCGATGTGGTGCGTGTCACCAGCAAGGCCGAAGCACCCCGCACAGTCAAGGCCGCGTGGCGCTTCCCCCTGGAAATTGATGTGGCTGCCAGCACGGCCAGGCTGGAAAACGGGGTTTTGACGCTTAGCCTGGGCAAAAAAGTCCCGGTCAGCAATGTCACCACACTGACCATTGAGTAACCCGCCATCGCGCAGAACCGCCGGATGTTTTTCGACGGGCCGCCCCCAGGAAAACGCGGCCCTCTCGGGGGCAGGGAGTTACACGCAGTGGGCGAGCGTGGGGGCAATTTCCGCCAGACCCCAGCGCGGCTTCACGTCAAAGGTGTAGCCGCGCTGCACGGCCTCCAGGCCCGCCTGCAGGCGCATGCCGGCAGCCAGCGCAATCATCGCGCCGTTGTCCGTGCACAAATGCAGCTCCGGGTAGTGCACACGGACGCCGCGTTTGCCACAGGCCAGGTTGAGTTGCTCACGCAGCAGCGTATTGGCACCAACCCCGCCGGCCACCACCAGGCGCTGCAAGCCGGTCCGATCCAGCGCCTTCAGCGATTTTTTGACCAGCACTTCCACAATGGCCGCCTGGGTCGAAGCCGCCAGATCAGCCCGCGCCTGCTCACCCATGGGTTCGCCTAGCTTTCGGGCCTGGGTCAGCACCGCCGTTTTCAGCCCGGAAAAGGAAAAATCCAGATCGCCACTGTGCAGCAGGGGCCGGGGCAACTTGAAGGCCTGGGCGTCACCCCCCAGAGCCAGCCTGGCCAGATGCGGCCCACCGGGGTAAGGCAGACCGAGCAACTTGGCCGACTTGTCGAAGGCTTCGCCGGCGGCGTCATCAATGGTCTCGCCCAGCACCTCGTAACTGCCGACACGGTCCACGCGCATCAGCTGGGTATGGCCGCCCGAGACCAGCAGCGCGACAAACGCAAATTCGGGTGGATCCTGGCTCAGAAATGGCGACAGCAGATGCCCCTCCAGATGGTGCACACCCAGCACCGGCTTTCCCAGCGCCGCGGCCAGCGCACATGCCACACCGGCGCCCACCAGCAGGGCCCCGGCAAGACCAGGCCCGCGCGTGAAGGCCACCACATCCACATCCTTCAATGTGCGCCCGGCATCAGCCAGCACCTGTTCGGTCAATGGCAGGACGCGGCGGATGTGGTCACGGCTGGCCAGTTCCGGCACCACGCCGCCATAAGCCTGGTGCATGGCAATCTGGCTGTGCAAAGCCTGTGAAAGCAGGCGCGGCACAGCTGCGCCAGAGGCATCCACCAGCGCCACACCGGTTTCGTCACAACTGGACTCAAATCCCAAAACAATCATGGCCCAAGTGTAAGGTTTGGCTCAAATCTTGCAGCTTGACAGGCATGACCCCTTCCCAGTCCCTGCGCCTGGTCATCATTGCTCCGGATCTGCTGGAGGGCATAGCCACGGACAGCCATGCCCGGGCCCAGGCCGAACGCTCCCGGCAATTGCGCATAGGCCTGCTGGAAAACGGCTACAACGTCGTCGCTGTGCTGCCCGCGGACACCTTTCTGTACGAGCGCCTGGCGCAGTTGCAACCCGACATGATCATCGTGGACGCTGAAAGCGAAGCACGCGATTCGCTCGAGCATGTGGTGATGGCCACCCGCGACGCGCGGCGGCCGATTGTGCTGTTCACCAACGACAACGACACCAGCCATGTCAAGGATGCGGTTGCAGCCGGTGTGTCCGCTTACATCGTGGCTGGTTTGTCGCCCGAACGCATACGCCCCATCCTCGATGTGGCGATGGCGCGCTTCGAGCATGAGCAGGGCCTGCGGCGCGAGCTTGCCGACGTCAGGACCGAGCTGCAGGACCGCAAAATCATAGACCGCGCCAAAGGCCTGCTGATGCAAAGGCAGAACCTCAGCGAAAAAGCGGCCTACGACAAGCTGCGCAAGGCCGCGATGGACAAGGGCTTGCGCCTCGGTGAGGTCGCCCAGCGCATGCTGGACGCCGCCGACTTGCTGGGTTGAAACAACCCGCATCACGCCGAAATGGTGCAGCGCACAAATACAGTGCGGAACCCCAAAGCCCGCCCCCTCGCTCCGTCCCTCCCCTCAGATGCTACAACTTCGATAGCTGCCTGCGCACACCAGTAAAGGGCTGCAGGCTGATTGGATCATCAAGCCCAAGCCGGGCCGGATAAAAAGCGGGGCTGGCACAGGTTTTGCTCGGATGTAGGCATCAGGTAGTCCGCTTCAACGGCGAAGAGGACTGTCTCCATGAACAAAGGCGTTCGCACCCCGCAGTCACATTTTTTGTGTTTGCCCGGGTCGAGCGCCTTTTTTGTTTTTCGCTTTCTGTTTTTTCATTTTCACTTCTGGAGTCCCGACCATGACCGAACTGCTGAAATCTTCGCTGACACGCCGCACTGTTTTGCAGGCCGCAGCCATAGGTGCCACCGGCATCAGCCCGGCCTTGCGTGCTGTCGTATATGCCCAGGGCTCGGACGCGCCGGAGAAGAAGGAGGTCAAGATCGGTTTCATCCCGCTGACCGACTGCGCCTCCGTGGTCATGGCCTCGGTGCTGGGCATCGACAAGAAATACGGCGTCAAGATCATCCCGACCAAGGAAGCCAGCTGGGCCGGCGTGCGCGACAAGCTCGTCAACGGCGAACTCGACTTTGCGCACGTGCTGTACGGCCTGATCTATGGCGTGCACATGGGCACGGCAGGCCCCAAGAAAGACATGGCCGTACTGATGAGCCTGAACAACAACGGCCAGGCCATCACGCTGTCCAAGAAAATCGCCGACAAGGGCGCCGTGGACGCCGCCTCGCTGGCCAAGCTGATGGCCACTGAAAAGCGCGAATACACCTTTGCGCAGACCTTCCCCACCGGCACCCACGCGATGTGGCTGTATTACTGGCTGGCCAGCGCCGGCATCAACCCGTTCAAGGACGCGCGCGCCATCGTGGTGCCGCCTCCGCAGATGGTGGCCAACATGCGCGTGGGCAACATGGACGGCTTCTGCGTGGGTGAACCCTGGGGCCACCGCGCCATCATGGACGGCATCGGCATCACGGCCGTGACCACCCAGGACATCTGGAAAGACCATCCGGAAAAGACCCTGGGCACCACGGCCGAGTTCGTCAAGAAGTACCCCAACACCGCGCGTGCCGTCACGGCCGCCATCCTGGAAGCGGGCCGCTGGATTGACTCCGGCTTGCAGAACAAGATGAAGATGGCCGAAACGGTGGCCGACAAGAGCTACGTCAACACCAGTGTGGACGCCATCAACCAGCGCATCCTGGGCCGCTACCAGAACGGCCTGGGCAAGACCTGGGACGACCCGAACCACATGAAGTTCTACAACGACGGCGCGGCCACCTTCCCCTACCTGTCCGATGGCATGTGGTTCCTGACCCAGCACAAGCGCTGGGGCCTGATCAAGGACCACCCGGACTACCTCGGCATTGCCAAGCAGGTCAACCAGGTCGACATCTACAAGGACGCTGCTGCGGCCAGCAAAACGCCGGTGCCCAAAGACGTGATGCGCACCAGCAAGATGATCGACGGTGTGGTCTGGGACGGCAAGGACCCGAAGAAATACGCCGACGGCTTCAAGATCAAAGTCTGAAGAAGGGAAACACACCATGGTCAGCGCTGTTTTTCACACCCCCTTCGACGAAGTGCCCGTCGCCTCGACGGCACAGGCTCCGGGCGCCGTCAGGCCCCCCAGCCATACCCTGGCTAACGGCGCAGCTACCGCAACGCCCATCACCAACAAGGAGCCCGAACCGGCAAGCCAGCCTGCCCCGGTAAAAGTGCCTTTTGACTGGCGCAGCGTGTGGATGGCGGTGCTGCCGCCGCTGCTCGGGCTGGGTTTGCTCATCGGCCTGTGGGAGTTGGTGTCCGTGTCCACGGGCAAAAGCATTCCATCGCCGGCCGAGACCTTTCGCCAGGCGCTGGACGTCTTCAGCGACCCGTTTTACAGCAAGGGGCCGAACGACCAGGGCGTGGGCTGGAACGTGCTTTCCTCGCTGCAGCGCGTGGCCATCGGCTTCGGCATGGCGGCGGCTGTCGGCATTCCTGCCGGCTTCATGATCGGGCGCTTCACCTTCCTCAGCCGCATGTTCAACCCGCTGATCAGCCTGCTGCGGCCGGTGTCGCCGCTGGCCTGGTTGCCTATCGGCCTGCTGGTGTTCAAGGGCGCCAACCCGGCGGCCATCTGGACCATCTTCATCTGCTCGATCTGGCCCATGATCATCAACACCGCGGTCGGCGTGCAGCGTGTGCCGCAAGACTACATGAACGTGGCGCGCGTGCTCAACCTCAGCGAGTGGAAGATTTTCACCAAGATCCTCCTGCCCGCCGTGCTGCCCTACATGCTGACCGGCGTGCGCCTGGCCGTCGGCACCGCCTGGCTGGTGATCGTGGCGGCCGAGATGCTGACCGGTGGCGTCGGTATCGGCTTCTGGGTCTGGGACGAGTGGAACAACCTCAATGTCAAGAACATCATCATTGCGATTTTTGTGATCGGCATCGTGGGTCTGGTGCTGGAGTTCGCACTGATCAAGCTGGCGACTGCTTTCACTTTTGAAGAAGTCAAAAATTAGGTTTCACCCGCCAAGGAGTACGACATGAGCGAATCTTTCACCACCAAATACATCGAAATCCAGGGCGTCGAGCAAACCTTCAAGACCAGCAAGGGGCCGTTCTGCGCATTGAAGAACATCAACCTGACGGTGGCCAGGGGAGAGTTCGTGACGCTGATTGGTCACTCTGGCTGCGGCAAGTCCACGCTGCTCAACCTGATCGCCGGCCTGACGACGCCGACCCAGGGCGCCCTGCTCTGCGCCAACCGTGAAATCGCCGGTCCCGGGCCGGAGCGCGCCGTGGTGTTCCAGAACCATTCGCTGCTGCCCTGGCTGACCTGCCACGAAAACGTCTATCTCGCGGTCGAGCGCGTTTTCGGCGCCACCGAGACCCGGACGCAGCTCAAGGCCCGTACCGAAGCGGCCCTCGCCATGGTCGGATTGACCCCGGCGGCGCAAAAGCGCCCCGGCGAAATTTCAGGCGGCATGAAGCAGCGGGTCGGCATTGCCCGCGCGCTGTGCATGGAACCCAAGGTGCTGCTGCTCGACGAACCTTTCGGTGCGCTCGACGCGTTGACCCGGGCCAAGCTGCAGGACGAACTGCTGCAGATCGTCGCAACCACGCAGAGCACGGTGGTCATGGTCACGCACGACGTGGACGAGGCGGTGCTGCTGTCAGACCGGATTGTCATGATGACCAATGGGCCTTCGGCCACCATCGGCGAGGTCTTGCAGGTCGATCTGCCGAGGCCACGCTCGCGGGTGGCGCTGGCCGAGGACATCCGCTACCTCGGTTACCGCAAAGCCGTGATCGATTTTCTCTACACCCGCCAGGGCCATGTGGAAAAACTGAGCGCCTGAGCCCGCAGTCAAGCCTGCGCCGGCTGCAGGCCGGTCAATACCAGATCAAGTGATACGCGGCGCAGGCGGGAGCCAACACGCCTGTCCGAAAAAACAACATCCACAGGAGGACTGCCATGTACGCTGCCTTGCCTGCTACCGACACCCTGGTGGCCGCATCATCCAGAACCACCGCGCGGCGCAGGGCTTCGCCCCCCAGGAGCCGCTTCACCTCTTTCGGAAAGTACCGCGACATCATCATTGCGGTGGCGCTGTTCCTGCTGTTTGACCTCGGCGTTCTGGTCCTGAACTTCTACACCTCGTTCCAGATTGCAGAAGATGCGTTGGGTGTCAACCTCTCGGGCCGCCAGCGCATGTTGTCGCAACGCACCGCCAAGTCCCTGCTGGCAGTGAACGCAGCGCGCAGCCAGGGCCTGCCGGTTGACAAGGACCTCGATGAACTCAAGGCTGCAGTCAAGCTGTTCGATACATCGCTCAAGGGTTTCCAGGGTGGTGCCACCCTGCCTGGCGGCGACGGAAAACCCGTCTTCCTGAAAGCCGCCGAAGGCGACAAGGCGCTGGACATCCTGAAAAAAGCGCAGGACATCTGGACGCCTTACCAGCTCAAGCTGCAACCGGTATTGAGCGACACCGCCTCTGCGGCGCAGCTGCAGGATGCGGTGGACTATGCCAAAGCCAACAACCTGAAGCTGCTGGGGCTGATGAACGAGCTGACCACTGCGCTGGAAGCCGTGGCGTCTGACCGTGCCACCGCGCTGCGCCGCGTGCAGACCATAGGCATTGTGCTGGCACTGCTCAATTTCGCGTTCATCCTGTTCAAGTTCCTGCGCCGCCTGAACACCTCGGATGCCGCCATCGAGGCCGCCACGGAGGAAAACCGCGAGATTCTCACCAGCGTGCGTGAAGGCCTGTTCCTGCTGACACCGGAACACCGGCTGGGCATGCAGCTGTCGCGCTCGGCGCACGAGCTGTTCGGCAAAACACTGGTTCCCGGACAAAACTTTTTTGAGGTGCTGGCCACCCTGGTGTCCGAAAAGGCACTGACCGATGCGCGCGACTATGTCGAGCTGCTGTTTTCACCCCATGTCAAGGAGCAGCTGGTGCAGGGCATCAACCCGCTCGCCGAAGTGGAACTGACGGTCAAAAACCGGCTGGGCCAGGAAACCCCGCGCTACCTGTCCTTCCACTTCAACCGCGTGCACGAAGGCAGTGCCGTGCGCCATCTGCTGGTCACGGTGCAGGACATCAGCCAGAAAGTGGAGCTGCAGGCGCGGCTGACCGGGGAACGCCAGCGCTCGCAAAAAGAACTGTCAATGATGCTCAAGGCCTTTGAGACCGACCCGGCAATGATGCGCGGCTTTGTCGAACGCGCAGAGGCCTCGCTGCTGGAAGTCAACGACCTGCTGCGCAGCACGTCCTCGGCCGCCACCGAAACGCAGGTTCTCAAAGCCGTTGACGGCGCCTACCGCCGCATCCACGCCATCAAGGGCGACGCGGCTTCGCTGGGCCTGGAGATCCTGGCTTCGCTGGCGCACCAGTTCGAAAACGAGCTGCAAAAACTCAAGGACAGCGGTGCCGCTACCGGCGACGCCTTGCTGGCACTGCCCTTGCCTCTGGAAGACCTGCTGTCCAAAGTCGCCGCGTTCAAGGCCATGAGCCGCAAAAGAGCCGGCGATCCGGCGCTGACCGATGCCGCGCCACAGGCGCTGAACGCCAGTTTGACCCAGTTGGCCACCGATGTCGGCATGGACTGCGGCAAACCCGTCAACGCGACCGTACGCATGGGCAGCGCCATGGACCTGCCGGCCGGGAAAATGGACCTGATCCGGGAAATTGCCATCCAGCTGGTGCGCAACGCCGTGGTGCACGGCGTGGAAGCTGCCCCCGCGCGGCTGACTGCGAGCAAACCGCCCGAGGGCCAGGTGGCGGTCAACCTCACACGCGACGAAAGCGGTCAGTGGCAACTCAGTGTGCGCGATGACGGTGCCGGGCTGAACGCTGCCCAGGTCCGTCGCCGCCTGCTGGACCTGGGCTGGTACAGCGCCGAGCAGCTGCTGGGTTTCAGCGACAAACAAATCGTTGCGCACATCTTCAAGCCCGGTTTTTCCACCGCCGTCGCCACATCGCCGCATGCCGGTCGCGGTGTCGGTCTGGATCTGGTGCAGGCCAATGTGCAGAAGCTGGGCGCGCGACTGCTGCTGGCCAGTATCCCGGGGCAACACACAGAGTTCAGGATCTGCTTTGTTTGAAGCATATGGCCCCCACGCTCGCCACCTCATGAAACGGAGATCCCCATGCGTCTGATGATTGTTGACGACTCCAACATGATCCGCACCCGCATCTCGCGTGTGGTGCAAACCGGTGGCCTCAAGGGCATCGTACTGGCAGGCCTGGCCAGGAATGGCCGTGAAGCAATACGCCTGGCACGGGCCACACGTCCGGACGTGGTGACCATGGACCTGACCATGCCCGAGATGGACGGGATTGAATGCATTGCCGAGCTGCTCAAAATCGACCCGAAGATCAACATCCTCGTGGTCAGCGCCCTCAGCGACAAATCTACCGCGATCCAGGCGCTCAAACTCGGGGCGCGCGGTTTTGTGGCCAAACCCTTCACCGACGAAGAGCTGCAGATCGCGCTGCTCGACGTTGCAGAAGCCAGTCACTAGCAGGCCGAATCAATGAAATTCACTGTCACTCGACCGCCCCTCGCCGCGCCATCCGGCGTTGCAAATGCGCGCCGGGCCTGCGGGCCCGCCTGTGCTTTGCGCCTTGCCTGGCACACCGCTGGGCAGCCGCTTGCCAGCGACTTCACTGATTCAGCCTACTAGGAATCCGCCGTGGCCACACTCACCGACACCGATCTGAAGCTGTTTGTCGATTCGATCAGACATTACCTGAAAGTCACCACGCGGCAAGAACCGGTGATCACCTCTGCCTTTCTGGGCACGGGTGACATCGAGGGCTTTGAGTTCAACGGCATCGTCACCTTTGCCGGCAGCCACAATGGCCATATCGTCGTTTCCATGCCGGGCAAGCTGGTGCGCGAAATTCTGCTGCTGCAGCATGAGACCGATCTGGGTGACAGCAACCTGCTCGACGCCGTCGGTGAAATTGCCAACACGCTGGCAGGCAACGCGCGCAAGGCGCTGGGGCCCGAGTTGCAGATTTCGGTCCCCATCAAACTCCAGGGCGCACAGGGCATCAAGGCCAGGGTACGCACCCGTCCGTATGTGATCACCCTGCGCTGGAGCCACTACGCCGCCATGGTGTGTGTCGACATGGAGCGCAAGCACTGAGTGCCGGAAAATGCCCGTAATTTGTGCGGCGCACCAAAAGAAGCACAAAGTCCTCCGGTATTGCGCCGTCAGAGTGCATTTTCTGCGCCCCAAGTTGGCACGTTTCTCGCACTGATTCTGTGAATTAGAACTTGTCCGCAAGTTCTCCACCTTCACAGAAAGAGCTTGCACCATGGCAGGGTTCCGTCATTTTCTGAAAGCCGGCCATGCGCCTACATTGGGCGCTGCGTTTTTCTATTTCGCGTTTTCCTGCTGTATCTGGGTCATGAACGGGGCCATGGCCCCTTTCATATCGGAAACCTACAACCTGTCGCCCACCGAAAAAGGGGTGATGTTGTCGGTCCCGATTTTTGCGGGCGCACTGATGCGCTTTCCACTCGGGGTGCTGGCCCAGTACATAGGCCGGAAAAACGCCACCCTGGTCGAAATGGGCCTGATCATGGTGGCGCTGCTGTTCGGCTACTTCCTGGTCGACTCCTACGGCAGCCTGCTGGCCATGGGGGTGCTGCTCGGCATCGCTGGCGCCAGTTTTGGCGTGGCGCTGAGTCTGGGCTCCGGCTCCTTCCCGGCCCGTTACAAAGGCCTGGCCATGGGCCTGGTGGGCGCTGGCAACGTCGGCACCGCTGTGTCGGTTCTGGTGGCGCCGGCGCTGGCGCAGCGTTTCGGCTGGCAAAGCGTTTATGGCATCGCCGCAATCGCCATGCTGCTGCCGCTGATCGCCATGATTCTTTTCGCGAAAGAACCCGAAGATGTGGACAGCCACGCCACGCTGCGCGAGCATGTGGCCTGCCTGTTCGAGAAGGACGGCTGGGCCTTCAGCCTGATTTACGCGGTGACCTTTGGCGGCTTCATAGGGCTGGCGACCTTTCTGCCCTCCTACTACTACGACCAGTTTGGCGTGAGCAAGGTGCAAGCCGGCCAGCTGTCCATGCTGGCCGCCTTCATGGGCGCAGCCCTTCGGATTTTCGGCGGCTGGATCTCCGACCGCTGGGGCGGCGTGAACACACTGAGCGTGGTGTTGCTCACCATCGCCGCCACCCTGGTGTTGTGCGGGCTGGCCGGCAGCTCGCTGGTGGCCACCACGCTGCTGGTGATGCTGTGTTTTGCCGCGCTAGGTGCGGGCAACGGCGCGCTGTTCCAGCTCGTGCCGCTGCGCTGGCCGCTGGCCACGGCGGTGGCCGGCTCCATGATCGGCGAAATTGGCGCACTCGGCGGCGGTCTGGTCCCCAATGCCATGGGGGTGTCCAAACAATATGCCGGTACCTACATGTGGGGCTTCTTTTTCTTTGCGGCACTGTCGCTTGGCATGCTGGTGATGCTCAGGGTCATGCAGATCCGCTGGACCAGAACCTGGGCTGAGAAAGGTGGGAGGGCGCGTAGCGCCTAGGAGCGAAGCGAAAAAAGTGCATCGCACTTTTGCCCACCTTTTCAGTGCAGGCTAACGTTTCGCAGAAAAGTTAAGCGTAGCGGGGCCGAAACTAAAAGGGCCCGATCGCGGGGCGTTTCAGTGCAGGCTAGCTTTACTCAGGCCACGTCAAGCGAAGCGGGCCGGAACTAAAAAGGTGGGAGGGCGCGTAGCGCCCAGGAGCGAGGCGAAGTGTGGATGCCAAGCCGCCGCGAGGCAAATTGTTACTCTTTTTTGCCTTTCACCCCCTACAGTGCTCACAAGCAGCTGTCCATGGGTCAGCAAATTCATGCCGGAGCTTCTCCTGCGTCGTCGCCAAACCAGGCTTTGGCAAAGCTCTTGCAGGACCAGGTAGAAGCGCTGGTAAGCTCCCAACCTGCCGATTTATCTTTCACCTGGAAAAAGCAATGGCCCTGGTTGTGGCAATCGATGATGACGAGACCATCCGGGAACTGATTGCCGCAGCCTTGCGCTTTGAGGGCTACGAGGTGATGGAGGCTGACAATGGCGCCTCGGGGCTGGCCATGGTGCGCGACTACCGGCCTGATCTGGTGGTCAGCGATGTCAACATGCCGCAGATGGACGGCTTTGCCATGCTGGCTGCGCTGCGTGCCGACCCGGCCATCCAGGGCACACCTGTGATCCTGCTGACCTCGCTGCAGGAGCGCGAGCATGTGCGCAGCGGCATGACCATAGGTGCCGATGACTACCTGACCAAACCGATTGATTTTGACGAATTGCGCGAAGCCGCCGCCGCCCAGCTCAACAAGCAGTTGATGCGCCAGTCGGCGCAGGCCAAGGCCACCGACACGGCGATTGCTGCGGCCCTGGACAGCCAGAAGAAACAGCTGAGCCGCCTGTACGAGGAAAAACTTCTGGCCGAGCTCAGTGACAAATGGCCAACCGCCGAATCGGCGGTGGAGGACTGCAAATTCTCCAATGCGGCGGTGTTGTTTGTGGACGTGGTCAATTTTTCCGCCCTGACCGAAAAACTCAGCAGCACCGAGCTGAGCACGGTGGTGCGGCAGTTCTACAACAACGCCGGCGACACGGTGTATCTTTTTGGCGCCTACCACATGCAGTTTGTCGGCGAAGGCCTGCTGGCCGTGTTTGTGGACAGCACCGACACGGAAACCGTCAATTGCAGCCTGCGGGCGACCCGGGCCGCACTCGGTTTGATCGATGCGGCGCAGCGCGTACAGGGCTTTCTGGTCAGCCATTTCCCCGGGCGCACGCTGTCGCGCTTTGAGGTCAGCGTCGGCCTGAACAGCGGCGCGGTGACCCTGGCCAGGCTGGAAGACCCGCTGCGCCGCAAGTCCCAGATCCTGCCGGTGGGAGACACCGTCAGCGCCTGTTTGCTGCTGCAAAAACAGGCGCACCAGGCCGGCTGGAAAATTGCCGCCAGCACCAGCCTGTTGCGCGAGGTGGCCGGCGCGGTCCAGACCGGCCGCCGCAAGCGTTTTGCCCTGGCCGGTCGCAGCAGCGCCATGGACGCTGCCGAATTGCTCGGGCTTTCCCTCTAGGGTATTCGCTATCAAATCAATAGCTGTTTGCGCCCGTCCGGAAAGGACAAAACCCTGAAAACGCCTTCAATGTGGGGCTGATCCGGTTTGCAACGCGCCGGTGGCCAGCCCTTTACCGCGGCAAGAACAGCAGCCAGTACACGAGCAAAGCATTGAGCAGGACCGACAGCGCCAGGGCGATCTTCCACAGCGCCACCGGGTCACGCTGGATCAGCGGTGTTGCAGGAAGTGCCGTCAGCTGCCGCGAGGCACCGCGTTCGATGGCCAGCAGCAGCTCTTCCGCCGTCTCGAAACGCTGGCGCTTGTCGCGCGCCACGGCCTTGAGCAGCACATGGTCAAGCCAGATCGGCACCTCGGGGTTGTGCCGGCTGGGCGGCGTGGGGTCGCGGTAATAACGCCCCGCCTGGTAGGGCAGCACCTCGCCATAGGGCAGTTTGCCGGTGAGCAACTGGTACAGGGTGACGCCCAGCGCAAACAGGTCGCTCTGCGCGTCGGCCATTTCTTCCGGCCCCTCCTTGCCCACCGCCGCTGCCCGGCTGCTGAACCCCCATTGCTCCGGGTTGATGTAACTCGGTGTGCCGGCGTGTAATTGGCGCATGGCCTCGGGCTCGCGCCCGGTCAGCGCCACCCCCAGGTCCAGCACGCGCAACACGCCATCTTCGCCCTGGTGCAGATTGGCCGGCTTGATGTCACGGTGCACCACATGCTGGCGATGCAGCAAACCCAGCGCGGTGGCGGCCTGCGTGGCCAGCGACAGCGCCTGCGGCAGGCCAAACCGGTGCTGGCGGTCCAGCATCTGCTGCAGGGTTTCACCGGCGTGCCAGTCGTACAGCAGGTAAAAAGCGCCGAGCTCGCCGCCGCCCGGCAAACGGTCATGGATCTGGACCAGATGGCCAGCCACCCGCGACGAGCGCATGCGCCTGGCCAGCCAGGCTTCGTGCGCCAGCATGGCGCGTTCCTGCGGGTCATGCGCGCGCGCCGGGTGCAGGGTTTTGATGGCGTACAGCTTGCCGGGGGCTGGTGACAGCGCGGCAGGCTCAGCAGCCAGCGCGGGGGCTGTATACCTTGCCTGGTACAGCACGTTGATGCCGTTGTCGGCCACCGGCGCCGTGATGGTCAGTCCGTCCAGGCTGTCGCCCACCTTGAGTCTGGCGGGAACCGGAAGCGCCAGTGCGCGGCGGTTCTCATCGTCCAGGGTGGCATCCAGCAAACCGAGCACGCGCACGACCAGGGCCGTCGCATTGTCCTGCGTACCGGCTGCCAGGGCCGCATCCACCAGCTGGCGGCTGAGGCGCTGCGCCTGGCCCTCGGCCTGGCTCTGCAGGTCCGCCCCGGCCAGGTCCTGGAGCTTTTTGTCCGTCATTACGTTGTGCACGCCGTCGGACAGCAACACAAACACATCGCCGACCTGCAGGTCGCCCTGGGTGTAGTCCATCACCAGCCGGTCTTCTGCACCGACGCAGCGCAGCAGCTGATGCCGCAGATCCGGGTGGTCCATCACATGGTCAGTGGTGAGCTGCGTGAGGCGGCCTTCGCGCAGCAGGTAGGCACGGGTGTCGCCCACATGGGCGAGGGCGTAAGACTGGCCGCGCAACACCAGTGCCGTGAGTGTGGTGAGCCCGATCAGCGGATGGCGGCGCCGGTTCAAGCCTGCGAGCCAGGCGTTCTGCGCGCCTATGATGCGGTCCAGCGCCACCGTGGTGTCCCAGGTTTCAGGCGTGCCGTAATAGTCGCGCACCAGGCTGGTCACGGTGGTTTGTGCGGCCTCCTTGCCCATGCCGCCGGTGCTGACGCCGTCCGCAATCGCCACGATGGACCCCATGCCCTGCTGGCCGGGCTCCGGCAGCATGGCCGCGCAAAAGTCCTCGTTGACCTCCTTGCGGCCTGCGAGGCTTGCAAAACCGATGTCTATGTCAAATGCCATGCACCAAAGCAAGCAAGTTTTGCGCCCAAATTTGGTGCGTCGCAACAAAGCCGCTCGGAGGCGGACATCTGATCACCCCACCAGCATCTGCATGCTGCGCCCGTAATGCGCCGACAAGTTGTCAAAGACATCGAGCAAATCCTCACTGGCGCTGGCCACACGCTCCAGATCGGGCGCCTGGGCGCTGGCACCCGGCGCGCTGGCGGCCAGCATCTGCGCCCAGCTGACGGCAGCGGCTTCCAGCAGGCTGCGGATTTCCCTGCTGCTCAGCGGAATGGTATTGAGGTAAGCCAGAGCCTCCTCAAAAGCAGCCCGGGACTGATCCAGGCCCTGGGCATCCGGTGCGATGCCGGCCTGCGCGCCCAGCATGCCGGCCAGCGCGTACTTGGCAAAACGCTGGCTCAGCATGCGCTGACGCCCGGCCAGATTGAGCACCTGCAGCGGCGGCATGGCGCCGGCGTTTTCCAGGCTGCCGGTCAGGCGTTCGGCGTCCTGCAACAGCTGCCCTGCCAGCTGATCGAGCTGCAGCATGCGCTCCGTTGCGGGCGCGCCCTGCAGCAGGGGCTTGAGCTGTGACCATGTGCGCTGGACCTGTTCCAGCAAGTCGCCAAACGTGGGTTGTGACAGGTTTTTCCCGAGGCCCGCCAGGTTGGCGTCAATTCGCGTGACCGAGTCGGCCAGCTGTCCCTGCACCTGTGCCGCATGCACGCCAGCCAGTTGCAACAGCGCCAGCTTGACCAGGCGCTGGGACAACATGCGCAATTGGCCGGACCGGTTCACGTCTTCGGCAAAACGCGCGGAATGAATGATGTGCTCAGACACCTGGCCCAGGCGCTGGTTGCTGTGCATGGACGCGGTCCGCAGCATCTTGAAGGCATCGTCATCGGACACCTCGCGCGCGCGCATCAGGATGCCCTTGGCACGGTCCACCACCTTGCGCTCCTCGAGCCGGCTGGCGATGTCGCGCATCTCTTCGCGCAGGGCCTGCTCGCGGCTGAAGCGCGCCTGCGCCAGGTGCACCAGTGGCCGCAAACGCTGCTGGCCGTAACCATTGACCACATAGGCGTGGATGCCGGCCCCGGTGGCGCGGGTTATCCTGCCGGCGTCCGTGTCGGTGGTGAACACAATCAGAGGCCGGGGCGAGGTGTCGCCGACGATCTGCAGCGCCCTGAAAAAATCTTCGGCAGGAACCGGGCAGTCGCAGATCACCACATCGGGCTGCTGCCGCAAAACCTCCTGCACCAGTTTGCTGCATCCGCGCACGGTTCCCAGCACCTGGATGCCCACCGCTTCCAGGTCGGCCGTCAGCAGATGCGGGCCATCGGGGCCATTCAGATTTACCAGTGCGGTCGTCATAACAATCAGGTTTTGAGAGGGGAAACTGCCTGCAGGGGACGCAAGTCGCGCGCCATGCGCGAGGCCGGGACGATAACACCCACAGGCCTGCACCATGATATGGCACAAGTTTTGCGTAGTCATTCGCGGGCGTAACGGAGCGCCCAACCTTAGCGAAAGCACTGCGGGTTCTGCGCATAACGACGTGCGTAATGGTGTGCCTCACACTGGCCAGACGGCTGGTTCCCTGTTCAACAGGAGAGAGCATCATGGTTCCAACCTCATATTTCCAGCGCCGGCATGCCGGCCTGTACACCAGTCCCGGCCTGACCGCCCGGTCGCGTCTGCGCGCCGTTGCCCTGCCGTTTTGCCCGCTTGAGCCCGCCAGCGCGACCCGCCGCCGTGGCATGGCGCTTGCGAAGACCCCCCTGAATCAATCTGGAGTGAGCGCATGAAAAAATCAAAACTTGTGATGGTCGGCAACGGCATGGCCGGCGTGCGCACCATCGAGGAATTGCTCAAGGTCGCGCCCGAGCTGTACGACATCACCGTCTTTGGCGCTGAGCCGCACCCCAACTACAACCGCATCCTGCTGAGCCCGGTGCTGGCCGGCGAACAGACGCTGGACGAGATCGTGCTCAACAGCTGGGACTGGTACAAGGACAACCACATCACGCTGCACGCAGGCAAGAAGGTGGTCGAGGTGGACCGCATCAAACGCATCGTGCGGGCCGAAGACGGCACCGAAGAAGAATACGACCGCCTGCTGATGTGCACCGGCTCCAATCCCTTCATCCTGCCCATCCCCGGCAAGGACCTGCAGGGCGTGATCGCCTACCGCGACATAGCCGACACCAACGCGATGATTGACGCCTCGGTGAAGTACAAAAAAGCCGTGGTGATAGGCGGCGGCCTGCTCGGCCTGGAGGCCGCCAACGGCCTGATGCTGCGCGGCATGGATGTCAGCGTGGTGCACGTCATGCCGACGCTGATGGAGCGCCAGCTCGACAGCGTGGCCGGCAAGCTGCTGCAGAAGTCGCTGGAAGACCGGGGCCTGAAGTTCCTGATGGGCGCGCAAACCCAGGAGCTGGTGGCCGGCCCGGACGGCCGGGTCAGCGCCATCAAATTCAAGGACGGCACCGAGCTGCCCACCGACCTGGTGGTGATGGCCGTCGGCATACGCCCCAACACCGAGCTGGCCGAAAAAATGCGCCTGCACTGCAACAAGGGGATCGTCGTCAACGACACCATGCAGACGGTGACCGACGCGCGCATCTACTCGGTGGGCGAATGTGCGGCGCACCGCGGCATCGCTTACGGCCTGGTGGCGCCGCTGTTCGAGCAGGCCAAGGTCGCGGCCAACCATCTCGCGCAATTTGGCATCGGCCGGTATACCGGATCGCTGACCTCGACCAAACTCAAGGTCACCGGCATCGACCTGTTCTCGGCGGGCGAATTCACCGGCGGCGAAGGCACGGAAGAAATTGTCATGAGCGATCCTTTCGGCGGGGTCTATAAAAAGCTGGTCATCAAGGACGACAAGCTGATTGGCGCCTGCCTGTACGGCGACACCGTCGATGGCAGCTATTACTTCAAGCTGCTGCGCGATGGCCGCAGCGTGGGCGACATCCGCGACCGCCTGATGTTTGGCGAATCGAACATCGGCGACGCCGGCCACGAAGGCCACAGCAAGGCCGCGAGCATGCCGGATGAAGCCGAGGTCTGCGGCTGCAACGGGGTCAACAAGGGCACGATCTGCAAGGCCATCAAGGAAAAAGGCCTGTTCACACTCGACGAGGTGCGCAAACACACCAAGGCCAGCGCCTCCTGCGGCTCCTGCACCGGCCTGGTCGAGCAGATCCTGATGGCCACCGCCGGCGGCGACTACTCGGCCACGCCCAAACTCAAGGCCATGTGCAGTTGCACCGACCACGGGCATCAGGCCGTGCGGGATGCGATCCGCAACAACCGGTTGATGACAATTGCGGATACGTTCAAGTTCATGGACTGGAAAACGCCCAATGGTTGCGCCAGTTGCCGGCCAGCCGTCAACTACTACCTGATCAGCACCTGGCCCAAAGAGGCCAAGGACGACCCGCAAAGCCGCTACATCAATGAACGCAGCCATGCCAACATCCAGAAAGACGGCACCTACAGCGTGATCCCGCGCATGTGGGGCGGCGAGACCACCGCCAGCGAGCTGCGCCGCATCGCCGACGCGGTAGACAAGTACAAGATTCCCACCGTCAAGGTCACGGGCGGCCAGCGTATCGATTTGCTCGGCGTGAAAAAGGAAGACCTCGTCAATGTCTGGAAAGACATAGGCATGCCATCCGGCCACGCCTATGCCAAGGCGCTGCGCACGGTGAAAACCTGCGTCGGCAGCGAGTGGTGCCGCATGGGGACGCAGGACAGCACACAAATGGGCAAGGACCTGGAGCGCGCGATGTGGCGCATGTACGCGCCGCACAAGGTCAAGTTTGCGGTCAGCGGCTGCCCGCGCAACTGCGCGGAGTCGGGCATCAAGGACGTGGGCATCATAGGCGTGGATTCGGGCTGGGAAATGTATGTCGCCGGCAACGGCGGCATCAAGACCGAAGTCGCACACTTTTTCACCAAGCTGAAAACCGCGGCCGAGGTGCTCGAATACACCGGCGCCTTCTGCGAGCTGTACCGCCAGGAAGGCTGGTACCTGGAGCGCACCGTGCACTACGTGAACCGCGTTGGGCTGGACTATGTGAAAAAGAAAATTCTGGAAGACCACGAAGGCCGCAAGGCGCTGTGGGAACGCCTGCAGTTTGCGCTCGATGGCGAGCCCGACCCGTGGTTTGAGCTGAAAGAAGCCGCGGTCGATACCCGGCAATTCACCAAACTGGAAAGCGCGGGGCAGGCGGCATGAAAACGAATGAATGGACTGTGATTTGCCGGGTCGAAGACATTCCGGTGCTCGGCTCACGCCGCGTGGCCAGGGCGCAAGGGGTGGACGTGGCCGTCTTTCGCAACGCGCAGGACCAGGTGTTTGCGCTGCTGGACCGTTGCCCGCACAAGGGTGGCCCGCTGTCCCAGGGCATTGTGTTCGGCACCAGCGTGGCCTGCCCGCTGCACAACTGGACCATAGGCCTGGCCGACGGTTGCGCCCAGGGAGCGGACGAAGGCTGCACACCGACATTCGCCTGCAAGGTAGAGGCCGGCCAGGTCATGCTCGATCCGTCCGAGCTGGCCACGCTTGCTTTGGATCTGGCAGCGCCGCGTGCGGGCCCCTGCGCCTCCACCGGCGCACTGGGCGACCAGACTTTCGATGTGCAGGCCCCGCACACCGCGTGATGCCCAGGGAAACCCGATCCACCTGTCCCTACTGCGATCTCGCGGCTGAAGCCGCGGACCGCTTTGCGATAAACAGGAAACACCGCAGCAGGGGCAATAGATGATGCGCGAAACGCGCTCGACTTGCTCCTACTGCGGCGTCGGCTGCGATCTCGCGGCTGTAGCCGCGGATCGCCTTGCGATAAACACGAAACACCGCAGCCGGTATCCAACCCGCCATGACTGAAACGCGATCAACCTGTCCCTATTGCGGCGTCGGCTGCGGTGTGATCATCGAATCTGCGGGCGATGAAATCACCGGTGTGCGCGGTGACCCGGACCATCCGGCCAACTTCGGCCGGCTCTGCACCAAGGGCTCAACGCTGCACCTGACCGCGTCAAACATCGTCACGCGGCAAACCCGCCTGTTACATCCGATGCGGCGCGAGCACCGGGACGGCCCGGCAGAAAGGGTCAGCTGGGACAGCGCGCTGGACTTCGCCAGCGAAGGTTTTGCCGACATCATCCGTCAACACGGCCCCGACTCGGTGGGTTTTTACATCTCGGGCCAGCTGCTCACAGAGGACTACTACGTCTTCAACAAACTCGCCAAGGGCCTGATAGGCACCAACAACGTCGACACCAACTCGCGCCTGTGCATGAGCAGCGCCGTGGCCGGCTACAAGCAGACGCTGGGCGCCGACGCGCCGCCGAGTTGTTACGACGACGTGAACCACGCGCAATGTATCTTCATTGTGGGCAGCAATACGGCCTACGCCCACCCGATTCTTTTCCGCCGCATCGAAGATGCGAGGGCCGCCAACCCGGCCATGAAAATCATCTTCTGTGACCCGCGCCGCACCGACACCGCAGGCATTGCCGACCTGTACCTGCCGATACAGCCCGGCACCGATGTGGCGCTGTTCAACGGCATGCTGCACATCATGCTGTGGGAAGGCTGGACCCAGCCGGCTTATATCGCCGAGCACACCAACGGTTTTGATGCGCTGAAAACCACGGTGCGCGACTACACACCGGACATCGTGGCGGACACCTGTGGCATCAAAAAGGAAGACCTGTTCACGGCCGCCAAACTGTTTGCCACTTCCGCCGCAACACTGAGCCTGTATTGCCAGGGCCTGAACCAGTCGAGCAGCGGCACCGCCAAAAATGCGGCGCTGATCAACCTGCACCTGGCCACTGCGCAAATTGGCAAACCCGGCGCGGGGCCGTTTTCACTGACCGGCCAGCCCAATGCCATGGGCGGGCGCGAGGTCGGCGGCCTGGCGAATCTGCTCAGTGCCCACCGCGACCTCGCGAATCCGCAGCACCGGGCCGAAGTGGCGGCGCTGTGGGGCGTGCCTTCCGTGCCCGAAAAACCCGGCAAGACGGCGGTGGAAATGTTCCAGGCCGCCGCCGATGGCGAGATCAAGGCCTTGTGGATAGCCTGTACGAATCCGGCCCAGTCGATGCCGGACCAGGCCACGGTGCGCCGCGCGCTCCAGCGCGCCGAACTGGTGGTGGTGCAGGAAGCTTTTGCCACGCCATCAACCTGCGACTACGCCGACCTGCTGCTGCCGGCCACCACCTGGGGCGAAAAAACCGGCACCGTGACCAACAGCGAGCGGCGTATCAGCCGCGTGCGGCCAGCGGTGCCGGCGCCGGCGGAAACGCGGCACGACTGGTCGATTGCGGTGGCCTTTGCGCAGCGCCTGGAAAAACTCCTGCCTGTGCAGAAAATCAGCACGCTGTTTCCCTGGTCCACAGTTGACGAAACTGCCGCTGTGGAAAGCATCTGGAACGAACACCGCGAATCAACCCGCGGACGCGACCTCGACATCACCGGCATGAGTTACGCCATGCTGGAAGCCGCGCCGCAGCAGTGGCCACTCAGGGAAGGTGAAAGCAGCGGCAAGGTGCGCTTGTATGAGGACGGCCTATTTCCGACTGAAGACGGCAAGGCCCGCTTCGTCAACACCGTGTACAAGCCGGTGGCGGAGCCGCGGGAGTCGCGTTACCCCTTCTCGCTGACCACCGGCCGCCTGCGGGATCAGTGGCACGGCATGAGCCGCACCGGCACGCTGGGCCGCCTGTTTGGCCATGTGGCAGAACCGTCCATCCAGATGAACGCGCAGGACATGGCGCGGCGCCTGCTCAAGGACGGCGACCTGGTGCACGTGACCTCGAAACGCGGCTCCATCGTCGTGCCGCTGCAGGCTTCGCCGGAAGTGGCAGTGAGCCAGGCCTTCATGGCCATGCACTGGGGCGACGACTACCTGAGCGGCCTGTCGAGCAAGGGCGAGCGGCTGGCCGGTGTCAACGCGCTGACCACTTCCGCCTACTGCCCGAGCTCGAAACAGCCCGAGCTCAAACATGCTGCGGTCAAAATTCTCAAGGCTGAACTGCCCTGGTCGCTGCTGGCCATGGCCTGGCTCCCGGATGAGCAGGTTCTGGCGGCGCGCGAGCGGCTCAGGCCGCTGATGGCAAGTTTTGCCTTCAGCACTTGTGTGCCGTTTTCCAATGAGGTGCCGCTGGGCGAAACCGGCCGCCAGCGCAGCGGCCTGCTGTTTCGCGCCGCCGGTTTTGAAGCGCCGCCCGAGGGTTTGCTGGCGCAAATCGAAAACATCCTGGGCCTGGACGGCGCCGATGCGCTGCGTTACGCGGACAAAAAGAAGGGCCAGCACCGCACGGCGCGGCTGGTGCGCAAGGACGAGCAGGCCGAGCTGGCCGGTTTTGTGCTGGCCGGTGATGTCAGCGCCCAGGCCTGGATCAGGACCTTGCTGCAGGACGAGTTGCCGGCGCAAGCCTACGGCCGCCTGCTGCTGCTGCCGGGCGGCAAGGCGCCGGTGGCGCTGCAAACACGCGGCAAGCCGGTGTGCAGCTGCTTCAGCGTGAGTGATGCCGAAATCGGAACCTGCCTGAATGAGATCAGCGAGGCGGCGGGGGCTGCCGCTTACCTGGCCAGCGACGAGGACCGCCTGCGCCTGCTGCAGGACAAGCTCAAATGCGGCACCAACTGCGGCTCCTGCGTGCCCGAGATCAAACGCCTGATCCGGACCGCCACCGAAGCACGGCAGCCGCCGGCACCCCATGCCGATGGCGAACGCGCGGTGATCCCGATCAAGGTCATCGCCTGACACAGGCCGGAACGCCTGCGCTTAAGCTTATAACGGCAGCTTATCTGCCTTCGCCGACAATCACGCATGTCCATCGCTCAGTACATCAAGGTCATAGGCCGTGGCAAGGACGGCGCCAAGCCGATCACACGCGCGCAGGCGGCCGACCTGTTCGGCCAGGTGCTGGACGGCAGCGTGACCGATCTGGAGATTGGCGGCTTTTGCCTGGCCATGCGTATCAAGGGCGAAACGCCCGAGGAAATGGCGGGTTTTCTGGACGCCACTTACCAGCGCATGTCCCGTTTTCCGGCCAGTGACAGACCCACCGTGGTACTGCCCAGCTACAACGGCGCGCGCAAGTTGCCGGTGCTGACGCCGCTGCTGGCACTGCTGCTGGCGCGCGAGGGTTTGCCGGTCCTGGTGCATGGCACCGCCACCGAGTCCAGCCGGGTTTTTACATCCAATGTGCTTGCGGCCCTTGACATACATGCGCAAGCAGCTATTAAAAATATAGCAAATGGCGAAGTGGTTTTTGCCCCGACGGAGGTGCTTTGCCCGGGCCTGAAGCGCCTGCTGGACGTGCGGCGCGCGATTGGCCTGCGCAACCCCGCCCACAGCCTGGTGAAGATCATGAACCCCTGCCTCGGCCAGGCGCTGGTGGTCAGCAGCTACACCCACCCTGAATATGCGATCTCCATGGGCCAGACCTTCGAGCTGATTGGGGCCAACGCCCTGCTGCTGCGCGGCACCGAGGGCGAGGTGGTGGCCGATGCGCGCCGCACGCCGCAGATGGAAGCCTTTATTGGCGGCCAGCGCACGCTGCTGCAGGAATTCCAGCCCGGCACACTGGCCAGCGTGCCGGATCTGCCGACGGCCATCGACAGCGACAGCACCGCCAGCTATATCCGCGCCGTGATGTCGGGCACCCACGCCGTGCCGGCATCGATCACCTGTCAGGTGGAACATATCTTGCAATTGAGTTCCCAACTATGACAAGCGGCAAACACACTTCTTCTTCAAACGGCCACTGCACCCTGGTGGGCGCGGGCCCGGGCGACCCGGAGCTGCTGACGCTCAAGGCGCTCAAGGCCATACAGAGCGCGACCGTGTTGCTGGTGGACGACCTTGTCAGCGACGAGATTGTGGCCTTTGCACAACCCGGCGCGCGCATTGTCCACGTCGGCAAGCGCGGCGGCTGCAAATCCACGCCGCAGGCGTTTATTGAAAAACTCATGATCATGGCCGTGCGCGAAGGCGACAAGGTAGTGCGCCTCAAGGGCGGCGACCCCTTCATCTTCGGCCGCGGCGGGGAAGAGGTCGAGCATCTGCGGGCCGCCGGCATTGAGGTACGCGTGATCAACGGCATCACCGCCGGTCTGGCTGCCGTGACTTCGCTGGGCGTGCCGCTGACACATCGCGCGCATGCCCACGGCGTGGTGTTTGTCACCGGCCACGCCAAACCGGGCGACGCAGGCACCGACTGGCGGCTGCTGGCCGACACCGCCTTCAAGGCCAGACTGACCCTGGTGATTTACATGGGGGTCAGTGGCGCTGGCCGCATCCAGGACGAATTGCTGACGGGCCTGCCCGCCTCTACCCCGGTGGCCGTGATCCAGAATGCCTCTCTGCCTACGCAACGCCACATCACCACCACGCTGGGCCAGCTGACCGGTGCCATCAGCGCATCCGGCCTGGCCAGCCCGTCGGTCATCGTGGTGGGCGACGTGATCAGCGGCGTGGCGGCGGCGCGGGAAAGCCCGGCACAATTCAGGGCCGCCTGAACCCCCGGCCCAGGCGCCAGGGCTACACTCCCGGAGTGCAACAACAGCCGGGGTGAGGGCGTCATGCTTGGGAAACTCAATGAACTGACAGAAAGCCACGGTGCCTTGCGCCCGGGCCGCGGCCTGATCAGCGGCGTGATTGCGCTGAGCCTGGGCATTCTGTGTTTTCTCGGCGTGCTGGCCTTTCATTTTCCCCAGTACCTGACCACGCCCCAGTTGCGCCAGAGCTACGACGTGGACATCATCCGCATGCTCATGTTCGCGGCGCTGGTGCTGGCCGGCGGCATGTCCCTGGTCAATATCCTCTTCAACCGCTCGCGCTGGTTGTCTGGCGCTGCTTTTCTGCTGGTGGCCGGCACGGCGCTGCTGGGCGGGCACAAGGTCCCGGTCAACAACTTTGCCGACAACACGCCCTACATAGGCCTGGACTGGTTCATCCTGGACCTGCTGGGCTCCTCGCTGATTTTCATCTTCATTGAAAAGCTGTTTGCACTGCGCAAGGAGCAAGCGGTCTTCCGCGCGGAATGGCAGACCGACTTCCACCACTTCATCGTCAACCACATGATTGTGGGCTTCATGCTGCTGGCCACCAATCTGCTGGTGCACCGCCTCTTTGGCTGGGCCGCGCATGACGGCCTTCGCGGCTGGGTACAGGGCCTGCCTTTCTGGGCGGCGGTGCTGCTGATTGTGCTGGTGGCCGACCTGACGCAGTACTGGATACACCGCGCCTACCACCAGGTGCCGATGTTGTGGCGCCTGCATGCGGTCCACCACAGCGTCAAAAGCATGGACTGGCTGGCCGGCTCACGCCAGCACATTGTGGAGGTGCTGATCACCCGCACACTGGTTCTGGCGCCGATTTATGTGCTGGGTTTTTCCAAGGAGGTGATTGACGCCTACATCGTCATCGTCGGCTTCCAGGCCGTGTTCAACCATGCCAATGTCAGCGTGCGCCTGGGGCCGCTGCGTCATGTCATCGTCACGCCCAACTTCCACCACTGGCACCACAGCCAGGACCAGGAGGCGCTGGACCGCAACTACGCCGCCCACTTCGCTTTTATCGATCAC
Organism: Kapaibacterium sp. (SeqCode); assembly: GCA_943370435.1. Lineage (GTDB taxonomy): Bacteria > Pseudomonadota > Gammaproteobacteria > Burkholderiales > Burkholderiaceae_C > Polaromonas. The sequence continues at coordinate 72,307 of CALRQX020000013.1, read as the reverse complement.
CTGTTCGGCACGGCGGTCAAAAGCAGCCAGTTGTGGCCAGAACGTTACGGCGTGCTGGGGGACTATGTGCCGAACGGGTTTATCAGGCAGTTGAAGTTTCCTTTCACCTGGAGAGGGTGAGCTTGCGCGGCCTCCCGTTCACTATGGTTTTTATAGCTGCCTGCGCATACCCGACATGGGCCAGAGGCCCCATTGACTGAACAGTTTGACGTGGTGGTGATAGGCGCGGGCGCTGCAGGGCTGTTTTGCGCCGGCCTCGCGGGCCAGCGCGGCCTGAAGGTGCTGCTGCTGGACCACAGCGAGAAGGTGGCCGAGAAAATCCGCATCTCGGGCGGCGGCCGCTGCAATTTCACGAACCGTGACACCACGCCGGCCAACTTCGTCGGCGAGAACCCGCACTTTTGCCGCTCCGCCCTGTCGCGCTACACGCCGCAGGATTTCATCGCCCTGCTGCAGCGTTACCAGATCCCTTTCCACGAAAAACACAAAGGCCAGCTGTTTTGCGACCATTCCGCCGAGGACATCATCCAGATGCTGCTGGCCGAATGTGCGGCCGGCGGCGTCACACGCTGGCAGCCTTGCCGCGTGTCTGGCATCCAGTACACCCCCAGCCCAGACGGGGCGGACGCAGGCAGCTATCAAATCAAGAGCGATCGCGGGTCGATTGAAGCGCCGCAAGTGGTCATCGCCACCGGCGGGCTATCGATTCCGAAGATTGGCGCGACCGATTTTGGTTACCGCATCGCGCAGCAGTTCGGCCTGCGCCTGGTCGAGCCGCGTGCGGGCCTGGTGCCGCTGAGCTTTGACGGCGAGTCCTGGGCGCCCTACGCCCAGCTTTCCGGCCTGGCGCTGCCGGTGCTGATAGAGACCGGGGCAGCTGACGCCACGCCGAAACAGCGCAAAAAGGCCGTGGTTTTCGCCGAAGACCTGCTGTTCACCCACCGCGGCCTGAGCGGCCCGGCGGTGCTGCAGATATCCAGCTTCTGGCGCGAAGGTCAGCCGGTACGTATCAACCTCGCGCCCGGCGTGGACCTGCCCACGCTGTTGCTGCGCGCCAAGGCCAGTTCGAAAAAGCTGATCGCCAACGAACTGGCCACTTTGGTCCCCAGCCGCCTGGCCGACGCCTGGGTCAGCCGCGACCCGGCCTGGCAAAAACCCGTCAGCGACGCGACCGACAAGGCCCTGACGACCCTGGCCGAGCGTCTGCAGGACTGGCAACTGATACCGACAGGCACCGAGGGCTACAAAAAGGCAGAGGTCACACTGGGCGGCGTTGACACGCGGGATTTGTCATCCCAGACCATGGAATCGAAGCACCCCGGCCTGTATTTCATTGGCGAGGTGGTGGACGTGACCGGCTGGCTGGGCGGTTACAACTTCCAGTGGGCCTGGGCCAGTGCCCATGCCTGCGCCGGGGCTCTGGCCGGCCATTCGGGGGCGGAGGCCAAAAACTGAGCCTGGGGTGCGCCGCCCATCGATGTTTCAAGGATTTGCGTTGAAATCCCGCTATAATCTAAGGCTTTGCTAGCAAACCCGCGCCCGGCCTGATCCTGATCAGATCATCAAAGGCGTACCCTTTTGGATCAACCCATCAATGACGACCATTCGTGTAAAAGACAATGAGCCCTTCGACGTGGCTCTGCGCCGTTTCAAGCGCACCATCGAAAAACTCGGCCTGCTGACAGACCTGCGCGCCCGCGAGTTCTATGAAAAACCCACTGCCGAGCGCAAGCGCAAGAAGGCTGCCGCCGTCAAGCGCAACTACAAGCGCATCCGCTCGATGCAGTTGCCCAAGAAGCTGTACTGAACCGTACACGCCTTCCGGCCCAAAGCCCGCACGAGGACGCTCTGCGGGCTTTTTAACTTTTTACCGTAGGAAAACACCATGTCCCTCAAAGACCAGATCACCGAAGACATGAAAAACGCCATGCGCGCCAAGGACAGCGAGCGCCTGGGCACGATCCGTTTGCTGCTGGCCGCGCTCAAGCAGAAGGAAGTCGATGAGCGTGTGGTGCTCGACGATGCCGCCGTGGTCGCTATCGTCGACAAGCTGATCAAGCAGCGCAAGGATTCGATCGAAGCCTTCCAGAAAGCCGAACGCAAAGACCTGGCCGACAAGGAAGCGGCCGAACTGCTGGTGCTGCAGGCCTACCTGCCGGCCCGCCTGAGCGCTGAAGAAGTCGCTGCCGAGGTCGGGGCCATCGTCGCCGAACTCGGCGCCTCGGGACCTGGCGACATGGGCAAGGTCATGGGCGCAGTCAAAGCCAGACTCGCCGGCAAGGCCGACATGGGTCAGGTCTCGGCAGCCGTCAAGGCTGCTCTCGCGGGCTAAGCCCGGAAGCAAAGAAAGAGAGTAGCTTTCAGGCTGCTCGGTCGCGGGCATCGAGCCCGCTCCCTCGGTCCTGGCGCCGCTGGTCGATCCCCGTCTGATGGCGGGGCTGCGCCAGAGCGTCCGCGTGGCGCAGAAAGCAGCGTCGGCGCAGCACGATCGCGAAAGCCGGCTTCGTTACACAGAGCTTTTCGTCTTTCGCGAGCCCCTCGCCCCACGCTCTGCTAGGACCCAGCCACCTTCATCCGGTTGATGAGGATTGATCCGACGCTTTTGGCGCCGTAGTTGTACACATCAGCACCCACCGCCTGGATGCCCATCAGCATGTCCTTGAGGTTGCCGGCAATCGTGATCTCTTCGACCGGAAAGGCAATACGGCCCTTCTCCACCCAGAAGCCCGATGCACCGCGTGAATAGTCACCAGTCACGTAGTTCACGCCCTGCCCCATCAGCTCGGTCACAAACAGGCCGGTACCGAGCTTTTTGAGCATGGCGTCGAGGTCGTCGCCGGCTTTGGTCTGGCGGCTGCTCATCACCAGGTTGTGCGAGCCGCCGGCGTTGCCGGTGGTGCGCATGCCCAGTTTGCGTGCCGAGTAGGTGCTCAAAAAGTAGCCACGCACAATACCGGCGTCCACCACCGTGCGGGCACGGGTCTTGACACCTTCTTCGTCAAACGGCGAGCTGCCCTTGCCTTTTTTCACGAAAGGGTCTTCCGTGATGTCGATGTGCGCCGGAAAGGCCGGCTTGCCCAGGCTGCCCAGCAAAAACGTGCTTTTGCGGTACAGCGCGCCACCGCTGATGGCCTGCACAAAGCCGCCCAGCAGCCCGGCCGCCAGCGGCGACTCGAACAGCACAGCACACTGCACGGTTTTGATCTTGCGGCTGTTCAGGCGTGCCAGTGCGCGCTCGGCGGCGTAGCGGCCCACCACCTCGGGGCTGGCCAGCTCAGTTGCGTCGCGCATGGAGCTGTACCAGGCATCACGCTGCATCTGGCTGCCCTTGCCGGCAATCGGCGCCACCGAAATGCTGTGGCGCGAGCTCGCATAACCGCCGCGAAAACCGCGCGTGTGGGCGCTGAAAAAATGGCTTTGCTGGGCCGACACACCCGCGCCTTCGCTGTTGGTGATGCGTTTGCTGGTGCCCAGCGCCGCCGCCTCACATCGCAACGCCAGTTGTGCGGCGCCTTCAGAGTCAATCGCCCAGGGGTGGAACAGGTCGAGTTCCGGGTGCACCCGTGCGATGTCGCGATCGGCCGGCAGGCCCGAGGTCTTGTCTTCGGCGGTAAACCGCGCGATGTCGTAGGCCGCCTTGACGGTTTGTTCGATCGCCGCTCTGGAAAAATCGCTGGTCGCCGCATTGCCGCGCTTTTGCCCCACATACACCGTGATGCCCAGGGACTTGTCGCGGTTGCGCTCGACGTTTTCGAGTTCGCCCTTGCGTACGCTGACACTGAGGCCGCAGCCTTCCGAGGCCTCGGCAGCGGCATCGGTGGCGCCAATCTTTTTGGCATGGGCAAGCGCGCTATCCACCAGTTCTTCGAAAAAATCACGGTGGTAGCTGAAACCGGATTGCGGCTGGGCTGATTGTTTCGGGCTGGATGCTGTTTTGGAGGTCTTGGGGGTCATATGGGTAGCTATGATACTGACTGCTATGAACAACAAGACTCCCAAGGCCATCAAGGGCTACTGGTCACACGGCCGCTTCGTCAAACCCGAGGAAATCGCGCTCGAAGAAGTCGGCCCGCCAAGCAAGACCCAGCTGAAAGCCGAAGCCGACGAAAAGCAGGCTTTGGGCGAAGCCCTGCTGACCCTGCGCGCCGACCTGATGGCGCGCCTGGACCTGCCGGAAAAACTGATAGACGCGATTGCCCAGGCCAAAAAGATCACCAACTTCGAGGGCAAGCGCCGCCAGATGCAGTTCATCGGCAAACTGATGCGGCCGCTGGACACCGAACCGATACGCGCGGCGATTGACGAGCAGAAAAACGGCTCGGCCCAGCTCACGCTGGCCCTGCACCTGGCCGAGCAGTGGCGCGACAAGCTGATTGCCAACGACGACGCGCTCGGCGACTGGCTCAATCAACACCCGGATACCGACGCGCAGCAACTGCGCGCGCTGGTGCGCCAGGCGCGCAAGGACGCCAAGCCCGAAAAACCCGGCGAGGCGCCGCGCCATGGCAAGTCCTACCGCGAAATCTTCCAGCTGGTGCGCGAAGCGCTGGTGCCGGAGGCGTCATGAGCAGCGCCTTCGATGCCGTCAGGATAGGCATCGTCTCGGTCAGCGACCGCGCCTCCAGCGGCGTCTATGAAGACAAGGGCTTGCCGGCACTGAAAGAATGGCTGGGCCGCGCCCTGCTGAACCCGATCGAATTTGCAGAACGCCTGATTCCCGATGAACAGGCGCAGATCAGCACCACCCTGATCGAGCTGGTGCAAGCTGGCTGCTGCCTGGTGCTGACCACCGGTGGTACCGGCCCTGCCCTGCGCGATGTGACCCCGGAAGCCACATTGGCCGTGGCGCACAAGGAGATGCCGGGGTTTGGTGAGCAGATGCGCCAGATCAGCCTGAAGTTTGTGCCGACCGCGATTTTGTCGCGCCAGTGTGCGGTGATCCGCGACCAGAGCCTGATCCTGAACCTGCCGGGCCAGCCCAAGGCGATTGCCGAAACGCTGGAGGGCCTGAAAAATACCGATGGCTCGCAGGCAGTGGCCGGCATTTTTGCAGCTGTGCCTTATTGCATAGACCTGATAGGCGGGCCTTACCTGGAAACCATTGACACCGTCTGCAAGGCGTTCCGGCCGAAGTCGGCATTGCGGCCCGCGCGCTGAGCAGCCGCCCCTCCGGGCGGCGCTCGCGACCAGACATCAGCGCTTGAGCAAAGCCTTCAGCGCGTTCTGCACCCGCCGTGCGTTGCCGGCATCAAAGCTGGCGGCCAGCACCTTGGCCGCGTCTTCACCCCAGGTCTCTGCCGGCGCAGGCGCGTTGCGTTTGGTCAGCAACTGCAGCTGCAACATGCGGCGCGCACTGATGTGCTCGGCCGGCGTCGGCAGCTCGGCAGCGATCTCCAGGCGCAGCAGCGCTTCGGACGCGTCTTTGCCAGGTGCGGCAGCCAGCGCCTGAACCCAGCTGCTGCGCACCGCCGGGCTGACCTGTTTGCCGAGCTCCTGAGCGGCTGGCAATTGCGCCGGATCGCGTTTTTCCCAGGCGGCCAGCAAATTCGTCAGCACTTCACCGTGCGCCTGCATGGACAGCTTTTTCAGCGCCTGATTCGCCGCTTCAAAAGCCTCGCGCTGGGCGCGGAAGGCCGCGTCGCCCAGCCGTGGGCCACGCTCTTCAAAGGCCGGACGCTCGCCGCGATCAGGCCGCCCCTCGAAGCTGCGCTCTGGACGGTAAGGTTCAAATTTGTTGTCGGTGCTGGCGCGCGGGCCACCAGGCTTGCCACCCGGGCGCGCATCCTTGCGGTCGCCAAATTTGCCGCCGCGGCCGGCAGAGGCTGGTTCGGCCTTGCGCATGCCCGGGCGGTCATCACCACGCATGGCCACCACCGGTTTCGGTGCGGGCTTGGGTGCCGGTGGAGGAGCGGCGGCTTCTTCGGCGGCAGGCGTCTCAGGCGCAGGCTCAAGCCCGGCAGCCGCTTCGGCCGCTGCCGGAACAACTTCCACAGCCTCTTCTGACGCTATCATTTCAGTAGCTGCTTGCGCAGGTGTTTCCTGGGCTGCAGGCTGATTCTCTTCCAAGGCCGGGGCAGCGTCGGCCGTGCCCGTGGCTGCAAGCGGTGCAGCAGCCACAGCTGCGGCCGGCGCAGCGGCTACTGGCAACTGACCGCGAACCACCGCCTCCAGCGCTTTCGCGGCGGCGTGAATTTTCTGCGCATCGCCGGTGGCGGCAGCGGCCTCCACGGCTTTGGCCGCTTCCAGCACATGGCGGTCATGTTCACCGAGGGCTGACGCAGCCTTCTCGCGCTCTGCCGTCTTGCGCTGGAAAGCATCGTCAATCGGCTTGCGGAAGGCATCCCAGAGCTTTTGCTCCTGCTTGCGCTCAATCGGCACAGCCTGGGCCTCGTGTTGCCAGCGCTGCTGCAGCTGTTTGACCGCATCAATATGCAGTTGCGGCTCTGCGCCCAGCACCTGCGCTTCTTCAATCATCGCCCGGCGGCGTGCCAAGCTCTCGGTGCGCGCGGTCCGCAGCGCGGCGTCGGCGGCATCCATCGCGGCTTTCCACTGCGGCTGGATCTCGGCAAAAGCCTTTTCGCTCAGATGACCGGCCGCCGTCCACTTCTCGACAAAACCGTTGAGGCTGCGGATCTGGTGCTTCCAGTCGGTGTTGTCCTGATTCGCTTGCGCCCAGGCCAGCACCTCGTCAATCAGCAGACGGCGCTCGGCCTTCACGGCTTCGCTTTGCTCCTTGACTTTCTCCAGCCAGAGCTCGACCACCTTGTGCGCCTCGTTACAGGCGTCGTCAAAACGCTTCCACATCGCGTGGTTGGGTGTGCCGCCCTGGTCGCTGGTTTTCCAGAGTTCGCGCATGGCGCGCAGCGCCTCCTGCTGCTTGCGTCCACCCAGCGGCTTGGCCACCAGCGCTTCAGCCTTGGCGACGAGTTCTTCACGGATCTGGTCGGCACGCCAGCGCTGCCAGCCTTCAAGTTCGCCCGCAGCCGTGAGCGCCGCATGGGCCGCCGCCTCCAGCGTGTTGTCGATGTTGCGGATGTTGTCTTTCAGCGCCTGGCGCAACTCGGCGGCCACTTTGGGGGTGGACTTGCCGTGGCCCTCTGTGACTTCATGCTCGAGTTTGGCCAGCGCAGCCTGCACGATGGCGGTCGATTTTTCGCGCATCTCCTTGAGCACGGCAGGATCGATTTTTGCCTTGGGCGCACGCGCGGGATGATCCCCCGCTGCGGCGTCTCCGCCGCGTGGTGTGCCGCGCGCTGCGCGCAGCTCGTCGGCCCAGACCGGCACCGCCGGCAGCGGCGCCGCGGCATCGCCGGCAGCAGCAACCGCCAGCGCCAGCGCGGCCTGAAAAGCTTCCCACACCGCCAGCAACTGCCCGCGCGAGGCCTCCAGCAGCGGCGGAAATTTGGCATCCACGCTGGGCCAGTTGCTGTCTTGTGCCAGGGCATCGGCCTCGGCCTGCCAATGGGTCACGTCGGCACGCAAGGTGTCCCATGCGCCTTGGGCATCGCGCCAGGGCTTGGTGGACAAGACCTCTACCCGCTGGGCCATCAGCACCGCCGCTTCACGTTGCACCTGGGTGCGGTGCTGCAGGTCTTCGATCGTCTTGACGCGGTCGGCCAGTTGCGCCTTCAGGCCAGCCAGCGGCTCGCGCGACAGGGGGGCACCGGCCTTGGCGGCGTCGCGCTGCCAGGCCAGCGCATCGGCGAGGTTGAGTTTTTTCAGGCCCAGCAGGGCTGCGCCTTTGTCGGCCCACTCCGCAGCCACGGTCTCCTGGCTTTTCAGGCGCTTGGCTTCGTCCAGCTTTTCCTTCAGTGGCTTGGCCGCGCCCTTGTCCCGGTTGGCAAGTTCCTTGTAAACCTCGGCCATCTGATCGGCGCTGGGGTCGGTGACCAGCCACTCGCGGATGCGTGCGGTGCGCTCGCCCGAGGTCGGGGCGGAAAAGGCCCCGCCCGTCAATCCGTCCAGCGGATGGCTGTCGGCACTCTTGGTGGAAGGCGTTTTCACGGCGGAGGTATCGGGCTTGGCAGATTTGGACATGGAGAAACGCAGCATAAAGGTAAGTGGACCGGCGAAGCGGGGATCTTCAGCAGTCAGGGAATTTGCAGGTCTGGCCTCAGGCCCTCGGGCTGTTCGCGTCAAGGGTGAAGGCCGGACCGGCGTCAAAAAGCGGCGTTGCAGAACGGTGTGCCTGCAACGCCAACCCAAGCTTCAGGAATAAAGCAATGCGGGTATTTTCGCCGCTTTTAGGGCATCGTCCCATTAACTTGTCCGGCGATCTTCAAGCCGGCATTAACGGGGCTTGCCGCCAGCCGCTGGCAGACAGGGTGCCCAGACCTGTGCCTGTGCATCTATATAGAGGTCGGTGCCATAAAAAACCCCGGGCAGCAAGGCCGACCGGGGCTGACGGCGGGCGTTATGCTCATGCCGTCGGGCTTCGCAAAGAAGAGAAGATCGTCTCCAGTGCGATGAAAGCAAGTGATTGCTCTCAGTTTTGCCGGGGTTGGTTACCTGGCGAATGCTTGAGTGATCAAGCCATTGCAGATTAAACCTCCCGGCTGCTTGGTGCAAGCCAAAATTTGTAATCAATTCCATGCCCGCGATCGACGATTTCTGCCAGCTTTACACGGCACGAATTTGTCCTACAGAGATATCAGATTCCCGCCAGCGGCACCGGTCCGGCGCCTCAGGCCCCTGTTCCGGTGATTTCTGTAAATCCTGTCCAAGCGCTTGATTTTCAGGGAAATCGGTCAAGCGCCGGTCTTGCTCCCGGCCGGTTTTCGTCGGCTAGAGGCAAACCCCAAAAATAGCCCCGCACGCCAGAAACAGGGGCTTTAGAGGTCAAAACAGCCTTTTTAATTCAAATATTGATATATTGAATTCACTTTATATTATTGACAAGTTATTTAGACGCCCTCTAGAATCCGCCATCCCAAGAAAAACCAAGGGACAACCCGAATCCGCTGCCGAACCCGGCAAAGTCAGACAAGGGGTCAACACCCCCAGGGCAAGGCCCTGGTTTGATGGCGACCCAATCAAAGTGCGCAGCCCAAAAAGCCGGTGCACGTAGAAAGGAGTGCTATGACAGCGCTAGGACAATCCAGCCCCGCATTGATGATGCGCAGGCTTCAAAAGAATATTGGCAACAGTCTTGCAAACATTGCCGACGACATCGCCCAGGGCTTTTTCGAAATCACCCACAACAGCTTTGCACTGGTCGGTCTGGCCGTCGTGTTTGCGGTGATCACACTGACCGCGCGCCCTGACCTGCGCCAGGCTGGGGAAGCGAAACTCATGAGCTGGCTGCTGGAACGCCAGGAAGCGGCCATCGGCTATACCGAGCCCGATGCGATTGACCGCGCCACTGCGGCCAATCCCAAAGACCTGCCGCGGCAACAGGCGGCCGTGGCCTACTGGCTCAGCAAAAAGTATGGCGTTGCGCCAGAACCATTGAGTGTGCTGGTGGCCGAGGCCTTTGAAATTGGCCAGAAGGCCAAACTCGACCCGACCCTGATTCTGGCCATCATGGCAATTGAGTCGGGTTTCAACCCCTTCGCGCAAAGCCCGGTCGGCGCCCAGGGCCTGATGCAGGTCATGACCAACATCCACCACGCCAAGTATGAGAACTTTGGCGGCAAGCTGGCCGCGTTTGATCCGGTCACCAACCTGCGCGTTGGCGTCAAGGTGCTGCAGGAATGTATCGCCCGCGCCGGATCGGTAGAGGCTGGTTTGAGGTTTTACGTCGGCGCCGCCAATCTTGAAAACGACGGTGGTTACGCGGCCAAGGTCATGGCCGAACACGCCAGGCTGCAGGCGGTTGCCGGGGGCCGTGCACCGGCCTACAGCCCGGCAGTGCGTGCGCCGCTGGCCATTCCAGCGTCTCTTCCTGCCGATATGGACGCTGCTGACAAGGCGCCCGAGAAAATCGCAAGCCTGGCTATTTCCTGAGCTCCCCGCTTCCCTGAACGCAGCTCAGGACCGCCCCGGTCGGCGCCGGGCACTGCGTCCGTTACACTAGGGCCGTGCGCGACTGGCGATAGGCAACCCCTGATGGAAAGGGCGCTTGCTGACGTGGGATACCACTGGGAAGCGCACCGCTGATCTCCAGCAGTGGGTACAGCGTTCAGCCGTTCGCCTGGGCAGCCCTTGTTTCATCGACCCGATGGCAGGGACCACGTCTTTAAAGGACTGCCATGTATAGCCGCACCATTCTTGTAGAACAAACCGATCCCGAACTGTGGGCCGCCATCCTGGCGGAAAATGCGCGCCAGGAACACCACATCGAGCTGATCGCCAGCGAGAACTACGCCTCGCCCGCCGTGATGGCCGCACAGGGCTCACAGCTGACCAATAAATACGCCGAAGGTTACCCCGGACGCCGTTACTACGGTGGCTGCGAACATGTGGACGTGGCCGAGCAGCTGGCCATCGACCGCATCAAGCAGATCTTCGGCGCCGAGGCCGCCAACGTGCAGCCGCATTGCGGCGCGTCTGCCAACGAAGCCGTTTTTCTGGCTTTTCTCAAGCCTGGTGACACCATCATGGGCATGAGTCTGGCCGAAGGTGGCCACCTGACCCACGGCATGGCTCTTAATATGAGTGGCAAGTGGTTCAACGTGGTCAGTTACGGCCTGAACGACAAGGAAGAGATTGACTACGACGCGATGGAGCGCAAGGCGCACGAGTCCAGGCCCAAGCTGATCATCGCGGGTGCGTCTGCCTATTCGCTGGGCATTGATTTCGCGCGTTTTGCCAGGGTGGCCAAAGACGTGGGCGCGATTTTCATGGTGGACATGGCGCACTACGCCGGTCTGATCGCTGCCGGTGTGTACCCGAATCCGGTGCCGCACGCCGACATCGTGACCTCGACCACCCACAAAAGCCTGCGCGGCCCGCGCGGCGGCATCATCCTGATGAAGGCAGAGCACGAAAAAGCCATCAACAGCGCCATCTTCCCGGGTTTGCAGGGCGGTCCGCTGATGCATGTGATCGCGGCCAAGGCCGTGGCCTTCAAGGAGGCATTGATGCCCGAGTTCAAGACCTACCAGCAGCAGGTCCTGAAAAACGCGCAAATTGTGGCCGAAACCCTCACTCAGCGCGGCCTGCGTATTGTCAGCGGCCGCACCGAAAGCCATTTGATGCTGGTGGACCTGCGCGCCAAGGGCATCACTGGCAAGGAAGCCGAGGCCGTGCTGGGCAGCGCCCACATGACCATCAACAAGAATGCCATCCCCAACGACCCCGAAAAACCCATGGTGACCAGCGGCGTGCGCATCGGCACACCGGCCATGACCACGCGCGGCTTCAAGGACGAAGAAGCGCGTTTGACGGCCAACCTGATCGCCGATGTGCTCGACAATCCGCGTGACGCTGCCAACATCGAGGCGGTGCGCGCCAAGGTCAATACACTGACCAGCCGTTTCCCGGTTTACCGCTGAATCCGCAGCGCTGCGCAGATGCTATTGTTTTTATAGCTTCTTGCGCTTGTCCAACAAGGGCTGGAGGCCAATTGTGCTTATAAACTCAGGCAAGGCAGCATGAAATGCCCGTTCTGCGGCAATCTCGAAACCCAGGTGGTCGAAACCCGGGTGTCGGAAGACGCAGACTTCATACGCCGCCGCCGCCAGTGCGGCGCGTGTGAAAAACGCTTCACGACCTACGAGCGGCCCGACGTCAACTTCCCGGCCATCGTCAAGAAAGACGGGCGCCGCATCGAGTACAAACGCAGCAAGATCCTCGGCTCCATGAGCCTGGCACTGCGCAAACGCCCGGTCAGCACCGAGCAGGTGGACTCGGCGATAGAGCGCATCGAAGAAAAACTGCTGAACCTCGGCCTCAGGGAAGTGCCCTCCACCCGCCTGGGGGAACTGGTCATGCGTGAACTCAAAAAGCTCGACAAAGTCGCCTACGTGCGTTTTGCCAGCGTTTACCGGAGTTTTGAGGATATCGACGAGTTCAAGACGCTGGTGGACGAGGTGAGGCGGTAAGCCAGCGCCGTTTCGCCCGGCGGACACCTGGCGCCGTCGGTCCAGTCCCGACAGCCGTCTGTCTCAGACCCGACCGCACCCGACATGTTTGGGGGGAAACTCCGGCCATGAGCGATTCAAGAGGCTTCACGCTGATCGAACTGATGGTGGTGCTCGCCATCACGGCAGTTCTGGCAACCCTGGCTGCTCCGTCTTTCACGCGGATGATTCAGTCCAACACCATTTCATCGAACGTCAATACTTTCATGGCAGATATGCGCTTTGCCAGAAGCGAGGCAATCCGTCGTGGCGGCGCGGTTGTCATGTGCCGAAGCGACGCTCCAGAAGCGACCAATCCAACCTGCGGAAGCGGTTCAGGCCCGGGAGGCAATGGATGGGTCAGTGGCTGGATCATCTTCCAGGACTCCAACAACAACGGGGTCAAGACGGCGACAGAGCCGCTGATTCGGGTCCAGGCCGCCCTGACATCCATGGACTCGATTGTTGAAGCCGGCGGGAGTTCATCTACCAAACTGAGATTTACGGCCACAGGCCGGCTTCTCAATCTGTCATCAGCCACGCAATTCCAGTTTGGCGGCGGCAACTATGCCAGTGAGGTTCAACGCGTGCTCTGCGTGAATATGAGCGGTCGGGCACGTATCGCCGGCGATGGCAACACCGCATGCTCCACAGACCTATGAAAACGCTGTCACTTCGGGATCAAGCGGGCGCGTCGCTCATTGAGGTACTGGTAGCCGTGCTTCTTCTGTCCTTTGGCATGTTGTCGCTTGGGAGCATGTTGGCTTATGCAGTGCAGATGCCGAAGCTGGCTGCTTACCGGGCTGCTGCCGCCAACCTCGCAGCCGGGCATATTGAAAGAATGCGCGCGAACACACAAGGCGTCGTCAACGGCAGTTACAACGAAACCATGACTTACAACGCCAGCCTGCCTACCGTCACGCCCTGTTCATACCCGGCTTGTGACGCTGATTCGATAGCAGCCCTGGACAAGAATGAAACCAACCAGGCCATTCGCCAGGAACTCCCGCTTGGAGGCATGAGGATGACCTGCAACGGCGCATGTACCGGTCTTGACGGCAACATATGGGTGATGTGGCAGGAGCCAAGCACCTTTGCGGCCATGAATACGGCAGATTCCGATGAATGCCCCGATTCAGCGACAGCGCCTACGTTTACAGCATTTGTGGATCCGAAGCCGCGCTGCCTGCACGTCCGGTTCAAATTATGAAATTGCCACCCTCCAGCCGCTACCCGTCAAAAAACCAGGGTCTGTCACTGATAGAACTGATGGTGTCCATCGCCATCGGCCTGGTATTGATGATCGCTGTGATATCGACTTACCTGGGCTCTGCGGGTGCAAGCCGCATGGCAGAAGCGCAAGGCCGCATGAACGAAGATGCGCAGGCCGCACTGACCATATTGAGCCAGCAACTGCGCATGGCGGGCAACAACCCCAAACAATCCAACTACGACAGTGCAACACCCCGCAATCCGATTTACGGGGCCAGCACGTACATCGTTCGTGGATGCGACGGCACCTTCAGCGATATCAAAACCGCCGCAGATATTTCCCTGCTCACCTGCGCCGCAGGCGGCGGCAGTGCGCCAGACTCCATAGCCATCACCTACGAAGCTGACATCTACAACACGATTCCGACCAGTGGTGGCAACCCGACCGATTGCCTGGGGCAGAGCCTGCCGGTTGTTGCCACGAATATGAACGTTTGGGACGGCGCAGCTTTGGCGTCGACGCCCGTCACCTATACGGTGGCAGAGAACCGTTTTTTCATCGGCACGTCGGCTGTGATCACCGCACCGACCTTGTATTGCAAGGGAAACGGTGCGGTCAATGAGCAGCCCCTGGTTGAAAACGTGGAAGACCTTCAGCTCTTTTACGGCACTGCCGCCCCTGCCGCCGCCACGCTGTCCGTCGCCGGTTATCTGGATGCCGCAACCATTCTCACAAACAGCGGCCTCGCAGCGCTTGCTGACGACGCCACACGCTGGTCCAAAGTTGTGACCGTTCGCGTATGCGTGGTGGTTCGCAGTGAGCTGCCGGTTGTCTCTGATGCGGCCTCAGCGCAGTATGTGAAATGTGACGGCACCGTGAACACGGCCCCGCCTGACCTGCGCCTGCGCCGTGCCTACTCAACCACGGTGGTGCTTCGCAATCGCCTGGTTTCCTAGAACTTTGTCCCGCAAGAGTCACAGCATGTCGCCACGTCCCCATATGCCCTCTTTCCGTTCTTCGCTGGCGCTTACGAAAAAGTCTGCAGCTCGCCAGCAGGGCGTGGTGCTGATTGTGTCGCTCATCATGCTGGTGGTTATTTCCTTGCTGGCCACTTTGAGTATCAAGAATGCGGTTTCTACCGAGGGCGTCTCCGGCAATGTACGAACCTCTCAACTGGCCAGTCAGGCTGCAGAGATAGCCCTGCGTTACTGCGAAGACGCGGTTTCGCAAATCAGCACGGGTACCGGGACACTGGTCGATCTTCCCACCATTCAGAATTACGCAACCCCACCGCTTTGGCAAACCGCAAGCAACTGGGACAGCGCAAGCAGCGTGGCATTTGTGATCCCTTCTGCTTTCGTCAATGAAACCAGCGGTTCGGCGACCTTCAAACGTCTCCCCGAATGCATGGTGGAGCGGATGCAGGTGGTTAACGCTGGCGTGGTCTCAACAACGTCCACCTATGTCATTACTGCGCGGGGCTTTGGTCCAGAGGTCGCCGCTGCCGACTCTGCCCGCAGCCGACCTGAAGGCAGTGAATCCTGGATGCAGTCGACGATTGAACTCAACTAGAGGTACCACCATGCCCAACCGCCTACTCAAACCCGTGCTTGGACTTTTAGCTGCAGGCTGTGCCGTCGCATCACTTCATGCACAAATGGCGCAGGACCCGCTGCTGTCGCGTACTGCGGCCGTTGAACCCAATATTGTCCTGATGTTCGACGATTCGGGTTCCATGGTTGCCACCGCCATTTACCAGTATGGCGGTGTTGCGAGCGGCATGGGCATGACAGGCCCCAACAACGATGCGGTGTTTTGTGGATGGAGTATTTGCTCCACATGGACCAGCCCTCCTACGACTTTTTATGGTCGCTCACCAGACGTCAACCTTATTTATTACGACCCGCGCATCACCTACTCCAGGCGAATCAACGCGGATGGCACATTTCAGGCGGCTGGCGCAACTGGCGGCATCACCTCTTTCAATACCTACTTTTACAAAGCAACCACCGCTTACAGCGTACAAAGCGCAACCGTCACGACCAAAGGCGCCGGATACCCGTCCAGTGGGGTAACCGCGATATTTTCCGCAGCTCCCGCCGGTGGTGTGACTGCCACAGGTACGGTCACCACCACATCGACACTGGGTGTCAACTCAGTGACGGTCAACAATGCCGGCTCCGGTTATGCACTAACCGGCGTCACCGCCACATTTTCTGCACCTCCAGCTGGTGGTGTGAGAACCACCGGTACCGTCGGCATCGGCAGCTCAGGGAGGGTGGATTCTGTCAGTGTAGACAACGCAGGCAGCGGCTATCCGGCCAGCGGGGTCACTGCTGCATTTACCGCAGCGCCTTCAGGTGGCGTGACGGCCACCGGCACTGTCAACATGCTTTTAGGTACGGTCAGCTCTGTGACCGTCACCGCCGGTGGCAGCGGTTATGGCAATTCCACTAACGTCACCTTTTCTGCACCACCCGCAGGTGGAGTGAGGGCCACAGGCACCATGACGCGTGGGACTTCCGGCGCGGGTCGGCCCATCATCTCGATCAGCATCAGCAATCCAGGCTCTGGCTACCTCACCGCGCCTACGATTACCTTGAGCAACACCAATGGGGGTAGTGGCGCTACGTTCACCACGGCGATCACCAACCGCATCAGCGGTGTGACGGTCACCAACGCGGGTTCCGGCTACACGACCACGCCCGCCATTACGCTGGGAGGCGTTGGCTCCGGCAGCGGTGCCACTTTCTCCACCAGCCTTTCAATTGGCGTCACGGGCATCACCATCACGGATCCTGGTTCTGGTTATACCAGTGCGCCCACCATCACCCTCAGCAGTACAGGGGGTGGCACAGGAGCGACGTTTACCGTCGTCACAGGAACCACCAATGTGGTATCGGGCATCACCATTACCAATGCCGGCTCTGGATACGTCACCACACCCACGCTGACTCTGGGCAATACAGGCACAGGTTTTGGCGCAACATTCACGGTCAATACCAATCTGGTGACTTTGGCCACACCCATCAACCGAAGATGGGCGGGGGAAAATACGCCCACCGCCTTGACGAATTACTTCAACCCGAGCTACACGCCTGACGCGGGTAGCCCGCTGGCAACGGGTGCAACTGTCATCGCTTACCCGAATACTGCGTCTTCGGCCACGGCCAGTTATCCGAAGTTCCGCAACAGAACCGACTGCAGCAGTTCCACGTCGTGCACCTGGGCCGAAGAGCTTCAGAACTACGCAAACTGGAAGACCTACCATAGCACCCGCCTTGACCTCGCCAAGACCGGCATCGGGCTGGCCTTTCAACCCCTGAACCCGACTTTCCGCCTCGGCTGGGGCACCATCAATAAACTTAATTCTTCAAGCCAGCTTGCTTCCGGCGTACGACTTTACGATTCCACCACCCAAAGCAATTTTTTGACCTGGCTGTATGCCATTGTTGACGACGGTGGTACCCCCAACCGGGTAGCGCTGAACAAGGTCGGGCAATACTTTCAGCGCGCAGACGATGGAGGACCCTGGGCCACCACACCTCCCCTGGCCGTGCCTGCTGATGTGACCTCAACGGCAGCCGAGAACACAGGGCATGCCTCATGCCGACGTTCTTACGCCCTGCTGATGACCGACGGCTACTACAACGACTCTTTCAGCAGCGTGGGCGATGTGGACACCAGTACGGCTGCCTCCATCACATCGCCCAGCAATTACACCTATACAGGGACCATCGGCCCCTACGCCGACACGGCGAACGGCCTGACGAAATATTCGAACTCCTTTGCCGATGTCGCCATGAAGTATTGGGTGACAGACCTCAGGCCCAACATCAAAAATAGCGTCAAGACATTGAGCACCGATGACGCCTTCTGGCAACACATGAATTTTTATGCGATTGGCCTGGGCGTCACGGGTACGCTGGACGCCACCGATGGCGAAGTTCTGAAGAGGCTCACCGGCGACACATCCACCCCCCCTTTTCGAACGCTGAATTGGCCCACACCTGCCGCCGAAGCCCGCGAGTCGATTGACGACATGTGGCACGCCACCATCAACGGGCGCGGCAAGTTGCTCAATGCCAAAAACGCCACCGACTTGAATGACTCGGTGACCCAGATGATGGCTGAAGTAAGCGGCAATGAAGGCACGCAGTCCGGGGTGGCGGTATCAACAGCCAGCCTGACCCAGGGCACCAAGAAGTACACGCCCAGCTACACCCCGGTGACCTGGAACGGCAACCTGACGGCCTACAACCTGGACGCCACCTCAGGCAACCAGATTGGCGTGGCATGGCAGGTGGAAACTCTGGTCTCGACCAATCCGACGACGGGCGCCAAAACTTACTCTTCCATCATCCCCGCACATGCCAGCCGGAATATTTTTGTCGGCAACGGCGCCACCACAGGTACCCGCGCAGTACCGTTTACGTACTCGGCCATGGGCACTGCTGGACTCACCAGCACCATGAACGGAACCGTCAATTCGAACTTGATTGACTATCTTCGTGGCGACGCCACCAACGAAGACAGCCTCACCACCACCGCGAGCACCACGGCGATCTACCGGCCCAGGACCACGCGCCTGGGCGACATCGTCAACTCCACACCCGTGTTTGTCAAAGATACGCTGGATCTGAACTACAACCTGTTGCCAAGCTCCACGCCGGGCCAGAGTACCTACCGGGCCTTCGTGGACGGTGCTGGTTCCCCGCTGGCCGGCGGGAAGAAGCAGCGTGCTGAAGGCGTTTTATTTGTAGGCGCCAATGATGGCATGCTGCATGCCTTCCGTGACGGCACATTCGATGCGACCACTGGCGCCGTGGTCAATCCGGGCGGTATTGAAACTTTTGCCTACGTGCCCAAGGCGCTGCTCCCAACGCTCAATCAGCTGGCAGACAAAACCTATGTTCACCGCTACTATGTGGACGGCCCCAACATTGAAACCGACGCCTACTTCACGACGGGAACCCCGCGCTGGGCAAATGTCGTGCTGGGTACCACCGGCGCAGGTGCAGGTGCGGCGGCCGCTCCGGGTACCAGCCCCAGAACCGCAGTGTTCGCCATCGACGTGACTGGCTTGAACAGCAGCCCCACATCCCTGAATGCTTCCAACGTGTTGTGGGAGGTCAGCTCGAGCGATTCCAATTTCAGCGAGCTGGGCTATGTGCTGACCGACGTGCAAGCCGGCACCACCATAGGCGGCGACTGGGTTGCCATTTTTGGCAATGGTTACGACAGCAAATCCTGCCAGGCCAGGCTGTATGTGGTTAATTTGGAGACGGGCGCCCTGATTCGCGAAATCAATACAGGCGCCGGCAATTGCAGCACTGCCAAAAATGGCCTGGGGGGCGTTCGTGTGGTTCGTAATGCCTACCAGCAGATCATCGGTGTCTATGCTGGTGATCTACAGGGCAATCTCTGGAAATTCAACTTGAACAACAGCAGCAGCGCCTCCTGGGGGGTTGATTTGGGAGGGGCCGCATTGTTCACAGGGGGGTCCACCCAACCGATCACGGCGGCACCCGCTGTACTGGCCCTGAGCAGCACCATGTCCCCGAAGACGGGTTACATGGTGGTTGCAGGAACCGGCAAATTTTTTGAAATCAGCGACATCACGACAACCACCCAGCAGTCCTTGTATGGCATTTGGGACCCCCTGGCTTTTGGCGCTGCGAGTATTCCGGCAGGTACGGCGCTGACAGACAAGACTCTGCTGGTCCAGCAAACCATAGGATCAGCGCAAGTCGACGCCAGCGGCAATACCTACTTTGCTGTTTCCACCAACGCAGTGGATTACGTTGGAACGACCAGCCCATTCCTGGCCGCGCGCCGGGGCTGGTACATCAACTACCCCAATTCGGGCCAGCGACTGGTGTACCCCCTGGACCTTTTGTCCGATCGTTTTGCGGTGGCAGACACCATTTCCCCGTCCAACGTTTCGCTCGACCCGTGCTCACAGGCGAACGGGGGGTCAGGCTACCTCTACCTCATTGATGCCCTGACCGGCGCAGGCCCCACGCTGGCTATTTTTGACACCAATGGCGACGGAAACATCGACAGTACCGATCTGGTTGTCAGTGGGCTGGAAGCCAAAGCTGACGGACGCAACGTGTCCCTGCTGGGTGATAAAAATGCTGCCCGCACAACTTACGTGAACGTCAGCGGCGGGTCACCTGGCGGTACCAAAATCAGCATCTCCTGCATCCTGACTGGCACCTGCATTTCAACAGGCGGGGGGGTGACTCCCAAATTCAAGAGCCGGGAATGGCGGCAGCTGTTCATGCGCTAGGATGGGCACTTATCAGCAATGGATATCACCATGAATTACCCAGAAGCACATTCCGGCAGCAAGTCACTCCCAAAAAACGGGTTTACCTTGATAGAAGTCATGATTGTGGTGACCATTATTGCGATTCTCGGCGCCATTGCGCTTCCCGCCTATACGGGCTACATAGCCCGCGCCAACCGGGCCGATGCCAGGGGGCAACTGCTGCAGGCCGCCCAGTTCATGCAACGGTTTTACACCGCCAATGACCAATATCTCAATGATCGTTCCGGCAACAACATATCGACTCAAATGCCTGCCAATCTGGCCAGAGCGCCCGCCGATGGCACCCAGCTCTACGCCCTCACCATAGCGGCCACTACGAGCACTTACACCCTGACGATGACGCCCCAGGGCAGCATGGCCAGCGATGCCTGCGGCGCGTTTACCTTGACTTCTACAGGGGTACGCGGCGTGACCGGCACAAAACCTCGCGACGAATGCTGGAAGTGATCCCGGGCTAGCCTGGCGCTTGAATTGCTGACCCTGGCAGCCCATGTACAGCCCTGAAAGTGCCATGGCTCAGGCCCTGGCGCTTGCACGCAAGGGCTTGATACTGACTTCTCCCAACCCGCGGGTGGGCTGCCTGATAAGCAGCTCAAGCGGTCAACTCCTCGGCCAGGGCCACACCCAGGCCGCAGGCGGACCCCACGCTGAGATCATGGCGCTTCATGACGCCGCCGCACGGGGCCTTGAGGTGGCCGGCGCCACGGCCTATGTCACGCTCGAACCCTGCTCCCACCACGGACGTACCGGCCCTTGCTGCGATGCCCTGATTGCCGCCGGCATCAAAAAAGTCGTCGCATCGATTGCCGACCCCAATCCGCTGGTCTCCGGACAGGGCTTTGCGCGCCTGCGGGCTGCGGGCATTGAAGTGGAGGTGGGCCCGGGCGCGCAGGAGTCGCGCGCGCTCAACATCGGTTTTTTCAGCCGCATGACGCGCAAGACCCCGTGGGTGCGCATGAAGCTTGCCGCGTCGCTCGATGGCAGGACTGCGCTTGCCAATGGAACCAGCCAGTGGATCACTTCTGACGCAGCGCGCGCAGACGGCCATGCCTGGCGCGCGGGTTCGTGTGCGGTGCTGACCGGCATCGGCACGGTGCTGCAGGACAATCCGCGTCTGGATGTGCGCCTCGTTGACACGCCGCGCCAGCCCCACCTGGTGGTGGTGGACAGCCGGCTGGAAACACCGCTCGATGCTCATCTTTTTATAGCTGGTCGCGCGCTCTACATCTACGCTGCAGTGCAAAACGATGTCAAACAAGCAGCGCTGGAAGCGTGCGGCGCGACCATCATTCACCTGCCCGGCGCTGACGGCAAGGTGGATTTGCACGCCATGTTGCAAGACCTGGCCAGTCGCGAGGTCAATGAGCTACACGTCGAGGCCGGCCACAAACTCAATGGTTCGCTGATTCGGGCCGGCCTGGTGGACGAGCTGGTGGTGTATCTGGCGCCCAAACTGATTGGGGAAGGCGCAGGCATGGCCAGCCTCGGGCCCATCACCGAACTTGCGCAGGCGCTGGACCTGGAATTTCACTCTGCCGACAGGCTGGGCCCCGACCTGCGCATCGTCGCCAGCGTACGCGGGCGCGAGCTCTTTTGAGTCTGATCCGGCCCTGATGGGGTCCCCGCGCCATGTGCGGCGGCAATCTCTGCGAAAATACTGCGATGTTTACCGGAATCATCACCGGCGTGGGGCGCATCGTCGCTGTCCATAGCCTGGGCAGCTCTTTGGACCACGGCAAGCGTCTGAGCATCGAGGCGCCCGCAGCTTACCTCGATGACGTGGGTCTGGGCGACAGCATTGCCATCAACGGCGCCTGCATGACGGTCACCAGCGTTGACCCTTCCAGCAGGCAGTTTTTGATTGAAATTTCAGCCGAGTCGCTGGCCAGAACCAGCGGTTTGTCCGGGCCCGGTCCGGTCAATCTTGAAAAGGCCCTGCGCGCCCATGACCGTCTGGGCGGTCATATCGTCGCCGGGCATGTGGACGGCATAGGCACCGTGATGCACTTTGCGGAAGTCGGCGAAAGCTGGGAGCTGCGTATTCTCGCTCCGCATGAACTCGGCAAATACCTGGCCTGCAAGGGTTCGATCACCGTCAACGGCGTCAGCCTGACCGTGAACCGGGTCGCCGACCTGCCCCATGAAGCCGGTTGCGAGATCAGCATCAACCTGATTCCGCACACGGTACACCACACCGCCCTGCAGCACCTGCAAGCAAAATCGCAGGTGAATCTTGAAATTGACCTGATTGCGCGCTACGTCGAGCGCATGCTGGGAGCCCGTCGGGCCTGGGACGTCGATAGCGAAAAGCGGCCCCAGCGAGGACAGTTTTTACCGGATTCGCAGACCCATAGCCAAGCCATGGGGCCAGAAGACGGTGAAAAATGGACCGCTGCGGCCGATTTGCAGCAGACGTTTCCCCTGCCTGGCGGACTCCCCAAGAACGAAAAGAAAAGCTGAACCATGACCATCGCCATCTCCCCCGTTGAAGACATCGTGGCCGACATGCGGGCTGGCCGCATGGTCATCCTGGTGGACGAGGAAGACCGTGAAAACGAGGGCGACCTGGTGCTGGCCGCCGACCATGTGAATGCCGATGCCATCAATTTCATGGCGCGTTATGGCCGTGGACTGATCTGCCTGACCCTGACGCGCGAGCGCTGCGAACTGCTGCAGCTGCCACCCATGGCCATGCGCAACGGCACCAAACACAGCACCGCCTTCACAGTGTCGATTGAAGCGGCCGAGGGCGTGACCACCGGCATCTCGGCGGCCGATCGTGCCCGCACGGTGCAGGCGGCTGTCGCAAAAAACGCCAGGGTCAGCGACCTGGTCCAGCCCGGCCACATTTTTCCCCTGCAGGCGGTTGATGGTGGTGTGCTGATGCGTGCCGGCCATACCGAAGCGGGTTGCGATCTGGCCGCCATGGCCGGCTGCTCGCCCACTGCCGTGATCTGCGAGATCATGAAAGACGACGGCACCATGGCGCGCCTGCCCGACCTGCAGCTCTTCGCCGCAGAACACGGCCTGAAAATCGGCACCATCGCCGACCTGATCGAGCACCGCAGCCGCCACGATTCGCTGATCGAAAAAATCGGCAGCCGAACCATTCAAACAGCCTATGGTGAATTCACCGCGCACGCCTTCAGGGACAAGCCCAGCCAGAGCCTGCACCTGGCGCTGGTGAAAGGCCAATGGTCCTCCGGCGATTCGGTGGCAGCCCGCGTGCATGAGCCCCTGTCTGTGCTGGACGCCCTGGAAACCGGGCGCGCCATGCACTCCTGGAGCCTGGACCAAAGCCTGACCCACATTGCCGGGGAAGGCAAGGGTGTGGCGGTGCTGCTCAATTGTGGCGAAAGCGCTGCGCAACTGCTGGCCCAGTTTGAAGGCACGGCCTGCGCGGCCCAGGCGCCAGAACGTGGCCGCATGGACCTGCGCACTTACGGCATAGGCGCGCAGATCCTGCGCGAGTGCGGTGTGCACAAAATGAAACTCATGGGCAACCCGCGGCGCATGCCCAGCATGACCGGTTACGGGCTTGAAATCACCGGCTACATCGCCAACAAAAAGGAATAACAACGTGTTTGGTGCAGAAAAAGGCTCAGCCGGTCAGCTGAGCGGCAAAAAACTGGCTATCGGCATTGTCCAGGCGCGCTTCAATGAAAGCGTCACGAATGCCCTGGCCCAGGCTTGCTGGCAGGAGTTGCTGGCGCTGGGGGTCGAGGAAAAAAATATCCACCATGTCAAGGTGCCGGGCGCGCTGGAAATCCCCTCGGCGCTGCAGGCTCTGGCCGAGCGCGACCAGTACGATGCATTGATCGCCCTGGGCTGCATCATCCGCGGCGAGACCTACCACTTCGAACTTGTCGCCAATGAAAGCGGCGCCTCGGTCAGCCGCCTGGCGCTGGATTACCAGCTACCCATCGCCAACGCCATCCTGACCGTTGAAAACATGGCGCAGGCCGAAGCCCGTCAAACCGAAAAGGGCCGCGACGCGGCGCGTGTGGCGGTCGAGATGGCCCAATTGTTGAACGAACTGGCCTGATGCCCCCCCATACAAGAGCGACATGACTGAAAAACCCCCCGCCAAATCCAAACGCCCGCCGCAGACGCGCACCGGCCTGACCGACACCGGCGTAAAAAAAGCGGCTGACAAATCAGGCCGCACCCGCGCGCGTGAATTTGCGCTGCAGGCGCTGTACCAGCACCTGGTGGGCCGCAACGAGGCGGCATCGATTGACGCCTTTACCCGCGATCTGGTGGGTTTCCACAAGGCTGATTCGGCCCACTACGACGCCCTGCTGCACGGCTGCATTGCAGAAGCGGTGGCGCTCGACGCCAGTATCACGCCCCTGCTGGACCGCAAGATGGCCGAGATCTCCCCGGTGGAGCACGCGGTGTTGTGGATAGGCGCCTATGAATTCAAGCATTGCCTGGACGTGCCTTACCGCGTGGTCATCAACGAGTGCATAGAACTGGCCAAGGCTTTCGGCGGGACCGACGGCCACAAATACGTCAATGGCGTGTTGCACAAGCTGGCGCCCGGTTTTCGTGCGGCAGAAGTCGCTGCCGACCAGAAAACCTGAGGCCGCGCAGTGAGTGCCATGCGTTTAGCCCGGCGTGCCCAGCGCATTGAGCCTTTCTACGTCATGGAGGTGGCCAAGGCCGCTGCCAGCCTGGCAAAACAGGTGGCGCACAGCGCGCAACCCATGATTTTCCTGAACATCGGCGAGCCGGACTTCACCGCACCGCCGCTGGTTCAGCAGGCCGCCGCCCGCGCCATCCACGATGGCAACACGCAGTACACCCAGGCCACCGGCCTGCAAAGCCTGCGCGAGCGCATCAGCCACTGGTACAGCACGCGTTTCCAGGCCGATGTGGCGCCGTCGCGCATCATCATCACCGCCGGCGCATCGGCGGCCTTGCAGCTGGCCTGTCTGGCACTGATAGAAGCCGGTGACGAGATACTGATGCCGGACCCCAGTTACCCCTGCAACCGGCACTTTGTCAGTGCGGCCGAGGGCAATGCGGTATTGGTACCGACAACGGCCGAAGAACGCTTCCAGCTCAGCAGTGCCAAGGTGCAGGCCGCCTGGAACGACAAGACCCGTGGCGTGCTGCTGGCTTCGCCGTCGAATCCCACGGGCACCTCGATTGCGCCTCAGGAATTGCGGCGCATCCACGAATTTGTACACAGCCGCGGCGGCATCACGCTGATCGACGAAATTTACCTGGGCCTGAGCTACGACGAAGAATTCGGGCAGACCGCGCTGGCCATGGGGGACGGCCTGGGCGAAAGCATCATCAGCATCAACAGCTTCAGCAAATACTTCAACATGACCGGCTGGCGCCTGGGCTGGCTGGTGGTGCCCGAGGAACTGGCGCCGGTGATTGAACGCATCGCGCAAAACCTGTTCATCTGCCCCAGCACGGTCGCGCAGCATGCGGCACTGGCCTGTTTTGAGGCCGACAGCCTGGCAGAGTACGAAAGGCGGCGCGCCGAGTTCAAGGCCAGGCGCGACTACTTCATCCCCGAACTCAATCGCCTGGGCCTGACCGTGCCGGTGATGCCGGACGGCGCTTTTTATGCCTATGCCGATTGCACGCAGGCCGCTGCCCGCCTGGGCGTCAGCGGAAGCTGGAATTTTTCTTTCGAGCTGATGCAGCGTGCGCACCTGGCGGTCACACCAGGCCGGGATTTCGGAACAATGGCACCCGAGCGCTACATCCGCTTTTCAACGGCCAGCTCCATGGCTGAACTGAAAGAAGCCGTCGCACGGCTGGAGAGCGTCCTTGGCTGACTTCCAGTGGCCTCTGCGCGTGTACTGGGAAGACACCGATGCCGGCGGCATTGTGTTCTACGCCAACTACCTGAAATTTTTTGAACGTTCGCGTACCGAATGGCTCAGATCGCTGGGATTGAACCAGCAGCAACTGAAAGAAGCCACCGGCTGCATGTTTGTGGTGAGCGAAACCAGTCTGCGTTACCACCGCCCGGCGCGCCTCGATGATGAACTGATTGTTACCGCCAGCCTGATCGAAAAGGGCCGGACGTCCTTGATAATCGCGCAGCAGGCGCTATTAAAATCAGAGCGGCCCGCGTTGCTGTGTGAAGGTACGATACGCATCGGTTGGGTCGAGGCGGCCAGCCTCAAACCTGTCCGGATTCCTGCCCACATTCTTGACCTTCTGGAAAGCGCCCCATGAACCAGGATTTATCCATCGTCAACCTCATCCTCAACGCCAGCTGGGTGGTCCAGGGTGTAGTGGCGCTTCTTGTGGGTGTATCGGTTGCCAGCTGGGCAGCGATCTTCCGCAAGATCATCTCGCTCAAGCGGGTGCAGTCACTCAACGACGAGTTTGACCGGGAGTTCTGGTCCGGCACCAGCCTGAACGACCTGTTTGCAGCCGCCGCGCAAAACGCCAAACACAGCGGTCCGATGGAGCGCATTTTTGCCAGCGGCATGCGCGAGTTCCAGAAGCTGCGCGAGCGCCGCATGGCCGACCCCGGCATTCTGCTCGACGGCGCACGCCGCGCGATGCGCGCCAGTTACCAGCGCGAGGTTGATGCAGTGGAGTCCAACCTGTCTTTCCTGGCCACGGTGGGCTCGGTCTCGCCCTATGTCGGCCTGTTCGGCACGGTCTGGGGCATCATGCACGCCTTCACCGGCCTGGCCGCGCTGGAGCAGGTCACACTGTCCAGCGTGGCGCCGGGTATCGCCGAAGCCCTGGTGGCCACGGCCATCGGCCTGTTTGCGGCCATTCCGGCGGTGGTCGCCTACAACCGTTTTGCCCACGACATAGACCGCGTCGCCAACAAGCTGGAGACCTTTATTGAGGAGTTCTCCAACATCCTGCAGCGCAACCTGGGCGCGAGCTCCCCCTCGGGCCACTAGACCGCCATGCCAGCAGTTTCATCACGCGGCCGGGGCCGCCGCACCATCAGCGAGATCAACATGGTGCCCTTCATCGACGTGATGCTGGTGCTGCTCATCATCTTCATGGTCACAGCACCGCTGATCACGCCGAGCATGATCGCCTTGCCCAAAGTCGGCAAAGCCCCGGGCCAGCCGCCCAAGCCGATACAGATCGAGATCAGCAAGGACGAAGTCATCCAGATCAAGTCGGGCGGCGCCACCACACCTGTCAAACTGGCCGAGGTCGGCGCCGCCGTCAAGCGCCTGCAACCGGCCGTGCCCGCCAATGAGCAGGTCACACCGGTGGTGATCAGCGCCGACAAATCGATCAAGTACGAAACCGTGGTCAAGGTCATGGACGCCCTGCAGAAAGCCAATGTGGCCCGCGTCGGCCTGTCGGTACAAACCGGCAACTGAGCCGGGTCGGATTGCGCATGACCAGTACCGCCGACCGCCTGGAGTTTGCGCCGCACGCTGATGCTGGCGCACTGCGGGCTTTTGGCCTTGCGCTGCTGGTGCACATGCTGCTGATAGTCGCGCTGACCTGGGGCGTGAACTGGAAGCGCAGCGACCCCGATCTCTCGTTCGAGGCCGACCTCTGGTCCAGCGTGCCGCAGGAAGCTGCGCCCAAAGAAGTGGAAGCGCCGCCGCCCCCTCCTCCACCCCCGCCAACCCCCGAACCACCCCAGGTCAAGGCGCCGCCGCCCCCACCTGCCCCCGACGTGGACATCGCGCTGGAGCGCGAGAAAAAGCGCAAGCTGGAGCTGAAGAAAAAAGAAGCCGAGCTGGCCAAAGCCAAAGCCGAGCAGGACAAGCTCAAAGAACTTCAGGCGAAGAAGGAAAAAGAGCAGAAGGCGAAGGAAGAACTGGCCAAACGCAAGGCCGAAGAAGCCAAAAAACTCGAGGCGAAGAAGGCGGACGACAAAAAGCTGGATGCGAAAGAGGCAGACAGGAAAAAACTGGCGGACGCAGCAGCGGAGAAGCAGCGCCAGGACAATCTCAAGCGCGTCATGGGTCTGGCTGGCGCCACCGGCGCGGCTGACGCCAAGGGCTCAGCACAAAAAGCCAGCGGGCCTTCGGCCAGCTATGGCGGCAAGGTACGCGCCAAGGTCAAGCCCCATATCGCCTTCACCGACGACATCGCCGGCAACCCGCGCGCTGAGGTCGAAGTAAGCTCGGCGCCCGACGGCACTATCATCAGCCAGCGATTGATCAAGTCCAGCGGCAACAAAGCCTGGGATGAGGCGGTGATCAAGGCCATCATACGCACCGAGACCATGCCGCGCGATGTCGATGGCCGGGTACCGACCCCGATGATTCTGGAATTCCGGCCGAAGGACTGAGCACCTGCGGCCTTGGCTGTCATCCCGGACTCGATCCGGGATCCAGACGGCGCGAACCAGCTACCGTGATGATGCAGCATGGATTGCGGGTCAAGCCCGCAATGACACCGCTGGAAGCATGCTATCTCAAACCCGACGTGCAACTCAATAGCTATACATTTAATAGCTGCTTGCGCCCGTCAATTAAGGGCTAGATCCCGTTTTCACTCATAAACAATGTGCGCCTGCCCCTGGTCCGCCTGCGCCATCCAGCTGGCCAGCGCCGCGTCGGTCGGGAAAAATTTTGCCGCTTCACCGAGCTGCAGCTCAGCCGCCACGCTGCTGCGTCTGAGGCTCAGGCGCACCGCCAGGCCGCGGCTGACTTCGCCCTGCTCCGACATCTCCTTGCGCGGCGGAAAGTCGCGCACCATGCGCTGCACATCGGGCGCTGCGCCGTTGACAGCCACACGCAGGTACTTGCCGAAGCGGCAGCGCGCCGACTCCAGGCTCCAGACCTGCGTCACCTTGAAGCGGCGGCCAAAACGCTCGGAGGCGGGCTGCAGCGTGCCCTGCACAATCACCAGCTCATCGTCTTTGAGCAGGTTGCGATTCGCGTTGAAGGTGGCCTCGTCGACCGAGGCTTCCAGCGTGTCGGTCTTGTCGTCGAGCTTGAAGATGATCAGCTTGCCGCGGTTGCCGTTGATGACACGCAGGTCGCTGACGATGGCGGCCAGCAGGGTCTGATCGCGCGAATCAATCAGATCGTCGATCTTGCGCTTGACGAACTGCCGAACTTCGGTCTCCACTTCATCGAACAGATGGCCGGACAGGTAAAAACCGATGGCGGTTTTCTCCTGCACCAGGCGCGCCTTGACGCCAAACGGCAGGGCGTCCACCAGCGGCGGCTCCTGCGCACTCGCGGCGTGTGAGTCCATGTCGAACAGGCCGCCCTGGTTGACATTGGCCTCGGTCTGCGCGGCGAACTCAAAAGCCCGCTCCACCGACGCCAGCAGCGAGGCCCGGTTCAATTGCAGGTTGTCAAAAGCGCCGGCCTTGATCAGGGCCTCCACCGTGCGCTTGTTCACCCTGGACTTGTCCACCCGCACGCAGAAATCGTAGAGCGAGGTGAACAAGCCACCCTCCTCACGCGCCGCGACGATGGCAGCAATCGCCTGCTGGCCGGTCCCTTTGACAGCACCCAGGCCATAACGGATGCTGGTGTCGGTGATGGGCTCGAAGCGGTAATGACCGCGGTTCACATCGGGCGACTCAAAACCCATGCCCATCTTCTGCGCATCGCCAAAAAGAATGCGCAGCTTGTCGGTGTCACCCATTTCCACCGTCATGTTGGCGCAGAAAAACTCGGCCGTGTAATGGCGCTTGAGCCAGGCGGTGTGGTAGGCCAGCAAGGCGTAGGCGGCCGAGTGCGACTTGTTGAAGCCGTAGCCGGCAAACTTCTCCATCAGGTCGAAAACCTCGTCGGCTTTTTCCTGCGACAGGCCGTTGACACCGGCGCCCTTGCGGAAGATCTCCCGCTGCGAGGCCATCTCTTTCTCGTCCTTCTTGCCCATGGCGCGGCGCAACATGTCGGCGCCGCCCAGCGAATAACCGCCCAGGATCTGGGCCGTCTGCATCACCTGCTCCTGGTAGACCATGATGCCGTAGGTTTCTTCCAGGATGGGCTTGACGCGCGGGTCCGGGTACTCGGGTGTTTCCTTGCCCTGCTTGCGCGCGATGTAGGTGGGGATCAGGTCCATGGGCCCCGGCCGGTACAGCGCATTCATCGCGATCAGGTCTTCGAGCCGGTTCGGACGCGCATCCCTGAGCATGCGCTGCATGCCTATGCTTTCAAACTGGAAAACAGCCTCGGTCTTGCCTTCCGCAAACAGCGCATACACCCTGGGATCGTCCAGCGGCAGGTTCTCGAACTTGAAGTCTTTTTGCGCCGGATGGCGCTGGACAATGAATTCACGCGCCAGCTCCAGAATGGTCAGCGTGGCCAGACCCAGAAAGTCGAACTTGACGAGGCCGATCGCCTCCACGTCGTTCTTGTCAAACTGGCTCACGGCTGAGCTGCTGCCGGGCTGCAGGTACAGGGGGCAAAAATCGGTGAGTTTGCCCGGAGCAATCAGCACGCCCCCGGCGTGCATGCCGACATTGCGGGTCAGGCCTTCGAGCTTGCGCGCCAGGGCCAAGAGGGTCGCCACGTCTTCTTCCTTGGCCTCACGTTCGGCCAGCACCGGTTCGGCCTCCAGCGCGTAGACCATCTTGTCGTTTTTCTTGCGGTCGGCAGGCACCAGTTGCAGGGTCACGGCCTGGCCCGGTTTGTTCGGGATCAGTTTGGAGATGCCATCACAAAAGCCGTAGGAAAAGTCGAGCACCCGGCCCACGTCGCGAATCGCCGCGCGTGCGGCCATGGTGCCGAAGGTCACAATCTGGCTGACCGCAGCGTGGCCGTACTTGTCCTTCACATAATCAATCACGCGGTCGCGGTTGGTCTGGCAGAAGTCGATGTCGAAGTCGGGCATGGAGACCCGCTCAGGGTTCAGGAAACGCTCGAACAGCAGGTTGTATTGCAGCGGGTCCAGATCGGTGATCTTCAGCGAATAAGCCACCAGCGAACCGGCGCCCGAGCCCCGCCCCGGGCCGACGGGGCAGCCGTTGTTCTTGGCCCAGTTGATGAAATCACCCACGATCAGGAAGTAGCCGGGGAACCCCATCTTCAGGATGGTGTTGATCTCGAACTCCAGCCGCTCCACATACTGCGGACGCTTCTCAGTGCGGGTGGCCTCGTCCGGATAAAGATGTAGCAGCCGCTCTTCCAGGCCTTCAAACGAGGCATGGCGGAAATAGGTGTCGGGCGGCATGCGCACGCCATCGATTTCGGGCGTCGGGTACTCGGGCAACATCGCCTTGCCGAGCTCCAGCTTGAGGTTGCAGCGCTTGGCAATCTCCAGGGTATTGGCCAGGGCCGTTGGCAGGTCGGCAAACAGCTCGGCCATCTGCGCCGAAGACTTGAAATACTGCTCGCGCGTGAACTTGCGCACGCGCCGCGCATTTCCCAGAATTTCGCCCTCGGCAATACACACACGCGCCTCATGCGCCTCGTAATCGTCGTAAGTCAGAAACTGCACCGGATGTGTCGCGACCACCGGCAGCCTGAGCCGCGCGGCCAGTTGCACCGCCGCCACCACATGCTGCTCATCGTCGGCGCGCCGGGCACGCTGCAATTCAAGGTAAAAGCGGTGCGGAAAAATCCCGGCCAGGTGCAGCGCACATTCGGTCGCGCGCGGCGCATCACCCTGCAGCAGCGCCTGCCCCACCGCGCCGCCCTGCGCGCCCGACAGGGCAATCAGGCCTTCGCCGAGTTCCTGCAGCCAGGCCAGGCTGACAATCGCCTGGTCGCGCACCACGCCGCGGGTCCAGGCCCGGGTCAGCAACTCCGACAGATTCAGATAACCCTGGCGGTTTTGCACCAGCAGCAACAGCCTGGCCGGTGCGGCACCGGCTTCCTTGCCCGGCACCTGCACCCACACGTCGGCACCTATCAGTGGCTTGACGCCGGCGCCGCGCGCTTCCTTGTAAAACTTGACGGTGCCAAACAGGTTGCCGAGGTCGGTGATCGCCAGGGCGGGCTGGCTGTCGGCGGCTGCGGCCTGGACAATTTCATCGATGCGGGTGGTGCCGTCGACGACGGAAAACTCGGTATGGAGGCGTAAATGGACAAACATCACATTGATTGTAGGCAGCGTTCCGGGCATTCGCCGCCAAAACCGCTTTATCAAAAACAGGCGCACCAATTGGCATTTTTTACAAAACTTGAGTGAATTTGTAGAACTTAAGCAATCAAGAACCCCGTCGTTTCTAACAATTTATTACAGTAATTGCATGCTAACTACGTGGAGCCCGCTCAGCCAAAATGACTTCAAGCGGGTTTTGTACAGCACTGCCGCTGCTTTCAAGCCTGTCGGCCACAGCGGGTCATGAGCAGGCTGCTCAGATGCGGAGTGCGGGGATTGCCTGCCGCAGAAGCCGCTTTGGTACGGACACTTTTCAAGCTCTACCAACATGGCGCAAGTGATTTCCGCTGGATGCTGGCCGATGCCCCGCCTTACGATGCCATGCTGGTTGATTTCAACGCACCATCTGCCGGGACCGGGCCAGGTCATGAGACAGTCAAGGCGATACTCACGCTGGGCCATGCCAGCCCGGGCAGTTTGCCGAACACGCTCGCCCGCCCCTTGCGCTCCGAAATGCTGGAGGCGTGGCTGCTGCAAGCGCAGCGCCAGTTTTTCCCCGAGGTCGGTTCTGCGGTTCCGGTGAGCAAAGCGCAGAACTCCGCAATATCCGCCTCAAGCCCGGGCAGTTGCCAGGAAACCGGCTCGTACAAGCTTCTGCGCTGGCCACCAGCAGCCATGCTGCGAAATGATGCCCGCCTGATCCGCATGGCGACCGTCCTGTCGCGCCGGCCTGTCACCGCCAGTGAGCTCGCAAGGGTGTCACAGCAACCCCTGGACAGCGCCTGCGCGTTCCTGGCGACGCTGCGCACCGCAGCGCTGCTGGACAATTCGGGCCAGGCTCAAGCGCAGCTGCGGCCTGGGCCGGAAAACACCAGCCTGCGCACCGCAGCTTCCCCGCAAAAATTTGAGCGTAGCCTGATGAGCCGGATACGCCTGCGACTTGGACTTTAGGCGACCATGAAAGAATACAAAATCCTCTTTACGGGGACCATGGGCGCGGGCAAAACCACCGCCATCAGCAGCATCAGCGAAATCGCCCCCGTCGTCACCGATGTGGCGAATTCCGACACCTCCCTGTCCAAGGCCCGCACCACGGTCGGGCTGGACTTCGGCCAGATCACCCTGGACAACGGTGACCGCATCCGGCTTTTTGGCACGCCCGGTCAGACGCGCTTTGACTTTCTCTGGAAAATCCTGGTCAAAAACGCACTGGGACTGATCATCCTGATTGACAATTCCCGGCCCCAGCCGCTGACCGACCTGGCGGTGTACCTCGATGGCTTTGCTGATGAGTTGCGCAGCCTGCCCTGCGCCATCGGCATCGGCCGCATGGACACCCACCCCACACCGGATCTGGACGTCTACGCCGACATGCTGGCGGCCAAAAATTTCACCTTTCCCCTGCTCGCGGTTGATGTGAGGCAGCGAGACGACGTGGCGCTGCTCATCGACACCCTGATGGCACAGCTTGAAGCAGATCTGCCGGTAGAAAATGATGACTGACACGAACGTACTGAAGCTGTCGAAAACGGCCCGCCAGCTCTCACAACAGGAGGCCGACACGATACTGGCCGAAACGGAAGGTGTCACCGCCGTCGTGATCGCCACGATTGACGGCTTCGACATTGCCTCCGCCATTCGATCAGACCTCGACCCCTCCCGCATCGCGGCGATGGCAAGCTCCATTTCCGCGATCGGTTATGTGGTGTCCGATGAAGCCAAGCTCGGCCGGGGGAAACGCGTCACGATTGAAACGGATGCAGGTTTCGCCGTGATCTACAGCATTCCAAGGACCGACACGGAGCTGGTCCTCATCGTGATTTCCGACGGACGCACCTTGCTGGGCCAGATTGCTTACCGCACTGCGGCAACCGCCAACCTGATTCTGGGCGCAGCATGAATGCACAGCGCTTGCGCGGCGAACTGGAACAATTTGCCCTCATGCCCGGCCTTCAGGGATGCGCGCTGGTCGAAATTGACGCAGGTATGGCATGGCACGCCGCAGGAAGTATCGCGGACGTGCAAAAAATTGCCGAGGCATCAAGCGATTACTGGCGGCTTTACCAGCGGCAAAAGGTTCACTTCGAACACCTCGGGGAACTGCGGGCTCAAGTCATGATGCATCACGAGGTGCGAATCACGATGCTGCCCTGCGGACCCGGAATGCTGTTGATCGCACTGTCACGCGAACAGGACCGGGTGGACTGGGCCCAGTTGCAAAACAAAACGCAGGCACTCAAACAACTGGTAGCGGCGCTCTGACATCCCCCCAAACCCGAGGCAGGACAAACAACGATCGGCAAAAGCTCACATGGCAATGCGTATATGCGTGACGCACTGTTTTTTCTTCAACGCAAAACTCAACCCAATGAAGGACCTTATGGCAGACATCAAACACACCCTGGACGAACTGATGACGCTGGACGGAGCCATGTGCGCCGCCGTGGTTGACTCGTCAAGCGGCATGATTTTGGGCTCGACGGGCTCCGGCGTAGACATGGAAGTTGCAGCAGCCGGCAACACGGAGGTGGTCCGCTCCAAAATGAAAACCATGCGCGCGCTGGGTTTGAATGACGTGATTGAGGACATCCTGATCACGCTGGGCAAGCATTACCACATCATTCGCCCTTCCGCCCGCAAGGAGGGTGTGTTCATCTATTTTGTTCTCGACAAACAACGCTCCAACCTCGCCATGGCCCGCCGCAAAACGCAGGACGTGGACAAGGAAATGAATTTCTGATTCATGCCTGCCATTCAGGGGAGGCACCGCCGCGAGCGGTAAGGCCGGTAAAATCAAACCGCGCCCAGTGCGCGGTTTTTTTATGCGCACAACCCCACCCACCCCCGCCGGAACCGCAACGATTCTCAACATCTGCGCCTACCGGTTTGTGTCACTCCCGGACACTGTCGAGTTGCAACAGAGGCTTTTACATGCATGTTCATTGCGCAGATTGAAGGGAACCATTCTGCTTTCCGCCGAAGGCATCAACCTTTTTCTTGCAGGTGATGCCGATCAGCTTCGCGAGCTGGTTTCGTTGCTGGGGCAGGACCCCCGTTTCAGCGGTATCGAAACCAGGGAAAGCTGGTCCGCCGCCCAGCCTTTTCGAAAACTGCTGGTCAAGATCAAGCCCGAAATCATCCGCATGGACCATCCGGCCATCCAGCCTGCGGCCGGCCGCGCGCCGTCTGTGGACGCGGCCACCCTGAAGCGCTGGCTCGATATCGGCCACGATGACAGCGGCCGGCCCGTGGTCACGCTGGATACACGCAACGACTTCGAAGCCGATGTCGGTACCTTCAGGGGAGCGATCGATTGGCGCATCCGCAAATTCACCGAATTCCCCCAGGCCCTGCTGGACCACCGCAGCGAACTGAAGGGCAAAACCGTGGTGAGTTTTTGCACCGGCGGCATACGCTGTGAAAAAGCCGCGATTTTCATGCGCGAAGCCGGTGTGAGCCATGTGTTCCAGCTGGACGGCGGCATTCTGAAATATTTTGAAGACAGCGGCCACGCCCATTTTGACGGAGAATGTTTTGTCTTTGATCAACGGCGTGCACTCGACCCGGGATTGAAACCCCGGGTCCATGTCGGGGCATCGTCTGACAGCCGGGCACGGGAAGTCATGGAAAGCTGAACAGGTTTTTCGGGGCACTCCACCCTTACCCCCTTTTTTTTTGCATCGAGCTGCCATGCCCATACCCACTGCCGCCCGCCACGCCGCCGCCGGGACTTCCAGCCTGACCCAGCGCTTCCAGCAAATCCGTGGCCAGACCGAAAGTCTGGCATTGCCGCTGAGTGCCGAGGACTGCCAGCTGCAGTCCATGCCCGACACCAGCCCCGCCAAATGGCACCTGGCCCACGTCACCTGGTTTTTCGAGACCTTTGTTCTCGAGCGTTTCGAGAAGAACTTCCGGCCCTTCGACGCCAGCTTCCGCGTGCTCTTCAACAGCTATTACAACGGCGTTGGCGCCAAACACCCGCGCCCGCAGCGTGGCCTGATCAGCCGCCCCACGCTGGAACAGGTCATGGCCTATCGCGCGCAGGTTAATGAACGCATGCAGCACGTCCTGGAGCAGTTGCAGGCCGGCGTCGCCGGCGATGAACTGCAAGCACTGGTCACGCTGGGCCTGCAGCATGAGCAGCAACACCAGGAGCTGCTGCTGACGGACATCAAACATGCACTTTCCTTCAATCCGGCGCAGCCGGCTTATGCGCGGCAATGGCCACTGGCCGGCATCAGCCCCCAGCCGCAGCAGTGGATGGGTTTCGCGGGCGACCTGATCGAACACGGGTTTGAGCCCGCCCTGGACGGACCCTTTTCCTTCGACAACGAGACACCGCGCCACAAGGTCCATGTCGCCGGGTTCGAAATCGGCAGCCGGCTGATCACCAACGGCGACATGATGGTTTTCATCGCTGATGGCGGCTACCAGCGCCCCGAACTGTGGCTGTCCATGGGCTGGGACTGGGTGCAGGCGCGCGCAGCGGCCATGCCGCTGTACTGGCGGGCGCGCGCCGACGCCGGCGGCTACGAGAACTTCACGCTCCAGGGGCTGGTGCAGGTGGACGCACACACGCCGGTGTGCCACCTCAGTTATTTCGAAGCAGATGCTTATGCACGCTGGGCCGGGGCGCGCCTGCCGACGGAGTTTGAATGGGAGCTGGCCGCGCGTGTGGTGCAGACAGAACAGGGCATCAAAGGCAATTTTGTGGAGGGCATGGCCTACCACCCGATTGCCCTGCAGCAGCACACACCGGGACAGCCGGCCCAGATGTTCGGCGACGTCTGGGAGTGGACGCAATCGAACTACAACGCCTACCCCGGCTACAAACCCTGGGAGGGTCTGGTCGGTGAATACAACGGCAAGTTCATGTGCAACCAGCTGGTGCTGCGGGGTGGCTCCTGCGCTACACCACAGAGCCACGCGCGTGCCAGCTACCGCAACTTTTTTCCGCCCGACGCGCAGTGGCAGTTCAGTGGCCTGCGACTGGCGCGCGACATGGCCTGAAGTGCTTGCCCACGCTTGATCAGTCCGGAATAAAACGGCGTTCCGGCAGGGGGATGAGTTCCTCGTCGCCAGCGACCCGGCCCATGGCCTGCTGCTCCCAGTCCTGCGCGGCCTGGACAATGCGCTCCTTGCGGCTGGACACAAAATTCCACCACATGTAGCGGCGCTCCGGCAAGGCATCACCGCCTATCACCATCAGGCGAACAGCGGCGGTCGCTTCAATGGTTGTTGCCAGGCCGGGCGCAAGTACCACCAGGGAATGGGCAGCCACACGCGCCCCGTCAAGCAACACGCTGCCGTCCACCGCATACAGCGCCATGTCATCGGCCAGCGGCGGCAATTCAAACACCGCACCGGCAGCCAGCTCGATGTCGAGGTACAGCGTTCGGGAAAAAGTCCGGACCGGCGAGCGCTGACCAAAGGCTTGACCGATCAGCAGGCGGACCGTGGCTGCGCCCATCTGCAGCACAGGAATGTCAGCCGCCGGGGTATGCACAAAATCCGGCGCCACTTCTTCGTACGCAGCCGGCAAGGCGGCCCACAGCTGGATGCCGTGGTTCACATAGGTCTGGTCTTTCAGTTCGTCCGGCGCGCGCTCCGAATGCACAATGCCGCGCCCGGCTGTCATCCAGTTGATCGCGCCGGGCTCGATACGCTGCATATAACCGAGGCTGTCGCGGTGCATGATGGCGCCGTCAAACAGATAGGTCACGGTGGCCAGCCCGATGTGGGGATGCGGCCGCACATCATGCGTGCTGCCCGGCTGCAGCGTGACCGGACCAAAATGATCAAAAAACAGGAAAGGTCCGACCGACTGGCGCCGCACATCCGGCAGGAGGCGGCGCACCTGAAAGCCGCCACCGAGGTCTTTGTCGTGACCGCTCAGTGTCTGTGTGACGGGCATGGGGGATTCCTTTGAGGCATCAGGGGCGAAACCTGGCCGCCAAAGCGGCCACGCGCTGGCCAAAAAGCCGGGCGGTTTCCAGGTCACCCGGCGACATCTCGGCGGCGCCGCTGTCTGAAGGGGACTGGGCGATCGCGCCGCTGTAAGACACCAGGTAATTGACGTCGTCGCGCTTGGCGGCCTTGGTGTTCGAGGGCATCAGGCCCTGGCTGACCCAGACCATGCTGTGTTGCATCGCCAGTGTGAACAACGCCGTCAGCGTGCCCTGTTTGTCGCCATTCATGCCCGCGCTGTTGGTAAAACCTGCGGCCAGCTTGTCTTTCCAGTCCTGGCTGAACCAGGGCTTGGAAGAAGCGTCGGCAAACTTCTTGAACTGCCAGCTCACGCTGCCCATGTAGGTCGGAGAGCCAAAGATGATGGCGTCCGCAGCCTTGAGCTGCTCCCAGCCGCCGTCGGGCAGATTGCCCTCTGCATCAATGGCCAGCAACTGGGCGCCAGCCCCATTGGCAACGGCTTGCGCCATGCGCTGGGTATGGCCGTAGCCCGAGTGATAAACCACCACGACGTTTGTCATGTTTTGTCCTTGCTGTTTGTTACTCAACAGGCTGGCGGGCAGCCAGCCTGACAAATCCGGGTCAACGGTCGCTCAGCCCTTGAACTTCGCGTCCACGCTGAGCGGACCGGCACCCCAGGCGGCAATGGTCAACAGCCCGCCCACCACGGCGATGTTCTTGAAAAAGGCCTGCTGCTGCATCATCACCATCTCGGCGGGCACGGCCCAGAAGTTGTGGAAGATGAAGGTGATCACCACGGTGAACAGCGCAATGCCCAAGGCGGCCCAGCGTGTCTGCAGGCCAATCAGCAGCAGCAGGCCCAGGCCCAGCTCGACCGCAATCGCGATGGCGGCGGCCACCTCGGGAAGCGGCACGCCTTTGGAGGCGATGTAACCCGCCGTCCCGGCAAAGCCGCCTATCTTGCTGAAACCAGCGGGAATGAACAGCAGGGCAATCAGCACACGGCCAATCAGGGACAAGGGGGTTTGCAATGAATTAAGCATGATGAATCCTCGGTTAAAAATGATGGAAAAGAAAATGTGGACCCCGGCAGCGGGACGCGCAAATCAGTATGCAACAGGGTGACGAAACTTGCTTGCCACTCCCCCGCGCATACCCCGGCCGCCACTACGGCGCGAGATCAAAAACCAGCACCTCGGCCGCCTTGCCGCCTGACAGTTGCAGACGGCTCTCACCCTCCAGCAGGGCAGCGTCGCCACTGTGCAACAGCTCGCCATTGACCTGCAGTTCACCGCGCACCAGATGCACATAGGTTTTACGCCCGGCAACAAGCGGCAGATCGGCAGCCTCTGCGCCGTCAAACAGGCCGGCATACAGCCTGGCATCCGCATGGACCGTGACCGAATCCTGGGCCCCATCACCGGAGGCCACCAGCCTGAGCTTGCCGCGCTTGTCGCTTTCAGCGAAGCTTTTCTGCTCATAACTCGGGGGGATGCCTGTGACGTTGGGCTCTATCCAGATTTGCAGGAAGTGGGTGGTTTGCCCGTCCGCATGGTTGAACTCGCTGTGCTGCACGCCGGTGCCGGCACTCATGCGCTGCACATCCCCTGGCGGGATGCCCTTGACGTTGCCCATGCTGTCCTTGTGCGCCAGCTCACCGCTGAGCACATAACTGATGATTTCCATGTCGCGGTGGCCGTGGGTGCCAAAACCGCGGCCCGCAGCAATGCGGTCTTCGTTGATGACGCGCAGATTGCCGAAACCCATGTGGGCGGGGTCGTAATAACCGGCAAACGAGAAGGAATGGAAGGACTTGAGCCAGCCGTGGTCGGCATAGCCGCGTTCGCTGGAACGGCGTGGGGTGATCATGAAGGGCTCCTTTCGAGCGGTCTGTGAATGACTCCAATGTAGGGGCAGACCGCCCTCTGGCCGTTGCGCCGCTTTGATGGCATCATTCAAATTATTTGAACCCTACCCCGTCCAATGATCCGAAACCGCGTGCGTGATGCCCTGACCCCGGAAACCCTGGGCCTGATTGAAGCCGTACACCGCTACGGCAGCATGGCGGCCGCCGCGCGCGAGCTCGGCGTGGTGCCGAGCGCCCTGACCTACCGCATCCGCCAGGTGGAAGATGCGCTGGACGTCCTGCTGTTTGACCGCTCCTCGCGCCAGGCGCGGCTGACCGAAGCCGGCAAGGAGCTGCTGCGCGAAGGCAGCCGCCTGCTGCTGGAGCTGGATGCGGTGGCCAATCGTGTCAAGCGGGTGGCCACCGGCTGGGAGCCCTCGCTGACGCTGGCGGTCGACAGCGTGATCTCGCGCACCACGGTGATGGAGCTGTGCGAGGCCTTTTTTGCGCTGAACCCGCCCACCCGCCTGCGGCTGCGTGAAGAGGCGCTGTCCGGCACGCTGGAAGCGCTGACATCGGGCCAGGCCGACCTGGCCATTGGTGTGGCGATTGAGCCCGGCGTGCACAAATCGGTGCAGAGCAAACCCCTGGGCAACGTCCATTTCATTTACGCGGTGGCGCCGCACCATCCGCTGGCACTGGCCGCCGAACCCGTGACCGACGCGATGCTGATGCCGCACCGCGCGGTGGCGGTGGCCGACTCGGTGCAGCGCGGCAGCGGCGTCACGGTTGGCCTGCTGGGCGGGCAGGACATCTTCACCGTGCCCGGCATGCAGGAAAAACTGGCCGCGCAACTGCGTGGCCTGGGCGGCGGCTTTTTGCCCGAGTACCTGGCCCGGCCCCACATCAGCACCGGCCGGCTGGTGGAAAAGCGCGTGCAACGGGCTGCACGCGTGATAGCCATCGCTTACGCCTGGCGCCGCAGCGACAGCGGCCAGGAGGGACGCGCCCTTCAATGGTGGCTGCAACAATTGGCGCGACCGGCCACACGCAAGGCGCTGCTGGAGCGTGATGCCGCACTTTAAAAAGAGGCCATCGTCGCGGCTGCGTGTAGAGTGCGTCTATGGTTTTCGTTTAAGGTTGCGTTGTGACCACATCCAGAAATAACAAAGACATGACTTCAAAATCCCGCCCCACACCCGCTGCAGCACCCTTGCCCCGTCATTTCGCCGTGGTTGGCGCGGGCATGGCCGGCATCACCTGCGCGCGTACGCTGGTGCAGGCGGGCCACCGCGTGACAGTATTTGAAAAAAGCCGGGGCCCGGGCGGCCGCATGGCGACACGCAACACCGAGTTTGGCGGCTTCGACCACGGTACCCAGTACTTCACGGTGCGCGACAGCCGCTTTGAAAAGGCACTGGCCACCAGCCCCGGCCTGGTACGCCCCTGGAGCGCCAACACCGTGCGCATTCTGGATGAAGCCGGCCGCGTGGTGGCGGCCTCGCTGCCGCCCAAGGAAGCCCATTGGGTCGCCACACCCGGCATGAACGCGCTGCTCAAACATTGGGCCCAGCCGCTGGCCGCCAGCGGCTCGCTGGCGCTGGAAACCCAGGTCAGCCGCATCGAAGCCGACCGGCTGCACCCCGAACGCTGGCAATTGCAAACCGAGGGGCCGGGCGCCAACAGCCGCGTTTATTCGGGTTTCGACGCCGTGGTGCTGGCCCTGCCCGCACCCCAGGCGCACGCACTGCTGCTGAGCTCCCAGCATGGCAAAGCCCTGATGCCGGTATTGGCCGGTGTCGGCATTGCACCCTGCTGGACCCTGATGCTGGCCTTCCCGCAAGCCATGCAGCCGACACTGCAGCACCTGGGTCCGCACTGGAATGCCGCCCGCAGCACCCACCACCGCATCGCCTGGCTGGCGCGTGAGTCGTCCAAACCGGGGCGCGGCGCCATTGAGCGCTGGACCGTGCAGGCCAGCCCCGAGTGGTCGGAGCGGCATCTGGAGGACGACGCCGAGCGCGTCAAGGCCAAGCTGCTCAAGGCCTTCACCGAAGTGACCGGCATTCGCGCCCAACCCTCACATGCCGACGTGCACCGCTGGCGCTACGCGCAAACCACTGAGCCGCTGGACAAAAGCCATCTGTGGGACGCCCAATCGCACATTGGCGCGTGTGGCGACTGGTGCCTGGGCCACCGCGTTGAAGAGGCTTTTGTCTCCGGACTCGAAATGGCCCTGGCTGTCTGTTAACCCCAGGGTGTGAGCCCCCACGGTTGCTCACTGCGTGTAGCGCCCTGCCCCCCGAGAAGGCCGCTGCGCCTGCGGGCCGGCAAAGCCGGACCCGCGGCCCCTGCTTGAAAGGGAAAGCGCCTCACACAGTGCTCCCACGCTTTCACCGCCGATGAGGCATATTTCTGTCCAGGCAATCTCCAGCTAAAGGATTTCCAGTGGGCTACATCGGCAGATTCGCGCCCTCACCCACCGGCCCGCTGCACGCCGGCTCCCTCGTCGCCGCGCTGGCCAGCTGGCTCGATGCACGCGCCCATGCGGGCCAGTGGCTGGTGCGCATCGAAGACATCGACACGACGCGCTGTGTCCCGGGCGCCGACGCACTGATCCTGCAGCAACTCGCCGCCTGTGGCCTGTTGCCCGATGCCGCGCCGCTCTACCAGTCGCAGCGCAGCCGCTTTTACCGGTCGGCACTCGACACACTGGCCGCAGCCGGACTGGCTTACCCCTGCGCCTGCACCCGGCACGATATCGAGCTGGTGCTGGCCGCCCAGGGGCAGGCGCGCAGCCGCCACCAGGAGCTGCGCTACCCCGGAACCTGCCGCGAAGGATTACACGGGCGACCCGCGCGCGCCTGGCGCTTTCTCACCAGGACTTCTGAGCCCAATGTGCATCCAGCCCTTATTCGACCTGCGCAATCAGCTCCTTATTTCATAGCAGATCAGGTGCTGCACTGGAACGACCGCCGCCTCGGTCCACAGCAGCAAAATGTTGGGGAAGTGGTGGGCGACTTTGTTCTGAAGCGCGCCGACGGGCTGTGGGCCTATCAGCTGGCGGTGGTGGTCGATGATGGCGCCCAGGGCATCACCGACGTGGTGCGCGGCGAAGACCTTGCCGACAACACCGCGCGGCAGATAGGGCTGCAGCGCGCATTGGGCCTGCCGCTACCGCGCTACCTGCACGCGCCGCTGGTGCGGGCAGCGGATGGCGAAAAACTCTCCAAGCAAAACGGCGCGCTGGCGCTGGACTTGCGCGATCCGCTGCAGGCATTGCGCGATGCGGGTGGCCATCTGGGCCTGCCGTCCGGGCTGAGCGCCAGCACGCTGGACGGCTGGCTGCAGCAGGCCGTGGGGTTCTGGGCGACTAAAATTGGCCGGTGATTGAATCCCCCACCATGACCCCGCCGCCCCAGCCGCCAGAAGCCGCCTTGCCGGATGCCAGCCACCTGCGCACCATCCGCAGCTTTGTGCTGCGCACCGGCCGCACCACCGCAGGCCAGGCCAGGGCTTTTGCCGAAGCCGGACCGAAATTTCTTCTGCCCTATTCGGCAGCGCCGCTGGATCTCGAAGCCAGCTTCGGACGCGTCGCACCCACCATTCTTGAAATCGGCTTCGGCATGGGCGAAGCCACCGCGCAGATTGCGGCCTTGCTGCCGGAAAAAAACTTTCTCTGCTGCGAGGTCCACACCCCGGGCGTTGGCGCACTGCTCAAGCGAATCACCGAGCAGGGACTGGAAAACATCCGCATCCTGCAACACGACGCGGTGCAGGTGCTGGACCACATGCTGCTCCCCGGCAGCCTGGACGGTGTGCACATCTTTTTCCCGGATCCCTGGCACAAGAAAAAACACAACAAGCGCAGACTGATCCAGGGGCCGCTTGTCGCCCAACTGGCAAGCCGCCTGAAACCCGGCGGCTACCTGCATTGCGCCACCGACTGGCAGCCGTATGCCGAACAAATCCTGGAGGTTCTCCAGGCGGAAGTTTTGCTGAAAAACGCGGCGCAAGGTGCTGGCGCTTATGCCGCCAAGCCCGACTACCGCCCATTGACCAAGTTTGAGAACCGCGGCATCAAGCTCGGGCATGGTGTCTGGGATCTGGTGTTCACCCGCGTGTGAAAGCCAAACCCGCGCTAGGCGGCCTGCCGACCTCTGATGGCGTCAGTCCCAGTTGTGTCGGCCTGCCCGCCGGCCACTGGCCCACCATCACCGATTTTCTGGTCGAGCGTTTTCCGGCCATTCCCCGCACGGTCTGGCTGGAGCGCATGCAGCAAGGGCTGGTTGCTGACGAGCACGGTGCGGCCGTGACGGCCGGGCGGCCGTACCAGGGCCACCTGCGCGTGTATTACTACCGCGCCCTCGAGGACGAGGCAAAAGTCCCGTTTGAGGCCACGGTGCTGTACCAGGACGAACACCTGGTGGTCGCCGACAAGCCGCATTTTTTGCCGGTCACACCTTCCGGGCCCTACCTGCAGGAAACCCTGCTGGTGCGGCTCAAGAACAGCCTGGGCCTGACCGACCTCGCGCCGCTACACCGCATAGACCGCGAGACCGCAGGTCTGGTGCTGTTTGCGGTGCAGGCCAGCGAACGCGGCGCCTACCAGGACCTGTTTCGCCAGCGCGAGGTGCGCAAGGGCTACGAGGCGATTGCGCCCTGGCGGGAGGGGCTGGCCTTTCCGCGCGTGTGTATCAGCCGCATCGTCGAGGGCCAGCCGTTTTTTCGCCAGGCCGAGGTGGCGGGCCCGGCGAACAGCGAAACCCATATCGATCTGATGGAGGTCAGCGGCGCGCTGGCGCGTTACCACCTGAGCCCGGTGACCGGCAAGAAACACCAGCTGCGGGTGCACATGTATGCACTCGGCCTGCCCATCGTCAACGACCGCATGTACCCGCCGCTGGACCCGACACCCCACGACGATTACCGGTTGCCGCTGCAGCTGCTGGCGCAATCGATCGCATTTGACGACCCGGTCACCGGACAGGCCAGGTATTTCCGGAGCGAGCGCTGGCTGGCACTGCCGCCTGAGGCCTGATGCAACACGGGGTGGCTGGGTTATATTCCGGCAGAGCGAGGAGACAACAGCCGGTGACGATGGCAAGCATGAACCAATCGGGCCAGCCCCCAGCGGCGCCCGGCCACTGCGGCATTGTGGTCCGTGGCGTAGCCGAGCATGGAGCCATGACCGCGCTGCAGTCGCTGCTTGCGCAGCCGGGCGTTCAGGACCTGGCGCCATACATCGTCACGCAA
This sequence comes from Kapaibacterium sp. (SeqCode), assembly GCA_943370435.1. Classification (GTDB taxonomy): domain Bacteria; phylum Pseudomonadota; class Gammaproteobacteria; order Burkholderiales; family Burkholderiaceae_C; genus Polaromonas. The sequence goes on along the minus strand of CALRQX020000013.1, from coordinate 27,746 downwards.
GAAGGCAGGGACGCAGCCGGCCGGTTTGTGGCCTTCACGCTGGCCAGCGATCAGGCCGCTGCCTGGGCGCCCGGCCACGACACCCTGCAACTGTGCGAACGGCTGCAGCTCGACACCGAGCAGCGCAGCGCGGACCTGACCCGCGAAATTGTGCTGGCCCTGTTGCTGGGGCCGGTGGCGCATGAGTTTCCCGGCAGCAACGAGCTGGTGTCGGCGGTGCGGATTCGTCATGCCATCGTACAGGCGGCGCGCCACACCACACTGGACTTCCAGACCAGCCAGGCCGAGCGTCCCGCAGACTGCTGGGCTTACAAGGAAGACTGCGGTTTTGTGATTCTGCCCGGCGCCTCGCTGATAGAGGCGCTGGCCAAAGCGACCCAGCCGGAGGTGTCGGGCACGCTCTATTCGTTCTCTTGCTACCGCGCCACCGAATATGTGATGCTGCTGGGTATTGCACAGGAACTGGCACGTTGCAACCCGCCCCTGCTGGCGCAGCTGCAGCAGCTCTGGACAGCGCGGCCCATCAAATCGGGGCAATTTCACGATGTGTTTCTGCGCGAGCAGGGCTCGATGGAGCACCCCCTGCCGCAGCGCTACTTCGTGCCGGGCGACAGGGTCTGGTTTCGCAACCCCGATGCAGCCTCGGCAGAAGCCTCGGGCTACGAGGGCTCCTGGGTCATCTACCTGGGCGCCGGCCTGTTCAGCAACTTCTGGAAGCGGCATCAGCCCTACACCCTGACTTCCAAGTGCCTGGAGATCTACCAGTGGCGTCACGCGCTGTACCTCGATGCCGAGGGCCTGGAGCGTATCGACGAAGCAAAAGTCGAGGCGCTGATGGCCGCCGTGTTGACAGACAGCAACGAGATCGAGCGCATTCTTGCGCTGATGCAGCGTTACCGCGCGCCCCGGGGGAGCGACGAAGACGGCGGCTGCATGGACACCACGCGGGAGTTTGCGCGCTGGGTCTGTCCGGCCACCTCGGATCTGGTGCTGCCGGTCCACTGAAAACGCTGCAAGGAGCGCCAAGGGATCACGACTGATGCAGATACCCCCACCCCACAACACCTGCCAGGCCAGGCGCAAAGCGACACCGTCCTACAGCGCCCCCGCTTTGACTGCTTTCCAATGGCCTGCTCCACCCCCTGCCGGATATCCACCTTGAATGCTCCACTCCCCCCCCGCGGCCTGGCCCTGCCGCCGGCTTCGCCGCGATTCATCAACTGCCATGGCGATTTCCTGCCGGGACAGGCGCCCAGCGCCACGCAGGAGCTGGCCGCCGGGCTCAGCGCACCGGCGGCCAGCGTGTCGCCCAAATATTTCTACGACGCACTGGGCTCCCAGCTGTTTGAGGCCATCACGCGCCTGGACGAGTACTACCCCACACGCACCGAGGCCGGCATTTTTGACGCAGCCGGCAGCGAGATGGCCGCCGCCGTGGCAGGCGCAAGCATCAGCCACGCCTGCCTGATCGACCTGGGCGCCGGCAACTGTGCCAAGGCAGCGCGGCTGATACCGCAGCTGCAGCCGCAGCAGTATGTGCCGGTGGACATCTCGGTGGATTTTTTGCGCGATGCGGCCGGGCAGGTGCAGGGCCTGTTTCCGACGCTGGACATCGTCGGCGTGGGCATGGATTTTTCAAGCGGCCTGGTGCTGCCGCCCGAGGTACAGGCGCATGACCGGGTGTTTTTTTACCCCGGCTCCAGCCTGGGCAATTTTTCGCCCGCGCAGGCGCTGGGTTTTTTGCAGCACATGGCCGACCCGGCGCAGGGCCGGGCACGCGGCCTGCTGCTGGGCATAGACCTGGTGAAAGACAGGGCCACGCTGGAAGCCGCCTACGACGATGCGCCCGGTGTGACCGCCGCATTCAACAAAAACCTGCTGCGCCATGTCAACCGCCTGCTGGACGCCGACTTTGACCTGCACCAATGGCGCCATGTGGCGCTGTTTAACCAGGCCGAGTCGCGCATCGAGATGCACCTGGAGGCGCTGGCCGACCTGACGCTGTGCTGGCCCGGGGGCGAGCGCCGCTTCAGAACCGGCGAGCGCATCCACACCGAAAGTTCGTACAAATACACGCAAGCCGGCATGACCGCCCTGTTGCAGCAGGCCGGGTTTACACAAACCCGCTGCTGGACCGATCCCAGGGGATGGTTTGCGGTGTTCTGGGCCTCGGTGGATTGATCCCGGCTTTTAGCCGCGACCGACAAACGGCATCTTCGTGGCCATGATGGTCATGAACTGCACATTGGTGGCCAGGGGCAGGGCCGCCATGTGCACCACCGCATCGGCCACATGGTTCACATCCATCAGCGGCTCGATCGCGATTTCGCCATTGGCCTGCGCTACCCCTTTGGCCATGCGCGCGGCCATTTCGGTCTGCGCGTTGCCAATGTCAATTTGCCCGCAGGCGATGTTGAAGTGGCGGCAATCGAGCGAGATCGACTTGGTCAGGCCGGTGATCGCATGTTTGGTCGCGGTGTAGGGCGCTGAATTCGGACGCGGCGCGTGGGCCGAGATGGACCCGTTGTTGATGATGCGCCCGCCTTGCGGCGACTGGGCCTTCATCAGGCGGATCGCCTGCTGTGCACACAAAAAAGAGCCGGTCAGGTTGATGTTGACGACGTTTTGCCATTGCTCAAACGTCAGCTCTTCCATGGGCACCGGCGGCGCACCGACACCGGCGTTGTTGAACAGCAGGTCCAGCCGGCCGAAGGTGGCGTGTACCTTGTCAAAGGCCGCGCGCACAGCCTCAGGCTGGCCAACATCACAAGGCAGCGCCAGCGCGCGCTGGCCCGCGCCCGAGGCGGTGGCGACCTCGTTCAGGGGTTCGGCACGGCGGCCGACCAGCACCACGCTGTAGCCCTCGCGCAGCAGCGCCAGCGCCACCGCCTTGCCTATGCCGGTCCCCGCCCCCGTGACCAATGCCACTTTGCCTGTGCCGCCTGATGTCATGCCGTACTCCGAAATGTTGTTGATGATGGGGAAAGCGCCTGTCTCCGGACGCCAGCCAGAGACTGTACAACCCACGGCGGTTTGACGCTGGCGGCATGTATTTCGGGAAGCTGTTGGGAATAACCGACACCTCAGGGTTTTGGATGGTGATAACTTCAAAAACATGACCAATTTGCAGCGCAGGATCTGGGATATTTCGCCCACCGTGGACGAACACGCCGCCGTGTTTCCGGGCGACGCTGCCTATTCACAAAAGCTGCACTTTGCGCTGTCACCCGGATGTCCGGTCAACGTCAACACCCTGACTTTTTCACCCCACACCGGCGCCCATGCCGACGCGCCCATGCATTACGCCAACGGCGCGGCGGCCATTGGTGCGGTGGATTTGTTGCCCTACCTCGGCCTCTGCCGCGTGATCCATTGCCTGGACTGCGGCCCGCTGGTCGAGCCGCAACACATTGCCCACGCGCTGGAGAATCTGCCACCGCGCGTGCTGCTGCGCACTGCGCCGGCGGCCAGCCAGTCCTGGGCATCCTTCACGGCCATCGCCCCCGCCACACTGGCGCTGCTGGCCGGCAAGAGCATCACACTTGTGGGCATCGACACACCCAGCGTGGATCCGCCCACCAGCCAGGACCTGCCCTGCCACCAGCTGCTGCTGCAACACGGCTTGCGCGTGCTGGAGAACCTGGTGCTTGATGCGGTGCCCGCCGGCGACTATGAGCTGATTGCCTTGCCGCTGAAGCTGACAAAAGCCGATGCATCTCCCGTGCGCGCCATCCTGAGAGAACTATGAGCACCACCCTGAACAACTGCCGCGTACTCGACGCCGGCGACGCCCTGCGCCCGCTGCGTGAGCATTTTGTGCTGCCCGAAGGTGTGATCTACCTGGACGGCAACTCGCTGGGTGTGTTGCCCAAAAGCGCGGCGGCACGTATTGCGCATGTGATCACCGAGGAATGGGGCCAGGACCTGATCCGCTCCTGGAACAGCGCCGGCTGGTTTCACCTGCCGCAGCGCCTGGGCAACAAGATAGCACCGCTGATTGGCGCCGGCCCCGGCGAAGTGGTGGCCACCGACAGCACTTCGGTCAATCTGTACAAGGTGCTCAGTGCAGCGCTGAATATGGCCGCCGAAGATGCGCCCACCCGGAAAACCATCGTCAGCGAACGCAGCAACTTTCCGACCGATCTCTATATCGCCGAGAGTCTGTGCCGTGAACGCGGCTACCGCCTGCAGCTGGTGGAGCCTGAAGGCATCATGGCCGCGCTGGATGGCGATGCCGCGGTGCTGATGCTGACCCATGTGAACTACCGCACTGGCGCCATGCACGACATGGCGGCACTCACGCAGTCAGCGCATGCTGCGGGGGTTCTGGCGGTGTGGGACCTGGCGCACAGCGCCGGCGCTGTACCGGTGGACCTGCACGGCGCCAACGCTGACTTTGCGGTCGGCTGCGGCTACAAATACCTCAATGGCGGTCCCGGCGCGCCGGCTTTTGTCTGGGTCCATCCCCAACATGCCGACCGCTTCCGCCAGCCGCTCTCGGGCTGGTGGGGCCATGCGGCGCCGTTTGAGTTCACCCCCGACTACCGGCCCGCTGCCGGCATCACGCGTTACCTGTGCGGCACCCAGCCCATGCTGAGCCTGGCCGCCCTCGAGTGTGGGCTCGATGTGTTCGGTGCTGCGGAGGCGCTGGGCGGGATGGCTGCGCTGCGCAAAAAATCGCTGGCACTGACCGACCTGTTCATCAGGCTGGTGGAAGAACGTTGCGCCGGCCACGGCCTGGGCCTGGTCACGCCACGCGGGCACACACACCGCGGATCGCAGGTTTGTCTGTCACGCAGCGAAGGCGCCTACGCCATCGTGCAGGCACTGATCGCGCGCGGTGTGATTGGTGACTTCCGCGCCGGTGATGGCGCCGCGCACCCGGACATCCTGCGCTTCGGTTTCACGCCGCTGTACATCGGCTTTGAGGATGTCTGGCATGCGGTGGAGCATTTGAAGCAGGTGCTGGAAACCGCTGAATGGAAGCGCCCTGAATTCACCCGGAAACACGCGGTAACCTGATCATGAGCACTCCCGAAAAAATAGTGAGAGACGAAAAAGCGCAACTCGATTTCAGCCGCGACATGAGTTACGGCGACTACCTGCAGCTTGACGCGATCCTCGGTGCACAAAAGCCACTGTCACCCGCGCACGATGAGATGTTGTTCATCGTGCAGCACCAGACCAGCGAGTTGTGGATGAAGCTGATGCTGCATGAGCTGCGCGCGGCAATTGCCAATGTGGCCAACGATGAACTCGGCGACGCCTTCAAAAAGCTCGCGCGCGTGAGCCGCATCATGGAACAGCTGGTGCACGCCTGGGACGTACTGGCCACCATGACGCCGCCGGAATACAGCGCCATCCGGCCTTACCTGGCCAACTCCAGCGGCTTCCAGAGTGCGCAATACCGCTGCATCGAATTTGCACTGGGCAACAAAAACGCCGCCATGCTCAAGCCACATGCACACCGGCCTGATCTGCTGGCCCAGGTGCAAACCGCCTTCGAGGCCCCGTCGCTGTACGACGAGGCGCTGCGCCTGCTGGCCAGACGCGGCCTGCCGGTGCCGGCCAGCCACACGCAGCGCGACTGGACACAGGGCTATGTGGAAAGCGACGCGGTCGAGCAGGCCTGGCTGCTGGTTTACCGCGACCCCAGGCAGTACTTTGACCTGTACCAGCTCGGCGAAGAACTGACCGATCTCGAAGACGCCTTCCGCCTCTGGCGCTTCCGGCATGTCACGACGGTGGAGCGTGTGATCGGTTTCAAGCGCGGCACCGGCGGCACCGGGGGTGTCAGTTATCTGCGCAAGATGCTGGATGTGGTGTTGTTTCCGGAGATCTGGAAGTTACGCACGGATTTATAGGCCAAATCAGCACCTGGCCCTTGGTTGATTGGCGCAGGCAGCTATTGAATTGATAGTGTTTTTTTGCATCACGCTCCGTTCCCGGTTCGCAGCGGGCAGTAGGGTCTAACTCCCCACTCCCACCCCTAACCCCTCCCTCGCCCCGCTGGGCGATGGAGGGGGACTTCATTTGGCCGCGTGTGCTGCTCCCGCGTGCAAACATGACGGTCACGTAGTCCGACGATGGCGCGCTCTGCGCGTTATCGTCTCCCCGAATCCGTATCCGTTCCCGCTTCATTTCCCCCCACCCGTCGGGCTGGGCCGAGGAGCGCAGCCGAAAACGGATCAGGGCGAGCGATTGTCTGAGCGAAGCGAGTTCGAGCTCGACCCCGTTTTCGGCGAGCACCGCAGGTTGCCCGTAGCGAAGCGAAGGGACCCAGACCATCGGGTCGTCTTTTCTTTGGTGACTTTCTTTTGGCGACGCAAAAGAAAGTTACTTGCCGCCGGGCAACCCCCGGCTTGCTGGCACACCACAACCATCAGGTACAAAGAAGGCTTCGAACTTATGAGAAAAATACCTCACCAGCCCTTACCTCACCTGCATAAGCAGCTATCAAATAAGTAGCAAATCAAGGCCCGCCATACAGCCAGGGCAGATCCAGCAGCCGCTCGCCCAGCAACTTCATAGCCCCATCCCGCCCCCACCGCATCACCCCACTGGCATGAAAAATCTGTCCATTGCGGATGGCACGCGCCTGCACCTTTGCATTGCGCTGCCAGCGGTTCAGCGCATAACGGTTCAGCATGGTCGGCACGTCGAGCGCCGGGTCCAGCGCCTGCGCCAGCACACGCCCCAGTTCGGCCGCGTCTTCTATCGCCATGCCGGCGCCCTGGGCCAGATAAGGTCGCATGGGATGGGCCGCGTCGCCTAACAGCGCCACACGGCCCAACGCGTGCTGGTACGCACCCTGCATGGGCCGGCGGTCACACAGGGCCCAGAGCCGCCACGTGGGGATGGCCCGCACCAGATCCTGCAGCGGCGTGCAGCTGCCGGCCAGTGCGGCATGTAAGCCAGCCCCATCGGCGGACTGGTCCCAGTTGTCGGGATCGCCCTGCGCATGACCGGCCACAATGCCCACCACATTGAGCCAGTCGCCGCCGCGGACCGGATACTGCACCAGATGCAGCCCGGGACCCAGCCAGGCCGTGACCTGACTGGAGCGCAGCGCTTCGGGCAAATCCGCCTGCCGCAGCATGGCGCGGTAGGCCAGGTGGCCGGTGGCGCGCGGCGGGCCGTCACCCAGCAGCCACTGGCGCACCGGGCTCCACAAACCATCAGCGCCCACCAGCACATCGCCTTCCATGGGCGGGTCATCGTGGCTTTGCGCCGTGACCCCTTGCTGATTCTGGGTGAACTGGCTCAGAGGGTGCTTGAGCCTGAGTTGCACGCCTGCCTGCCGCACGGCAGCCAGCAGCAGGCCATGCAGGTCGGCACGGTGCACCGTGGCATAAGGCGCGCCGTAACGTTGCGCCATCACTTGTCCGAGTTGCAGCACGCCCAGCGTTTCACCAGTCAGGGCGCTGCGCACCTCCAGGCGGTCGGGGAAGGCCGCCACGCCGGCCAGCGCATGGTCCAGGCCCCAGCCCTGCAATACCTTGACCACGTTAGGCCCGAGCTGGATGCCGGCGCCGACCTCGCTGAAGGCCGGGGCGCGCTCGTACAGGCGCACGTCCCAACCGGCCCTGGCGCTGGCCAGCGCGGCGGCCAGCCCGCCAATGCCGCCCCCGGCAATCAAGGCCTGCACATCAATTCCCGGAAAATCAAACTGCCAACACTTTCTTCTGTCACAGGCTCAGGCAGCAAGCAATTGCCTGAGCACAAAAGGCAAAATGCCGCCATGGCGGTAGTAGTCCACCTCGATCGGTGTGTCGATGCGCAGTATCACCTGCAGCTTTTGCTGCGAACCATCGGCGCGGGTGACGGTCAGCGTGGCTTCGCTTTGCGGCTTGAGGTCCGGGTCGGGTAACACGTCGATCACTTCATCGCCGCGCAAACCCAGGGTCTGCCAGGAGTCGCCAGCCTTGAATTGCAGCGGCAACACCCCCATGCCGACCAGGTTGCTGCGGTGGATACGCTCAAAACTTCTGGCCACCACCGCCTTGATGCCCAGCAGCTGTGTGCCCTTGGCAGCCCAGTCGCGCGATGAACCGGTGCCGTATTCCTCACCCGCAAAAATCACCGTGGGTGTGCCTTGTGCCATGTAGGCCATCGCGGCATCGTAGATGAACATCTTTTCCGCGCCGGGCTGAAACAGCGTGACACCGCCCTCCTCGCGCGAGCCGTCGGCACCGGCCGGGATCATCAGGTTCTTGATGCGTACATTGGCAAAGGTGCCGCGCATCATCACCTCGTGGTTGCCGCGGCGCGCACCGTAGCTGTTGAAGTCGGCTTTTTGCACGCCATGCGCGAGCAGCCACTGGCCGGCCGGCGAACTGGCCTTGATGGCGCCGGCGGGGGAAATATGGTCGGTGGTGATCGAATCACCAAACAGCGCCATGATGCGCGCGCCTTTCACCGAGACCACATCCTTCTGGCCGCCCGCTGCCAGGTCCATCGCGAACCCCGCAAAGAACGGCGGCTCTGCAATATAGGTGCTCTTCGGCCAGGTGTAGGCCGTGCCTTCCACACCCCTGATTTTTTCCCACAGCTTGCCGGGCTCGCTCTTGACCTTGGCGTAGTTTTCGCGAAAGGCTTTGCCATTCATCGCGAACTTCATGAGCTGGTGGATCTCGTCACTGGTCGGCCAGATGTCGCCGAGGTAAACGTCTTTTCCGCCCTTGCCTTTGCCGACCGGTTCGGTCATCAGGTCGCGCAACACGGTGCCGGCAATTGCATAGGCCACCACCAGCGGCGGGCTGGCCAGGAAGTTGGCTTTCAGATTCGGGTGGATGCGCGCCTCGAAGTTGCGGTTGCCCGACAGCACCGCCGCGCAGACCAGATCGCTGGTGTTGATGGCCTCGTTGATCTCGGGCGTCAGGTCGCCGGCGTTGCCTATGCAGGTGGTGCAGCCGTAACCGGCGAGCGCGAAGCCGAGTTTTTCCAGATAGGGCAGCAAACCGGCCTGCGTCAGGTACTCGGTCACGATGCGTGAGCCCGGTGCCAGCGAGGTCTTGACATGCGGCTGCACCTTCAGCCCCGCCTCCACCGCTTTTTTGGCCAGCAGGCCGGCGGCCAGCAACACGCTGGGATTCGAGGTGTTGGTGCAACTTGTGATCGCGGCAATCAGCACATCGCCATGGCCTATGCTGACACCCGCCGTTTTGGACACGGGTGTGGCCTGTTCGGCATGCGCGCCCACGGCCGATGCCAGGGTAGGCCGGCTGCCCTCCATCTCGACCACCATTCGCGGCGCGCCCACCGGGACAGGCGGCGTTGCCGGCAGCGCATCAGAGCCGCGGTCATCGGTATGGCGCAGCAAATGCCGGGTGGCCAGCACGCTGGCCGGCTGGTTAAAACCGTTCTCGGCAATCGGCTTGCTGAACAGCGAGGCAAACTGGCTGGCCACATTGCCCAGCTCAATGCGGTCCTGCGGCCGCTTGGGGCCGGCCAGGCTGGGCGTGACATCGCCAAGGTCCAGCCTGACCACTTGCGAAAAGTCGATCTGCCCGGGCAGCGGCACACCAAACAGGCCCTGCGCGCGGAAGTAGCCTTCAAAGGCTTCGATTTCGGCTTTGGTGCGGCCGGTACCGGTGAAATAGGCGATGGTTTTTTCATCGACCGGGAAAAAACCCATGGTGGCGCCGTATTCAGGCGCCATGTTGGCAATCGTGGCACGGTCCGGCAGGGCCAGGGTGCGTGTGCCTTCACCAAAAAACTCGACAAACTTGCCGACCACTTTTTCCCTGCGCAGGGCTTCGGTCACGCGCAGCACCAGGTCGGTCGCTGTCACGCCTTCGCGCAGGCGGCCGGTCAGCTCAAAACCCACCACATCGGGCGTCAGCATGTACACCGGCTGGCCCAGCATCGCGGCCTCGGCTTCAATGCCGCCCACACCCCAGCCGACCACACCAATGCCGTTGATCATGGTGGTGTGGCTGTCGGTGCCGACCAGGGTGTCGGGGTAATAGACGCCGTCGGCACGTTGGTGCACGCCACGGGCCAGATACTCCAGATTGACCTGGTGCACGATGCCAAACCCGGGCGGCACCACGCCAAAAGTGTCAAAGGCCTGCATGCCCCATTTCATGAACTGGTAGCGCTCGTTGTTGCGCTGGAACTCCAGCTTCATGTTCAGGTCCAGGGAGTTTTTCTTGCCGTAGTAGTCGACCATGATGGAGTGGTCCACCACGAGGTCTACCGGCACCAGCGGCTCTATGCGTTTCGGGTTTTTGCCAAGCTTGATGGCCACGCTGCGCATGGCCGCCAGGTCCGCCAGCAAAGGCACACCGGTGAAATCCTGCAACACCACACGCGAGACCACAAAAGGAATTTCTTCGGTGCGATCCGCATTGGGAAACCAGTTGGCCAGTTGCCGCACATGCTCGGCTGTGACTTTTTTGCCGTCACAGTTGCGCAGCACCGACTCGAGCACGATGCGCATGGACACCGGCAGCCGGGCAATTTTGGGGAACTGTCTGGCCAGCGCCGGCAGGCTGTGGAACTTGCCGGTCCTGCCAGACGCCGTGGTGAAGGTTTTGAGGGTACTGGCGAACTCGTGGGCCATGGCTAAATCCTGATCTCGTGGGTTTTCCTGACGCTTATCGTACAAGTCCCAGGTGCCCCATGTCTGTAGGACTTGGCACCCCAGGCATCGCGCCAGGATCTAATCGGCGGAATCGGGCAAATACCGCACCGCCAGCACGCCCTCAATCGCCCGCAGATGCTCCAGCACCGCAACACCCACAGGGCTTTCGACATCCACCAGCGTGTAGGCCATGTCGCCGCGCGACTTGTTGACCATGTTGTGGATGTTCAGGCCGGCATGCGCCATGGCGGTGGATATCTGCCCCAGCATATTCGGTACATTGGCATTCGCAATCGCCACCCGGTAGGCCGATTCGCGCGCCATGCTGACGGCCGGAAAGTTGACGGCGTTGACCACATTGCCGTGTTCGAGGTAGTCGCGCAACTGCTCGGCCACCATGATGGCGCAATTTTCCTCGGCCTCGCGGGTGGACGCACCGAGGTGCGGCAAGGCCACCACGCCGGGGTGGCGATTGATCGCTGCCGAGGGAAAGTCGCAAATATAAAAGCCCAGCTTTTTGCCATCGAGCGCGGCCAGCACCGCCGCCTCGCTGACCACGCCTTCGCGCGAAAAATTGAGCAGCACCGCGCCCGGACGCATGAGCTTGAGGTTGTCGGCATGGACCAGATCGCGCGTGGCCGCCACCAGCGGCACATGCAGGGTCACAAAGTCGGCGTTTTTCAGCACCTCGGCAACGCTGGCGGCTTTTTTGACCTGCGCCGGCAGGCTCCAGGCGGCATCGACCGTGATGTCCGGGTCGTAGCCGAGCACATTCATGCCGAGTTTGATCGCTGCGTCAGCCACCAGGCAGCCGACCTTGCCCAGGCCCACAATGCCCAGCGTATGGCCGGCCAGTTCAAAGCCGGCAAAGTTTTTCTTGCCGTCTTCCACCGCCTTGTCCATGTCGGCCATGGCAGGGTCCAGCCCGCCCACAAAACGCAGCGCCGGTGCGATATTGCGCGCCGCCAGCAGCATGCCGGTCAGCACCAGCTCCTTCACCGCATTGGCGTTGGCGCCGGGTGCATTGAACACCGGCACGCCGCGCGCGCTCATGGCCTGTACCGGTATGTTGTTGGTGCCGGCACCGGCGCGGGCAATCGCCTGCACACTGGCGGGCAGCGTCATGCCATGCATGTCGGCGGAGCGCACCAGCACCGCGTCGGGCGATGCCACATCCTTGCCGGTGTGGTAACGCTCTGCCGGCAGGCGCTTCAGGCCGTTGGCAGAGATCTGGTTCAGTACCAGGATGTCAAAACGCCGGCCTGCCGCGCCGACGGCATCAAGCATGGCTGGCCTCAAACTCTTTCATGTAAGCCACCAGCGCCTGCACCCCTTCGACCGGCATGGCGTTGTAGATCGAGGCGCGCATGCCGCCCACCGAGCGATGGCCCTTGAGCTGCAACATGCCGCGCGCCTGCGCGCCCTTGAGGAAGGCTTCGTCGAGTGATTCGTCCTTGAGCTTGAAAGGCACGTTCATCAGCGAGCGGTCTTCGCGCGCCACCGGGTTGTTGTAGAAGCTGGTGGCGTCGAGGTAGTCGTACAACACCGCCGCCTTGATGCGGTTGTGTTCTTCCATGGCTTTCAGGCCACCGAGCGCCTTGATGTGTTTGAACACCAGGCCGGCGATGTAAATCGCATAGGTGGGCGGCGTGTTGTACATCGAGTCGTTGTCGGCCTGCTGCTTGTAGTCAAAAACAAAGGGCGTGTGCGGGATCGCCTGGCCGATCAGGTCTTCGCGCACGATCACGAGGGTCAAGCCCGAGGGACCGATGTTTTTCTGCGCACCCGCATAAATCAGGCCGTAGCGGCTGACGTCGATGGGGCGCGACAGGATGTTGGACGACATGTCGGCCACCAGCGGCACCGCGCCGGTGTCGGGCGTCCAGTGGTATTCCACGCCACCAATGGTTTCGTTCGAGCAGATGTGAACGTAGGCCGCGTTGGGGTCCAGCTTCCAGCTGTCGAACTTCGGCACGCTGGTGAAGCCGCTGGCCTCGGCCGTGGCGGCCACATTGACCTTGCAGTAGTTTTTGGCTTCCTTGATGGTTTTTTTCATCCACTCGCCGGTGTTGATGAAGTCGGCGCCGGCATGGCCGCGCAACAGGTTCATCGGGATGAAGGCGTTTTGCCCGAGACCGCCGCCCTGCAGGAACAGCACCTTGTAGTTGGCGGGAATCGCCAGCAGTTCCCGCAGGTCGGCCTCGGCCTGGGCGTGAATGGCGATGAATTCCTTGCCGCGGTGGCTCATCTCCATGACCGACATGCCGGAGCCGTTCCAGTCCAGCATTTCGGCGGCAGCCTGCCGCAGCACGGGTTCGGGAAGGGTGGCCGGTCCGGCACTGAAGTTCAAGGCGCGTGTCATGAAGAGGACTTTCCTGGAGTATGGTGGGAATGGCCTGGCCCCCTGCAAGGGGCCAGATCACACAGCATACAAGAAAGTCCCGCGCGCCCCTGGATCTCACCAGTCAGGCTGCGCCACTGCCTTGCGCAGACCCACCCACTCCAGCTCGGCCATCAGGCCGACCCAGAACGCCTGCACCGCCAGGAACACCGTGCCAGGCAGGGTGGGTGTGAGCCCTCCACCAAAAATCAGCGCCAGGCAGCCCAGCGCCCAGGCGACATTTCCGCCAATCAGCAGCCAGACGCCCACTGGCGGTATCTGGCGTCGGGTCGCCAGAAAGGTGATGCCCGCTGTAAAGACCAGGATCGCCCAGCCTGACTCGACCAGCAAGGCTTCGGGCAGGGCCAGCAAACCCGCCAGCCAGGTGGGCAGAAGCAATTGCAAGGCACCGGTCGCCAGGCCCGTGAGAGCATCCAGCCACAGGACGCGACGCAAAAAATTGGCGGAGGCCGACAAGGGTGCTACAGCGCCCAGGGAAGAGGTCGGAGAGGACGTGGTGGTCGACATGGAATACTCCTTGCGGGGTGGGTTGAACAGCGGAAAGAATGATGGGTTGGAGGCCTTCATCATGGCCAGGGCGGCGCAGCCAGTCGATTACCTCCAGGGTCATGGCCAAGGCGCCGGCCTGCCTTACGATGGCGCCATGATTGCCAGCACCCACCCCACTACACGGCCCCACCGCGCCACCCCGCTGCCCTTTGGCGAGCACCTGCGCCACTGGCGCCAGCACCGGCGCCTGAGCCAGCTGGACCTGGCCAGCGAAGCCGAGGTGTCGACCCGGCACCTGAGTTTTGTGGAAACCGGCCGCGCGGTGCCCAGCCGCGAGATGGTGCTGCGCCTGGCCGAGCGCCTGGCCATTCCGCTGCGCGAGCGCAACACCCTGCTGGTGGCCGCCGGTTATGCACCCATGTACCGCGAACGCCCGCTGAGCGACCCGGCGCTGGCATCGGCCCGCCAGGCGGTCGAGCTGATTCTCAAAAGCCACGAGCCTTTCCCGGCGCTGGCGCTGGACCGGCACTGGAACCTGGTGGCAGCGAACGCCGCGCTGCCGCACTTGCTGGCCGGCGTGGACCCGGAGCTGCTGCAGGCCCCCGTCAACATCCTGCGCCTGAGCCTGCACCCGCTCGGCCTGGCCAGCAAGATCGTGAACCTGGCCCAGTGGCGCAACCACTTGTTCGAGCGCCTGCGCCAGCAAATCGCCGCCACCGCCGACCCGGTGCTGGCAGCGCTGCTGGCCGAGCTGCAGGCCTACCCCATGCCCGAGGGCGCGGACGACACGCATCTGGACGGTGAACACCTCGGTGTGGTGATGCCGTTCCAGTTTCGCACCGCCTGGGGCGTGCTGAGTTTCATCAGCACCGTCACGATTTTCGGCACACCGGTGGATGTGACCCTGCAGGAGCTGATGCTGGAAACCTTTTTTCCGGCCGACGCACTGACCGGCGAAGTGTTGCGCCGGGTGTTGTCGCCCGCCTGATCGCCCCTGGGCGCCCCGGCGCCCCTGCCTGACCTGGCATCAAATACGGCTCCAGCCCTTGGCTGACGGGCACAATGAGCTACGTTATTCATAGCAGACGGCAATCCTTCGGGGCACCACAGGCAGCCAGCCTCAGACCCCCTCCACAGCAGCGCATCGAGGCCGCCTGTCGGCCTGCACTGACAGGCGGCAGGCGCGCCGGCTGATCAGCGGGCGGCGCCGCCCATCCTATGGTGGTCAGTCTTACCCTCCCGGGCAACTTCAAGGAATCCGCATGAGCAACACCACTTCTGACCTGCAAACCCTGTGGGACCTGATCAAGGACATCCAGTTCGGCATGCTGGTACACCGGCACAGCGACGGCAGCCTGCAAGGTCATCCGCTGACCACGCAAAACAAGGCCATGGACGAAAACTCCGTGTTGTACTTTTTTATCTCGCAGAAAAGCGAAATGGCCACGCGCCTGCGCAGCGACAGCAATGTCAACCTGTCGTATGCCGACACCGGTGCCGACAACTATGTGTCCATCGCTGGCAGCGCGCAATTTTCAGAGGACGCCGCCAAAAAGCAAGCCCTGTTCACGCCCCTGGTCAAAGCCTGGTTTCCAGGCGGTGTGACCGATCCCGATCTGGCACTGCTGGAAGTCCGGATCACCCACGCCGAGTACTGGAACGCCAAAGACAGCAAACTCACGCAGTTGTTCAAGATGGCCCAGTCCGCCCTCAGCGGTGAGCCGCCGAAAAACATGACCGAGCACAAAGAGCTGCAAGTCTCCTGAGGCGCGGCACGCAACATGCCATTTATTTCCTTCAACAAGGCGACCGACCCGGCAGCGCCCGATGACCTGCGCATCAACACCTCGGCGGTGTTGTATGTGGAGGCCTCACGCGCCGGCCTGATCGGCCAGACGACGATTCACATGCTGGGCCAGGGCAGCGTGGTCAATGCGGTCACCGAGTCCATAGGCACGGTGGTCAGTGCCATAGGCGGCATGGTGGCCGGCAAGCGCCACTACCTGGCACCCACGCCCGATGACGGCGCCAGCACGCTCTACATCTGCCCCGCCAACGTCAGCCATGTGCGGCCCAACCTGCCGGCAGCGCCGGAGTTCTGGTACCTGAAGTTTGTCGATGGCTCGGAAGTGCGTATCGGCCATCCCTTGCCGGACGGGCTGTAAAAGAAAAAGCCCTGCAGCCAGGCTGAAGGGCCTGGGTGCACCGCCGTGCTGGCGGTGCGTGCGGATCAGGCCGTGTGCAACAGGGCCCGCCGGGACTCAGTTGCCCCAGTCGGAATGGGTTTCGCAGGTCTTGTTGGTGGACTTGCCCTTGGCGGTTTCGGCAAACCTGGCCAGGCTGCCCTTGAAGTCATCAGGTGTCTCATTCCACATGCAGGTGCAAAACGCCTGGGCTTTGGATTGGCCTTTCACCGGGCTTTTCTCATTGCCGCCTTCGTAATTCTTGTTGGAATAGCTGATACACGCGGCATATTGCTTGTCGCCCGCCGGCGGGGCGTTGTAGTCGGTCGCGGCCAGAGCAGCGGCGCCCGCGCACAGCACAAGCGCCGGCACGAGAAATTTGAAACCGTTTTTCATTCTTGAGATCCCTGATAGGCAAAAAAAGCTTTGCGTTTTTATTGTAACGATTGAAACAACTTTTAACACTTTCACCACAGGGATTGGGCACGGCAGCACTGAATAAAAAAGCCCCGGGACCGAAGTCACGGGGCTTGCTGCACGGTCAGTCAGCGCAGCGGGGGCCATCAGGCCGGCACGGAATCTTTCACCGTATCGGCCATGTCGGTGTAATCCTTGACCTGGTCAAAGTTCAGGTACTGGTACACCGAAGCACTCGCTGCGGTCAGCACCCCCATGTCGGCCATGTATTCGGCCTTGGTCGGGATGCGGCCCAGCTTGGAGCAGATCGCCGCCAGTTCGGCGGAACCGAGGTACACGTTGGAGTTTTTGCCGAGGCGGTTCGGGAAATTGCGGGTCGAGGTGGAGAACACCGTGGCGCCCTCTTTCACCTGAGCCTGGTTGCCCATACACAGGCTGCAGCCCGGCATTTCCATGCGCGCGCCGGCTGAGCCCAGCACGCCGTAGTGGCCTTCTTCGGTCAGCTGCTTGGCGTCCATCTTGGTCGGCGGCGCCATCCAGAGTTTGACCGGGATGTCGCGCTTGTTCTCCAGCAGCTTGGACGCTGCGCGGAAATGGCCGATGTTGGTCATGCAGCTGCCGATGAACACTTCATCAATCTTGCTGCCGGCCACTTCGCTGAGCGTTTTCACGTCATCGGGATCGTTCGGGCAGGCCACGATGGGTTCATGGATGTCGGCCAGGTCGATCTCGATCACGGCGGCGTATTCGGCATCGGCATCGCCCTTGAGCAGTTGCGGGTCGGCCAGCCAGGCTTCCATGGCGGCGATGCGGCGCTTGATGGTGCGCACGTCGGAATAACCCGTGGCAATCATCCATTTCAGCATCGTGATGTTGCTGGTGATGTACTCGATGATGGGCTCTTTGTTGAGGTGCACCGTGCAGCCGCCGGCAGAACGCTCGGCCGAGGCGTCGCTGAGTTCAAACGCCTGCTCGACCTTCAGATCGGGCAAGCCTTCGATTTCGAGGATGCGTCCCGAGAAGATGTTTTTCTTGCCCTGTTTGGCCACCGTCAGAAGACCGGCCTTGATCGCGTACAACGGAATCGCATTGACCAGGTCACGCAGGGTGATGCCGGGCTGCATTTCGCCCTTGAAACGCACCAGCACCGACTCGGGCATGTCCAGCGGCATCACGCCGGTTGCGGCGCCAAAAGCCACCAGGCCGGAGCCAGCCGGGAAGCTGATGCCGATGGGGAAACGTGTGTGGCTGTCGCCGCCGGTGCCGACGGTGTCGGGCAGCAACATGCGGTTGAGCCAGCTGTGGATGATGCCGTCGCCGGGGCGCAGCGGAATGCCGCCGCGGTCGCTCATGAACTCGGGCAGTTCGTGGTGCATCTTCACATCCACCGGCTTGGGGTAAGCGGCGGTGTGGCAGAAGGACTGCATCACCAGGTCGGCCGAGAAACCCAGGCAAGCCAGGTCTTTGAGCTCGTCACGTGTCATCGGACCGGTGGTGTCTTGGGATCCGACCGAAGTCATTTTCGGCTCGCAGTAGGTGCCGGGGCGCACGCCCTGGCCTTCCGGCAGGCCAACCGCGCGGCCCACCATCTTCTGGGCCAGGGTAAAGCCGCGCTCACTGGCAACCGGCGGCTGCGGCAAACGGAACAATGTCGAGACCGGCAGGCCCAGCGCCCAGCGCGCCTTGGCCGTCAGGCCACGGCCGACAATCAGCGGGATGCGGCCACCGGCACGCACTTCGTCAAACAACACATCACTCTTGAGCTTGAACTCGGCGATCACCTTGCCGTCTTTCAGCGCCTTGCCGTCGTAAGGGCGCAGCTCGATCACGTCACCCATGGCCATCTGGCTCACGTCGAGTTCGATCGGCAGCGCGCCCGAGTCTTCCATGGTGTTGTAGAAAATCGGGGCAATCTTGGCACCCAGGCAGACACCGCCGAAACGTTTGTTCGGCACAAAAGGAATGTCCTCACCGGTGAACCACAACACCGAGTTGGTGGCCGACTTGCGTGAAGAGCCGGTGCCGACCACGTCGCCGACGTAAGCCACGAGATTGCCCTTGGCCTTGAGTTCCTCGATGAACTTGACCGGGCCGCGTTTGCCGTCTTCTTCAGGCGTCACGCCGGGGCGCGCATTTTTGTGCATGGCCAGCGCATGCAGCGGAATGTCGGGGCGGCTCCATGCGTCCGGTGCCGGCGACAAGTCGTCGGTGTTGATCTCGCCGGCCACCTTGAAGACGGTCAGCTTGATGGACTGCGGCACTTCGGGGCGGCTGGTGAACCACTCGGCATCGGCCCAGCTTTGCAGCACGGCCTTGGCGTATTTGTTGCCCTTGTCGGCTTTTTCCTTGACGTCGTGGAACTGGTCGAACATCAGCAAGGTGTTTTTCAGGCCGCTGGCCGCCTGCGTGGCAACGCTGTCTTCCGCGTCGTCGAGCAGCTCCACCATGGGGCTGATGTTGTAGCCGCCCAGCATGGTGCCCAGCAGCTGCGTGGCTTTTTCACGCGAGATCAGGCTGCACTTTTCAGTGCCGTGCGCCACGGCGGCCAGGTAGCTGGCCTTGACCTTGGCGGCCGCATCGACCCCGGCCGGCACGCGGTGCGTGATCAGCTCGACCAGAAAAGCCTCTTCGCCCTTGGGCGGGTTTTTCAGCAGTTCGATGACCTCGCCCGTCTGTTGGGCAGACAGGGGCAGCGGCGGAATGCCAAGTGCGGCGCGCTCGGCCACATGGTTGCGATAGGCTGTTATGAACTCGGACATCATGGCTTTTTTCTCCTGTACTCAAAAATTTTCGAAGTCGGGCACGCGGGTGCCCGGCTGCTGTTATTCGGCTTTGGCGGGCGGCAGATCCGCTGGAGCAGGACCCGTGCCAGCCGCCGCCGGCCTGGCTGCCGGCAGGGCTTCCAGGATGCTCAGCGGAGGGTTCTTTTTCATCTCGTCGGCAAAGGTGACCTGCGCCGGGCTCATGCACTCGTCGGCCAGACGTTGACCCAGTTTCTGGCTCATCAGCATCGATTTGTTGCCCAGTTGCAGCCACAAGGCGCCGGCACGGCCATCCTCGAGGCGGATCGCACCGGTACGGCTTCCGACCGGATGCATGCGGAAACGCGTCTTGCCGGTTTGCACCAGGAAAAAGCCGGGGCGCTTTTCGCTCGGCGTGATGGTGACCGACGCGCCGAGCTCGCAGGGAATCGTGCCGACATACACCCGTTTGGCAAGTTCCAGGTCTTCGGGCGTCAGGGTGACGTTCGGGTCGTCGTCGATCGGGGTCATTTCCTCGACCACCTTGGCGGCGGAACGCCGGATCGGTGCGCGTTTGGCGGCCTGTTCAGGCTGGGCGACTGAGGAGGATGCGGCCGCTTTGGACGCCGGTTTGGGCGTGGCCGTTTGGGCCAGCAACAGGGCCGGGGCGGCGAGCGCCAGGGCTGAAAGAATAAAACGTTTCATGGGTTTCCTTTGGAAAAGGTCGGCAAACAATCAGGCAACTAATGAAGCGCAGCAGAAAAATAGGCCTGCGCCTCCTGCGGTAAAACGCGGCCGGTCCGGTGCGCCCGCTCCAGCACCTGCCAGAAAAAGCGGTAACTGGCCCGGTCGTGCAGCTGGCCCTCAAAACTGATGGGCGCCCAATCTGCGCGCGCACCAGCAGCTACTATTTTTGTAGCGCCTTCGATCTCGCCTTCGCTGGGCGCAAAGGCTTCCAGGATGGGACGGATCTGGCTCGGATGAATGCTCCACATGCGGGTGTAGCCCAATTCACGGGCGGCTTTTTGCGCAGCTGCCTTCATGGCCGCAGTGTCACTGAATTCCGTGACAACACAGTGCGAAGGGACTTTGCCATGGGCATGGCAGCCGGACGCAATTTCCAGCTTGGCGCGCAGCACCAGCGGGTGCGAGAACTGTCCCTGGCTGCCCATGGCCTCGCCCGGGATGGCGCCGCCGTGGCTGGAAACAAAATCCATGAGTCCGAAGCTGATCGACTGCACCCGGGGATGGGCTGCAATGTCGAAAGCGTGATGCACCGCTGCCGGCGACTCCAGCAGGACATGCAGGGGCAGATCCATCTGCCCCACGGCAGCCAGTGCAGCCACCGCGCGATGGACATCGCCGGCCGACTCGACCTTGGGCAGCATGATGTGGCTGAGCCTGTGCCCCACCTTGCCGGCAATGCTGGCGATGTCGGACTCAAAAGCCGGGTGATCGAGCGCATGCACGCGCACCGCCACCCGCGCCTTGTCGCTGGCCAGCGCCACCAGGGCGACCACCAGCGCAGCGTGGTCGGCCTCGCCGCCGACGGGCGCGCCGTCCTCGCAATCGAGCGTCACGTCAAAAACGCAGGCGCCGAACTCGTCCATCATCTCGGCCTGCAATTGCAGGCTTTTGCGCATCCGCGCCTCAACACCGCTGTAGTGGTCGCAAACCGGAAGAAATCCGGTTTGCGCCTGGGCGCC
Organism: Kapaibacterium sp. (SeqCode); assembly: GCA_943370435.1. Taxonomy (GTDB): domain Bacteria; phylum Pseudomonadota; class Gammaproteobacteria; order Burkholderiales; family Burkholderiaceae_C; genus Polaromonas. The sequence continues at coordinate 7,221 of CALRQX020000013.1, read as the reverse complement.
GAGGAGGATGTCGCGGGGATGTGAGCTGTGAGCCCCCACGCTTTTCACTGCGTGTAATGCGCTGCCCCCCGAGGGGGCGGTGCTTGCTTGGGGCGGCCCTGCGCGGCGCACATCGCTCATCGATTGATCAGAGCAGGTGTTTGACGCCGTCCTGCTCGCCCTTGAGCTCGTCCAGGGTCTTGTTGATGCGCTCCTGGCTGAAAGCGTCGATTTCCAGGCCCTCGACCAGTTTGTACTCGCCGCCTTCGCAGGTGACGGGAAAACCGAACATGACGTCCTTGGGAATGCCGTACTGGCCGTCCGACGGAATGCCCATGGTGACCCACTTGCCATTCGTGCCCAGCGCCCAGTCGCGCATGTGGTCGATGGCGGCGTTGGCAGCCGAAGCCGCCGACGAGGAGCCACGCGCCTCGATGATGGCGGCGCCGCGTTTGCCGACGGTCGGCAGGAAGGTGTTGGCGTTCCAGTCCTGGTCGTTGATCATCTTCGCGACGCTTTCGCCCTTGATGGTGGCGAAACGGTAGTCGGCATACATGGTGGGCGAGTGGTTGCCCCAGACCGTGAGTTTTTCGATGTCGGCCACGGCCTTGCCGGTTTTGGCGGCGAGCTGGCTGGCAGCGCGGTTGTGGTCCAGGCGCAGCATGGCGGTGAAGTTCTTGCGCGGCAGGTCCGGCGCGCTTTTCATCGCGATCCAGGCATTGGTGTTGGCCGGGTTGCCGACCACCAGCACCTTGACATTGCGGCTGGCCACCGCATTGAGCGCCTTGCCCTGGGCCGTGAAGATGGCACCGTTGACGGCCAGCAACTCGGCACGCTCCATGCCGGGGCCGCGCGGACGGGATCCGACCAGCAGCGCGTAGTCGGCGTCCTTGAAGGCGGTCATGGGGTCGCCGTGCGCGGTCATTTCGACCAGCAGCGGGAACGCGCAGTCGTCCAGTTCCATCATCACACCCTTGAGCGCCTTCTGCGGGCCCTCGACCGGCACTTCGAGCAATTGCAGAATGACCGGCTGGTCCTTGCCCAGCATCTCACCGGATGCAATGCGAAACAGCAGCGCGTAGCCGATTTGGCCAGCGGCCCCTGTGACGGCAACACGGACGGGTTTTTTGCTCATGATGGAAGAACTCCAGGAAGGTTGTAAATCGGTGGGTAGGGGTGGTCAGTGAAGTGTTTTGCGCCGGATGGGCCACCCGGAAAATCTGTGAACAGCGTCACAAAGGGGGCCCGCCTGGCATCAACTCAGCCCGGGATTTTACGCCGGAAAAGTGCCGTCCGTCAATTTGTCTTATGTCTTATATAAGATATCATTGGGCCGAATCAACCCCACACCATGGCCTCCCTTCCGAACCCGCCCACCGATGATTTTGCAGGTGCCACGCCGGCCTTCAGCCCGCTGTACCAGCAGATCAAGGGCCTGATCCTGCAAAGCCTGCAATCGGGCGAATGGAAGCCGGGCGAGGCCATTCCCTCGGAGATGGACCTGGCCGCGCGTTACCGCGTGAGCCAGGGCACGGTGCGCAAGGCGATCGACGAGCTGGCCGCCGACAACCTGGTGGTGCGGCGACAGGGCAAGGGCACTTTTGTCGCCACCCACGCCGAGCAGCATGTGCAGTTCCGTTTTCTCAAACTGGTGCCCGACAGCGGCACGCCGGGCAGCGAAGGGCCGGCGGAACGCGACATCATCGACTGCCGCCGGGTGCGCGCCAGCGCCGACATTGCGCGCCTGCTCGGCCTGCGCACCGGCGACGCGGTGCTGCAGGCGCGCCGCGTACTGAGTTTTGCCGGCATACCGACGATTGTTGAAGACCTGTGGCTGCCCGCAGCCCCGTTCAAAGGCCTGACGGCCGAGCGCCTGGCCGACTACCACGGGCCGATGTACGCCTTGTTCGAGACCGAATTCAATGTGCGCATGGTTCGCGCCGAAGAAAAAATACGCGCCGTGCCCGCCTCCGATGGGCGCGAAGTGCTGCTGAAGGTGGCGCCGGGCACACCGCTGCTCAGCGTGGAGCGGCTGGCCTACACCTACAACGATGTACCGATGGAGTTGCGGCGCGGTTATTACCGCACCGACACGCATTACTACAGCAACACGCTGAGCTGATGCTGGCGACCGGCTTCAAGGGCAACAAGGCCGCCCTGCCCAGCAAGCCCTGCCAGGCCTGTGGGCGCGAAATGAGCTGGCGCAAGAGCTGGGCCAAAAACTGGGAAGAAGTGAAGTATTGCTCGCAGGCCTGCCGCGCCAGAAAGCGTGGGCCGGACAAACCGCCGCAATAACCGACCCGGCATAACCCGTATTGCGCCGGAGGGTATTGATAGCCGGCCGCTTTGCCCACAATCGGGCCCATGACCCAGACAGCCTGCCGCCACCTGATATTGATTCTGGGCGACCAGCTCGATGAAGACTCCGCCGCATTTGACGGCTTCGACGCCGCGCGCGATGTGGTGCTGATGCTCGAAGCCCGGGAAGAGTCCACCCATGTCTGGTCGCACAAGGCCCGCAGCGTGTTGTTTCTGTCTGCCATGCGCCACTTTGCGCAAGGGCTGCGCCAGCGCGGCTGGCGCGTCGCCTATCGCGCGCTGGAGCTGGAAGGGGATCCCACCCTGGCCGACGGCGTGCGCGCCGCGCTTGACATCTATCGCCCGGAGCGCGTGCTCGGTGTGGAGCCGGGGGATGTGCGGGTTCGGGCACAGATCGACGGCGCTCTCCAATCGATAGCTGCTCCATCAGACAGCGCCAGGGTCCATCGGCCAAAACCCGGCATGGACTGGCGCGAGGACCGACATTTTTTGTGCAGCCTGCCGCAGTTCCGGCGCTGGGCCGGCCAGTCGGCCAGCCTGCGCATGGAGTTTTTCTACCGCCACATGCGCCAGCACTACAAGATACTGATGGACGGTGGCCAACCCACAGGCGGGCAATGGAATTTTGACGCCGACAACCGCAAGGGTTTTGGCAAGGCCGGGCCGCAGCAGGTGCCGCGGCCACCGGTGTTTGCGCCGGACGCCATCACGCGGCAGGTCATCACACTGGTCCAGCAGGAGTTTGCCGGCCACCCCGGCGATCTGGATCGTTTCAACTGGCCGGTCACGCGTGCGCAGGCCCTGGTGGCACTCAGCGACTTCATCACCCACCGCCTGCCCGAATTCGGCAAGCACCAGGATGCCATGTGGACCGGCCTGGACTTTGGCTGGCATGCCCTGCTGTCGAGCTCGCTGAACCTCAAGCTGCTCCATCCGCTGGAGGTGGTGCAGGCCGCCGAGAACGCGTACCGCAGCCGCAAGCTCGATCTGGCCAGCGTGGAAGGATTTATCCGGCAGGTGCTGGGCTGGCGTGAGTTCATGCGTGGTGTCTACTTTCTGGACATGCCGGACCTGAAAACAGCCAACCACTTCGGGCACACAAAGCCCTTGCCCGCCTGGTACTGGACCGGCGACACCCACATGAACTGCATGCGCCAATGCATCAGCCAGACGCTGGCCAACGGCTATTCGCACCACATCCAGCGCCTGATGGTCACCGGCATGTTCGGCGTGACGGCGCAAATCTCCCCGCAAGCCGTGTGCGACTGGTACCTCGCGGTGTATGTCGATGCGGTGGAGTGGGTGGAGCTGCCCAACACCGCCGGCATGGCGCTGTTTGCCAATGGCGGGCGTTTCACCTCCAAGCCCTATGTCGCCAGTGGGGCCTATGTCAAACGCATGAGCAACTACTGCGCAGGCTGCCGCTATGAGCCCGAAACCCGAAGCGGCCCCAGGGCCTGCCCGATGACGACGCTGTACTGGCATTTTCTGGATCAACACGAGGCCAGGTTTGCAGCCAGTCCACGCACGGCGCTGATGGTCAAGCACCTGCAGCGCATGACACCCGGCGACAGGGAAAAGCTGCGCGCCGAGGCGGACGGGATGCTGGCAGACCTCGATCGCCTGTAATGTTGGCGTCAGTTAATCCCCTGTTTCGAGCCAGTCGCCGAGAAAAACCACCGCACAGCGCGGTTTGCCGGGCAGCCCGATGCTGCATTGCAATAGAATCCGGATGTTTTCAGTTGTAAATGCATCGCGGTTACCAATCAGTTACCAGTCCCCTCCCCACGAAAGCACAACAATGACAGAGCTGGCATCCAAACAGCGCCCCAAGCGGCCGGAATTCCGCAACATCAACGCCTTCACGGACCTCACCACCTACCGCATGACGCCTGCGGCCTGGGTCTCCATCCTGCACCGCGCCAGCGGTGCGATCATGTTTGTGCTGCTGCCCTTCATCATCTGGATGTTTGACACCTCGATTTCTTCCGAGATTTCGTTTGCCCGGTTCAAGGCGGCTTTCAACATCGGCATGCTGGGCCTGCCGGGCTTCATCTGGAAGCTGGTGGCACTCGCGCTGATCTGGGCTTACCTGCATCACTTCATCGCAGGCCTGCGTCATCTCTATATGGATGCCACGCACAGCCTGAGCAATGAATTCGGTAAAAGCACCGCACTGGTCACACTGGGACTGAGCATTTTGCTGACGCTGGTGCTGGGCGCCAAGCTGTTCGGCCTGTACTAAGCATCAAGGAGCAAACCATGTCTGTGAACTACGGCTCCAAACGCCTCGTTGTCGGCGCCCACTACGGCCTGCGTGACTGGCTCAGCCAGCGCATCACCGCAGCCCTGATGGCCCTCTTCACCATCCTGCTGCTGGCCCAGGTGATCTTCACCAAAGGCCCCATCGGCTACGACCAGTGGGCCGGCATCTTCTCGGCGCAGTGGATGAAGCTGCTGACCTTCACCGTCATCATTGCCCTGCTGTACCACGTCTGGGTCGGCATGCGCGACATCTGGATGGACTACGTCACCTCCAGGGTCTGGCTGCGTCTGAGCTTGCAGGTGGGCACCATCGTCTGGCTGGTCGCCTGTGCGGGCTGGGCCATCCAGGTCCTGTGGCGCCTTTGAAGTCTCTGATCCATTTTGGTCACCCTTGAGTTTCGACTGTAAAAAATCATGACTGCATCCTCCAAGCTTCCCAAACGAAAATTTGACGTGGTGATCGTCGGGGCCGGCGGCTCCGGCATGCGCGCCTCGCTGCAGCTGGCGCGGGCCGGCCTGAACGTCGCTGTCCTGTCCAAGGTGTTCCCGACGCGTTCACACACGGTGGCGGCCCAGGGCGGCATTGGCGCCTCGCTCGGCAACATGAGCGAAGACAACTGGCATTACCATTTCTACGACACCGTCAAGGGCTCGGACTGGCTGGGCGACCAGGACGCGATTGAATACATGTGCCGCGAAGCACCCAAGGTCGTTTATGACCTCGAACACATGGGCATGCCGTTTGACCGCAACCCCGACGGCACGATTTACCAGCGCCCCTTCGGCGGCCACACCGCCAACTACGGCGAAAAAGCCGTGCAGCGTGCCTGCGCCGCCGCCGACCGCACCGGCCACGCCATGCTGCACACGCTGTACCAGCAAAACGTCAAGGAAAAAACCAGCTTCTTCGTGGAATGGCTCGCCATGGACCTGATACGTGATGCCGACGGCGACGTGGTCGGCGTCAGCGCCATCGAGATGGAGACCGGTGACGTTCACATCTTTGAAGCCAAGACCACCCTGCTGGCCACCGGTGGCGCCGGCCGCATTTTTGCGGCATCGACCAACGCTTTCATCAATACCGGCGATGGTCTGGGCATGGCGGCACGTGCCGGCATTCCGCTCGAAGACATGGAGTTCTGGCAGTTCCACCCGACCGGCGTGCATGGCGCGGGTGTGCTGCTGACCGAAGGCTGCCGCGGCGAAGGCGCGATTTTGCGCAACAGCAATGGCGAGCGTTTCATGGAGCGTTATGCACCGGCCTACAAGGACCTGGCACCGCGCGACTATGTGTCACGCTGCATGGACCAGGAAATCAAGGAAGGCCGCGGTTGCGGCCCGAACAAGGACTACATCAACCTCGACATGACGCATCTGGGCGCCGAAACCATCATGAAGCGCCTGCCCTCGGTGTTCGAGATTGGCCACAACTTTGCCAACGTTGATATCACCAAAGAGCCGATTCCCGTGGTGCCCACCATCCACTACCAGATGGGCGGCATACCGACCAACATCCACGGCCAGGTGGTCACGCAGAACGCCGAGAACAAAAGCGAAGTGGTCAAAGGCCTGTACGCAGTCGGTGAGTGCGCCTGCGTCAGCGTGCACGGCGCGAACCGCCTGGGCACCAATTCATTGCTCGACCTGCTGGTGTTCGGCCGCGCGGCCGGCAACCACATCGTCGAGTTCAACAAGACGACCACGCACAAGCCCTTGCCCGCAGATGCGGCCGACGCCACCCTGGCCCGCATTGCGCGCCTGGACAATGCGACCGGCGGCGAATACGCGCAGGACGTGGCCAACGACATACGCGCAGCGATGCAGCAGCATGCCGGTGTCTTCCGCACCCAGGCCATCATGGACGAAGGCGTGACAAAAATTGCCGCCCTGCGCGAACGTGTCAACCACATTGGCCTGAAAGACAAGTCCAAAATCTTCAACACCGCACGTATTGAGGCGCTCGAAGTTGAAAACCTGATTGAGGCCGCGCAGGCGACCATCGTGTCGGCCGCCGCCCGCAAGGAAAGCCGGGGCGCCCATTCGGTGGACGACTACGGCGACACACCCGAGCACCCGAACGGCCGCAATGACACCGACTGGCACAAACACACGCTGTGGCACAGCCAGGGCAACCGCCTGAGCTACAAGCCGGTGCAGATGAAGCCGCTGACCGTGGACTCCATCCCCCTGACCGTTCGCTCCTTTTAAAAGACACGCGGGAACCCCATGACCACACGCACCTTCAAGATCTACCGCTACGACCCCGACCAGGATGCCAAGCCCTACATGCAGACCATAGAGGTCGAGCTTGACGGCAGCGAGCGCATGTTGCTCGACGCACTGATGAAGCTCAAGGCGCAGGACCCGACGATTTCCTTCCGCCGTTCCTGCCGCGAAGGCGTGTGCGGTTCGGACGCGATGAACATCAACGGCAAGAACGGCCTGGCCTGCCTGACCAATATGCGCACGCTGCCGGGCACCATCGTGCTCAAACCGCTGCCCGGCCTGCCGGTGGTGCGCGATTTGATCGTCGACATGACGGACTTCTTCAAGCAGTACAACTCGATCAAGCCCTATCTGATCAACGACAACGTGCCGCCCGAAAAAGAGCGCCTGCAAAGCCCCGAAGAACGCGACGAGCTCAACGGCCTGTACGAG
>CALRQX020000012.1:0-133187 GCA_943370435.1 Kapaibacterium sp. (SeqCode) | reverse complement strand
CAGTTGGCAGGCATGAGCCTGCCAACTGCCCGCTGGTGATCACGCATTCTTGTATGTGGTTTTTGGCCTGCAGCCCTTGCTGGACGTGCGCAATCAGCTACGTTTTTAATAGCAAATAGTGCTGTGAGGGGTGCTCAGCCGGCTTGTCTGCAGTTCGCGCTGTTGTTTGATGGGAGGCTTGACCGGCTGCCGGTCAAGCCGGCTCCTTGACCGCCGGCCCGGCCACGCCGTCAAAACCGGCGGCGTCCAGTGCGGTCAACTCCGCGCGGTCAATCAGCCCCCCGGCCAGTACCTGCATGCCCATTTTGTGCGCGGCAAAGGCCAGGCCCTGCAGGAAGATCTGGTTGTCTGCGCTGTATTGCAGCCCTCTGACAAAGCTGGAATCGACCTTCAGGAAGTCCAGCCCGAGATCGTGCAGCACATCGGTCTGGTTAAAGTGGCGACCGAAATGTTTCAGTCCCGCATGGCTGCCCGCCTCACGCACTTTGGCGGCAAAGAGCCGGAAACTGTCCATGTGTTTGACAGCGGCGGACTCGGCCACTTCCAGCCAGAGGCGGCTGGCCAGGCCCGGGCTTTTGCGGATCTGATCGAGCAAAGGGGCGTAGTGCTGTTCAGCGCTGATGGAGAGCGCTGAAAGGCTGATGGACAGGCCGGGCAGCTGGGGTTCGCGCGCCAGTTTTTCCTGCGCCAGCTTGATGGCTTGCAGGTCCATCGCCGGCGTGAATTGACCGGCCTCTGCGGCCTGCATGACATGTCTGGCAGGCTCCCAGCCGCCTGCGCCTTCCAGCATCAACTCCAGCGTGCATTCACGATGCAGGAGCTTTCCCTTCATGTCGGTCACAGGCAGTGAGCGCAGTCTGGTGCGGTTTTGCGCCAGCGCAAGCTTGATCAATGGCGCGGCTTCCCCGGCGGTCTCGGCCGCAAACTCCGGACTCGCTTCCCGAATCGTGTTGCCGCCTTGTGCCTGGGCGGCAATCAGGGCAGAGGAGGCTTGCGCCATCAGGCTGGGCATGTCCTGCCCGCGCGTCAGCTTGCTCATGCCGATGCAGGCTGCCAGGCCATCTGCGGCTGGCGGCGTACTGGCCTGCAGCAGCGACGCCAGCAACTGGCCGGCCACCTGGCGCGCGTCAGCCTGGGCCGGCAGCAGCAGGGCAAAATCACCATCCCCGATGCGCGCCGCCACGGCCTGGCTTTGCAGTGCCTGGCGCTGAAGGACTTCACCGGCATTTTTCAGCAACTCGTCCACAGCGCTGGTGCCCAGGCGTTTGCCGAGTGCGGAAAAATTGGCAATACGCAACAGAAGCAGCGTGCCGCCCTCCGCCTCGTCGCTGTCAAGCGAGTCCAGCAGTTGAACCAGAAAGAAGGTGCGGTTGGCCAGACCGGTGAGTGCATCGTAGTTGGCAGCCACACGCAGCACTTCCAGGCGCCGGGCCTCTTCTGCAAACATGGTCTTGAGCCGTGTGACGGTACCATTCATGGCCAGGGCCAGTTGCCTGAGTTCTGGCACATCGGGCACGTCTATCAGTACAAACCGGCGTTCACTGATGGCGTTGGCCTGATTGATCACGCGTTGCAGCGGCTCACGCAGGCGGCCGAGAATGGTGGCTCCCAGCACCCCGCCAACCAGCCCGGCAATAGCCAGTGCCGCCACCAGCTGCAGCACACTTTTCCACAAGGCCTCGTAAGCAAACCGGCTGTTGCTGATCAGGGTCAGGGTGCCCAGCTGATTCCAGCCATTGCTGATGCGGGCCTGGCCCGGACTGGCATCGAGCGGCAAGAGTTGTGTGAACCAGCCCGGCACGGATTGCACCCTGCCAGGCGCGACTTTTTCCACGATGGTTTTACCGAGCGGATTCACCACGCGGATCAATTCATAGTGACCGCTGTCGAACAAGGCCGAGACGGTCAGCTCCACCATGGCGGTGCTGGCGTTTTGCTGGCTCAGGGCCAGCGCCAGCGCCGTTGCGTTGTCGTTGTTTTTGGCGCTCAGCTGCTGCGACAGATAAGTTCGGGCATTCAGGGTGGACGCCAGCAGGCCGCCCAGCAGCGCCAGCAGCGTGCTGAGAATGATTGCAAGCCACATTTGGCGGTACATCGACATGTCAATTCCCCTCGGAACAGTTCTTTATAACGTGTTGCACGGTCACTCAGTCAAATCCTTCTGCGCGCACGCGCCGCAGCAGCTCTTGCCAGCGCGAAAGGCTGGCAGGACCCCCGCTACCCTGAGCCCCGGTTGCGCCCTGCCACAGGCCCTGCGTGTTGAAGCTGAAGACCGGCAGCAGGTCGGGCCGGCGCGATGCGGGTTGCACCTCGGTGATCAGGTTGTCCAGAATCAGGGGTTCGGCCTCGGGCGTGGGGTAGTAGGCCAGCACCATATGGGCTTGTGTGATGCTGCTGTTGACGCCACCCAGGCTCGCCTGCACATAAATCAGGCGCATCTTTTCATCAGGAATGCTGAGCAGCAGCAGGGTGAAGTATTTGGCGATGGCAAAGTCCTCGCAGTCGCCCGCACCCCGGCCCAGGGTTTCCATCGGTGTGGCCCAGTAGTCGCTTTGCCCCCAGATGCCCTGGTCTTCCCCAAATTTGATGCGCCGGTTGAAAAAGTCGTTGACCTGCCTGAGCTGGGCTGGCGGGCTGCGGTCGGCGCTTTCCTGCAGGAGTTTTTGCCAGTCCCGGAAGGAACCCAGGGCCGTTGCCCCAAAGCGCTGCGACAACAGGGCTTGCATCCGGGCAAAATCGACAGCTGCCACTTGCAGCGCCCCAAGCAAAAGCATCAAAGCGAGCCCAACCGCTTTGAGAAAGCTGGTGAAGTGTTTCGTTTTTGCCGCAGCGGCAAAATTCAGCGGGGATATCAATTGCTCTTCTGAAAAACCTGCGTTACCATGAAAATATCCATATAAAACAGCAACTACCAGTCCATTGTTAACCTGATTTCGAGCGCTTTCCCAGACCAGAAAACCGTCTTGCGCTTCGAGAAAAAGGTGTGTCGAATTCGCTGACCCCCCTGTTCAAGAGTGAGAAATGCCAGAAAAGCCGCTGCCAAGCTTTGTCCTGTTGACGCTGGTTTGTGCCGTCCGTAAGGCGGCTATTGCCAGTGTAGCGGCGCGGCCGTTGTTGGCATGAGCATTTGCCCGCCCCAGTCTGCGCGATTGTGCTGGGCCATGGCGCTGAGCCTCCTCGCGCTGGGTTTGGCGCCTGCCGCCCAGGCACAGGCCACCAAGGCGCTGACGCTCAAAGAGGCCGCCCAAAACGCAGTCCTGAACAATCCCGAGGTGCTGGCACGCTGGCACACGATCAAGGCCGCCGACGGCGAACGCGATGTCAGCGCAGGCAGCTTGTTGCCCAAAGTCGATCTGCTGGCCGGCACCGGCTCTGAAAGCCGCAGCGCGACGCCCACGCTGGCTGCCTCGCGCTTCAACAGAAACTCGACCTCCCTGACGATCACGCAGCTGCTTTATGACGGCTTTGCCACGCGCAATGATGTCAAGCGACTGGACCACGCGCGGCTGGTGCGGCTGTTCGAATTTTTTGACACCTCGGAAAGTGTGGCCCTGGAGGCTGCAAAGGCCTACTACGATGTTTTGCGTTTCCGAGAGCTGGTGCGGCTGTCGGAAGACAATTTTGTGCAGCACCGGTCGGTTTTCGAGCAGACCGAACGCCGGGTCAAGGCCAAGGTGGCGCGCGCGGTCGATCTGGAGCAGATTGGCGCCCGTCTGTCCCTGGCCGAGTCCAACCTGCTGACAGAGACCTCGAATCTGCATGACACCACGGCCCGCTTCCAGCGCATCGTGGGCATGTTGCCGCCGCCGGAAATGCCGCCGCCGCCGCAACTCGCAAAAAACATCCCGGCCGATGCGACGGCCGCCATACGCGAGGCGCAGCAGCGCAACGCCGCGCTGCGTGCCGCCATCGAAAATGTGCGTGCCTCGAATGCGGCACTGGCTTCGCGCAGCGGTGCCTACCAGCCGCGCTTTGACCTTCGGCTGCGTCGCGACCAGGGCAACAACCTCAGCGGGATCGCTGGCAGCTCGGACGCCACGGTGGCCGAGGTGGTCATGACCTGGAACCTGTTCAACGGTCTCAGTGACCGGGCCAGAGAGCGCCAGTTTGCGGAGCAGCTCAATGTGGCCAAGGACCTGCGTGACAAAACCTGCCGGGACATCCGGCAAACCCTGTTGATTGCCTACAACGATGCCCGCAAGCTCAAGGAGCAAATTGGCTATCTGGACCAAAACAAGGTATCGGTTGAAAAAGCCCGCAACGCCTACCGCCAGCAGTTCGACATCGGGCAGCGTACCTTGCTGGACTTGCTGGACACTGAAAACGAGCTTTTTCAGGCCAGGCGCTCAGTGGCCAACGCCGAGCAGGACCTCAACATTGCGTACATCAGGGCGCACGCTGGCGCGGGAACCCTGCTGCCCGCGCTGGAGTTGTCCAGAATCGAGACGGGTTCCATCCCCGGGCTTGAGCAGTGGGACGACGGTGAAGACGCTGCGCAGCACTGCCCGGCAGAGGCGGTGTCGGTGTATGTGGTGGACAAACGCGCGCTGATTGAGCGGGCCGCAGAGCAGGTCAAGCAGACCGCCTTGCTGAATGCGCGCGAGCGTGCGATTCAGGAGGTGTATACCCCGTCCGCAACCGCCTTGCCGGCAACTGGCGCACCCGCAAGCGCTTCCACGCCAAGACCGGCACCCACCCCGCCGGCCGCTGCACCAGCGCCCGTTGCAACGCCGCCGACGCCAGCACCTGCACCCGCCGCACCCGCCGCACCCGCAGTGGCGCCCAAACCACCAGCCGCAGCGCCTGGTGCTGCGAACAGCAGCGAGTTGCGGCAGGCACTTGAAAACCAGACGGCGTTGCTCAATGCCCGCGAGCGGGCTGCTCAGCAGGTGAACCGGCCGGCCGGCGCAGCAGCGCTCAAACCCGCCGACAGTGTGGCCGAAGCGGCGGGCGGCGAAGAAGTCAAAACAGCGCTGGAGGCCTGGCGCGCCGCGTGGTCCAGGCGCGATGTGGAAGCCTATATGGGTTTTTATGCGCCAGCTTTTGTGCCGTCCACTGGCGGCGACCGGGACGCCTGGAAGGAAAGGCGCAAGGCCGTGATGACCCGGGCGGTGGATATTTCCGTGGAAGTGAGCGAACTGACCGTTGCCATGCCAGACGCGACACACGCCACCACCAGCTTCCGGCAGACCTACCGCTCAGCCAACTACCGGGATGTGGTGACCAAGACCCTGCAATGGGTGCGTGTCGGTGATCGCTGGTTGATCAACCGCGAAAACTCGGTTACGCCGCTGGCGGCCAGCCAGTAGGCCCTGCAGGCCCCTATGGAGGGGGCGGCTGTTTGTCATTGCGGGCCTGACCCGCATCCATGCCTCGCGGGCTTGTGCGCTGGAGCATGCGGCATGGATCCCGGCTCAAGGCCGGGATGACAGGCTTCTAGGGCTGGCGCAAATCTGTACTGGCCGCCACGCGGTCCAGTTCGTCAAACACCTTGTCAAAGTCCACAGGTTTGGTCCAGTAACCGGCAAAACCGGCCTGTTCGGCCAGTATCTTGTGTTCGGGCTGGGTGTCAGCGGAACACATGAAAGCCGGCGTGTTCTGCAGGCCGGCGATGCCGCGCAAGCGTTGCAGCAGTGCAATGCCGTGGGTGTCGGGCAAACGCCCGTCCAGCACCAGTACATCGGGCTGCCAGGCGCCAGCCACTTCAAAGCCCTGGGCGCCGTTTTGCGCCATGCGCACCTCCACGTCGTCCCGGGTTCGCATCACGTCGTCAAACAGCATCAGGTTGTACATATTGTCTTCAACGTAGAGCACGCGCATTTTGCGCTGCGCGGGGCTGTTGGCTGTATCGGGCGCTGTCAGGGGCGCTGTCAATGCATCGTTCGACTGGACTTGTACCGCGGCGCTTTGCTCCCAGTAACCATCTGTGGAGACCTTGGCCAGTACGCGGCACAGCCGGGCCGACTGGATCAGCGCCGTCTCAATGCGTCTGCGGTCCGTGACATCGAGTGTCATTTCAACATGCGCCAGCGGCCGGCCCTGGGGATCGGTTTCCACATACAAAATGGTGTGCACGTCCACCAGCGTGCCGTCGGGCCGGATGATGCGGTAGTCCAGCGCCAGGGCGCCTGGCGTGTGGCGTATCTGCTCACGCGCCTGGACCAGCCGTTCCAGGTCATCCGGATGAACCAGATGCATGGCTACTTCCAGTGTGACCGGTGAACCCACCGGGTTGACCCCGAAGACCTCATAGGCCCGGCGGTTCCAGCCCAATTGCTGGGTGTCCAGGTTGAAGACGGATTCGGCCACACCGGTCGATTCCATCAAATGGTGCTGCATTCGGCGCTGCGCTTCTGCCAGCCCGTATTCGGGACCGGAGCGGGCTGTGGTGGGCTGGTCTGGGGTCACAAAGCTCTCCAAATATCTGGGTCATCTTAAGCCAGAAATCCCGCCCGGAAGCAGCCTGCAATCCATGGCTCTTGCGGCCTGTCAGGGCCGCGTGCCCATGCGTGTGGTCAGTCCGGCAAAACAGCGGTGACTTCGATTTCAATACGGGCCCGGTCTTCCACCAGGCCCGCGACTTCCACGCAGGTCATGGCCGGGAAATTTTTGCCCATGACTTCGCGGTAGACCACGCCCAGCTCTTTCAGGCGGCTGATGTACTCCAGCCGGTCCACCACATACCAGGTCATGCGGGCCATGTGTTGCGGTCCGGCACCGCCTGCCTGCAGCACGGCCCGTATGTTCAGCAGTGCCTGGCGCGTCTGGACGATGAAGTCGTCGCTTTCAAACTGCTGCTGCGTATTCCAGCCGATCTGGCCGCCGACAAAAATCAGGGCGCCGCGCGCCATCACGCCATTGGCGTAGCCCCGGGGCGCTTCCCAGCCGGGCGGTTGCAACAGTTTCATCATGGCTTGTCTTCCAGTTGTGTTTCCAGATAGGGTTGCAGGGCGGCGCGCAGCGCATCCGGAATCTGCAAGGCTTTGCCATGCGGCAGTTGCGAATACACGACCACCGCTTTGGCATGTAATTTAAGGCTCCGGCCCGTGTCTGATGGCTCTGATGTGCTATGAATTTCATAGTTCATGCCAATGCTGGAGGCGCCCAGGCGGAACAGGTTCAGGCGGATGCTCACTTCGTCGCCAAAGCGGCACATGCCGACAAACCCGGTTTTCAGATCCACAATGGGCACGCCGGCGCCGCGCGCAATCATCTCGTGCTCGGGGTGGCCGATGTGCGCCAGAAAGTCCTCCTGAACCTCGTGCAGGAGGTAGAAGAACTGCGGATAAAACACAATACCTGCCGGATCGCAGTGGTGAAAGCGGATCAGTTTGTTGACTTCGAATTTCATGGCTGGCGCAGCTTGAAGCGCTGCAGTTTCCCGGTTTCGGTGCGCGGCAATGTGTCCACAAATTCAATCCGGCGCGGGTACTTGAACGGTGCCAGCGTGGCTTTGACATGCTCCTGCAGCAAACGTGTCATGGAGTCGCCGGGCAGCTGGCCCGGCTTGAGCACCACAAAGGCTTTCACCACCATGCCGCGTTCATCGTCGGGCTCACCGATGACGCCGCACTCGGCCACCGCCGGGTGTTTCAGCAAGGCGTCTTCAACCTCGGGGCCGCCGACGTTGTACCCCGAGGTAATGATCATGTCGTCGGCTCGCGCCTGATAGAAAAAGTAGCCGTCCTCGTCCTGCAGGAAAGCGTCACCGGGATAGTTCCAGCCATTCTTGACGTAGCTGGCCTGGCGCGCGTCGTCGAGGTAACGGCAGCCGGTGGGCCCGATCACCGCCAGTTTGCCTATGGTGCCGCGCGGCACTTCCTGACCCGCGTCGTCGACAACTTTGGCCGTGTAACCGGGCACCACCTTGCCGATGGCGCCGCGGCGCACCTCGGCTGGCGCGGCAGAGATGAAGATGTGGAACATCTCGGTCGCGCCTATGCCGTCGGTCATCTCGATGCCGGTCGCGTCTTTCCAGAGCTGGCGCGTGGCGTCTGGCAGGCCTTCTCCGGCGCTGACACAGGTGCGCAGCGAGGGCACGCCGTGCTGTTTGGCAAACGCCGCCATCTGCCGGTAAAACGTGGGCGCGGTGTAGCAAATGGTGGCGCCGACTTCATGGATCAGCTTGACCATGGCCTCCGGTGTGTAGGCGATAGAGGGGTAATACACCGACGCGCCCGCCCACATCGGAAAAATCAGCATGCCGCCCAGTCCGAAGGTAAACGCCAGCGGCGGTGAACCCATGACGATGTCCTCTGGCACGGCCTGGAGCACATGGCGCGGCCAGGCTTCGCAGGCGGCCAGCACATCGCGGTGGGTGTGCACCGGCGCCTTCGGTGTACCGGTGGTGCCCGAGGTGAAGGCCATCATCGCGATGTCGTCGGCCGAGGTCCGGCAGGGCGCGAAATTGCCGTCTTTTGCCGCTGCCAGCACCGCCAGCGAACCGGCCTCGTTGAGGTTGAAGGCAATGATGTGCGCGAGCACCGGGTTCATGCCCTGGGCCGTTTGCAGTTCAGTCAGCAGGCTGGCGTCGCACAGCGCGACGCTGGGCTGCGACTTGGTGATGACCTCGCCGAGCTCCTTGGCGCGCAGCAGCGGCATGGTCGCCACCGCCACCAGCCCGGCCTTGACCACGCCCAACCAGGCCAGCGCCATGCCGATGGTGTTGCCGCCGCGCAGCAACACCCGGTTGCCGGGCACCAGCTTCAAATCCTCGGTCAGCACCTGGGCGATACGCCTGACGCGCTCATGTGCATCCTGATAACTGAGGGTGATCCTGTCGGAGCGCAAAAAGGGCCGGTCCGACAGGCCGCGCTGTTCAGCGCGTTCAAACAGCACATCGACCAGATTGGCCTGCGCCGGAATCTGCAGCTCCGGCAAGTCATAACGCAGCTGCGGCCACTGGTCGGCAGGCGGCAGGCGCTCATGCACAAAACGGTCGGTTTGCACCGAGGGGGCGCTGGAGAGGGTCATGATTGCAACAAAGCCTTGCCAATGATCAGTTGCTGGACTTCGGTTGCACCTTCATAGATGCGCAGCGAGCGGATGTCGCGGTACAGGCTTTCCACCTTGGTGCCGACTTTCACGCCCAGGCCACCGTGCATTTGCAAAGCCATGTCGATCACCCGCTGGGCGTTTTCGGTGGCCGTCATCTTGGCCATCGCCGCTTCGGCGGTGATACGTTTGCCGGCGCTGCGGGCTTCGCTGTCATCGCGCAGCCAGGCGGCGCGGTAAGTCAGCAGCGCGGCCGCGTCCACCAGGGCCGCCATTTCGCCGATTTTGGCCTGCGTGAGCTGAAAGTCGGCCAGGGTCCGGCCGAACATCTTGCGTTCGCGTGAAAACCGCACGGCTTCTGCCAGAGCGCGGCGAGCCATGCCCAGTGCCGCAGCGGCGACCGAGGCGCGAAAGATGTCCAGGGTCTGCATCGCCAGCTTGAAACCACCGTTGAGTGCGCCCAGTTGCGCCGCGCTGGCGAGCTGGCAGTGCGCAAATTTCAATGTGGCCAGCGGGTGCGGCGCCATCACGGCGATGTGTTCACTGCTGTCCAGTCCCGGGTTGTTGGCGTCGACGATGAAAGCCGTGATGCCGCGCGTGCCGGCCGCCATCTCGGTCTTGGCGAAAGTGACGTAAAAATCGGCGATGTCGCCGTTGCTGATCCAGGTTTTGCTGCCATTGAGGGCCCAGCCGCCGCCGGAAGCGTCGGCGCTGGTCGTCATGGCGCCGGCGTCGGATCCTGCGTAGTGCTCGCTCAGCGCAAACGCGGCAATCTTGTCACCGCGCGCCACCGCCGGCAGGTAGGCGGCCTGTTGAGCGGGTGTGCCGGCCAGGGTGATGGCGCCGCTGCCCAGGCCCTGCATGGCAAAGGCGAAGTCGGCCAGCGGCGAGTGGAAGGCCAGGGTTTCGCGCAGGATGACCAGCGCGCGCGAGTCGAGCTTGTCGAGTGCGCCGCCGGCGTTGCCGGGCACGCAATAACGCAGCCAGCCGCCGTCGCCGAGCAGGCGCACCCATTGCCTGCAGGCACGGCGGTCGTCACTGTCGTCCACCTGCTGGGCAGGCACCCAGTCGGCCAACTGTCGGCCCAGCGTGCGGTGGACATCGTCAAAAAACGGAAGCGCGAGGTGATCTGTAGAGGCCTTCACGTCAGTCTCCCTGGAACACCGGTTTCTGTTTGCTGGAAAAAGCTTCGTAGGCGCGCGTGAAATCTTTGGTCTGCATGCAGATGGCCTGCGCCTGCGCTTCGGCCTCGATCGCCTGGTCCAGCGTCATGGCCCATTCCTGGTGCAACATGGTTTTGGTCATGCCATGGGCGAAGGTCGGGCCGGCGGCCAGCTCGCCGGCCAGCGCCTGCGCCTTGCCCAGCAGTTCGGCCGGTTGGTGCAAGGCGTTGAAGAATCCCCACTGCAGGCCTTCCTGCGCAGTCATCGCGCGGCCGGTGAACAGCAGCTCGGAGGCGCGGCCCTGGCCGATCAGGCGCGGCAGCAGGGCGCAGGCACCCATGTCGGCGCCGGCCAGCCCGACACGTGTGAACAGGAAGGCGGTTTTGGCCTGCGCCGTGCCCAGGCGCATGTCGGCGGCCAGCGCCATCATGGCACCGGCGCCGGCGCAGATGCCGTCGATGGCGGCGACGATGGGTTGCGGGCACAAGCGCATGGCTTTCACCAGGTCGCCGGTCATGCGCGTGAACTCCAGCAGCTCGGGCATGCTCATTTTGGTCAGCGGGCCGATGATTTCATGCACGTCGCCGCCGGAGCAGAAATTGCCGCCGGCGCCCGTCAGCACGATCACCTTGACGTCGGTGGCGCTGTTGAGGGCGCGGAACAGGTCGCGCAGCTCGGCATAAGACTCAAAGGTCAGCGGGTTCTTGCGCTCTGGCCGGTTCAGACTGAGGGTGGCAACGCCGGCGTCGAAGCTGTAGGCAAAGTGGCGCGCCTGGTAGCCTGCGAACGCATTGAACTGCGCATGCATGGGGTTGGTCGGGCCTATGTACTGTTTCATGCTTTTTCCGTTTCCGAATTCAGGTCGCTCAGGTCGGTCTGGTGCTGCTTGACCTTGCCAAGCAGCTTGTGCAGGGTCTCCAGCTCGCGCGGCGACAGGCCACCGAAGGCCTGCACAATCCAGCCTTCGTGCTGGCGCGCCATCTCGTCAAAGGTTTTTCGGCCGCGCGATGTCAGGCGCACGCGGTAGGCGCGGCGATCCCCTTCGACATCCAGGCGCTCGACCAGGCCCTCGGCCACCAGCTGGTCGGTGACGCCGGTGACGTTGCCACCGGTGACCATCATGCGGCGCGACAGCTCGTTCATCTTCAGGCCGTCCGGGTTGCGCTCGAGCTGCGCCATCAAGTCGAAGCGCGGCAAGGTGGTGTCGAACTGCTCGCGCAACTGCCCGCGCACCTGCTTTTCAATCAGCTGGGTGCAGGTCAGCAGGCGCAGCCACAGGCGCAGTGCTTCGGGGTGTTCGCGGTGACCGCGTGCTTCCATGTCCATCACATTCTCCTGGCTGTTTCGCTATAGATTTAATAGCTGTTTGTGTAGGTGCTCAAAGGGCTCAAGCCTGTTTTTGCTTCGAAAGTTCGCGGTACAGCTGATCGCGGCCGCTGAGGTAGGGACGCGGCCAGCTCACCGCGCGGCTTTGCAGTTTGGCGGCTTCGTGCAGGGTCCATGCGGGGTCGGCCAGGTGCGGCCGCGCAATCGCGCACAGGTCGGCGCGGCCGGCTGCGATGATGCTGTTGACGTGGTCCACCTCTGAAATGGCGCCCACGGCAATCGTCTGGATGCCGACTTCGTTGCGGATACGGTCGGCAAACGGGGTCTGGTACATGCGGCCATAGACCGGTTTGGCGTTGCGCGTCGTCTGGCCGGAAGAGACGTCGATGAAGTCGCAGCCAGCGGCCTTGAACAGGCGTGCCATGGCCACGGCGTCGTCGGCGGTGTTGCCGCCTGGCGCCCAGTCGTGCGCCGAGATACGCACACTCATGGGCAGGTGCGCCGGCCAGACCGCGCGCAATGCAGCAAAAACTTCCAGCGGGTAGCGGCAGCGGTTTTCCAGGCTGCCGCCGTAGTCATCGGTACGCAAGTTGGTCAGTGGCGTGATAAAGCTCGACAGCAGGTAACCGTGGGCGCAATGGATCTCCAGCCAGTCGAAGCCGGCTTGCGCCGCATACACGGCGGATTGCACAAATTGCGCCTTGATGCGGTCCATGTCATCGCGTGTCATGGCCGCCGGTACGGCGTTGGTCGGGCCGTAGGGCACCGTGCTGGCGGCCAGCAGCGGCCAGTTACCCGAGGGCAGCGGTTCATCGGGTGACTCCCAGCCCACCTGGGTCGAGCCTTTCGGTCCGCTGTGACCCAGCTGCATGCCCATGGCCACGCCCTCGCCGGAGCGGTGTGCAAAATCGACGATACGTTTCCACGCCAGCATCTGTTCCTCATTCCAGAGCCCGGGGCAGCCCGGGGTGATGCGGCCTTCGGGGCAGGGTGCGGTCATCTCGGCAAACACCATGGCTGCGCCGCCGAGCGCACGCGCGCCCAGGTGCACCAGGTGGAAGTCCTGGGGGACACCGTCAATCGCGCTGTAGGTTGCCATCGGCGAAACCACGATGCGGTTTTTCAGGGTGAGCTCACGGACCTTGAGTGGCAGCAACATCGGCGGTGGTGCTGGCTGGCCGGCGCTCTTGGCCAGCCACTGCTCGTAGCCCTGCAGCCAGGACGCGTCGCGCACCCGCAGGTTTTCATGGCTGATGCGCTGCGAGCGGGTCAGCAGCGAATAGAAAAACTGTTCCGCGTCGAGCCCGCTGTAACGGTCCACGTTTTCAAACCATTCGGTCGAGTTGCGCGCGGCGTTCTGGATCTTCAGCACTTCCACCGAGCGCAAGGCTTCATAGGTCTCCAGCGCCTTGGCCGGTTCGGGCGTCTGCGCAAAACAGCGGCTCAGTTCGATCGCGTCTTCCAGCGCCAGCTTGGTGCCGCTGCCGATGGAGAAGTGTGCAGTGTGCGCTGCATCACCCATCAATACGATGGGCACATTCTTCCCGGCAATGGTTTCGTGGTGAACCCAGCGTTCACAAACCACGCGCGGAAAACGGATCCATATGGCCGAACCGCGCACATGGGTGGCGTTGTTCATCAAGGTATTGCCGTCGAGGTATTTGGCAAACAGTTTTTCGCAAAAGGCGATGCCGTCTTCCTGGCTCATCTGGTCCAGGCCATGCGCCTGCCACACGGCCTCGGGCGTCTCGACGATGAAGGTCGAGGTGTTGTCGTCAAACTTGTAGGCGTGCGCGGCAAACCAGCCGTGTTCGGTCTGTTCAAACGCAAAGGTGAAGGCGTCGAAGGTCTTGTGGGTGCCCAGCCAGACAAAGCGGCAGGCGCGCAGGTCCACATCGGGCTTGAAGGTGGCGGCGTAGCGGTTGCGGATGCGGCTGTTCAGGCCGTCACTGGCAATCACCAGATCGGTCTGGTACTTTGCAGCGATGGCTTGATCGTCCTGCACATCGGTTTCAAACACCAGATCAACACCAAGCTCCAGGCAGCGCTCCTGCAGGATGTTGAGCAGGCGCTTGCGGCCTATGCCGCAAAAGCCGTGACCGCCCGAGCGCACGGAGCTGCCTTTGAAAAACACCTCCACATCGTCCCAGTGGTTGAAGGCGTCACCGATCAGCTGGGCGCTGACCGGGTCGGCGGCGCGCAGGTTGTCCAGGGTCTGGTCCGACAGCACCACGCCCCAGCCAAAGGTGTCAAAGGGGCGGTTGCGCTCGACCACCGTGATGCTGTGCGCCGGGTTTTGCAGCTTCATCAGAACGGCAAAGTACAAACCGGCAGGACCACCGCCCAGACAAAGAATTCGCATTTGCATAAATAGTGTGGGCAGGCCCCTTAAGACCGTTCAAATGAATTGATCGAGTTTTAATTGTTTAGGGTTAAACTATTTTCGTCAAGTACTTTTTTGTCAACCATGGTCGAGTCTGTGCGATTGTGTACGCCCCTGCTCTTCAAACAAGCAGGGGCCGTGGAACCGGCTGCGCCTGGCCGCAGGCGCAGCGGCTTCCCCCGCGGGCAGAGAGCTTGCGCGTTGTGAGCGGACTTGGGGGCTGTCTCAGGGCGCCTGAAAGCCGGCCGCGCGGTAGGTCAGCACCAGGGTGTCGCGGTAACCGGTGGGTGCGGCGGCGTCCAGCGGCAAAATGGGGGTGGTTTCATGAATCACGCGGCTGTCGTCCAGCAGCAGCGCGGTCAGGGGCTCCTGCATCACAAAACGCAGGCCGTGCGGGCCGTGGGCGTCAAACACCCGGGTTTCGCCGCCCTTGACGCCTTGCCGCGCCACCAGCATCACCACCACAAAGTCCACGCCGTCCCGGTGCGCGCCTTCCGGCGTGGGACGGCCCACGCCGCCGGCGGTGTCGATGCGGAATTGATGCGCCTCGATGTGCCAGCGCTGCGCCGGATGCACCTGGGCAAACAGCTGACCCAGTCCGCACAACAGGGCAGACCAGGCCGGTGCACCGGCCACGGCCGGCTCCACCGGTTCGAACCAGCGCTCAAAGCCTCCGTGCATGGCGTTGTAATCGGTGGGTTGCCAGTGGGCGCGATGCGCCACCTGCTCGAGCTGCCCGCTGTCCAGGTGCTGCACATAACAGCTGTGCCGGCGCCGCCGGTAGTGGCCGCCATCCTTGAGATGGGCATCAGGCGGCAGATGATCCCATGAGCTTGTCAGCGCAGGCCAGGCCTGGGCCCAGCCGGCAGGCAGTATGGCCGCAAGATCGGAAGGGGTCAGCAGGCTCAGGCCATCCTGGCGCAGTGCCTGGGCAGCAGGTTTGGGGGCTGTGGGAAGGGTGAACATGAGCTGTATTTTGCTTGACCACCGGCCAAGGGCGGGGCGCGGGCCTACAGACGCCGTGTGGCCGGGCGCCCATAATGAAATCCATCGCGACAAACCCAGAAGGAGCTGCGCATGTTGTACAAATTCAAATCCAAAGCTTCCGGCGACCTGATCATGCTGGAGGCCAATGGCCGGCGTGTGCTGGAGATCATTGGCAAGGAGCCTGGCCCCAAGGGCATCATCCTGCCGGAGCAGATGCCTGCTGCGGTGGCGGCTCTGCAAGCGGCCATCACGCTGGAGGAGTCACACGACAAGGAATCACCGGACACGGCGCCGCATGACGGTCTGGGCCTGCGCCAGCGTGCGCTGCCATTCATCGACATGTTGCAGCGCAACCACCAGGCTGGCCATGAGGTGGTCTGGGGAATATAGAAATAGAGCCCCCACGCTTGTCGCTTCGCGTACTGCGCTGCCCCCCCGGGGGGGGCGCATTTTTCCTTGGGGCGGCCCGGCGGAAAAACATGGCTCCACGGTCGCTCACTGCCCCTGGGTCCTGAAAAAGGGCCGCTGCGCCTGCGGCCCCTGCCCGACTGAAGAGCCCGCACGCGACCGGAACGCTCGTTAATCGACCTTGGCGCCGGACACTTTCACAACCTGCGCCCACTTGATGATCTCGGCGTCTATCAGTTTGGCGAACTCCTGCGGCGTGTTGCCGCTGGGAATGGCGCCCTGCGCCAGCATTTTTTCCTTGATGGCCGGTGTGGCCAGGGCCTTGGCCACTTCCTGCTGGATGCGGCTGACGATGTCCGGCGGTGTGCCAGCAGGCGCCAGCAAGCCAAACCAGCTGCTGGCCTCAAAACCCTTGAGCTTGCCGGCCTCTTCGACGGTGGGTAAATCGGGCATGGCGGCCGAGCGCTGTGCGCTGGTGACGGCAAACGCCCGCAACTTGCCACCTTTGATTTGTGGCATCGCCGAGGGCAGGTTGTCAAACATGACGTCCACCTGGCCGCCGACCAGGTCGAGCAGGGCCGGGCCGGAACCCCGGTAGGGAATGTGTGTCATGAAAGTGCCGGTCTGGGACTTGAACAGTTCTCCGGCCAGATGGATGGAAGTGCCGTTGCCGCTGGAGGCCATGCTGAACTGGCCCGGGTGGGATTTGGCGTATTTGACAAAATCCGCCACGCTGTTGATGCCCAGCTTGCTGGCTTTCTCGGCATTCATCACCATGACATTCGGCACGCCGGCGACCAGGGTGACAGGCGCAAAGTCTTTCTGCGGGTCAAAAGGCATTTTGGCGTACAGCGACTTGTTGATGCCGTGGGTACCGACCGTGCCCATCAGCAGGGTGTAGCCGTCGCCCGGTGATTTCGCCACGATGTCGGCGCCCACATTGCCGCCGGCACCGGCACGGTTATCCACGACAAATTGCTGGCCGAATGCTTTGGACAGCTCTGGCGCCACCGCACGGGCAAGAATGTCGGTGGTACCGCCAGGCGCGAAGGGCACCACAATGCGCACCGGCTTGTTCGGCCAGGCGCCCTGTGCCAGCACAGGAAGGCTGCTTGATCCGGCGGCTGCCAGCAGACAGGCCGCAGCCAAAAGACGGCAGGTTTGCCGAAAATTCAAAGTCATCAAACTCATCCGGTTCATGAGGGTCTCCTTGGTTGTGTTTGCAGGTATCGGATGACCTGCAGGCATGGCTGGCCGATCCGTAGCCCCAGTGTGAGGGCCAGGCCGTTCAGTTGGTTGACGACGCCGTCATCCATTGTGCTCTGCGCTTCACCAATACGTGCGCTCTCATGCGACACCGTGCAGGCAGCCAGGCCGCGTGCCTGCAGGAAGTCGAGTGCGGCCATGCCGGCGCCGTCTTTCCCCCCGCCCGCGTCGTTGAAAACACTCAGCAGCGGCCTGGCAGCCAGCGCATACCGCGCCGAACTCAAGCCACCGTGCGAGCCGCTCACGGCCAGGCAGCCCGCGTCGCACGGACCCAGCTCGGTGATGGAATCAACAATGCGCAGGGGTGGCATGTGGGTGTCTGGCGGGGTCATCCGTCGCGCGCAAGCCTGGCCCGCAAAAAAGCCGCCCGGCATGCACCTGGCGGCTTTTGAGGGGGGAGCAGAAAATCAGTCGGCGAACTGTTTGGCGGCCTCAATCACCGGCTTGAGCTTGGCAATTTCAGCGGCCACAAAGGCCTTGTGCGCTGCCGGCTCCATGCGTTTGTCGGTCACCACCACCGCGCCCAGGCCATCCTGCTTTTTCATGAAGTCAGGGTCTTTCAGTGCCGCTTTCATGGCGGTGTTGAGCTGCGCCAGGATGGCCGGCGGTGTACCTTTGGGGGCGTACAGGCCGTGCCAGATGGTCAGATCAAAGCCCTTGAGACCCATTTCCTGCAGGGACGGGTAGTCCTTGAGCAGTTTGTGTTTCGACAGGGGTTTGGCGGTGGTCACGGCAAAGGCCTTGACGCGACCGGCTTCAATCTGGCCGGTGGTGTTGGTGGTCTGGTCACACATCAGGTCCACCTGGCCACCCACCAATGCATTCATGGCCGGACCGGTACCGCCGAACGGGATGGTGGTCATGGCCTCTTTGGCATTGATCGCCGACTGCCACATCAGGCCGCACAGGTGCGAAGCGGAGCCGAGGCCCGCATGCGCGATGTTGAGCTTGCCGGCGTTGGCCTTGATGTAATTTTCGAAGTCGCGGTAGGTGTTGGCCGGCAGCTGGGGCTTGCCGATCAGCGTCATCGGCACTTCATTGACCAGGCCGAGGTATTCGAAATCTTCCAGCGGCTTGTATTGCAGCTTGCGGTACAGGGCTGGCGTGGCCGCCATGCCGATGTGAAACAGCAGCAGTGAATAGCCGTCGGGGTTGGCCTTGGCAATTTTGGTGGCGCCAATCGTTCCGCCGGCACCGTTGACGTTTTCCACGACAAAGTTAGAACCGGGGATCTGTTTGCGCATGGCTTCAGCCAGGTCGCGCGCCACGCGGTCAGTGGGGCCGCCTGCCGCGAATGGCACAACGATGGAAATCGGCTTGGAGCCGGGGTAGGTTTGCGCGTTGGCAAACAGGGCCGTTGCGGCCACGGCTAGAACTAAGAGGCGTTTCATGGGAATCTCCTTGAATGGGATGTCTCCAGTTTACGAACGCCAACACCGGTGTCCATCGCGGGAACTACGTAAGGGCAAGCACTCAGCCCTGCCTGGGGCACACCTTCCGACGAGCTCAGGGCGAACGGGCGGGAAGGGAATGCCCCCTCTTCAATCAAGCAGGGGACGACCGTAGGGGCCTCTTCTCTGGGGCTCTACTTGTAACTACGTGCATCCTCAATGACTTTGCCGTCATTGGGCAGGCTGCCAGGCGCTTTCAGCTCCACATCGCCGCGCAGCTTGGTGACATCGCGGATCGCTTCGCCGATCCGCAACTCCAGACCTTGGGGCATGGCGCTCGCCTCTACCTGAAGTGTCATGCTGTCATTGGCCATTTCGCCGCTGACGACCAGGCGGGCCTTCAGCACCTCCGGAAAACGCCGCGTGATGTCGGCCACCTGGCCAGGGTGTACAAACATGCCGCGAATCTTGGTGGTCTGGTCGGCGCGTCCCAGCCAGCCCTTGATCCGGGTGTTGCTGCGCCCGGTGGGACATGGCCCCGCCAGAATGGCGGACAGGTCACCCGTACCAAAGCGGATCAGGGGGTAGGCGGGATTCAGGGTGGTGACCACCAGCTCGCCGACTTCTCCATCGGGGACCGGGTCGCCGGTGCCTGGCCGCACGATTTCGACGATCACATGTTCGTCCAGCACCATGCCTTCACGGGCCGCGGTTTCGTAGGCGATCAGGCCCAGATCGGCCGTGGCATAACATTGGTAAATCGCCATGCCGCGTTCTGAAAACCAGTCGCGCAAGCTGGGCGGAAAGGCCTCGCCTCCCACCAGACCCTTGCGGATGCTGGAAATGTCGCTCCCGGTCTCCATGGCTTTTTCAACCAGGATGCGCAGAAAGCTGGGCGTGCCTGCGTAGCCATCGGGCCGGAGTTCGGCAATCGCCTGCAACTGTTGCTCGGTCTGGCCGACGCCCGCCGGAAACACCGTGCAACCCACTGCGTGCAAGCCCGATTCCATGATGAAGGCACCCGGCGTCATGTGGTAGCTGAAAGCGTTGTGCGCCAGGTCTCCGGCCCGAAATCCGGCTGCGTACATGGCACGGCCAGCGCGCCAGTAATCCTTGCTGGCGCCTTCCGGCTCGTAGATCGGCCCGGGTGAAGCAAACAGCCGGGGCATTTTTGGCCCGCGCAGCAAGGTGGAGAAGCCGCCGAAGGCATCAGCGGGAAGGCCGGCCTTTTGCAGGGCCGACAGGTCGTGCTTGCGGGTGACCGGCAGGCGCGCCAGCGCGGCACGGCTGGTGACAGCGGCCGCGTCAACGCCGGCGAGCAGGCTGGCAAATGCCGGTGCCGCTTTTTGCGCATGGCCCACCTGGCTTGGCAGCGCGGCCATCAACGCGGCCTCGCGTTGTGCCGCGGGACGGGTCTCCAGTGCATCAAAATACTCAGTCATAAAATCTCCGAAGCGACAAGCGTGGGGGGTGCCTCTCCACCAGCCAGGGCCGCGGAACCGGCTTCGCCGGGCCGCAGGTGCAGCGCCCCCTGGGGGGCAGGGAAGTACACGAAGTGACGAGCGTGGGGGCCATGTCTTTAGGCCAGCCAGCGCTTGCGGCGCTTGTAACTTTTCACATCCTTGAAGCTCTTGCGCTCACCGCCGCCCACGCCCAGATAAAACTCCTTGACATCCTCGTTGTTGGCCAGGTCGCGGGCCGCACCGTCCATCACCACCCGGCCACTTTCCATGATGTAGCCGTAGTCGGCGTATTTCAGCGCCATGTTGGTGTTTTGCTCGGCCAGCAAAAAGGTGACCTTTTCCTTCTGGTTGAGGTCTTTGACAATCTCAAACACCTCTTCGACGATTTGCGGCGCCAGACCCATCGAGGGTTCGTCCAGCAACACCATGCTGGGGCTGGCCATCAGCGCGCGGCCGATCGCGCACATCTGCTGCTCACCCCCGGAGGTGTAGGCGGCCTGCGAAGTGCGCCGGGTTTTCAGACGCGGAAAATAGTTGTACACCTTCTCCAGATTGGCAGCGATTTCAAGCTTGCTTTTGCGGGTGTAGGCGCCGGTCAGCAGGTTTTCTTCAATGGTCAGGTGCGCAAAGCAGTGGCGGCCTTCCATGACCTGCACCACGCCGCGCTGAACCAGCTCGGCCGGCGACAGGTTTTCAATGCGCTCGCCGCGCAGTTCGATAGATCCCTTGGTCACGGCGCCGCGTTCGCCACTGAGCAGGTTGGAGACAGCTCGCAGGGTGGTGGTTTTGCCCGCGCCGTTGCCGCCCAGGATGGCCACAATCTTTCCTTCGGGGACATTCAGGGACACACCCTTGAGCACGAGGATGACGTGGTTGTAGATGACTTCAATCCCGTTGACGTTCAGGACAATATCACTGGCAATTTTGGGTTGTTCCATGGGATGTTTCTGCTTGTGGGGGGCCAAACGTCAGCGCTGCAGGGGGTTGGAAGCGCTGACGTCTGGCGGCTCGCGGGAGCCGCTGCCCTCCTGCACCGCAGGAGGGCCTGAAGCCTCATTCCATCAGGACTGGCAATCCGCAGCCGTACGCCGCGTCAGTTTTTTTTCGGCAGCGTATTTGTCGGCAGAGTTTTTCACCAGCGGGCGGATCACTTGCTCGTCAGCCTGCAGCCAGTCCGAGGTCCAGACAAACTTGCTGCCGTCCCACTGGTGCACACGTGCCCAGGCAGAGCCCATATGGTCCACGCAGTTGGTCGAAACCGGGCGCATCACGCCCTTGAAGCCGAGGGCGTCCAGCTTGGCCTGGGTCAGGTTCAGGTTTTCATAACCCCAGCGTGCCTGCTCGCCCGTGACAACCTTGCCTTTGCCAAAACGCTCCTGCGCTGCACGCACACCTTCGGTGGCCAGCAGGGCGCCCAGCACGCCGCGCATGTAGAGCACGCTGCCCACTTCATCCTTGGGGCCGGTTCCCTGACCTTTGGCATGCACTTTTTCCAGGATGTCCTTGACAACGGCAGCCTGTGGCTCGGCGCCATGCTGCATCATCACGGCGCTGTAACCCTTGGCGCCCTGACCGATGTCTTTCAGATCAGGCTCCGCGCCTGACCACCAGGTACCGAACATTTTTTCACGCGGATAACCGACAGCCTGCGCTTCCTTGATGGCGGTCGGTGTCATCACGCCCCAGGTTTGCAAAATCACATAGTCGGGCTGGTCCCTTCTGACCTGCAGCCAGGTGGCTTTTTGCTCCACGCCAGGCGCGGCGATCGGCAGCAGTTGCAAAGTAAAGCCGTACTGGGCTGCACGTTCCTGCAGGATGGGCAGCAGCTCTTTGCCGAATGGACTGTCGTGGTAACCGACGCCAATTTTTTTGCCCTTGAGTTTGTCCATGCCGCCGGCCTGTTTGCCGATGTGCTGGAGCACCGTGTCACCAGCGACCCAGTAGTGGCCGATCAGGGGGAAATTCCATTTGAAAACGCCACCGTCGGCTGAATCGCTGCGGCCATAACCGGAGGTGATCATCGGGATCTTGTCGGCAGGAATTTTCTCGGTCAGGGCAAAGGTGATGCCGGTGGACAGGGGCTGGAAGACGGTCGCGCCGCCGTGTTTTCCCTTGAGCCGCTCATAACATTCCACGCCGCGGTCTGTGGCGTAAGCGGTTTCACATTCCTCCACCAGCGTTTTGACACCATTGATGCCGCCGCGCGCATTGACCAGCTTCATGTAGTCGTTGTGTCCGTTGGCCCAGGGCGTGGCATTCGGTGCCACCGGGCCTGTGCGCCCCGACAAGACCGGGAAAAACTGCTCCTTGGCCTGGGCGAAGGCCCCGGCGCCAACAGTGGCCAGCACACTGGCCAGAACGAGGTTGCGAACTTTCATGCCTGTCTCCTAGAATTTGGCATCAGAAATGCCATGGTTTAACGAACGAAAAAGCAAGCGCTGCGCGCGGTGATCAATGTGGAAATGGCCACAGGCGCATCTTTTGTTTGCCCACACTCCACAGCTTGGCCAGGCCATGGGGTTCCACGATCAGGAACCAGATGATGAGCGCGCCGAAAATCATGATTTCTGCGTGCGCGACGGCAGCCGTGGAAATATCGATTCCCACCAGATTGCCCAGAGCAGGCAAAAACTGGTTCAGGAAAATCGGCAAGACCACAATAAACGCCGCGCCAAAAAAGCTGCCCATGATGGAGCCCATGCCGCCAATGATCACCATGAACAGGAGCTGAAACGACCGGTCTATCGAAAACGCCGCCGGCTCCCAGGAGCCCAGATGTACAAAGCCCCACAGGCCGCCGGCCACACCCACAATGAAGGAGCTGACGGCAAAGGCACTGAGCTTGGCGTACATCGGCCGGATCCCGATCACCGCCGCAGCCACATCCATGTCGCGGATCGCCATCCATTCCCGCCCGACGGCGCCGCGCACCAGATTTTTGGCCATCAGCCCGAAGACGATCAGAAAGCCCAGGCAAAAGAGGTACTTGCTTGCGGGCGAGGTGATGGGCCAGCCCATCAGGCTGAGGTCCGACACCGCGACCGAGCCGGACGAACTGTTGTTGGTGAACCAGCTGACACGCAGAAAGGCCCAGTCACAGAAAAACTGCGCCGCCAGTGTGGTGACCGCCAGATACAGCCCTTTTACGCGCAGGCTGGGTATTCCGAAAAACAGGCCCAGCAAGGTGGCGAAGAAGCCGCCCAGCAACAGGGCGGCAATCAGCGGCATGCCGTCAATACGCACATAACAGTTGTAAGCCGCATAGGCACCCACCGCCATGAAAGCGCCGGATCCGAGGGAGATCTGACCGCAATAGCCCACCAGAATGTTGACGCCCAGCGCGGCCAGCGACAGGATGACAAAAGGAATAAAAATCGCCCGCAGCAGGTATTCGTCGGCGAGCAGCGGTATGCCGACGACGGCGATGACAAACAGCACCAGTATGCCCAGCCGGTCCTGCGTGATCGGAAAGATCTGGCTGTCTGCCCGATAGCTGGTTTTGAACTGGCCGTTTTCTCTGTAGAACATATTGTGGTGCGCCGTTATTTTTTAGCTTCGACATCGCTACGCTTAACTTTGCTTCGCAAAGTTAGTCTGCGCTGAAAGATCATCCCTGTCCTTACGGACAGGGAATCAACAAGTTGATTCTTCGCGTACTTCATACGCGATCAATGATCTTCTGGTTTCGGCACGCTGCGCTTAACTTGCTGCGCAAGTGAGCCTTCACCGAAAAATAATCCTTCGCCGTATCCGGCGAAGAACCCGCAAGCGTGTTGATCGTGTATTTCATACACGATCGATTATTTTTTCACCGAACAGGCCTTGTGGCCGGAACATCAGGAACACCAGTGCCAGCACATAGGCGAACCAGATTTCTATGCCGCCGCCGACGTAAGGGCCGAGGAAAACTTCAGACAACTTTTCGCCCACCCCGATGATCAGTCCACCGATGATGGCGCCGGGCACAGAGGTGAGGCCGCCGAGAATCACCACCGGCAGCGCGCGCAGGGCCACGGTGGTCAGCGAAAACTGGACCCCGAGCTTGCTGCCCCAGATCATGCCGGCCACCAGCGCCACAACGCCCGCGACGCACCAGACAATGACCCAGATGCGGTTCAATGGTATGCCTATGCTCTGCGCCGCCTGGTGGTCGTCGGCCACCGCCCGCAAGGCCCGGCCCGTGGCAGTTTTCTGGAAAAACACACTGAGCAGTGTCACCAGCACGGCGGCGATCAGGGCCGCGTAGAGGTCTTCCTTGTTGATCAGCAAGCCGCCTTCAAATACCGAGCTGAAGGCAAAAACCGGCTCCTTGGGCATGCCAATGTCGATCTTGTAGATCGCGCTGCCAAACAGTGACTGTCCGAGGCCATCGAGAAAATAACCTATGCCCAGCGTGGCCATGAGCAAGGTGGTGCCTTCCTGGTTGACCAGGTGCCGCAGCACCAGCCATTCGATCAGCCAGGCGACTGCAAACATGACCACAGCCGCCAGCACAAAAGCGATCAGGTTGGCCAGCAGCAGGCTTTGCAAACCGAGCCATTGGGGCACCCATTCTGCAAAACGCGCCATGGCCAGCGCTGCAAACAACACCATCGCGCCCTGCGCAAAGTTGAACACGCCCGAGGCTTTGAAAATCAGCACAAAACCCAGCGCCACCAGCGAATACAGCATGCCGGCCATCAGGCCACCCAGCAGTGTTTCCAGAAAGAATGCCATCAGTTGCTCCAATTTCCAGCGGCCGCCGCAGAACCGGCTTCGCCGGGCTGCAGGCGGCGTCCCCTGCAAGGGGAGAGGCGGCTACGCGGAGCGAGTCCGCAACAGGGGTGTGCCATATTCAGTGAGTCGTTCCGAGGTAGGCCTTGATCACGTCCGGGTTGTTGCGGACTTCGTCGGGTGTGCCATCGCCGATTTTTTTGCCGTAGTCGAGCACCACCACACGGTCGGAAATGTCCATCACCACCCCCATGTCGTGTTCGATCAAGACCACGGTGGTGCCGAACTCGTCATTGACGTCGAGCACAAAGCGGCACATGTCCTGTTTTTCCTCGACGTTCATGCCGGCCATGGGCTCGTCGAGCAGCAAGACCTGAGGTTCCATCGCCAGCGCGCGACCCAGGTCCACGCGTTTTTGCAGGCCGTAGGGCAGTTGCCCCACTGGTGTTTTGCGGTAGGCCTGGATCTCCAGGAAGTCGATGATTTTTTCAACGGCTTCGCGGTGCTGGAACTCTTCCCTCTGCGCCGGGCCTATACGCAGTGCCTGCAGCAGCAGATTGCTTTTGATCTTCAGGTTGCGGCCCGACATGATGTTGTCGAGCACACTCATGCCCTTGAACAGCGCCAGGTTCTGGAAGGTGCGCGCCACACCCATGACCGCCACCTGGTGGCTGTTCATGTGTTTGAAGGTCTGGCCGCGAAAGGTGATGCTGCCCTGCTGCGGCTGATAGACGCCGTTGATGCAGTTGAGCATGGAGCTTTTGCCGGCACCGTTGGGGCCGATGATGGCGCGGATTTCATGCTCTTTCACATTGAAGGAAATGTCGGCCAGCGCCTTGACGCCGCCGAAACTCAAGCTGATGTTGTGCACGTCCAGGATGACGTCGCCGATTTTCTTGCTCATGCTGCCGCCTTCACCGGTGCAAAGGTCTGCGCATCGCTGATTTTCAGCGTGGCGCTGACGCTGCCGCTGCGGCCGTCTTCAAACTTCACCACGGTTTCAATGAACTGTTCGGTCTTGCCGCTGTACAGCGCATCGACCAGCGGCTGGTATTTGTCGGCGATAAAGCCGCGGCGCACCTTGTTGGTCCGGGTCAGCTCACCGTCGTCGGCGTCCAGTTCCTTGTGCAAAATCAGGAAGCGGCTGATCTGCGAGCCTGCCAGCAGCGCATCGACGCTCAGGTCAGCGTTGACTTTCTCCACACACTCTTTAATCAGTTGATAAACCTCCGGCTTCTGTGCCAGGTCGGTGTAGCCGGCATAAGGCAGGTTGCGGCGCTCGGCCCAGTTGCCGACGGCGTCGAAGTCGATGTTGAGCATCACGCAGACTTTTTCGCGGCCGTCGCCGTAGGCCACCACTTCCTTGATGTGCGGGAAAAACTTGAGCTTGTTTTCCACATACTTGGGCGCAAACATGGCGCCGTCGTTGGCACCCCCCTTGATGCGTCCGACATCCTTGACGCGGTCTATGATCTTCAAATGGCCGCTGGCGTCCAGAAAACCCGCATCGCTGGTGTGGTACCAGCCGTCAGCGGTCAACACCTCGGCGGTGGCGGCCGGATTCTTGTAGTAGCCCTTGAGCAGCCCGGCCGACTTGACGAGAATTTCGCCGTTCTCGGCCACCTTGATCTGCACACCCTTGATCGGCACACCGACGGTGTCGGCACGGGCCTGGTTGTCGGGCTGCAGGCAGACAAACACGGCGGTCTCCGTCGAGCCGTAGAGCTGCTTGAGGTTGACCCCAATCGAGCGGTAAAAAGTAAACAGGTCAGGGCCTATGGCTTCGCCGGCGGTGTAGGCCACACGCACGCGCGAGAAGCCCAGGTTGTTGCGCAGCGGGCCGTACACCAGCAGTTTGCCGAGCGCGTAAAGCAGCCGGTCGCCCGCTGCCACCTCGCGACCATCGATCAGGTCAGAGCCCACCCGTTGGGCCAGGCCCATGAAAAAATGAAACATGCGGCGTTTGATCGCGCCAGCGTCTTCCATGCGGATCATCACGCTGGTCAGCAGGCCTTCAAACACACGCGGCGGCGCGAAGTAATAAGTGGGGCCGACTTCCTTGAGGTCTATGGTGACGGTGCTGGCGTTTTCCGGGCAGTTCACCACATAGCCGCAGCACAGCCACTGTGCATAGCTGAAAATGTTCTGGCCAATCCAGGCCGGTGGCAGGTAGGCCAGCACTTCCTCGCTGGCGCTCAGCTTGTCGAATTCGGCGCCCGCCTGGGCGCGGTCCAGCAAGGTGTTGTGGGTGTGCACCACACCCTTGGGGTTGCCGGTGGTGCCCGAGGTGAAGAACATGGCGGCTACATCGTCGGGCTGCGCTTTGTCGACCTCTGCTTTAAAAAACCCTGGCTGCTGGCTGGCGAAGGCCTGACCGTCCGCCATCAGCGCATCCAGCGCGACCAGCCCCGGCTCCTGGTAATTGCGCAGTCCGCGCGGGTCGTCAAAAACAATGTGGGCCAGCAGCGGGCACTGGTCGCGAATCTCCAGCAGCTTGTCGACCTGCTCCTGGTCTTCGACCAGTGCAAAACGGACTTCGGCATTGGTGATCGGAAACACACACTCGGCGCCCACGGCGTCCTGGTACAGGGGCACGGCAATCGCGCCCAGCGACTGGGCCGCCAGCATGGTGGCGTACAGGCGTGGCCGATTGGCGCCAATCACCACCATGTGTTCGCCGCGTTGCAACCCCGCCCGGTGCAGGCCACAGGCGATGTGCTCCACCACCGCAGCCAGCGCGCCCCAGCTGTGGGCTTGCCAGATGCCGTATTCCTTCTCGCGCATGGCTGGCGCGTCCGGGCGCCCGGCGGCGTGTTGAAGCAGCAAGCGGGGGAAAGTGGTCTGCATGCGGTCTCTTGTCTCCATCGTGGGCCAGCCCTTGCGCCGGTCGGGCGCGAGCTGGGTTATGCAGCGGATCGTAGGCCTGCATTTGACGTTAAGTTGTCGTTTCGACGACAATTTAAGGGACACCCCTCCCCGGACTTTCCCGCATCTGAATTTTTCATGGCTTTGACCTTCGACTCCCCCCTGCACAAGCGCCGCCGCGCACCGGATGCCGATGAACTGGCGGGCATTCCCTGGCTGGCCTTGCTGCTGCCGGCCGAGCGTGCGCAGGCGGTGGCGGGCCTGATTGTGGGCGACGCATTGCCGGGCGACTATGTCTGCCGCCTAGGCCGGCCGGTGACTTACTGGTTTGGTGTGGTGCAAGGCCTGCTCAAGATGAGCAGCGACAACGCCCAGGGCATGACCATGACGTTTACCGGGGTGCCGCCAGGCGGCTGGTTTGGCGAAGGCACGGCGCTCAAACGCGAGCCTTACCGCTACAACATCCAGGCCCTGCGCAAAAGTGTGGTCGCGGGGCTGCCGGTCGATACCTTTCACTGGCTGCTGGACCACTCGATAGGTTTCAACCGCTTTGTGATGAACCAGCTCAATGAGCGGCTGGGGCAGTTCATTGCCGCGCGCGAGATTGACCGCATGACCAACCCCGATGTTCGCGTGGCGCGCAGCCTGGCGGCGCTGTTCAACCCCGTGCTGTATCCCGGAGTTGGTGAAATCCTGCGTATCACCCAGCAGGAGCTCGCTTACCTGGTTGGCCTGTCGCGCCAGCGCGTGAACGAGGCCCTGGCCAACCTCGAACTGCAGGAAACGATTCGCATCGAGTACGGGGGCTTGCGGGTGCTGGACCTGCCGGCGCTGCGCTCCAGCGCATTCATAGCCAAAAAGGCTGCGCCTGCCCCCTAGCGCCTGTACACGCCGGGCAAAGCCATTGCAAGCCAAATTGGCCTCTGGCCCTTATTTGCTGTGCACAAGCAGCTATAAAATAGATAGTAAATTTATGTCCGACCCAAGCCCCGCCAAACCACCCCCAGCTGCCAGCGCCGCCAGGCGCATACGCGCTGCCGACCCGGCCACCCCGGCCTCCACCGGCAGCACCATACGCCTGAACAAACGCATGGCCGAGCTCGGCCTGTGTTCGCGCCGTGAGGCTGACGACTGGATTGCGCGTGGCTGGGTCCGGGTCGATGGCGCGCCCGCCGTGATGGGCCAGCCCGTCGCGCCGAACGCGCGCATTGAAGTGGCGCGCGAGGCCGAGCAGCAGCAGCGCCAGCAGGTCACCATCCTGATCAACAAGCCGGTCGGTTATGTCAGCGGCCAGGCCGAAGACGGCCATGAGCCGGCGGTGGTGCTGGTGCAGCCGCAAAACCGCTGGCGCGAGTGCAACAGCCGCATGCGCTGGGGCCATGAGCAGTTGCGCGGGCTGGCACCTGCCGGTCGGCTGGACATCGACTCGATTGGCTTGCTGGTGCTGACGCAGGATGGCCGCGTGGCGCGCCAGCTGATTGGCGAGGACTCGGCGATTGAAAAAGAGTATCTGGTGCGTGTCAGTTATGGCACCGAAAGCAGCAATGTCCAGGCGGTTTTTCCACCCGACCAGCTGGCTTTGTTGTGCCACGGCCTGAGCCTGGACGGCGAAACCCTGAAACCAGCACGCGTTGAATGGCAAAACCCGGAGCAACTGCGCTTTGTGCTGAAGGAAGGCAAAAAGCGCCAGATACGCCGCATGTGTGAGCAGGTCGGCCTGTTTGTCACCGGCCTCAAGCGGGTGCGCATAGGCATGGTCAACCTGGGCCATCTGCCGGTGGGCCAGTGGCGCTACCTGGCGCCGCATGAGCGCTTTTAAACCCGAATCTGCTCCTGATTCAGGAGCTGCTTAGGCTCATGTCCATTGGGCTGGGGCCTGTTTTGATGCTGTATCCAAGATGCTCAACGCTGCGCTGGACGCTTCCACCGCAGACCGCGACAATGGCAGCATGAGTTCCCCCCCACCGCGCTGGCCCGGCCTTGCTCCCTTGTCCGAGCTGCGCAGCCATCTGCATCCGTCCGACCTCCAGGGGCTGGCGCAACTGGCCACGCGCGGCACGCTGGGCGTGACCGGCCTGGTCGAAAAAGTGCAGGGCAATGTCTACAAAACCGTGGCTGCCCCGTTTGGGGCTGCCGGGCGGGCCTTTGTGGACAAGGCGGCAGGCGCCTCGGGGGTCAAAAAAGCCGGTATCACCGGACTGGTTTATGGCAGCGTCAAGGGCCTGACGCGCCTGGCTGGCGGCGCGGTCGATAGCGTGCTGTCGCAGGTGGCCTCGCGCAGCGCGGTCCCGGCCTCCTCGCCGCAGCGCGAAGCCATGCTGGCGGTGCTCAACGGTGTGCTGGGCGACCAGTTGCAGGAGACCGGCAATCCGCTGGCCATCAGCATGAGCCTGCGGCATCAGGGCCAGAGCCTGCCGCTGGACAAGGCCGCGCTGGCGCAGCGCCTGCCGCAGGCGACCGGGAAAATTCTGGTGCTGGTGCACGGCCTGTGCATGAACGACCTCCAATGGCGCGGCGACGAAACCTCGCTGGAGTCTGGCCATGGCTACGCCGACCGGCTGGCGCAAGAGCTTGCTTACACCCCGGTCTACCTGCACTACAACACCGGCCTGCACACCGCGGTCAACGGCGCGCAGTTTGCGGCGCTGCTGGAAAACCTGATCAAGGCCTGGCCGCAGCCGGTAGAAACGCTGAGCCTGCTGACCCACAGCATGGGCGGCCTGGTGGCACGCAGCGCCTGCCACAGCGCGGCTGCGGGTGGCCTGCAATGGCTGGGCCATCTGAGGCACCTGATTTTTCTGGGGACTCCGCACCACGGGGCGCCGCTGGAAAAGGTTGGCAACTGGGTCGATACCGTGCTGGGCAGCAACCCTGTGACCCGGCCCTTTGCCAGAATTGGCCAGGTGCGCAGCGCCGGCATCACGGATTTGCGTTATGGCCATGTGTTGCCGGTGCAGGAGCCGGAGGTCGACCGCTTCGAAGCCGGGCCCGATACCCGCCCCTTGCTGCCGTTGCCTGCGGGTGTGCCTTGTTTTGCGCTGGCGGCCACCCTGGCTGCGGCTTCGCCCGATCTGTGCGGGCCGGCGCAACTCAAGGGCAAGCTTGCTCAGACACTGGGCGACGGGCTGGTGCCCTTGTCCAGTGCGCTGGGTCAACATGCCGAAGCGGGCCGCAGCCTGGACTTCCCGCCAGACGCGCAGTGGATAAGCTTTGAAACCGGGCACATCGCGCTGCTGCACAGTCCGGCGGTGTATGCCCGGATCCGGCGCTGGCTCGCTTGATCCGGTGCCCGTGCTAATTCAAGGCTAATTCAGCAGGCGGAAGATACGGCGTTGTTGCATCCTCTTACAAACGCCATGGACACCTTGCCTGAACGGGTCGCCCGCACCCTCCTGCTGGCCGTCGGACTGCTGTCGCTGATCACACTGTGGGACAGCACGCCTGTGGGTGGCTCAGCCCTGGTGCCGCTGCTGCACCAGCAGTTTCTCAATGCCCTGATCGCGCTCGCGTTGATCAGCGCGGTGCACCTGCGCGCCATCCGGCTGCCGGTGCTGGCGGCGGCTTTGCTCAGCAAGCTGGGGTTTGTCGCGATTTCGCTGCTGGCGCCGGGTTTTGCCGTCACGCCGCTGCTGGTTCCGGACCTCCTCGGTATCGCGGCGCTGCTATGTGCCGGCGCCCTGTTGCTGCGTGCCGAGCGGCAGCAGGCCCGCTGGGACGGACCTGTGCGCGCGCGCCTGGAGGCCTGATGCGGGTCCTGCTGGTCGAAGACGATGACATGATTGGCGCCAGCCTGAAGCAGGCGCTGGAGAGCAATGGCTGGTCGGTCGATTGGGTGCGTGACGGCCTGCTGGCGCAAAGCGCGCTGGCCGATGGTGCCTATGCCTGTGTGTTGCTGGACCTGGGCTTGCCCAAACGCGACGGTGTCGAGGTCTTGCGTCAGGCGCGCGCACGCGGCGATGCCACGCCGGTGCTGGTGCTCACCGCGCGCGACGGGCTGGACGACCGCATCGCCGGCCTGGACCTGGGGGCCGACGATTACCTGCTCAAGCCCTATGAGTTCCGCGAGCTGCTGGCGCGCATGCGTGCCGTCATCCGGCGCCGGGACGGCAGCGCGCACTCTCTGATAGGCAACGCCATGGTGCAGCTCGACCTGACCACGCGCGAGGTGCTGGTCAACGGCGAATCGTCCGCGCTGTCGGCGCGCGAGTATGCGCTGCTGCACGCGCTGCTGGAGCGGCCCGGCGCCATCCTGTCGCGCGACCAGCTCGAAAACCGCATCTACGGCTGGGGTGAAGAAGTCATGAGCAATGCGGTGGATGTGCTGATCCACGGCATGCGCAAAAAACTCGGTGCCGACACCATACGCAATGTGCGAGGGCTGGGCTGGCGCATTGCGGCGGCTGCGCCGGCTGCGACCGCAACGGCCGGCGGGGACGCCTGATGCACATCCTGTCCGCTGGCCCCATGTGTTCGCTGCGCCGGACGCTGCTGTTCTGGCTGATACCGCTGTTCCTGCTGGTCGGCCTGGCCTCCGCCTGTTTCTCCTACTGGAGCTACAACAGCATGGTCGGTACCTTCATGGACGAGCAGATGCAGCAGCTGGCAGACTCTGTGGTCATGCAGGAGGGCAAGGTGGCGCCTGTGGTGCGCTCGCGCGAGGAGGTGCATGAATGGGGCACCTATGTCATCCAGGTGTACGACGCGAGTGGGCGCCTGCAGGGCAGCTCCTGGCCGCAGCTGGGCGCCGGGCTGCTGGCGCAAACGGGTTTTCACAACCTGCAGGCCGATGGTAAACCCTGGCGTGTGTATGCAACGCCGGCCGGCGGGCCGGCCGGCCACCGCGTCCAGGTGTTTCAAAGCGGCGAGTTCCGCCGCCACCTGGCGGTTGGCCGTGCCGGCGCGGCCATTGCACCTGTGCTGATCCTGCTGCCGCTCGCGATCCTGATCCTCTGGTGCGTGGCCGCTGCGGTCTCGCGCGAGGTGCAGGCCATAGGGCGCAAGGCGGCCATGCAGGACGAACACACCATCACTGAATTGCCGCTCACGCGGGTGCCGCACGAGATCAAGCCGCTGGTGGTGTCCTTCAACAGCCTGCTCACACGTCTGCGCGATGCCTTTGCGACGCAGCGGCGTTTTGTGCAGGATGCAGCGCATGAGCTGCGCACACCGATCACGGCCGTGGCCCTGCAGCTGGAGAACGTGCGCTGCGACCTGCCGCCCGGTGCCTGCCAGCAGAGTTTTGCGCAGCTGGAGGCCGGCGTCCACCGGGCGCAGCGCCTGGTCGATCAGTTGCTCAAGCTGTCGCGCCAGGAAGCAAAAATCCAGGAAGTGCCGGTGGCCATCGACGTGTATGCGCAGCTGCATGAAAGCATCAACGGCCTGATCGCGCTGGCGGACCAGCGTGGCATAGACCTCGGCCTGGTCGCAGAGCCCGCAGCGCCTGCCTTGCTCACGCTGCGCTGCGTGGGCGCCGACCTGCGCAGTGTGCTGGACAACCTGATCGAAAACGCCTTGCGCTACACCCCCGCAGGAGGTGTGGTCGATGTACGCCTGTCCGGCGAGCCGGACCGTCCCGTGGTGGAAGTCATGGACACCGGCCCCGGCATTCCGCCCGATCAGCTGGAGCGCGTTTTTGACCGCTTCTTCCGTGTCCCAGGCAGTGAGGTGCGCGGCAGCGGCCTGGGCTTGGCGATCGCGCAGGCGGCGGCGCAGCGCTGCGGCTTGCGTGTGACCCTGCGCAACCGCGAAGACCGCAGCGGCCTGATTGCGCGCATTGAGCTGTCGTGACGCGTGCTCATTGCCGGCTCATCGCCAGCTAAGACTCCGCTCATGATCGCCTAATTGGCGCCACCTACAGTGAGATCACGGTTGATGTTGAAGCTCGAAAGAGCAGGACCCAACCGAACAACCCGGTTCCAACCCACTCACTGAAAAGGTCATCATCATGAACAAGTCTTCTTCCCTCCTGATCGCCGTCGCCACCTTTGCCGCCCTGGCTTCCACCGGTGTGCGTGCCGAAAGCCCCGCCCTGTCATCGCAGTTTGCGATCCAGATTGAAGGCAACCGTACCCGCGCTGAAGTTTTGAGCGAAGCCGTGGCAGCGGTCAAAAACTACAGCCACATCCCGTCCGGATCCAAAGTGATCGCACCGATGAAGTCGGACGTGACGACGGCTGTTGTGCGCGCCCAGGCGGCACAGGCCCTGCGACTGGGCCAGATCCCAAGCGGCGAACTGAGCCTGTAATCCCGGGCGGCCTGGAGCCGCGCCGGTGAAGACGCGATAATCCGGTCTTGAAATGTATGACGACGCCCCTAACTCCAGGGGCGTCTGTCTTTTCCCACTCCTTTTTCAAGAACCCGGATCATGAGCAAGCAAACCCTTTCCTTCCAGGCAGAAGTCGCCCAGCTGCTGAACCTTGTCACCCACTCGCTGTATTCGAACCCCGACATCTTTTTGCGCGAACTGGTCTCCAATGCCTCGGACGCCTGCGACAAGCTGCGTTTTGAAGCCCTGAACAATGCCGGCCTGTACGAGGATCAGCCCAACCTGGATGTGCGGGTGAGTTTCGACAAGGCTGCCAAAACCCTGACCATCAGCGACACCGGCATTGGCCTGTCCCAGCAGGAAGCCGTGGACAACCTCGGCACGATTGCCAAAAGCGGCACACGCGACTTTGTGGCCAAGCTGTCGGGCGACCAGAAAAACGATGCCCAGCTGATTGGGCAGTTTGGTGTTGGCTTTTATTCAGGCTTTATCGTGGCCGACAAAATCACGGTGGAAAGCCGCCGCGCCGGCCTGCCGGCCACCGAAGGCGTGCGCTGGACCAGCGCCGGTACCGGCGAGTTCGAGGTCGAGACCATCAGCCGTGCGGATCGCGGCTCCAGCGTCATCCTGCACCTCAAGGACGAGGCGGCCGAATACCTCAACACCTGGAAGCTCAAAAGCATCATCAGCAAATACTCCGACCACATCTCCCTGCCCATTCTGATGAAGAAGGAAGAGTGGAAGGAAGGCGAGAACGACCAGCCAGGCGAGATGGTCACCTCGGATGAATGGGAAACCGTGAACCAGGCCGCCGCCTTGTGGACACGCGCGAAGAAAGACATCACGCAGGAGCAGTACGACGAGTTCTACAAACAGATCAGCTACGACAGCCAGGCCCCG
Organism: Kapaibacterium sp. (SeqCode); assembly: GCA_943370435.1. Lineage (GTDB taxonomy): Bacteria > Pseudomonadota > Gammaproteobacteria > Burkholderiales > Burkholderiaceae_C > Polaromonas. Next base: position 99,063 of record CALRQX020000012.1, on the reverse strand, counting down.
CTGGCCAGCACACACAACCGTGTCGAAGGTTCCACCGAATACACGCAGTTGTTGTTCATCCCGGCCAAGGCGCCCATGGATTTGTTCAACCGCGACAAGGCGGCGGGTGTCAAGCTTTACGTCAAACGCGTCTTCATCATGGACGACGCGCAGGCCTTGTTGCCGACCTACTTGCGTTTTGTCAAAGGGGTGGTGGACTCCTCCGACCTGCCGCTCAATGTCTCACGCGAGTTGCTGCAGGAAAGCCGCGCGGTCAAGGCGATTCGGGAGGGCTGCACCAAACGCGTGTTGTCCATGATCGAGGACCTGGCCGCCAACGAGCCGGAAAAATTCACGGCCTTTTATGCCGAATTTGGCGCGGTGCTCAAGGAAGGTCTGGGCGAAGATTTTGCCAATCGCGACCGCCTGGCCAAACTGCTGCGTTTTGCGAGCTCGACCACCGACACCACCAGCGTGGGTTTTGCCGACTACAAGGCGCGCATGAAAGAAGGCCAGGACGCGATTTATTACATCACCGCCGACACCCAGGCCGCCGGCAAAAACAGCCCGCAACTCGAGATCTTCCGCAAGAAGGGCATCGAGGTACTCCTGATGACCGACCGTGTCGATGAATGGGCGCTGAACTACCTGCACGAGTTTGACGGCACACCGCTGCAGTCGGTGGCCAAGGGTGCGGTGGATCTGGGCAAGCTGCAGGACGAGGACGAAAAGAAGGCCGCGGAAGAAGCGCAAACCCAGTTCAAACCCATGCTGGACCGGCTCAAGGAAACCCTCAAGGACAAGGCGATCGATGTGCGCGCCACGACGCGGCTGGTCGATTCACCGGCCTGCCTGGTGGTGCAGGACGGCGACATGTCCACGCAGCTGGCGCGCATGCTCAAGCAGGCCGGCCAGGCCGCGCCCGAGGTCAAGCCGATTCTGGAAATCAATGCCCAACATGCGCTGGTGAAAAAGCTTGAGGGCAGCGAACATTTCGACGACCTGGCCCACATCCTGTTCGACCAGGCGCTGCTGGCCGAAGGGGGTTTGCCGGATGACCCGGCGGCTTATGTGCGGCGCGTCAATGCGCTGCTTGAAAAAGCCTGAGTCGGCTCAGCCTGCCACCGGTTCAAAGCCGCCGGCGCTGCGAAGCCCGGCGGCTTCTTCGCTGGTGAGCAGCGTTATCAGCGCGGCGCCCGCCTCCGGGTGGGCGGCCCGGGTACTGACGGCTGCGCTGTAAACCGTCGCAAGTTCAAATACTTTGGGCAGCGCGGCCACCAGCCGCACGCCTGCGGCAATGATGATTTCAGACACCTGGGTGCAGCCTATGGCATCGGGCTCATCTGCCTGCGCCAGCGCCTGCATCGCGGCTGCGCCGTTGGCGCATGGCCGCAGCCGCGCGGCCAGCGCGCTGTCAACGCCCAGTTCGCGCAGCACTTTCATGAAATGAATGCCCGCCGTCGCCTTGACCGGGTCCGGAAAATAAATCGCTGTAGCCGCCTGCAGGGCTGCTCTCAGCTGGTCCGCATTGTCCAGCGGCGGCAAAGCTGCGCCTTCCTTCACCGCGATGCCGGTCTTCACCCGCCCGATAGGCCGGGCGCTGTCCGCGACCACATGGCCCTCTGCGGCCAGTTGCCCGATCAGCGCCTCGGTCAGGATGATGACATCACAGGCTGCGCCGGCCAGCAACTGGTCTTTCATCATGCCGACAGCGTTGAAGCTGCCGCTGATACCGAAGCCGGTTTGTGCCAGAAAGCGCGCCTGCAGGGCGGAAACAAGGCCTTTGGCGGCGCCGCCGCTCAGCAGATCAAGGGAGGGCATGGGTCTTCAATCGACCTTGATGCCGGCGCTCTGGATCACGCGCGACCATTTGCTGATGTCGTCGCGCGCGTATTTGTCAAACACCTCGGGCGTCATCACCAGCGGCACGGCGCCCTGCCTGGCCCACAGCTGTTTGACATCGGGCTGGCTGGCAATTCTGGATACCGCTTCGTTGAGCCTGTCCACCACGGCCTTGGGTGTGCCGCGCGGCGCCATCAGGCCCAGCCAGATGGTGGCCTCGTAACCGGCGAGGCCAGCCTCGGCCATGGTGGGCACATCGGGCAGCACCTCGGAGCGGGCCCGTCCTGTGGTGGCAATGGCCTTGACCTTGCCGGCCTTGATCTGCTCCACCATGGTGGTGACGGCGTCAAACATCACATCCACCTGCCCGCCAATCAGATCGGTGCGGGCGCCCGTGCTGCCGCGGTAGGGGATGTGCACCAGGTACACCCCGGCCATGCTTTTGAACAGTTCACCGGCCATGTGGTAGGGCGTGCCGGGGCCGGACGATGCGTAGTTGAACTTGCCTGGCCGCGCCCTGGCCTGCTGCAGCAGGTCCTTGAGGTTGCTGGCCGGCAGGGCGGGGTGCGCAACCAGCACCAGATCCGAGTAGTTGACGGGCGCCACCGCCACAAAATCGCGCAGCAGCTGAAACGGCTTGTTCGGAATCAGCGTTTCGTTGACGGTGTGGGCGTTGGACATCATCAGCAGGGTGTAGCCGTCGGCGGGCGCCTTGGCGGCCAGGTCGGTGCCAATGACAGAGCCCGCGCCGGGCCGGTTGTCCACCACAAAGGACTGGCCCAGGGCATCCTGCAGGCGCTGCGCCATGAAACGTGCGTAGTTGTCGGCCGGGCCACCGGCGGCGAAAGGCACGATGATCCTCACGGCTTTGACGGGGTAGGTCTGCGCCGCAACGGAAGAAGAACCCAGAACCGGTATCAGGCCCAGGGCCAGCAAAAAAACAGCTTGGAAGCGCATGGTGGTCTCCGTTGGCAAGGTCAGGGTATCAAGGCCGAAGGTGAGAGGCGAGCGCGATGCTCACTCCACTTTGCCAATACGTTTGACCACCTCGGCCATGCGTTTGACGTCGGCCTGCACGTATTTTTCAAAATCGGGTGAGTCCAGGTACAACACCGGGCTGCCGGCGTTCAGGATCACCTCTTTGACCTTGTTGTCCTGTGCGGCCGCCCTGGCAGCTGCGCGCAGGCGCTGGGCAATCGGCTCGGGCGTGTCTTTGGGGATGAACAGGCCCGACCACTGCGCGTATTCCGCGTTGTAGCCCGCGTCTTTCAGGCTGGGCGCATCCGGCAAAGCACCCAGCGGGCTGTTTCCCCAATGGCCCAGCACCCGCAGCTTGCCTGCCTTGACATGTTGCAGCACGGTGGCCGGGCCGGAAGATACCGCGTCAATCTGGCCGCCAAGCAGCGCCACCACGGCCGGGCCAGCGCCGGTAAACGGGACATGGGTCATTTTGATGCCGGCGTTTTGCGACAGGATTTCCATCGGCACATGCATGGTGCCGTAATTGCCCGATGAGCCGTAGTTGATCGCGCCCGGACGTTTTTTGGCGTCTTCGACAAAATCCTTCACGGTTTTCCACGGTGAATCGGCGCGCACCGCCAGCACCGTCGGGTCGGCGGTGAAACGCGCAATCGCACGCAGGTCGTTGTGCGCAAACATGGGCTGGCGCGCCAGCACTGCGTCGGCCTCGGGAATCACGGTCAGCGATGACAGGGCCAGCAGCACGGTGTAGCCGTCTGGCTTTGATTTGGCCGCCAGGCCCATGCCTATGCCGCCGCCAGCGCCGGCCTTGTTTTCAATCACCACAGGCTGGCCCAGCTCGCGCGCCATCGCTTCGGCCACAGGGCGTGCCACGAGGTCGGCCAGCCCACCGGGTGGAAAGGGCACGATCATGGTGATGGAACGTGTGGGCCAGGCGTTTTGTGCGGCCACCCAGGTGGTGCCGGAAATAAGCATGGCTGCAAGCCACAGGGATCGGCGTTTCATGGTGGTCTCCTGATGATTGATCGTGGGCTGCAAAGCAGCTGCTTATTATTGGTTTGCATGCTAACATTTGTAGCGAAATTTGGGGGCTATCGAAATCCCTAGGAAGCCCCCCGGAAACCGGGCGCCAAACCCATTGCCATTGACTGCGCCGGCACTTTCCAGCGCCGGGCAAAAACAAAGAGAGACAAGTGTCATGAAAATTGTTGCATTCCGCCGCAACGGCCAGCCGGGCGCGGGCCTGGTGTCGGCCGATCTCCAGCAGGTCCAGCCTTTTGAGCTGCCGCAGGCGCAGGCTGAACTTGGCGCCTTGCCGCTGATTGAAATGCAGGCGCGCGGTGAGGCGCTGCCGGCGCTGCTGCCAGCGCTTGCACTGAGCGACGTGCAGATCACGGCACCGCTGCCGCGGCCGCGGCGCAATATTTTCTGCGTCGGTAAAAACTATTTTGCGCATGCCAAAGAATTTGCCGGCAGCGGTTTTGACAGCAGCGCCAAGTCGGGCGGCGACATACCGGCGGACCCTATCATCTTCACCAAGGTGCCCGAATCGGTGGTGGGTCCGGGTGCGGCCATCACCATGCCCCCGGCCGGCGTCTCCAGCGCAATTGATTACGAGGCCGAACTGGCCGTCATCATAGGCCGGGGTGGCAAGGGCATCGCTGCCGCCGATGCCATGGCCCACGTCTGGGGCTACACCATCGTCAACGACGTCACCGCACGCGACTGGCAAAGCCGCCACCAGCAGTGGCACATGGGTAAATCGTTTGACACTTTTTGCCCGATGGGGCCGTGGCTGGTCAGCGCCGACGAGCTGGACGGCACACGCACCCAGGTGCGCTGTTATGTCAATGGTGAAGAGCGCCAGAACGCCTCGACCGCCGACCTGATTTTTGACATTCCCACATTGATAGAGACCCTGTCGGCCGGCATCACCCTGTACCCCGGTGATGTGATCGCCACCGGCACGCCTGTAGGTGTCGGCATTGGCTTCAAGCCGCCCAGATACCTGCAGGCCGGCGATGTGGTACGGGTGGAAATCGACGGGATAGGCAGCCTCGAAAACCCGGTGCGCTGAGCGGCCCCAGCTGCCTTTTTTACAGGGACTGCATGCGCACGCGGCGCGCCGATTCCTCCGCCCGCGCATCGCTGATCTCGCCCAGCACCGCGCCCAGGTCCACCGGCCCGCGCTGGTGCACAAACCGGCCCGTCAGCACGCTGTCGGGCCGCAACACACCGCGCTGGTAGAGGTCCCAGATCTCATGGCCATAGTCGCTTGCCAGCAGATCCGGCGCAAAGCGGCCGAAGAAGCCGCGCAGGTTGGCCACATCGCGCAGCAGCATGCGGCTGGCGTGGTTGTTGCCGGCCGCATCCACCGCCTGTGGCAGGTCGATGATGACCGGGCCGTCCTCGGCCAGCAGCACATTGAATTCGGAAAGATCCCCGTGCACCACTCCAGCGCAGAGCATGCGCACCACCTCGCCGAGCAGGGTGGCATGGTGGGCGCGCGCCTCTTCGGGCGTGAATTCCACATCGTTCAGGCGTGGTGCTGCATCGCCATGGGCGTCGGTCACCAGTTCCATCAGTAACACGCCGTCGCAGAAGTTGTGCGGCTTGGGCACACGCACACCGGCGGCGGCCAGGCGGTAGAGTGCGTCCACCTCAGCGCTTTGCCATGCCGCTTCTGCCGCCTCGCGGCCAAATTTTGTGCCCTTGGCCATGGCACGCGCCTGCCGGGTGTTCTTGACCTTGCGGTTTTCGGTGTAGTCCACCGCCTGCCTGAAGCTGCGCTGGTCGGCCTCCTTGTAGATCTTGGCGCAACGTGTCTCGTCCCCACAGCGCACCACATAGACCATCGCCTCCTTGCCGCTCATCAATTGCCGCACCACGGTGTCGATCAGGCCTTCTTCGATCAGGGATAACAGGCGCTTGGGTGGTTTCATGCCCCCATTTTGCGCCTGACGGGCGAAGCGGCTGTTGTCAGCCGGCTTGCCTGTCCATCCAGGTCCATTGCACTTTTGCTGGTTGCTGCCCCGCTTGGTGCAGGGTGCACCGAAGGCACATGAGGCGTGGGGGCTTGTCGGGACGGCCTCCCGTTCAGGTCAACTGTTGACGGAGATCAGAGCTCATGGCCTTCGTTGGGCGTAAGCTTGCAGTTTGTGATGGCTCCCTTGCGGGTGGATGACTTCGTCTTCCTGCTTCCTCTCTTTATTTTCCTGACATGTTGCAGACGCCGACGGCCCCACCCGACTTTGCCGGAAACTGGCTTGCCCGGCCTGGCCCGGGCCAGGTGGCATTCGCGCGGGCGGACTGACAACGATGTACCACGGCGAACGGTTCAACAGCATCAGCCATCTCGTCGGCGCGGGGCTGGCGGTGGCGGGCTCGTCTGCATTGATTGTGTCCGCCGGTTTTGGCGGTGACCCCTGGAAAATTGTGAGCTTCAGCATTTACGGCGCCATGCTCGTGGCGCTGTACGTCTTTTCGACGCTGTATCACAGCGTACGCGGCCGCGCCAAAAACGTGCTGCGCAAATTTGACCATTGTTCGATCTACCTGCTGATCGCGGGCAGCTACACGCCTTTCGCGCTGGTGTCGCTGCGCGGTGCCTGGGGCTGGTCCTTGCTGGGTGTGGTGTGGGGCCTGGCGCTGCTGGGCATTGTTCAGGAAATCTGGCTGGCCAAAGGCGCACGCGTGCTCTCGCTGGTCATCTATGTGCTGATGGGCTGGCTGGCGCTGGCGGCAGTGGTGCCCTTGTGGACTGCGCTGACGCCAGCAGGTTTTGCCTGGCTGGCCGCGGGCGGTGCCTGTTACACCCTGGGCATTGGTTTTTACGCCACCGACCACAAGTTGCGCCACGGTCACGGCTTGTGGCACCTGTTTGTGCTGGGCGGCAGCATCTGCCACTTCATCACCGTGCTGCTTTACGTGGCCTGACTTGCGGTGGACGCCGCTGCAGTTTGGCTGTGTCGCCCGCGTTCTGACAACGCCTTGCCGCACTCGCACAATGCCTCATGGACTTCAACCACTCTCCGAGGGCACAGGCCCTGCGCCGGCAACTCGAAGCCTTTTTGCAGCAGTATCTGCTGCCTTACAACGCGGCCTGGCATCACTCGGTGCAGGAGGGCGTGTATCCGCCGCCCTTCCTCGAAGACCTCAAGGCCCTGGCGCGTGAGGAAGGTCTGTGGAACCTGTTCCTGCCCGGCCTGCGCGAGGACGAACCCGGCACCTGTCTGGGCAACCTCGACTACGCGCCGCTGGCGGAAATCATGGGCCGCCTGCCCTGGGCGGCGGAAGTGTTCAACTGCAGCGCACCCGACACCGGCAACATGGAGTTGCTGCATCGCTTTGCCACGCCCTGGCAGTACGCGCAGTGGCTGCTGCCGCTGCTGGAAGGACAGATCCGCTCGGCTTTCGCGATGTCCGAGCCCGACGTGGCCTCGTCCGACCCTACCAACCTGCAGACCACGGTACGGCGCGAAGGCGGGCAGCTGGTGCTCAACGGCCGCAAATGGTTCATCACCGGGGCCGCGCATCCGCACTGCCGCCTGCTCATCGTGATGTGCCGCAACGACGAAGCGCAAGGCGAGGACGAGCCGGCCGGAGCGCACCACCGGCACAGCATGGTGCTGGTGCCCATGGACACCCCCGGCGTGCAGGTAGTGCGCAATATTGCCGTGCTGCACCACCACGCAGCCGAAGGGCATTGCGAGATCCTGCTGCGCGATGTGCGTGTGCCGGACGACCATTTGCTGGGCGGCTGGGGCGAAGGTTTTGCCATGGCCCAGGCGCGCCTCGGGCCGGGGCGGGTGCACCATTGCATGCGCAGCATCGGTCAGTGTGAGCTGGCACTGGCGCTGGCCAGCGAGCGCACGCTGGAGCGCCAGGCCTTCGGCAAATACCTCGCGGACTTTTCCAATGTGCAGGAGTGGATCGCCGAGTCGCGCATCGAGATCGACCAGGCACGCCTTCTGGTGCTGCAGGCCGCCTGGGCGCTCGACCAGGGTGCGGCCGACCCGGCGCAACTGCGCGCGCAGGTGGCTGGCATCAAGGTGGTGGTGGCCCGTCTGCAGATACGTGTGGTCGACCGCGCCATGCAGGTCTTCGGCGCCATGGGCTTGTCGCCCGACACCCCGCTGGCGCATTTCTGGAGCTGGGGCCGCGCCCTGCAACTGATGGATGGACCCGACGAGGTGCACCTGCGCACGGTGGCGCGGCACGAGCTGGCGCTGGCGCGCGCACGCATGGGGGCGACGGTCGCCTACTTCACCACACCCGAACAATTGCAGGCATCCCCGCGCATCCGCTGAGGAGAGAGTTCACAGCAATTTGCGTATCGGCTTTTTCTTCCACACGCCATAAAAGTAACTGGCTTGCAGCAACAGCGCCACCGCGTAGGTGGCCGGGTAGCTCATCCAGATGCCGCGTAACCCGAAAGTCTGGCTGAAGGCCCAGCCCAGCGGAAACAGCAGCAAGCCCAGGCAGCTCAGGGAGATGAGGGTGGGCACCAGCACGGTTCCGCTGGCGCGCATGACGGACGTGAATACGCTGGCCAGGCCGAAGATCAGGCTGGCCCACACGGTGATGTGCAGCAAGCCTGCTGCGAGCTCGATCACGGCCGGAGCGGTGATGAACAGGCTGATGATGGGGCGCGCAAACACCAGTACCGCCACGGCCAGACCGCCGGTGACAACCATGTTCATGCCGAGTCCGACGCGGGTGACGGCATCGACCTGTTGCAATTTCCCGCCGCCTATGGCCTGGGCCGCCAGCACCGATGCGGCTATCGCGATGGAAATGGCAGGAAACTGCACATACGCCATGACCTGGCTGACGGCGCCCCAGGCCGCGGTGGCATGGGAGCCGTAGCCATTGACCAGGCGCAGCAGCGCGAGGTCGGCCACAGAGCCGGTGATGAAGAACAGGCCGGTGGGAAAACCCAGGCGGATCACGGGTTTGAGAAATTGGGGTTTCAGGCGCAGCTGGCGCCAGAAAGCGCGGTCCGGCGCGAGTGCGCGCCTGCGCCGGTTCAAAAACCAGGCCAGCCAGACCAGGGCCATGGCCGAAGACAGCAGCGTCGCCCAGGCACCGCCGGTGATACCGAGTGCCGGCAGGCCGGCCCAGCCCTGAATCAAGGCAGGCGTCAACAGCAGAATAATGCCCGACGACACCAGCAGCGTCAGCAGCGGTGTGACGGTGTCCCCGACCCCGCGCAACACGGCCGCAGCCAGCATGGAGACAAACAACAGCGGCAGGGCGGCCATCATGACCGTGGCATAGGCCACGGCTGGGACCAGCACGTCTGCGGGTGTGCCCAGCAGCCGCATGATGGGCTCGGCCAGCAGCATGCCCAGCAGGCCGACCACCCCGCCGAGCAGGCATCCGGCCGCCAGCACGCTGCCGGTTATGGCCCTGACCCTGGCTGTGTCTTTGGCACCCCAGGCCTGGCCAATGAGGACGGATGCGCCCGCGCCCAAACCGATCACAAAAGAAACAAAAAACATCAGCAGGGGGAAAAAGCTCGCGACTGCAGCCAGTGCGCCCACGCCCAGCATCTGCCCCACATAAATGTTGTTGAACGTGCCCGACAGGGCCTGCAGCATGTTGGTCAGCACCAGCGGGCCGAGGAAGACTGCAAAGGTCTTCCAGAGCGGGCGCGGCTGCGCGGTTGCGGTTGTTGCTGTTGTCATGGGCAGGTGCTTCCCGGCTTGCGTTTTTATGCCACCAGCGGCGCTGCCTGCATGGCTTCGGTCTGTTCTTCCAGCATGTCGACCTGGCCCTTCCAGTAATCGCTGGAGCCGAACCACGGAAAGTTGATCGGAAAAATCGGGTCGTGCCAGCGCTGGGCCAGCCAGGCGCTGTAGTGCACCAGGCGCAGGGTACGCAGCGGCTCTATCAGGGCCAGCTCGCTTCGGGGGAATTCGCGAAATTCTTCATACCCGTCCACCAGCGCGCCCAGCTGCTGCAGGCATTGTGCGCGCTCGCCGGACAGCAACATCCACAGGTCCTGCACTGCGGGTCCGCTGCGTGCGTCGTCCAGATCGACAAAGTGCGGACCCGCGCCTTCCAGGCCTTCAGGTGTCCACAAAATATTGCCGGGGTGGCAGTCGCCATGCAGGCGCAGGCTGCGGACGTCTCCGACGCTTTCAAACACGGCCTGCGCCACGTTCATGGCTTCCTCAAAGGCCTTGAGCCAGCGTGACTCCATGTCCAGCGGCAGGTAGTTGCCGGCCAGCAGCACTTTGCGGCTGGCGTGGCCAAAGGTGTCCAGGTCCAGGGCTGGCCGGTGCTGAAAGGGCGCGCGGCTGCCGACGGTGTGGATACGCGCCAGGAAGCGGCCAATCCATTCGAGCACGCTGGAGTCCTCGAGTTCGGGCCGGCGCCCGCCCCGGCGCGGCGACACGCTGAAACTGAAGCCATCAAAATGGTGCAGGGTCTGGCCCTTGATCGCGAGGGCGCCCACCACCGGTATTTCGGCTTCCATCAGCTCGGCGGCAAAAGCATGCTCTTCGACAATCTGCAGGTCGCTCCAGCGCCCGGGCCGGTAAAACTTGACGACCACCATGTCGCCTGCCGCAGCGCCCGTGCCCGTGGGCGCTTCCAGGTGCACCTGGTAGACGCGGTTTTCGTAGCTGGACAAGGCCGTCAGCCGGCCATCACCCAGCAGGCCGACGCTGGCCAGCGCATCAAGCACCACATCGGGGGTGAGCTTTTCGTAGGCGTGGCGCGCCTTGTGGGGCATGGCGCCTGTGGGTTGATCGGTCATGCCGCCATTGTCGTGCTTCCGGCCAGAGCTGTAAGCCTGAGAGTAAAACAGGCCTCCAGCCCCTTGCTGATCTGCGCAAGCAGCTATCAAAAATATAGCGATATCGGCCTTCCGGCCAGCCCTCAAAGGCTCAGGATGTGCCCGGTGCGCGGGTCGCCCTTGCCGGCCAGCACCTGCTGGTAAATCGCGCTGACCGCTGCGTCGCCGCTGTGCTGCTGCGTGAGCAGCCAGGGCGCAGGGTCTTGCGTGACGCGCTGGCTGAAGGCCTGCCAGGCCTGTACCAGGCGCTGGCCCAGTCCGGCGGGGCCCCAGTCGGCGCTGCGCTTCTTGATCTGCGCCGGCGCAAAAAACAGCGTGGCACGCGGGCCCGGCAGGTCTTTGGCGCCGCCCAGTTCGCTGACATGGGTGCCGCCAATCGAGCAGCTGTACTTCAACTGGGCAAAGCGGCTGTGGATGGCGTGGCGCAGTGTCGCGTTGCCGGCAAAGTCGACATAAATGCAGGCCCTGTCCGCGGCGATCTGATCGAGCTGGTCATAAGTCAGTACGCGGCTGTAACAGCCCAGGCTTTCACAGAAAGCGACATTGCCGGGCGAAGTCAGGCCAATGACTTCAATGCCGGGGCGCTGCGCCAGCTGAAAGGCCGTGCCGTAGGCAGTTTTGCTCGACGCGCTGGACAGCAGCATGGCGCCATTGGATGCGCCAAAGAAATTATTGTCGGCCAGAAAGTCGTCAATCAGGAAAGAGGTGACAAACAGCGGACGCAGCAGCGCCTGGATGGCTTCGCTGGACGCTGTGTAAAAAGGGTCGGTGTTGCAGCGCAGGTAGTTGTTGTAAACCGGGTGCAGTTCGCTGCGGTGCGGCGCGCCGTCGTAAAAACCGTTGCTGCTCAGCCGCACCGGGGTCAGCACCGCTTCCGAACCCATGGGGAAATAACCGTAGAGGCGCTCGCCCACCGCTACACCGGGGTGCAGCGACTGCAGCACGCTGCCAAAGCCCCAGACCGGAATGGTGCCCCAGCCGTCTTCACCGGTCGGGAAAAACTGCCAGTAGTTCATCGCGTCACCAAAAGCGGCGTAGGTGATGTTGTTGGAGGTCAGCGCAAAGGATTCAACACGCACGCGAATCTGGCCCTCGGCCAGCGGCGCGGCTTCGGTGCTTTGCAGCCGGGTGCTGGCGAGATCGGTTTTGCGAACAAGAAGGGTGGTGGTGCTCATGGGGGCACTTTAACGAAAAAGCCCGCCGTTTCAAGACCGGCGGGCCGCTTTGGCGACAGGGCTTGTGCAAGCCCCGTCACAAAAGACTTTTGGGTCGCTCGCTCAGACCAGGGTAATGGTCACGTCGATATTCCCGCGCGTGGCGTTCGAGTAAGGGCAAACCTGGTGGGCGGCGTCAATCAGCGCCTGTGCAGCGGCGCGGTCCATGCCGGGCAGGCTGATGTCCAGGCGGACGGCAATGCCGTAACCGGCGGGGATTTTGCCGAGATCGACGGCGGCATCAATGCTGAGGTCGTCCGGCAAGGTGATTTTTTTCATGCCGGCCACAGCCTTCATCGCGCCAATGAAACAGGCGGAGTAACCGGCGGCAAACAGCTGCTCGGGGTTGGTGCCGGTGCCGACGGTGCCGGGCGAACTCAGCGTGACGTCCAGACGGCCGTCGTCGGTTTTTGACTTGCCGTCACGGCCGCCGGTGGTGTGGGCTTTGGCGGTGTAGAGGACTTTTTCGAGTGAGGTGGTCATGGTGTTTCCTTTGGAAAATGCTTCGGGATTGAAGCGGGGTTGAAAAGTTGGAAAAGCTGAAAAAGGGAGGTCAGGCCAGCAGGCGCTCGCGCAGGGCCTGCACCTGCTGCGTCAGCGTGATCAGTTCGGGGATGGAGCACTGGCTGGCTTCCAGGATGCAGCCCGGAATTTTGGCGGCCTGGGCCTTGAGCTTGCGGCCGGCGGCCGTCAGGGTGATGTGAACCCGGCGCTCGTCCGCCACATCGCGCAGGCGCGCCACCAGGCCTGAGGTTTCCAGACGCTTGAGCAGGGGTGTGAGCGTGCCGGAGTCCAGGTACAGGCGTTCGCCGAGTTCGGACACCATCAGCCCGTCTTTTTCCCACAGCACCAGCATGGCCAGGTACTGCGGATAGGTCAGCCCCAGCTCGTCGAGCAGCGGCTTGTACAGCTTGGTCATGGCCAATGAGGTGGAATACAGCGCGAAGCAGAGCTGGTTGTCCAGTTGCAGCATGGTGTCGGTTTTGTTCGGCATGGCGCAATTATAGCACTCAATTAAATTGTGTGCAATTTAATTAACAGGAAAGCCTGGGCCATCGTGTCGCAGCGGCAAGTTGCGGCCCACTAAACTGGAGGCCATGCCACACCCCAGCCCCCCACGCGGCAAACCTGTCCGCCACGCGCCACCCGCCAAAGCCGGCCAGGTGATTGAAGAGCTGCGGCCCGGCCAGTCGCTGGAGCTGCTCAAGGAGCTGCATATCCTGACCCGGGACGGCAAGCTGAATCAGGACACGCGGCGCAAGCTCAAGCAGGTGTATCACCTGTACCAGTTCATTGCGCCCTTGCTTGAAGATGTATCGGCTCAGGGGCAGGGCTTCACGCTGGCGGATCACGGCGCCGGCAAGTCTTACCTCGGTTTCATTTTGTACGACCTGTTTTTCAATGTCGCCCATGCCGGGCAAAGGACCAGTGGCCACATCTACGGCATTGAAACCCGCGCCGAGCTGGTGGACAAGTCCCGCGCGCTGGCACAGAAGCTGGGCTTTGCGCAGATGAGTTTTCTGAACCTGTCGGTGCAACAGGCCACCACAGCGGCCGAATTGCCGGCCCGGGTGGACATCGTCACCGCCCTGCATGCCTGCGATACCGCCACCGACGACGCGATTGCTTTTGGCCTGCACAAACAGGCGCGGCACATGGTGCTGGTGCCCTGCTGCCAGGCCGAGGTGGCCGGCGTGTTGCGGAAAAACAAGGCACTGAGCCTGTCGAAAAGCCCGCTGGCCGAACTCTGGCGCCACCCCCTGCACACGCGTGAATTTGGCAGCCAGATCACCAATGTGCTACGTTGCCTGCAACTGGAGGCGCACGGTTACGAGGTCACGGTGACAGAGCTGGTCGGCTGGGAGCATTCGATGAAAAACGAGCTCATCATTGCGAGTCGACCGCAGTCACCCAACGCGACCAAGACACGCCAGGCACAGGCGCGGCTGCAGGAGGTGCTGGCCGAGCTGAATCTTGGGGACTTGCTGGCGCGTTTTGCGGCGCCGGCCCATACCGGGGTGCCAGACGCCGGCTGAGCGGATTGGTGGGAAACCTTTGGTCTGCTATTGATTCAGAAGCTGCATGCGAACAGCCAGAAAGGGCTGGAGGCCTGAAACGTCTTTAGCGCCAGCGCCGACCAGCAGCCAATCACGGCGTGGCGCCAGCATCCAAGTCTCGTCTTTCCAAAGCCTGCAGCCGTTCGCAACCCAGGGTCTGCGGCGGTTAGACTGTGACCGCACTTCAGACCCGGGAGGAATGAGGGCATCTACAAAAAGGGGATCTATCTTGAAAACACTGCTTATTTTGCTTGGCGCCTGGTCGCTGGTCGGTTGTGCGTCGATTGTGAACGACTCGACGCACCCCATGAAAATTGAAGCAAAGACAGCTTCTGGTACTGCCATTGTGGGTGCGGACTGTTCCATCAGCAATGACTACGGCTCTACCAGCGTGAAGTCAGGCTCCACCTCGCCGGTACGGCGTTCATCCAAGGACATGGACATCACCTGCGTGCAACAAGGCCAGCCCGACGCCAACGGACGGGCGATTTCGCGCGCCAATGCGGGCATGGCCGGCAATATTATTTTTGGCGGCGGTATCGGCGCCATCATTGATCACAACAAGGGGACGGCCTACACCTACCCCACCTGGGTTCAACTGGTTTTTGGGCAGACGCTGATCTTTGATCGCAGGGACGAGAAAGATGGCGCGCCCCTTGCCGGCAAAACCCCCGAGATGGCCGCCCTGATGAAATAGGCGGACGTCACGGCTCCTGCATCGGCCGGCTGCTCTCAGGGCGCCGCTCCCTGCGGCGGGCAAGCCCTTCGTCGGCTCACGCCCGGAAGCGCTTGCGCGTCAGCGCCAGCGCCACCCAGAACCCGGCCACGGTGTAGCCCAGCAGCACCAGGCCGTGCCGCCACGGAGAAGCCGGCCACTGGTCCATGAACAGCGGGCGGATGATCTCCACCGCAACGGTCAGCGGTAACCAGTCGGAGATGATGCGCACCAGATCGGGCAACTGCTCGCGCGGGAAAAAGATGCCGCTCAGAAACATCATCGGTGTCAGCACCAGCGTGAAGTAATAGGTGAAGAAGTCGTAGCCCTTGGCCAGCGCGTTGAAGATCAGTGCGATGCACGAAAACATCATGCCAACCAGCAGCAAAATCGGCCAGGCCAGCAGCAGCTTGGGGCTGTGGCTGATGCCCAGGGCCAGCATCACGCCCAGGATGGCGGTCACGGTGAACAGCGCCTTGAAAGCGGCCCACAACATTTCAGCCAGCAACACACTGTCCAGGCTGACCGGGGCATTCATGATGCCGTCCCAGGTTTTTTGCACATGCATGCGCGAGAAGGCCGAGTACAGTGCCTCAAAACTCGCCGCATTCATGGCGCTCATGCAGATCGACCCGCTGGCCAGAAACAGGATGTAGGGCACGGCGGTTCCGGCCACGGTGATCTCGCCCACCAGCGCACCCATGCCATAACCAAAAGCCACCAGCCACATCAGCGGCTCGGCAATGTTGCCCACCAGGCTGGGGATCGCGAGCTTGCGCCAGACCAGCAGGTTGCGCATGAAAACCGGCCACCAGCGGCCTGACAAATCGGGCACCCGCCAGATCGACTGATTCATCATCCATCCTCCCTGATCTGCCGGCCAGTCAGTTTGAGAAACAGGTCCTCCAGGTTGGCAGGCCGGTGCAGGGTGCGCAGGCTGGCGTGTGAGGCCAGCCGGTCCAGCACCGGGCGTGCATCCTGGGTGTAGAAAAACACGGTTTCACCGCTGACTTCCACCCGCGCTGCCAGTGCGCGCAAGCCGGCGTACTCGCTGGACTGCGCCAGCGCCAGCGCGCCGTTGCCATAGACCTCGACCACGTCGGGCTCCAGGTGCTGGGCAATCAGTTCGCGTGGCTTGCCTTCTGCAATCTTTCTGCCGTGGTCCAGCACCAGCAGACGTGAACACAGGCGCTCCGCCTCGTCCATGAAGTGGGTGGTCAGCAGTATGGATTTTCCCTGTTGCAGCAGCAATTGCAGGCGCTCCCACATCAGGTGGCGGGCCTGTGGGTCGAGCCCGGTGGTGGGTTCGTCCAGCAGCAGCAGGCTGGGGTCATTGACGAGGGCGCGTGCCAGGCTCAGGCGCCGCTTCATGCCACCCGACAGCTCTCCGGGCTTGCTGGCGGCCTTGTGGATCAGTGACGCAAACTCCAGCAGGCCGGGGACCCGTGCACGAATCTGGGCTGCGCTGATGCCGAAATAGCGGCCATACACCTGCAGGTTTTCCGCGCAGCTGAAGTCCGGGTCCAGCGTGTCGAACTGGCTCACGACTCCGAGTCTGGCCTTGATTGCCAGCGCATCCTGCGGCATGCGCAGGCCCGGTCCGGCGCCGTTAAGAGCGTAGCTGATCTCACCGGCGTCGGGCGCCGTCAGGCCCAGGCACATGCGGATGGTGGTGGTTTTGCCGGCACCGTTCGGGCCTATCACGCCCAGGCATTCGCCGCGGGCAATCTCAAAGGACAGGTCGTCCACCACCACGGCGCTGCCATAGTGTTTGGTCAGGCCCCGGATCTGGAGAAGGCAATCGCTCATGCGGCTATTGTTGCCTATACGCACGGGCGCCCAGACTCATGTCGGGCTCAGGCGTCGTCGCCGTAGTCGTGGTCCGGGTGGTTCACCACGTCGAGTTTCCAGTAGCCCCGGCCCACAATCTGGCTGCGCTTCACACCCAGCTCGTCAACCAGTTGCTGGCGGATGCGGCGCATGGCCGCTGCTTCGCAGGCCAGGTAAATGCGCGTATCCGGCCCCACAGGCGCCAGCGCCTGCAAGGCTGCGGCCAGAGGCTGGCCAGCGGCCCGGTGATCGGCGCCGCGTACCAGCCAGCTGACTTCCAGCCGGGCCGCGCTGTGCAGTGGGCGCTGCTCGGCAGCACTGATGACTTCGAGCAGGACCCGGGCGCGGGCGGATGCCGGCAGGGCGGCCAGAATGGTTTCGACCGCCGGCAGCGCACTGTCATCAGCGAGCAGCAGGTGCTCTGTGCTGGCTGCGTCCGGCAGGTAGCCGGGGCCGGGACCCATCAGGTACAAGACCTGGCCGACGCTGGCCTGGGCCGCCCAGGTCGAGGCCGGGCCCTCGCCGTGCAACACAAAATCGACATCCACTTCAAACCGCTGGGGGCGCACGGCCAGCGGTGTGTAGGTGCGCATCGATACCGGACGCGGGCCGTCCGGCAGCGGCCGCGTCGGCTCGGTCTGCCCGGGTTCCGGAAAGATCAGCTTGATATAGCTGGCGGGCCCCACAGCCGGGAAACCTTCGAGCTCAGCGCCTGTCAGTGTGATGCGGCGCATGGCGGGGCTCAGGACTGCAACGCGGCTGACTTCCACCCGGCGCGGCGGGCGGCGTTTACGTGCTGGTGCTTCGGGGCTCGGTGCGGCTGCAGGGGGCGTGGTGTTTGGCAAAAAAAACTTTCTGGCTGGTTTGTTGTCAATGAGAACCATTGTCATCTGAAATCGATGCGCTCCGGGTGCATGGGGTTAAATGGGTGTGGCCCGGCCAAACAAGGCGGCACTTCTTTTCTGTGAAGTAAAGTGTCGGCGTCGCCTGCCGTCTCTGTCCAACTCCCTCATTTCTGCACCAACCATGACCACCTTCGGCACCCCCCTGTCTCCCCACGCCACCAAAGTGATGCTGCTCGGCTCCGGCGAGCTTGGCAAAGAGGTCTTGATCGCCCTGCAGCGCCTGGGCGTGGAAACCACTGCCACCGACCGTTACGACAACGCACCGGGGCAGCAGGTGGCGCACCATGCGCGCACCATCAGCATGAGTGATCCGGCGCAGCTCAAGGCCCTGATCGAAAAAGACCGGCCACATCTGGTGGTGCCTGAAATCGAGGCGATTGCCACGTCCATGCTGGAACAACTCGAAGCCGCCGGTGTGGTGCGTGTGGTGCCCACGGCACGCGCCGCACGCCTGACCATGGACCGCGAAGGCATTCGCCGCCTGGCTGCCGAAACCCTGGGGCTGCCGACCAGCCCTTATGTGTTTTGCGATTCGCTGGTCGAGCTGCGGGCGGCGATAGACAGCAAAATCGGCTACCCCTGTGTGGTCAAACCGGTGATGAGTTCTTCCGGCAAGGGCCAGAGCAAGATCGCCGGCCCGGCCGACGTCAAGACGGCATGGGACTACGCCATGGCTGGTGGCCGCGTCAGCCATGGCCGCGTCATCGTCGAAGGCTTCATCGACTTTGACTACGAAATCACGCAGCTGACGGTGCGTGCCATGGGCCCGGG
This sequence comes from Kapaibacterium sp. (SeqCode), assembly GCA_943370435.1. GTDB lineage: Bacteria > Pseudomonadota > Gammaproteobacteria > Burkholderiales > Burkholderiaceae_C > Polaromonas. Next base: position 80,965 of record CALRQX020000012.1, on the reverse strand, counting down.
TGGGGAAATCGAAACCCATTTTTGCGAACCGATAGGCCATGTGCAGGTCAGCGGCGACTATGTGGAAAGCTGGCAACCGCAGCCCATGGCCGTCGCCGCGCTGCAAAAAAGCCGCGAGATCTGCAAGGCCGTGACCGACAACCTCGGCATCGGTCACGACGGCAAGCCCGGCGGCCTGGGCCTGTTTGGCGTCGAGCTGTTTGTCAAGGGCGACGAGGTCTGGTTCAGCGAGGTCAGCCCGCGGCCGCACGACACCGGCATGGTGACCATGTGTACGCAATGGCAAAACGAGTTCGAGTTGCATGCCCGCGCCATCCTGGGCCTGCCGGTCAACACCGCACTGAAAAGCCCGGGCGCCAGCGCCGTGATTTATGGTGGCGTGGATGCGCACGGCATTGTGTTTGACGGTGTGGCCGACGCACTGCGCGTACCCAACACCGACATCCGCCTGTTTGGCAAGCCAGAGAGTTTTGTCAAACGCCGCATGGGTGTGGCGCTGGCCTTTGATGACGATGTACAAACCGCGCGGGTCAACGCCAAGCTCGCGGCTTCGCTGGTCAGGCCGCGATTGGCCTAAGAGGCTTCGGGCCATCAGAAAATGAGGCTGCAGCCCTTTGCTGATATGCACAAGCAGCTATAAAAATAATAGCTAATCCAGACGCCGTTTACTGGAACGCCACTTCCGAGAAACTGCGCAGCTTGCGGCTGTGCAACTGCGTGCTGCCCTGCGCGCGCAGCAAGTCGATGGCGCGCATGCCTATGCGCAAATGCTGGTCCACGCGTTCGCGGTAGAAATGATTCGCCATGCCGGGCAGCTTGATCTCGCCGTGCAGCGGCTTGTCGCTGACACACAGCAGGGTGCCGTAGGGCACGCGGAAGCGAAAGCCATTGGCGGCAATCGTGGCGCTTTCCATGTCCAGCGCCACCGCCCGGCTCTGGCTGAAGCGGCGCTGCGGCTGGTTGCCAGGCAGCAGTTCCCAGTTGCGGTTGTCGGTGGACGCCACGGTGCCGGTGCGCATGATGCGCTTGAGCTCGGGGCCCTGCAGGTGTGTGACATCTTCGACCGCCTGCTCCAGCGCCTTCTGGATTTCAGCCAACGCCGGTATCGGTACCCACAGCGGCAACTCTTCGTCCAGCACATGGTCCTCGCGCACATAACCGTGCGCCAGCACATAGTCGCCAAGCTGCTGGCTGTTGCGCAGGCCGGCGCAGTGGCCAAGCATGATCCAGGCATGCGGGCGCAACACCGCAATGTGGTCGGTGATGTTTTTGGCATTGGCCGGTCCCACGCCGATGTTGACCATGCTGATGCCGCTGCGGTCGGCCCGCATCAGGTGGTAAGCCGGCATTTGCGGCAGGCGCGGCGGCGCCACGCCGAGGTCGTCACCGGGCTGCGGCGCCAGCCCCTTGCGGCGCGTGATCACATTGCCGGGCTCCACAAACGCGATGTATTCACTGGCCGGATCGGCCATGGCCGCATGGCCCAGGCGCACAAACTCGTCGATGTAGAACTGGTAGTTGGTAAACAGCACAAAGTTCTGGAAACCCTCGGGCGAGGTGCCGGTGTAGTGGCGCAGGCGCTGCAATGAATAGTCCACGCGGGCGGCGGTGAACAGCGACAGCGGTTGCGGCTCACCGGGCCGCGGCTCATACGTGCCATTGGCAATGCCGTCGTCCATGGACGCCAGGTCGGGCAGGTCAAACACGTCGCGCATCAACATGCGCCTGTCCTGGCTCAGGTTGCCTTCAATATGGTCGTGTTCGGCAAACGAAAAATGCACCGGAATCGGTTGTGTGCTGGTGCCCACTTCCAGTTCCACCGAATGGTTTTGCAGCAGCAGGCGAAACTGCTCGAGGTAGTAGTTGTCGTACAGGTCGGGCCGCGTCAGCGTGGTTTCAAAACGCCCCGGGCCCGCCACAAAGCCATAACTGAGCTGGGCAATGTCGGGTGTCTCCAGAGTCGCGCGCGCCACGGTCTCGGTTTGCACCCGCACAAAGGGGTAACAGGCGCGCACATGGCCGGGCAGGGTGTCGCCCGCCACATAACGTTGCATGGCACTGCGCAGGTGTGCGATTTGCTGGTCATAAATCAGCCTGACCTGCGCCAGCGCGGCGACGGGGTCGGTGTAGCGGGTGGGGGCAATGAAGGCGGGCAAGTAGGGCATGGGCTTATTGTGCCCCTGCTCCCCGAAACGCGGCATTTGATGGCAGCTGACACGAAACCGACACATTGCGGACCTAGATTCAATCCCGACCCACATTGGAGAGACCATGGACGCTGCCATCCGAATCAACATGCTGAGCAAGACCTTTGGCAATGGCCGCAAGGCCCTGCAAGAGATCGACCTGACGATTGCGCCCGGGGAAATGGTGGCGCTGATAGGTGCTTCGGGCTCGGGCAAATCGACCCTGCTGCGGCACATGGCCGGCTTGATGGCCGGTGATGCTTCGGATCAGGGCTCGATTGTCATTCACGGCAGGACCGTGCAGTGCCAGGGCAAGATCGCCTCCAACATCCGCTCGGTGCGCTCCGGCATCGGTTTTGTGTTCCAGCAGTTCAACCTGGTGGGCCGGCTGCCGGTCATCATCAATGTGCTGGCCGGTACCCTGCATGCGGTGCCCATGTGGCGCAGCCTGCTGCGCTGGTTCACCCCCGAGGAGAAAGCCCGGGGCATAGAGGCGCTGCGCCGTGTCGGTATTGCCGAGTGTTTTGCCCAGCGGGCGTCGACCCTGTCGGGCGGCCAGCAGCAACGTGCGGCGATTGCGCGCGCGATGGTGCAGGGTGCAAAAGTGGTGCTGGCCGACGAACCGATTGCCTCGCTGGACCCCGAATCATCGCGCAAGGTGATGGACATCCTGGCGCGGGTGAACCGCGAAGACGGTTGCACGGTGGTGGTGTCGCTGCACCAGGTCAATGTGGCCATGAAATACTGCGCCCGGACGGTGGCCCTGCACCAGGGCCGGGTGGTGTACGACGGCCCGTCGGTCGGGCTCACGCCGGCCGTGCTGCGCGATCTTTACGGCGCCGAAGCCGACGACATCCTGTCACTGGGTGACCACATCTCCAGCCTGGAAGACAAGGTCAAGCCCGTGCCCCATCTGGCCTGGCCCACGCCCCTGGCACAGGCGGCCTGAGTCTGAGACGCGATCACTTTCACTTCCGGAGGACGCAACCATGATCAACAAACTGCTGGCGGCCTGGGCCGTGGTGGCCTTGGCTGCGCTGGTACCGGCGCAGGCGCAGGCCCTGAAGGAATTGAGCTTCGGCATTCTGTCCACCGAGTCGAGCCAGAACCTCAAGCAGGACTGGCAGCCGCTGCTGGCCGACATGGAAAAACGCACCGGCCTCAAGGTCAACGCCTTTTTTGCGCCCGACTATGCCGGTGTCATAGAAGCCATGCGTTTCAACAAGGTGCAGGTGGCCTGGCTCGGCAACAAGCCCGGCATTGAGGCGGCCGACCGTTCCGGTGCCGAAGTGTTTGCCCAGGTGGTCAACAGCGACGGCTCCATCGGTTACCACTCGCTGGTGTCGGTACACAAGGACAGCCCCTACAAATCGATGGACGAGGTGCTCAAAAACGGCAAGACGCTGAATTTCGGCATCGGCGACCCGAACTCTACATCGGGCTTTCTGGTCCCCAGTTATTACATCTTCGCGCTGAGCAAGGTGGACCTGCGGACGGCCTTCAAAAACGTGCGCGGTGCCAACCACGAGGCCAACATCATGGCGGTGGCCAACCGGCAGCTTGATGCGGCGGTGCACAGCTCCGACGTGCTGGAGCGGGTACAGGCCCGCGCGCCCGAAGTTGCCGCCAATATCCGGGTCATCTGGAAGTCGCCACTGATTGCGGGCGATCCCATCATGTGGCGCAAGGACCTCGATGCCGACACCAAACAACGCGTGAAGCAGTTTTTGCTGAGCTATGGCAAGGGCCCCGACGCCGCGCGTGAGACCGCCATCCTGAACAAGCTCACGCTCAGCGGTTTCCGCGAGTCCAGCGATGCCCAGCTGATGCCGACACGCCAGCTCGAATTGTTTCGCGAAAAGACAAAGCTGGAGACCGATGCCGGCATGAACGATCAGGACAAGGCCCCCAGGCTCGAATGGATCAACCGGAAGCTGGCCGAGTTGCAGCGAGCTTCGTGAAGCCGTGAAGCTGCGTTTTATTTTTCATTTCACCCAAGGAATCACCATGTTCAAAAGACTTTTGGGCGGCCTGTTTGCGGCTGCCGTGCTGACCGCTCCGGCGCTGGCGCAGGACCTCAAGGAAATCAACTTCGGCATCATCTCGACCGAGTCGTCCCAGAACCTGAAGTCAGACTGGCAGCCCCTGCTGGAAGACATGGCCAAAAAGACCGGCTACAAGGTCAATGCCTTCTTCGCGCCTGACTACGCCGGCATCATCGAAGGCATGCGTTTTGGCAAGGTGCATCTGGCCTGGTACGGCAACAAGTCGGCCATGGAGGCGGTGGACCGCGCTGGCGGCGAGGTGTTTGCCCAGATGGTCAATGCCGACGGCACGCAAGGTTATTACTCGCACCTGATAGTGCACAAGGACAGCCCCTACAAGACGCTGGACGACGTTCTGAAGAACGCCAAAAACATGTCGTTCGGCAATGGCGACCCCAACTCCACCTCCGGTTTCCTGGTGCCGAGTTATTACGTTTTTGCACAGAACAAGATTGACGCCAAAACAGCTTTCAAGGTGTCCCGGGGTGCCAACCACGAAAGCAATGCCCTGGCTGTCGCCAACAAGCAGGTGGATGTGGCCACCAACAACAGCGAGAACCTGGACAAGATCAAGGACCGCTTGCCCGAGAAGTTCAGGGATATCCGCATCGTCTGGACCTCCCCGCTGATTCCACTGGATCCGCTGGTCATTCGCAAGGATTTGCCCGAGTCGGCCAAACAGAAGTTGAAGGACTTTTTCTATGCCTATGGCCAGGGTGGCCAGCAGGAAAAAGATGTGCTGATGAAAATCTCCAAGCTGTCGGCTTTCAAGCCTTCGACCAACGCCCAGCTGATCCCCATCCGGCAACTGGAGCTGTTCAAGGAGCGCAACAAGTTTGAAGCCGACGCCGCCCTGCCCGCCGGCGAAAAGCAGGCCAGGGTGGCCGAAATCGACCGCAAGCTCGCAGAACTGTCGAAAAACTGAGCGCCATTGTGAATTCCCCCTCCCCCCTGTCCCTGCAGGCGCCGCCTGCGCTGCCCCAGCTTCCCCGAGCCAGCCTGCTGGGACTGATGGCCTGGGGTGTGCTGCTGGCGCTGCTGGCCCTGTCCTGGCAGGGTGCCGACATGCGCCCGCTCGATCTGCTGCGTGACTCGGGCAACATGGCCGAGTATGCGGCGAGTTTTTTTCCGCCTGATTTCAGGCAATGGCGCAATTACCTGACCGAGATGATCATCACGGTGCAGATCGCGCTCTGGGGCACGGCGCTGGCCGTGGTCTGCGCTGTGCCGCTGGCGCTGCTGTCGTCGGCCAATATCGCGCCGCTCTGGGTACGCCAGCCGGTGCGCCGGCTGATGGACGCCGCCCGCGCCATCAACGAGATGGTGTTTGCCATGTTGTTCATCGTGGCTGTTGGTCTCGGCCCGTTTGCCGGCGTGCTGGCGCTGTGGATTCACACCACCGGCATTCTGGCCAAGCTGTTTTCTGAAGCGGTCGAGTCGATTGACCCGCAGCCGGTCGAAGGCATACGTGCCACCGGTGCCAATGCACTGGAAGAAATCCTGTATGGGGTGATTCCGCAGGTCCTGCCCCTGTGGATCTCCTACACCCTGTACCGTTTTGAGTCGAATGTCCGGTCGGCCTCGGTGGTCGGCATGGTGGGCGCCGGCGGCATCGGTGTGGTGTTGTGGGAAATCATTCGCGGCTTCCAGTACGCTGAAACCTGTGCGGTCATGATCATCATTGTGGTGACGGTCAGCGTGATTGACCTGATCTCGGCGCGTATCCGCAAGGCGCTGGTTTAGGGGCCTCGGTCATGGCGCTCACGCTAGACGACATCATTGGCTTGCTGCAGGTGCAGGGCGCGGCGCAGTACGGCCGCGAGGCGGTCAGCCAGCAACAGCATGCGCGGCAATGTGCGCAGCTGGCAGAACGCGCGGGCGCAACGCCCGAGCTGGTGGCTGCTGCGCTGTTGCATGATCTTGGGCATCTGCTGGCCACGCGGGCCCCGGCCGCTACACCCGGTGCCGATGACTTGCACCAGTATCTGGCGCTGCCTTTTCTGCGCGGTGTATTTTCCGAGGCCGTGCTTGAGCCCATTCGCATGCATGTGGATGCCAAACGTTACCTCTGCCATGTCGATGCCACCTATGCGGCCGAGCTCTCACCGGCCTCGCAGCGCAGCCTGGTGTTGCAGGGCGGACCCTTTTCGGCGCAAGAGGCAGCGGCGTTTTTGATGCAGCCATTTGCCGCTGATGCCGTGGCGCTCAGGCGCTGGGACGATGCTGCCAAGGACCCCAAGGCCAAGCCGCCGGATCTGGCGCATTACTGCAGCGTGCTCGAAGGCGCCAGGGCTGGCGCCATCACTTGCTGAGGTAGTCTGCCAGACGCTGCCCGGCTTGCTCCAGGGCAGCGTCATTGAGAATCACGATGTCGGCCCGCAGGTCCCGGAAAGAGCTGTTGCGTGCCAGTCTGTCGGCTACCGCGCTGCTGCTGTCGCGGCCACGTTGCGTGAGCCGGTGGGCCACTTGCTGCGCGTCGGCCGTGACTTCCACCACCCGGATGCCGGGGCAGCGGGCCAGGCCCAGCACATGTGCGCGCGAACCATTGACCAGCACGCGCCGGCCGGCCCGCACATCGTCTTCATAGTGGCGGGCAATGCCGTAGCAGTAGCCGTGCGCCTGCCAGTGCCAGCTCAGGCCGCCGCTGCGGCGCAGATCCAGAAAGCAGGCTTCGGTGACGGCATCATGGTCGGAACCGGGCTGCGCAGCGCGTGTGACCATGCGGCGCGCAAACACGATGTCGGGCTGTGGCCCCATGATGTGCCGTGCGGCCTCGATGACGCTGTCCTTGCCGGCGCCGGAAGGGCCGCAGACAAAAACCCAGGCCCCGCTCATGCCCGCAGCCGCACATCCAGCGTGCGCACAAACGGGGTTCCGGGGCTTCTTTCGACAAACAGGCAAAGACGGTCCAGTGTCAGGGGCGATGCCTGGTTCAGACGCGTGATCGCCGGCGTGACGGCTTCCAGCACGCGTTGCCCCAATGGCGCGTTGACCGGGCCTGTCAGGGTCAGGTGCAGGCGAAAGCGCTCCATGACGTGGGGGTAGCCATAACGGTTCAGCAACTCGGTTTCGCGCGGGTCCAGGCTGGCCGGCTGGCGCCGGGCGAGTTCTGCCTGCGTCAGCGGTGCGCGCAGGTCGTCGAGTCCGCTCACGCAGCTGGCCGCCAGCGCCTGCAGGCCGTCTGGCTCGGTATCGGGGACCAGGGCCACAAAATGGCCCAGCGTGGCCACACGCAACTGGCCCAGCGGCACCGGCGACAGTGTCTGCGCCAGCTTGCCGAGCCGGGCGACCAGGGTAGCCTCGTCGATGCCGTCCGAGAGGTGAAAAGGCGCTTTCAGTGTCGCGTGAAAGCCGTAACGCCGCGGTTCTGCAGTGATGGTGGACAGCTCCATCGGGCCCATGCCGGCCAGCGAGGGTTGGTCCAGTGCGCAGTTGTCGTGCTCATCACGGCCCAGCCAATGCGCACCAAAAGCCCACCAGGGCGAGTGCCGGTCAGGCGCAAAATAAACGGCGTAACGGGCACTCACGCCTGCGCCCCGTTGTCCTGTCCGGCGTTGACCACCAGCTGGATGCGGTCGCCGCAAAAGACGGTTTCCCCGTATTTGATGGGCTGGCCCGCCATGTCCACATCGAGGCATTCGACACACAGCACAGGCCGCGTGGACGGCTGCTTCAAAAGCCGCGCGGTTTCTTCCGAGGGCATCTGGGTGGTGATGCGGCTTTCTGCACGCACATAGTCCTGCACACCAAAATGCCGAAGGATGTCGGTGGTGCAGGTGCCGCCATGCAGCATCTCCAGCAGCCCGTCAAAACGTGCTGCCGGGTAGTAGGCTGTGGCCAGCCCGACCGGCTGGTCGTTGGCTTCATCGAGCATCTCCACCATCAGCACGCTGGCGCCCCGGTCCAGCCGCAGCTCGTGGGCTGCGCGTTCGGGCGCCGGCATCGCGCGTGCGGTGAGCAGTTGTTTGCTGGGCAGCAGGCCCTGGCGCTGCAGGTTTTCGCTGAAGCGGGTGCGGCGCGACAACACGTAGTCGAGCAACTCGTGCTGCACAAAGGTGCCGCGCCCGGGCTCTATCCGCACCAGGCCATCGACCTGTAATGCGGCAACCGCCTGGCGCAGGGTGTGCCGGTTCACGCCAAAACGCGCCGAGAGTTCGTTTTCACTCGGCAGGCGTCCGGTCGCGGTAAAGGCACGGTCGCGTATTTCCGTGCTCAGGGTGTCGGCAATCTGCTTCCACACAGCCACACCGCTGCGCCGTCCCGGCGCACTGGAAAGAGGGCGTTCGCTTGTCATCATTTGGTCATGTTGTCCGGTTGAACTAGGGGCTTGCTGCAGCTTTGGTGGCTGTGTGCAGTGACAACTCCAACTCTAGTGACTGATTTAGACATCTGTATGACAAACAAGGCCTTGACCCCCGATAGTGCGGCCCGCAAGCGCTGGCTGGCCGTGCTGGCGCGCGCCAGCCGCCCGGAGCTGGAGGCGGCCCGCCTGCTGCTTGGTGATCTGCCGGAGCCCGAGCATGTGCGGGCGGCGGAGCCTGGCATGGTCATGCTGCGCGGGCGTATTGGTGGCATGGGTGATGTCTTCAACCTCGGTGAAGCAAGCGTCACGCGCTGTGCGTTGCGTATGGGCGCGGGTGCACTGGGTGTCGGTTATACCCTTGGGCGTGACCGCCGCAAGGCCGAGCTGATTGCAATTTTTGATGCCCTGCTGCAAGACCCGGTGCGGCGCGTCGCCATCCTGCGGGAGCTGGTTGAACCTCTGGCCACGCAACAGGCGGCGCAGCGCGATGCCGCCAGCCGTGCTGCCGCCGCATCCAAAGTTGAATTTTTTACTTTTGTCCGGGGGCAAGCATGACGCCACAACAGCCTCTGTCTGCCGGTTTCGCAGACGCTGTGCATGACGCGCAGGCTGCTTTTCGCAGCGTGCTCGATGCCCTGGCGCGCCCGGGCCGGCGCTTTGCCCTGGGCCAGCCGGTGGCGGGTCTGGCACTGGGCCCTGCCATGGCCCACCTGCTGCTCGCGCTGACCGATGACGATACGCCGGTCTGGTGGCAGCAAACGGATGCCGCCAGCGCGGGCTGGTTGCGCTTTCACACCGGCGCGCCCCTGGCACTGGCGCCGGCAGAGGCCGCATTTGCCGTGCTCAGCGCTGCTGGCGCCATGCCTGCGCTTGACGTTTTTGCCGCTGGCCCGGTGGCATCACCGGAGCAGTCGGCCACCTTGCTGCTGGAGGTTGCCTCGCTGGACCAGGGTCCGGCAGTGGAGTGGCGCGGCCCCGGTATCCAGGGCATGCAGACCGTGCGGGTGGGTGGCCTGCCGGACAAGTTCTGGTCGCAGTGGCAAGCCAACCACGCTGCCTTTCCGCAGGGCGTGGACATTGTTTTTACCTGCGCCGGCGAAGCCCTGGGTTTGCCGCGCACCACCCGTGTACGCCGCCTGGAGGGCATCTAGCCATGTACGTTGCAGTCAAGGGCGGAACCACCGCCATCGAAAACTCCTGGAAGCTGCTGGCAGCGCAGCGTCGCGGCGACACCGCGTTGCCGGAATTGTCGGTCGCGCAAATCCGCTCACAACTTTCGCTCGCAGTGGACCGGGTCATGACCGAGGGCTCGCTGTACGACCCGGAACTCGCGGCGCTGGCGATCAAGCAGGCCAGCGGGGATCTGATAGAGGCGATTTTCCTGCTGCGTGCCTACCGCACGACCCTGCCCCGATTTGGCTACAGCCAGCCGCTGGACACAGCGCGCATGCAACTGACACGCCGCGTATCGGCGACCTTCAAGGAGGTGCCGGGCGGCCAGGTGCTGGGTGCCACTTACGACTACACGCAGCGCCTGCTGGACTTTGCCTTGCTGGCCGAAGGTGATGGCGATACGCCGCAGCCGGCAGTGCCGGTAGCCACGCAGTCCTTGCCAGCCAGCATGCCGCGCATCAATGACTTGATGGCGCGCGAGGGCTTGATGGAAACGCCGCAGGCCCTGGCCGACAGTGAACCCGGCGATCTCACGCGCGAGCCGCTGATGTTCCCTGCGGACCGGCCCTTGCGCCTGCAGGCGCTGGCCCGTGGCGATGAAGGCTGGCTGCTGGCTTTGGGTTACTCCACGCAGCGTGGTTATGCCAATACACACCCGTTCGCCGGGGAAATCCGGCGCGGCAGGGTGTCGGTGGAGATCGTGGCCGATGAGCTTGATTTTGAAATCGACATCGGCGAGGTGGAAGTCACCGAATGCCAGATGATCAACCAGTTTGCCGGCAATCGCGAGGTGCCGCCGCAGTTTACCCAGGGCTACGGGCTGGCCTTTGGCGGAGCCGAGCGCAAAAGCATGGCGATGGCGCTGGTGGACCGCGCCCTGCGCGCACGCGAACTCGGCGAGGTGGGGCTGGCACCGGCGCAGGACGAGGAATTTGTGCTCTCGCATGCCGACAGCCTGGAGGCTTCGGGTTTTGTCCAGCATCTGAAGCTGCCGCATTATGTGGACTTCCAGTCCGAACTCGAGCTGGTGCGCAAGTTGCGCGCCGCCCACGCGCAGGAGCGGCAGGCCGGGCAGCCCGTACCAGACGGTAGCAGCGAAGCGGCCGGCGCTGCGGCGGCAGACATCCAGAAGGCCGCGTGATGGACGCCAATTACAACTTCGGTTTCCTCGACGAGCGAACCAAAAAAATGATACGCCGCGCCATGCTCAAGGCCGTGGCCATACCGGGCTACCAGGTGCCGTTTGGCTCGCGTGAGATGCCGTTTGCCTATGGCTGGGGCACCGGCGGTGTGCAGGTCACGGCCAGCATCATTGGCCGCGAGGATGTGCTCAAGGTGATTGACCAGGGTGCGGACGACACCACCAACGCGGTCAATATCCGGCGCTTTTTTGCGCGCACCACGGGTGTGACAACCACTGAAAAAACATCTGAAGCGAGCATCATCCAGACCCGGCACCGCATCCCTGAAGCAGCGCTGACCGAGGCGCAAACCATTGTGTACCAGGTGCCCATGCCCGAACCGCTGTTCCGGCTGGAGCCGCGCCGTGCAGAAACCATCATCATGCACGCACTGGCCGAATACGGCCTGATGAACGTCAAACTGTATGAAGACATTGCCCAGCTCGGTGCGATCTCCAAGACTTACGATTACCCGGTGCTGGTCAACGAGCGTTACCTGACATCACCCTCGCCGATACCGAAATTCGACAACCCGAAAATGCACATGAACCCGGCCCTGCAGCTGTTTGGTGCCGGGCGTGAAAAACGCATTTACGCCATACCGCCGTACACCGCCGTGCGCAGCCTTGATTTTGAGGATCATCCGTTTGAGGTCCAGCGCTGGGAGCACGCCTGCGCCCTGTGTGGAGCCGACAACAGCTTTCTCGATGAAATGATTGTGGATGACGCTGGTGGCCGGCTTTTTGTCTGTTCGGACAGTGACTTTTGCAGTGAACGCCGGGATGCCGGGCATATCGGCAGCCAGCAGGCAGTGCATATGCCCGACACGCTGGCAGCACTGCCGGCGACGGCTGCAGCGACAGCGAAAGGCGCGGCATGAACGACGATCTGTTGCTGTCGGTGCGTGGTGTTGGCAAACAGTTCATGCAGGGCAACCGCATGCGCTGGGCCTGCCGCGATGTGAGTTTTGACCTGTACCCGGGCGAGGTGCTGGCGGTGGTGGGGGAGTCGGGTTCCGGCAAATCCACGCTGCTGCGCCTGCTGGCCGCGCGCCTGGCTTGCGACGCGGGCTCGGTGTGCTACGACGTGCGCGACGAAGCCGGGCAGGCGCAGGGCGCGGCCGGTCTGGTCGATCTGGCGCAACTGTCTCAAGCCCGTCTGCGCTGGCTGGCACGCACCGACTGGGGTTTTGTCGAGCAGCATGCACGCGATGGCCTGCGCATGAATGTCTCGGGCGGCGCCAACATCGGTGAACGCCGCATGGCGCTGGGCGCACGCCACTACGGCAAGCTGCGCAGCGAGGCGCTGGACTGGATGCAGCGGGTCGAGCTCGACAGAGACCGCATCGACGACCTGCCGGGCAGCTACTCGGGCGGCATGCAGCAGCGCCTGCAAATTGCACGCAACCTGGTGACACATCCGCGCCTGGTGTTCATGGACGAACCCACCACCGGTCTGGATGTGTCGGTTCAGGCGCGTTTGCTGGACCTGGTGCGCGAACTCGTGGACCAGCTGCAACTGGCAGCGGTGATCGTCACTCACGACCTGGCGGTGGCCAGGCTGCTGGCGCACCGCATGCTGGTCATGAAAGACGGTTATGTGGTGGAGCAGGGCCTGACCGACCGCGTGCTCGATGACCCGCAACACCCTTACACCCAGCTGCTGGTTTCGTCTGTTTTAACTCCCTGACCGCCACCGGGCATGCCATGACCGCAGTTCTTGAAACCAACCATCTTTCCAAAACCTTCACCCTGCATGCGCGCGGTGGCGTGGCCCTGCCGGTCTTCTCCGGCATCAGCCTGAGCCTGCTCCCGGGCGAATGCCTGGCCCTCACCGGGCATTCGGGCAGCGGCAAAAGCTCCTTGCTGCGCTGCCTGTACGGCAACTACAGCGCCAGCAGCGGTGATGTGCGCATCCGCCATGCGGACCACTGGGTCAGCCTGGCGGCGGCGGCCCCACGCGAGGTGCTGGAAGTCAGGCGGCATACCCTCGGCTATGTGTCGCAGTTTTTGCGCGTGATTCCCCGGGTATCGACACTGGACATCGTGGCCGAGCCGCTGCGCCGCCTCGGTGTGACGGCCGACGAGGCGCGCAGCCAGGCCGCACAGTGGCTGGCGCGCCTGAATCTGCACGAGCGGCTCTGGCACCTGCCGCCGGCGACCTTTTCCGGAGGCGAGCAGCAACGTGTGAACATTGCGCATGGCCTGATTGCCGGCCATCCGGTGTTGCTGCTGGACGAACCCACGGCATCGCTGGACGCCGACAACCGGCGCGTGGTGGTGGAGCTGATTCATGCCGCGCGGGCCCGCGGTGCCGCCGTGATCGGCATTTTTCATGACGACGAAGTGCGCGCAGCCGTCGCCAGCCGGTGCCTGGATGTGGAAGATTACCGACAATCAACGTAAACAGGAAAGCAGGAAAGACGCATGAAGCAGAAGATCATCAGGAACGCCAGAATTGTCACGGCCAGCGAAGAGTTCACCGGCTGCATGGTGCTGGAAGGCGGCTTGATCCGCTCGATTGAACGCGGCGACACCTCGGTGACCGGCGCCGAGGACTGGGCCGGCGACTGGCTGCTGCCCGGCCTGATCGAGCTGCACACCGACAACCTGGAAAAACACCTGGTGCCACGCCCCGGCGTCCTTTGGAATGCACACTCTGCCACCGTCATGCACGATGCGCTGTGCGCCGCCGCCGGCATCATCACCGTGCTGGACTCGGTGGTGATTGGCGACATGGACCAGGGCGGCACGCGCAGCCAGACCCAGCATGTGTCGATTCAGGCCCTGCACGAATGCCGCGCCGAGGGATTGCTGCGGGTTGAGCACCTGCTGCACCTGCGCTGCGAGGTGTCGGCGCCCGATATTGTGGAGGTGTTCGAACAGTATGCCGATGACTCGCTGCTGGAACTGGTCAGCGTCATGGACCATACCCCCGGGCAGCGGCAGTGGCGCGACCTCGGCAAATACCGGCGTTATGCCGAGCGTTATGGCAGCTTCAACGATGCCGAGTACCTGGCGATGGTGCACGAGCGCAAGACGCAACAGGAACAATTCGCCATTCCGAACCGCGCCGCCGTGATTGCCGGCAGCCTGGCGCGCGATCTGCCGGTGGCCAGCCACGACGACACCGAGATTGAACACGTAGCGCAGGCGGGCGCGGAAGGCATCGCCATCTCCGAGTTTCCGACCACGGTGGCTGCGGCGCGTTCGGCACGCGCTGCAGGCATGGCCATCGTCATGGGTGGTCCGAATCTGGTCAAAGGCGGCTCGCATTCGGGCAATGTCTCGGCGGCAGAGCTGGCGCAGCTTGATCTGCTGGATATTTTTTCCTCGGACTATGTGCCCGCCAGTCTGCTGCAGTCGGCCTTTTTGCTGCGTGACACGGTGGGCTGGAGCCTGCCCAAGGCGGTGAAAACAGTGACATACAACCCGGCCCTGGCGATTGGCCTGACCGACCGGGGTGAACTGGCGCCCGGCCTGCGGGCTGATCTGATCCGGGTCCGGATGAGCGGCGACATGCCGATTGTCCGGGCCGCCTGGCACAAGGGCGAGCGGGCGTTTTAGCAGGAAATTCCAGCCAGGCAGCAGGGTGGCAGCCGCTTTCCTACACGGCTTCAGGCCGCCCGCTGACTTTGCAGAATTGGCGCCTTCTCCTAAAGTGCAGCCATCCTGTCAAGCCTGTACCCGGCATTCACCAAGGAGCTGCCATGCGAACCCAATCCACAAGTGCCAACCCTTTTGCATTGATGATGGCCCCGGCCCAGGTGCTGGCGGCGATGGAAAAATCCGATGCGCTGCGGCGCTTGCAGCACCAGGTGTTTCACCCGCTGGACTCGCGGGCAGCGCCACAAAATGATGCCGAACTGGCCGCCTTTGATGCCGCCATAGAACGCGCCAACCTGGCCTTGCCGCTTGACGCGGGCGATACGCTGTCAGTTTGACGCGAGCTGCGGCACCGGCTCGCGCATGGTGACAAATTCTTCAGCAAGCGTCGGGTGTATGCCTATGGTGCTGTCAAACACCGCCTTGGTGGCACCGGCTTTCATGGCTACGGCAAAACCCTGCACCACTTCCCCCGCGTCCGGCCCGACCATGTGCAGGCCCACCACCCGGTCGGTGGCGTCCTCCACCAGCAACTTCATCAGCGTACGTTCGGTGCTGCCGCTCAGGGTGTGGCGCAGCGGCTTGAAGTCCGTGCGGAAAACCGTGACTTTGCCAAATACCTTGCGCGCCTCTTCCTCGGAGTAACCGACGGTTCCTATGTTCGGGTGGGTAAACACCGCCGTGGGCACAAAGTCGTAACTCATGCTGCGCGGCTTTTTGCCCGCAGCAGGGCCCAACAGATGGTCCACCAGCACCATGGCCTCACCGAGGGCAACGGGTGTCAGTTGCAGGCGGGCGGTCACGTCGCCCAGTGCATACACCGAGGGCAAGGAGCTCTGGTAGTGGCTGTTGACCTCGATCGCACCCTTGTGGTTGAGCTGGACGCCAGCCGCTTCCAGGCCCAGGCCGCTGGTATTGGGCACGCGGCCTGTGGCGTACAGCACCGCATCGACCGTCAGCGGCCCGTTACCGGCCTTGAGTGTGACCTGCAGTCCGGCTGCGGTTTTGTGGATGGCCTGGACCTCGGAACCCAGGCGCAGCCGGACTCCGGTTTTTTCCATCTCGGTGGCAATGAAGCTGCGCACATCATGGTCAAAGCCGGTCAGCAATTTTTCACCACGATGCACCAGGCTGACCTCGGCGCCCAGGCCGTTGAAAATCGAGGCGAACTCGCAGGCGATATAACCGCCGCCCACCACCAGCAGGCGTTTGGGAAACGGCTCCAGATCGAACATCTGGTCCGAGGTCACGATGTGCTCGCGGCCTTCCACCGCAGGCACTGTCGGTGTGCCGCCTGTGCTGATGAGGATGTTTTTGGCGCTGAAGGTCTGTTCCTCCACCTTCACGCTGTGGCCGTCCAGCAAGGTGGCCCAGCCGCTGATGATGGTGACGCCGGCGTTGGCCAGCAGCTGGTTGTAGATGCCGTTGAGGCGGGTGATCTCGCGCGCGCGGTTGGCCCGGAGCACGTCCCAGTTGAACACCGGCGCTGTGCCGGTCCAGCCGAAGCCGTGTGATTCCTCAAAGGACTCCGCGTAGTGGGCTGCATAGCTGTAGAGTTTTTTCGGGATGCAGCCGACATTGACGCAGGTGCCGCCCATGGCGGCGACCTCGGCAAGGGCCACCCGCGCGCCGCGCTGCGCTGCCATGCGTGCAGCGCGCACACCGCCGCTGCCACCGCCTATGACAAACAGGTCAAAGTCAAAAGTTTTCATGGGTGCTCTGTTTTCGTTCGGGAAAATGCCCAAGCATGCCTGCTGCCGCTTGTTCCTGCAATGTGCAGGGTGATGTTACTAAAGTGATCGCTCATACGGCTTGTCAGACAAGCGCAAACCGCCTGTCGATTGTTCCAGGTCAACAAGATGGACACGGCGGGCGTTGGCGCCGCCTGGTTTCGATGGACAATGTGGCAAGCTGCCGCCGGTGTTTTCCTGCCCTGTCAAAGGTGTCTGCCGTGTCTTGCCTTCCCGCGTTTACTGCCGAAATCGGCGCCTTTGAAGAGACGCTGGGTGTGGGTGGCGTGGGCGCGGCGCTTGATTACCTCAATACACGCACCGCGTACCGCTTTACTTTCGTCTATAAATGCGAGTCTCCTTTGGCCCGCCGCATCATGGTGCACGACCGGGACATGCTGTACATTTCTGGCCGCGAGCTGGTGCCCATTGCGCATACCCATTTCGAATTCCTGTTGAACGAGGCGACTTTTTCGACCGGAGACAGCATGCTCGACGAGCGTTGCAAGCTGCATCCCAGCGTGCGGCATTTCAGGGGCTTTTGCGGCATACAGCTGCGCCAGGCGGATGGGCCACTGTATGGCTGGCTCGCGCATGCCAGCCCGGATGCCATGCCTGTGCCGTCGGATGAAGCCGGATTTCTGCAGCGTGTCGCGCCTGCCCTGATGAAAGTGCTGGCGGCGCCGGAGGCAGACCGGGTTTGATGGTCCAGGCCTCAGGCCTGGAATTCCCGCAGTTCGTGTTTCATCCAGTCAATGAACACCCGCGTGCGTACCGGCAGCAGGCGGGCGTGCGGATAGACGATGTGAATCGGGCGCGGTGCGGGTTCAAATTCTTCCAGCACGCAACGCAGCTGCCGGGTTTTCAGCAAGGGCGCCACCTGGTAGGAGAAAAAGCTGCCGAGACCGGCGCCGGCTGCACATGCAGCCACGGCCGGGGCATTCTGGTTGAAGTCCAGGTTGCCGCTGACGCTGAGCCGCAAAGGCCGGCCGCCGTCGTTGAAGGGGCCCCAGGTCGGCGCATGGTCGGTGACCCGCACACAGTTGGCCTTGAGCAGGTCTTTGGGGTGACGCGGCGTGCCGTGGCGGCGCAGCCAGGCGGGGCTGGCGACCACCACGCGGCGGATCTGGCCGACCGGCTGGGCCACCAGCGTCGAGTCTTCCAGCGCGCCTATGCGTATGCCGACATCGATGCCTTCCTCGAGCAGATTGACCACGCGATCGGCCAGCACCATGCTGCAGCGCATCTGGTCGTGTTGCTGCACAAAACGTGTGACGGCAGGGGCCACATGCATTTGACCGAACAGAATCGGGGCGGTGATGGTCAGCTGGCCGGCCGGTTCGGCGGCGTCGGCTGAAAGTGCGGCTTCTGCGTCGTCGAGTGCCGCAAGAATCTGGCGGCAGTTTTCCAGATGCCGTCTGCCTTCTTCGGTCAGCGAGATGCGTCGGGTGGTGCGATTGAACAGGCGCACACCGAGCTGTGCCTCGAAAGCGGCGAGCGTGCGCACCATCGCTGGCAGCGAGGAGGACATGACACGCGCTGCGGCGGTCAGGCTGCCTTGCTCGGCGATGTGGATGAAGGCCTGCATGGCCCTGAGTTTGTCCATGCGGCGATGGTAAGCGATTCATCCACTAATTGGATGAGTTAAATACATCCAGAGCCATTTATTCAGGATATCGATTCAAACAGAATGCAGATTCCACTTCGAAAGTTTTTCATGCATTCCAAATCAGTTTCTACGCCCGGCCCCTTGCCGGCACAGCCGATCCGGCTTTACCGTGCCGCGATTTCCGGCCATTGCCACCGCGTGGAGTTGTTTCTCTCCCTGCTGGGCCTGCCCTTCGAAGTGGTGGACATCGACCTGGTGAGCAAGGGCCACAAGACGCCGTACTTTCTCGCGCTGAATCCGTTCGGCCAGGTGCCGGTGATAACGGACGGTGACACCACCCTGGCCGACTCCAACGCCATCCTGGTCTACCTGGCCGGCCGTTATGCGCCGGATGCCGACGCCTGGTTGCCGCGCGACCCGCTGGCCGCCGCTGTCGTGCAGCGCTGGTTGTCGGTGGCCGCCGGCCCACTTGCTTTTGGGCCGGCAGCGGCACGTGTGGCCGAACTGTTCAAGCGGCCGCCCAATCCGGATGCGATGGAACGCTCGCACGCGCTGTTTGCCGTGATGGAGCAAGAGCTGGCGTCAAGTGCCTTTCTGGCCGGACACACGCCGACCCTGGCCGACATCGCCAACTACAGCTATGTGGCGCACGCGCCTGAAGGCCGGGTCTCGCTGCAGCCCTATCCGCATCTGCGTGCCTGGCTGACACGTATCGAGGCCCTGCCGGGTTTTGTGCCCATGGTTCAAAGTCCCGTCGGTCTGTCGGCGCCAGCGTCATGAACCCGCCGGCTTTCCACGAAGGCGAACGCGTGCTGCAAACGCGCGCCGGTGTGGACCAGCGCATGGCGCAGCTCGGCCCGCGCGTGATCCGCGACTTCATGCCGGACCAGCACCGCGATTTTTTTGCGCAACTGCCTTTTGTCATCGTTGGCACGGTGGACGCTGCCGGCCAGCCCTGGGCTTCGGTGCTGGCCCGGCCACCGGGCTTTTTGCACTCGCCGCAACCGCGGCAGCTGGACGTCCGGGCGCGACCGCTGCCCGGTGACCCGCTGGCCGCCAACCTGGCAGAAGGCGCGGCCCTGGGCCTGCTTGGGCTGGAGCCGCACACGCGGCGGCGCAACCGCATGAACGGCATCGTGCGTGATGTCCAGGTCTCGGGCTTTTCGGTGGAAGTCAGCCAGAGTTTCGGCAACTGCCCCAAGTACATCCAGGCGCGCGAGGCGGTGTACGTGCAGGACCGCGCCGTCCCCGCGCCGGCTGTGCATGAGGCGCTGCAACTGGACGACGCGGCGCGCCGCATCATTGTCAACGCCGACACCTTTTTTATCGCCACCGCCTACACCGGTGACAGCGCGCAAGCTGGCCGAGCCGCCGGCGTGGATGTGTCGCACCGTGGTGGCAAGCCCGGCTTTGTGCGCCTCGGTGCCGATGGAATCTTGAGCGTGCCGGACTTTGCCGGCAATTATTTCTTCAACACCCTGGGCAACATCGCGGTGAATCCGCGCGCCGGCCTGCTGTTCATCAACTTCGAAACCGGCGACCTGCTGTATCTGGCCGTCACGGCCGGCATCGTCTGGGATGGCCCCGAATTGCGGGACTTCGAAGGCGCGCAGCGCCTGCTGCGCATGCAGGTCGTGGCCATGCGGCGCGCCGAAGGCGCGTTGCCGCTGCGCTGGGGCCCGGCAGAGTTGTCGCCTTATCTCCAGGGCCGGGACTGACGGTAGTGGCTGGCCCATTCGACGCTGGTCACACAGATGGCCAGCCAGGCCGTCCCTGACGCGAAACCGGCCAGTACATCGGTGGCGAAATGCACCTGCAGGAAGATCCGGCTGCAACCCACACTGATGGCGGTGGCGGCGGCCAGCAGCACCAGTGGCAGGCTGGCGCGCCTGGCCATGGCCGGTGGCAGGCTGCGGAGCAGCACATAGGCCAGCATGCCGTAGAGCACCACCGAGCCGGAGCTGTGCCCGCTCGGAAAACTCCAGCCGTCGGCGTGCACCAGGGCGCTGTCGTGCACGGGCCGGGTTCTTTCAAACAAGGCCTTGAGCGTGGTGTTGAGCAAGGCGTTGCCGGTGATGGCCAGTGACCAGCCCAGGGCCAGCCAGCGCCGGCCGCGCAGCAGCAGGCCCAGCGCCACGGCCACACCCAGCACGCTCAGGGTGGCCGTGTCGCCAAGCCGCGTGATCCCGGCGAAGACCTGCAGGGCAATCTGTGGTGTGCTGTCGCGCACGGCATCTGAAAACAGCTGGTCCAGATCACCCACACGTCTGCCGTCGCCCAGTTCCCCGGCAATTTCCGCAAAAACTGCTGCGGCAGCGACCAGCACGACAAACCCTGAGGCAAGGCGGATCAGCAGGTAGCCGCCGGGCGGCAGGACGCTGGGTTTGCTTCGAACGGCGTAGCGTTGCGCCAGCCACCACAGCGTGGTGACCAGCGGCAGCAGCAAGCCCAGTGATGCAAGAAAGAGCAGCATTCCATGCGCACCGAGCGCCTGCACGGCTGCGGCGGAAAAGTCATCAGGAGGCATGGCGTGGGCTGAAAGGTGGGGCAGATGGGTTGTCACAAGCTTAAGCCCTGGGGCGCCGGACTGAAATTTGCTATCAATAACAGAGCTGCCTGCGCCCGTCCAACAAGGGGAAATGCCCACTTTCATGCAAGATGTTCACGCGGATGCCTGCGCGCGAAAGCCTGTCAAAAGCGCAGCGCCGATAATCAGGGCATGACTTCTTCTTCCCCGACTTCCGGCGCAGCAAGCACTGACTTCAGCACCTTGCCGCTGAACCCTGCGACGCAGGCCAATCTGAAAACCCTCGGTTACCTGGCCATGACGCCTATCCAGGCGGCCAGCCTGCCGTTGGCGCTGGCCGGCAAGGACCTGATCGCCCAGGCCAAGACCGGCAGCGGCAAAACCGCCGCCTTTGCGATTCCGCTGCTGGCCAACCTCAATACGCGGCGTTTTGCGGTGCAGGCCATGGTGCTCTGCCCGACTCGCGAACTGGCCGACCAGGTCGCCACCGAAATCCGGCGCCTGGCGCGCTCCGAGGAAAACATCAAGGTGGTGGTGCTCTGCGGCGGCGTGCCGCTGCGCAACCAGACCGCCAGCCTGGACAACGGCGCGCACATTGTGGTCGGCACGCCGGGTCGCATCATGGACCACCTGGCGCGCGGCCACCTGACGCTGGAGGCGATGAACACCCTGGTGCTCGACGAAGCCGACCGCATGCTGGACATGGGTTTTTTCGAAGACATCGTGACCGTCGCCAAACAATGCCCGAAAGAGCGCCAGACCCTGCTGTTTTCGGCAACCTACCCGGAAGGCATTGCCAAACTGAGCCAGCAATTCATGCAAAGCCCGCAAACCATCAGGGTAGAGGCGCAGCATGAAAAAACCAAGATCCAGCAGCGCTGGTACCAGGTGCCCGAGAGCGACCATGACGAAGCCCGTCTCGGCGCCGTGGCGCAGGTGCTGCGCCACTTCCGCCCGGCCAGCACGCTGGCGTTCTGCAACACCAAGTCGCAATGCCGCGCGCTGGTGGCTTATCTCAAAGCACAGGGCTTCAGCGCACTGGCCCTGTTCGGCGAGCTCGAGCAGCGTGAGCGCGACCAGGTGCTGGTGCAGTTTGCCAACCGCAGCTGCTCGGTGCTGGTGGCTACCGACGTGGCCGCGCGCGGCCTCGATATTGCGCAGCTGGAGATGGTCATCAATGTGGATGTGACGCCCGACGCCGAGGTGCACATTCACCGCATAGGCCGCACCGGCCGCGCCGATGAGGAAGGCTGGGCCATCAGCCTGGCCAGCATGGACGAGATGGGTTACGTCGGAAAAATCGAGGTGTTGCAAAAGGCCGAATCCGAATGGCACAAGCTGAGCGAGTTGACGCCGGCCAGCATGGAGCCCTTGTTGCCGCCCATGGTCACTTTGCAAATCGTTGGCGGCCGGAAAGAAAAAATCCGTGCCGGTGACGTGCTGGGTGCGCTGACCGGTGACGCCGGCAACATCCCGCCCTTCACGCGCGAGCAGGTCGGCAAGATCAATGTCAACGAGTTCTCGACCTATGTGGCGGTGGACCGCGCCATCGCCAGCCAGGCCCAACAAAAGCTCGCCAACGGCGGCGTCAAGGGCAAAAGTATCAAGGTCCGCTTCATGGACGAGGCCTGAGCTAAAAATCAGGCACCAGCCCTTGCTGGACGGGCTTAGGCAGCTATCAAAAACGGAGCTATTGAGGACGCCCCTGCTGGCTTGAAAGGCTGTCTGTAGGCGGATGTGCTGCGTGCGCGTCAGGCACGGTGGCGGCTGCTCATGGGGCGCTGCCGCGAGTTGCCGGCAGGGTCTTTGAATGTCATCACAATCCACCATGGCGGGTGATGCCCGGCTGTTGGTGCACGCCGCTGCAGCTTCCACGCCTCACCCTTTTTATTTTCAGTTCTCGCAGCCTGCGCCCGCTGGCTGGAGCACGCTTTCAGGAACCCTCCATGGTCAGGCTTAAATTTTCAATTGAACTGGCTTACCAGGTCGCCGATGCGGGTTGTGATTTTCTGTTCAACATCCATGCCGCACAAACAGCGCAGCAAAACGTGCTCAGTGAAACCTTGGGCATCAGCCAGATTCTTCAGCCCGACCTGTACACCGACCCGGTCAGCCACAACCGCTACCTGAAGTTCCGGGCCGCGCCCGGCCCGCTGACGGTCAGTTACGGGGCCACGGTGGATGTGCACCACCACCAGGAGCAGCCGGACAAGCTGCAGGAAGTCGGCGTCCTGCAACTGCCCGGCCAGGTGCTGCACTATCTTTACCCCAGCCGTTATTGCCAGTCAGACCGCCTGCACCGGCTGGCGGTCAAGGAGTTTGGCCATTTGCACCAGGGTTACAGCCGGGTGCAGGCGATCCGGGACTGGGTCAACCAGCGTGTGACCTTCACCTCCAACAGCTCGACGGGTTACACCACCGCCGTCGATACGCTGATTGATGAAGCCGGCGTTTGCCGTGATTTTGCCCATTTGATGATTGCGTTGTGCCGTGCGGTCAACATTCCGGCGCGTTTTGTCAGTGGCATCGACTACGGCGCCGACCCGGCCCTGGGCCCGACAGATTTTCACGCCTACGTGGAGGTGTATGTGGGCCACCGCTGGTATTTGTTTGACCCTTCAGGCACCGCCATTCCCATGGGGTTTGTTCGTTTTGCCACTGGTCGCGATGCGGCCGATTGCGCGTTTGCCACCCTGTTCGGCGGGGTCAGCGCCTCGGCGCCGCTGATAGGCATTGAGGCCTTGCCCGACGACCAGGGCAATCTGGTCTTGCCGCAGCATCTCAGCGATGCCTTGTCCAGCGCGGGCGCCGACGACTAGGCAGATACGCGCCCGGCTTCAGGCGTCCTGGCCGGTGGCAGCGCGCCGGCGCCGCTCCAGCCAGGCCTGAAGTTCACCGACCACGCCCTTGCGGAAGGTCAGCACACACATCACAAAAATCACGCCAATGATCACGGTGACCCAGGATCCGACCTTGTCGGCCAGCAGGTTTTGCAGCGAGATCACAATGCCCGCGCCAAACACCGGGCCGAAGAAAGTGCCGACGCCGCCCAGCAGGGACATCAGGATCACCTCGCCGGACATGGACCAGTGCACATCGGACAGCGTGGCAAAACCCATGACCAGTGTTTTCAGCGAACCGGCCAGGCCGGCCAGCGCCGCCGACAGCGCAAAAGCCAGCAGCTTGTAGCGGTCGACCTGGTAACCGAGCGAGATCGCACGCGGTTCGTTTTCGCGGATCATCTTGAGCACCTGGCCAAACGGCGAATGCACAATGCGCGAGATCACCATAAAGCAGGCCACAAACACCGCCACCACGAGGTAATACATGGTGGTGTCTGATTCCAGCGAGATCAGCCCGAACAGCGCGCCGCGCGGCACCCCCTGCAGACCGTCTTCACCGCCGGTAAAGGAGGCCTGCAGGCAGACAAAATAAACCATTTGCGCAATCGCCAGCGTGATCATGGCGAAATAAATGCCCTGGCGCCGGATCGCGACCGCACCCACCACCAGGCCGATCAGGCCGGAAGCCACGACACCGGCGGCAATGCCGAGTTCCGGCGTCCAGCCCTGGGACTTGATGAACCAGCCGGTGACATAGGCGGCCGAGCCAAAAAAAGCAGCGTGGCCGAAAGACAGCAGACCGGTGAAGCCGAGCAGCAGGTTGAAGGCGCAGGCAAAAATCGCGAAACACAGCAGCTTCATCACAAACACCGGGTACAGGCCCAGCAGGGGTGCGACCAGCGCCAGGATCAGCAGGCCGATGTAGGTCACACGAATGAGTTTGGCGGCTTGGGTCATCAGCTTGTTGTTGTCAGTGCTTGGGGTGGGGGTGGCCATGCTCATGCCTCCTTGCCGAACAGGCCGGCGGGCCGGATCATCAGCACGATGACCATGATGACAAACACCACAATGCTCGATGCCTCGGGGTAAAACACCCGGGTCAGCCCTTCGACAATCCCCAGACCCAGGCCGGTCAGTATGGAGCCCATGATGGAGCCCATGCCGCCTATCACAACCACGGCAAACACCACAATGATCAGGTTCGAGCCCATCAGCGGATTGACCTGGATGATGGGTGCAGCCAGCACGCCGGCCAGTGCCGCCAATGCAGCGCCGGCGCCATAGGTCAGCATGACCATCAGCGGAACGTTGATGCCGAAGGCCTGCACCAGGGCGGCGTTTTCAGTGCCGGCACGCAGGTAGGCGCCCAGCCTGGTTTTTTCGATCAGGAACCAGGTGCCCAGGCAGACCACCAGCGACACCAGCACCACCCAGGCGCGGTAATTGGGCAGGACCATGAAGCCGAGGTTGGTGGCGCCCGACAGCAGCTCGGGCACGGGATAGGACTGGCCGGATACACCGTACAGCTCGCGGAAAATGCCTTCGAGAATCAGCGACAGGCCAAAGGTCAGCAGCAGGCCGTACAGGTGATCGAGCTTGTACAGGTGTTTGAGGAAAAGCCGCTCTATCACCACGCCAATCGCACCCACCGTCAGCGGCGCCAGCACCAGCGCCATCCAGTAGTTGATGCCCAGCTTGTCGAGCATGATCCAGGCGGCAAACGCGCCCAGCATGTACAGGGCACCGTGCGCAAAGTTCACAATGCCCAGCAGGCCAAAAATGACAGCCAGCCCAAGGCTGAGCATGGCGTAAAACGCGCCATTGACCAGGCCCAGCAGCAGCTGGCCCAGAAAAGCCTGGTGGGGAATACCGAAAATTTCCATGGAGGCCGTTCAGTTCATCTAAAAAAAGCGGCCGGCTGGTCGGCCAGCCGCTTTGTCTTCCAGTTTTATGCCCGGCTTACTTTTTCAGCAGGGCGCATTTGGATTCAGCCACGGTGGTGAAAGCCTGCTCGCCGGGTACCTTGGCAACCGTTTTGTAGTAGTCCCATGGCGTGCTGGAGTCTGCAGCGGCTTTCACTTCAAACAGGTACATGTCGTGAATCATGCGGCCGTCGGCGCGGATCTGGCCCTTGTTGTAGAAGTCGTCAATCTTCATGCCCTTGAGCGTGGCCATGACCTTGTCGGCGTCCGTGGTACCAGCGGTTTGCACGGCCTTCAGGTAGTTCATGGCGGCCGAGTAGTCGGCGGCCTGCAGGCTGGACGGCATGCGTTTGTACTTGTCAAAGAAGCGTTTGGCAAACTTGCGCGATGCGTCGTCCTGGTTCCAGTACCAGCTGTCGGCCAGTTGCAGGCCCTGGGTATTGGACAGGCCCAGGCTGTGCACGTCGTTGATGAACACCAGCAAGCCGGCGACCTTCATGGTCTTGTTGATGCCGAACTCCTTGGCGGCTTTCATCGCGTTGGTGAAGTCACCACCGGCATTGGCCAGGCCCAGAATTTGCGCCTTGGAACTTTGTGCCTGCAGCAGGAAGGACGAAAAGTCCGAGGCATTGAGCGGATGGCGCACGGCGCCAGCCACGGTACCGCCGTTGGCCTTGACCACGGTGGATGCATCGCCTTCGAGCGAGTAACCGAAGGCGTAGTCAGCGGTCAGGAAGAACCAGTTCTTGTTGCCGGCCTTGACCAGCGCGGAGCCGGCCACCTTGGCCAGTGCCACGGTATCGTAGGCGTAATGCACGGTGTAGGGGGAGCAGTCTTCATTGGTCAGGCGGGCCGAGCCGGCGCCGACGACGATGAAGGGACGCTTCTTCTCGGACGCGACCTTGGACATGGCCAGCGCGGTGCCCGAGCTGGTGCCGCCCATCAGCATGGACAGGCCGTCCTTGTCTATCCATTCGCGCGCTTTGGAGCTGGCCACGTCGGCCTTGTTCTGGTGGTCGGCGGTCAGCACTTCGATAGGACGGTTCAGCACCTTGCCGCCGAAATCCTGTGCCGCCCACTTGATCATTTCGCCGCCGGCCGGGCCGTCGATGTCGGCGTAGAGGCTGGACATGTCGGTAATGAAGCCGATTTTCACGGGGCCGGTGTTCTGTGCAGACACTGCGGCAGAAAAGCCGATGGCCAGTGCGGCGACTAGGGTTTTGAGTTTCATGGGGTCTCCTGGTTGGTTGGGATCGAAAAGCGAAAACGGTGGTGGATGCAGCCGGGCGCGGGCTTACACGCCCAGGTATTCCTGCAGCATGCCCATGTTCTGGGTCAGCTCGTTTTGTGCAAACTGTTTCACGATGGTGCCGTGTTCCATCACGTAAAACCGGTCAGCCAGCGGCGCTGCAAAGCGGAAGTTCTGCTCCACCAGCACGATGGTGTAACCCTTGGCCTTGAGGGTCAGGATCATCTCGGCCAGCTTTTGCACAATCACCGGCGCCAGGCCTTCGGAAATTTCATCGAGCAGCAGCAGGCGTGCGCCGGTGCGCAAAATACGTGCAACCGCCAGCATCTGCTGCTCGCCGCCCGACAGCCGTGTGCCGGGGCTGGAGGCACGCTCTTTCAGGTTCGGAAACATGGCGTAGATCTCGCCCAGGCTCATGCCGCCAGGCGCGATGGTGGGTGGCAGCATCAGGTTTTCTTCGGCCGTCAGGCTGGCAAAAATGCCGCGTTCCTCGGGGCAATAACCGACGCCCAGGTGCGCCACCTTGTGCGGTGCCAGCTTGATGGTTTCTTCGCCCTGGATGCGGATGGAGCCTTTGCGGCTGCCGGTCAGACCCACAATCGCGCGCATGGTGGTGGTGCGGCCGGCGCCGTTGCGTCCCAGCAGGGTCACCACTTCGCCTTCATGCACCGTCAGGTTGACGCCATGCAGGATGTGCGATTCACCATACCAGGCGTGCA
Source organism: Kapaibacterium sp. (SeqCode) (assembly GCA_943370435.1). GTDB lineage: Bacteria > Pseudomonadota > Gammaproteobacteria > Burkholderiales > Burkholderiaceae_C > Polaromonas. Next base: position 53,873 of record CALRQX020000012.1, on the reverse strand, counting down.
GGTTTTCGATTTTCAGGAGCTCTTTGGTCATCTAGTGCGCTCCCTGCAATTCGGTATTCGCGGTGCCCATATAGGCCTCGATCACCAGCGGGTTCCTGGACACCTCCGCATAGGGGCCATCGGCAATGATGGCGCCGCGCTGCAGCACGGTGATGCGGTCGGCAATCGACGCGACCACACTCATGTTGTGTTCCACCATCAGGATGGTGCGCCCCGTGGACACCTTCTTGATGAGCTGGGTCACGCGCGCCACATCCTCGTGGCCCATGCCCTGCGTGGGTTCGTCCAGCAGCATCAGTTCGGGCTGGAGTGCCAGCGTGGTGGCCAGCTCCAGCGCGCGTTTGCGGCCATAAGGCAGGTTGACCGTCAGCTCGTCGGCAAAGTCCTGGAGGTCGACCTGCGCGAGCAGGCGCCGGGCCTCGCCATGCAGGTGAAACAGCGTACTTTCGGCTTTCCAGAAGTGAAACGAGGTGCCCAGGTTGCGCTGCAGTGCGGCGCGCACGTTCTCGAGCACGGTCATGTGCGGAAACACCGCAGAGATCTGGAACGAACGAACAATGCCGCGGCGCGCTGTCTGTGCGGGCTTTTCGGTGGTGATGTCGGTGCCGTTGAACAGGATGGTGCCTGCGGTGGGGTGCAGGAATTTGGTCAACAGGTTGAAGAAAGTGGTTTTGCCCGCGCCATTGGGACCGATCAGCGCGTGGATGTGGCCGCGCTGGACTTTCAGGTCCACCTGGTTGACGGCGACAAAGCCCTTGAATTCCTTGGTCAAGCCCTGCGTTTCAAGAATGAACTCCGCTGACAAATTGCTCTCCGGCTGGCAGACATGAAGATGGCGGGCAGACAAGCCCGTCTCAGAGAGTTGGATGCTAACGAGTTGCGTTGTCCCGGGTGAGCGGGTTAGGACTTAGGTAGTTTTACTTGCGGTTGCACCAGTCAGGGAGTCAGATTTTTGTCAGGAAATGCAAGTGGCGCCGGCCTCTGGTTTGGCGTCTGAAAAGTGGCGTGCTCCATCAACGCGCATGGGTCACGCCGCCATCGACCACCAGGGTGGATCCGACCACGTAGTCGCCTGCACGCGAAGCCAGGTAAATCGCCGCACCGGCCATGTCGGCGTCCTGCCCGACGCGTCCCGCGGGAATGCGCGCGGCGACCGCCTCACCGTGGTCGCGGGCATCCTTGTTCATGTCTGACGCAAAAGCCCCGGGCGCAATCGCGCTGACCACGATGTTGTCCGCTATCAGGCGCAGCGCCATGCGCCGTGTCAGCTGGATCAGGCCGGCCTTGCTGGCCGCATAGGAATAGGTCTCCATGGCATTGACAGAAATGCCGTCTATGGACGCGATGTTGATGACCTTGGCGGGCCGCTGCGCTGCGGCCTTGCGCAGCAGGGGCGCCAGCGCCTGCGTCAGGAAAAACGGTGTTTTGAGATTCAGGTCCACCACCTTGTCCCAGCCGCTTTCGGGGAACTCGTCAAACGGCGCGCCCCAGGCTGCGCCTGCGTTGTTGACCAGGATATCGAGCTGGGGTTCGTGGCTGGTGTAAGCCGCGACCAGCGCGGCAATACCTTCGGCGGTGGACACGTCGGCAGGCAGGCTGACGCAGTGCCCCAGGCTGGAGAGCTCTCTGGCGGTCTGGTCGCAGGCGGCGGCCTTGCGCGCCGAAATGTACACACGGGCACCCTGCGCCAGAAAACCGGCGGCCATCATGCGGCCAATACCGCGCGAGCTGCCTGTGATCAGTGCGCTGCGGCCCTGGAGTGAGAAAAGATCGTTCATGAGGGGCTCCTTTAGGGTTGTGTGCTGGTACATGTTTGCGGCGCAGCTTAGCGCGTCACGCGCCTGCCGCGCGTCGCCTGCGTGTCTGCCAGAGCCCCGGCGGTGTTCACCGGCTTGTGCATCAAATTGGCCTCCGGCCCTTGTTTGACGGGCGAAAGCAGCTATCAAAAGTAGAGTAACTGGAGGCGCGGGACGAAGTGCTGGCGGCGTTTCGGGCCGATGACGCGGGTTTCTTCTGGACGCCGGTGCCCAAGGGCGATAAGGTGTGAGTCTGCCAAACCCTGCGAAGGAGCAAACATGCGACTGGATATTTACCGCCGGGCCGAATCAGGCCATCGTTATTCCTACCTGGCCGTGCCCGAGGGGCGGCTCATTCCAGAGGAGGCGACCAACAGCGATTGGGAGTCCGAGGCGCGGGGTATCGAAGGCGGTGCACAGGCCGAGCAGCTTGGCAAATACGCCATTGCCCGGCTGGAAGAGCAGATCAGCGAAAAGGGTTATGCGATGACCAGCGTGAGCGCCAGGGTGGCAGCGCCAGGCTAAAGACCGCTTGCTGCTGCGCGCAGCCTGTCTTTTTTGCTGGGCCGCTTGCCCTTGATGCCGCCTGTGGACGGTGCTTCTGCCGGGGCCACCCGCAGCGGTTCAAAGCCGGCGATCTGCTCGCGCGGCAGCTGCAGCTGCTGGTGTTTTTCAATCAGGCGCCAGTGCGCCTCGGTGTCGACGCTGACAAAACTCAGGGCCAGACCGCTTTCGCCGGCGCGGCCAGTGCGGCCTATGCGATGCACATAGTCCTGCACCGAGCGCGGCAAGTCGTAGTTCAGCACCACCGGCAACTGCGCGATGTCGATGCCGCGCGAGGCCACGTCGGTGGCGATCACCACCTTGAGCCGGGAGGCCTTGAAGTCGGCCAGCACCTGCGTGCGTTTGCCCTGGCTCAGCTCGCCGTGAAAGGGCTCGGCGTTGATGCGGGCCTTGCGCAATTTGTCCGCCACCATTTCTGCGGCATGTTTGGTGGCCACAAACACCAGCACGCGGCGCCAGCCGTTTTGTGTGATCAGGTGCCGCAGCAACTGCGTGCGCCGGCCCGGGTCCACCGCGATCGCGCGTTGCATGATGTCGGGTTCACCCTCGGGCTCGGCCGGCGCATCGATGTGCACCGGTTCGCGCAACAGGCCTTGTGCCAGTGCCTGTACGGCCGGCGGAAAGGTGGCCGAGAAAAACAGGTTTTGCCGCTGCGCCGGCAGCAGCGCCAGGATGCGGCCCAGTTCCTCGGCAAAGCCCAGGTCCAGCAGGCGATCGGCCTCGTCGAGCACCAGTGCCGCGACGCCTGACAGCAGCACCGCGTTGTGGTCGGCCAGGTCCAGCAGCCGGCCCGGCGTGGCCACCACGATATCGGCGCCGCCGCGCAGATGCATCATCTGCGGGTTGATGGACACGCCGCCGAACACCACAGCGATCTTCAGCGCCTGCGGCAGGTGCTGGCCCAGGCTGCGGATTTCCTCGCCGACCTGCGCCGCCAGCTCGCGCGTGGGCACCAGCACCAGCAGGCGCACACGGCGTGGTTTTTCGCTGGGCGCCTGCTGCAGCAACTGCAGCAGCGGCAGCGCAAAGGCAGCGGTTTTGCCCGAACCGGTCTGCGCCGAGGCCAGTACATCGCGGCCCTGCAGCACGGCGGGAATGGCGGCCGCCTGGATGGCGGTGGGGCTCAGGAAGGCCCTGGCGCTGACGGCGCGCAGCAGGGCGGGGGACAAGCCCAGGGAGGAAAATGGCATGAACGGGACTTTGTGGGGTGGCAAGGGCCTGAGCAGGTCTTGCAACCAGCCAGTTTAAGCCCAGCCGGCCCGGTGCCGCGCAGGGCAAGCCGCATAATCGATGGATGGCGAACCGGCCCTTTTCAGGCCCCGGACGCAGACCGACTCAAAGGCATCCGTGAAAAAGACATTCAAGCTGAACATCGAAGGCAAAAACCGTGACCGCGTGCTGGATGCGGTCAAACACGACATCCGCAAATACGTCAAGCGCCAGCGCCGCGTGCCGCTGCCCGAGGGCGTGGATTTCTGGGATTTTGATTGCCGCTTCGGAGCCAACGCGGAAACGGCGGAGGTCGTGCATTTCGCCACCATCCTGCCGCTGGTCGATGCCGCCGCCAAAGACGGTGCTGATTCTTTTTACCTCGAGCTGCTGGCCAAAGAGGGCCGGCGCACGCACCGGCCCCGTCCGCTGGATGGCGAGGGCAGTGACACGCCGGCACAGGACCCCGAAGCTGGCGAATGAGTCTGCAGTTCCTCGACTTTGAGTACAGCGAGGATGCCCTGGGCGCTGGTACTTTTGAGGCCATGGCTTCGGTGCGGCAGGCGCAGCTTGATGCGGTGCATGCTGAAATCGCGCAAGTGCTGGACTGGGCCCACACAGTGTTCGCCGGACAGCGCGCGCCGCTGGACGAGGGCGGCGAGTGGGATTTCGACCGGCAGGAGCAGTCCGATGGCGCGTCATCGCCCTGGCATGTGCTGACTGTGTCCATCACCGGCAGCGTTCAATTCTGCTCGGCGTTTATGCAGCGTTTTGGGGTGGACTAGGACACGGTGCCCATCCGTCGCGAGCGCATTTGTCCCTTGGCGACGACGCGATGCTCTGCGACCGATTGCCGCTGACTGTTTTAAAGGGCCTTCAAGAATTGCTGACGTCGCTGGCCTACCTCCCCAGGGATTCAAATCCTACGCCGTCGCGTAAGAACACGTGACAAGCTGGTCACAAGCCAATCACGGCTTTAAGGAAACACGCCATGACCCATTTTTTATCCAAAACCCGCATCCTGACATTGGCCATCGCCGCAGCCATGCTTGCCGGGCCTGCCTTGTCAAAGGGAAAGGACGATGACGATCATGGTGGAAAAGGCAAGGGCAAACACGCCCAGAAGCACGAATCCAAGGAGCACGCCAAGGCTGACAAGCGGGAGCGCAAGGAAATCCAGGCTGGTACCTACTTCAACGACCAGCACCGAACGGTTGTGCGCCAGTACTACGTGCAAAATTATTCGAACGGCAAAAAATGCCCTCCAGGCTTGGCCAAGAAGAACAATGGCTGCATGCCCCCAGGCCAGGCACGCAATTGGGCTGTTGGACAGCCCATTCCGCGTGGTGTGACAACCTACTCGGTGCCCCAGCCCGTCATTTTGCAACTACCGCCTGCACCTTACGGCTACCGCTATACCCGCATCGGCGGGGACATCGTATTGGTGCAACAGCAGAACAACCTGATCGTGGACATTATCCAGGGCCTGTTCGGCGCCTGACACCGGTTGGTGGTCTGGCAAGCATGGTCTGCGTGTGCAGACCATGCTTGCCAATATGGCTGCGATAGCCACGAGAATCAGTTATCTGCGGTAGAGAGCGTCATCGCTCAGTATTCACGCGCTTGGCCCGATGGCAAACCCAGCGCGTCGAACACCCGCATGGCCGCCCAGGCGTCGTTGGCGGCGTAGACCAGCTGGCTTTCGCTGAGCTGGCGATTGGCCCAGTTGGAGGTGGTGGCTTTTTTCGATTTCAGGAAGCGGCGATTGAACAGCACCGCCACCGCACCGCGCACGCCGATTTCTTTGGCGTAACCTTTTTTGCGGAAGACGACGTTGAGGTCCAGCACATTGCGCGGCTCCACGCCCAGGGTCCGGCGGATCTGCGTGTGGTCGCCGGCCAGGCCGAAGCCGACCTTGGTGATGTGTTCGGCCTCGAGCACGGCCGCCACCACCTCGCGGCAGCGCGCATCAACAAGCTGGAACACCCAGGCCCGTTCCAGCGTGGACAGTTGCACCACATGCGGACCCTCGGACACCTGGTCGCGGAAAAAAGTCGGTTTGGATTCGGTGTCGAAACCGAGAACGGGGCTGGCCGATAGCCACTTCCAGGCATCTTCGGCCTGCTGCGCGGTGGCGACCAGCACGATGTCGGCCAGGCCCAGCCGCTCCAGCGGTTCCAGCAAAGCGAGTTCATCGCGGGTCGGCGAAGCAAATTGCGGCATGTCCTTGCGTGCCCGGTTTCAGGCGTGGGTCACAACGCTGGGGATGGTGGTCGCCGGCGGGGTGTTGCGGCTGCGCCCGCAACGCACGATGCCGTCAATCATCACCATGCCGACACCGGGGATGTCGCCGCGCTGCACGCTGTCCAGCAGGTCGCGGCCGGCTGTGTGTTGCGCCCGGTCCATGAACACAAAATCGGCATCACGGCCGACCTCGATCAGCCCGCAGTTGAGCTTGCGGATCCGCGCCGTGTTGCCGGTGGCAAAACAGAAGGCCAGCTCCGCCGGAATGTTGCCCAGGCTCGATAGCAGCGCGATCAGCCTGAGCATGCCGAGCGGCTGTACACCCGATCCGGCCGGGCCGTCGGTGCCCAGGATCACGCGGTGCGGGCATTTGAGCTGCAGCGCCGCCTGAGCGGCGGCAATCGCGACTTTTTCGTTGCCGTTGTGGACAATCTCGATCGCGCGCGAGGATTTTTCGCAGAGTTCGCAAACATGGTTCTCGGACAAAGAGGTGTGCCCGCCGTTGATGTGGCCAATCACATCGGCATCGGCTTCCAGCACCACGTCCTTGTCAATCAGTCCCGAGCCCGGAATCGACGGGCCACCGGTGTGGATGGTGCTCTGTATGCCGTACTTGCGCGCCCAGGCCACCATCTCCTTGGCTTCATAACCGGCCTTGACCGAGCCCAGGCCCACCTCGCCGAGCAGGCCGACGCCGGCTTCAGCCAATTCCTTGAAGTCCTGTTCCACCATGCCTTTTTCAATGATGGGTGCCCCCGCCAGTACCTTGACACCACCGGGCCTGAAATTGTCAAACGCGCGCTGCGCGGTGATGGCCAGGGCTTTGAGACCGACGATGTCCTTGGGGCGCCCGGGCAGATGCACCTCGCCGGCCGAGATCATGGTGGTGACGCCACCGTGCATGGTCGAATCGATCCAGCCAATCTGGTTCTGGCGCGGTGTCCAGTCGCCAAAAACGGGGTGTACATGGCTGTCAATCAGACCGGGGGCGACACAGGTCTGGTGCGCATCGATCACGGTTTGTGCATGGGCCATGTCGCAGTCTTTGGCCTTGCCGACCGCGACGATCAGTCCGTCGTGGACAACAATGGTGTCGGCGTCCAGGATGGCTTGGTCAATGTCGCCCGACAGCAGCAAGCCGATGTTGGTGATGACCACTTTGCCCGATTTTCCGCTTGCTGCTGCTTCTGCCATGGGAGTCTTTCTGCTAAGGCTGGCACATCACGGTGCGCAGCACGGTGCTGATGATGAAGTCCTGCCATTGCGCCAGTGCTTCGGGTGCCTGCAGGTCTTCACCGAGAAAGGCCGACAGCGTGTGGCGGTTGGAGATGTAGAAATAACCGGTTGCTGCAATCAGCAGGTAGACATTGCGCGCAGAGACATCGGCGCGGAAGACCTCTTTGGCGACCCCGCTTTCCAGCAGTTGCCGGATGATGGCAATCGCCGGTGAGGAGTATTCCCTGGCGCGCGCCGACTTGGCAATGTGTTTGCCCCGGTGCAGGTTTTCGGTGTTCAGCAGGGTGATGAACTCCGGGTTTTTGCTGTAGTACGTCACCACAAACCGGATCACGTCCTGGAGCGATTCCACCGGCTGGTCGATGTCCAGATCGAGCGCAAGTTCGGCATCGTTCATGCGCCGGTACATGTCTTCCAGCACCTCGATGAACAGGCCTTCCTTGCTGCCGAAGTAGTAATAAATCATCCGGTCATAAGACTTGGCCGAGCGCGAGATTTTTTCCACGCTGCCGCCGTCGTAACCGTAACGCGCAAACACCCGGGTGGCGGCGCGCAGGATGTTGTCACGCGTCGCCTGTGCGGCCTGCTCGCGCACACCGGGGCGCTTGGCCGCAGCAAGCCGCACCGCTGGAGAGCGTGAAACCGGGGTTTTGGTGGTCATGCAGGAGCCGCGCTGCCCGGCCTATTGTTCGGCGAAAGCACGCTCAATCACAAAGTCGCCGGGCTTGGAGGTGTTGCCCTCCGCGAAGCCGCGTTTTTCGAGCATGTGTTTGAGGTCCTTGAGCATGCCCGGGCTGCCGCAAATCATCACGCGGTCGCTGACCGGGTCGAGTGGCGGCAGCTTGAGGTCTTCAAACATCTTGCCGCTTTCCATCAGATCGGTCACACGTCCCATGTTGCGGTAACTTTCGCGCGTCACCGTGGGGTAATACAGCAGCTGCCTGGAGATCAGTTCGCCCAGAAACTCGTGCTGCGGCAGGTGCTCCACCACCAGGTCGTGGTAAGCCAGCTCATCGGCCTGGCGCACGCCGTGCACCAGCACGATCTGCTCGAAGCGCTCATAGGTCTCGGGGTCGCGGATGATGCTCATGAAAGGCGCCAGGCCGGTCCCGGTGGACAGCAGGTACAGGCGTTTGCCCGGCAGCAGGTAGTCGATCACCAGCGTGCCGGTCGGTTTGCGGCCGACGATGATCTTGTCGCCGACCTTGATGTGTTGCAGGCGCGAGGTCAGGGGGCCGTCGGCCACCTTGATGCTGAGGAATTCCAGGTGTTCCTCATGGTTCGGGCTGACGATGCTGTAGGCGCGCAGCAGCGGTTTGTCATTGATACGCAGGCCGATCATGGTGAAATGGCCGTTGCTGAAACGCAGCGAGGTATCCCGGGTGGTGGTGAAGGTGAACAGCTTGTTGGTCCAGTGGTGCACGGACAGGACTGTCTCTTCGTTGAAAGCGCTCATGGTGGTGTTCGGTGGTGAGGGTCTGTGGGTTTCTGAAAATAAATTGTACGCTGCATGCAAATCCTATTGCGTCAAAAATTCACATGCGCTACAGTAATTTTAAATGTAGCGAACGCAACATATTGATTAAGTATGCACTACATGGGTGCCGATGCACCAGAATGAACAGCTTGACCCCACAACACGCGCAAACATGACGGAACATACCAAGACTGACGGCTTGCCAGGCATGGAGTCGCCCGCGTTTGCGCAGGTGCTGGAAAAAGCCCGACCGCGCAATGAGCGCATGACCAGCGAAAAGATCGAGTGCAACGCCTGCCCCGTGCTGTGCCAGATTTCTGATGGCCGAAGTGGTGCCTGTGACCGTTACGCCAACCACGGCGGCACCCTGGTGCGGGTCGATCCGGTGCTTTTGCTGCGCCGTACCCTGCTCGATGACGAGCCGCGGGTGCTGCCTTTTGCCGGCCGCGCGACGGCCGCGGTGGCTGGTGCTGAAGGAGTGCCGCCGGCCCAGGCGGTCTGGGATGGCGATTTGCTGCTGGCCAATGAGGTGTTTGTCACCGGCGTCGGTTCCTCCACCACCTACCCCGACTACAAGCCCGCTCCCTTCATCGTGTCGTCGCAGGTAGAGGGCGTCGATATGGTCACCGTTGTCACCGAGGGCATCTTCAGTTACTGCAGCCTCAAGGTCAAAATTGACACCGACCGATTCCTCGGGTCCGAGCAGGCCAATGTCCGCTGCAAGGGCGAGGTGGTGGGCCATGTGACGACCGCCGAGTATGGCTCGCAGATGCTGTCGCTGGGCGGCGTGCACCACCTCACCGGCGGCAGCAAAAAAGAGGGCCGCGTGACCATGGACATGATGCAGTCGCTGGGCAACAAGCAGGCGGTGGAGTTCACGATTGACGGCGGCTCGCAGATCGTGATCCAGGCGGGCAGGGCGCCGATTGTCAATGGGGTGGAAGAGCGGCGCATGCGGGTTGGCTGTGGCTCGGCCACCATTGGCATTTTTGCCAAACAGTTTTTCGGCCTGCTCGATGAGGTGGTGGTGGTGGACGACCACATCACCGGCGTGCTGACCGAACACCAGGCCGGCCGCTGCCTGGACATGCGCGCGTCAGGCATCAAGATGCGTGGCCGCAAATCGACCCCGGGCCGGTATTTCCAGGTGGCCAATCCCGGCACCGGCTGGGGCGGCACCGATATCGCCGATCCGCTGTCCATCATTGAAAGCTGGGACCCGGGCGTGGCCTGGCCGGGCCTGCGGCTGTTGATGACATCCACCACCGGTGAACACGCGGGCTGGTATGTGCTCAATGACGACCTGCACCCGGTTGAGCAGGACATGCCGGCGGCGGTGGCTCACATCGTGGCGCGTATCGGCGAGAACTGCGAACCCTCGCTGTCTACCGTGCTGTTTCTGGGCGGGGCCGGCGGCAGCCTGCGCGCCGGCGTCACCGAAAACCCGGTGTTGCTGACGCGCGCCATCAAGGCCGCGCTGGTCAATGTGACCTGCGGCGGTGCGCCGGCTTATGTCTGGCCCGGCGGCGGCATCACCGTGATGGCCGATGTCATGCGCATGCCGGACAACAGTTTTGGCACCGTGCCCACCCCGGCCATCGTGGCACCGATAGAGTTCAGCATGAAGCTCGACGACTACCGTGCGCTCGGGGGTCACATGGACCATGTGCGCACGCTGGCGCAAGCACTGCGCCTCGGTGCATGGCACAACGAAGGCGCGCCGTCGGCCCTGGCCTGGGCCGCATTGCCTGCGGCCAATCCCTGGCCTCTGGGGCGTCCGCCCCTGCTCGGCTGACATGGACGCCCACCGAAAACGTTTACCCGATGGCCGCTGGCATTTGCAGCATGGCCCCATCGATATCGTGATCGGTGCCAATGGCAATCCCAAGTCGGTGGACGCTGCACATGAGCATGCCTGGCTGCGCTTTCGCGGCATTCTGGGGGAGCTTGTGGAAGAACTCGCGCTGTTGCAGCTCCCTGTGCAGGGCAACTGCCTGCTGCGGGGCCCGGTTGCCAGACGCATGTGGCAAGCCTGCCAGCCTTATCAAAACGCTTTCATCACGCCGATGGCGGCAGTGGCTGGTTCGGTGGCCCAGGAACTGATCGCCAGTTATGACCGTGACGGCGTGACCCGGGCCTGGGTCAACAACGGCGGTGACATTGCCCTGCATCTGGCGCCCGGACAATCGGTGCGTATCGGGTTGTATGCCGATATCGCACGGCTCGACAGCCAGGAGCTGCAAGCCGGCATTCGCACCGATGGCGCGTTTGAAGTTTCCAGCCCCCTGCCGGTGCGTGGCGTCGCCACCAGCGGCTGGCGCGGGCGCAGTTTTTCCATGGGTATTGCCGACAGCGTCACGGTTCTGGCGCGTACCGCCGCTGAGGCTGATGCGGCCGCGACCGTGATTGCCAATGCGGTCGATGTGCCCGATGCACGTATCCTGCGGCGTCCGGCTTGCGAGCTCAAGGACAACAGCGATCTGGGGGGCTTGCCGGTCACGGTCGATGTTCCGCCCCTGGCTCCCGCGCTGGTGCAGCAGGCCCTGGAGGCCGGTTTGTGGCGTGCCCAGGCGCTGCGCGCAGCCGGCCTGATCTGGTCGGCGGCGCTGGTTTGCCAGAATCAGGTCGCCAGCACCGATACTGCGGCCATGGGCAGATTCGAAAACCGGCACAGCAATCCGCAAGTTGGTTCGGTATTTGCTTAATGAAACCGATGGGCACACAGCGATGATTGAAATACGGCGTATCTTCACGCACGTTGAAGAGATCCTGCACGAATTCGGGCCAGTCGGCCCGGTGCCGCTGCTGCGTGGCGCGGTGGGTGTTGTGTTGACGAATCCCTTCGCCGGGCGTTATGAGCCCGACATCCTGCCCATGATGGCGGCGCTGGACCCGGTCGGCCTGGAGATGGCGCGCAAGCTGCGCACCGCGATGAACGTTCCCGCCGAACGTATCGAGGGGTATGGCAAGGGCGCCATTGTCGGTGCGGCGGGCGAGCTCGAGCACGGCGCGCTCTGGCATGTGCCCGGTGGTTACGCGATGCGCGAACTGCTGGGCTGGAAAGGCGACCCCAAGGCCTATGCCAAAGGGCAGGGCGGGGAAAAAACCGGGCAGCCGGGCAACGCCCTGTCCATCGTGCCTTCGACCAAAAAAGTCGGTGCACCCGGCACGGCGCTGGATGTACCGCTGACCCATGTCAATGCGGTTTATGTGCGCAGCCACTTTGACGCCATCGAGGTGCGGGTCCCCGGCGCGCCGCTGGCGGACGAAATTGTGTTTATCCTTGCCATGAGCACCGGTCCGCGCATCCATGCGCGGGTGGCCGGACTGGCGGCAAGCGCGATCAGCCAATGGAACGGTTTGCGCTGAGCGGCGCCGCCACGACCCTTCACCAGGACAGCCATATGACAGCGAGCATCCGGAAAATCATTGTGCAGGTCGATGAGACCCGCATGGAAATGGGCAAAACGATAGACCCGCCGACACGACGGGCGCTGGCCATGGCCGTGATTCACAATCCTCTGGCCGGGTCTTACACCGAAAATCTGGACGAGCTGATCGCCATCGGTGAAGAGCTCGGTGGCCTGCTGGGCAACAAGTGTGTGCAGGCCCTGGGTATTTCACCGGGACAGGCACAGAGTTATGGCAAGGCCGCGATTGTTGGTGAGGCCGGTGAGCTCGAACATGCGGCCGCGATCCTGCACCCCAAACTCGGTGCGCCCTTGCGTCTGGCGGTGGAAAAAGGTGCGGCGCTGGTGCCGTCCAGCAAAAAAAGGGGCGGGCTCGGTACGGCCATCGACGTGCCACTGGGGCACAAGGACGCCGCTTTTGTGCGCAGTCATTTTGATGCGATGGAGGCGCGGGTGTCCGATGCGCCGCGTGCCCATGAAATAGTGGTGGCTGTCGTGGTAACCGACAGCGGCCGACCTCTCCCGCGCGTGGGCGGCTTGCAGATCCACGACATCAAAGGCGAGGATGGGCTCCGCTAGGCGGGGCGCATCACCCATCAATCCGATCCACGACAAAGCAGGAGTTTTTATGAAAATGCAATACAAGATGCTGGGCGCTGCGGCTGTTCTGGCCCTGGTGCCGCTGAGTGCGGTTCATGCGCAAGGTGTCATCAAGATAGGCGAGATCAACAGCTACAAGGCGCAGCCGGCCTTTCTGGAGCCCTACAAAAAGGGCATGGAGCTGGCGGTGGAGGAAATCAACGCAGCCGGCGGCATCAACGGCAAAAAAGTCGAGCTGATTGTGCGTGACGACAACGCCAATCCCGGCGAGGCTGTGCGCGCCGCTGAAGAGCTGGTGTCGCGCGAAAAGGTCGATGTGCTGACGGGCTCCTTCCTGTCGCACATCGGCCTGGCATTGACAGACTTTGCCAAGCAGAAAAAGTTTTTCTTCCTGGCGGCAGAACCGCTGACCGACAAAATCGTCTGGCAAAACGGCAACCGCTACACTTTCCGCCTGCGCGCCTCGACCTATATGCAGGTGGCCATGCTGGTGCCAGAGGCCGCAGCGATGAAGAAAAAACGCTGGGCCGTGGTTTACCCCAACTATGAATACGGGCAGTCTGCCGCAGCCAGTTTCAAGACTTTGCTCAAAGCCGCGCAACCGGATGTGGAGTTTGTCGCCGAGCAGGCGCCGCCTCTGGGCAAGGTGGACTCCGGCAGCGTGGTGCAGGCGCTGGCCGACGCCAAGCCGGACGCCATCTTCAACGTGTTGTTTGGCGCCGACCTGTCGAAGTTTGTGCGCGAAGGCAACACACGCGGCCTGTTCCAGGGGCGGCAGGTGGTCAGCCTGCTGACCGGTGAACCCGAGTACCTCGATCCGCTGAAGGAAGAAACGCCGAACGGCTGGTTCGTCACTGGTTACCCCTGGTACGGCATCCAGACCCCTGAACACAAGGCCTTCTTTCTGGCCTACCACGGCAAATACAAGGACTATCCGCGCCTTGGCTCCGTCGTCGGTTACAGCGCCATCAAGTCGCTGGCAGAGGGCATGAAAAAAGCCAAATCCACCGAAACCGAAAAAATGATTGCTGCTTTCCGCGGCCTGAAGGTGATGACGCCATTTGGCCCCGTGGTTTATCGCACCGAAGACCACCAGTCCACCATGGGCGCTTATGTCGGGCGTACCAAAAACGAAGGTGGCAAGGGTGTGATGGTGGACTACCGCTACCTCGACGGCGCCAAGTTCCAGCCGACGGCTGCAGAAGTCAAAAAACTGCGGCCCGCCGACTGAGCAGGCGGCACCAGCATGAGTTGCCGGGCCCCGTGTCCTGTTGGCGGGGTCTGGCGCCAGTCTGACTGACGGGGCTGTTCCATCTGCGCTGCTTGAGCGCCTGTCTTTGCGGTATTCAGAAGGTCATTCATGAGTTTTTCAGGCTTTATTGTCCAGCTGCTCAACGGGCTGGCCGGAGCGTCGTCACTGTTTCTGGTGGCGGCAGGGCTGTCCCTGATCTTCGGGGTGACACGCATCGTCAATTTTGCCCATGGGTCTTTTTTCATGGTCGGCATCTATGTGGCGTATTCACTGGTCGCCACGCTGGGAAGCAGCATAGGTTTCTGGCCGGCCTTGCTGCTGGCGGCGCTCGCGGTGGGCGTGCTGGGCGCGCTGGTCGAAGTGCTGCTGCTGCGCCGGATCTACCGCGCCCCCGAGCTGTTTCAACTGCTGGCGACCTTTGCACTCGGGCTGGTCATCAAGGACGGCGTATTGTGGTTCTGGGGCCCGGAAGAGTTGCTGGGCCCGCGGGCGCCCGGCCTGACCGGTTCGGTCTCCATCCTGGGCCGGCAGTTTCCGTCGTATGACCTTTTTCTGATCGTTGCCGGCCCGGTGATACTCGGCCTGCTCTGGCTGCTGCTGACCAAAACCCGCTGGGGCACGCTGGTGCGTGCCGCCACGCAGGACCGCGAGATGGTCAGCGCACTGGGGGTGAACCAGGCCTGGCTGTTCACGGCCGTGTTTGCGCTCGGTGCCTTGCTGGCCGGCCTGGGCGGTGCTTTGCAACTGCCGCGCGAGCCGGCCAACCTGGAGATGGACCTGAACATCATTGGCGCTGCTTTTGTGGTGGTGGTGGTGGGTGGCATGGGTTCGATTCCGGGCGCTTATGTGGCGGCTCTGCTGATTGCCGAACTCAAGGCGATCTGCATCTGGCTGGGGCTGGTGGAAATCTGGGGTGTCAGCATTTCGTTTTCCAAACTCACCCTGGTGGTGGAGTTTCTGGTGATGGCCGTGGTGCTGGTGGCGCGGCCCTGGGGCCTGTTCGGCCGGCCGCAAGCGCCCAGCCGACATGCCGGCGCGGCGGAACAGCCCCTGCGACCGCCCGACCGCCTCTACAACTATGGCGTGGCCGGGCTGCTCGCCTTGCTGGCCCTGATGCCGGTGCTCAGCGCGCAGTCACCCTATGTCACCGTGCTGTTGATCGACCTGCTGGTGGCGGTGCTGTTTGCAGCCAGCCTGCACTTCATCATGGGGCCGGCCGGCATGCATTCCTTCGGCCATGCGGCCTACTTTGGCCTGGGCGCTTACGGTGCCGCGCTGCTGGTGCGCGGTCTGGATCTGCCCATGGAGGTGGCGCTGGTGGTGGCGCCGGCACTGGCCGCGCTGGGCGCCTTTGTCTACGGCTGGTTCTGCGTGCGCCTGTCGGGGGTCTACCTGGCGATGTTGACCCTGGCTTTTGCCCAAATCACCTGGGCCATCTGTTACCAGTGGGATGCGTTCACCGGTGGCAGCAACGGGCTGACCGGTGTCTGGCCGTCGGAATGGCTGGCCGACAAAAAAATGTATTACTACCTGACGCTGGCACTGGTGGCAGGCGCTGTGCTGCTGATGCACCGCATCCTGTATTCACCTTTTGGTTACGCGATGCGGGCGGCGCGTGATTCGGTGCTGCGCGCCGATGCGATTGGTATCGACGTCAAGCGCCTGCAATGGGTGGCGTTTGTGCTGGCAGGCACATTCGCCGGCCTGGCCGGTGCGCTGTATGCCTTTTCCAAGGGCAGTATTTCCCCGGAAAGCCTGCATGTGGGCAAATCCATTGATGGCCTGGTCATGGTGCTGCTGGGCGGGGTGCAGACCCTGGTCGGGCCGGTTGTCGGCGCGGTCACCTTCACCTGGCTGCATGACACGGTGGCGCGCAACACCGACTACTGGCGCGCCATGCTGGGCGCCATCATCCTGATTCTGGTGCTGCTGTTCCCGCAGGGCATTGCAGGTTTTATCAAGCAGCTGCTGGCGCGGCTGCGCGGTGCAAAAGAGGGGCAGTCATGAGTTTGCTCAAGGTCAGCGGCCTGGGCAAGTCCTTTGGCGGCGTCAAGGCGGTGGACGGCATCAGTTTTGAACTGGCCGCCGGCGAACTGCTGGCCCTGATCGGGCCCAACGGTGCCGGCAAGTCCACCACTTTCAACATGGTCAATGGCCAGATGCGCGCCGATGCGGGCTCGATCCAGCTCGGCGGCCAGGAATTGATCGGGCTGGCTCCGCGCGACATCTGGCGCCTCGGTGTCAGCCGCACCTTCCAGATTGCAGAGACATTTTCATCACTGACGGTGGTGGAAAACGTGCAGATGGCGCTGCTGTCGGCAGACCGCAAACTGTTGGCCATGTGGCGCCGGGCAGCTGGGCACAAACGTGCAGAAGCACTGGAGTTGCTCGATCAGGTCAGCATGAAGGCGCAAGCCGACCGGCCCTGCAGTGTGCTGGCTTACGGCGACGTCAAACGTGTGGAGCTCGCGATGGCCATGGCGAACCAGCCCAAACTGCTGTTGATGGACGAACCCACCGCCGGCATGGCACCCAAAGAGCGCAACGACCTGATGGCGCTGACCAAACAACTGGTGCTGGACCGTGGCATGGCGGTGCTTTTCACCGAACACAGCATGGATGTGGTGTTTGCCTATGCCGACCGCATGATTGTGCTGGCACGCGGCCGCCTGATTGCAGAAGGCAAACCGCTGGAGATCCGCGACCACCCCAAGGTCCAGGAAGTCTATTTCGGCAGCGGCAAGACCTTCGAGAAAAAAGTCCTCGAAAAGGAGGTTGCGTCATGACGCCTGCCAAAGACGTTCTGCTGGAAACCAGAGGCCTGTGTGCCTGGTATGGCGCGGCCCAGATTCTGTATGACGTCGGCCTGCAGGTGCGGCGCGGGGAGGTGGTGGCCCTGATGGGGCGCAACGGGGCGGGCAAATCGACCACGCTCAAAACGCTGATCGGCATGCTGGACAAGCGCAGCGGCAGTGTGTCCTTTCTGGGCGCCGACATTTCAAAAAGCGAAACGCACCAGGCGGCGCGCAGCGGCCTTGGCTTTGTACCGGAAGACAGGCGCATCTTCACCGACCTCACGGTCACCGAAAACCTGGAGGTCGGCCGCCAGCCGCCGCGCTTCTGGCCGGACGGCAGCGCAGCGCCGGTCTGGACACCGGAGCGCCTGTTCAAACTCTTTCCGAATCTGGGCGAAATGCCGGACCGCCCGGGCGGGCGCATGAGTGGTGGCGAGCAGCAGATGCTGACGGTGGCGCGTACCCTCATGGGCAATCCCTACCTGGTCTTGCTCGACGAGCCCTCGGAAGGGGTGGCGCCGGTGATTGTCGAGCAGATGGTGCAGATGATTCTGGAGCTCAAGGCGCAGGGTGTCAGTATTTTGCTGTCCGAGCAGAACATGCATTTCGCCGAGCTGGTGTCAGACCGGGCCTATGTGCTCGAAAAAGGCCAGATCTGTTACGAGGGCGCGATGGCCGAACTGTCGGCCAATGAAGAGGTGCGGCGCGCCTACCTCAGTGTCTAGTCCCGTTGTTGTCAGTTTTTAACCTGTTGCAAGGAGATTTTCTCATGTACCCAGCGAATCGCAGAACCCTGTTGAAAGTACTTTCCGGCGCCAGCCTTGTGGCCGCCGCCGGCCTGGCGGGCCGTGCGGCTTTTGCCGCAGGCCTCAAGCCCGACGGAAAAAGTGCACTTCTTGTGGTCGATGTGCAGAACTGTTTTGTGACCGGCGGCACCCTGCCGGTCAAGGGCGGCGAAGAGGTCGTTCCCGTGATTAACCAGCTGGCCGCTGCCTTTGAGAACATCGTGATCACCCAGGACTGGCACACCAAGGGTCACGCGTCTTTTGCGAGTGCCCACGCCGGCAAAAAGCCGTTTGAGGTCAAAAAACTCGCCTACGGCAACCAGGTGCTGTGGCCGGACCACTGCGTGCAGGGCACCGACGACGCCGCCCTGCACAAAGACCTGAAATTGCCCACGGCGCAGGTGATTGTGCGCAAGGGCTACCACCAGGAGGTGGACAGTTATTCGGCCTTTACCGAGGCCGACGGTAAAACACCGACCGGGCTGGGCGGTTACCTCAAGCAGCGCGGCATCAAGCGGGTTTTTGTGACCGGGCTGGCGACCGACTTCTGCGTCGCATGGACGGCGATGGATGCGCGCAAGGCGGGTTTCGAGGTCTATGTGATCGAAGACGCCACCCGCGCGATTGACCTCAACGGCTCCCTGGCAGCCGCCTGGAAGCAGATGACAGCCAAAGGCGTCAAACGCATACAGTCCAAAGACCTGGCCTGACCGGCGACTACACGTTTTCTGCTGTCATGCAAGCGCAGCCCGTGGCCTTCCATGTCAACGGGCTGGTGCGCTCGCTGGCGGTTTCGCCGCAGGCCTCGCTGCTGGACCTGCTGCGCAACGACCTGGAACTCAACAGCCCCAAATACGGTTGCGGCCTCGGTGAATGCGGCGCCTGTACCGTGCTGGTTGACGGGGTGGCGGCGCGTGCCTGCGTGATCCCGGCCAGCGCTGTGGCCGGCCGGACCATCACGACCCTGGAGGGCCTGGGGTCGCTGACCGACCTGCACCCTGTGCAGCAGGCGTTTATTGAAGAACAGGCGGCGCAGTGTGGCTACTGCCTCAGTGGCATGGTCATGATGACGGTGGCCTTGCTGGCGCGCAAGCCCGACCCGTCGGATGAAGAGATACGCAGCGAGTTGTCGGGCAATTTGTGCCGCTGCGGCACCCATCTGGAAATTCTCATGGCTGTCAAGCGCGCGGCACAGCTGGTTTTGCAGGCCGCGCCAAAAATGGACTTGCCATGAGCCGCCGCGCCGACATCCCTTTGACGCGCGCCGATTTTCACGCGGCCACGGGTGTGTTGCTGGTCACGCGCGAGCCACCTCCCGCGGCACCGCCGGCGCAGGGCCAGCCGGCGCTGGTGCAGGCCAACCCGCTGGAGGGCGTCGAAATTTTGCTGGCGGTCTGGGACGACGGCAGTGTGACCGCGCTCAACGGCCATGTGGACCTCGGTACCGGCATTCGAACGGCACTCAGCCAGATCGTGGCGGAAGAGCTGGATGTGGCGCTGGATCACATCCATATGGTGCTGGGCGACACAACCCGTGCGCCGAATCAGGGCGCGACCATTGCGAGTGCATCGATACAGATCCATGCCCAGCCCTTGCGCGCAGCGGCGGCCCAGGCGCGGGCCTGGCTGCTGGCGCGGGCAGCAGCCCACTTGCGGGTGGACCCCGCCTTGCTGACGGTGTATGAGGGCCGGGTGTCGGTGCTGGGCGGTGATGATCGCTCGGTGGCTTATGCCGACTTGCTGGTGCAGCAGCAGGTGGCCTTGCTGCTGGCGCCGGACACAGCGCTCAAACCGCCGTCCGATTACCGCATCGTCGGCACCAGCGCGGCGCGCGTCGACATTCCGGCCAAGGCCACGGGTGCGCTGACTTTTGTGCACGATATGCGTGTGCCGGGCATGTTGCACGGCCGCGTGCTGCGGCCACCTTATGCCGGTGCCGACCACGGCGACTTTATTGGCAACACGCTGGAATCCGTCGATGAGTCCTCGATTGCACACATCCCCGGCATACGCGCGGTGGTGGTGATCCGTGATTTCATAGGCATCGTTGCAGAGCGTGAAGAGCATGCCGAGCAGGCGCTGCGCGAGCTGCGTGTGTCGTGGAAGCCCTGGCCTGGCCTGACCGACCTCGGTAACCTGGAAAACGCCCTGCGTGCCAACCCGTCCACGCAGCGCAAGCTCATTGATGAAGGTGACGTGGACGCGGCCATGGCGGGCGCCGCGCAGCTCATGCCGCGCAACTATGTCTGGCCCTACCAGATGCACGGATCCATAGGCCCGTCTTGCGCGCTCGCCGACTGGCAGGCTGAATCGCCCCCACGCTCACCCACTTCGTGTGGTTCGCTGCCCCCTGAGGGGGCCGCGTCCCGCCTTGGGAGCGGCCCGGCGGCGGAACACCGCCTGACGGTATGGGCAGGCAGCCAGAATCCGCATGTGTTGCGCGCTGACCTGTCGCGGCTGATGGGCCTGCCTGACGTGAATATCGATGTCATCCGCATGGAGGCGGCCGGTTGTTACGGGCGCAACTGCGCCGACGACGTGGCGGCCGATGCCGCCCTGCTTTCGCGTGCGGTGGGCGCACCGGTACGGGTGCAGCTGACGCGTGAGCAGGAGCATGCCTGGGAGCCCAAGGGCGCGGCGCAGCTGATGCAGGTCAGGGGCGGGCTCAATGCCGACGGCTCTGTGGCGGCTTATGACTTCCAGACCTCCTACCCGTCCAATGGCGCACCGACACTGGCGCTGTTGCTGACGCGCACCATAGAGCCGGTGGCCCAGGCCTACGAAATGGGCGACCGCAGTGCGCGACCGCCTTACGACTACGACCATCTGCGGGTCTCGATCAACGACATGGCGCCCATGTTGCGCGCCTCCTGGCTGCGTGGTGTGTCGGCCCTGCCCAACTCGTTTGCGCATGAGTCTTACATCGACGAGTTGGCCACCGCCGCCGGTGTGGATCCGGTCGAGTTCCGCCTGCGTTACCTGCATGAGCCACGCGCCACGGAACTGCTGCGCGCCACCGCCGATCGCGCCGGCTGGAAGAAACACACGCAGCCGCAACAGACGCCGGATACGGAGGGTGCTTCGGACATCGTGCACGGCCAGGGCGTGGCCTACGCGCGTTATGTGCACAGCAAGTGGCCGGGTTACGGCGCGGCCTGGGCCGCCTGGGTGGCCGATGTGGAGGTGAACCGCAAAACCGGCGAGGTGCAGGTCAGGCGTGTGGTGGTCGGCCATGACGCCGGTACCCTGATCAACCCGGCGGGCGTGCAGCACCAGATCCATGGCAATGTGGTGCAGACCACCAGCCGCGCGCTGACCGAGCAGGTGGCGCTGAACCCTGTCAACAACACGGTCGCCGCGCTCGAATGGGGCGCGTACCCTATCCTGAGTTTCCGCGATGTGCCGGTGATCGAGGTGCTGACCATGGCGCGCCCCGGCGAGCCGCCCTTGGGCGCCGGCGAGTCGGCCTCGGTGCCGGGCACGGCGGCGATTGCGAATGCGATTTTTGACGCCACCGGTGTGCGTTTTCGCCAGCCGCCGTTCACGCCCGAGGTGGTGCGTGCTGCGCTCGAAGCCAATCGAGAAAATGAGCTTCAGCCCAATAAGGATGCGCGCAAGCAGCTATCAATTCAGGAGCGTACCGCGCCGCCGCTGCCTGCAGGCGCGGTCTGGCCGCGCTCCCTGGGCGGCTGGTCGCGGGCGGCTGCAGTGGCCGCCGGCGTGTTTGGGCTGGCGGCGGCACTGCTGGGCTGGCGCTCGGCGATCGCCCCCGTGGTTTCCGGGGGCGCATCGATTTACACCGCCGCTACCCTGGAGCGCGGCCGGCAACTCGCGGCCCTCGGTGATTGTGTGGTGTGCCACACCGCGCCTGGCGGCCTGCCGAATACCGGTGGACGGGCCATGGACACACCTTTTGGCAAAGTCCTCAGCAGCAACATCACGCCCGATGCACAGACCGGCATAGGCCTGTGGTCTTTCAGCGCCTTCCAGCGTGCCATGCGCGAGGGCATCTCGCGTGATGGCCAGCACCTGTACCCGGCCTTTCCCTACACCGCCTTTGCCAAAACCAGCGATGAAGACCTGACCGCGCTGTACGCCTGGCTGATGGCGCAACCTGCGGTGCGCTCAGAGACAGCCGCCACAGAGCTGGTCTTTCCTTTCAACATCCGTCCGCTCATGGCGGTCTGGAACGCGCTGTTTCATGAGCCTGTGGCCTACCAGCCGATACCGGCGCAGACCGCCGAGTGGAACCGCGGCGCTTATCTGGTCAACGGCCTGGGCCATTGCGGCGCCTGCCACACACCGCGCAATTCGCTCGGCGCAGAGCGCGGGGGGCAGGCTTATCTGTCGGGTGCCGTGGTCGATGGCTGGGAGGCGCCGGCGCTGACGGCGCTTTCACGTGCGCCCGTGCCCTGGACTTCCGACCAGCTGTACCGCTACCTGCGCCAGGGTTACTCGCCCCAACATGGCGCTGCCGCCGGGCCGATGGCCCCGGTGGTCAAAGAGCTGGCGGCGCTGCCCGACGCGGACATCCGCGCCATGGCCAGTTATCTCTCGTCGTTTAATCAGCCGGTGACGCAGGCCGCCAGTGAACAGGCGGCCAAGCAGGTGGTGCTGACGGCGCAGAAGCTGTCGACGGCGCAGCCGGGACCGGGGCAACGCCTGTTCAACGGTGCCTGTGCCTCCTGCCACCATGACGGCAACGGGCCCACGCTGCTCGGTGTCAATGTGCCCCTGGGCCTGAACAGCAAATTGCACAGCGAGCGCGCCGACAACCTGATCCGGGTGGTGCTGGACGGCATACGCGCACCGGCGGCGCGTGAGATCGGTTTTATGCCGGCCTTCCGCCACAGCCTCGATGATGCGCAGATCGAGTCGCTGGTGGCTTACATGCGCAGCCGGTATGCGCCGGAACAGCCCGCCTGGCAGGGCCTGCCGCAAACCGTGTCGCGGCTGCGCGGGCTCGACTACTAGCCCCCATACCCGTCTCTCAAGGCCGTGTCCCCGAATTGTCATCCCGGACTTGATCCGGGATCCATGCTTCGTTTAACCATGTACTGACGAAAGAGGCATGGATTGCGGGTCAAGCCCGCAATGACAAATTCTCGCAGGTACACAGTATTGGAACTAGCCCTGACGCCTCAGGAGAACGCTGCAATACCGGTGATGGCCCGGCCCAGGATCAGCGCATGTACATCGTGTGTGCCTTCGTAGGTGTTGACCACTTCGAGGTTGACCAGATGGCGCGCCACACCAAACTCGTCACTGATGCCGTTGCCGCCCAGCATGTCGCGCGCCATGCGCGCAATGTCCAGCGCCTTGCCGCAGGAGTTGCGCTTCATGATGGAGGTGACCTCGACTGCGGCCGTGCCTTCGTCCTTCATGCGGCCCAGGCGCAGACAACCCTGCAGGCCCAGCGCAATTTCGGTTTCCATGTCGGCGAGTTTTTTCTGGATCAGCTGATTCGCCGCGAGTGGCCGGCCAAACTGCTTGCGGTCCAGCGTGTATTGACGCGCCTTGTGAAAGCAGTCTTCGGCCGCACCGAGCGCGCCCCAGGCAATGCCGTAACGTGCCGAGTTCAGGCAGGTGAAAGGGCCCTTGAGGCCGCGCACCTCGGGGAAGGCGTTTTCTTCAGGGCAGAAGACCTCGTCCATGACAATTTCGCCGGTGATGGAGGCGCGCAGGCCGACCTTGCTGTGAATCGCCGGGGCGCTCAGGCCCTTGCTGCCCTTGTCCAGCACAAAGCCGCGGATGGCGCCTTCGTCGTCCTTGGCCCAGACCACAAACACATCGGCGATCGGGCTGTTGGTGATCCACATCTTGCTGCCGGTCAGCGCATAACCGCCAGGCACTTTTTTGGCGCGTGTGATCATGCTGCCGGGGTCCGAACCATGGTTGGGCTCGGTCAGGCCGAAGCAGCCTATCCATTCACCCGTGGCGAGCTTGGGCAGGTATTTCTGTTTGGTGGCTTCATTGCCAAATTCGTGGATAGGCACCATCACGAGTGAGGACTGCACACTCATCATGGAGCGGTAGCCGGAGTCGACGCGCTCGACCTCGCGCGCGGCCAGGCCATAACAGACGTAGTTCAGGCCGGCGCCGCCATAGGCCTCGGGGATGGTGCTGCCGAGCAGGCCCAGCGCGCCCATTTCGCGAAAAATCGCGGTGTCGGTTTTTTCATGGCGGAAGGCTTCGAGCACACGCGGTGCCAACTGCTCCTGCGAGTAGGCGTGGGCAGCGTCCCGCACCATGCGTTCGTCGTCGCTGAGCTGCTGGTCCAGCAGCAGCGGGTCGGCCCAGTGGAAGCTGGCTTTTTTCTGGGAAGGGTTCATGCGTGTCTCCGGTGTGTGGGGGGGAATGCGCTGTGTGCGAAAATCGCAACTCAGGCATGAGTGTCAATCGGGCGTATGCCAGAGCATACGATGAGCCGCGTGCCTGCGGCAAGCCATTATTTGGAACAGCACTGTGCAAAAACAGAACTCCGAGAACTGCGGCTGACCATGCGGCGCAACATTCCTTCGACCACCGCGCTGGCGCTGTTTGAGGCGGCCGCGCGGCACCAGAGTTTTACCCAGGCCGCGCTGGAGCATTCGGTCACGCAAAGCGCGGTGTGCCGGCAAATTGCCGGGCTGGAAGATTTCCTGCAGGTCAAGCTGTTCCGGCGCACCAAACGCGGCGTGCTGCTGACCGAAGCGGGCACCAACTACGCCCGCAATGTACGCGCCCGCCTCGACGATGTAGAGCGCGACACACTGGCGCTGATGGCCACAGGTGGCGCGGGCGGCGCGCTCGAGCTCGGTGTGGTGCCGACCTTTGGCGCCAAGTGGCTGGTGCCCCGGCTGGGGGATTTTTACCGCCGCTATCCCGGCATGGCGGTGCATTTGTCGGCGCGCACCCGGCCGTTTTTGTTTGCCGATACCGCGCTGGACGCGGCGATTGGCGCCGGCGAGGCCGGCTGGCCGGGTACAGAGTCCTGCTTTTTGATGGACGAACCGCTGGTGGCCGTCGGCAGCCCGGCGCTGGTCAAGACGCGGCGCAGCTTGCAGGCCGCCGATCTGGCCCATCTGCCCTTGCTGCAGATGAGCACCCGCCCTTACGCCTGGCGGCAATGGTTTGAATCCCTGGGTTTGAGCATCGCCAACGACCTGGCGGGCGCCCGCATGGAGCTGTTTTCCATGACGACGGAAGCGGCCCTCCACGGCCAGGGGCTGGCATTGATCCCGCGCTTCCTGATTGAAGAAGAGCTGGCGCAGGGCCGGCTGCTGCCGCTGCTAAAACATGACTTCATCAGCGACCGGCGTTATTACCTGATCTACCCCGAGCAGAAATCGGACAACCCGGTGCTGGCGCTGTTTCGCGGCTGGCTGGAGGAAGAAGCCCAGCGTTACCGCGCACAGTTGCCCCATGCGCCAGACGCCGGGTGATGGAGCACTTCACCCACAGTTCGAGAGATAAAAACGGGCTCCAGCCCTTATCCGATAAGCGCAACCCGCTATTCAATCAATAGCAAATTGATCAACCCCGCACTGTGAGACGATTGCCCCCATGCAAGATTTCTGGCCCTCCAGCGGTTTTAACCAGCTTCAGCGCAACCCGCGCGGCTGGTTGTTGCCCACCGATAACTACCTGCGCCTGTTCCTGGGCCGACCCGAGCTCGCGCTGCTGCCCGAGTCCTGCGCCGCCGAGCAGGCCCTGCACGCGGCCCTGAGCGCCGCACCGATGCGGCCTGTGCCCGAGGCCGAGCTGCAGGCCTTGCAGGACGGGGACGCACGCGACAGCTACAGCCTGTTCCTGCGTTTTCGCGACGGCCTGCTGGACGCCGGCACACTGGAAGCCTATTACCTCAGCCTGTTCCGCAGCGGCAGCATCAGCATCCCGCCGCTGTTCATAGACCTGCTGGCCCAGGCGATCACGCGCAACCTGCTCGATGAAGTGACCGACGCCTATGAAGTGCGCGCCGCCGAGATGTTGTTCCGCCTGCAGCGCATCTCCACCCAGGACGGGCAGGTGCTGGCCGGCGACAGCGACCGGCTGGACATGCTCAATGACACCGGTGGACTCGGCGACTTCGGCCGTTTTCTGGCTGAGGCGAAAGCCCCGCTGCGCAGCATTGACATGCAGGTGTTGACCGACAGCAACGCCCCCGACTACTGGCAGGTCAGCGAGCGGCACCACTTCCTGCTCGACCTGACGCACGAAATCAACAACGACCTGAGCCACGGCCTGGTCTTCACCATGACGCGCGCGCGCTCCGGCCTGACGGCACTGGCCCGGGTGCTGGAGAAGTGGGTAAAACACTTTCTGGGTGTGGCAGTGAGCATCCGGCCGCTGCAGAAAATTGACGACGCCGCCTGGCGCTGGCATCTGGGGCTGGATGTGGAGGCCACGGCCCTGCTCAACGACTTGTACGAAGACCGCCCGGTCGAACCCGAACGCTCGGCGCGCCTGCTGAGCCTGTTCCGTCTCGATTTTGCGGATCCGCAAGAGATGCGCACCGACGTGGCGGGCAAACCGGTGTACCTGGGTCTGATGATGAACAGCGGGCAGGTGCTCAAGCTCAAGCCGCAAAACCTGCTGCTGAACCTGCCTTTGCCGGGCGCGATGTAGGCCTGGCCCGCCGCTTGCGCCAGCGCGCGGGCCGGCTCGGTGCGCCATGGCTTAAAATCACGGGTTCTGCCCATTTAATCCGGAGTTTTTCCATGACCAAGAAAATCAGAGTCGAAGCCGACATTTGCGCCCCAAAACCTGTTCCCGCCCCCGGCATGACCCGCACGGCTGGCCGTGGCCAGAAGATCAGCCTGGAGCGCGGCTCCTGGACCCGCAGCAAAAAGAACCCCGGCAAGCGCCCGCACAAAGGCGGTTGATTCGCAGCTGGCCAGGGCCTGGTTGTGCCGGAAACTGGCTTTTTCCAGCGGTTGGGGCGCATCACTTTTTCTGGTGATGCAAATTGGCCTCAGGCCCTTATGGGGCAAGCGAAGTAGCTATTAATAATATAGCAAATGACGCGAATCACCGGCCTTGCACAGGTCCGGTTTCCGGCGCCAGCTCACATATTGCGCCGGTACTGCCCACCGACTTCAAACAGCGCGTGGGTGATCTGCCCGAGTGAGCAGACACGCACCGCGTCCATCAGCACCTCAAACACGTTGTTGTTGGCCATCACCGCCTGTTGCAGGCGCTGGAGCATGGCCGGTGACTCTTTGGCATGTTGGGCGTGGAAGGTTTCCAGGCGTCGCAGCTGGCTCTGCTTTTCCTCGTCGGTGGAACGCGCCAGCTCCAGCTTGTCAGCTACCTGCTCGCCATGCGGATTGCGGAAGGTGTTGACACCGATGATGGGCAGCTCGCCCGTGTGTTTGAGCATTTCGTAATGCATGGACTCGTCCTGGATGCGGCCGCGCTGATAGCCGGTTTCCATCGCACCGAGCACGCCGCCACGTTCGGCAATGCGTTCGAACTCGCTGAGCACCGCCTCTTCCAGCAGCTCGGTCAGCTCCTCGATGATGAAGGCGCCCTGTGAGGGGTTTTCGTTTTTGGCCAGGCCCCACTCGCGGTTGATGATGAGCTGGATCGCCATCGCGCGGCGCACCGATTCTTCGGTCGGTGTGGTGATGGCTTCGTCAAAGGCGTTGGTGTGCAGCGAATTGCAGTTGTCGTAAATCGCAATCAACGCCTGCAGCGTGGTGCGTATGTCGTTGAACTGGATTTCCTGCGCGTGCAGACTGCGGCCCGAGGTCTGGATGTGGTACTTGAGCTTCTGGCTGCGTTCGTTGGCGCCGTACTTTTCTTTCATCGCCACGGCCCAGATGCGGCGTGCCACGCGGCCCATCACGGTGTATTCAGGGTCCATGCCGTTGGAAAAGAAAAAGCTCAAATTCGGCGCGAAGTCGTCAATGTGCATGCCACGCGCCAGATAGGCTTCAACAAAGGTGAAGCCGTTCGACAGCGTGAAAGCCAGCTGGCTGATCGGGTTCGCGCCGGCTTCGGCGATGTGGTAACCGCTGATGGAGACGCTGTAGAAATTGCGCACCCGGTTGTGCACAAAATACTGCGCAATGTCACCCATGACCTTGAGGCTGAACTCGGTCGAGAAGATGCAGGTGTTCTGGCCCTGGTCTTCTTTCAAAATGTCGGCCTGCACCGTGCCGCGCACGTTTTCCTGCACCCATTCACGGATTTTTTCGACCTCGGTCGCGGTCGGTTCGCGTTTGTTATCGGCCCTGAACTTTTCGAGGTTCTGGTCGATGGCGGTGTTCATGAACATTGCCAGAATGGTCGGCGCCGGGCCGTTGATGGTCATGCTGACCGAGGTGCTGGGGCTGCACAGGTCAAAGCCGTCGTAGAGCACCTTCATGTCGTCGAGTGTGGCAATCGACACGCCCGAGTTGCCCACCTTGCCGTAGATGTCTGGCCGCAGGTCGGGGTCATTGCCGTACAGCGTGACCGAATCAAAGGCCGTGCTCAGGCGTTTGGCGGCCATGCCCTGGCTCAGCAGCTTGAAACGTGTGTTGGTGCGAAACGCATCGCCTTCGCCGGCAAACATGCGGGTCGGGTCTTCGCCTTCGCGCTTGAAGGCAAAGGTGCCGGCGGTGTAGGGGTAGCTGCCCGGCACGTTGTCCAGCATCAACCATTTGAGGATTTCACCGTGGTCGTCGTACTGCGGCAGCGCGACCTTGCGTATCGGTGTACCCGACAGTGACCTGGTGACCAGGGTGGTGCGGATTTCCCTGTCGCGGATTTTCACCACATATTCTTCGCCGGCATAAGCCTGTTGCATGTCGGGCCACTGGCCCAGCAGCTGCCGCGCGTCGCTGTCCATGCGGGCCTTGCGTTTGCCGGCCAGATCCAGCGCGGCTTCGGCTGCCGGTGCGCGCTCCGGTTTGTCCACTTTGAGCATGGCGGCGGCGGCCTGAAGTTGCTGCACCTCGCGCGCCAGCTGGGCCTGGGCCCGGGCCCGTTTTTTGTAGCCGCGCACCGTGTCGCTGATTTCGGCCAGGTAACGCGTGCGCGCGGCAGGCACCACCGGTGTCTGGTTCGTGCTGTGGCGCACATCGACTTTTGGCAAGGTACCTTCCGACAGCTGCAGCCCGAGGGCGGCGAGCCGGGGTTTGAGCGCCTGGTACAGCGCGGTCACGCCGTCGTCGTTGAAACGTGCGGCCATGGTGCCGAACACCGGCATCTTGTCGGGTGCAGTGCCCCAGGCTTCCTTGTTGCGCTGCACCTGTTTGGCCACGTCGCGCAGCGCGTCCAGTGAGCCTTTGCGGTCAAACTTGTTGATGGCGACAAACTCGGCAAAGTCCAGCATGTCGATTTTTTCGAGCTGGCTGGCGGCGCCGAATTCGGGCGTCATCACATACATGGGCACATCCACATGCGGCACGATGGCGGCATCACCCTGGCCTATGCCCGAGGTCTCGACCACGATCAGGTCGAAGCCCGCGACCTTGCAGGCGGCAATCACGTCGGGCAGGGCCTTGCTGATTTCCGAGCCGAAGTCGCGTGTGGCCAGTGATCGCATAAAGACACGCTGGCCGCTGTCGGTGTTTTTCTGGCCGATTTTCGGAACTGTCCACGGGTTGATGGCGTTCATGCGAATCCGGTCGCCGAGCAGCGCGCCGCCACTCTTGCGGCGTGAGGGGTCTATGCTGATGACGGCCACGCGCAGCTGGTCGTTCTGGTCCAGCCGCAGGCGGCGTATCAACTCGTCGGTCAGCGACGACTTGCCGGCGCCACCGGTGCCGGTGATGCCCAGAACCGGTATCTTTTTGATAGCAGCTTGCGTCCGTAGCGCCTGGACCAACCCTTGATTTAAGCCCGCTGCGCGGGCTGGGCTATCGCCCCCCTTTTCATTTTTGCCTTCGGCAGAAGCCTCGCGGCTTTCAAGCGCTGTGATCAGCTGCGCCAGCGCGCGCCAGGCCATCTCGCCGTGGCCTTCGATGGCCTGGATGTCTGCGGGGGCAAAACCGGTCAGGTCCTTGTCACAACGCATGACCATTTCGCCAATCATGCCGGCCAGCCCCATTTTCTGGCCGTCTTCCGGGCTGTAGATGCGGGCCACACCGTAGGCGTGCAATTCGCGGATCTCGGGCGGCACAATCACGCCGCCACCGCCGCCAAACACCTGGATATGTTCGCCGCCCCGGCTTTTGAGCAGATCCACCATGTACTTGAAGTACTCGACATGCCCGCCCTGGTAAGAGCTGATGGCGATGCCTTGCGCATCTTCCTGCAAGGCTGCGGTCACCACTTCGTCGACGCTGCGGTTGTGGCCCAAGTGAATGACCTCAGCCCCCATGCCCTGCAGGATGCGTCGCATGATGTTGATGGCCGCATCGTGCCCGTCAAACAGGCTGGCAGCGGTGACAAAACGCACTTTGTGCGTGGGACGGTAACTGGCTAGGGCCTGGTAGTCGGCGGACAGGTCGGTCATGGCGGCGCTCTCTCGGTGGGATGTAGGGGGGCAGTGGCTGCGCTGGCGCTTATTGGATGCGCAGTCCGGCCTGCGCCGGATCGTCAGGCGGGTAACGCAGGCCCAGTGATTGAAGCTTGTCGTGCACGATGCTGGCGATCATCAGATTGCGGTGGGTCTTGGAATTGGCCGGCACCACCGTCCACGGCGCGTGGGGGGTGCTGGTGGCGCGCAACAGGGCGTCGTAGGCATTCTGGTAGTCGGCCCATTGCTTTCGCACCTCCAGGTCGCCCATGCTGAACTTCCAGCGTTTGGTCGGGTCGTCCACACGTTCCTGCAGGCGCTGGCGTTGTTCGTCAAAACCGATGTGCAGCATGAACTTGAGAATCACGGTGCCGGTTTCGGCCAGCAAGCGCTCGAAATCATTGATGTGCCGGAAGCGCTGTTCGGTCTGCTCCGGTGTGATCCAGCCCTTGACCACCGGTACCAGCACGTCCTCGTAGTGGCTGCGGTTGAAGATCATGGTTTCACCCGATCCGGGCATCTGCCGGTGGATGCGCCACAAGTAGTCGTGTGCCCGTTCTTCCTCGCTGGGCGCTTTCCAGCCCACGGTGTGCACACCGAGCGGGCTGGTGCGGCTGAACACCGCGCGCACCGTGCCGTCCTTGCCGGAGGTATCGGTGCCCTGCAGCACCACCAGCAGCTTATAGCGCTTGTCGGCGTAAAACAGGTCTTGCAGCGTGTCCAGCTCCATCGCCAGCGTATCCACCCTGGTTTTGTCGGCCTCCTTGGCGCCAGAGGACCAGGGTTTGGCGCCTGGGTCGAGTTTGGCCAGGGAAAACCGCGAGCTGCCTTTCCCCGCGGACGGCTGCCAGTCGGCCATTGCCGGGGCGGAAGAACTCTTTTTCGCCATGTGGGTCTCCTGTCAGGCCATGCAGACTGGCACCGGTCCTGATTGACGTTTACGTAAACGTCAATCTTACCGCTTTCCCGACGCAAAAGGGGCGCTTGCGCGCCCCCTCCGGTCTTTTCACAGCCTGCGCAAGCCGGCCTATTTGTAAAGCAGCTGCGGCAACCACAGACCGATGGCCGGAAACTGGTACAGCAGCACGATGGCCAGGATCTGTATGCCCATGAAGGGCAACATGCCCAGGAAAATCTGGTTCAGCGTCACATGTTTGGGGGCGACACCCTTGAGATAAAACGCGGCCATGGCCACCGGCGGGCTCAGAAAAGCCGTCTGCAGGTTCAGTGCAACCAGCAAGCCGAAAAACAGCGGATCGACGCCAAAGTTGTCCAGCAGCGGGATGAAGATGGGCATGAAAATCACGATGATCTCGGTCCACTCCAGCGGCCAGCCGAGGATGAAAATAATCGCCTGACTCATGACCAGAAACTGGGTTTTGCTCAGGTTCATGCTGAGCACCCAGGTCTCCACCAGTTCCTGGCCACCCAGCAGGGCAAATGCCGCGGAGAAGATGGCCGAGCCGACAAACAGCCAGCACACCATGGCCGAGGTTTTGGCGGTCAGGAAAACCGACTCCTGAAGCACTGAGAGGGTCAGGCGTTTGTAGGCGATGGCCAGCACAAAGCCACCCAAAGCACCCATCGCCGCTGCTTCCGTCGGCGTGGCCAGTCCCATCACGATGGACCCGAGCACCGAGATGATCAGAATCATCAGCGGGAAAAAGGAGGTCAGGAGCATCTTGAAGATTTCCAGCCGCGCAAAACTCAGGAACAGATAGAAGAGGGCGACCAGTGCGCCGAGAATGGCAAAGCAGACCCACCACCAGGTCGGCGCGTCACGTGTGGTCGCGCCAGCAGCTGTTTTGTCGGCGCTGGCTGTGGCTGCGGCCGGCGCTTCGGCCACACCCGCAGTCACCGGCGCGGTGGGGGTTTCAGCGCCCGGAGGCTCCTTGACATCGCCCGACGGGGGTTCCTGCAGGCCACCTTCGGCAGGCGGCTCTTTCAGGCCGCCTTCCTGGGGAGGCTCCTGCAGACCGCCGGTATCGGCGCCCGGGGCGGCGGATGAGCTGGAGGCGCCAATCTGCTGGATGTCGTACACCGCTTCGGCCGCGACCGTGGTGACCGCCCGGTAGCTGGTCGCGACCACCAGCACAAAAAGCAGGGCCGGCAGGATCACAAGCGTCAGCTGCCTCAGGATGTAGCCCAGGGGCACTTCGGCGTTGCGCTTTCCCTTGAGTGCGCTGAAGAGTCCTGTCAGCGCGTATTTGTCCGTGCCAGTGGTCAGTTGCTGCGTCAATGGCGGCAGGGTGACGGCGCGGTCTGCGGCCGACAGCGGAGGTGCCCACTGCGGCTTGAGCTTGGCAACAAGAATCACATAGATGATGTAGAGGCCGGTCAGCATCAGGCCCGGGAAAAACGCACCGGCATACAGCTGCACCACCGAGACGCCAGCCGTGGCGCCGTACACGATCAGCAGCACCGAAGGCGGAATCAGGATGCCCAGGCAACCACCCGCCGTGATGGCGCCGGCTGCCAGCGGAACGCTGTAACCGGCACGCAGCATGGCCGGCAGGGCCAGCAATCCCATCAACGTGACCACCGCCCCGACGATGCCGGTGGCCGTGGCAAAGATGGCGCAGGTGACCAGGGTGGCCACGGCCAGCGAGCCGGGAATCCGGGCCATGGCCAGATGCAGGCTTTTGAAAAGTTTTTCGATCAGATTGGCGCGTTCGACCAGATAACCCATGAAGACAAACAGCGGTATTGCGATCAACACGTCGCTGGCCATGGTCTTGTAGGCTGCCTGGACCATCAGGTCCAGTGTTTTGGTGGTGTCCCGGTTGTAGGCCAGCCAGGTGAAAATCATGCCCATGCCCATCAGCGTGAAGGCCGTCGGAAAGCCCAGCATGATGGCGGTCACGACCAGGGACAGCATCAGCAGCCCCAGATGCCCGTTGGTGATTTTATCGACGCTCAAAAGCAGCGCGGCGGCGCCTATGACGACCAGCGCCATGAAGCTCAAGCCGAACCAGAGTTCTTTGCGGATCTTCATTTGCTGTTCCCCTTCAGGGCCAGCTCACGCTCGAGCGCGGCCATGTCTTCTTCCTTCACGTGCACCATTTCCCGGAGTTTTTCCACGTCCACTTCTTCCACGTCGCCCTCACGTGCGGGCCAGGCGCCAGTCTGTATGCACTGGATGCAGCGGATGATTTCCACAATGCCCTGCAGCAGCAACACAAAACCCGACACCGGGATCACGAACTTGAAGGGATAGACCGGGATTGGATCGGCGTTGAAAGTCTGCTCGCGGATCGCCAGCGACTCATTGGCATAGGTCCAGCCGGCCCAGGTCAGTGCAATGACACCGGGCAGGAAAAACAGGATGTACAGCGTGAGGTCGACGATAGCCTGCGTACGGGGCATGAGAAATCCGTAAAGCACGTCGCCGCGCACGTGGCCGTTTTTGCTCAGGGTGTAGGCGCCCGCCATCATGAACAGCAGGCCGTAAAGCATGATCTGGGCGTCGAGCACCCAGGCGTGGGGCTGGTTGAGCACGTAGCGGCTGAACACCTCCCAGCTGATCAGCAAGGTCAGCAAAACCACGCTCCAGGCGCAGGCCTTGCCGATCCAGGTGGAAAAACGGTCCACCGCGAGTAAAAACGATTGCATTCCAGCTCCTTGCGCCGCCCGGGCGGTCCCAGAAAAAACAAAAAGGGCACCCTCAGGTGCCCCTCAGAGGCCGTGGCCCCGTTCAGGCTTTTTTGCCCTTGCCAAAATAGTGGTTATAGGCCATTTTGAAGTCCACGGTGTAGTCGTTTTGCCACTGGCCCGCGCGTGCAGCAAAGGCTTTTTGCGAGTCGAGCACCTTCTTGAACAGCGCGTTTTCTCCACCCTTCTTGGCCATGATCTTGTCCCACGAAGCCAGCTGGGCGCGCAGGATGGCGTCGGGTGTCTTGTAAAACTTGACGCCGGCCTTCTTGAGCTCAATGTAGTCGGTGGAATTGCGCTCGATGGCCTTCCAGCTCATGTCGGCACTGGCGGCCTGAACGGCGTAGTCGATGATGGCCTTGAGTTCGGTCGGCAGGGCGTTGAGCTTGCCTTTGTTGAACAGGATTTCGAACTGCTCTCCGGACTGGTGGAAACTCTGCAGCATGCAGTTCTTGACGACGTCGGGGAAGCCCAGCAACCTGTCCGAGGAGGCGTTGTTGAACTCGGCGCCATCGATCAGGCCGCGGTCCAGGGCCGGCACAATCTCGCCGCCGGGCAAGGGGTTCACGGCCGCGCCCATGTCGGTGTACATGTCAACGGCCAGACCCACGGTACGGAACTTCGTGCCCTTGACGTCTTCGACCTTGGAGATGGGCTTCTTGAACCAGCCGAAGGGCTGGGTCGGCATGGGGCCATAAAGGTAGGACACCACGTCCATGTTGATGGACTTGTAGATCTCTTCCAGCAGGGCCTTGCCGCCGCCGTAGTTGTGCCAGGCCAGCAGCATGTTGGGGTCCATGCCGAAGGACGGGCCGGAACCCCACAGTGCGAGCGCCGAATTCTTGCCGTAGTGATACGCCACCACGCCGTGGCCGCCGTCGAGTGTGCCCTTGTTGACCGCTTCGAGCAGCTGGAAGGCTGGAACCACAGCGCCCGCAGGCAGCACTTCGATCTTCAGCTTGCCGCTGGCCATGTCATTGACTTTTTTGGCGAAGTCGGAGGCGTACTCGTGAAAGATGTCTTTCGAGGGCCAGGTGCTCTGGAAGCGCAGCGTGGTGGCGGTTTGTGCGGTGGCCAGCATGGGTGCGGACATCGCGCCAGCGCCGGCTGCGACAGCGGCGCCTTTGAGCAGGCTGCGGCGGCGAGGGGTTTTGAGATCGGTCATGGCTTGTCTCCAGTTGTGAAAAAACGTTAGCAAGCTATCTTTCGCTATTGGGGCTGCGCACGAAAGAGGGTTTTTACCGAGGGCTTGGGTGCGATTGCCTCTAATTGGGGTGAAAGTGTTTATCAGCCCTGCCAGCGGCGGCAAGTTGTCAGTTTTTCTCTGGATCGCGGCCTGTGCGCCGCCATGTCCGGCACCAGCAAGCGTGTGCACAGGCTCTAAACTGCAGGGTTTCCCGGGCGCAGCTTTTGCGTTTTTTCACCACCCGGCAGGAGTTTTGCATGAGCCATCAACCCGCTTCAGCTTCAAGCCCTGGTGCCGGCCACCGCGCGTCAGGCCCCGACACCCCCACAGGCCCGGAGGAAGTCCAGCCAGCCCAGGGGTATGCCGGCGATGTATCGCCGCAGCTGGCGTACCAGTGGTGGCAGGCGGGGCAGGCCGTGCTGGTGGATGTGCGCAGCGATGCGGAGCGCGAATGGGTCGGCTTTGTTCCCGGCGCTGCTGCGGTGGCCTGGAAGCAGTGGCCGGGCATGGTCATCAACCCGGCGTTTGATGCGGGCTTGCAGGCGGCGGTAGCGCCCGGCATGAAAGCCGTGCTCTTGTGCCGCAGTGGCGTGCGTTCGATTGCGGCCGCCAGAAGAGCCACAGAGCTGGGGTTGCAGGCCTACAACGTCCTGGAAGGTTTTGAGGGTAATGCCGATGCAGACGGTCACAGGGGTAGTCTGGGCGGCTGGCGCCAGCGCGGCCTGCCGTGGAAGCAGAACTAGAGCCCCACGCTTGCTCACTGTGGGTCGCTCCCTGCCCCACCAGGGGGCCACTGCGCCTGCAAGGGCCTTGCCACAGCCGGGCCCGGTTCCCCTAAACTGGCCGCATGAACAATGACAGCCTGCTCAAACGCATTGAATCGAAACGCGACGAGGTGATTGCACTCACCCAGGACCTGGTTCGCATTCCCACCATCAACCCCCCAGGGGACGCTTACGAAGCCTGCGCCCGCCTGCTTGGCGAGCGCCTGCAAAAGCGGGGCTTTGCCGTCGAATACATTCGGGCCGAGGGTGCACCCGGTGACCGCAACTCACATCCGCGTGTCAACGTGGTGGCGCGTTACGAAGGAGCATCGGCCGGTGAATGTGTGCACTTCAACAGCCACATTGATGTGGTCGAAGCCGGTCCCGGCTGGACCACCGAACCCTTCGGCGCCGAGGTGAAAAACGGCCGGATCTATGGCCGCGGCACCTGCGACATGAAAGGCGGACTGGCGTCCAGTGTGATTGCCTGCGAGGCCATCCTCGAGGAGGGGATCCGTTTTCCTGGTGCGCTTGAAATATCCGGCACCGTCGACGAAGAGTCGGGCGGTTTCGCCGGCGTGGGTTATCTGGCCGAGCGTGGCTACTTCAGCCGCCCGCGTGTGCACCACGTGATCATTCCCGAGCCGCTGGGCGTGGATCGCATTTGCCTGGGCCATCGCGGCGTGTGGTGGGGCGAGGTCGAGACCCTGGGGCGAATTGCCCACGGCTCCATGCCTTTTCTCGGCGACAGCGCCATCAACCACATGGGTGCGTTCATCCATCTGCTGGAAACGCAGCTGCAGCCGCGCCTTGCCACGCGCCACACGGCCGAGCCGGTGGAACCACCGGGCGCGCGCGTCAGCACGCTGAACATCAACAGCGTGCATGGCGGCCAGGTCGAGCAGGTTTTTTCGCTGGACGCGCTGGGCCGGCCCAGCGGCGACTTGCCCGCGCCCGTGGTGTCGCATTCCTGCCGCGCGGTGCTGGACCGTCGCTTTATTGCGGAGGAAAACCTGGCTGCGGTCAAAGCTGAAATTGTGGCGATGCTGGAAGAGCTCAAGCGCAGCCGGCCCGGTTTTGACTACGGCATCCGGGACATCATGAGCTTTGTGCCCACCGCGACGCCCAGGGATGCGCCTGTGGTGCTGGCCACCGCCCGCGCCATTGCCCGGGTGCTGGGACGCGAGGCGAGCTACATTTCCAGCCCTGGCACTTACGACCAGAAGCACATTGTGCGCACCGGCAAACTCGATGCCTGCATCGCCTACGGCCCCGGAATTCTCGATCTGGCCCATCAGCCCGATGAATATGTGGGGATTCAGGAGTTGGTCGATAGCGCCAAGATCATGGCACTCGCGGCCCTCAGCCTGACCCAGGGCAAGCAGGCGCCTGTATCAAGTTAATACCAAGGTACTGGTTTAAGACAGCCCATACAGTTTTTTGATATTTTTCGAGCTGCACCCCTGTCAACATTGACAGGGGTGCAGCGTGAAATTTTTCCGATTTCATCTTCAATAGGGGTACTTTTTCACAAGGCACCCCCATGCAAACCCATTTCGACGAGCACATTTCGTGTGCAGCTGTAACAAGAACTCCGCACGATCCGGCCCTGTCCGGGCACCTGCTTCAGCGAATCGAACGCGATTTCAAGCCGCGCTGGGACCAGCAGATCGGCGGGCGTTTCATCCTGCACGGCAGGACGCCGGGGCCTGACGCCGTCCGTCTGGATGGCAATGACTACCTCAGCGTGACCGGTCATCCCGACATCGTGGGGGCCCAGGTGGCGGCCTTGCGCCAGGACAGTGAATTTGTCATCCAGTCCGGGGTGTTTGTACATGGCGATCACCCGACCCGCGTGCTGGAAAAGTCGCTGGCCTCCTGGGTCGGCAAGGAGGACGGCTTTGTCTGCCAGTCCGGGTATGCGGCCAATGTCGGTTTGCTGCAATCGATTGCCGATGCCCAGACCCCGGTTTACCTGGACACGCTGGCGCACACCTCGCTGTGGGAGGGTGCCCATTCGGCGCGCGCCCCGGCGCACGCCTTTCGCCACAACGACCCGGCGCACCTGGACCGCATGTTGTCGCGCCATGGGCAGGGGGTGGTGGTGGTTGATTCGGTGTACAGCACCACCGGGGCCTTGTGCCCCCTGCGCGAGATGGTGGAAGTGGCCGAGCAGCACCGCTGCATGCTGGTGGTCGATGAGTCGCACGCCCTGGGCACTCACGGGCCGGGCGGCGCGGGCGTGTGCGCAGAGCTGGGCCTGTCCGGTCGCGTGCACTTCATCACCGCCAGTCTGGCCAAGGCGTTTGCCGGCCGAGGCGGCTTTTTTACAGCGCCTGCGCACTTGCGCTACTACATCCTGAGTTCGAGCTTTCCCAACATCTTCAGCTCCTGCCTGCTGCCGCACGAAATTGCGGGCCACGCGGCAACGCTGGGCGTGCTGCGCCAGCGCGACGAGCAGCGCCTGCGCCTGCGGGCTCACACGCAGCGCCTGCGCGCGAGTCTGTCCGACATGGGTTACCCGATTCACCAGGGGACCGAGCAGATCATTTCGCTGGAAGCCGGCACAGAGCCCGACACCATGGTGCTGCGCGACCACCTGGAGGAGCGCGGCGTATTTGGCGCGGTTTTTTGCGCGCCGGCCACCAGCCGCAACCGTGCCATGGTGCGGCTGACGCTGCACGCTGCCTTGACCGAGGCAGAGCTTGGCCATGTGGAGTCGGTGGCGCGTGTGGTGGCGCCTCTGGTCAAACCCTGGGAATGGCCGATTGCCAAACGGGCCCGCGCGGCGCAGGTGGCTGACCGGGGAAGTGCCTTTGCAGGCGCTTAGTCCTGCACCACCCGGTCGCCATGTTTCTTCAGCCACTGCTTGTAGCCGGTGAAGGCGGGCGCGTGGCCCGCCAGGTCGACCGGAAACAGGGCCGCCAGCAAGCCGCCCTGGTGGCCAATGCTGAAAGCCGGTTTGTGGCGCGGCGCGCCCGCATGCCCCAGTGCCTGCTGCAGCTCCAGGTCCACCAGCGTGCGGCCCGCCCGGATGTCGTCAGCCGCCGCCGCACCGAGGCCCGCCGCTTCGGCCAGTTCTGCCAGCTCTGCGAGCCCGGCTTCGGTTTCCAGCTGCAGCCAGCTGACCTTGCCTTCGGCATCCGCGCCCAGTATGCCAAAGGGCTGGCCAATCACCACATGCTCGATCCAGTGGGTGCTGGCCAGGCTGGCCAGCTGCCGGCCCACGGAGGGCACCTGCAGCAGGGCGTGCTGCGGCTGCGTCAGCGCCGCGCGCCAGATGTGTGTATGCCGGGCTTGGGGCTGGTCGAGCATGCGCTGGACCACCGCGATCAGATGCTGTGAAATATCCGGTGTCTGTTTGGCAATGAACTGATCAATCAAGCCGCGGTTGAAGGCGCTGACGGCCACATGTTCGTCCGCCTGCCCCGTCAGCAAAACCCGTCCGCCCGGCCAGTCTGTCAGTTCACCGAGGGCCTGCAGACCGTCCATACCCGGCATCGCGTAGTCGAAAACGCAGACCCGGCTCAGGTTGAAACGCCCGGTCTGGGTGGCCCAGTACTGGAGTATTTGCGGGATCAGCGGGCTGCCCGCGCGCCAGCGTTCAATGATCTCCTGCTGGGCCCAGGCGTCGGCCTCCCATCTCGGGGGCTCCTGCTGCAGCTGGTTGACGCAGGCTTGCGGTCTCAGGTGCAGCCTGAGGTGCCAGTGGCGCGGCAGGACCATGGCCAGCATTTCCAGGTAGGCCGGGTCATCGTCGAGAAAAACCACGGCGCCGGGCCGGCGAAACAGGGGGAAGCTCATGGCGTGGTCCTTGCGTGTTTCCTGTTATCCCAGTGGCGACAGTTCAATGATGAAAATAGCCCCGCGCCCGAGCTCCGACTTGACGCGCAGCGTTCCTCCCGCAGCGTGCACCACCTGCTGGCAAAAAGCCAGTCCCAGTCCGTGGCCGGTACCGTGGTCGGTCGAGAAAAAAGGCTCGAAGATCCGGGCCTGCAATTCGGGTGCAATGCCAATGCCCTGGTCGCTCACCACAATGCGGCCATAACCATGCAGCACCCCGACTTCGATCCGCAAGTCGCCCGGCTTGGGCGCCGAACTGGCGGCCGCCAGCGAACGGAAGGCATTTTTCAGCAGGTTGTTGATGACCTGTGTGAACAGCCGGCAGGACGACTCGAAAGAAAAATCCTTGCGCAGCACAAGGACCACGCTGTCGCGCTCGCGCGAGTTGCGGTAGGGGTAGTCTTTCACCACATTGCGCAGCAGTGCCGCTGCGGCCACGGTTTCCCTGTGGGCAGGCAGGCGTTGCAGGCTGGCGTTGGCAATCTGCATGTCTATCTGCTGGTTCATGTTGCGTACCAGCGTATGCATTCTGACCACCAGCTGCTCCAGCCGGGGCTCGCCTGTGGGCTGCTGGACCTGCTGGCTTTCGTTGCGCACAGCCTCACCGATCAGCGACATGGTTGCCAGCGGCGTGCGCAGTTCATGCGCCATGATGCCCATGGTGGTCAGCGTGTGGTTCAGGTGTTCGCGCCGCAGATTCGCCGACGACAGGCCCAGCAGTACGGCGCTGGTCCAGCTGAAAGCAATCACCACGGCGTTGATGGCCACCTGCTGCCCGGACATGGGGGCAGCGCCGGGGCCGAAGCCGTAAAAAAAGGCCCCTGCCAGCAGCACACCGCTGACCATGCCCAGTGTGGCGGCGCGCCAGTCGGTCAGATGGTAATAAATGAGCACCATGGCGCAGAAGCTGGCCAGCCAGACGGTATTGCCGCTGTTGCAGAGGTACATCCAGCTGAAAAACAGCGGCAGCTGCAGCCATACCACCAGCGTGAACACCCGACCGGCAAGTTTGCTCGAGGGGTCGCTGGCAATACTTTCAGAGATCAGCAGCAGGCCGAGCGCGCCCATGACGGTACGCAGTCCCAGGCTCTCGTAGGGCTGCGGCAGCCATTGGCCCCAAATCCAGGCAAACAGCGGGTGACCGATCAGCGTGAACAGGCCCAGCCAGCGCAGGCGCCAGCGCGAGGGGTGCAAAATGAGCATCGGTTGCTCGTCCAGCAATTCGGCCCGGATCCGCAGCCATAGCCGGACCCAGACCCCGGGTGCATCCTTGATTGCATGCATCAATCGTTTGACCCTGACAGGCGCATCAACAGTCATGAATAAATTCTGGAACACATCAATGCACATTGTCACAGCTCTGGGGCCAAATTGAACATGCGGCTACCTGTCAACTTTGACAGTGTTGCGCTGGACAGCATGCTCAGCGACTGGATTTCTGCCTTGCGCGATTTTTCTGTGGAGGCCGTGGTGGTGCTTGGCCCCGACCCCTTTGGGCAGCGCTCTGAGCGCATGGTCAGTGCCGTGCATCCGCCGCGTTTTCTCGACGCCGCTGTGGCGCTCGCCCAAAGCCGCGATTTTGGCGCCCCCTGGCGCGAATCGGATGCGCCGCTGGTGGCCTGGCAGCACATCGCCAAATCCAAGCCTGCCGGCAGCCCCGATGAAGGCGCGCGCTGGCGCATGCTCTGGATGGCGCACGGTTTCCAGAGTGTGGTGCGGGTCGAGTTTCCCCTGCCCGCTGGCCGGGCTTTTGAGTGTTTTCTTTTCAGTCCGCGCGAGTTTCATGATCGCGCCGAGGCCGCTGCACTGGTCTGGTCGGCGCTGAATATCTGGCCGCTTTTCAAGCGTGCCATGGCTGCTGCCAGCAGTCCGCTGAGTCCGCGCGAAAGCGAATGTCTGGAACTGGCTTTTGAGGGCCTGACGGCCAAACAGAGCGCCGAGCGCCTGGGTTGCGCCGACCGCACTGTCACCTACCACCTGGCGAACGCCATGAGCAAACTCAGGGTGGACAACAAAATGGCGGCGATCCAGCGTGCCTGCTGGATGGGCGTGATCTGAACCGGCCCGCTTTTGCCTGTGGTTTTCCCGCTGTATTCGGGGTGGCTTGAAAATTGCGTCGGAACTGTGGTTACATTACAAAGCAGTTTTCTGGTTCCTGCCTGTCCCTCACAACTCTTGTAGTCAAGGAAATTTGGTCATGAAACATCGCTCCCTTTCCATGCTTTCTGGTGCGCTGGCACTTGTTTTGGGGCTGATGCTGCCCCACGCGGCACAGGCCCAGGGCAAAACGCTCAAGGTGGTGCCGCACGCCAACATCACCATCCTGGACCCGGTCTGGACCACCGCGTTTGTGACCCGCAACCACGGCTACATGATTTACGACACGCTGTTTGGCACCGATCTTGAAGGCAAGGTCAAGCCGCAGATGGTGGACACCTTCAGCGCCTCCAAGGACAACAAGGTCTGGACCTTCACCTTGCGTGATGGCCTGGAATTCCACGATGGAAAACCTGTGACCAGCGAGGACGTGGTGGCTTCGCTCAAGCGCTGGGCCAGCCGCGACAGTTTTGGCGGCGTCATGGCCAGAAGCCTGGACAGCTACGAGACGCCCAATGCGAAGACTTTTGTCCTCAAATTCAAGCAGCCCTTTGGGGTGATGCTCGAGGCGCTGGGCAAGCCCTCGTCCAACGTGCCCTTCATCATGCCCGCGCGTATTGCGGCCACGCCTGGCAGTGAGCAGATCAAGGAAAACATCGGTTCCGGCCCCTACAAATTTGTGACGGCCGAGTACAAACCGGGCGAAAAACTGGTTTACGTCAAAAATGACAAGTACAAGCCGCGCAGCGAAACG
Source organism: Kapaibacterium sp. (SeqCode) (assembly GCA_943370435.1). Lineage (GTDB taxonomy): Bacteria > Pseudomonadota > Gammaproteobacteria > Burkholderiales > Burkholderiaceae_C > Polaromonas. Next base: position 11,780 of record CALRQX020000012.1, on the reverse strand, counting down.
CCGAACGGCACCACCGGTGGAAAAAACGTCTACCTGGACCGGGTCGAGTGGATCATCATCCGCGACCCCCAAACCCAGTTCAATGCACTGATTGCCGGCGAGGTCGACATCATCGAGCAGCCGGCTTTTGAGCAGTACGCCTCGCTCAAGGCCGCCAAGGATGTGCAGATCGTCGATGCGCAGCCTGCCGGCCTGCAGTACATCTTCCGCTTTAACCACCTGCATGCGCCTTTTGACAATGTGAAGATCCGGCAGGCGGCCATGGTGGCCATGGGCCAGGAGGCCTTTCTGAAAACCCAGGTCGGCGCGCCCGGCATGTACAAGTACTGCAGGAGCATTTTCCCTTGCGGCACACCTTTCGCCAGTGACAACACCGGCATCTACACCGGCATGGCCAATCCTGCCAAGGCCAAACAGATGCTGGCCGATGCCGGTTACAAGGGTGAGCCGATTGTGCTGATGCGGCCGACCGACCTGGCATCGATTGCCAAGCTGCCGCTGGTGGCCAAACAACAGCTCGAAGCCGCCGGCTTCAAGGTGGACATGCAGCAGTCCGACTGGGCCACGCTGTTGGCACGCCGCGCCAAGAAGGACGCACCGGACAAGGGCGGATGGAACGCCTTCATGACCGCCTGGACCGCTGGGGACATCCAGAATCCGCTGACCATGGCCATGCTCAACGCCACCGGCGACAAGGGCTGGTTCGGCTGGCAGGACGACAAGGTCATTGAAGAGCTCAAGGTCAAGTTTGCCCAGGCCGGTACCGAAGCCGAGAAGAAGAAACTGGCCGAGCAACTGCAACTGCGCGCGATTGAAACCGCCACCCATGTGCACCTGGGCCAGTACAACAACCCGGCGGCGCTGCGCAGCAACATCAGCGGCCTGGTGCCCGGTGGTGCCCAGGTTTACTGGAACATCAAGAAAAATTAGGCCCCCACGCTTGTCGCTTCGCGTAGTTCGCAGCACCTTGCAGGCCGCCGCTCGCCAGAGGCTTCGCTTCTGGTGCCTGTCCAAACCTGCACAAGCAGGTTCGGAGCCGCAGGCACCAGCCCCGGGGGGGCGCTGCGCCTGCGGGCCGGCCAAGCCGGACCCGCGGCCCCGGCTGGTAAAGAGTGTGTTCCAACGCTTGTCATGCTGAGATTCCTGCTGCAACGCCTGCTCGCCACCATCCCGGTGCTGCTGGTCGTGGCTGTTGTGGTCTTCCTGATCCTGCGGCTGACGCCGGGGGATCCGGCGGCGGTGATTGCCGGCAACAACTCGACCAACGAGGACATCGAGAAAATCCGGGAGACCCTGGGGCTGAGCAAACCCCTGCTGGTGCAGTTCTGGATCTGGTTCAGCGGCGTGTTGCAGGGCGATCTGGGCTACTCCTTCTACCTGAACAAGCCGGTGACCGAACTGATCACCCAGCGGCTGGAACCGACGCTGAGCCTGGCCGCCGGCACCTTGTTGCTGGCGGTGCTGGTGGCCGTGCCGCTGGGCACCATTGCCGCCTGGCGCATGGGCGGCTGGCTCGACCGCATCCTTTCAGGTTTTTCGGTGGCGGGTTTTTCGATTCCGGTGTTTGTCACCGGCTACCTGCTGATTTATATTTTTGCGGTGCAACTCGAATGGTTCCCGGTGCAGGGCTACCGGCGCCTGTGGGGTTCCGACGGGCAGGGTATGTGGGCCTGGGCGCGCCAGCTGGTGTTGCCCTGGATCACACTGGCCATGATTTATGTCGCCTTGATCGCCCGCGTGACACGCGCCAGCGTGTCGGAGGCGCTGACCGAGGACTACATCCGCACCGCCCGCGCCAAGGGCCTGGCCGAATCGGCGGTGCTGATGCGCCATGCGCTGGCCAATGCGGCGGTGCCCATCGTGACGGTGATAGGCATAGGCGTGGCCCTGCTGATTGGCGGCGTGGTGGTGACCGAAACGGTGTATTCGATTCCGGGCCTGGGCTCCCTGACGGTGGACGCGGTGCTGAACCGGGATTTTCCGGTGATCCAGGGCCTGGTGCTGTTTTTCAGCCTGCTGTATGTCGGTGTCAATCTGCTGGTGGATGTCAGCTACCTGTTTCTCGACCCGAGGATTCGTTACTGATGCCGGTCTGGCAACTCATTTCACAACGGCTCTGGCGCAACAGTGCGTTCCGTTTCGGCATACTGGTGATCGGCCTGCTGCTGTTGCTGGCCGCGCTGGCGCCGCTGCTTGGCACGGTGGACCCGGCCGCCATGGACTCGGCCCACATCAACACTGCGGCGGGCGTGCGTGGCGAGTTTGCGCAACTTGACGGAACGGTGGTCAAACACACCTTCTGGATGGGGGCCGACAACTTCGGCCGCGACATCTTCAGCCGGGTGCTTTACGGTACACGCACCTCGCTGCTGGTGGCGGCCTTCACCGCTGCGGTGGCGATAGGCGCAGGCGCCTTGCTCGGCATGCTGGCCGGCTACTTTCGCATCGTTGATGCCGTGCTGATGCGTTTCATGGACGGGCTGATGGCCATCCCGGCCATTTTGCTCGCGATTGCGCTGGTGGCAGCCCTGGGCGCACAGCTGTGGACGGTGGTGGTGGCGATTGCCATCCCGGAGATTCCGCGCGTGACACGCCTGGTGCGGGCCATGGTGCTGACCCTGCGCGAAGAACCGTTTGTTGAAGCTGCGCGCGCACTCGCCACACCGACGCCGGTCATCCTCTGGCGCCACATCCTGCCCAATGCCATGGCGCCGCTGATTGTGCAGGGCACGTTTGTCGCCGCGTCGGCGGTGCTGACCGAAGCCATCCTGAGTTTTCTCGGTCTGGGTTTGCCGGCCGATATCCCGACCTGGGGCAACATCATGGCCGAGGGCCGGGTGCAGTTCACGCAGTACCCGGGCAACGTCCTGTTTCCCGCGCTTTTTCTGGTGCCGACGGTGCTGGCAATCAACTTGCTGGGGGATGGCCTGCGCGATGTGCTGGATCCGAAGTTTTCAAAACGCAGTCCATGAGCACCGCGACCGAACCCGTTCTCGTTATCGACAAATTGCATGTGGCCTTGCCGTCGGGCAGCGACCGGGCCTATGCGGTGGAAGATGTCAGCCTGCGCATCTACCCGGGCCAAACCCTGTGTGTGGTCGGTGAATCCGGTTCTGGAAAATCGGTGATGGCGACGGCCGTGATGGGCCTGCTGGCGCGTGAGCTGCAGGCTGGTCCGGGCCGCATTGTGCTGCAGGGCGAATCGCTGCTGGACGCATCGGCGCAGCGCCTGCGCGCCTTGCGTGGCCAGGCCATGGGCATGGTGTTTCAGGAGCCCATGACGGCGCTGAACCCGGTGATGAGCTGCGGTGACCAGATCGACGAGCTGCTGCGGCAGCACACCGACTGGGGCGCTCAGCGGCGCAGCGAGGCTGTGCTCAATATCCTGCAGCGCGTCAAGCTGCCCGAGCCCGAACGCATGCGGCGCAGCTACCCGCACCAGCTCTCGGGCGGGCAGCGCCAGCGCATCGTGATTGCGATGGCCGTCATCCTGCAACCGGCCTTGCTGATCTGCGACGAACCGACCACGGCGCTGGATGTCACCACACAAAAGGAAATCCTCAGGCTGATCGAGGAGCTGCAGGCCGACCTGTCGGGCGGTCACCGCTGTGCGGTGTTGTTCATCACCCACGACATGGGTGTCGTGGCCGAGATTGCCGACGAGGTGCTGGTCATGCACCAGGGCAAGGCGGTCGAATATGGCACGCGGGATGCCGTTCTGAAAACACCGCAGGCCGACTACACCAAAATGCTTCTCGCGGCCGTGCCCAGCATGACGCCGCCGCCGGCACGGCCTGCGCCCCAGGGCGCGCCCCTGCTGCGTGGCCAGGACGTCAGCAAGACTTACAGTGCCCGCGACTGGCTGGGCCGCAGTCGGCTCACACACGCCCTGCAAGCCGTTTCGGTGGCCGTGTCTGCCGGTGAAACCGTGGGGATTGTGGGCGAGTCCGGGTCGGGCAAGTCGACGCTGGCGCGTTGCCTGATCCGCTTGATTGATCCGACTGGCGGTCAGGTGTGGTGGAGCCAGCCCGGCCAGGGTCCCGACGCTGCCCTGATCGACGTGGCCGGTTTCGGTGAAGGCCAGCTGCGGCCCTTGCGCAGCCAGGTGCAGGTGGTGTTCCAGGACCCGAACCGATCGCTCAATCCGCGCCGCAAAGTGGGTGATTCCATCATCGAAGGCGCTATCAATTTCGGAGCTTCTTACGCAGAAGCAGCGGCGCTTGCAGCCAGTTTGATGGAGAAAGTCCGGCTGCCGGTCGAAGGGCTGCAGCGTTATCCCAGCCAGTTCTCCGGCGGCCAGCGCCAGCGCATTGCGATTGCCCGGGCGCTGGCCTGCCGGCCACGTGTGCTGGTGGCCGACGAAGCCGTCAGCGCGCTCGACGTCAGTGTGCAGGCGCAAATCCTGAGCCTGCTGCGCGAGATCCAGGCCGAGCTCGGTCTGGGGCTGATCTTCATCACCCATGATCTGCGGGTTGCGGCCCAGCTTTGCGACCGCGTGATGGTCATGCACCAGGGCCGCCTGGTGGAAGAGGCCGCCACCGCCCGGCTGTATGCGCATCCGCAGCACGACTACACACGAAAACTGTTTGCCGCAGCCCCGGCAGAAATTGGCTGAAACCCTGCACGGGTCGCTGCTGACATCAAAGGCCTGCCTTGAATATCCTGATCGCTGGTTACCAGCACGAAACCAATACCTTTGCGCCCTCGCTGGCCGACTGGCCCGCGTTTTGCCGTGGCGATTCCTTTCCCGCCTACCAGCGCGGCGCCGCCATGCAGCAGGCTTTGGCCCCGGTCAACCTGCCGGTGGGCGGCTTTATCCAGGCCGCAGGGCAGCGCGGCTGGAAGCTGATCCCCTCCCTCTGGGCCGGCGCCATTCCATCGAGTTATGTCACGACCGAAGCCTTCGAGCGTATTGCCGGTGAAATTTGCGACGACGTGCGCCAGGCCCTGAGCACCGGACTCGATGCGGTCTACCTGGATTTACACGGCGCAGCGGTGGCCCAGCAGGTGGACGATAGCGAGGGAGAGCTGATCGCACGCATACGCGCGCTGGTCGGTGATGCGATTCCCATCGTCGCCAGCCTGGACCTGCATGCCAATGTCACGCAGCGCATGTTGCGCGGGGCCGATGCGCTGGTGGCTTACCGCACCTATCCACACATCGACATGGCGGCCACGGGTGCCCTGGCGGCGCAGCTGCTGGCACGGCGCATGGCGCTGGGACGCAGGGAGGCGCTGCACTTTGTGCGTTTGCCCTACCTGATCCCGCTCAATGCGCAAAGCACCTGGATGCAGCCGGCAGGGCGCATCTACGACGAGTTGTCGGCGCTCGACCGGAAACATGGCAGCGTGCTGAGTTTCTGCATGGGTTTTCCGGCTGCCGATTTTGACGAATGTGCGCCCATGGTCTGGGGCTATGGCGAGCAGGCGCAGCAGGCGGTGGACGCGCTGTACGCCAGCGCCTCGCCGCCCGAGCAGTGGCGACCTGTGGTGCTCGATGCGGCCCAGGCCGTGGCGCGAGCGGTCGAGCTGGCCGGGCACTCCGACCGGCCGATTGTGCTGGCCGACACCCAGGACAACCCCGGCGCCGGTGGCGACAGCAATACCACCGGCCTGTTGCACGAGCTGCTGCGCCAGGGCGTGGGCCAACGTTTTCCGGGCCAGGTCGCGCTGGGGCTGATGTTCGATCCGGCGGCAGCCGCGCAGGCCAGGGACTTCAAGCAAAACCAGTCTCCAGTCCTTTCCGGGCGTGCGCAAGCACCTACTGATTTGATAGCAAATACGGTGCACCTGTCGCTTGGCAAGGCGGTGCCCACCTTCACCGGCCAGCTCAGCGATCCGGCGCTGGAGGCCGATTTCAGCGTGCGTGCGGTCAGCGACGGCGTTTGCACCCTGACCGGGCCCATGATGACCGGCCTGCGGGTACAGCTGGGCACCTCGGTCTGTCTGGAGACAGAAGGTATTTTGATTGCGGTGACCAGCGGCAAAAAACAGATGCTGGACCGCGAGCTGTTCCGCATGGTCGGTATAAAACCCGAGGCCATGAAGATCATCGTGGTCAAAAGCTCCAACCACTTCCGCGCCGATTTCACGCCGCTGGTGGCCACGCCAGCCACCGATGTGATTGTGGCCAAGGCCGCCGGCCCCATGGCTGCAGACCCGGCCGACCTGCCCTGGAAAAATCTGCCAGCGTCCACCCGGCGCACACCCTGACAGGAGTACACCATGACCCAGCCTGCACCTGCCGCCGATCTTGCTGACTGCACCGCCACCGAGTTGCTGCAGCTGTACCGCGCGGGCCAGGCCTCGCCGGTCGAAGCCACACGCGCGGTGCTGGCGCGCATCGATGCGCTCAACCCCGCCCTCAACGCTTTTTGCCTGGTCGCGCACGAGGCTGCCATGCACAGCGCCAAGGGCAGCGAGGCACGCTGGCAGCAATTTCGCGCGGGCGGCGCGCCCTGTGGGGAGCTCGATGGCGTGCCGGTGTCCATCAAGGACCTGATCCTGACCCGCGACATGCCCACGCTGCGCGGCAGCCATACGGTGGACGCCGACCAGCCCTGGGAGGTGGATGCGCCGGTCACTGCGCGGCTGCGCGAAGCCGGCGCGGTGCTGCTCGGCAAAACCAACACGCCGGAATTTGGCTGCAAGGGCGAAACCAATTCGCCGCGCAGCGGCATCACACGCAACCCCTGGGACCTCAGCAAAACTCCCGGTGGTTCATCGGGCGGCGCGGCAGCGGCCGTGGCGTCCGGCATGGGGCCGCTGGCCATAGGCACAGACGGTGCCGGATCGGTGCGCATCCCGGCGGCCTTTTGCGGCAACTTTGGCCTCAAGCCGAGTTTTGGCCGGGTGCCGGCCTACCCACTGTCGCCGTTTGGCTCGGTCGCGCATCTGGGCCCGCACAGCCGCTGCGTGTCCGATGCAGCGCTGCTCATGAATGTGATCAAAAAACCCGACGCGCGGGACTGGACCTCGCTGCCGCCGGACCCCAGCGACTACCTGCAGGGTCTGGAGGACGGCATACGTGGCCTGCGCATCGCCTGGTCGCCGACACTCGGTTATGCGCGCAATGTGGACGCTGAAGTCGCCGGTTCGGTGGCGCGGGCGGTGGCGCTGCTGGCTGAACTGGGCGCCCAGGTCGAGCAGATGGACCCTGGCTTCGAGGACCCGCTGGACATCACGACCGGCCTGTGGTTTGCCGGTGCCTGGACGGTCTGGAACACCCTGAGCCCGGCGCAGCAGGCGCTGACCGACCCGGATTTCCGCGCTGAAGCACTGCTCGGAGAAAAGCTCAGCCTGCTCGATGTCCAGCGCCTGCACCTGAGGCGCGGCGCCCTCGGCAGCCACATGCGCCAGTTCATGCAGGGCTTTGACCTGCTGGTGACACCCAGCGTGGCGGTGCCGGCTTTTGCGGCGCGGCCCGCCGGGCACACCCCCATGGACCGGGTGGCCATGCTTGGCTGGACGCCGTTTTCCTACCCCTTCAACCTGACCCAGCAGCCGGCCAGCACCGTGCCTTGCGGGCTGACCGCCGCTGGCTTGCCGATAGGCCTGCAGTTTGTCGGCGCCATGTTTGGCGATGCGCTGGTGCTGCGTGCCTCGCGCGCCTACGAAGCGGCGCGTTCTGCGGCTGTTGATTTCAGTACACCGGTTGTCCCTGCGCCTTGAGCGCTTACTGGAAAACCTCTAGCCCGCAGGCGCTACACGGCCGGATAAGCTGTTCATAATCGGGCTGCATGACATTTCTAGCACTTGATGTGGGCAACACGCGCCTGAAGTGGGCCCAGTACGCGGCACCCGTGGTGGGCGCGCCCGTGTTGGCTCAGGGCGCGGTGTTTCTTGAAAACATCGACAAACTCGCCGACGACGAGTGGTCCAGTCTTCCCGTGCCGTCCCGCATCCTCGGGTGTATTGTGGCCGGCGACGCGGTCAAACGCCGCGTTGAAGAGCAGATGGAGCACTGGGAAGTGGCCCCGCGCTGGGTCGTCTCCAGTGCCCAGGAAGCCGGCGTGAGCAACGGGTATGACCATCCGGCACGTCTGGGCGCCGACCGCTGGGTCGCGATGATAGGCGCACGCCACCGCCTGCTGGCGCGTGGCCTGCACAAACCCTGTGTGGTGGTGATGGTGGGCACCGCCGTCACGGTGGAAGCGATTGACGTCTCGGGCAAGTTTCTGGGCGGCATCATCCTGCCGGGCCACGGCATCATGCTGCGCGCGCTCGAGTCCGGCACCGCCGGCCTGCATGTGCCGACCGGCGAAGTCAGGGACTTTCCGACCAACACCAGCGATGCGCTCACGAGTGGCGGCACTTTTGCGATCGCAGGTGCGGTGCAGCGCATGGTGGAAAACACCACGCGGCATTGCGGCGAAAAGCCCGAATGCATCATGACCGGCGGCGCCGGCTGGAAAATGGCGCCCAGCATGTCGGTGGAGGTGGAACTGGTGGAGGGCCTGATCTTCGACGGCCTGCTGGAAATCGCTGCGCGCCGTTTCCCCCGGGCGTAACTGGGACGATGCAGAGGGGCCCTAAGCCCGCTGCTGCAATTTTTCGATGCGCTCGCCGGTGCGCGACAGCAAATACCACCACTCGGCGTCATCGTCCCGGTAGGTGCGCACCGCCCCGGCGCGCACCAGGATCTTGCGCAACTCGTCGTCTTCAAAACCGCCCAGGTGTTTTTTCAGCACCTCGAAGGAGCGGTCGGTGAAACCCTTGTGGCTCAGAAAGTGGCGCGCGGTTTCCTCGGCCATGAATTCGGTTTTGTACTGCTGCTGCAGCGCCTGGATCTGGTGCTTGAACTGCTGCCGGTTCACGGCAAAGGTCACCAGCCCGCCGACCAGGGTGCCGAGCAGGGTGAACAGGGGGGTCAGGAGTTGGGCTTCCATGGCGGTTTCTCTTTATCGGGTCGGTGGGCCGGGATGACTGCGCATTATTGCGGTGAATCAAGGGGCTGGCGAATTTTGCCCCCGTTTGTGGCCTGCGGCTTTGCGCTTGGCATAAACTGGAGACGGGTTTGCGCCGCGCCCGATTTCTTACCCCCCGCACCTGGGAGCCTGCCATGGAAAACACCAGCAAAGACAAACTGATCACCGACATGAAAGTGGTCCTCGCCGATGTGGAAGAGCTGCTCAAGGCGGCCAGCGCCGCCACTGGCGAAACCGCCGCTGCGCTGCGCGAGAAAGCGGCAGCCAGGCTCAAGCTGGCCGGCGAAAAACTGGGCGGCTTGCAGGAAGCCGCCTTGCTCAGGGGCAAGGAGGCGGCCAGGGTGACGGACGAGTATGTGCACGCGCATCCCTGGAAAGCCGTGGGGATTGCCGCTGCCGCCGGCGTGCTGATCGGCTTGCTGCTGAACCGCCGCTGAGTCGCGCCATGGCGGAAAACACCGGCCAGCCGCCGCGCCTGTTCGCGTCGCTGCGCCAGCTGGCCCGGACTGCGCTGGCCATGACACACACCCGCCTGGCTTTGGCCGGTATCGAGCTCGAAGAAGAGTTGCAGCGGCTGATCGGCCTGTTGCTGAACCTGCTGGGCCTGCTGGTGTTCGGTCTGGCCGGCATCCTGATCTTCACCCTCATGCTGGTGCTGGCCGCCGATGTATCACAGCGTGTGGCCGTGCTGGCCTTTTTTGCGGCGCTGTACCTGGGCCTGGGCGGCTGGTTCTGGTGGCGCATACGCCATGCGCTGGCCACACGCCCGCCCTTTCTTCAGGCCACACTTGCCGAAATGGCGCAGGACCGCGACACGCTGCAGGCCGGATCATCGGCAGGCAGCGCGCAGCACGGCAAGGGCGGCCATGAATGATGCTGCCGGTCAACGCGCGCTGAGAAAACAGCTGCTGCTGATGCGTTCGGCCACCGAGCGCGCCGAGCTGGCGCAGGCGGTGCTCGCCACGCGGCAGTCGCTGGCGGCCGTCAAAAGTGGTGTCCCGGGTCTGGCCCTGGGCAAGGGCTTGCCGCTGGCCCTGGGGCTGATCCAGCGCGCGCCCCTGATCAGCTCCGTGTTGCCGCTGCTGCTGGCCGGCGCGCGCCGGCCCCTGCTGCGTTACGCCTTGCTGGGTGCGGGCGCGGGACTCCTGGTGTGGAAGGGCTACCAGTGGCTGGCCGGGCAGCGCGGGCCGGATGAGGCGTCTGCTGAAGACGGCCATGCACCGCCCGCCGACTGATTTTGTGCTGCAAAGCTGCGCCGGCCCTGCCCGTGCCGGTTTTCAGGGTGCTCCTGAATAGATAGCTGCTTGCGCTCGTCTCTATTGCGTTGGAGGCGCCTTTTATATCTGAATCAAAACTCAGACTTCCAGGTTGTCGATCAGCCGTGTGTTGCCGAGCCGGGCGGCACCCAGCACCACCAGCTCTACATCGGTGCTTTCCGGCGGCAGCAGGTCGGTGCGGCGGCGCACGGTCAGGTAGTCGGGTTTCCAGCCGCGTGCAGCCAGGGCCTGCATCGCGGCTGCCTCCAGGGCCTCGCGCATCGGCAGGCCCTGCGCCCTGACGGCCTGGCCCAGGGCCTGGAGTGCCATGGACAAATGAACTGCTTCGCTGCGTTCCTGCGCGGACAGGTAGCCGTTGCGCGAAGACAGGGCCAGGCCGTCGGCGGCACGCAGCGTTTCGCCGGGCACGATGTCCAGCGGCAGTGCGAACTGTCGCACCATGCGGCGCACGATCATCAGCTGCTGGTAGTCCTTCTTGCCGAACATCGCAATGCCTTCGGGCTTGCCGGCGAACACGCAGGAAAACAGTTTCATCACCACCGTGCTCACGCCGGTGAAAAAGCCGGGCCGGAAGTGGCCCTCGAGAATATCGGCGAGTTCGGCTGGCGGGTGCACCTTGTAGGTCTGCGGCTCGGGGTAAAGATCACTTTCCCGCGGCGCAAACAACACATCGCAACCGGCGGCTTGCAGTTTGGCGCAATCGGCCTCCCAGGTACGCGGGTAACTGTCGAAATCTTCATGCGGTGCGAATTGCAGGCGGTTCACAAAAATGCTGGCCACGGTCACATCGCCGCGGGGCCTGGCCTGGTTGACGAGCGCGATATGGCCATCGTGCAGATTGCCCATGGTGGCGACAAAGGCCGGGCGCTGATAAGGGGCCAGCTGCGTGCGCAGGTCGGCGATGGTGTGGGCAATTTTCATGGATGGGCTGAAGATGGGCTGGTTTCAGAGGGGCGAATAATACTGCGGCAGCTGCGCTGCCTTACCAGGCGTGTAGCGCATCGACCGGGAATCGGCCTTGCTTGACGGCCTGCACATAGGCTTGCATCGCGCCCTGCACGCTGTGCGCCTCAGTCATGAAGTTGTGCACAAACTTTGGCATCTTGCCGAGGTTCATGCCCAGCATGTCGTGTAACACCAGCACCTGGCCGGCGGTACCCACACCGGCGCCTATGCCTATGGTCGGGCAGTGCGTGAGTTCTTTTGTCAATGTTGCCGACAATGCAGCCGGCACCATCTCCAGCACCATCATGGAAGCCCCGGCATCCTGCAACGCGTGGGCCTGGACCTTCAGCAAGGCGGCAGCCTCGTCGCTTTTTCCTTGCACCCGGTAGCCGCCCAGCGCATGCACGGTTTGCGGCGTCAGGCCCAGATGCGCGCAGACCGGGATGCCGCGCTCCACCAGGAAAAGCACGGTCTCTGTGGTCCAGCCGCCGCCTTCGAGCTTGACCATGTGGGCACCGGCCTGCATCAGCACGGCGGCGCTGCGCAGCGCCTGCTCTTTCGACTCGTGGTAACTGCCAAAGGGCAGGTCGGCGATCAGCCAGGCCGTGGCCTGCGCCCGGCGCAGGCCACG
>CALRQX020000011.1:0-140540 GCA_943370435.1 Kapaibacterium sp. (SeqCode) | reverse complement strand
GCGGGCCAGCGCCTGCAAATGTTCTTCAGCTGCATTGGCCGATTTGAAACCCAGCTCGTTGGCAATTTCGGCGCGGGTAGGGGGGGCACCGGTGCGCGCGATGGCGCTCTGGATCAGCTCGAGGATCTGCTGCTGGCGTGCGGTGAGTTTGGGCATCTCGGGAAAAACGTTGAAGTTCATGGCGCTGACTCCTTGGGGTAAAACAGCGGACTCGCAAACTGGAACAGGAAGAATTTGAGTGAGCTGTTTTAATATCCAGTAGCTGTATTTTCATCCAGTTTTTTGAAGAATGCAAGAAAAATGCAGAAGAAGGTGTTGATGGACAGGAAAAAAATCGTGATTCTGGGCACCGGTGGCACGATTGCCGGTACCGCTGCCAGTGCTTCAGACCACATCGGCTATACCGCCGCGCAGCTGGGTGTCGCCCAGCTGGTGGCGGCGGTGCCTGCACTGGCCGCCGGCCCCTGCGGCTTGTTGACGGAGCAACTGGCGCAGGTGGACAGCAAGGACATGGACTTTGACATCTGGACGCGCCTGGTGCTGCGGGTCAGCCATCATCTGGCCCAGGCCGATGTGCAGGGCATTGTCATCACCCACGGCACCGACACCCTGGAGGAAACCGCCTGGTTTTTGCAGGCGCTTTTGGCCCCGGTCAAACCGGTGGTGCTGACCTGCGCCATGCGCCCGGCCACCGCGCTGGCGCCGGACGGGCCGCAAAACCTGCTCGATGCGGTGGTGGTTGCGGCGCATCCGGGCGCGCGTGGTGTGCTGGCCGTCTGCGCCGGCGTTGTGCATGCTGCGCAGGAGGTGCAAAAGGTGCACACCTACCGGCTCGACGCCTTCAGCTCCGGCGATGCCGGACCGCTGGCCTACGTCGAGCCAGGCGGCTTGCGGGTGTTGCGAAATTGGCCTGTAGCCCTTGCCGATCAAGCACAAGCAGCTATAAAAAACATAGCAAATTTAAGGCCGGGACAACACTGGCCGCGTGTGGACATCGTCTGGAGCCACGCTGGCGCCGACGGGGCGGTGGTGCGGGCGCTGGTGGCGGACGGGGTGCAGGGCCTGGTGGTGGCGGGTACCGGCAACGGCTCCCTGCACCATGCGCTGGAGTCGGCCCTGCTGCAGGCTCAGGCGGCGGGCATCCGGGTGGTGCGTGCCACGCGCTGCCTGGAAGGGCGGGTTCTGTCCAGGCCGGGCGAAGCGCTGGCGGACTCGCAAGGCCTGAGTCCGGTGAAGGCGCGTATCAGCCTGTTGCTGGCGCTGCTGGCCGGGTCCGGTGCGGCGGCCTGAGCACCTTGCCGATGTTTGCCGCACTGCGCTCCCACCTCTGGGCCTATCCGGCGCTGGAGATTGTGCACATCTGCGGCATTGCCTTGCTGCTGGGCAATCTGCTGCTGCTGGAAATGCGGGTTTTTGGCCTTGGTGCGGCTTTGCCGGTCAAGGCCCTGGCGCGCCTGAGCCTGGGGCTGGCGGCTGCCGGGTTTTCGATCGCGGCGGCGTCCGGGCTGTTGATGTTTGCGTCGCAGCCGGCCGAACTGCTGGCCAACCGCGCCTTTACCCTGAAGATGCTGCTGTTATTGGCGGCGGCGTGTAATGCAGGCTGGTTCCATGGGCGCGCATCGCTGGACAGGCTCGATCTTGTGGCGCGTGCACAAATGGTGCTTTCCACCCTGATCTGGCTGGCCGTGGTGGCCTGTGGCCGCTGGATCGCCTACCTCTGAGGAGTTGACGAATGAATCGACGTGATCTGATCAAGTCTTCGCTGGCCCTGTCCGGCGCCAGTGTGTTGCCTGCTGCCCTGGCGCATCACGGCTGGAGCAGTTTTGACCAGGACCGGCCCATTTACCTCGAAGGCAAGGTGGCCAAATCGCTTTGGCAGAACCCGCATGCGGAACTGGAAATTGAGCTGCCGGCGGGCCTGAAGTTGCCGCCGGATCTGGCCCAGCGCGCCCTGCCGGCGCAGACGGCTCCGGTCGATGGCAAAGCCTTGTTGGCCAGGGCCGTGTTGCCCACCCGCAAGGACAGGCGCTGGGAGATAGAGTTGGCGCCGTTGACGCGCCTGCAGGCCTGGAAGGTGGCCGAGATCAAGCCGGGCACGCAGATCGCGGTGCTGGGTTTTACGCTGACGGGAGAGAAGGGGGAGGCGGTGTTGCGCGCCGAATACCTGTTCGTGGACGGCAAGGTGTACGGCTTGCGTTCCAGCCCGGCCTGAGCGGGCACAAAAAAGCCGTCCATGGATGGCTTTTTTGCGTGCGGCGTGCGGCCGCTTCAGCTCGACAGCGCCGCAAATGCCCGGCTGGTGATTTCGTCCACGCCACCGATGCCGCTGATGGCGCGGTATCGGGGTGCAGCATCCGGCGCGGCCTTGGCCCAGCTGGAGTAATAGTCCACCAGCGGACGGGTCTGCGCGCTGTACACCTCGAGCCGCTTGCGCACCGTCTCTTCCCTGTCGTCGTCGCGCTGTATCAGTGGCTCGCCGGTGAGGTCGTCCTTGCCATCGGTTTTGGGCGGGTTGAACTTGACGTGGTAGGTACGGCCTGATGCCGGGTGCGAGCGGCGGCCGCTCATGCGTTCGATGATGGCCTCAAAAGGCACATCAATTTCCAGCACGTAATCGAGTTTCACACCGGCGGCCTTCATCGCATCGGCCTGCGGCAAAGTGCGCGGAAAGCCGTCGAAGAGAAATCCCTGGGCGCAATCGGGCTGGCCGAGGCGGTCTTTCACCAAATTGATGATCAGCTCGTCACCCACCAGACCGCCCGAGTCCATGATCTTTTTGGCTTCCATGCCCAGTGGCGTGCCAGCCTTGACGGCAGCGCGCAACATGTCGCCGGTGGAAATCTGGGGAATGCCGTATTTCTGGCAAATAAAGGTGGCTTGCGTTCCCTTGCCCGCGCCAGGTGCGCCCAACAAAATCAGTCTCATGGATGTCCTCGAATTCTTGTGACTTGGGCGGAGGGTCAGGCCGCTGCCCTGACTGGCCCGCCACACCGCATTTTGGGCTTGAGGATAGCATGCGTGTCTCTGTCAGAGCTTACAGAAACAGCGCGCGCACCCGCTCCAGGTCCTCCGGGGTATCGATGCCGGGGCCGGGGGCCTGCGCGCTGACGTGCACAGCAATCCGGTGACCGTGCCAGAGCGCGCGCAACTGCTCGAGCGACTCGAGTTGTTCCAGCGGCGCCTGCGGCAAGGCCGGAAATTGCCGCAAAAACCCGACGCGGTAGCCGTAAATGCCCACATGCCGCAGCGCAGGCGGCAGGCCGCTACCGCCTAGCCACCAGGCCTGGTCCACATGGTCGCGCGCTGCGGGAATGGCCGAGCGGCTGAAATACAGGGCGGTGTTGCGCGCGTCCAGCACCACCTTGACGATATTGGGGTTGCGCAGGTCCTCCAGCGTGTTTATTGCATGGGCGGCGGTACTCATGGCGCAGTCGCCGCGCTGCTGCAGCAGGCTGGCCACGGCGTCGATCAGGGCCGGGTCTATCAGCGGCTCGTCGCCCTGCACATTGACCACACATTCCGCGTCGCCCAGGCCCAGCAGGCCGCAGGCTTCGGCCAGGCGGTCGCTGCCGCTGGCGTGGTCTGCGCGCGTGCGCACGCTGGCCACACCAAAGCTGGCGCAGGCGTCCATGACCTGCTGGCTGTCGGTGGCCACCACGGCGCGCGCGGCGCTGCTCTGGAGCGCGCGCTGGGCCACTCGCACCACCATGGGCACGCCGGCGATGTCGGCCAGCGGTTTGTTCGGCAGGCGGGTGGAGGCGAGGCGGGCCGGGATCAGGACGGTAAAACTCATGCCGGCGAGGTCACAGTCCGAGTTCTTCGTCCGATAGTGTTCGCGCCTCGTTCTCCAGCATCACCGGCAGGCCGTCGCGTATCGGGTAGGCCAGACGCGCGCTGCGCGATACCAGCTCCTGTTTGTCGCGGTCGTAGCTCAGCGGGCCTTTGGTCACGGGGCAGACCAGCAGTTCAAGCAGTTTGGTGTCCATGCGGCGATGGTACTGGAGAAAGCAGGGGCGCCAGCAAGGCGTCCAGGGCCGAAAAGAACGCTGGCTCGGGGGAAAATTCCAGCGGCACGGCCAACGCGCCTGCCTCCTTTGGAAACAGTTTCACCGCATCTTTCTCGGTACAAATCACCGTATAGCCCTTGTCCGTCAAGCGTGGGTAGCTATCAAAAGAATAGTGATCAGGAAGCGCGCGGGTTTCGGCCAGGGCCAGTCCGCGTGCCCTGAGCATGGCAAAAAAGGCCTCGGGTTTGGCAATACCGGCGAGCGCCAGCAGGCGCTGGCCGCCCAGGCTGGCCAGTGCCACGCGGCTGCCATCAGCGCGCCGTGCGTCGTCGGCCAGGCGCCGCGTGGACCGAAATCCTGCAAAAGCGGCGTGTTCGCCGGTGTGCAGCACCAGGTCGATGCCACGGCCGCCCGCACGGCCGCTGACCTGCAGGCGTTGTGGCCAGGGTTCACGCAAGGGGCCAGCGGGCAGCAGCCAGCCGTTGCCGGCGCCGCGCTCGTCAAACACTGCAATTTCAATATCGCGGTGCAGCGCGTAATGCTGCAGGCCGTCGTCGGAAACAATCACCTGCACCGCCGGGTGCCTGGCGAGCAGGGCGAGCGCTGCGTCGGCCCGCCGCGGCGCGACAAAAACCGGAGCGCCTGTTGCCCGGGCTATCAGGGCTGGTTCATCGCCGGATTGCTCAAGCGGTGTGTCGGGCAAGACTTGCTGGCAGGTCTGGACGGTGCGACCGTAACCGCGCGAAATCACGCCGGCGCTGATGCCCCTGGCCTGCAGGTGCTTGACCAGGGCAATCACCGCCGGCGTCTTGCCGGCACCCCCCGCGACCACGTTGCCCACCACCAGCACAGGAACGCTTGCGCGCACGGATCTGAAAAAACCGCTGCGGTATAAAAACCGGCGCAAAGCCGTCAGCAGGGCATAGACCTGGGCCGCCGGCCACAGCAGGCAGGCCGGCGCGCCGCGCCGCAGCCAGGCCCGCTGCAGCCACTGAGCCACCTTTACCGGGCGCCGGCCTGGGCCGCGCTCTGGGTGGCGAAGGTGATCTGGGTCAGGCCGCTGCGCCTGGCCGCTTCCATCACGGTGATGACCGATTGGTGGCTGGCGCTGGCGTCGGCGCTGATGATGATCACGCTGTCCTTGCCGGCTTTGGCCGCAGCCGTCATGGCGCTGCTCAGCGCCTCAATGCTGCGCCCTTCAACCGGCAGTTTGCCGACCATGTAGCGGCCGTCGCTGCTGACCGCCACGATCACTTCCTTCGGGTAGTCGCGCTGCTGGTCGGCGTCGGCCACCGGCAGTTTGATCTGCAATTCGGTGAATTTGCTGTAGGTGGTGGACAACATCAGGAAGATCAGGACCACCAGCAACACGTCGATGAAGGGGATCAGGTTGATCTCCGGTTCGTCCCTTGAAGTGCCGCGGAAGTTCATGACGGGTATCCGGCTTGACATGAAGCTGCAGGGGCGGAAGCCATCATTTCCTCAGCGTGTGCAGGTGCCGCACAAAACGCTCGGATGCAATTTCCATGGTCAGCAGGTAGCCGTCCACCCGGGCCCTGAAATAGCGCCAGAAAATCAGCGACGGAATCGCGACGATCAGCCCAAACGCTGTGTTGTACAGCGCAATCGAGATGCCCTGCGCCAGCTGCGCCGGGTTGCCGCCAGAGGCGCTGGCCACACCGCCGGCGCCGGCCTGCGAGCCAAAAATTTCAATCATGCCGATCACCGTGCCCAGCAGGCCCAGCAGCGGCGCCGCCGAGGCGATGGTGGCCAGCGCCGCCAGATAACGCTCCAGCGTGTGGGCGGCGCGCCGGCCAGCGCCTTCCAGGGTGGAACGCAAATCGTCTTCGCTGATGCGCGGGTTCACGTTGAGCGCGCGAAAACCACTGGCCAGCACCTGGCCCAGCAGGGAGTTTTGTTCCAGATGGGCCACCACATCCGGTGCCGGAACTGCGCTGCGCGAAACGGTGATGGCCTCGTCGAGCAACTGGGGCGGCGCAATTTTGGAGGTTTTCAGGCTGCTGAAACGCTCAATCACCAGAGCCAGGGCCAATACCGAGCAGGCAATCAAGGGCCAGATCGGCCAGCCTGCGGCTTGTATGATGGAAAACAAGAAAAATCTCCCGGCAAATAGTTGCTGTGGATTATGGCCTACACCTCAGCGCCCAACCCAAGCCCGTCTGTGCTCCAGGGGCACCATGGACCTCACGCCGCACGTAGGACGTAACTCACAGAACATGTGGATAACTTTGTGGGCAAGTACCCGGCCACAGGCCGCCAAGCCGCGCCAAATGGGCACTGTGACAAAACGATGAAAATTTGAGCAGAATAAAGTTATTAAAAATCAATGACTTACACGAATACATCTTACTTTCGACGGCAAATCACGGGTTGGACCCAGTCGGCATGCCGCTCTGTGGAGTATTACACCCGCCCCGTCTGTGGTTTTTGCAATGTTTGAAGCTTCCGGTGTTCCGGACGGCCCACCTGCAGGCCTGCGGGTCTGGCCGGTTGGCTCCCTGCTGCGGGCCATCGCCGACAGCCTGGAAGCGCGTTTCAATCCGGTGGCCATCAAAGGCGAAATCAGCGGTTTTTCCCGTGCGGCCAGCGGCCATTGCTATTTTTCCCTGAAAGACGAGCAAGGTCAGATCCGCTGCGCCATGTTCCGCCGCGCGGCCGGGCTGCTGGACTTTTCCCCACGTGACGGTCAGCTGGTCGAAGTGCGCGGCCGGCTCGGGGTGTACGAGCCGCGCGGCGAGCTGCAATTGGTGGCCGAATCCATGCGCCAGGCCGGGCAGGGCAATCTGTTTGAGCAGTTTTTGCTGCTCAAAGGCCGGCTTGAAGCCGAAGGCCTGTTCGATGGCGGGCGCAAACGGGGCTTGCCGCTGTTTCCGCGTGCCATTGGGGTGGTCACCTCGCTGGGCGCGGCGGCCCTGCACGACGTGGTGAGCGCGCTGCAGCGCCGGGCACCACACATTCCGGTGCTGATCTACCCCGCCAGCGTGCAGGGCGCGCAGGCACCGGGGGAGTTGTGCCAGGCCCTGCGCCAGGCCAGCCAGCGCGCCGAGGTCGATGTGTTGCTGCTGGTGCGCGGCGGTGGGGCGATGGAAGACCTGTGGGCCTTCAACGATGAACAGCTGGCGCGCCTCATCGTGGCTGCGCCCATGCCTGTGGTGTCGGGCGTGGGCCACGAGACCGACTTCACGATGGCCGACTTCTGCGCCGACCTGCGTGCGCCCACGCCCACCGCTGCGGCTGAAATGTGTGCCCAGCCGCAAAGTGTGTGGCTGGGCATCCTGGCGCAGGCCAGTGACCGCATGCAGAGCGGCGTGTCTCGCCAGTTGCAGACGCATAACCAGCGCCTGGACGGGGCTGCGTCCCGTGTCAGCCGGCCGTCCCATCTGCTCACGCGCCAGCAGGCCCGGCTGGCCGCGCAGGCCCAGCGCCTGCGGCACGCACTCCAATCGGCCATGCAGCAGAAAAAAAACACCTGGCATGGCGTATCCCGGTCGGTACCGCAGGCCATTGCCGGAGCCCGGCAGCTGCATGAGCGGCGGCTGGAGCGTGCGCAATTGCGGCTGGCGCCGCTGGACCCGCGACTGGTGCTGCAACGCGGCTACGCCTGGCTGGCTGACCTGCAAGGCCAGGCCATCACCAGTGCCGCAGCGACCCGGACCGGCCAGGCGCTGCGCGCTACCCTTGCCGACGGCGAGGTCGATTTGACGGTTTCTGCGCCGCGCCTGATTTAGTTTTTACAATGGTCGGTGAAACCGGCTTGACGCCTTCTTCTTTTCTTGCTTCATCAACACAACATCCCACGAGGAAAACACCATGGAACACAAGCTCCCTCCGCTGCCTTACGCCATTGACGCGCTGGCTCCCCACTACAGCCAGGAGGCCTTCGAGTACCACCACGGCAAGCACCACAATGCCTATGTGGTCAACCTCAACAACCTGCAAAAAGGTACCGAATTCGAGGCCATGACGCTGGAAGAGATCGTGAAAAAATCCAGCGGTGGCGTGTACAACAACGCCGCCCAGATCTGGAATCACACCTTTTTCTGGAGCTGCATGAAGCCCGCTGGCGGCGGCGAACCTTCCGGCGCGCTGGCGGCGGCGATCAACGCCAAGTTTGGCTCGTATGCGGCGTTCAAGGAAGCTTTTGTGAAGTCGGCCGTCGGCAACTTTGGTTCCGGCTGGACCTGGCTGGTGAAGAAGGCCGATGGTTCGGTGGATATCGTCAACACTGGCCCGGCCGGCACGCCGCTGACCACCGCCGACAAGGCGTTGATGACGGTGGACGTGTGGGAACACGCTTATTACATCGACTACCGCAACATGCGCCCCAAGTTCGTCGAGACCTTCCTCGACAAGCTGGTGAACTGGGATTTTGCAAGCGCGAATTTCGCCTGAATCCGTTCAGCTTTTCGCTTTACGCACGGTGAGGACGGTCCCTCTCGGACAAGCAACTGGTTCAACGGGCCGGCTGGTTTGAACCATGCGCCACGAAAACAAGAAGAGCCCGAAGAGAAGTCTTCGGGCTTTTTTTTTTGCCGCTGCCTTAAAAAATAAATGGCCCAAAGCCATTTAATTTCGTATCGCGGAATTGCATTGCATAAAATGCAGGGCAGGTCAGACTCCCTCAAGGACCACGACCCCCCGATCATGTCAGCCGGTCTGTGACCCAGCCGCTGGCCTTTCCTTAAAAGTTTTGGAGACAAGCGATGAGCAGCGAGCAACCCACCATCATCTACACGCTGACCGACGAGGCCCCGTTGCTTGCGACCAGCGCTTTCCTGCCCATCGTCCGGACGTTTACAGCGCCCGCCGGCGTGAAGGTCGAAACCGCCGATATTTCGGTGGCTGGCCGGATTCTGGGGCAATTCCCGGAATGCCTGACCGAGAAACAACGGGTGCCCGACACCCTCACAGAGCTGGGCAAGCTCACGCTCAAGCCGCAGGCCAACATCGTCAAGCTGCCGAACATCAGCGCGTCGGTGTCCCAGCTCAAGGACGCGATCAAGGAACTGCAGGGCAAGGGCTACAAGATCCCGGACTACCCTGAAGCCCCCAAGACCGACGAGGAAAAGGACATCCGCGCGCGCTACAACAAGTGCACCGGCAGCGCCGTGAATCCGGTGCTGCGCGAAGGCAATTCGGACCGCCGCGCGCCCAAGGCCGTCAAGGAATACGCGCGCAAGAACCCGCACAGCATGGCCGACTGGAGCCAGGCCTCGCGCTCGCACGTCTCGCACATGCACGCCGGCGACTTCTACCACGGCGAAAAATCCATCACGCTGGACCGCGCGCGCGAAGTCAAGATGGAGCTGATCGCCAAAAGCGGCAAGACCATCGTGCTCAAGCCCAAGGTCGCGCTGCTGGACCGCGAGATCATCGACTCGATGTTCATGAGCAAGAAGGCGCTGGTGGAGTTTTACGAGAAGGAGATCGAGGACGCGCACAAGACCGGCGTGATGTTCTCGCTGCACGTGAAGGCGACCATGATGAAGGTGTCGCACCCCATCGTGTTCGGGCACTGTGTGAAGATTTTCTACAAGGAAGCGTTCGAAAAACACGCCAAATTGTTCGAGGAACTGGGCGTCAACGTCAACAACGGCATGGTCGATCTGTACAACAAGATCGGCACCCTGCCGCAGAGCAAGCAGGACGAGATCAAAGGCGACCTGCACGCCTGCCACGAAGGCCGTCCCGAGCTGGCCATGGTTGATTCGGCCAAAGGCATCACCAACTTCCATTCCCCCAACGACATCATCGTGGACGCTTCCATGCCCGCGGCCATCCGTAACGGCGGCAAGATGTGGGGCGCCGACGGCCGCCTGAAGGACGTCAAGGCCGTGATGCCCGAATCGACCTTCGCCCGCATCTACCAGGAGATCATCAACTTCTGCAAGTGGCACGGTGCCTTCGATCCCAGGACCATGGGCACGGTGCCCAATGTGGGACTGATGGCCCAGCAGGCCGAGGAATACGGCTCTCACGACAAGACTTTCGAGATCGCCGAAGACGGCGTGGCGAACATCACCGACCTGTCCACCGGCGAGGTGCTGCTGAGCCAGAATGTGGAAGCTGGCGACATCTGGCGCATGTGCCAGGTCAAGGACGCGGCGATCCGTGACTGGGTCAAGCTGGCGGTGACCCGCGCGCGCAACTCCGGCATGCCGGTGGTGTTCTGGCTCGATTCCTACCGCCCGCACGAAGCGCAGATGATCACCAAGGTCAAGATGTACCTGCACGAGCACGACACGGCGGGTCTGGACATTCAGATCATGAGCCAGGTGCGCGCCATGCGTTACACGCTGGAGCGCGTTGTGCGCGGCCTGGACACCATCAGCGCCACCGGAAACATCCTGCGTGACTACCTCACCGACCTGTTCCCCATCATGGAGCTGGGCACCAGCGCCAAGATGTTGTCCATCGTGCCCCTGATGGCCGGCGGCGGCATGTATGAAACCGGCGCCGGCGGCTCCGCACCCAAACACGTTCAGCAACTGGTGGAGGAAAACCATCTGCGCTGGGACTCGCTGGGCGAATTCCTGGCCCTCGCGGTGTCGCTGGAAGACCTCGGCATCAAGACCGGCAATGCCCAGGCGAAAATTCTGGCCAAAACGCTGGATGCCGCCACTGGCAAGCTTCTCGACAACAACAAAAATCCGTCGCCGAAGACCGGTCAGCTGGACAATCGCGGCAGCCAGTTTTACCTGGCCATGTACTGGGCCCAGGAACTGGCCGCACAGACCGAAGACGCGGCCCTGGCTGCACGCTTCGCGCCGCTGGCCAAGGCGCTGACGACCAACGAGCAGACCATCGTCGCCGAACTTCAGGCCGTGCAGGGCAAGGTGGTGGACATTGGAGGCTACTACCAGCCCGACCTGGCCAAGCTGGACATCGTGATGCGTCCGAGCAAGACCTTGAACGCTGCGCTGGCGGCGTTCACGGCGTAACCGGCGCACCGCTTGAGGCGACCTGCAGGCAGGCGCTTCAAAGACGACGCTTCAAAGGCGATCCTGCAGCAGTGCGCATCGCCTTTGCCGCTTCTGGCGGGGCGCCGACCGGCCCCGGGTCAGCCTACCTGCTGGCCTGGAACGGCTGGCCGCGCAAACGGCTTCCCGCCTTGATGCCTTTTTTGGCAAACCAGCCCTGATTCATTTCCAGCACGTAACGCACCGGCTTTTCCGAGCAGTGGGAGTCTGTGACGAGCGGCTTCATGTCGGCCAGATTCACGATGGTGCCGTCGTCGGCGACAAAGGCCGCCGTCAGGGGGATCAGCGTGTTTTTCATCCAGAAACACTGTTTGCCTGCCTGCTCAAAGACAAATAACATGCCTTCGCCGGCGGGCATTTCCTGGCGAAACATCAGGCCAATTTGCCGCTGCTCGGGCTTCAGGGCCACTTGCGCATCGATCTGGTGCATGCCGGCGGACAGCTTGACCCGCGGCAGGTTCATTTGTGGGGCCTCCTGCGCCATGGCGGGCGCAAAGACCGTGACGAAAAAAGCCGACGCGCAGAGCAGGGCGCGGACGCTGAGGCGGCCAGAGTCAGATGTCAGGAGCATGAAGTCACCATGGGTCGGTCAGTCGGAAAACCAGCATAAACGACGGCCATAAAAAATGCCCGCAGGGCGGGCATTCCGGTCTGGCGCGAAGAATTACTTCTTGGCAGCAGCGGCTTTGTCTTCTTTGGCTTTCTTGGCGGCAGCAGCTTTTTCTTCCTTGGCTTTCTTGGCGGCAGCGGCTTTTTCAGCTTTTGCGGCTTTGGCGGCAGCAGCTTTTTCTTCCTTGGCTTTTTTGGCGGCAGCAGCTTTTTCAGCTTTCATGGCCTTGGCGTCAGCCTTGGCAGCGGGGGCTGCAGGCGTTGCTGCAACAGCAGGCGTAGCTGGCGTGGCAGCAGCAGGTGCAGCCGGCTTGGAAGCTGCGCCCATAGGAGCACCAGCGTGGGAAGCAGCGAAAGCACCAGCGGAGAAGAGACCGGCGATCAAAACAGCGAGGATCTTGTTCATTTGAAATTTCCTTGAAGGCGTTATTGAAAAAGTACCCCGAGTTTTTCGGAGGCCCTACCGTAACGAGGCCGCTTCACCAGCGGTTGACACGCGGCCTGCAAAAACTTTTCAGGGAATCTTTTGCGGCTAGAATTTAGGGGTTATCACCTAACCCGCGCTTGCAGCCTGCCTGCCTGGCGGGCATTTTGAGCGCTTACCGGAGACTTCGCTACATGTACCAGCACATCAAGGTGCCTGCCCAGGGTCAAAAAATCACCGTCAATGCCGACAATTCGCTGAATGTGCCGGACGAGCCGGTCATTCCGTTCATTGAGGGTGACGGTACGGGCGCGGACATCACGCCGGTCATGCTCAAGGTGGTCGATGCGGCTGTGGCCAAAGCCTACGGCGGCAAGAAAAAAATCCACTGGATGGAAGTTTATGCCGGTGAAAAGTCGACCAAGGTTTATGGCCCCGATGTCTGGTTGCCTGAAGAAACCCTGCATGCCGTCAAGCACTATGTGGTGTCCATCAAGGGCCCGCTCACAACGCCGGTCGGCGGCGGCATTCGCTCGCTGAACGTGGCATTGCGCCAGGAACTGGACCTCTACGTTTGCCTGCGCCCCATCCAGTACTTCGCCGGCGTGCCGTCGCCGGTGAAAGAGCCGCACAAGACCAACATGGTGATCTTCCGCGAAAACTCGGAAGACATCTATGCCGGCATCGAGTTCGAAGCCGAGTCCGACAAGGCCAAAAAGCTCATCAAGTTCCTCCAGGACGAGATGGGGGTCAAGAAAATCCGCTTCCCCAACACGTCGGGCATCGGCATCAAGCCGGTGTCGCGCGAGGGCACCGAGCGCCTGGTGCGCAAGGCCATCCAGTACACCATCGACAATGACAAGCCCAGCCTGACCATCGTGCACAAGGGCAACATCATGAAGTTCACCGAAGGTGGCTTCCGGGACTGGGCTTATGCGCTGGCCGCGAGGGAATTCGGCGCAGTGGAGATCGATGGCGGACCGTGGATGAGGTTCAAAAACCCGAAAACCGGCAAGGAAATCACCGTCAAGGACTCGATTGCCGACGCTTTCCTGCAGCAGATCCTGTTACGTCCGGTCGAATACAGCGTGATTGCCACCCTGAACCTGAACGGCGACTATATCTCTGACGCGCTGGCGGCCCAGGTCGGCGGCATTGGCATTGCCCCCGGCGCCAACCTGAGCGACACCATCGCCATGTTTGAAGCCACCCATGGAACGGCACCCAAATATGCCGGCAAGGACTATGTGAACCCCGGCTCTGAAATCCTGTCGGCTGAAATGATGCTGCGCCACATGGGCTGGACCCAAGCGGCGGATCTGATCATCAGTTCCATGGAAAAATCCATCGAGTCGAAGAAGGTCACCTATGATTTTGCACGGCTGATGGAAGGCGCGACCCAGGTCAGTTGCTCCGGGTTTGGCCAGGTCATGATTGACCACATGTAAACCGGCTGGAGCGGCGCCGCGCGGCCGCTCCACTTGCTTCAAAGCCGCCGCAGGCACTGCCGGGCGGCTTTTTTCATGGGCTTTTGCCTGTCGCCCCAAAAGTCAATTGGCTGTGCTTGATTGTCGCGTTAGCGCCACCAATTTCCCCGTCAGACACACCGGACTATTCCGGTGGCTAGAATGAATTCCATGGCAAGCAAACCTCCCAAGTCTCCCGCAATTCCCAAGGCGCCGGTCTTCAAGCCGGATGACGCCAACGGCGGGGATTCCGTTGTGCTGGAGCGGCGCCCACAGAAGACCCAACCGCCGCAGATGTTCCAGGTGGTGCTGCTCAACGACGACTACACACCGATGGAGTTTGTGGTGGAGGTGATCCAGGAGTTTTTCAACAAGGACAGGGAAACCGCCACCCAGATCATGCTGAAGATACATCTGGACGGCAAAGGCGTTTGCGGCGTTTTTTCCAAGGATGTGGCGTCCACCAAGGTCGATCAGGTCACGGAAGCGGCACGAAAAAATGGCCACCCGCTGCAGTGTGTATGCGAGCCCATTGAATAATGGAAAAAACAGCCCATATCGACTTGAAGAGTTACACAATGCAAGTATCAGAGACCCCAGCAGCAAGCCGAAAGGAAAAGCAATGATTGCCCAGGAACTAGAAGTCAGCTTGCACATGGCCTTTGTCGAGGCCCGGCAGCAGCGCCACGAGTTCATCACCGTGGAGCACCTGCTGCTCGCTTTGCTGGACAACCCGAGCGCGGCCGAAGTGCTGCGCGCCTGCTCCGCCAATATCGATGACCTGCGCAAGTCGCTGGCCAACTTCATCAAGGACAACACGCCGCAGGTGGCGGGCAGCGACGATGTGGACACCCAGCCCACGCTGGGCTTCCAGCGTGTGATCCAGCGCGCCATCATGCATGTGCAGTCGACTGGCAATGGCAAGAAGGAAGTCACCGGTGCGAATGTGCTGGTCGCCATTTTCGGCGAAAAAGACTCTCACGCCGTGTATTACCTGCACCAGCAGGGCGTGACACGCCTGGACGTGGTGAACTTCATCGCGCATGGCATCAAGAAAAGCGATCCGCCCGAGCCGACCAAAACCGGTGAAAGCGCTGCCGAAAACGAAGAGGGCGGCGAAAAGAATGAAAAAGCCTCGCCGCTGGAGCAGTACACGCAGAATCTGAACCAGCTCGCCAAAGAGGGCAAGATCGATCCGCTGATAGGCCGCCACTACGAGGTCGAGCGCGTGATCCAGATCCTCTGCCGCCGCCGCAAGAACAACCCGCTGCTGGTGGGCGAGGCCGGTGTCGGCAAAACCGCGATTGCCGAGGGCCTGGCCTGGCGCATCACGCAAAAAGACGTGCCGGACATCCTGGCCGAAGCGCAGGTCTATTCGCTCGACATGGGCGCGCTGCTGGCTGGCACCAAATACCGCGGCGACTTCGAACAGCGCCTCAAGGGTGTGCTGAAAGCGCTCAAGGACAAACCCAACGGCATATTGTTCATCGATGAGATCCACACCCTGATCGGTGCCGGGGCGGCATCGGGCGGCACGCTGGACGCGTCCAACCTGCTCAAGCCCGCGCTCAGCTCGGGCCAGCTCAAATGTATTGGTGCCACCACGTTCACAGAATACCGCGGCATCTTCGAGAAAGATGCGGCCCTGTCGCGCCGTTTCCAGAAGGTTGACGTGGTCGAGCCCACCGTGCAGGAAACAGTGGACATCCTCAAGGGCCTGAAGTCGCGTTTTGAAGAGCACCACAGTGTCAAGTACGCAGTGGCAGCCTTGCAGGCTGCGGCCGAACTGAGTGCCAAGTACATCAACGACCGGCATTTGCCCGACAAGGCGATTGACGTGATCGACGAGGCCGGCGCAGCCCAGCGCATCCTCCCGGCCAGCAAGCGCAAGAAAATCATCACCAAGGCCGAGGTCGAGGAGATCGTTGCCAAGATTGCCCGCATCCCGCCGGCCAATGTGTCGAACGATGACCGCGGCAAGCTCAAGACGCTGGAGCGCGACCTGAAAAGTGTGGTGTTTGGCCAGGACAAGGCGCTCGACGTGCTGGCTTCCGCCGTCAAGATGGCGCGCTCGGGCCTGGGCAAGGACGACAAGCCAATTGGGTCCTTCCTGTTCTCCGGCCCCACCGGCGTAGGCAAGACGGAAGCTGC
This sequence comes from Kapaibacterium sp. (SeqCode), assembly GCA_943370435.1. GTDB lineage: Bacteria > Pseudomonadota > Gammaproteobacteria > Burkholderiales > Burkholderiaceae_C > Polaromonas. The sequence goes on along the minus strand of CALRQX020000011.1, from coordinate 124,882 downwards.
CAAGCAGCTGGCCTACATCATGGGCATAGAGTTGATTCGCTTTGACATGTCGGAGTACATGGAGCGCCATGCTGTGAGTCGCCTGATAGGCGCGCCTCCCGGCTACGTCGGTTTTGACCAGGGTGGCTTGCTGACCGAGGCTGTGACCAAGAAGCCGCATTGCGTGCTGCTGCTTGACGAGATCGAAAAAGCCCACCCGGACATCTTCAACGTGCTGCTGCAGGTCATGGACCACGGCACGCTGACCGACAACAACGGGCGCAAGGCCGATTTCCGCAATGTGATCATTGTCATGACGACCAACGCCGGCGCCGAGACCATGAACAAGGCGACGATTGGTTTCACGAATCCGCGCGAGGCGGGCGACGAGATGGCCGACATCAAGCGCCTGTTCACGCCCGAGTTCCGCAACCGGCTCGATGCGACTGTCAGCTTCAAGGCGCTGGACGAGACCGTCATTCTGCGTGTGGTGGACAAGTTCCTGTTGCAGCTCGAAACGCAACTGGCCGAGAAGAAGGTGGACGTGACGTTTACCGATACCTTGCGCAAGTACCTTGGCAAGAAGGGCTTTGATCCGCTGATGGGTGCGCGGCCGATGCAGCGCCTGATCCAGGACACGATACGCCGCGCGCTGGCCGACGAATTGCTGTTTGGCCGCCTGATCGATGGTGGCCGCCTGACGGTGGACATGAAAGTCACGACCGACGAAAAAGGTGTGGAAAACGGCGAGGTCGTGCTCGACATCCAGCCGCTGCCGAAGAAAGAGGGCAAAGCCAAACCCGAGCCGGAAGAGGCCACCGCCGACTGAGCCTCGCCGAAGTTTTTTCAGCTTTCAGAAAAAAGGCCGGTAGCATGGCGCTGCCGGCCTTTTTTTGCGTTCGTTCTGCTATTGAAATGGTAGCTCATTGCGCTTACCAGATAAGGGCTGGAGTCCGATTTTGTGTATAACCTGAACAAACCCGCACGCACCGATGTCGACCCACACCTTTCTCTGGCACGATTACGAAACCTTTGGCCTGAACACGCGCCGCGACCGGCCGGCGCAGTTTGCCGGTCTTCGCACCGACGCTGAACTGAACGAAATCGGCGAGCCGCTGATGCTGTATTGCCAGCCGGCCAGCGACTACCTGCCCGACCCCGCGTCCTGCCTGCTCACCGGCATCACGCCCCAGTTGTGTCTGGAGCGCGGCCTGCCCGAACACAGCTTCGCTGCGCGCATAGAAGCCGTGCTGGCCGAACCCGGCACCATAGGCGTCGGTTACAACACCATTCGTTTTGACGACGAGGTGACGCGTCACCTGTTCTGGCGCAACCTGATGGATCCGTATGCGCGCGAGTGGCAAAACGACTGTGGCCGCTGGGACCTGCTCGACGTGGTGCGCCTGGCCTATGCCTTGCGGCCGGAAGGCATTCAATGGCCCATGAAGCCGGACGAGCGCCGACCGGGCGAAGCGGGCGCCATGCGTCCGAGCTTCAAGCTCGAGGACCTGGCGCGCGCCAATGGCCTGTTGCATGAGGCGGCACACGACGCATTGTCAGATGTCCGTGCCACGATTGCGCTGGCCAGGCTGATCCGACAGGCCCAGCCCAAGCTGTTCGACTTTGCCTTGGGCCTGCACAAAAAGGACCGCGTGGCGGCGGAACTGGGCCTGCCCACCAGCCGGCAGACGGCGCAGCCGTTTTTGCATGTGTCGGGCATGTTCCCGCCGGAGCGCGGCTGCATGGCCGTGATGTGGCCGCTGACCATGCACCCCTCGAACAAAAACGAGCTGCTGGCCTGGGACCTGGCGCACGACCCTGCGGAGTTGCCGCTGCTCGACGTGGCCACCCTGCGTCAGCGCCTGTTCAGCAAAACCGCCGAGCTGCCGGAAGGGATGAAGCGCCTGCCGCTCAAGTCGGTGCATCTGAACAAGTCACCGATGGTGGTGCGCAAGCTGACGACGCTCAGCGCTGCGATGGCGCTCAAATGGGGCATCAACATCGAAGCGGCGCTGCGCAACGCTGAAAAAGCCGCTGGCCTGCCGGACATGAGTGCGGTCTGGCCCGAGGTGTTTGCGCGGCCCAAAGAGGGCACTCCCGATGTGGATGAAGACCTGTATGGCGGCTTCATCAACAATGCCGACCGGCGCCGCCTGAATCAGCTGCGTGCCTTGCCACCCGCAGAGCTGGCGCACAGCCGCACTGGTTTTGATGATGAGCGGCTGGAAGAGCTGGTGTTTCGTTACCGCGCGCGGAATTTCCCCGACACCCTTTCTGCGGAACACGCGCAACGCTGGGAAGCCCATCGCGCGGCGCGCCTGCTGGAGGGGGAAGGCGGGGCGCGCAATGTCGATGCCTTTCTGGCCGAACTCGACGGCTTGTCCGACACTGCGGACCCGCGCGGGCAGGGGGTGCTGGAGGCCCTGTCGGAGTACGCGGAGATGGTTGCGCCTGGACTTTAGGAGGCGGGCTGACCTGGTTACAGGAAAACAGCGCGATGGCAATCCCTACAATGCCGGCATGCGCCAAATTTTCCTCGATACAGAAACCACCGGCCTGTCCGCTGAAAACGGTGACCGCATCATCGAAATCGGTTGCGTCGAACTGCTGGGGCGCAAGCTCACCGGCAGCAATAAACACTTCTACCTGAACCCCGGGCGCGACAGCCACGAAGACGCGCTCAAGGTGCATGGCATCAGCAATGAGTTCCTGCGCGACAAGCCCAAATTTTCGGCCATCGCCGACGAGCTGCTGGCCTATCTCGAAGGCGCCGAGGTGATTATTCACAACGCACCTTTCGACATCAGCTTCCTGAACAAGGAGCTTGAACTCATAGGGCGCGAGCCCGTTACCCGCTGTGTGGCCAAAGTCACCGACAGCCTGATGATGGCCAAGGAGCTTTTTCCCGGAAAGCGCAATTCCCTGGACGCGCTGTGTGACCGGCTCGATGTGGACAACTCGGGGCGTACCCTGCATGGCGCGCTGCTGGACGCAGAGCTGCTGGCTGATGTGTACATCAACCTCACGCGGGGCCAGAATTCGCTGGTGATGGAGGTGGGCAGCAGCGCGCAGGGGGGCGAAACCGCCGTCCTGATGGACTTGCGGCAGTTTGATCTGCCCCTGTTATGCGCCAATGACCAGGAGCTTGCTGCCCACGAGGTGCTGCTGGCAGACATCGATAAAAGCAGCAAAGGAAAAACTGTCTGGCGCGTACTGGCCGGTGCCGGACAAAACCCCTTATAATCTGAGGCTGACCACATAGGGCGGTTAGCTCAGGGGTAGAGCACTGCATTCACACTGCAGGGGTCCCAGGTTCGAAGCCTGGACCGCCCACCAGATACAGGCCCCAAGTCACTTTGACTTGGGGCTTTTTCTTTGCCTGGCTTTCCTGCAGCGGCGCTGTTTGATTACTGCGCGGCCCAGCCGCCATCCATGTTCCATGCGACACCGCGCACGTTGTTGCCAGCGGGAGAGCAGAAAAATACCGCCAGCGCGCCCAGTTCTTCAGGCGTGGTGAACTGCATCGAGGGTTCTTTTTCGCCCAGCAGTTGCTGGGTGGCCTGCTCATTGGAGATGCCGCCGGCCGCTGCCTTGGCGTCGACCTGTTTCTGCACCAGCGGCGTCAGTACCCAGCCCGGGCAGATGGCGTTGCAGGTCACGCCGGTGGTGGCGTTTTCAAGCGCCGTGACTTTGGTCAGGCCCACAATGCCGTGTTTGGCTGCGACATAGGCCGATTTTTCAGCCGATCCGACCAGGCCGTGCACCGAGGCGAGGTTGATGATGCGGCCCCAGCCCTTGCCCCCGTTGGCGGCCTGCATCGCCGGCAGGGCCAGGCGGGTGGCGTGGAAGGCACTGCTGAGGTTGATGGCAAGCACCGCGTCCCAGCGTTCCACCGGGAAATTCTCGATTTTCGCCACATGCTGGATGCCCGCGTTGTTGACCAGAATGTCCACCTGGCCAAACTGGGCGGCAGCAAACTTCATCATGTCTTCAATCTCCGCAGGTTTGCTCATGTCGGCCCCGTGGTAGGCCACTTTCACGCCCAGCGCTGCGATGGCCGCTTTCGGGCCTTCGACATCACCAAAACCGTTAAGCACGATGTTGGCGCCCTCGGCTGCAAGTGCCGTTGCAATGCCCAGGCCGATGCCACTGGTGGAGCCCGTGATGAGAGCAGTTTTACCTTTGAGCATGAATTTTTCTCCGGATGATTTACGATGCCGTGAAGCGCCGGCAAAAGCGCTGCTTCCTGAGCTCAATTATCAGCCTTCCACCTGTTTTCCTTTGTCCATGACCGAACCTACGCTGAACTACGTATCCTGCCCCGATGCTTCGGGGGGGCACCGCATGGCGTACTGGCAATGGGGCGAGCCCAGCAATCCCCATGTGGTGATCTGTGTCCATGGCCTGTCGCGCCAGGGCCGGGATTTTGACGTGCTCGCCGGGTATCTTTGCGACGACGTGCGCGTCGTCTGCCCGGATGTGGCGGGGCGTGGCCAGAGCGACTGGCTGCAGGACCCGATGGCTTATCAAATCCCGCAATACGCGGCTGACATGCTGGTGCTGCTGGCGCATCTGCAGCAGCAAGCACCCTTGACGACCCTGGACTGGGTGGGCACCAGCATGGGCGGCCTGATCGGCATGGCGATAGCTGGGCAGCCCGGTCTGCCACTGCCGGTGCCGGTCCGCAAACTGGTTCTCAACGATGTGGGGCCGGTGGTCGAGTGGCAGGCGATCATGCGTATTGCGGCTTATCTCGGCCAAGCGGGACAATTTGCCTCGGTGCAACAGGCTGCCGATGCGATGTGGGCGGTATCGACCAGTTTCGGGCCCCACAGCCCCGAACAGTGGCTCGCGCTGTCGCGTCCCATGGTCAAACCCGTGCCCGATGCCGCCGACGGTGCGGTGAGGCTGCATTACGACCCGGCCATCGCGGTGCCGGTCCGTGCCGTCACGCAAGCCACGGCACGCGAGGCAGAAGCTGTGATTTGGCAGCTGTATGACAACATCCAGGCGCAGACACTGATCCTGCGAGGAGCCCTGTCCGACCTGCTGAGCCACTCCACCGCGCTGGCCATGACGCAGCGCGGGCCCAGGGCGCGCCTGATCGAGTTTCAGGGCGTGGGGCATGCGCCCACGCTGGTGGCCATGGACCAGGTCTGCACGGTGGGTGATTTCCTGCTTGTCTGAACCCCTGTCGAAATGCCTCCTGTCATGAAAAATGCCGGTACCGGTTCTGGTGCGCCACTTGCCGCAGCCAGCGCCGGACCCAGTGCGTCCATCGTGCGGGCAACGGCAGACAGCCTGCCGGACCAGCCGCATGCGCTGGCCCGTGCCCGGGCTTTTGCAGAACCACTGATCGCCAGTGAAACGCTGGACACCGGCGAAAACATCCTCGGCCACGCAGACGCGGTGGCCGCCATCCTCAAAGCCGTGGGTGGCTCTGAAGCGATGCAGGCAGCCAGCTATCTGGTTTATGCCTGCGCGCACCTGAACAAGCCGCAGGAGGTGATTGCCAAGGCCTTTGGCCCCGGCTTTGCGGCCCTGGCCATGGAGACCACCAAGCTGGTTCACGTGCAGAAGCAGGCGCGCGCCGTCGGTTCGCGTGCACAGTCCGAAGACGCTGCGGTGCAGACCGAAAACGTGCGCAAGATGCTGCTGGCGTTTTCGCGCGACCTGCGTGTGGTCATGCTCAGGCTCGCGTCCCGTCTGCAGACCCTGCGTTACTTTGCGGCAATCCGGGAGCCGGCGCCGCTGGCCGTGGCCCAGGAGTCCTTGCAGGTGTTTGCGCCGCTGGCCAACCGCCTGGGAATCTGGCAGATCAAGTGGGAGATGGAGGACCTGGCCTTCCGCTTTCTGGAGCCCGACACGTATAAACGGATCGCGCGACTGCTGGACCAGAAGCGGGCCGAACGCGAGGGTTTCATGGAGAGGCTGCGCGCGCAGCTCGAGAGCGACCTGAACAAAAACGGCATCGCGGCGCTGGTGCAGGGCCGGCCCAAACACATTTACAGCATTGTCAAGAAAATGCGCGGCAAGTCACTCGACTTTGAGCAGGTCTTCGATATTCGCGCCCTGCGCGTGATTGCCGCAGACGTCAAAGGCTGTTACGCGGCCCTCGGCTTTGTGCATTCGAACTTCGAGCCGGTGGACGGTGAATTTGACGACTACATCGCCAAACCCAAATCCAATGGTTACCAGTCGCTGCACACCGTGGTCCGCGATGCCGGCCAGCGCGCTGTGGAAATCCAGATTCGCACCCAGGTCATGCATGACCATGCGGAGCACGGGGTGGCGGCGCACTGGGCCTACAAGGAGGCTGGCGCCAAAGGGTATGCCGGCGTTTCGGCCAGCAGCGAGTACGACGCCAAAATTGCCGTGCTGCGGCAACTGCTGGCCTGGGAGCGTGAGCTGTCGGGGCCGGTGTCGGCGAAGGCGCGTGAGGGCAACGCGGGCCTGTTTGAAGACCGTATTTATGTGCTCACGCCCGATGCCGCGGTGGTTGAACTTCCTCAGGGCGCGACCGCACTGGATTTTGCCTACAGTGTGCACACCAGTCTGGGCCATCGCTGCCGGGGCGCACGTATTGACGGTGCCATGGTGCCGCTCAACACGCCGCTGCAAAACGGGCAGACCGTGGAAGTTGTCACCACGAAGGAGGGCGGTCCCTCGCGCGACTGGCTCAATCTCGATCTGGGTTTCCTGGCCAGCCACCGCGCGCGTTCCAAGGTACGCGCCTGGTTCAACGCGCAAGCCATGGCGCAGACCGTGGCGCGCGGCCGCGAGGCGGTGGAAAAACTGCTTCAGCGCGAAGGCAAAACCGCGATGAAACTCGAAGATGTGGCTGCGCAGCTGGGTTTCAAAAGCGCCGATGATCTTTTTGAAGTGGTGGGCAAGGACGAGCTGTCGCTGCGAACCATAGAGAACCTGCTGAATCCGCCCCAGGCAGCGCCCACGCAGGACGACTATGTGCTGGCCAAAAAACCGCGGCAGCCCGACAAGGCATCCGAGCGGGCGCGCAAGGGGGGGGTGCTGGTGGTCGGTATTGACTCCCTGTTGACGCAACTGGCCAAATGCTGCAAGCCGGCACCCCCCGATGCCATTCTGGGTTTCGTGACCAAGGGCAAGGGTGTGAGCATCCACCGCAGCGATTGCAGCAACTTCCGCAACATGGCGGGCGGAAGCCCGGATCGCGTGATCGAGGTGGAGTGGAGCCAGCCCAAAAGCAGCGACGGACTGGTTTTTCCGGTGGATGTGTCGGTGGAAGCGGCAGACCGCCAGGGTTTGCTGCGTGATATTTCCGAGGTGTTTGCGCGGGAAAAGATGAATGTGATCGGGGTCCAGACCACCTCGGTCAAGGACAACCGCGGCGGTACGGCCTGGATGACCTTTACCGTGGAGGTCGCTGATTCGGGCCGCCTGGCTCAGGTGCTGGCGGTCGTCGCCGGCGTCGGCGGCGTGCGCTCGGCACGCAGGCGCTGAGTCTGGTGTGAACAACGAGTTGCCCGCAGTGAGCGAAGGTGCGAGGCCGTATTTTTCTGCCGGGCCGGCCCAAGGAAAAATGAGCCCCCCCGGGGCGCAGAGAGTGACACGCAGTGAACGAACGTGGGGGTCACTTTCCCTCTGCTACAATCATGAGGTCGAACAGTCCTTAGGCGCGTAGCTCAGCTGGTTAGAGCACCACCTTGACATGGTGGGGGTCGTTGGTTCGAGTCCAATCGCGCCTACCAATTCCCAAAATCGTTTTCCTGTCACCTGTGGTCCACAGGGTTCGCACAGGGTAAACCAAGGGGATTGCGGGCATGCATACTTTCTAGAATGTGATCACGACCGGTGCACAGGCATGGTCAGTCATTCACAGGAGTTCGCACAGTGTCAAAAAGCAAGTCCAGCAGCCAGTCCACGGGCCCTGCATCCGACCCGGCGGCCAGTGCCGACAAGGCGGCTGGCGCGCGTGTCGGCAATGGCAAGACGGCGTCACCGCGGGTCATTAAAAAATACCCGAATCGCCGCCTCTACGACACCGATACATCGTCCTACATCACGCTCACCGAAGTCAAACAACTGGTCATGGACAGCACCGATTTTGTCGTTCGTGACGCCAAGACCAATGAGGACCTGACGCGCAGCATCATGCTGCAGATCATTCTGGAGGAGGAAACCGGCGGCGCGCCCATGTTCACCGAGGCGGTGCTTGGAAACATCATCCGGTTTTATGGCAATGCGATGCAAAGCTTCATGGGCATGTATCTGGAAAAAAATGTCCAGTCCTTCATGGATCTCCAGCTGAAGATGTCCGAGCAGTCCAAGGCATTGACGCCGGAAGCCTGGGCCCAGTTCATCAATGCGCAGTCGCCGACCATGCAGGGCATGATGGGCAGCTACGTCGAGCAGTCAAAAACCGTTTTCACGCAGATGCAGGAGCAGATGCAAAAACAAAGCGAGCAGATGCTGGCTGCCCTGGGCCTCAAGCGCTGACCTTCCCATCAGTGCCCGGCAGGCGCCGGCTGTGTACCTTGCGCTGCTCTGAGACAATAGGGGCATGAGCCAAGTCCTAGCCACCCCGGTGCCATCCACCAAAAATCCCGCGCCCCGTGTCGGTTTTGTCAGCCTCGGCTGCCCCAAAGCCCTGACCGATTCCGAGCTGATCCTCACGCAACTCAATGCCGAGGGCTACCAAACTTCCAAAACCTTTGAGGGCGCCGACCTGGTGATCGTCAACACCTGTGGTTTCATCGACGACGCTGTCAAGGAAAGCCTGGACACGATTGGCGAAGCACTGGCTGAAAATGGCCGTGTCATCGTCACTGGCTGCCTGGGCGCCAAGGCCGGTGAGGGCGGGGGCAACCTGGTGCGGCAGATGCACCCCAGCGTGCTCGCGGTGACCGGGCCGCATGCCACCCAGGAAGTGATGGACGCGGTGCACCTGAACCTGCCGAAACCGCACGACCCCTTTGTCGATCTGGTGCCCAATTCCTTTGGCATCGCCGGCATCAAACTCACGCCGCGCCACTATGCCTACCTGAAGATCAGCGAAGGCTGCAACCACCGCTGCACGTTCTGCATCATCCCGTCCATGCGCGGCGATCTGGTGTCGCGGCCGATTGGCGATGTGCTCAATGAAGCACGCGCGCTGTTTGAAGGCGGCGTCAGGGAGTTGCTGGTGATCAGCCAGGACACCTCCGCGTATGGGGTCGATGTCAAATACCGCACCGGTTTCTGGGACGGCAAACCGGTCAAGACGCGCATGCTGGAACTGGTGCAGGCGCTGGGCGACATCGCCGAACCTTATGGCGCATGGGTGCGGCTGCATTACGTCTATCCCTACCCGAGCGTGGATGAGGTCATAGCGCTGATGGCCACTGGCAAGGTCTTGCCCTATCTGGACGTGCCGCTTCAGCACAGTCACCCGGATGTGCTCAAGCGCATGAAGCGACCCGCCAGTGGAGAAAAAAACCTTGAGCGTATTGCACGCTGGCGTGAGATGTGCCCCGAAATTGTCATCCGCAGTACCTTCATCGCCGGTTTTCCAGGGGAAACCGAAGCCGAGTTTGAGCACCTGCTCGATTTCATGCGTGAAGCGAAGATAGACCGGGCGGGTTGTTTTGCCTACAGCCCGGTGGACGGTGCGGCGGCTAACGGTCTTGGCGGCATGTTGCCGCTGGAACTGCGTGAAGAGCGGCGGGCACGTTTTATGGAAGTTGCCGAAGCTGTGTCTGCCGCGAAGTTGCAGCAGCGTATTGGCAAGACCATGCAGGTGCTGGTCGATTCGGCGCCGGGCATGGGCAAAAAAGGGGGCGTGGGCCGCAGTTATGCTGACGCCCCGGAAATTGATGGCGTCGTGAAACTGCTGCCGCCTGAAAAAATCAGCAAGACCCTGAAAGTCGGTGAGTTCACACGGGCGCGTATTGTGGGTACGCAGGGCCATGATCTGGTGGCCGTGCCGGTCTGAAATTTGCATCAGAACCGGCTGCGCAAGCTGCGCCGAAAACAAAAAGGCCGCTGGACGTACAGCGGCCTTTCGATGACCAGTTTGACTGGACTGGATGTATCTGGTGCCCGGGAGAGAACTCGAATCTCCACATCTTGCGATACACGGACCTGAACCGTGCGCGTCTACCAATTCCGCCACCCGGGCACAGCCAGCAGTGTACCATTACAAAATCGATTTTCTGAGCCGAATCCCAAAAAATTACCGCGTGATGCAAGCCGTGAAACGCCGGACGCCGCACAGCAGAAAGCTTCAAACCGTGCACTGCCATGCAGCGCCGTTCGGAACGCTTCAGGCACACACAGACCCCACGAATTCGGGCGCAGTTTTTGCACCGCTTCCTGAATTCCTGAACCCTCATTAACCATCTCAAAAAAGAGAGATTTCTTATCAAAACAAGTACACACAGCAGCCCGGGCGCCGGCCTGCTTGCCGAATTCGAAGGCACTGTCTCGGGTCACCGTGATGGCCATGGCTTCGTCCAGCGTGATGACGGCGAAGCCGACATCTATCTGCCGCCCAATGAAATGCGCGCCGTGCTGCACAAGGACCGCGTCAAGGCGCGGATTGTGCGGCATGACCGCAAAAATCGCCCGGAGGGGCGCGTGACGGAAATCATTGAACGTTCCACCAACCCCATCATCGGCCGGCTCTTGCAGGAGAGCGGTGTCTGGCTGGTGGCGCCTGAAGACAAGCGTTATGGCCAGGACGTGCTGGTGCCCAAGGGTGCTACCGGTTCGGCCAAACCCGGGCAGATTGTCGTGGTGGAGCTGACCGAGCCGCCGGCCCTGTTCGGGCAGCCGGTTGGACGGGTCAAGGAGGTGCTCGGCGAGATTGATGACCCCGGCATGGAGATTGAAATTGCGGTGCGCAAATACGGCGTGCCGCACGAATTCAGTGATGCCGCGCTGGCGCTGGCCCGCACCTTGCCGGATTCGGTGCGCCCGGCCGACAAGAAACACCGGGTCGATCTGACCGACGTGCCGCTGGTCACCATAGACGGTGAAGATGCGCGCGACTTTGACGATGCGGTGTATTGCGAACCCGCCAAGGTCGGGCGCGGCAAGGGCTGGCGCCTGCTGGTCGCCATTGCCGATGTCAGCCACTATGTCGAAACCGGCAGCGCCATCGACATCGACGCCTATGACCGGGCCACCAGCGTTTATTTTCCGCGCCGCGTGATTCCCATGCTGCCGGAAAAACTCTCCAACGGCCTGTGCTCCCTGAACCCGAATGTCGAGCGCCTGTGTATGGTCTGCGACATGCTGGTCACCGCCAAAGGGGATGTGCACGCCTACCAGTTTTACCCGGCGGTGATGTTCAGCCACGCGCGTTTTACCTACACCGAGGTGGCGGCCGTGCTGGCCAATACCCGCGGCCCGGAAGCGGCGCAACGCAAGGCGCTGGTGCCGCATCTGCTGGACCTGCATGACGTGTACCAGGCGCTGCTCAAGGAGCGAGGTGTCCGCGGCGCGGTGGATTTTGAAACCACCGAGACCCAGATTGTCTGCGACGAGGCCGGGCGCATCGAGAAAATTGTTCCGCGCACGCGCAACGTGGCGCACCGGCTGATTGAAGAGGCCATGCTGGCTGCCAACGTCTGTTCGGCCGACTACATTGCACAGAGCAAACATGTCGGCTTGTTCCGTGTGCACGAAGGCCCCACGCCCGAAAAGAAGGACATGCTGCGCAATTACCTCAAGGCGATTGGCCTGGGCATGAGCATCAGCGATGACCCGACGCCGGGCGAGTTCCAGCAGATTGCGGTGGCCACCAAGGACAGGCAGGATGCGCAGCAGATCCACTCCATGCTGTTGCGTTCCATGCAGCAGGCGATTTACACACCCATGAACAGCGGCCACTTTGGCCTGGCCTACGAGGCCTACACCCACTTCACCAGCCCGATCCGGCGTTACCCGGACCTGCTGGTACACCGCGTCATCAAGGCCGTGCTCAACAAGGGCAAATACGAGCTGCCCATGCTGCCCACACCGGGTGAAGCCGAGGCCAAGCTGTCCAAGCGCCTGGCTTCACGCGTGAAAGACCCGGACCTGAAGCCGAAAAAGGCGAGCGCGGACCAACTGGCCTGGATGGCTGCTGGTCTGCATTGCAGCGCCAACGAGCGGCGCGCCGATGAGGCCAGCCGCGATGTGGAGGCCTGGCTCAAATGCAAATACATGCGCGAGCATCTGGGTGAAGAGTTTGGCGGCGTGGTCACAGCCGCCACCAGCTTCGGCATTTTTGTCACGCTCGATGCCATGTATGTCGAGGGCCTGGTGCACATCACCGAGCTCGGCGGCGAATACTTCCGCTTTGACGAGGCGCGTCAGGAGTTGCGCGGCGAGCGCACCGGCATCCGTTACGCCATTGGCACGCGGGTGCGGGTTCAGGTCAGCCGGGTCGATCTGGATGGCCGCAAGATTGACTTCCGGCTGGTGCGCGAAGGTGAAGAGCTGCTGACCCGCGCGATGAAAGACAAGGCCGGCGGGCGGGGTTCTGACCTGCCCGACCAGGAGCGGGCGCCGCAGCGCGCGTTGGGCGAGCAGCGCGAGCGTGGCAGTTCACGGGGTGACAAGCGCACTGAGCAGCGCAGCGGTGGGCGCGGTGGCGCACCGTCCGCAGGCAGGGTGCAGAAGTCGCCGATTCAGGCGCTGAAGGCGGCAGTCAAGAAGTCGGCGGCCAGTGCCGGACGCAAGCAAAGCAAAAAACCAAGGCGCTAGCCCGAGCCACCATGCTGATCCGCATCCTGTCTTTTCTGCTCGACACCCTGTTTTTTGTGCTGATGGGGGCGGCGTTGTTGCGCGCCTGGATGAACCGCCTGCGCATCAACATGCGTGCCCAGCCGGGCGTTTTTGTAATGGCGGTGACCGACTGGCTGGTCAAGCCGCTGCGGCGGGTTTTGCCCCAAGCGGTGGCGCAGGCGCGTGTGGACTGGGCCAGCCTGCTGGCAGCCTTGCTGCTGTCGCTGCTGTACGCCGTGTTGTGGGCCGCCCTGGCCGGCGTCTTGCTGAACCTGGCTGCTGCCATGCTGCCGGCGCTGCTGCTGGCCGGCCTGAAAATGCTGATACGTGTGGCCTTGCAACTGGCTTTTGCGGTGGTGCTGGTGTACGCGCTGATGTCGTGGCTGCAACCGGGCTCACCGATCTACGGTTTGATGGGCCGGATGGCCGAGCCCCTGCTGGCGCCGCTGCGGCGCTTCATCCCGGCCATTGGCGGCATAGACCTGTCGGCGCTGGTGTTGCTGCTGCTGCTACAGATAGGCCTGATGATTCTGGGCTAACAGGCCAGCCGTCAACACCTGCCCGGGGTGGTACAGCGCCCAGCCATCGGCCAGCAGGCCGTGCTGGAAAACGGCGTTGCAGGCCGCGTCAAGCGCAGTCTGGCCAGAGGCCAGCAATGCACCCAGCATGCCGGCCAGCACATCGCCGGTGCCCGCCGTGGCCAGCAGCGCATTGCCGGTCGGGTTGAGCAGCGCCATCTCGCCCGGGGCGGCGATCACGCTGCCGGAGCCCTTGAGCACCACCACACACTGGAATTGTTCGGCGAGCTGGTGCGCAGCACCAAAGCGGTCAGCCTGCACGCTGCCAGCGCTGCTGCCCAGCAGGCGGGCTGCTTCCAGCGGGTGCGGTGTCAGGATGGTGCGGTACGCACGTCCCCGGCGGGCGCGCAATTGGGCCTGCAACTGCGTATCCCGGCTGATTGCATTGAGCGCGTCGGCGTCCAGCACCAGCGCGGCTGCGCTGGACAGGGCCCGGGGCAAGACCCCCGCCACTGCCTCACCGCCACCACAGCCACACACCACCACCTGCTGGCTGAAGTCGAGCGCGGCAGGGCTGCGGAACATCAACTCGGGCTGCTGCGGATCCACCGTCAAGCCCGGGTGACCGAGCAGAGCCACAAACACCCGGCCCGCACCGGCGTGTAAGGCGGCCCGCCCCGCCAGCAGCGCGGCCCCGGCCATCTGGGTCGCGTCACCTGACTCCCCGCCCAGGATGGCGACGTCGCCGAAACTGCCTTTGTGGCTGGCGTGAAGCGCCCGGTCCCGCCCGGGCGGGTCCACACGGTCCCGGCCCAGCAGCCAGGCATGGGCTTCCGGGCCCGGTGCCAACAGCTCGCCTCCGGCGACGCCCAGATCGTCCCACCAGACCTGGCCGGAAAGATCGCGGCCGCTGCCGGTGAACAGACCCGGCTTCAGGGTCAAAAATGTCAAGGTAAATCGGGCTCCGGCCCTTTTCTGACCGGCGTGAGCAGCTATTGATTCAATAGCAAAATCGGTGCCCGTATCAGCATCCAGCAAGCTCGGGATGTCCAGCGCCAGGACGGGCTGCGGGCCGCCGCGCAGCAAAGCCAGACACTGGCTCAGCCGGTCCGTGCCGGCTTCGCTTGTGCGTGGCGCAGCGCCTATGCCCAGCAAGGCGTCCAGGGCGAAGTCGAAACCGGCGGGCGGCGCATCGGCAAACGCTACCCCGGCGGCTTGCGCCCGGGCGTGTGAAGCCAGGGCGTCAGCCGGAACCCGGCATGCATCGCGCGTCCCCAGCCAGGTCACGCTCACCTTTTTCCCCCACTGGTGCAGATGCATCGCGGCTTCCAGACCGTCGCCGCCGTTGTTGCCCGGCCCGCAGGCGATCCAGATGTGCTGCGCGTGCGGCGCCAGCGCCAGGCTCAGACGGGCCGCCGCAAGGCCGGCGCGCTGCATCAGACTGTGGGCCGGCAGGGTGGCTGCTGCCGCCTGCTCCAGACGCCGCGTCGCGGCAATGCCGTAGAGCGGCAGGCTGAGGATGCTGGAGATGGCTTGCATGGACGGATTGTGGGCGCTTCAGGCGCTTGCGGCCTTGAGCCTGCTCAGGCCCAGCCCTTCCAGGTCGATGTCCGGCGTTTTGCCGGCCACCAGGTCGGCCACGGCACGCGCGCTGCCGCAGCTCAGTGCCCAGCCGCTGGAGCCGTGGCCCAGGTTCAGCCACAGGCCGGGCAGGCCGCTGGCGCCAAGTATGGGCGGACCGTCGGGCAGCATGGGCCGTGCGCCTTTCCACTCCTGCACATGGGCAGCGCTGCTGGAAGTGTGGGCGGCGCCGGGAAACCAGTCCTGCAGCACTTTGTACAGGGTCTGCAGCGACGCGGCGCGTTTTTTGTCAGGCACGCCGCCGATTTCGGCGCTGCCGGCCACCCGCACGCGATGGCCAAGGCGTGAAATGGCCACCTTGTAACGCTCGTCCATCAGGGCGCTGCGCGGCGCATTCAGGGGCTCACGGATGGCGGCGCTGATCGAGTAGCCATAAACCGCCGCTATGGGAATCTGGATGCCCAGCGGCCGCAGCAGTGCGGCGCAGGCCAGGCCGGCACACAGCACGACCGCATCAAAATGCCGCGGCGCGGTTTCGCCTGCTATCAAAAAAGTAGCAGGTTGCGTGCGCTCCATATGGTCCACAGTCTTGTTGAACTCAAAATTGACACCCGCCAGCTGGGCCTGTGACTTCAGCAGCAGGGCAAACTGGCGGCAGTTGGCCACCTCGTCGTCGGGCAGGTGGATGGCACCCAGAAAAGGCGTGTCCGGGTTCAGGGCCGGCTCCAGCTGGCGCGCCTCGTCGGAACCGACCTGCCGGAAAGCGACGCCGGCATCGCGCAGCACCTGCAGGCCGGGTTCGACCATGCGCGCGTCGGTGTCGGCGCGCAGCAATACCATGTAGCCGCTGCTGCGGTCGTATTCGAGCTGCTGGTCCGCGGTGATGGCGTGCAGACGCTGGCGGCTGTAAAAGGCCAGCCGTTGCAGCCGCGCCCGATTGGCCAGGTAGCTCTCGAGCCGGCAGGCGCGCCACCACTTCCACATCCAGGCCAGTTCGCTGCCGGACAGAGGCAGGCTCAGACGCACTGGCGCATGGCGGCCCAGCAGGTGCCCCATGACCTTGGACGGCATGCCGGGCGCCGCCCAGGGCGTGACGTAACCGGGAGCGATCACGCCGGCATTGGCGAAACTGCTTTCCTCGGCGGCCGCGCCGCGGCGCTCGAACACGGTCACCTCATGCCCATCAGCAGCCAGCTCCCATGCGGTGGTGATACCGATGATGCCGGCGCCTATGACGGCGACCCTCATGCCGGGCACCGGAAAAACAGGCTGGAAAGGCGGAAAACGGGCAATGGCATGGTTTATTCAGTCAAATCAGGTTCAAGCTCCGCACCGGTGAGCGCGGCACGCTATCGATTTTGCAGCAGTTGTGCACCGGGCTGGAAGGCGGGGGCAGGTAGTCCCGGGCGGGTTTGCATGGGTGCTGTGAAGAGTCGGGAAGGGCGGGATGTTATACTCAGCGGGTTGTGCGAAAGGCAATTCCGCCTGCTGCGCAATAAATCGCAAATCAGCCATTCAAGGTGTTATCCGGGAGACTTCTGAAAAAGAAGCTTGCGGGTGATAAGCGCTGATTTTAGACACAACCTTTGGAGTAAATCTATGTCAACAAGCATGCGTGAAATGCTGGAAGCCGGCGTCCATTTTGGTCACCAAACCCGCTTCTGGAACCCGAAGATGGCCCCGTATATCTTCGGCCACCGCAACCGTATCCACATCATCAACCTCGAAAAATCGCTGCCGATGTTCGAGGAAGCGATGAAATTCGTCAAACAGCTGTCTGCCAACCGCGGCACGATTCTGATGGTTGGCACCAAGCGCCAGGCCCGCGAGCTGGTGTCGACCGAAGCCAAACGCGCCGGTGTGCCCTTTGTCGACCAGCGCTGGCTGGGCGGCATGCTGACCAATTTCAAGACGGTCAAGACCTCGATCAAGCGCCTCAAGGAAATGAAAGCCCAGCAGGAAGTTGGCCTGGATACCCTGAGCAAAAAAGAGCAGCTCACGTTCAAGCGTGAAATGGAAAAACTCGAAAAAGACATAGGCGGCATCCAGGACATGAATGCCTTGCCGGACGCGATTTTCGTGATCGACGTGGGCTTCCACAAAATTGCCATCCTCGAAGCCAAGAAACTCGGCATTCCGCTGATCGGCGTGGTGGACTCCAACCACTCGCCCATCGGCATTGACTACGTGATCCCCGGCAACGACGACTCGTCCAAGGCCGTGGCCCTGTACGCGCGCGGCATCGCCGACGCGATCATCGAAGGCCGCGCCAGCGCCGGCAACGAAGTGGTCAAGATGGTCTCGGCTGAAAGCAGCGACGAATTCGTCGAAGTGGAAAACGCCGCCGCCTGATTGGTCCGGCCCTGCGCCTGACGCGAAAAAGGGGCTCGCGTAGCCCCTTTTTCGCAGCCTTGTTCAAAGGCATCCCTATTTATTTGAAGTCAACACGACACACGGAGAACCGAAGATGGCAATCACAGCAAGCATGGTCGCAGAGTTGCGCGCAAAAACCGACGCCCCGATGATGGAGTGCAAAAAAGCACTGACCGAAGCCGAAGGCAACTTCGAAAAAGCCGAAGAAATCCTGCGCGTCAAGCTCGGTAACAAGGCCGGCAAGGCCGCTTCCCGCGTCACCGCTGAAGGCGTGATCGCCTACCACAGCGAAGGCGGCTCAGGCGCGCTGGTCGAGATCAACTGCGAGACCGACTTTGTGACCAAGAACGACAGCTTTCTGGCTTTCACAGACGCGGTGGTCAAGGGCATCGTCAAGAACAACCCGGCCGATGTGGCCGCGATCGGCGCCATGCCCCTGAGCCTCGACGGTTTCGGCCCGACGGTGGAAGACGTGCGCAAGGGCCTGATCGGCAAGATCGGCGAGAACATGTCGGTGCGCCGCTTCCAGCGTTTCGAAAGCGGCAAGCTCGCTTCCTACCTGCACGGCACGCGCATCGGCGTGGTGGTGGAGTTTGACGGCGACGAGACTGCTGCCAAAGACGTCGCCATGCATGTGGCGGCCATGAAGCCGGTTTCGCTGTCCAGCGACCAGGTGCCGGCCGAGCTGGTGGCACGTGAGCGCTCGGTGGCCGCGGCCAAGGCGGCTGAAGACGCTTCCATCGCGGTTGCTGCCGGCAAGCCGGTGCAATCCCCCGAGATTGTTGCCAAGCGTATCGAAGGCGGCGTTCAGAAATACCTCAAGGAAGTCAGCCTGCACAACCAGTCTTTTGTCAAAAACGACAAGCAGACTGTCGAGCAGATGCTCAAGGAAAAAGGTACCACCGTGAAGTCGTTCACGCTGTATGTCGTCGGTGAAGGCATCGAGAAAAAGGTCGACGATTTCGCTGCTGAAGTGGCTGCCCAGGTGGCCGCTGCCAAAGCGGCCTGATTGCGCCTGCTGACCGGAAAGGCCGCTAAACTTACGCCCATAAAAACGACAGGAAATCCCCTCATGCCAGCCTACAAGCGAATCTTGTTGAAACTTTCAGGTGAAGCCTTGATGGGAGACGATGCCTTCGGTATCAATCGTGCAACGATTGTGCGCATGGTTGAGGAAATTGCCGAGGTCACTCGCCTGGGTGTGGAAGTCGCCGTCGTGATCGGCGGCGGCAATATTTTCCGCGGCGTGGCGGGCGGCTCGGTGGGCATGGACCGCGCCACCGCCGATTACATGGGCATGCTGGCCACCGTGATGAACGCGCTGGCGCTCGGGGACACCATGGACAAGGCCGGCCTCACGCCGCGCGTCATGTCGGCCATCGGCATTGAGCGCATTGTCGAGCCCTATGTGCGTCCCAAGGCGCTGCAGTACCTCGAAGAAGGCAAGGTGGTGATTTTTGCGGCCGGCACCGGCAACCCTTTTTTCACGACCGACACCGCAGCCGCCCTGCGCGGCGCGGAAATCGGCGCGGAAATCGTGCTCAAGGCCACCAAGGTCGATGGTGTCTACAGTGCGGATCCGAAGAAGGACCCGTCGGCCACGCGTTACACCAACATCACTTTCGACGAAGCCATCGGCAAGAACCTGGAAGTGATGGACGCCACGGCGTTCGCTTTGTGCCGTGACCAGAAGCTGCCGATCAAGATTTTCAGCATTTTCAAACACGGCGCGCTCAAGCGCGTGGTGCAGGGCGGGGACGAAGGAACGCTGGTCCACGTCTGAAGCGGAGCCATGGCCCGCCATCTGTATCAAAGTCGGAAAAACAAGAATCCATCCGGAGATCACCATCATGAGCATTCCCGATATCAAGAACAATGCCGAGCAGAAGATGCAGCAATCGGTGGAGTCCTTCAAGAACGCACTGACCAAAATCCGCACTGGCAGGGCGAATCCGGGCCTGCTTGACACTGTCCATGTGGACTACTACGGCGCCATGGTGCCTATCAGCCAGGTCGCCAATGTCTCGCTGCTCGATGCCCGCACCATCAGTGTTGCCCCCTGGGAAAAAGGCATGGGCGCCAAGATCGAGAAAGCCATTCGCGATTCCGATCTCGGGCTCAACCCGGCCTCCCAGGGCGACCTGATCCGCGTGCCCATGCCGGCCATGACCGAAGAGCGCCGCAAGGAGTTGACCAAGGTGGTGCGCTCCGAAGGTGAACACGCCAAGGTGGCGATCCGCAATTTGCGCCGCGATGCCAACGACGGTGTGAAAAAGCTGGTCAAGGAGAAACTGGCGTCGGAAGACGACGAACGTCGTGCACACGACGAAGTCCAGAAATTCACCGATCGTTTCATTGCCGAAGTCGACAAGCTGGTCGCAGGCAAGGAACAAGACATCATGGCGGTCTGATCTGACTGCCGCGGCCTGATCGCTGACATGGCCAAAACAGACGCCACTGCCATTCCCCGCCATGTCGCCATCGTGATGGATGGCAATGGCCGCTGGGCGACCAAGCGCTTCCTGCCGCGCATCGCCGGCCACAAGCAGGGGGTCGGCGCGCTGAACCGCTGCGTGCAGGCCTGTATGGCCCGGGGTATCGAGGTGCTGACCGTGTTTGCGTTTTCATCCGAGAACTGGAACCGCCCTGCCGACGAAGTCTCGGGTCTCATGGAACTGCTGGCGCTGTCGCTGGCCCGTGAAGTGCCTTCGCTCCAGGCCAACGGTGTGCAGCTTCATTTTGTCGGCGACCGTCAGCGCCTTTCCGACAAGTTCAGGGCCGGGTTGACACAGGCGGAGCAAACCACCTCGGGCAACCAGCGTTTGATCCTCAACGTGTGTTTCAACTACGGCGGGCGCTGGGATATTGCGCAGGCCGCCCGCAAACTTGCCGCTGGAGGCCAGGAAATCACCGAACTGGCGCTGGACCGCGCGCTGGCGCTGGCCCATGTGCCGGACCCCGATCTCCTGATCCGCACCGGCGGCGAAATGCGCATCAGCAACTTCCTGCTCTGGCAGGCGGCGTATTCCGAGCTGCACTTTTCCGACAAGCTCTGGCCTGACTTCGACGAGACCGCGCTCGATGAAGCGATTGCGGTGTACCGCAGCCGCGAGCGGCGTTTTGGACAGACATCCGATCAACTCGGTGGCAGCAAGTCCCCCAGCATGAAAGCCGCCTGATGCTCAAACAACGCGTGATCACCGCACTGGTGCTGCTGGCCATCTTGCTGCCCGCGCTGTTTTACCCGACCCCCGTGCCGTTTGCGCTGGTCGCTTTGCTGCTGATTGCGGCGGGCGGCTGGGAATGGGCGCGCCTGAATGCTTATGGACCCCTGAGTGCGCTGGGCGCCGGGTTTGCCTGCGTGCTGCTCTGCGGCATGTCCTGGGACATGGGGCTGCTGGACAAGCCTTTGCCTTTGCTCTGGCGTCTGGCGGGCGCCGCCTGGGTGCTGGCCGGCGCCTGGCTGCTGCGCGGGGGGGTGGCGGGCTGGCCGCGCATTCCGCGCTTGATCCGTCTTGTCGGTGGGGTGTTGGCGCTCTGGCTGGCCTGGCTGGCTGTGGCGCAGGCGCGTTTTGTGGGCATTGAGTTTTTGCTCTCGTTGTTGTTGCTGGTCTGGGTGGCTGACATCGGGGCCTACTTCGCTGGCAAGGGGTTTGGCGGGCGTTTCAGCAAAGGCAAGCTGGCGCCAGCCATCAGCCCTGGCAAGAGCTGGGAGGGCGTCTGGGGCGGCATGCTCGGCGTGTTGCTGTTGTGTGGCGTCTGGCTGGTTCTGGATACCACCGGTCAGAGCCTGTATGCCCGCCTGGCGGCACAACACGGCCTGGTGTTTACCTTGCTGGCCATGATTTTTCTGGCGGCACTCAGCGTGGTGGGTGATCTGGTGGAGTCCCTGATCAAACGCAGTGCCGGTGTCAAGGACTCCAGCGGCTTGCTGCCCGGCCACGGCGGCGTGCTGGACCGGGTGGATGCCCTGCTGCCGGTGTTGCCGCTGGCCATGATGCTGATAAGCGTCTGACATATGGGCCCCACGCTTGTCGCTTCGCGAACTGCGCCGCCCCCCGGAGGGGCCCTCGCGCTTTGGGGCGGCCCGGCGTCGCTCGATTTCCCATGAAAAAGCAAAACGTCACGGTGCTGGGATCGACCGGCTCGGTAGGGGTCAACACACTGGACGTGATCGCCGCTCACCCCGACCGTTTTGAGGTGTTTGCCCTCAGCGCTTCCACCCAGACGGCATTGATGCTGGCGCAATGCATGCGTTTCAAGCCGCATTATGCCGTCATGGCGAGTGCCCCCCACGCCCGGGAGCTGGCACAAGGTTTGAAGTCTAATGGGCTTGAGACCAAAGTCCTGTTGGCGCCAGATGCTCTCGAAATCATAGCATCCGACGACCGTGTGGACATCGTGATGGCGGCCATTGTCGGTGCGGCGGGCCTGGCGCCCTGCATGGCCGCCGCGCGGACCGGCAAGCGGCTGCTGCTGGCCAACAAGGAAGCCCTGGTGGTCGGCGGTGAAATCTTCATGCAGGCTGTGCGCCAGGGCGGTGCCCAGTTGTTGCCGATTGACAGCGAGCATTCCGCCATTTTCCAGTCCCTGCCGGAAGACCCGGCGGTCTGGGCCGAACGCATTGACAAAATCATCCTGACCGCCTCAGGGGGGCCGTTCCGTACGCGCGCGGCGGCCACCTTGCGCGATGTCACGCCCGACGAGGCCTGCGCCCATCCGAACTGGGTCATGGGCCGGAAAATTTCGGTGGATTCCGCGACCATGATGAACAAGGCGCTGGAGGTGATCGAGGCGCGTTATCTGTTTGGCCTGGAACCCGGACAGATCGAGGTCGTGATTCATCCGCAGAGCATCATCCATTCCATGGTGCAGTATCGCGACACCTCTGTGGTGGCGCAGCTGGGCACGCCCGACATGCGGGTGCCGATTGCCTATGGTCTGGCCTGGCCCGGGCGGATCACATCGGGCGCACAGGCGCTCGACTTCCGTGCGCTGTCCAGCATGACCTTCGCCGTGCCCGATCACCAGCATTTCCCGGGTTTGCCGCTGGCCTGGGAGGTGCTCCATGCGCCTGCCGGCACACCTGCCATACTGAATGCGGCCAATGAGGTCGCGGTGGCAGCCTTTCTGGAAAAACGCATACGTTTTGACCAGATTCACGCTGTCAATTGTGGAACTCTGGAGGCGGTGCAGGCTTCTCAAGTCCATGGGATGGGCGATTTGCTGGCGCTGGACACGCAGGCGCGCGCTGCGGCCATGGCCATTGCAGAAAAGGTGACGATTTGACCGGAGTTTTGCCATGTTGACCTTGGTCGCCTTTGTTGTTGCCCTGGGCTTGTTGATCGCCGTGCATGAGTACGGCCACTACCGCGTGGCCGTGGCCTGTGGCATCAAGGTCCTGAAGTTCTCGGTCGGGTTCGGCAAGCCGATCTACACCTGGCGGGCAAAAAACAGCCCGACCGAATTTTCCATCGGTATGTTGCCCCTGGGCGGTTACGTCAAGATGCTCGACGAGCGTGAAGCGCCGGTGGACCCGTCCGAGCGTCACCTGGCGTTCAACACCCAGCCTTTGCGCGCCCGTGCCGCAGTCGTGGCTGCCGGGCCTGCGGCCAATCTGCTGCTGGCTGTGCTGCTGTATGCCGTGGTCAACTGGAGCGGTCTTCAGGAGCCGCAGGCTTTGCTCGCCAGCCCGGTGGCCGGGTCCATCGCCGAACGTGCGGGCCTGCGCGGCGGCGAACAGGTGCTTCAGGCCGGTTTTGATGATGACGCCTTGCAGGAGGTCCGGTCGTTTGAGGATCTGCGCTGGCGCCTGACCCAGGGCGCACTCAGTGGCCGCGATGTGCGGCTGCTGGTCAGCAGCGAGCCGGCACCGGCTTCCGGCCGAAGTATGTTGCTGAAACTCAGCGAGCTCAATGCCGCAGACGCCGACGCCCAGCTGTTTCGCAAGATTGGCCTGGTCGGGCCGCTGACCCTGCCGGTGATCGGCGAGCTCATGCCCGGCAGTGCGGCAGAAAAATCCGGTCTGCAAAGTGCTGATGTGGTCTTGCGTGTCGGCGGGCAAGCTGTCGTGGATGGCCAGCAATTGCGCGAAACCATACGGGCGGCAGGGGGGCGAACGCAGACCTGGCAGATCCTGCGTGCCGGACAGGCTCTGACGCTGAACGTGACGCCGGAGCTCAGGCAGGAGGGCGGGCAGTCGGTCGGGCGCATAGGCGCTTATGTGGGCGCGCCGCCGGCCATGGTCACGGTGCGTTACGGTCCCGTGGACGGCTTGTGGAATGGCGCGCTGCGGACCTGGCAGGTCTCGGTGCTGACCCTGAAAATGATGGGCAAGATGGTGATCGGCGAGGCGTCGCTGAAAAACCTCAGCGGCCCCCTGACGATTGCCGATTACGCCGGCAAGTCAGCCAGTCTGGGCTGGACCGCTTACCTGCTGTTTCTGGCCCTGATCAGCGTCAGCCTGGGTGTGCTGAATTTACTGCCTTTGCCGGTTTTGGATGGTGGGCACCTGATGTATTATCTTTGGGAGGCGTTAACCGGCAAAAGCGTGTCGGACGCGTGGATGGACCGGTTGCAGCGCGGAGGCGTTGCTATCCTGCTGGGCATGATGTCTGTTGCCCTGTTTAACGATGTCTCCCGGCTTTTGGGCTAACACCATTTTTTTCATGCAAAAACAAATCAAACGATTCAAGGTTCGCAGCGTCTGCGCGGTGGTGGCAAGTTTTCTGATCGCGCATTCCGCCTGGGCCGTGGATCCATTCACCGTGCGAGATATCCGGGTGGAGGGTTTGCAGCGGGTGGAGCCAGGTACCATTTTTGCGTCGCTGCCTTTTCGGGTTGGCGAAACCTACACCGATGACAAGGGCGCCGGCGCGATCCGGGCCCTGTTTGGCCTGGGTCTGTTCAAGGATGTGCGGCTGGAAGTCAGCGGCGATGTGCTGGTGGTGATTGTGGAAGAGCGTCCCACCGTGGCCGACGTCGATTTTGTCGGTGCCAAGGAATTTGAAAAGGACGTGCTGAAAAAGGCCTTGCGCGAGATCGGGCTCGCCGACGGCCGGCCTTTCGACAAGGCACTGGCTGACCGCGCCGAGCAGGAGCTCAAGCGACAGTATGTCAACCGCAGTCTTTACGGTGCCGAAGTCCTGACCACCGTGACGCCGATCGAGCGCAACCGGGTCAACGTGACCTTCAGTGTGACCGAAGGTGATGTTGCCAAGATCAAGGAAATCCGGATTGTGGGCAACAAGGTGTTCAGCGAGTCCACGCTGCGCGGTCTGTTTGACCTCGATACCGGCGGCTGGCTGAGCTGGTACACCAAGTCAGACCGGTATTCGCGCAACAAGCTCAATGCCGATATCGAGACCCTGCGCTCTTATTACCTCACCCGTGGCTACCTTGAATTCAAGGTGGACTCCACCCAGGTGGCGATCTCGCCGAACAAGCAGGACATTTCGGTGACCATCAACGTCACCGAAGGCGAGCGCTTCACGGTATCGGGCGTCAAGCTCGAAGGCAATTTCCTGCAGCGTGAGGAAGAATTCAAGTCCCTGGTGGCCATCAAGCCTGGCGAAGCCTACAACGCCGACCAGGTGGCCGAGACCGTCAAGGCCTTCACCGAGTATTACGGCAGTTTCGGTTTTGCATTTGCCAAGGTCGAGGCCCTGCCGGAAATCGACCGCGCCAACAACCGGGTGGCATTTGTGCTGCAAGGCGAGCCTGCACGGCGCGCCTATGTGCGGCGCATCAACCTCAGCGGCAACAACCGGACCCGCGACGAAGTCGTGCGGCGCGAGTTCCGGCAGTTTGAAGCTTCCTGGTACGACGGCGACAAAATCCGGCTGTCGCGCGACCGGGTGGACCGGCTCGGTTATTTCACCGAGGTCAATATCGACACCCAGGAAGTTCCTGGAACCCCCGATCAGGTGGATGTCAACATGTCGGTGGTAGAAAAACCCACCGGCAACCTGCAATTGGGCGCCGGTTTTTCAAGCGCTGACAAGCTGTCGCTGTCTTTCGGTTTCAAGCAGGAAAATGCATTTGGCACCGGCAACTACCTGGGCCTGGAAGTCAACACCGGCAAATACAACCGCCAGCTGGTGCTGAGCACGGTGGATCCCTATTTCACCGCCGACGGCATTTCCCGCACGATTGATGTTTACCAGCGCACATCGCGCCCTTACGAGAGCCAGCTCGGCATTGTGGGTGGCCGTGTGATCGGCGACTATCTGCTCAAGACGACGGGTGCGAGCATCCGTTTCGGCGTGCCTTTCAGTGAAGTCGACACCGTTTATTTTGGTGGCGGCCTGGAGCAGATTGATATTTCCGGGATCAACCTGCCGTTGGTCTACCGGGACTATGTCAGGGACTTTGGCGCGAAGAGTAATTCTGTGCCCTTGACCATAGGCTGGTCGCGCGACGAACGCGACAGCGCATTGGTGCCCACCAAGGGGCGTTTCCAGCGCCTCTACGGCGACTGGGGGGTGGCCGGAGACGCCAAATTCCTGCGCAGCAACTACCAGTTCCAGCAGTACATCCCGCTGAACAAACAATTCACCATTGCCCTGAACACCGAACTCGGCTGGGGCAAAGGCATGGGCGGACAGCCTTTCCCGGTTTTCAAGAGCTTTTACTCGGGTGGCCTGGGTTCTGTGCGTGGCTTTGAAGCGGGCTCCCTGGGCCCCCGTGACGCCCAGGGCAACTCCATTGGCGGACCGAAAAAAATCACGCTCAATGCCGAGTTGATCACACCGTTTCCTGGCGCAGGCAACGACAGGACTCTGCGGATGTTCGGTTTTGTGGATGCCGGCAATGTGTTTGGCGAGAACGAAAAATACACCTTCGGTGAACTGCGCAGCTCGGTCGGTATTGGTATCAGCTGGATTTCGCCACTGGGCCCGCTGCGCCTGGCATTTGCCCATCCGACCAAGAAAAAACCAGAAGATAAAATCCAGAGATTGCAATTCCAGATTGGTACATCGTTCTAATGAAATATTTCTCAATCAAGTTTTTTCTGGCTGCCATCGTGGCCCTGGCTGCTTGCGCGGCTGGTGCGCAGGAATTCAAGATCGGCATCGTCAACATCGACCGCATCTTCCGTGAAGCCAACAGTGCGAAGGCGGCCCAGGCCAAGCTTGAGGCGGAATTCGGCAAGCGCGAGAAAGAAATCACCGACCTGGGCGCCCAGCTGAAAACGCTGGCCGACAAGTTCGACCGCGAGGCACCCACCCTGGCGGAAAGCCAGCGCACCGCGCGGCAAAAGCAGCTGGTCGAGCAGGACCGGGATTTCCAGCGCAAGCGCCGTGAATTCCAGGAAGACCTCAATGCGCGCAAGAACGAAGAACTGCAGCAAGTCATAGAGCGTGCCAACCGGGTGGTCAAGACGGTGGCAGAGGCCGAAAAGTACGATCTGGTGCTGCAGGAGGCGGTTTACGCCAATCCCAAGCACGACATCACCGACAAGGTCATTCGGGCATTGAACGCGGCCCGTTGAATTGACGGCAGGAGCGTAATGTGACGCTCAGACTTGCGGATATGGTTGCCTCGCTGGCGGGCGAATTTGAGGCCCGTCTGGTGGGTGACCCGGAGACGCTGATCGAGCGACTGGCGCCCCTGGAGTCGGCCAGCCCCGCCGAGCTGAGCTTTCTCAGCCACCCCAAATACCTTGGAAAACTGGCCGCCAGCAGGGCGGCCTGTGTGGTCGTGGCCCCGGCTGCAGAAGAGGCGGCCAGACGGCGCGGCGCCTGCATCATTGTGGACGACCCTTATTTCTATTTCGCGCGGCTGACCCGGTTGTGGAAGCAACGCCACCCGTCTGCGGGCGGGTCCGCCGGGCCCCTGCGCCATCCCAGCGCTTTTATTGATCCGCTGGCGCTGTTGGCAGCCGATGTGCGTGTGGGTGCCTTTGCCTGCATAGGCGCGCGCGCGGTGCTCGGTGCGGGTGTGTCTGTAGGCGCGCATTGCGTGATCGGCAACGATGTGCATGTGGGCGCTGCAACATGCCTGGAGGCCCGGGTGACCGTGGCAGAGGGCTGTGTGCTGGGCCAGCGCTGTCTGGTGCACCCCGGCGCCGTGATAGGCGCTGACGGCTTTGGCTTCGCGCCGCACGCGGGGCGTTGGGAAAAAATTGAGCAACTCGGCATTGTGCGCATAGGCGATGATGTCGAGATAGGCGCCAACAGCTGTATCGACAGGGGAGCCCTGCAGGACACCGTGATCGAAGACGGCGTCAAGCTGGACAACCTGGTGCAGATTGGCCACAACGTGCGGATCGGGCGGCACAGCGCGCTGGCCGGTTGTGCCGGCATCGCAGGCAGTGCCAGCATCGGGGCGCATTGCACGGTAGGTGGCGGCGCCGTGGTGCTCGGGCATTTGAGCCTGGCTGACCATGTGCATATTTCTGCGGCTTCGGTGGTCACGCGGTCGATTCACCAGCCGGGCCATTACACCGGGCTTTTTCCCATCGACGACAATGCGCGGTGGGAAAAAAATGCCGCCACGCTCAAACAGCTTCATGTTTTGCGTGAGCGCCTGAAGGCGCTGGAGCAGACAAGTCCTCAAGCTCTTACCAAAAGCCCCCCAAAATCATGATGGACATTCACGAAATTCTCAGCCAGCTTCCGCACCGCTACCCCTTTTTGCTGGTGGACCGGGTGCTCGAACTCGACAAAGGCAAACGCATCAAGGCGCTGAAGAACGTCACGATCAACGAGCCCTTTTTTACCGGCCATTTTCCGCACAGGCCGGTGATGCCGGGCGTGCTCATGCTCGAAGCCATGGCGCAGGCTGCGGCCTTGCTGGCTTTTGACATGCAGGGCATTCGCCCTGACGACAAGACCGTGTATTATTTTGCCGGCATTGATGGCGCGCGCTTCAAGCGGCCGGTTGAGCCGGGTGACCAGCTGATCATGGAAGTGAGCCTGCTGCGGCTCAAAGCCGGTGTGTTCAAGTTCAAGGGCACGGTCCATGTCGAGGCCAACCTGGCCTGCGAGGCCGAGTTGATGTGCACCATGCGCACCATCGCCTGAGCCCGCAGGAGAAGACTTTCCGTGACAGGTATTCATTCCACGGCGCTGGTCGATCCGCAGGCCCAGCTCGACAGCAGTGTCAGTGTCGGACCTTACACCGTGATCGGCCCCCATGTCAGGGTGGGTGCAGGCACCACCATTGGTGCGCATTGCGTGATCGAAGGTCACACCACCATAGGGCAGGACAACCGGATTTTCCAGTTCAATTCGCTGGGCGCGATTCCGCAGGACAAAAAATACGCGGGTGAGCCCTGCGAGCTGGTCATCGGCGACCGCAACACCATCCGCGAGTTTTGCACCTTCAACATCGGATCGCCTGGCGACAGCGGGGTGACGCGGGTCGGCAACGACAACTG
Source organism: Kapaibacterium sp. (SeqCode) (assembly GCA_943370435.1). Taxonomy (GTDB): domain Bacteria; phylum Pseudomonadota; class Gammaproteobacteria; order Burkholderiales; family Burkholderiaceae_C; genus Polaromonas. The sequence continues at coordinate 96,319 of CALRQX020000011.1, read as the reverse complement.
GATCATGGCGTATGTGCATCTGGCGCACGATTGCCAGGTCGGCAGTCACACCATTTTTGCCAACAACACGCAGCTGGCCGGCCATGTGCATGTGGGGGACTGGGTGATCCTCGGTGGTTTCACCGTGGTGCATCAGTTCGTCCGGCTGGGCGCACACAGCATGACGGCCATGTGTGCGCTGCTGTTTGCGGATTTGCCGCCGTTTGTCATGTGCCAGGGCCAGCCCGCCGAGGCGCGGTCCATGAATTTTGAAGGCCTGCGCCGGCGCGGCTTTTCGCCGGAACGTATTGCCGCTGTCAAGGCCATGCACAAGGCGCTTTACCGCGAGGACCTGACGCTGGTGCAGGCCACGGCGCGCATCGCGGAACTGACGTCGGCCTATCCCGAGGCGCAGCCGGATGTGCAGATGATGTTGTCCTTCCTGGCCGACACCTCGCCGCAGCGCGGCATCGTGCGTTAGCGGGCTGCCGTCGTGAAAGCCGCTGGAAGTCCGGCCTTTCCTGCGCTGGCGATGGTTGCTGGTGAAACCTCGGGCGATCTTCTGGCCGGTTTGCTGCTCGATGGTTTTCGCACGCGCTGGCCCGATCTGTGCGCTGTCGGCATAGGCGGGCCGCAAATGGCAAGACGCGGGTTTGAGGCCTGGTGGCCGAGCGAGAAACTGGCGGTGCGCGGTTATGTGGAGGTGTTGCGGCACTACCGCGAAATTGTCGGTATCCGGCGGCGGCTGAAAGACAAGCTTCTGCAGAAGCGCCTGGATGTCTTTATCGGCGTGGATGCCCCCGACTTCAACCTGGACCTCGAAGCGGCGCTCAAGGCCGCCGGTATTCCGACCGTGCATTTCATCAGCCCGGCGATTTGGGCCTGGCGCGCCGAGCGGGTCGACAAAATCCGCCGCAGTGTCGACCATGTGCTCTGCATTTTCCCGTTTGAACCTGCCTTGCTGGCCCAACATGGCATCAGCGCCAGCTATGTGGGGCATCCGCTGGCCAGCATGATCCCGATGCAGGCCGACAGCGCCGCAGCGCGCCGGAAACTCGGCTTGCAGCCCGACGACCTGGTGCTGGCGGTGTTGCCGGGCAGCCGCCGTTCCGAGGTGCTGTATTTGGCCGATCGACTGTTTCGGGCTGCAGCCCTTGTCCGGCGAGCGCAACCAGCTATCAAAATCATAGTTCCTGCGGTGCCCGCCCTGCGCCAGCAAATTGCCGAGGCCGCCGCTGCCGCAGGCCTGCCTGCCGATGCGCAGATTGTGGATGGCCAGTCGCACACGGTGCTGGCCGCCTGCGACCTGACCCTGATTGCCAGCGGCACCGCAACGCTGGAAGCAGCACTGTTCAAACGCCCCATGGTGATTGCCTACAACATGAACTGGCTGTCGTGGCAAATCATGCAGCGCAAAAAGCTGCAGCCCTGGGTCGGCCTGCCCAACATCCTGTGCGCTGATTTTGTGGTGCCTGAACTGCTGCAGGATGCGGCCACGCCGCAGGCGCTGGCCGACGCTGCGCTGCAGTGGATCGATGCGAAAATCAGCGCACCGGAAAAAATTGCCGCGCTTGAACAACGATTCACCAGACTGCACCACGAGTTGCAGCGCGATACCGCCCAACTGGCCACCGATGCGATCCAGAACATTCTTGAAGGCTGAGCAGGTCACCCTGTCCTGGGACACACCCGGCCTGTGGGCCGGTGTGGACGAGGCAGGGCGCGGGCCGCTGGCCGGCCCGGTGGTGGCGGCAGCCGTCATTCTGGACGACCTGCAGCCGATCAAGGGTTTGGCCGACTCCAAGGTGCTGACGGCGTTGCGCCGCGCCAGGCTTTACGACGAAATCCTGGCCAAAGCCCTGTGCTGCTCGATCGCCCAGGCCAGCGTGGAAGAAATCGACAAACTCAACATCCTGCAGGCCACCATGCTGGCGATGCAGCGCGCCGTCGAAGGCCTGCGCCTGAAGCCGGTGAAGGTACTGGTCGATGGCAACCGCCTGCCGGTGCTCAGCATGCTGGCCGAAGCCATCGTCAAGGGCGATGCGATGGTGCCGTCCATATCCGCCGCGTCCATTCTGGCCAAGGTGCACCGAGACCGCTGGTGCGAGCAGTTCCATCTGGAATACCCGCAATACGGTTTTGCCGGCCACAAGGGTTACGGCACGGCAGAACATCTGGCGGCGCTGCGCGAGCACGGCGCCTGCCCGCAACACCGCCGCTCTTTCAGCCCGGTGGCCGAGGTGCTGCGTTGAGTGCTGGCCTGCCAGCCGCGCCGGTTTTTGTCAGCTCGCGCGACAACGCCCTGGTCAAGGAGTTGCGCCGGCTGTCCCAGGACAGCACGGCTTACCGCAAGCAGGGACGGCTCTGGCTCGAGGGCGACCACCTGTGCCGCGCTGCGCTGGCCCGTGGCCTGAAGCCCGCGGTAGCCGTTTTTTCAGAGTCTTTTTGGCCTCAAGCCCCCGCTGAATGGGCGCAAGCAGCTATCAAAAACATAGTGATTGCCGATGCCTTGCTGCCCGATATCAGCGCGCTGGAGTCGCCCGCACACATGGGTTTTGTGCTGGATTTGCCGGCCGAGGCCGATCTGCTGCCCGATCAGGCGAGTGTCATTCTCGACCGGGTTCAGGACGCCGGCAACGTCGGTTCGATTTTGCGCAGCGCGGCGGCTTTCGGTTTTGGCCAGGTCCTGGCGCTCAAAGGCACGGCGGCGCTCTGGTCGCCCAAAGTGCTGCGGGCCGGCATGGGCGCGCATTTTGGCCTGCGCCTGCTCGAAGGCCTGGAGCCGTCTGCGCTGCACGCCCTGCAGGTGCCAATCATTGTCACCAGTTCGCACCACGGGCATTTCCTGCACCAGCAAGCCATCCCCATGCCTTGCGCCTGGGCCATGGGGCACGAGGGGCAGGGTATCAGCGATGCGCTGATGGCCCGCGCCAGCCTGACCGTTCGTATAGAGCAGCCCGGCGGGGAAGAGTCACTGAATGTGGCGGCTGCGGCGGCCGTTTGCCTGTACGCCAGTTCGCTGCGCCGCGCCGCTTGAGACGGCAGGGTCCTGTTCAGGGGAACAGGGTCGTGAACAGGTAAGTGGCAAAAATGACGAGGTGCACCACGCCTTGCAGCACGGTGGTGCGGCCAGTGCCCAGCGACAGCGTGGCGACCAGCAGCGACAGCATCAGCAAAATCGACGCCTTGGCGTCCAGCCCCAGTGTCAGCGTCCAGCCGGTGGCGATAGAGACAATCGCCACAGCGGGAATCGTCAGGCCTATGCTGGCCAGGGCCGAGCCCAGCGCCAGATTGAGGCTGGTCTGCAGGCGGTTGGCCCGCGCCGCCCGCAACGCGGCCACGCCCTCAGGCAGCAGCACCACGGCAGCGATGATGACACCGACTACCGCCAGTGGTGCACCGGCCGCCAGCACCGCAGCTTCTATGGCCGGTGCCAGCGACTTGGCCAGCAGCACCACGGCGGCCAGGCAAGCCAGCAGCAGGCCCAGGCTGGCCAGCGCGACCCGGACGCTCGGAGGTTCGGCGTGAGCGTCTTCATCCGCGCTGCCATTGGCGGGTAAAAAATAATCGCGGTGCCGCACGGTCTGCACCAGCACAAAAGTGCCATACAGCGCCAGCGACACCACCGCAATAAACCCGAGCTGGCCGACACTGTAGAACGGCCCGGCCACCGTCGTGGTGTAGTTGGGCAGCACCAGTGTGAGCACCGCAATGGCCGCCAGTGTGGCCAGTGAGGCGCTGACGCCATACAGCCCGAAACGCTGTTCGCCGAAGCGGCTTCCGCCGACCAGCATGCACAGGCCCACCATGCCGTTGAGAATGATCATCACGGCGGCGAACACCGTGTCGCGGGCCAGCGCGGTGGTGGCCGGGCCGCCTGTGAGCATCAGCGAAACGATCAGGGCCACTTCGATCACGGTCACCGCAACGGCCAGCACCAGGGTGCCGTAAGGTTCACCGACCTTGTGTGCGATCACCTCCGCGTGGTGTACCGCAGCCAGCACACAAGCGAGCATTCCGGCTGCGAGCAGGGCGATAAAAAGCCCGCCAGAGCCGCCCCACAGCCACATGCTGCACAGCAGGACCCAGCCGACAAGCGGCGCGAGAAGAGACCAGAGGGGAAGGGCGGAAGAGCGTGCCATCGGCTTCATGATAGCGTGGGGGACATCGGGGCCTGGCCGGGCTGGTGGTGGCTGGAGCGACAGGCCCCGTCGGGGCGGCCCTGCTTCCGGCTCAAGCTATAATCAGTGGCTTTTCAAAACACAGCTTCGCCCGAGCGCATACAAAGCCAACCCCCTCACAAAAGCAACCCGCAAGAGTCTTACCGAGACGTTTCTTGTGCACGCTTGGGCGAACCGTAACCCATTCGGAGAACCCAGTGCTTTTGTCTCTACAGGGAATATCAGGACGAAGCCCGCACGCCATCCTGGCGCTCGCAGACGGCACGGTCTTTATCGGCAATTCCATAGGCGCCGCAGGCTCCACCGTCGGTGAGGTGGTGTTCAACACTGCGATGACCGGCTACCAGGAAATCCTGACCGACCCGAGCTACTGCCAGCAGATTGTCACCCTCACGTACCCGCACATCGGCAACTACGGCATCAATGCTGAAGACGTCGAGGCAGAAAAAGTCCATGCGGCCGGCCTGATCATCAAGGATTTGCCGCTGATCGCCTCGAATTTCCGCAGCAGCATGACCCTGTCCGAGTACCTGACCCGGGAAAAGACCGTGGCGATTGCCAACATCGACACGCGCCAGCTGACACGTTTGTTGCGCACCGGGGGCGCGCAGAACGGCTGCATTCTGGGGCTGGCGGCGGGTGAGGAGGTGTCACCGGAGGCGATTGAAAAGGCGGTAGCGGCAGCACGCAGCGCGCCCAGCATGGCCGGGCTCGATCTCGCCAAAGTCGTGTCGGTCAGGCAGTCCTATGCGTGGACCCAGACCGAGTGGAAGCTCGGCTCGGGTTATGGCGTGCAGATCACACCAAAATTTCATGTGGTGGCCTTTGACTTCGGTGTGAAGAAAAACATACTGCGCATGCTGGCCCAGCGCGGTGCGCGCATCACCGTGGTGCCGGCGCAGACGCCGGCCGCCGATGTGCTCAAGCTCAAGCCCGACGGCATTTTCCTGGCCAATGGCCCGGGCGACCCAGAGCCCTGCGACTACGCGATTGCGGCGGTGCGCGAACTGATAGAAACCGGTATCCCGACCTTCGGCATCTGCCTGGGCCACCAGATCATGGCGCTGGCCAGCGGTGCCAAAACCTTCAAGATGAAGTTTGGCCACCACGGCGCGAATCACCCGGTGAAAGACCTGGACAACGGCCGCGTCAGCATCACCAGCCAGAACCACGGTTTTGCAGTCGACGAAAAAACACTGCCGGCGAATTTGCGTCCGACCCACATCAGCCTGTTCGACGGCACGCTGCAGGGCCTGGCCCGTACCGACAGGCCGGCCTTCTGCTTCCAGGGCCACCCGGAAGCCTCGCCCGGACCGCACGACATTTCGTATTTGTTTGACCGCTTCACGGCACTGATGGAGCAACACAAGAATGCCTAAACGCACAGACATCCAATCCGTCCTCATCATAGGCGCCGGTCCCATCATCATCGGCCAGGCCTGCGAGTTCGACTACTCCGGCGTGCAGGCCTGCAAGGCGCTGCGTGAAGAGGGTTACAAGGTCATCCTGATCAACAGCAATCCGGCGACCATCATGACCGACCCGGCCACGGCCGACGTCACCTACATCGAGCCCATCACCTGGCAGACCGTCGAGAAAATCATTGCCAGGGAGCGCCCCGATGCGATCCTGCCGACCATGGGCGGCCAGACCGCACTCAACTGCGCGCTGGACCTGTGGCACAACGGCGTGCTCGACAAATACAAGGTCGAGCTGATTGGCGCCACGCCAGAAGCCATCGACAAGGCCGAAGACCGACTGAAGTTCAAGGACGCGATGACCAAGATCGGCCTGGGCTCGGCGCGCTCGGGTATTGCCCACAGCATGGACGAAGCCTGGACCGTGCAGAAGACCCTGGGTTTCCCGACCGTGATCCGACCCAGCTTCACGCTGGGTGGCACCGGCGGCGGCATCGCCTACAACTCGGAAGAGTTCGAGGTCATCTGCAAGCGCGGCCTGGAAGCCTCGCCGACCAACGAGCTGCTGATCGAGGAGTCGCTGCTCGGCTGGAAAGAGTACGAGATGGAAGTGGTGCGCGACAAGGCCGACAACTGCATCATCGTCTGCTCGATTGAAAACCTGGACCCCATGGGTGTGCACACCGGTGATTCGATCACGGTGGCGCCGGCCCAGACCCTGACCGACAAGGAATACCAGATCCTGCGCAATGCGAGCCTGGCGGTGCTGCGCGAGATCGGTGTCGATACCGGCGGCTCCAACGTGCAGTTCTCGATCAACCCGGTGGATGGCCGCATGGTGGTGATAGAGATGAACCCGCGTGTCTCGCGCTCGTCGGCCCTGGCGTCCAAGGCCACGGGTTTTCCGATTGCCAAGGTGGCGGCCAAGCTGGCCATCGGTTACACACTCGACGAACTGCGCAACGAAATCACCGGTGGCGCCACGCCTGCGAGTTTTGAGCCCAGCATCGATTACGTGGTCACCAAGATCCCGCGGTTTGCGTTTGAAAAGTTCCCGCAGGCCGACAGCCGCCTGACCACACAAATGAAGTCGGTGGGAGAGGTGATGGCGATGGGCCGTACCTTCCAGGAATCCTTCCAGAAAGCCCTGCGCGGCCTGGAAGTCGGCGTGGACGGCATGAACGAGAAGACCCAGGACCGCGAGGTGCTCGAGAAAGAACTGGGCGCGCCTGGCCCGGACCGCATCTGGTACGTCGGTGACGCGTTTGCACTCGGCATGAGTGTCGATGAGGTCTTTGCGTTGACCAAGATAGATCCCTGGTTTCTGGTGCAGATCGAGCAGATCGTGAAGATAGAACTCGAACTGGAAACCACCTCGCTGGACAAAATCGACGAGCCGACACTGCGCGCCCTCAAGCAAAAAGGCTTCTCCGACCGGCGCCTGGCCAAGCAGCTCAAAACCACGGACACCGCCATTCGCGAGAAGCGGCTGGAGCTCGGCGTGCGCCCGGTCTACAAACGCGTGGACACCTGCGCGGCCGAGTTTGCGACCAACACCGCCTACATGTACTCGACTTACGAAGGCGAGGGCAGCGAGTGTGAAGCCGAGCCGACCGACAACAAAAAGATCATGGTGCTGGGCGGTGGTCCGAACCGCATTGGCCAGGGCATAGAGTTTGACTACTGCTGCGTCCATGCCGCGCTCGCCATGCGCGAAGACGGTTACGAGACCATCATGGTCAACTGCAACCCCGAGACCGTGTCCACCGACTACGACACCTCGGACCGCCTGTACTTCGAGCCGCTGACGCTGGAGGATGTGCTGGAGATTGTCGACAAGGAAAAACCGCTGGGCGTGATTGTCCAGTACGGTGGCCAGACGCCCTTGAAGCTGGCGCTGGACCTGGAGAAAAACGGTGTGCCCATCATAGGCACCTCGCCCGACATGATTGACGCTGCGGAAGACCGCGAGCGTTTTCAGAAACTGCTGCACGCGCTGAAATTGCGCCAGCCGCCGAATGCGACGGCCCGGACCGAACCCGAAGCGCTCGAAAAAGCCACTGCCCTGGGTTATCCACTGGTGGTGCGCCCCAGCTACGTGCTCGGTGGCCGCGCGATGGAAATTGTGCATGAGCAGCGCGACCTCGAGCGTTACATGCGCGAAGCCGTCAAGGTCAGCCACGACTCGCCGGTGCTGCTGGACCGTTTCCTGAACGACGCCATTGAGTGTGATGTCGATTGCATCCGTGATGCGGAAGGCAAAACCTTCATAGGCGGCGTGATGGAGCACATTGAGCAGGCCGGCGTGCACAGCGGCGACTCGGCCTGTTCCCTGCCGCCGTACTCCCTGGCCGCAGACACCGTCAGCGAAATCAAGCGTCAGACCGCCGCGATGGCCGCTGCGCTGAATGTGGTGGGACTGATGAACGTGCAGTTTGCGATCCAGCATGTGGACGGCCAGGATGTGATTTACGTGCTCGAAGTCAATCCGCGCGCCTCCCGCACCGTGCCTTTTGTCAGCAAGGCCACCGGCATACAGCTGGCCAAGGTGGCGGCGCGCTGCATGGTGGGCCAGTCGCTGGCCTCGCAAGGCATAGGCCAGGAAGTCACACCGCCGTACTTCAGCGTCAAGGAAGCGGTGTTTCCCTTCGTCAAATTCCCCGGCGTGGATACGATTCTCGGCCCCGAGATGAAATCGACCGGCGAAGTCATGGGCGTAGGCAAGACCTTTGGCGAGGCCTTTGTGAAGTCGCAGCTCGGCGCCGGTACCAAGCTGCCGACTTCCGGCAAGGTTTTCCTGACGGTCAAGAACAACGACAAGCCGCGTGCCGTGGAAGTGGCACGTGCGCTGGCGGCCCTGAAGTTCGATCTGGTTGCCACCAAGGGCACGGCCGCGGCCATCACTGCTGCCGGCATTCCCTGCGGCGTGGTCAACAAGGTCACCGAAGGCCGGCCGCATGTGGTGGACATGATCAAGAACAACGAGATTGCGCTGGTCATCAATACCGTGGAAGAGCGCCGTAACGCGATTGCCGATTCGCGCCAGATCCGTACCTCGGCATTGCTGGCCCGCGTCACCACCTACACCACCATCGCCGGCGCCGAAGCGGCGGTGGAAGGCATGAAGTACCTGGACAACCTGACGGTGTATTCCATCCAGGAACTACACGCCCAGCTGGCCTGAATCGGGACAAGTACCGAGCTGCCGCCCGCGCATTTGCATTAAACTTGAAACAGGACAATTGACGCCGCCGCCAGGTGACTGGTGGCGGTTTCGCTTTTTGGAGGACTCCAACCATGGCAACCATTCCGATTACCAAAAAGGGCGCAGAAAAGCTCAAGGCCGAACTGCATCAGCTCAAGACCGTGGATCGCCCCTGGGTGATCAACTCGATTTCCGAAGCGCGTGCCCAGGGCGACCTCAGCGAAAACGCCGAATACGACGCCGCCAAGGACCGCCAGGGATTTATCGAAGGCCGCATCCAGGAAATCGAAGGCAAGCTGTCGGCGGCGCAAATCATAGACCCGACCGAAGTGGACGCCGGCGGCAAGGTGGTCTTCGGATCCACCATAGAGTTGCAGGACGAAGACTCCGGCGACAAGGTGACTTACCAGATCGTCGGTGAGGACGAGGCCGACATCAAGCTGGGCCGGGTCAACATAGGCTCGCCGATTGCCCGCGCCCTGATCGGCAAGGACGAGGGCGACACCGCCGAGGTGCAGGCGCCCGGCGGCATCAAGCGTTACGAAATCATTGCAGTCATGTATATCTAGACGCGGCGCATGAAGCTGCGTTTGAGCGTCCTGCTGGCGGCCCTGTGGTGGGGCAGCCTGACGGGACTGGGTTTTGTGGTGGTGCCGCTGCTGTTTGTGCACCTGCCCAGCCCGGCCACGGCCGGCGCCATGGCGGCGAAACTGTTCACGGCACAGACCTGGCTCAGCATTGGCTGCGCCATGCTGCTGCTCCTGATTCTGAATAAAAACAGGGCTCCAGCCCTTTCACCGCCTGCGCAAGCAGCTATGAAATTTGTAGTGGCCGGGCTGCTGCTGGCGGTGCTGGTGGAGTTCGGCGTGGCACCGAACATCGTCAATGCGCGCGCCGAGGGCGGCAACCTCAAGCTCTGGCATGGCCTGGGCACCGTCATGTATGTGGCCCAGTGGCTGGCTGCCGGGTGGATCTTGTGGTGCCTGAGCCGGTCTGCGAAAGCGCCTGAAACCGACTGAAGCCAGTCGCCGGTAGTCAGCTGCGTTCGGCGGCTTCGAGTGTATTGACCAGCAGCATGGTGATGGTCATGGGGCCCACGCCGCCCGGCACCGGTGTGATCCAGCCGGCCACCTCCTTGACCACTTCAAAGTCCACGTCGCCGCACAGCTTGCCGGCCTCGTTGCGGTTCATGCCGACGTCGATGACCACCGCGCCTGGCTTGACCATGTCGGCCGTCAGCACATTGCGTTTGCCCACGGCGGCCACCACCACATCGGCCTGAAGGGTCAGGGCCTTGAGGTTCTGCGTGCCGCTGTGGCAGATGGTGACGGTGGCATTTTTCTGCAGCAGCATCAGCGCCATCGGTTTGCCGACGATGTTGCTGCGGCCAATCACCACCGCATGTTTGCCCTTGAGCTCGTAGCCTATGCTCTCCAGCATCTTCATGCAGCCATACGGCGTGCAGGGCCAGAAGCCGGGCTGGCCGACCATCAGCGCGCCGGCGCTGGCCACATGGAAACCGTCCACATCCTTGTCGGGCGAAATCGCTTCAATGACTTTCTGCGCATCGATGTGGGCTGGCAGGGGCAGTTGCACCAGGATGCCGTGGATCGCCGGGTCGCGGTTCAGCGCGTCCACGCGTGCCAGCAGCTCGGCTTCACTGAGCGTGACGGGGTATTGCTCCAGCACCGAATGCAGGCCGTTGTCCAGGCAGGCCTTGACCTTGTTGCGCACATAGACCTGGCTGGCCGGGTTTTCGCCGACCAGCACCACCGCCAGGCCGGGAACAATGCCGCGTGTACGCAGGGCGGCGGCGCGACCGGCGACATCGCCGCGCAGTTGCTTTGACAGGGCGTTGCCGTCAATCAGTTGTGCAGTCATGGTTTGAAGTTCCAAGTAAAAACGCCCGCTAGTCCTTGAACCACGGGCGTTGCCAGCTATAAAAAAGGTAGTGCGAGGTGTCTCAGGCCTTGGGCGCGCTGGAGCCCAGCGCAATTTTCAGCAAGTCGGCCACGGTGTTGGCATTGAGTTTTTCCATGATGTTGGCGCGGTGCGCCTCCACGGTCTTGATGCTGATGCCCAGGTCGTCGGCGATCTGCTTGTTCAGCCGGCCGGCCACGATGCGTTCAAGCACCTGGGCTTCGCGCGAGGTGAGTTTGGCCAGCAGGGCGTCGCGGCTGGCCGATTGCTGGTGTTCGCTGAAAGCCTCTTTGGCCTGGTTCAGCATGCGTTCGACCAGACTGACCAGGGCTTCTTCCTGAAACGGTTTCTGGATGAAATCCATGGCGCCTTTTTTCATGGTGTCGACCGCCATCGGCACGTCCCCATGGCCGGTGATGAAAACAATGGGCAGCGGCGACTTGCGCTCCACCAGGCGGTCCTGCAGCTCCAGGCCGGTCATGCCGCCCATGCGGATATCCACAATCAGGCAGGCGACTTCGCGCGGGTCGTAGCGGCTCAAAAAGGTTTCTGCCGAGTCGTAGCAGCGCACCCGATAGTCCTTGCCCTCCAGCAGCCACTGGAGGGAGTCGCGCACGCCTTCGTCGTCATCAACGACATAGACGGTACCCTTTTTTGGAATCAAGCTCATGCCAAACCTTTTTGAGAAGACGATAACAAGTCACTTGTCAGTGAACACCGGCCGGCGGGGAGGGCAGCTCTGCCGTCGACTGGGCTGGTGCCAGCAGAGGGGTCACGGGAACCCAGAAGGTAAACCGGCAGCCCACCACTTCGTCGCCATTGTAGAGGTTCTCGGCCTGCATCCTGCCCTGGTGCGACTCGACAATACTGCGACACAATTTCAGGCCTATGCCCATGCCCTCGGCCTTGGTGGAATAAAAAGCTTCGTAAAGCCGGCTCATCACTTCGGGTGACAGGCCCTTGCCGGAGTCGAGCACCGAAAACTCGATCACGTTCTGTTCGGCGATGGTTTTCGGCACCACCCGCAGCTCGACACTGCGGCGCGCCGTCGGGCGTTTTGCCTGGGCAATCGACTCGGCGCCGTTTTTCATCAGGTTGATCAGCACCTGCTCGATCAGGATGGGGTCCACCAGCACCGCCGGCAGACGCGCGGCGATGTAGTGGCTGAGCCGCACGTTGTGCCGGCGCAGCTCGATGTCGGCGAGTTCCATCGCGTTGCTGACCATGGTGGCGACATCGGCGGCGCTGCGGTTCGGCTCGCTGCGTTTGACGAAGGAGCGGATGCGCTGGATGATCTGGCCGGCGCGGTGAGCCTGTTTGGCGGTTTTCTCCAGCGCCACCAGCAGGTCTTCATTGCTGATCTGCTGGCCCTTGATGCGCGAGACCATGCCGTTGCAATAGTTGTTGATGGCTGTGAGCGGCTGGTTCAGCTCATGCGCCACGCTGGACGCCATCTCGCCCATGGTGATCAGGCGGCTGGCCGACTGCGCGCGTTCGGCCTGCTGCGCTGCCTGCTCTTCGGCGTGGCGGCGCGGTGTGATGTCTGTGGCAATCACCATCTGCGCCAGGCGTCCGTCCACCCAGGTGAGGTAACGCGAGCGCACCTCCAGCCACTTGCCGAGTTCGGGCACAAAAATTTCGGCGTTTTCACTTTGCGCGGCGGTCAGGGTGTCGGTCGGAAAACCGGCCAGGCCGTCCACCGCGTCCAGGGTGTCGTTGGTCGGTGCCACCGCCGGCACACCGGCCTGGGCGATCAGGTTCATGTGGCCGGCGACTTCGCCGCCAAACCAGGCGCGGTACAGCTTGTTGGCAAAAAGCAGCTCTTCACTGCCCAGTGGCGCGACCGACACCGCTGCGTCCAGGCCTTCCAGCACGGTGGTGAAACGTTCGTAGGAGGCCGACAGTTCTTCGCGTATGCGTTTGGGCTCGGTGATGTCGGTCATCGAAGTCATCCAGCCTGTTTGCTGGCCGCGCGGGTCTATCAGCGGCGAGACATACATGCGGCCATCAAAAATGGCACCACTTTTGCGTTTGACCCGCACCTCAAACCCGCCTGGCGTGGAGCGGCCGTGCAATTCATCGTCCAGGCGTGCGGCCAGTGTTTCGCGGTCCTGCTCGGGCCAGTAGGGGAAGGGCGCGGTACGGCCCACCAGCTCGGCCTCGCTCCAGCCGGTCATCTGGCAAAAGGCCGGGTTCACATAGGTGATGCGGCCCTGCAGATCCAGCGCGCGCATGCCGGTCAGCATGGAGTTTTCCATGGCCCGGCGGAAGTTGGTTTCCGAAATCAGGGCTTCCTGGGCCTGCACCCGGCGCCGGGTGTGGCGCCAGGTCCCCAGCAGCATCCACACCGTGAGGGCGCTGAGCGCACTGACCAGCCAGAAAAAGCCGCTGCCGACCACGCCCAGCGACGCCCGGTAACCCTGGGCCTTGAGCAGCAGGCCGTTGCCTATCGGGGACACCGGAATTTCATACTCCTGCGCCTCGTCGGACCAGGGCAGGAGTTTGGCGGCGGTGTTGCGCGGCGGCGGCAGGATGCCGGCCAGCAGTTTGCCCTTGTCGTCCAGCAGGGCGACGGCGTATTTGGCCGTCACCTCGTTGGGAACGCCAAAACGCAGCAGGCCGTCTATGGTGTATTCGCCCATGATCACGCCATCAAACCGTCCCTGGTCGTCCAGCGGAACCTGCAACTGCACGCTGGGCGCGTTGTAACTGGCGTCATCCTTGACTGTGAGCGGGCGCGAGTACACCGGCTGCCGCAGGTCGCGTGCCAGGCCAAACGTGCTTTCGGTCTCGCCGCGCTTGATCTGCTCACCGATCAGCTGCATTTGTGAGGCGTTGGCGCTGGGCGACACATAAGAAGATTTGACCCGGCGGCGCGAGTCGACCCAGGTGACCGCCAGCAGCTCGGGGTACTGGTTGACCAGCGATTCGGCCTGCGCCACAAATTCGTCGGCATCGACTTCCTTGTTGGAGACGTCCCGGCTCAGGCGCATCAACTGCTCCTGGCGCTCCAGCAGGCGCAAGCGCAACCGTTGCTGGGCGTATTCCACGTCGCGCTTGACGGCTTGCTGCTCGCGGTCAATTTCCTCAATGCGCAAATAACCAAAGGCGGCCACCACGGCAGACAGGAACAGGATCACCGAGAACAGGGGCCCCAGCGTGATGAAGCGGTCCTGGCGCGTCGGTGACTGGCGGCGCCACCAGCTGCGCCAGCGGGCCAGCGGCGCCTGCCCTGCAGGGCTGTCAAAAGTGGAGGGCGTGGGTTCTTTCATGGGGAGGGTGCAGTTTACGGGACTTGTTCTGGGACCGGTACGGTGCAGTTCAGATCAGAAGCATTCCAATGGTTTGATTTTTTGGTATCATAATATGAAAAGCATAAGCACTATTTGAAATTTTGAAAAAATTGTGCGAAACTGGAGGCTGGAATCCAAATTGCGTTAACGTGATGAAAACGCGAGTCAACCACCAGCTAGCAAACTAGCGACCAGCAGGAGACAAACCCATGGCTGCAAATCCGGAACAGGCGCGTGTCGATACTTTGGGCAACGCCGCCAACGACGTCCCCGACAAGGACTCCCAGGAAACCCGCGAGTGGATTGATGCGCTGAGTGCCGTCATTGCCAACAGCCCGAGCAACGACGAGGGCCGCGCCCGCGCCCACTTCCTGCTCGAGCAGCTGCTGGAACAGGCGCGCCAGGAGGGCATAGACACGCCGTTTTCCGCCACCACAGGGTATGTCAACACCATAGAACCCAGCGACGAGGTGCCTTCTCCGGGCAACCTGCTGATCGAGCAGCGCCTGCGCGCCTACATGCGCTGGAATGCCATGGCCATGGTGGTCAAGGCGAACCGCCTGCATCCGGCCGACGGGGGTGACCTGGGCGGCCACATTGGCTCGTTTGCTTCGCTGGCCAGCCTGTTCGGGGCCGGCTTCAATCATTTCTGGCATGCCGAGAGCGACAGCCACGGCGGCGACTGCCTCTACATCCAGGGCCATGTGTCGCCGGGTGTGTATGCCCGTGCCTACCTTGAAGGCCGCCTGACTGAAGAGCAGTTGCTGAACTTCCGCCAGGAGGTCGACGGCAAGGGCCTGTCGAGCTACCCGCACCCCAAGCTGATGCCCCAGTTCTGGCAGTTTCCTACTGTCTCCATGGGCCTGGGCCCGCTGATGGCGATTTACCAGGCGCGGTTTCTCAAATACCTGCATGCACGCGGCATTGCCAACACCGAGAACCGCAAGGTCTGGGTGTTCTGCGGCGACGGCGAGATGGACGAGGTGGAATCGCTCGGTGCGATCAGCCTGGCCGCGCGCGAAAACCTGGACAACCTCATCTTCGTCGTCAACTGCAACCTGCAGCGCCTCGACGGCCCGGTGCGCGGCAACGGCAAGATCATCCAGGAGCTCGAGGGCGAGTTCCGCGGCTCTGGCTGGAATGTGATCAAGCTGGTCTGGGGCAGCAACTGGGATCCGCTGCTGGCACGCGACAAGAACGGTGCGCTGCGCAAGGTCATGATGGACACCCTGGACGGCGACTACCAGGCGATGAAGGCCAACGATGGGGCCTATGTGCGCAAGCATTTCTTTGGCCAGAACCCGGAGACGCTGGAGATGGTCTCGAAGATGAGCGACGAGGAGATCTTCGACCTGCGCCGCGGCGGCCACGATTCGAAAAAAGTCTATGCGGCGTTTCACAAGGCGGTCAACCACACCGGCCAGCCGACCGTGCTGCTGATCAAGACCGTCAAGGGCTTTGGCATGGGCAAAATCGGCGAGGGCAAGAACAACGTCCACCAGACCAAAAAGCTGTCTGACGAGGACATCAAGGCTTTCCGCGACCGCTTCAACATCCCGATTCCCGACAGCCAGCTGCCGGACGTCCCGTTCTACAAGCCGGCCGACGACACGCCTGAAATGAAATACCTGCACGAGCGCCGCAAGGCCCTCGGAGGCTACCTGCCGCACCGCCGGACCAAGGCCGACGAGAGCTTTACGGCCCCGTCGCTGGAGTCCTTCAAGTCGGTGATCGAGCCCACGCCGGAAGGCCGCGAAATCTCCACCACCCAGGCCTATGTGCGCTTCCTCACGCAGCTGCTGCGCGACCAGGCGCTGGGTGCGCGCGTGGTGCCCATCCTGGTGGACGAGGCACGCACTTTCGGCATGGAAGGCCTGTTCCGCCAGATCGGCATCTACAACCCGGCAGGCCAGAAATACACCCCGGTCGACAAAGACCAGGTGATGTATTACAAGGAAGACAAGCAGGGCCAGATCCTGCAGGAAGGCATCAACGAGGCCGGCGGCATGAGCAGCTGGATCGCGGCGGCCACCTCTTACAGCACGAACAACCGGATCATGATCCCGTTCTACGTGTATTACTCGATGTTCGGCTTCCAGCGGGTCGGCGACCTGGCCTGGGCAGCGGGCGACATGCAGGCGCGTGGTTTCCTGCTGGGCGGCACTTCGGGCCGCACCACGCTCAATGGAGAAGGCCTGCAGCACGAGGACGGGCACAGCCACATCCTGGCCGGCACGATCCCCAACTGCGTCAGTTACGACCCGACCTATGCGCATGAAGTGGCGGTGATCATGCAGGACGGCCTCAAGCGCATGGTCGAGCGCCAGGAAAACGTTTTTTACTACATCACGCTGCTCAACGAGAACTACGCGATGCCGGGCCTGACCCCCGGCACCGAAGCGCAGATCGTCAAGGGCATGTACCTGCTCAAGGAAGGCGAACAGGGGCTGGGCAAGGGCCAGGCCGCGACGGCGCCGCGCGTGCAATTGCTCGGGTCCGGCACCATCCTGCGCGAATCCATCGCTGCCCAGGAACTGCTGGAAAAAGACTGGGGCGTCGCCGCCAATGTCTGGAGCTGCCCGAGCTTCAACGAACTCACGCGTGACGGCCAGGATGCCGAGCGCTGGAACCTGCTGCATCCGATGGACAAGCCGCGTATTCCCTTTGTGGGCCAGCAGCTCGAAAAACACACGGGACCCGTGGTGGCCTCGACCGACTACATGAAAGCCTATGCCGAGCAGATCCGTCCCTTCATTCCACGCGGCCGCACCTACAAGGTGCTCGGTACCGACGGTTTCGGCCGCAGCGATTTCCGTTCCAAGCTGCGTGAGCACTTCGAGATCAACCGCCACTATGTCGTGGTTGCGGCGCTGAAGGCGCTCAGCGAAGAAGGCACTGTGCCGGTGGCCAAGGTCGCCGAGGCGATCAGGAAGTACGGCATCAATGCCGACAAGGTCAACCCGCTTTACGCCTGATCATCACGCGCAAAAAATACGGACGTACTGGAGACAAGAACATGGCATTGGTAGACATACAGGTTCCCGACATCGGGGACTTTGACGAGGTAACAGTCATCGAGCTGCTGGTCAAGCCCGGTGACAGCGTCAAGGCGGAGCAGTCACTGATCACGGTGGAGTCGGACAAGGCCTCGATGGAAATCCCCTCCAGCCAGGCCGGCGTGGTCAAGGAGATCAAGGTCAAGCTCGGTGACAAGGTCAAGCAGGGGTCTGTGGTGCTGGTGCTTGAGGCCGGTTCGGCTTCCGCGCCTGCCTCGGCCCCGATTGCAGAGCCAAAAGCGGCTGCAGCCCAGGCTGCACCTGCGCAGGAAGCTGTCCAATCAGTAGCACTTCCGCCTGCCTCGGCTGCTGGCGCGCTTGAAGTCCGTGTCCCCGATATCGGTGACTTCAAGGATGTGGCCGTGATTGAGGTGTTGGTCAAGGTCGGCGACAGCATCAAGGCCGAGCAGTCGCTGGTGACCGTGGAGTCGGACAAGGCGTCGATGGAGATCCCGTCCTCTTCTGCCGGTGTGGTCAAGGAGCTCAGGGTCAAACTCGGTGACAAGCTCAACATAGGCGACCTGCTGGTCGTGCTGGAAGGGGTGGCCGGTGCGCCGGTGGCGGCAGCGCCAGCCGCAGCAGCTGCGGCGGCACCTGCGTCCGCGCCCGCCGCCAGTGTGGCGCCAGCCGCCGTGGGGCCGGTGGCCTTGCCGGCGCACGAACCGGCTGCACCCGCGGGCAGCCTGCCGCATGCCTCACCCTCGGTGCGCAAGTTTGCGCGCGAGCTGGGCGTGCCGCTGGCCGAAGTCAAGGGCAGCGGCCTCAAAGGCCGTATCACGCTGGACGATGTGCAGGGCTTCACCAAGTCCGTCATGGCCGGTGACACGCGTACCCAGGCGCAGTCCGCCAAAGCGCCGCCTGCCGCTGGCGGTGGCGGCGGTGCCGGCCTGGACTTGCTGCCCTGGCCCAAGGTCGACTTCACGAAGTTCGGCCCGGTCGAGCGCAAGGACATGTCGCGTATCAAGAAGATCAGCGGCGCCAATCTGCACCGCAACTGGGTCATGATTCCGCATGTCTGCAACCACGACGATGCCGACATCACCGAACTGGAAGCTTTCCGTGTGCTGATGAACAAGGAGAATGAAAAAGCCGGCATCAAGATCACCATGCTGGCCTTTCTGATCAAGGCCTCGGTGGCGGCGCTGAAAAAGTTTCCCGAGTTCAATGCCTCACTCGACGGTGACCAGCTGGTGCTCAAGCAGTACTACAACGTGGCTTTTGCGGCGGACACGCCCAACGGCCTGGTCGTGCCTGTCATCAAGGATGCCGACAAGAAAGGCGTGGTGCAGATCTCGCAGGAGATGGGCGAGCTGGCCAAAAAAGCGCGCGACGGCAAACTGAGCCCGACCGACATGCAGGGCGCGTGTTTCACGATCTCGTCGCTGGGCGGCATCGGCGGGCGTTATTTCACACCCATCATCAACGCGCCGGAAGTGGCCATCCTCGGGGTTTGCAAATCCAGCATCGAGCCGGTCTGGGACGGCAAGGCCTTTCAGCCACGCCTGATGCTGCCTTTGTCGCTGAGCTGGGACCACCGCGTGATCGACGGCGCGTCGGCAGCACGTTTCAACGCCTATCTGGGCCAGATACTGGGCGACTTCCGCCGGGTTCTGCTTTGAACCAGCTGGCTGAAGAATAATTTTGCGGAGACAAGACACATGGCATTGATTGATATCCAGATCCCCGATATCGGTGACTTTGACGAGGTTTCGGTGATCGAGCTGCTGGTCAAGGCCGGCGACACGATCAAGGCCGACCAGAGCCTGATGACGGTCGAAAGCGACAAGGCCTCGATGGAAATCCCGTCCAGCCATGCGGGCGTGGTCAAGGAGCTCAAGGTCAAACTGGGCGACAAGGTCAAACAAGGGTCTGTTGTGCTGGTGCTGGAGGCCGCCGTGACCGCGAAAAGTTCGGAGGTAAATGAGGCTGCAGCCGTCACGCCACCTGCGCCAGCAGCTACAAAAACAGCAGCAACGCCAGCTCCTGCCAGCTTTGCCGGCACGGCCGGCATGGACTGTGACCTGCTGGTGCTGGGTGCCGGCCCCGGTGGTTACTCCGCCGCCTTCCGCGCCGCCGATCTCGGATTGAAGGTGGTGCTGGTCGAGCGTTACGCCACGCTGGGTGGTGTCTGCCTCAACGTGGGCTGTATTCCTTCCAAGGCCTTGCTGCATGTCGCCGCGGTGATGGACGAGGTCAAACACTTTGACAGCCTGGGCGTGAGTTTTGGTGAACCCACGCTGGACATAGTCAAGCTGCGCACGCACAAGGAAAAAGTCGTAGGCAAGCTGACGGGCGGCCTGGCCGCCATGGCCAAGATGCGCAAGGTCACGGTGCTGCGTGGTTACGGCGCCTTCGCGGGCGCCCACCATCTGGAGCTGGAAGAAACCACCGGCGGCGCGCAGGACAAAACCGGCAAAAAACAGACCATCGCCTTCAAGACCTGCATCATCGCCGCCGGCTCGCAGGCCGTGCGCCTGCCTTTCATGCCCGATGACCCGCGCGTGGTCGATTCAACCGGCGCGCTGGACCTGAAAGAAGTCCCGAAACGCATGTTGATCCTGGGCGGCGGCATCATCGGTCTCGAAATGGGGACGGTGTACAGCACGCTGGGTGCGCGGCTCGACGTGGTGGAAATGATGGGCGGCCTGATGCAGGGTGCGGATCGCGACCTGGTCAAGGTCTGGCAGAAAATGAACGCGCCGCGTTTTGACAACATCATGCTCAAGACCAAAACCGTGGGCGCCAAGGCAACGGCCAAAGGCATAGAGGTGACGTTTGAAGGCGAGGGCGCGCCCGCGCCGCAAACCTACGATCTCGTGCTGCAGGCCGTGGGCCGTACGCCCAATGGCAAAAAAATCGCAGCCGAAAAAGCCGGCGTCAGCGTGACCGACCGCGGCTTCATCCCGGTCGATATCCAGATGCGCACGAATGTGCCGCACATCTTCGCCATCGGCGACATCGTCGGCCAGCCCATGCTGGCCCACAAGGCGGTGCATGAAGCCCATGTGGCCGCTGAAGTGATTGCCGGTGAACTGCAGGGCAACAAGGAGCTGGCCAGCGCCGCCTTCAACGCCCGCGTGATCCCCAGCGTGGCTTACACCGACCCCGAGATCGCCTGGGTCGGCCTGACCGAAGACCAGGCCAAGGCGCAAGGCATCAAGGTCAAAAAAGGCCTGTTCCCCTGGAACGCGTCAGGCCGCGCAATTGCCAATGGCCGCGACGAAGGCTTCACCAAGCTGCTGTTTGACGACTCGCCCGAGGCGCACGGTCACGGCAAGATTCTCGGCGGCGGCATGGTCGGCACCCATGCCGGCGACATGATAGGCGAGGTGGCGCTGGCCATCGAGATGGGCGCCGATGCGGTGGACATCGGAAAAACCATACACCCGCACCCGACACTCGGTGAAAGCATAGGCATGGCGGCGGAGGTGGCGCATGGCAGTTGCACGGACTTGCCCCCTGCGCGCAAGTAGAACAAGTCTCCTGGCCACCCTGCAAAGCCTGACCCTTTACCGGTTCGGGCTTTTTGTCGCCGATCGGCCCGAAGCGTTGAAAGTGTTAGCCGAGCCCCTCTGCGCGGACTTGTTGTTCTATGGCATGCGCCAATGCCGGCGCGTGGGTTCCAATCATGAAATGGTTCGCACCTTCCAGGGTCATGAGTTGCGCCTGAGGCAGATGCTCAACAAGCAGTTGGTTGCACCGCTGCATGGCCCTGTGGCTGGACCCGCCGCACACAACCAGTGTGGGCACTTTCATGGCGGTGAGGTCTGAAAGTTTGATGGCGTCTGCATAGCCAGTCTTCCAGTCGAGGATATTGGTTGGAGTCTGGCCAATCAACTTTTCCTGAACCGCGGGAGGATAGGCGTCAAAAGTTCCGACTTCGCCATAAAAATCGATGACATGGCGCACCGCCTGCTGATTCCCGCTTTCCCATTCGGTCATATAACGATCCGTCATGGCACGGACCTCCTGGTTCAATGCGGACTCCCCGCCCAAACCCAGCAGATTGAAGGCCGTGGGCTCCAACAGGGTCATGCTCATCAATTTCGGGCTGCGGCGTATGGCCATGCGCAAAGCGACCCAGGCGCCGAATGAGTGGGCCACCAGGTGCACAGGTGCATCGGCTTGCTTCAAAACGGCTTCGAGTACATCCATCTCGTCCTCGATGTGGGCGCCTCCCGGCCCGCGCCGCTCCTGCGTTTTCCCATAGCCGGACAAACTGGTGGTGATGGTGCGATAGCGTTCAGACAAGGGCGTACTGATGTTGCGCCACGAAGACCCTGCAGAGAACGAGCCCGGTACAAAAACGATGGCTTGTCCATCGCCGCTTTCCTGATACTCAACCGTAGCTTGGGAATTTGTGATCATGATGGACCTTCCTTCTTTTCAAAGGGCGCGGGCCGGTTCAAGCAAACGGACACGTGCGGTATCCAGGGCCTGAATCAAGGTCCGTTGCTTGCGGTCCACATTGAAGGCGTGGCCGGCGTCAAGTACCACATCGCGCCTGTCGCCATCCAGCGTGACCCAGACAGAGCCTTCAAGGCATTCGATAGTGACGCCCAGCGCCTGTTTGACTTCCAGAATCCCGTTTTTGGCGATCTCCTGAACGCCGGGTCGTGTGCAAGTGTCCTGCCCGGCATGACGGAGGTCATCGGCTTTGGAGCGTAACCATCTGCCGATAGAACGGGTGTCGTGAATTGCGGCGGGTAGGACCAGGTTCATGGCTTTCTCCAGTGGTGTTGCTGATGGAGAAAGTATGGTTTTGACAGTCCGTCTGGACAAGTGAGCGTGCTACGGTAAATGGCCACTCCGGCTACGGTAGCGTTTACCGTAGTCGACCGCAAGAGCCCTGGTCAGGCCTTGAGCAGGCCGAGAGCGCCCGCGCGATGCACGGCTTCGGCACGGGTCGAGCAGCCCAGTGCTTTCATGGCCCCCGACATGTGCATCTCTACCGTGCGAGGGCTTAGCTGGAGGGCTTTGGCCACTTCCTTGTCTGTACGTCCGTGCGCCACAGCCTGAAGGACTTCAGTTTGTCTCGGGGTCAATTGAGGTGCCGGCCCAGTCTTGCCCAGGAATGTGCCCAGCTCCGTCTCAAAAACCTGCATGGCCGGTTCGGTGGAGAGAAGAATGTGACCCTGGGCTTCCAACGCAACAAACCGGGCACCAGGGATCAGCGAAGCCATCTTGCGACCCTGCTCGAAGCCGATCATTTCATCCTTTCGGCAATGAAAAACCAGGGTGGGTACGTTCACCTGCGCGCAAAGCTCCCTCACGTTGATGGAGAAATTGTTTCGCAGGTAGGCCACCGCCATCTCGGGCGTCATGGAAAGTTGCATGCGCTCTTCCAGTTCACGCTGCTGCTCTGGGGTGGCGTTGCCCAGCAACTGAGCTACAAACAGCTTGCGAAAGATCGACTTGGGGCTGTTCCAGCCGACTTCCGCACTTTTGATCACCAGCTCAGCCTGATCGATGGCCATTTGACTGACGTTTGGGGTGCTGAAAACGGACGTTGCAAATCCGCTGAAAAGAACCAGGTGAGACACCTGGTCGGGGTGGCGTACGGCGTAGGCTATCGAAGTTGCCGCACCCATGGACATACCCAGCAATGCAAATTTCTTCAGGCCCCTGGACGTTACGACGGCTTCCAGGTCATTCACGCCGTCTTCAAAAGACAGCGACGGCACCTTGCGGTCCGACAGGCCACAACCTCGGGAGTCGTAGCGCAGGTAAGAGAATCCCCGACTGAGCGCACGTATGTAAGCCTGAGGCTCTTCATGACGCGCGTCGCATTCCAGGTGGCTAAGCCAGGTTCCAGCACGGACAATGGGTGTGCCGGAGCCAGTTGACGTGGTTGCGATCTTCACACCGTCTGAGCTGGTGCAAAAGCGTATGTCTTGTTGCAGTGTCATTTGGAACCAGAAGTCTTCGCCGCCCTAGTTTACTGGAGAGACCGTGGGAATGGTGGCGCATTGCAGTGGCACGGACTTGCCGCCGGCCCGTAAATAAGCGAGCGATTCAGATATCGCTTACGCGGCAGCCTGCACCGCATGCCTGAAGATGTCGCCCGGTGTGCTCATCCAGACTTGACCACGGTCCCGTGCAGCAGCCACGTGCTGCAAGGCACGCCGCAGATGGCGCAGGCGGTAGGGCTGGCCGACGATGTAAGGGTGCAAGGCGATGCCCATCACCAGCGGCGCTGCATCCGGCGCCTGTGATTGCTCCAGCATCTCGTCGAGCTGATCGATGATCATTTGCGCAAAATCCTTGCCGTCCATCTGCCGGGCAACAATCATCGGGATGTCATTGAGTTCTTGCGGGTAAGGCACGGCCCACAAGGGCTGGCCGCTGCGCGTGCGCATGGGCAGCGGTTGATCGTCGTGGCACCAGTTCAGTGTGTAGCCATAACCACTTTCCACCAGAAGGTCAGGCGTGTGCAGGCTTTCTGAAATCCACGGTGACAACCACCCGGCTGGCGACTGGCCGCTTTCTTTCTCAATGCGCGCGCGGCATAACACCAGCAGACGGCCTTCGTCCGCTTCACTGAGTGCTGCTTGCCGCTCGGCGTTGCTGTGACCATGGCCGACCAGCTCATCGCCGCGTGCCACGCAGGCAGCAAGCAGCTCAGGGCAGTGGTCATACAGCGCCGTGTTGATCAAAGCCGCCGCAGGCAGGCCCAGGCTGTCGAACAGCTCCAGGCAGCGCCAGCTGCCCACGCGGTTTCCGTATTCACGCCAGCTGTAATTCAGGACATCGGGTTGTGGGCTGGCCGGACCGATGGCGGCTCCCAGGCCTTCGCCAAAGGCAAAGTGCTCTATGTTAAAACCCAGGTAGACAGCCAGACCGGCTCCATTGGGCCAGCGATAGGTTTTGCGCTGATGAATCGCCTGGTAGTCAAAGCGACCATGCGTTGGCAGGGCGCCTGTATAGCTTGCTGGCATCAGCTGGTCAGAGGACAGCCAGGCCAGCGCGTACCAGCAGCCATTCGGCGCTGTCGTTCCACACGTCCATGTGGGTGATCAATCCGCTTTTGACCACATAGCGGTCCACGTAGCGGTTGCCTTCAAAAGGCGTGCCATCGGGCCACTCGCCGTACAAGGTGCCCAGGCTGTAAACCACGTCTTCGTCAGGCGCCGCTCCGTTGGCGCCGGCGATGACCGTTTCGGTGCGCTCTATCCTTTTTTTCACCCATTTGTAGCGTGATGCATTGAATTTGGTGCAATCAGCCGGCGCGCTAAAGGCGCGGCCACCCGTGAAAAGAATCTTCATCCCGGGTGCCGTGAACCGGCTGGCAGCCACCGGGTCAGGAAGCATGATGAGCCGGAGGAACTCGTTGACGACGTCGGCAGCGCTTGTCGGGCTGCCTGAAATGGCGTGCATGGCGTTCAATCGGGGGCTCCTGCGGCTTTCGTCAGTGGAAAATTATGTTATCACCTCGACGTTGGCCAGTTTCGCCACGCTGCGCCATGTGTCTATCTGCGTATTGATCAACTTGACGAACTCGGTACCGACCACGGCATTTTTACGCGGCAAGGTTTGAATTTCTTCGAGTCTGGCCGCAATATCGGGTTTGGCCAGAATCTCCGGAATCAGTGCCGTCAAACGCTGCAGGATGGGCGCTGGCAGGCCCTTGGGCGCAGACAGCCCCAGCCACTGCGAGCCCGTCAGCTTGGGAAAGCCGAGTTCGGCAAAGGTCGGGATATTGGGCAGGGCGGGCAGGCGGTTCGGGGTGGAAACAGCCAGCGCGCGCAGTGAGCCGGCTTTGAGCTGGGCCACATTGGTGGTGATGGGGTCGAGCACGCTGTCGATTTGCCCGCCCAGCAAATCCTGCATGGCCGGCGCGCTGCCCTGGTAGGGGATGTGGTCGTGCTGGGGTGCCTGGCCTTCCAGCTTGAGCATTTCACCAAACAAGTGGTTGGCGGAGCCTATGCCCGATGAACCATAACGCACGGGCCGGGTTTTTGCGGCGGTCAGGTACTGCTCCAGGGTCTGGAAGGGCGACTGCGCGCGTACCAGCAGCACCATGGGCGCTTCCACCAGCATGCCCATGTGGGAAAAGTCGTTCACCGGATCAAATGGCATGACTTTGCGAGTGGCGGTTGCATAAATGTGCACCGACGCATGGCTCACCAGCAGGGTGTAGCCGTCGGCGGGCTGCTTGGAGACATAATCTGTTCCCACCAGGCCACCCGCACCAGCGCGGTTTTCAACCACCACAGTTTGGCCCAGCGCCTGCGACAGATGCGGCGCCATCAGCCGCGATACCGTGTCCACCAGGCCGCCTGGCGGGAATTGCGCGACCAGCTTCACCGGCCCCCGGGTGGGCCAGGTGCTTTGGGCGCTGACCCATGCGGGAACTGTCAAGGCAGAGACACCTGCGGCCAGGACGTGACGACGTTTCATGAAGGCTCCTGAAGGTAAAGGACTGCACGAGCCGCGATCCATGGGGGTTGAAAGCGGTGAAGGCGCTCAGCGTTCAGCAACTTGTGTGCCAACGAAGGGCCGTGCGTCCGCGTTTCGCGCTTCCTGTTTTGAGGTCGGCGGCATGGCCAGCGAGGTGACGCATGGCCGCTGTACCGACCTGCCGCCTGAGCGCGAACAATTTGCAATAAACAGGCCTTGCGCCCTTTTCAGGCGGGCGCAGGCAGCTATCGAATTGATCGTGTTGGCCGGGGCGCCCCCGGGCTCAAGGCCGTACGGCCGGTGTTTCCATCTGCATGCCTTTTGCGCGTGCAGCCAGGTACAACTCCAGCTCGACCAGCTCCTGCGCGCCGTAGGCAAACGGTTCAGCACGCACGCCAGTCATGCAGTTACGCAGCCGCCGCTGCAGCGAGCCCAGCGCCTGCCACTCCAGCCGGTACACCGGGTAGCCCGCGGGATGGGCTTGTGGAATGACGCTGCCGCCCAGCCTGCCGCCGGCGTTGTTGTCATGGCATTGCGCGCAGGACAACTGGAGCTGGCCCAGGCGCTGCACAAAACGCTGCTGGCCGCGCTCGCGAAACGGTGTCAACCGCGCGTCGTCCGGAACGGGCGGCGTCGCGCAGGTGTCAGCCGGCAGGCCCATGCCCGATTCCTTCGGGACAAACCCGCTAGGCCACTGCGCGGGCGCCAGCCCAGAATAAGCCTAACTTTCTGGAGAAGTCATGTCCGCATTCAGGTCCGCACCGTCATTGTCACGCCGCCGTTTCACCCTGGCCATCAGCGCCGGGGCGGCCTCAGTCTGTGCGCCGCTGCTGGCCCAGCCGGGCTGGCCGAACAAGCCCATCCGCATCATCGTCCCCTACACACCGGGAGGTTTTACCGACCAGATGGCGCGTATCGTGCAGGTGGGTCTGCAAAACCGGCTGCAGCAAACGGTGACGGTGGACAACAAGCCGGGTGCCAACAGCATCATTGGTGTGGACTTGCTGGCCAAGGCGCCGGCCGATGGCAGCACGTTTGCGGTGGTGATTGCGGCCTATGCCGCCAACACCACGCTGTACCCCAAGTTGCCGTATGACCCGCGCAAGGATTTGACCGGTGTGTCGCTGATGGGTGTGTCGCCGCTGCTGGCTGCCGTCAACAACGACGCGCCTTTCAAGACCGCCAAAGAGCTGATTGCCTATGCGCGGGCGAACCCCGGCAAGGTCAGTTTTGGCTCGTCGGGCAATGGTTCTGCCGCACACCTGACCAGCGAACTGCTCAAGTCCCTGACCAAAACCTATATGGTGCACATTCCTTACCGGGGTGCTGTGCCGGCGTTGACGGATTTGATGGGGGGGCAGATACAGCTGTTTTTTGACGCCGCCACCGGCTTGATCAGCCAGGGCAAGGCCGGCAAGGTCAGGCTGATCGGTGTGTCCAGCGACCGCCGCCTGCCGGCTGTTCCCGATGTTCCCACCTTCATCGAGCAGGGTTTTGCCGGTTTCACCGGCAGCACCTGGGCCGGCATGCTGGCGCCTGCGGCCACGCCCAAAGACATTGTCAAACGCATGTCGGAGGAGGTGGGCCGCATCATCCGCAGCGACGAGACCCGCGTGCGGCTCGATGCGATGGGGACTTTTGGTGCCGGTGGCACGCCGGAAGAATTTGACGCCTTTATTGCCGCCGAAACCGCCAAATGGGCCAAGGTGATCAGGGAGGCCGGCGTCAAGGCCGACTGAGCGGGTCAAGCGCGTGAAAATGCGCCCGGCTGGCGCAGGACCGGTTTATTCGCCGGAGGCAGGAGAGGCCGGCGTGCCAGGCACGCGGCGTGCGCCATCAAAGCGCCTTGCCCAGTAGGCCACACCCATGCTTTCAACCCGGACCTCTGCGCCCGGCTTGGGCGAGTGGATGAACTTGCCGTCGCCGACATAAATACCGACATGGCTGAAAGCGCGCTTCATGGTGTTGAAAAACACCAGATCACCGGGTTGCAGGTCTTTTTTGTCGATGTTTTCGGTGGCTGCTGCCTGCTGCTCCGCGCGGCGCGGCAACACCAGGCCCACCGTCTGCTCATACATGGCGCGTACAAAGCCGCTGCAGTCAAAACCGGTTTCTGCCGAATTGCCACCGCGGCGGTAAGGCACGCCCAGAAAACCCATGGCATTAAACACCAGCTCCGAGGCCTTGTGGCCCACCGACTGGCGCACTTGCTCGAGCCGGTTCAGCAAACCCTTGTCGGCCAGAAACTTGTCCATGTCGTCGCCGGACTGGCCAGGGCTGGCCTGGGCCGAGGCGGCAAACAGAAGGCTGGTCAGGAGCAGGGTCAAACGCATGGCCGCTAGGGTACTTGAAGGACTTGTCCTACGTCAAGCTAAAGTTTTTTCTAGATGACGTTTACAAGCCGTTGATTTGTAACGATTTAAAACTAAAGTACCGGATCCACACCGGCATGGGGATGGTAACAAAGCCCCCGATCTTGTCCCAGTTGCCTCTGCGATGGCATATTCAATAGACTGGGTCTCAAGCCCGACAGGCCTCCAACGTCGCCACAGATCCATTTTCAGGAGTCAAACATGAGCTCAGCCCTTTTATGGCGCGTGCCAGCAGCTATATTTTCAGTAGCGTTTGTGGCTTTTTGGGGACAAACTGCGAACGCCCAGGGCGTGCGCGCGGAGACGATTGCCACCGGTTTGCAAAACCCCTGGGCCGTGGCGTTTTTACCGCAAGGCCGTTTTCTCGTGACCGAGCGGCCTGGCCGCATGCGGGTGATTGAAGCCGACGGCAGAGCGGGTGCACCCTTGCCGGGTTTGCCGGCGGTGGATGTGGGCGGGCAGGGCGGTTTGCTCGATGTCATCACCGATTCCGGCTTTGCCAGCAACCGCAGGATTTACTTCTGCTTTTCCGAGCCAGCGGTTTCGGGCGGGGGCAACAGCACGGCACTGGCACGGGCCACCCTGGCAGCCGACAACAGCCGGCTCGACGAGGTGCAGGTGATCTTCAGCCAGAAGCCAAAATTTGCCAGCAGCGCCCATTTTGGCTGCCGCATCGTCGAGGCCCAAAAGGACGGCAAATCCGATGGGACCCTGTTTCTGACGCTGGGCGACCGGTATTCGCGCATGCAGGACGCGCAACAACTCGACAACCACCATGGCAAGGTGGTGCGCATCCACAAGGACGGCGGCGTGCCCGCAGACAACCCCTTCGTCGGCCGCGCTGGCGCCCTGCCGGAAATATGGAGCTACGGCCACCGCAACATGCAGGGCGCGGCGCTGGCGCCCGATGGCACTTACTGGACGCATGAACATGGTCCGCAAGGGGGTGACGAGATCAACCTGCCGCAGCCTGGCCGCAACTACGGCTGGCCGGTGATCACCTATGGCGAGAACTACGGCGGTGGCCGGATAGGCGAGGGCCTCACCAGCAAACCGGGCCTGGAGCTGCCGCTGCATTACTGGCTGCCTTCGATCGCCCCCTCTGGCATGGTGTTTCTGACCAGCGACAGATACGGCAAAGCCTGGCAGGGCAACCTGTTTGTCGGTTCGCTGAAGTTCGCTTACCTGAACCGTATCGAGCTGACACAAGCCTTCAAGGGCAAAGTGCTGCGCGAACACAAGCTGCTGGAAGGCACTGGCCGCATACGTGACGTGCGACAGGGGCCAGACGGCTTGCTCTACGTGCTCACCGACAGTCCGCAGGGCCGCCTGATACGCCTGCAGCCACAGTGAGTGGATGGCGGCTCAAGGGGCCGCCGATAGAATGGGCGCTTTCCAGACCAGACAGTGAGCCCGCGTGTCCGAACGATTTGATGTATTCCTGCAATACCTGCTGCCCAAGCAGGCGCTGACAGAGTTCGGCAGCCACATTGCCGGCATGCGCGGCGGTGCGCTGACCACGCGCATCATCCGCTGGTTTGTCGGCAAGTACGGCGTCAACATGGCCGAGGCCGCGAATCCGGACATCCGCAGCTACCCGAGCTTCAATGATTTTTTCACGCGGGCGCTCCAGCCCGGTGCGCGCCCGCTGGCGCAGGCCGACCTGATCTGCCCGGTGGACGGGGCACTGAGCCAGTTTGGCCAGATCGAAGGCGACCAGGTTTTCCAGGCCAAGGGCCACCATTACTCCACCACCGCGCTGGTCGGCGGCGACCGTGCGCTGGCGGCGCAGTTTGACAACGGCAGCTTTGCGACGATTTACCTGAGCCCGCGCGACTACCACCGCATCCACATGCCGGCAGCCGGGCGCCTGACACGCATGATTTACGTGCCCGGTGAGCTGTTTTCGGTCAATCCGGCGACGGCGCGCGGGGTTCCCGGCCTGTTTGCGCGCAATGAACGTGTGGTCTGTGTGTTTGAGTCCGCGCGCGGGCCGTTTGTGCTGGTGCTGGTGGGCGCCACCATTGTGGGCAGCATGGCCACGGTCTGGCACGGCGTGGTCAATCCGCCCAGAACCAAAGAAGTGCGCGACTGGCGTTATGAAGGGCAGCAGGCGGTGCAGCTGGCGCAGGGCGATGAGATGGGGCGGTTTTTGCTGGGCTCCACCGTGGTCTTGCTGTTCCCCCATGGGCCGTGCCAGTTCAACCCTGAGTGGGCACCGGGCGGCCCGGTACGGCTGGGGCAAGTCATGGCCAATTTCCGCGCTGCCGCCGATGCCGTTTAGTCGGTCCTTGCCTCGAATGTGCTATCAAAAAGAGAGCTGCTTGTGCACGTCAGCTAAGGGCTGAAGGCAGTTTTTTAACTTCAGGATTCGGCTTGATCAGGCGCACGGCACGGCCTGCCTGACCGCCTCTTCATCCTTTTCCTACACGCCGCTGCTCGCTGGCGACTTAGCATGTCTGTCTGCCCCCACAGCACAGCATCCTGACCGGGCGCCTGACGCGCTTGCGTGACCCGGCCCGGACCTTTACGTCCGGCACAGCGTTCATACACGGGCCTGTGTTGCAGGACTGCTTGCCGTCGGGTCCTGAGGGTTGATTTCCAGGAGTTCTCATGACCTTGCCCGATCTGGCCGCGCTGTTTTCATTCCAGCTCAGCCCTGTGGAGATTGTTGTTCGCGGAACGGTGATGTACTGGTTCCTGTTTTTGTTGTTCCGCTTCGGGCTGCGCCGCGATGTCGGATCGATAGGCATAGCAGACGTGTTGCTGCTGGTGCTGATTGCCGACGCCTCGCAAAACGCCATGTCCGGCGCCTACGAATCCATCGCCGAAGGTTGCCTGCTGGTCGCCACCATCGCCGGCTGGAATTACGGCCTGGACTGGGCCAGCTACCACTTCCCGCGCGTGCGCAAGTGGGTGGAGCCCGCGCCACTGCTGTTGATCAGCCGGGGCCGCATGCTGCGTAAAAACATGCGCCAGGAGTTGATCACGGTGGAAGAGTTGTGGGCCAGGCTGCGCGAACAGGGCGTGAGCGACCTGAGCGAAGTGGCCTCGGCTTTCATGGAGAGCGGCGGCGAGATCAGCGTACTCAAAAAATCCGCCTGATCCAGGCCCGCCAGCCCCAGGCAAAGGTACGCCGCCTCAGGGCGGAACCGAGAAATATATCCGGCCTTGCAGGATTCATTTGTAGGCCAATTCCGACGGTTTGGGTTTTTGGTGGACCACCCCCACAAATTGCAAAATTTTCTGAAAAAGCGGCCTTGTCTGATTGCCTCAAGCCCTGCGGCAAAGGTAATCTCGGGTCGCTTTTATTTACCAACAATTACCAGAACCTATTGCGAGGATTGCCATGGAGGCATTAGCACGATTGCCCTTGGTCCAGCGTGACGACGAACTCGCGGTATTGCTCAAGGCCCTGGGCGCCTTGAGACGCGGCGATGCCCGCGTCACCTTGCCCACAGAATGGAAAGGCCTGTACGGCAAGCTGGCCGCGGAATTCAACCAGCTGGCCGAAGTCAGTGTGACGAGTTCCGAGAGGCTGCGAACGCTCAAGAACCGCAAAGCTGGCAGCCTCAAGGGCGGCAGCCACGGCGGGGAGGTGCGCCTGACCGGTTTTTGGCGCGACAACATCGCGGCAGTGGACGCCGCGCTGGCCGAAGCCGACAACGCTGCCGCGCAAAACAGGGTTTTTCTGGCGGCCCTGCTGGCCCTGCGCAAAGGCGATACCAGCGCGGCCTTGCCGCTGGACTGGACCGGCGTGCCCGGCAAGCTGGCCGACGCTTTCAACGACGTGGTGGCAGAAAACGTGCGCATGGCCGATGAGCTGGCGCGTCTGAGCCGTGTGGTTGGCAAGGAAGGCAAGCTCAAGGAGCGGGCGCGTGTGCCCAGTGCAACGGGTTTCTGGCGTGCTTCGGCCGAGTCGATCAATTCGCTGATTTCCGACCTGGTTCACCCCACGAGCGAGGTGGCGCGTGTGATCGGTGCGGTGGCACAGGGGGATCTGTCCAAAAGCATGGCGCTGGAGGCCGAGGGCCGGGCACTCGAAGGCGAGTTTTTGCGCACCGCCATGATCATCAACAAGATGGTGGAGCAGCTCGGCACTTTTGCCGCAGAGGTCACCCGGGTGGCGCGTGAGGTCGGTACCGAGGGCAAACTCGGTGGCCAGGCCGATGTGCAGGGTGTGGCCGGCACCTGGAAAGACCTGACCGATTCGGTCAACTCCATGGGCTCGAACCTGACGGCCCAGGTGCGCAATATTGCCGAGGTGACAACCGCTGTGGCGGCCGGTGACCTGTCGAAAAAGATCACGGTCGATGTGAAGGGCGAAATTCTCGAACTCAAAAACACCATCAACACCATGGTGGACCAGCTCTCGTCTTTCGCCTCCGAAGTGACGCGGGTCGCGCGTGAAGTTGGTACCGAGGGCAAACTCGGTGGCCAGGCCGATGTGCAGGGTGTGGCCGGCACCTGGAAGGATTTGACCGATTCGGTCAACTCCATGGGCTCGAACCTGACGGCCCAGGTGCGCAATATTGCCGAGGTGACAACCGCTGTGGCGGCCGGTGACCTGTCCAAAAAGATCACGGTGGACGGAAAAGGCGAAATCCTGGAGTTGAAGAACACCATCAACACCCTGGTGGACCAGCTGCGTTCGTTTGCCTCCGAAGTGACGCGGGTGGCGCGTGAGGTCGGTACCGAAGGAAACCTCGGTGGCCAGGCCGATGTGCAGGGTGTGGCCGGTACCTGGAAGGATTTGACCGACAACGTCAACTTCATGGCCGGCAACCTGACCAGCCAGGTGCGCAACATTGCCGACGTGACCAAGGCGGTGGCAGCGGGCGACCTGTCGAAAAAGATCACAGTCGATGTGAAGGGCGAAATTCTCGAACTCAAGAACACCATCAACACCATGGTGGACCAGCTGCGCTCGTTTGCATCCGAGGTGACACGGGTGGCGCGTGAGGTCGGTACCGAGGGCAAACTCGGTGGCCAGGCCGATGTGCAGGGTGTGGCCGGTACCTGGAAGGATTTGACCGACAACGTCAACTTCATGGCCGGCAACCTGACGAGCCAGGTGCGCGGTATCGCGCGGGTGGTGACGGCGGTGGCCAACGGCGACCTCGGGCGCAAGCTGACCGTGGATGCCAAGGGCGAAATTGCCGCGCTGGCTGACACCATCAACGGCATGACCGACACGCTGGCCACTTTTGCCGACCAGGTCACCAGCGTGGCGCGGGAAGTGGGCGTGGAAGGCAAACTGGGCGGCCAGGCCAAGGTGCCGGGTGCCTCCGGCACCTGGAAGGGCCTGACCGAAAACGTCAACCAGCTGGCCGCCAACCTGACGACGCAGGTGCGCGCGATTGCCGAGGTGGCCACTGCCGTGACCCAGGGCGACCTGACGCGCTCTATCACGGTCGAAGCACTGGGCGAGGTGGCGGCGCTGAAAGACACGATCAATGAAATGATCCGCAACCTCAAGGACACCACACAGCTCAACACCGAGCAGGACTGGCTCAAAACCAACCTTGCCAAGTTCAGCCGCATGTTGCAGGGCCAGAAAGACATGGTGGCCGTGGGCCACCTGATTCTGTCCGAGCTGGCCCCGGTGGTGGGGGCGCAGCAGGCCGAGTTTTATGTGCTGCGCTACACCCAGGACAAGCCGCGCCTGCGCCTGATGGCCAGTTATGCCTCGGAAGGGCAAAGCGCCTATGGCAAGGAGGTCGATCTGGGTCAAGGCCTGGTCGGCCAATGCGCTTACGACAGGCAGAAAATCCTGTTGACCTCGTCCATGCCCGAAAGCCTGAAAATCGCTTCGGGTCTGACGGAGGTGGCGCCGCTCAACATTCTGGTGCTGCCCATCATTTTTGAAGGCCAGGTGCGGGGTGTGATGGAGCTGGCCTCCATCGAGCGTTTCAACCCTGCGCACCAGGCCTTTCTGGACCAGCTGACAGAAAGTATCGGCATCGTGATCAACACGATTGAAGCCAATATGCGCACCGAAGACCTGCTGACGCAGTCGCAGTCGCTGGCGCAGGAGCTGCAAAGCCGGCAGCAGGAGTTGCAGCAGACCAATGAGGAGCTGCAGGAAAAGGCCAGGCTGCTGGCGCATCAAAACCATGAGGTCGAGCGCAAAAACCAGGAGGTGGAGCAGGCGCGGCAGGCGCTGGAAGAAAAAGCCAAACAGCTGTCACTGACGTCGAAATACAAATCGGAGTTTCTGGCGAACATGTCGCACGAGCTGCGCACACCGCTCAACAGCCTGTTGATTCTGTCCGATCAGCTGTGCAAGAACCACGACGGCAACCTGCGCCCCAAGCAGGTCGAGTTTGCAAAAACCATCCACTCCTCGGGCAACGACTTGCTGATGCTGATCAACGACATCCTGGACCTGTCCAAGATCGAGTCGGGCACCGTGGTGGTGGACATCAGCGAGATCCGCCTGTCCGACCTGCAGCAGTATGTGGAGCGTACGTTCCGGCATGTGGCCGAGGCGAAAAACGTCGAGTTTGTGATCACCACCGGGCTGCAACTGCCGCCGTCGATGATCACCGACCTGAAGCGCCTGCAGCAGATCCTGAAAAACCTGTTGTCCAATGCGTTCAAGTTCACGCACCAGGGCCATGTGGCGCTTGCGATCGGGGAGGCCTTCTCGGGCTGGAGTTCCGACCACGAGGAACTCAACCGTGCCCAGCAGGTTATCTCATTCACCGTCAGCGACACCGGCATAGGCATTTCGGCCGACAAGCAACAGATCATCTTCGAGGCCTTCCAGCAGGCCGATGGCTCTACCTCCCGCAAATATGGCGGCACCGGCCTGGGCCTGGCAATCAGCCGCGAGTTGTCGCGTCTGCTGGGTGGCGAGATCCGCCTGTCCAGCGCACCCGGCGAGGGCAGCAGTTTTGTGCTTTACCTGCCCGTCAATGTGGCCACGGTGCGCACCCTGCGCCGCCCTTCACAGGTGCTGGAGCCGCGCAGCGAGGCGATCAGCCTGCTGCCGTTGCCCCTGCGCACACCCGAGATCGAGGAGGCCGTGGTCATCCCCGCCGACGAGGCGATGGACGACCGCCAGAACATCCAGCCTGGCGACCAGGTCTTGCTGATCGTCGAGAACGACCTGGCTTTTGCGAGTTTTCTGCTGGACGCAGCAAGGGGCAAGGGGTTCAAGGGCCTGGTGACTTCGCGTGGCGCCGGGGCCTTGACGCTGGCCACCCAGTTCATGCCCTCGGCCATCACGCTGGACATGTACCTGCCGGACATGGACGGCTGGCGCGTGCTGGACCGGCTCAAGCAGGACATGGGTGTCCGGCATATCCCGGTGTGTGTGATCTCGACCGACGACTCGCGCGAGCGCGCCTACCGATCGGGCGCGTTTGCCTTTGTGTGTAAACCGATTCCCCAGAAGGAGGTGCTGGACCACATGCTGGAGCAGTTGCATGCGTACATCACCCGGTCCGGCAAAAAGGTGTTGCTGCATATTTCGGACGCGGCGGTGCGCCAGCAAATAGGCAGCCACCTGGAGGACGAGCGGGTCAGCATCGTCACGGCCCATTCAGAGGACGAAGTCAGCACCTTGCTGCAGTCGGGCAGCTTTGACTGCCTGCTGGCGGACGAAGCTGCCATGGACGCCGGCCTGTCACAGTGGCGCCAGGTGCTGGCGCCCCAGGGCTCGCTCGGGCCCTTGCCGCTGGTGGTTTACCGTGACGGCCTGATTGAAGCCGAAGAGTCCCACACCTGGCATTCGCAGGGTGAGATCAATGTCAGGGAGGCGCGTTCGGTCCCCAAACTGCTGGACCTGGCGATTTTTGCGCTGCACATCAGCCCGGCCCGGCTCGCCGAACCGCGGCATGCGTTGCTCAAAAACCTGCACGACTCGAACAAGTCGCTGGCCGGCAAGCGGGTGCTGATTGTGGACGACGACATGCGCAATATTTTTGCGCTGGCCACGGTGCTGGAAGAAGAAGCCATGGACATCGTCTGGGCCGACAACGGGCGTGATGCGATCACGCGTGTGGCCGAAGACCCGCTGATCAGGCTGGTGCTGATGGACATCATGATGCCCGAGATGGATGGCAT
This sequence comes from Kapaibacterium sp. (SeqCode), assembly GCA_943370435.1. Taxonomy (GTDB): domain Bacteria; phylum Pseudomonadota; class Gammaproteobacteria; order Burkholderiales; family Burkholderiaceae_C; genus Polaromonas. The sequence continues at coordinate 60,422 of CALRQX020000011.1, read as the reverse complement.
GGCCACGATGCAGGAGATCCGGAAATTGCCGGTGGGCAAAAGCCTGCCGATGATCGCCGTCACCGCCAAGGCGATGAAAGGTGACCGTGAAAAATGCATTGAAGCCGGTGCCTGGGACTACCTGTCCAAACCCGTGAACACCGAAGACCTGCTGGCGGTGCTGCGTGCCTGGTTGCCGCAATGACCCTCATGCCAGCCCCGGACACGCAGCAGCAGTCCCACGACCCTGCCAGGGCCAACATTCTGGTGGTTGACGACCTGCCGGAGAAACACCTGGTGTTTGGCAGCGTGCTGGAGGATCTCCAGCAGAACGTGATTCATGCGCGCTCCGGCAAGGAGGCGCTGCGGCTCATCCTGAAAATGGAGTTTGCGGTCATCTTGCTGGATGTCAACATGCCGGACATTGACGGCCTGGAGACCGGAAAACTCATACGCCAGTACAAAAAAACCGCCCAGACGCCAATCCTGTTCATCACCGCCTATGTCGATGAATTGCAGGCGATTCAGGGTTATGCACTGGGCGCGGTGGACTATATCTCGACCCCGGTGGTGCCCGAGATCCTGCGCTCCAAGGTCAAGGTGTTTGTGGACCTGTACCACATGAACCGCCAGCTTCAGCAGCAGGTGCTGGAGCGGGAAGCCCTGGCCCGGTCCGAGGCCGCCCGTGCTGCGGCAGAGGACGCGATCTGCCGCGCCAATTACCTGTCTGGCGCCAGCGAGCGCCTGTCGCGCTCCCTGAATCTCGATGCCACCGTGCACGCCCTGTTCCAGATCGCCGTGCCGGCCCTGGCCGACCGGGCGGCGGTGGCCATGCTCGACAGCCATGACGAACTGCGTTGTACCGAGGTCCTGGGCCAACTGGGCGATGCCGCGCCCGCGCCCACCATGGCCGGCGACGGGCGCCGCCAACTCAATCCCCTGATGGCGCAAAAAATGCGTGCTGCCATGCGCACGCGCGAGCTGGCGCTGCTCGAGCCCATGCCGCTGTGGGAGGACCGCCGCGGCGATGCGGGCAGCGGGTCCGTCAGCGAGCTGCTGGAGGGGCTGGGCCAGGTCGCGGTGTGTCCCCTGTTTGCGGGTGACAGGCCGCTCGGTGCCTTGCTGCTTTTCGGGGCCAGCGGGCACTTCCAGGCTGCGCAGCTGTCGCTGATCCGCGAGGTGGTCAGCCGGGCATCGATCGCCATGGAAAACGCCCGCCTGTACACGCTGGTGCAGGAGGCCGACCGGCGCAAGAACGAATTTCTGGCCATGCTGGCCCATGAGTTGCGCAACCCGCTGGCACCCATCCGCAATGCGGTACGCATCATGCAGGGGGCGGAGTTGACCGACCCCACGGTGGTCTGGGTACGCGACGTCATAGGCCGCCAGGTTGATCACATGTCGCGCATGGTCGATGACCTGCTGGATGTGTCCCGAATTGCCCGGGGCAAGGTCACGGTGCAGACCTCCGCGGTGGCGCTGACCGAGCTTTTCGAACGCGCGGTGGAAGCCAGCGAGCCGCTGGTCAAGGCGCGGCAGCAACAGTTGTCGCTTCAGTTGCCGGAACAGGCGGTGGTGATGGATGGCGATGTGGTGCGACTGTCCCAGGTGCTGTCCAACCTGCTCAACAATGCGTCCAAGTTCACGCCGCAGCACGGCCAGATCACGCTGTCGGCGGAACTCGACGGCGAGTTCGTCCGTATTCGTGTCAAGGACAACGGCGAGGGCATAGACCCGGCTTTTCTGCCGCACATGTTTGATTTGTTTGCACAGGGTGACCAGGCGCTGGACCGCTCTCAGGGCGGGCTCGGTATCGGGCTGACCCTGGTCCGCCATCTGGTGGAATTGCACGGCGGGCAGGTTGAGGCCTTCAGCGAAGGTGCGGGCCAGGGCGCGGAAATCACCGTGTCCCTGCCAGCCAGGGCGGACGAGCGCGACCATGGGGTGGAAGTTGCGCCGCTGCAGCCGCGCGCCGGACCGTGTTTGACTTCTGTGCGGGTCCTGGTGGTGGATGACCTGCTGGCGTCGGCCGAAACCATGAAGGTACTTCTGGAGTCCGAAGCCTACGTGGTGGAGATTGCCTGCGACGGGCCGTCGGCGCTGGAAAAAGCGGTTTTATTCCGGCCCGCTGTGGTCATTCTGGATATTGGCCTGCCGGGCATGAGCGGTTTTGACGTGGCGCAGCGCATGCGCCAGCTGCCGGAAACCCGCGATGCCTTGTTGATAGCCCTGACGGGGTATGGTGAAGCAGAAAGCCGGCAGCGGTCACAAAAAGCCGGGGTTGACCACCATGTGGTCAAACCCGCCGACATCGATTTTCTCTTCGATATTCTTTCCCGCGCAGGCCAGCGCAGCCAGCAGACCGCTGCATAGGCGGCTTGCGTCCATGCTTGTCTTTCACACACCGGCCCACGAAACCTCCATGAAACCAGAAACCAGCCGCAGCCTGAAAGTCTTTGTGATCGAGGACGACCTGATCCTGCGCCAGCTGATCGTCGATGCGCTGCGCGACATCGCTGGCGTGGACGTGCTGTTTTATGCCGACAACGAGCTGTCTGCCACCAACTGGCTCTCCGCCAACGACGGCGCCTGGGACCTCGCTGTGGTCGATCTGCAGCTCAAGCAGGGCAGCGGCGTCGCCGCCCTGAGCTGGTGTACCACGCGCCGGGCGGGCCAGCGGGTGGTGGTGCTGAGCGGCAGCCTGAGTCAGGAAGTGCGCCAGAAATGCCTGGATTTGCGTGCCGATGCCGTGTTCGACAAAGCCACAGAGATGGACGCGTTTCTGGACTACTGCGGGGCGCTGGCGGGCGGCGTGCCAGCGGCCGCCTGAGCCTTGCGTGTTGCGATTGTTATCATGACCGGATGACTCCACTGTCTGGCCGGCCGGGCACGCTGGCAGAAATGAACCGCAGGGCACAAAACTGGCTGATCGGCTGGTGGCGCCTGGTGTACCTTGGCGCGATGATCCTGGTGCTGGCCCTGTCGCCGTCCAGTTATGGCCGCGACAACCGGCGCGTGCTGGCACAACACATCTACCACAACACCGCGCCCAATCTGCTCGGCTTCACGCTGATGTGTGCGCTCGTCACCGTGGTGATCACCCGCATCGTGATTGTCACCGCGCTCAGTTATGGCCTGTCGCAGTACGCGCTGCAGGTCGTCATCCGGGTGCTGGTTCTGGAGCTGATTCCGCTGACTGCCGCGATGTTTGTGGCGCTGCGCTGCGCCATTGCCAGCGGGGTGGAGCTGTCGCTGCTGCGCCAGCAGGGTGTGTTGCAGGCGCTGCAGCAAAGTGGCCAGGACCCGGTGCGGCGCGAGGTCTTGCCGCGGGTCACCGCCGGCATTTTTTCCACGGTCACACTGGCTGCGCTCAGCTGTGTGGTGGCCCTGGTCATGGCTTACCTGGCCAGTTACGGTTTCACGCTGTCGGGCGTGCCGGTGTACACGCGGCTTTTCGGCCAGGTGTTCAACCCCGATGTGACGCTGATTTTTGTGCTGAAAACCCTGTTTTTCAGCCTCGCGGTGTCGCTGATTCCGATGGCGTCGGCGCTGTATGACCCGATAGAGCTGCGTTTTCGCGCCAGCGCCGAGCTGCGCATGCTGGTGCGCATGTTTGCGGTCATCCTGGTGATCGAGGTGGTCTCGCTGATGGGCAATTATTATTGAGCACTATGACAAAGCCTGAAAACGACACTGTCAAGAACGAACCCGCGCCGCCGCGCCCGGCGTCCGCCTCCGCCGCCTCATTGAGCATGCCCGAAGTCGCCAACCTTGAATTCAAGGCCGTGCTGCTGCTGGCCTTCATGGCTTTGCTGGTGGTGGGTTCGGCGCTGTATGTGTTGTACGCCCGCGGTGCGTTTGAGAGCACGCAAAAACTGGTGCTGCTGTCCGATGACTCCGAAGGGGTGGTGGTCGGCATGGACCTGACTTTTTCCGGCTTTCCGATTGGCCGGGTGCGGCGCATCGAACTGGGGGACGACGGCAAGGCCCGCATCATTGTGGATGTGCCGACCAGGGATGCGCACTGGCTGCGCACTTCCAGCGTTTTTACCCTGGTGCGCGGCCTGGTGGGCAGCACCAACATCCGCGCCTACACCGGCCTGCTCAAGGACCCGCCGCTGCCCGACGGTGCGGTGCGCGAGGTGCTGCGCGGTGACGCCGGCGCCGAGGTGCCGAAACTCGTGGCTGCAGCCAAGGACCTGATCGAAAACCTCAACACCCTGACCGCCAGCGAGGGCGCGATAGGTGCCAGCCTGGGCAACTTCCAGAAGCTGACGGCCCGGCTCAATGGCCCGGGCGGTGCGCTCAGTGTGCTGCTGGGCAATGACGCCGAGGCCAAAAAACTGATCGCTACGCTGGACCGCACGAATGCCTTGTTGACCAAACTCGACGGTCTGGCGGCCAAAACCGACACCCAGGTGTTTGGCCCCCAGGGGGTCATGCCCGAAACCCGCGCCACCGTGGTGCAGCTCAACACCCTGCTCGGCGAAGCGCGCAGCAGCCTGAAAAAGGTCGATGCCGTGCTGGTCGAGGCCCAGGCCGTGGGTGCCAACGCCAGGGCCGCCACCGACGACCTTGGTGCGCTGCGCGCCGAGGTCGAGTCCAGCCTGCGCAAGGTCGACGGCCTGGTCAACGAGATCAACCGCAAGTGGCCTTTTGCCCGCGACACCGAGATCAAGCTGCCATGAGATTGCCTTCCCGTCTTTTTTCCAACCTGGCCGTATTGACCACACTGCTGCTTGCCGCCTGCAGCAGCGGCCCCAAGGCGCCCGACTGGCAACTCGAGGCCAAAACCGCGATGGAGCGCGCGGTCGCTGCTTACCTGGAAGGCAATTCGCGCGTCGAGGCGCTGGAGTTCGGCCGCGCGCGCAGCGAACTTTCGAGCACCGGCCGGGCCGACCTGGTGGCGCGCGCCGAGCTGCTGCGTTGTGCCGCCCGTATCGCCAGCCTGGTGCTGGAGCCCTGTGCCGGCTTCGAGGCCTTGCGCCCCGATGCACCCGCCGCCGAGCGTGCTTATGCCGACTACCTGGCCGGGCAGTTGCAGGCGCAGGACGTCGCCTTGCTGCCGGCGCCGCAACGCGCAGCGGCCACCGGTGGTGACGTGGCGGCGCTCAAGGGCAGCACAGACCCCCTGTCGCAACTGGTCGCTGCGGCCGTGATGTTCCGTGCCGGGCGGGCCAGCCCGGCCGTGTTGCAGCAGGCGGTGGACACCGCATCCAGCCAGGGCTGGCGCCGGCCGCTGCTGGCCTGGCTGGGTGTGCAGTTGCAGCTGGCAGAAAAGGGCGGTGACAGCGCTGTGGCCGCACAGCTGCGTCGCCGCATCACTCTGACGCAGACACCGGTGCCCGCAGCGGCGCCGGGCAGCAAACCTTGAGCCGCGCTGCTGTGGGCCACTGGGCCATCGCCATGGCCGGCCTGTTGGCGCTGGCCACTGCCATGGGCATTGGCCGCTTTGCGTTTACGCCGCTGCTGCCCATGATGCTCAGCGACGGTGTGATCAACCTGCCCAATGCGAGCTGGCTGGCCAGCGCCAATTATTTCGGCTATCTCGTAGGTGCGCTGCTGTGCACGTTCCAGCCCTGGATCTGGAAACGCCTGGGTATTCGGCAAACCCTGGTGGCCACACACTGGCTGCGCGGCGGTCTGGTTGCCACCACCGTGTTGACCCTGGGCATGGCCATACAGCTGCCTGCGGCCTGGCCGCTGCTGCGTTTTGCAGCAGGTGTGGCCAGTGCGCTGGTGTTTGTCTACACCTCGGGTTGGTGCCTGGCACAGCTGGCGCGGCTGGGCGCGCCGGCGCTGGGCGGCGTGATGTATGCCGGGCCGGGTGCGGGCATCACCATCAGCGGGCTGCTGGCCAGCGGCATGGTGGCGCTGCAATGGAGCGCCGCCACCGGCTGGCTTATTTTTGGCGTCATGGCCGCAGTGCTGACCTGCATCGTCTGGCCCACCTTCAATGAGCCTGAGCACCGGGCTGAGGCGGCGGCAGGCGGCGCTGCGGCCGACCCGTCGGCCAGCAAGCAGGCCCTGGCCGGCCGGCCGCAGATGTTGTGGCTGGCGCTGGCTTATGGCCTGGCCGGTTTTGGCTACATCATCACCGCCACGTTTTTACCGGTGATTGCACGCCAGGCCATGCCGGGTTCGGGCTGGATCGATTTTTTCTGGCCGCTTTTTGGCGTCGGGGTGGTCTGTGGTGCGCTGCTGGCCACGCGTATCCCGGTGGCCGGTGACCGGCGTTATCTGCTGGCGGCGGCTTATGCCATCCAGGCGCTGGGCATAGGCGCCAGCCTGCTCAGCCCTGGCCTGGCCGGTTTTGCGTTCGGCAGCTTGCTGCTGGGCCTGCCGTTTACCGCCATCACTTTTTTTGCCATGCAGGAGGTGCGGCGGCTTCGGCCTGCGGCCGCCGCCAGCTATATGGGCCTGCTGACCGCGATGTACGGCATAGGCCAGATCGCCGGGCCGCCGCTGGTGGCCTGGCTGCTGATACGCAGCCCCAGCCTGGGTGCGGGTTTTACGCTGTCGCTGGAGATCGCGGCCGGCACGCTGCTGGCCGGCGCGCTGATGTACCTCTGGATGGCCAGGGCCTACCCGGTTCTGTCCAGGCACAACCCTCGCTGAGACCCGTCTGCGTTTAAAACGCCAGGCAGAAAGTGCTCCTGGCCCAGTGAGGACCTGCGCCAGAAGCTATCAAAAATATAGCGATGGACTCAGGCCTGGCTGCGGCTGGCCAGCACCGGGCGCAGCAGCTGGGCCAGCTCGGTGCCTCCCATGAGCCGGATCTGTTGCTGCTGAGCAAACTGGCGCGCCTTGTCGCTGAGCTCGCCCATGCTGATACACAGCGCACTGTCGGCTTGTTGCGCCAGGCGCGCGGCCTGCAAGTCTTCCAAAGCTTCCATGCCCAGGCGCGCGGCTTTCCAGCGTTTGCAGGCCAGCAGCGTGATCTGCCCGGACTTGCGCAGCGAAAAATCGGCGCCGCCGCTGCTGAGCCGCTGCACCTCATAACCTTCGCGCGCCAAAGCCTGCTCGGCTGCGGCTGAAAAATCACGCCAGGGCATGGCGGCAATTTGCGCCAGGGTGGCTTCCACATGGGCTGTGCTGGGCGCGCTGAACTGCTTCCAGGCGGCAATCACGCCAATCACCGCAAACGGAAAGCCGCCAATGGCGCCAAAGACCACGTATTGGGGTGGCAGCAAAGCCTTGGAGGCCAGCGCAAAACCGCCGGCCAGGGCAAAACTGATCCACCAGGGCGAGCGCAGCAAGACGGCAAACAGCGACTTTTCAGCCATTTTGAATTTCAAGAGGTCTTCCTTGTAGAGCTGAGGGGAGTTTGTATCACGGCGCCGCCGGGGCGCCGCTGGGACAACCTTTTTCAGATGGGGGCAAAACCCGGCCGGCGGGCCGGCGTCGCAGGCTTTGCTTCATACTGGTGCGCTGCAACATCCCCCGGACAGACCTCCGCCACCGCCCATGCTCAAAACCTCTACCGACAAAAACAAGATCAAGTTCCTGCTGCTCGAAGGCATTCACCCCTCGGCGCTGGAAGTGCTGCGGGCGGCAGGCTACAGCCAGATCGAAAGCCTGACGGGCGCGCTGGAAGGCCAGGAGCTGGCGGCCAAAATCGCCGACGCGCATTTTGTCGGCATCCGTTCGCGCACCCAGCTGACGGCGCAGGTCCTGGCCCAGGCGCACAAACTCGCGGCGATTGGCTGCTTTTGCATAGGCACCAACCAGGTGGACCTGAATGCGGCGCGCGAGCGCGGCATTGCAGTTTTCAACGCACCGTTTTCCAACACCCGCTCGGTGGCCGAACTGGTGCTGGCCGAAGCCATATTGCTGCTGCGCGGTGTGCCCGAGAAAAGTGCGGTGGCGCACCGGGGCGGCTGGCTCAAGTCGGCCGAGAACGCCTTCGAGATTCGCGGCAAAACCCTGGGCATCATCGGTTACGGTTCCATAGGCACGCAGCTGTCGGTGCTGGCCGAAGCGCTGGGCATGGCTGTGGTGTTTTTTGACGTGGTCACCAAATTGCCGCTGGGCAATGCGCGCCAGGCCGGCAAATTGACCGATTTGCTGGCGCAGGCCGATGTGGTGAGCCTGCACGTGCCTGAAACGGCGGCCACGCAGTGGATGATGGGCGCCGCCGAGATTGCGGCGATGAAGCCCGGCAGCGTGCTGATCAACGCCTCGCGCGGCACCGTGGTCGAAATCGAACCCCTGGCCGAGGCCCTGCGTGCCGGGCGTTTGCTGGGCGCGGCGATTGATGTGTTTCCGGTCGAACCGCGCAGCAACAAGGAGGTGTTCGAGTCGCCGCTGCGCGGGCTCGACAATGTGATCCTGACGCCGCATGTGGGCGGCTCCACCATGGAGGCACAGGCCAACATCGGCATCGAGGTGGCAGAAAAACTCGTCAAGTACAGCGACAACGGCACCTCAACCTCGTCGGTCAACTTTCCCGAGGTGGCCTTGCCTTCGCACCCCGGCAAACACCGGCTGCTGCATATTCACCGCAATGTGCCGGGCGTGCTGGCAGAAATCAACCGCGTGTTTGCGGCCAGCCAGATCAACATTGCCTCACAGTTTCTGCAAACCAACGAAGCCATCGGTTATGTGGTGATAGACATCGACGCAGCCCACTCGGACCTGGCGCTGGCGAAACTTGCCGAGGTGCCGGGCACCATCCGCAGCCGCGTGTTGTTCTAAACCCGGCCGCCAGTGCGGTTGGAGTGTGCTATCAAATAAATAGCTGCTTGCGCACGGCTGGCAAGGGCTGAAGCCCGATTTTGTTTGGGGTTTATGGCGTGGGTGCCTGCAGGCCCAGCAGCGCGGCCAACGCTGCGGTGGGCATGGCGCCCTCCTGCGTCACCAGCGCACCGCTTTGTGCATGGGTGCCCACAATGGTAGGAATGGAGCCAAAGCCCAGCCGCGTCAGCAGCGCGGTGTTTTTGGCCACCGCCTCTTTTTGCGCCGCAATATTGCTGGCGGCGCTGATGCCGCCGGTTTTGGCCGTCATCGAGGCTTCGTGTGCGTCCATGGCCGCCGCCGGGTCCGGCGCCGCCAGCAGGGTCGCGCCCTGGGCGTTGCTGGAAGGGTTCATCAGGCCCACCGGAATCCAGACAAATTTGGCCTGCGACTTCAGCGGTTTGGCCGCCAGCCAGAGTGCGTTGCAATGGGGACACTGCGGGTCAAAAAAGACGTAAACCGTGCGGGCACTCATGGCAGAGCCCACGGCAAAGCCCTTGGCTTCGGCGGCGATCAGGGCGGTGGATACCGGGGTGGCGGCGGTTTTGGCAGGCCCATCGGCAGAAGGGCTGTCCTGGCAGCCGGCCAGCAGCAGGCTGCTGCCCAGCAGCAGGGCGGCAAGCAGGCGCAAGGGGTGGCGAGGGGTCATGGCGGTCACTCGAAGAAATGAATTCCCCAAGGATAGCGCAGCCCGCTCAAAGGCCGCTTATCAGCCTCCTCAAGCCTTTTTGGACATGCCCAGCCGCTCTATCGTCTCTTTTTCGGCGGTGAAAGTGTCGCGCGCAAAACGGGTGTACTGCGAGGTGTTCATGTAGATCACCGACTGGTCGTACTTGTCGAAGGTGGCCAGCACCGCCGGGTCATTCAGGGTTCTCCGGAAAGCCTCGTGCAGTGTCGCGACGACGGCCGGGTCCATGCCCTTGGGGCCACAGACGCCGAACGGTGAGTCCGACACGGTTTTGTAACCCTGTTCTTCCAGCGTGGCCACATTCGGCCAGCGCTTGGTGCGTTTGCTGCCGTAAGTGGCAATCAGGCGCAATTTGCCGGATTCGACATGCGGTGCCCAGCCGGTGGCGTCGCTGGCGCCCATCACGTGGCCGCCCAAAATGGCCTGCATGTTGTCGGCATTGCCCTTGAAAGGCACATGGGTGAGCTTGATGCCGGCGCGCTGCGCAAATTCTTCCACCGCCAGGTGCGGGCTGGTGCCGGTGCCGGTGGAGCCATAGGTGAATTTTTCGGGATTCGCCTTGGCATAGACCACCAGGTCCTTGATGCTTTTGATCGGTGAATCGGACGGTACCACCAGGCCAAAGGTGTAGCCGGTCAGGCAGGCGATCCAGGTGAAATCGGTCAGCGGGTCGTAAGCCGTTTTCTGCATGTGCGGAATGCGGAAAACACCGTGCGGCAGCTGCGTCAGGGTGTAGCCGTCAGGTTTGGCGGACAACATCTCGTTGGCGCCCAGCATGCCACCGGCGCCGGGTTTGTTCTCGACGATGATGGTCTGCCCCAGCGACTTGCCCGCACTTTCGGCCAGCGCGCGTATGACCGCGTCGGTGGAGCCGCCGGCCGGCCAGGGGCAGATGTATTTGATCGGGCGCGACGGAAACGCCTGGGCACTGGCCAGCAAAGGCAGGGCAGCGCCGGCCATGGCGGCGGTGGTGCTGGCGATAAATACGCGGCGGTTGGTCATGAGTAAATGTCTCCGGAAATGAGGGCAAAGAAGCTGGGCTCCAGCGTAGCCCGGGGCCGCCTTGCTGTCATCAAGGTTTACGTGAGGGGTGAATTCTGCAAGGCAGAACGGGCGCGGCTTGCAGGCAGGGCCGCAGGGGCTGGACGGTAAAATCCCTTTGCAGACCACGCGCGGCAGCGCGCCATTTTTTTGACTGGAACACCCCCGTGCACGAGCCCTCCCGCGATTCCAGTTCCGACCCCGACACACTTGTGCAGCAAGCCCGCCTCTGGTGCGGGGACGGCTGGACCGCACGTGTGCTCAAAAACGAAGACGACGACGGCTGGGCCGTGGCCATGACCAGGGACGGTGAACCCGAGCCTGCGCTGACAGGCCCCTGGACCATGGGACGCGACAAGAAAAATCCCAAGCCGCTGGACAGCACGGCTTTTTCCACGCTGGTCAAGACCGCGAGCGAGTTTGTGCGGCGCCATGAGCAGCAGTTACACGCCGCCTTGCACCAGAGCCTGGAAGTGGACGCGCGCGGGGCGCGGGTCACGGTGCGGCTCGACATCGTGCCCGATGAGGACCATCCGCATGCGCTGCTCAGCGCGTATGACGAAGCGGGCCTGCAGCTCGCCGCGCAGCGGGTCTCGCCGGCCTACAAGCTGAGCCGGGCCAGTGCCACGGCCTGGGCCGATGGCGGTTTTCTCAAGGCCTGATGACGCGCGCCTTGCCGTCTGCGGGCGCTGCCTGCGGCATTGATTTCGGGACTTCCAACTCCACCGCCGGCTGCGCTGTACCAGGCACCGGGGAAGTCGCCTTGCTGGCGCTGGAGGACGGCAGGCCGACCCTGCCTTCGGTGGTGTTTTTTCATGCCGAAGACGCCCACGTCAGTTACGGCCGGGCCGCGCTGGCCGACTATCTCGCGGGTTACGAGGGGCGCTTGATGCGTTCCCTCAAAAGCCTGCTGGGCACAGCGCTGATGGACGAACAGACCGAGGTGGCAGGGCAGGCGCTGCCCTTTCGCACGCTGCTGGCGCAGTTCATTGGCGAGCTCAAGCGCCGGGCCGAGCAGGCGGCGGGCCGGCGTTTCAGCCGCGCGGTGATAGGTCGGCCGGTGTTTTTTGTCGATGGTGATGCCGCTGCCGACCGCCAGGCCGAAGAGACGCTGGCCGCAGTGGCGCGCGCTGCCGGCCTGAGCGAGATCGCCTTTCAGTACGAGCCGATTGCGGCGGCCTTTGACTACGAGCTGCAAACCACACGGGAAGAACTGGTGCTGGTGGTCGACATAGGCGGCGGTACCTCGGACTTTGCCCTGGTGCGCCTGGCACCCGAGCGCGCGGGCAGGGCAGAACGCAAGGACGACATCCTGGCCAGCGGCGGCGTGCACACAGGCGGCACCGACTTCGACAAATACCTGAGTCTGACCAGTGTGATGCCCTTGCTGGGCCTGGGCAGCCGGCTCAAAAGCGGGCTGCTGATGCCGTCGGCGCCGTACTTCAACCTTGCGACCTGGCACACCATCAACTTTGCGTACACCAAAAAGGCCTGGGTGCAGATCACCGAGCTGCAGCGCGAGGCGCAGGAAAAAGACAAGCTCGCGCGCCTGCAAAACCTGGTGACCGAACGTGCCGGCCACTGGCTGGCGATGCAGGTGGAAGTGGCCAAAATTGCGCTCTCAAGCGGCACCGAAACCGCCATGGATCTGGGCCGCATAGACCCGGGCCAGCAACTGCGCCTGATGCGCAGCGATTTTGACCGGGCGATCACGCATCTGGTGGACAACATTGCGCTCAGTGTCAGCAGCCTGCTGCGTGACGCCGGCGTGCCGGCCGCCGCTGTGGACACCGTGTTTTTTACCGGCGGCTCCAGCAGCGTGCCCCTGCTGCGTGAGCGTATTGCCGCCTTGCTGCCGCAGGCGCGGCGCGTCGAAGGTGATCTGTTTGGCAGCATTGGCACCGGCCTGGCGCTCGATGCAATGCGCAAATTCGGCTGAACAGGGCTTGTCATTGCGGGCCTGACCCGCAATCCATGCTGGATCACATGTGGCGTTTGTTCTTGTGCCATGGATCCCGGATCAAGTCCGGGATGACAGGATGACAAGCGCCGGACTGTCACTGGATGCAATGCGGAAATTTGCCTGAACTACCCAGACACCCCAGCGGGCGGTAACCCGCTGGGGTGTTTGCCTGGCAACACGTACCGGTAAATCCGCTTGCCAGAAAGAAGTATCGGCTTTGTGGCCGAGAAAGTGCTTCTGTTTTTCTTTCCGTTCTGTCTTCATTAAGTAATAATTCCTGAAATTTGCGAAAAAACAGGAAAATCAACCAGATGGACAAAATTGACCGGAAAATATTGCAAGTCCTGCAGGCCAATGCCCGCGCCAGCTTGCAGGAGATCGGCCAGGCCGTGGGCCTGAGCCACACACCGTGCTGGAACCGCATCCGCAAGATGGAAGAGTCGGGCGTGATCGAGGGTTACACCGTGCGTATCAACCCGGCGGCGCTGGACCTCAGCGACACGGTGCTGGTGCAGGTCACGCTGGACAGCCACTCCGACAACACGCTGGAGAAGTTTGGTGAAACGCTGGCGAAGATTCCGGAGGTCATCGAAGCCTATCTGGTGTCCGGCGACTACGACTACCTGCTGCGCATTGCCGTCAGCGGCACGCAGGACTACGAGCGCCTGCTTCGCGAGCGGTTGTACAAGATCAAGGGCATACGCCACAGCAAGTCCAGCTTTGTGCTGCGCACGCTGAAAAAAGCCGACCTGCCGCTGTTTCAGGATTGAGGCGCTTGCCTCAGGGCGCTTCCCCAACCCCGCGTGATCGGACCCAGGCCATGCGCGCCTCGGTCAAAGCCACACCGAGGCCGGCCAGGCAAATCAGGCCAATACCGAGCGCGGTGGTCTGGCCCGGCGCCTGGCCAAATACCAGCCAGCCCAGTGTCGCGGCGGCCACGATCTGCAGGTAGCTGAAGGGCGCCAGCAGGGTGGCCGGGCTTGCGCGAAAAGCGGCAATCTGCAGCCAGTGCCCGAGAAAACCGGTGACGCCGGTCGAGGCCAGCAGCAGCCATTGCCAGGTGTTGAGCTGTGGTGTTTGCCAGAACCAGGGCAGGGCCAGTGTGAGTGCGATGGTGCCAAACAGGCCGCCGTAATAGTTGGTGGTCAGCGGGTCGTCATGCGCGACGCGGCGCGTGGCAATCTGGAAAAAGGCAAAGGCCAGCGCCGTCGCCAGGCCCAGTGCCACACCCAGCGGGTCCAGTTGCGCGCCGGGCCGCACCACCACCAGCATGCCCGCAAAACCCGCCAGCACACCGAGCCAGCGGTGCAGGCGGTGGGCCTCGTGCAGCAGCCACGGTGCCATGGCCATCAAAAAAAGCGGCGCCATGAAGTTGATGGCGGTGGCCTCGGCCAGCGGCAACCGGCCCAGCACCAAGAAAAAAAGCACGGTGGTGGTGATCATCAGCAGGCCACGAATCAGCTGTCTGGGCAGGGATTGGGTCTGAAAAATGGCTTTGCCGCGTGTGGGCAGCACCACCACCGTCATCAGCGCGGTGTGCACCGCATAACGCGCCCAGGCGACCATGAGCACCGGCACGCCGGCCAGCACCAGCCATTTGCCCGAGGCGTCCAGGCCGGACAGCAGCCAGAGGCCGGCGATGTGAAGAAAAATGCCGCTTTTTTTCATGGTTGTTGCGTGGATGGAGCGGCTTGCCGACAGGCCATGCGGCGTACACCGATCATAAGCAAGCCGGGGAGCGCCGTATGCACCCGGCCAGTCCTTGTGCGCAGGCCAGGGAGCATGGATCCCGGATCCCGGGTCAAGCCCGGGAAGACAGCCCGGAGGCTGCCGAGTCCTTGCAGCTTGCTACTAAAAACGGCTGCCAGCCTTTATGGAGCGGCGCAAGCAGCTGTCAAAAAGGCAGTGATTCGCGGGGTGGCTACAGCGTCAGGTCTGATCGTTCCAGCAGCGCAAAACCGAGCTCGACTTTGCTGGCACTGTGCGCAATGCTGACCTGCTCGGCGCTGGCCAGGGCCTCCACATCATCCCAGACCAGGTTGCGGTAGCCGCGCGGGTCCTGGCTGGCGCTGGCGCCTTCTTCGGGCGTCACACTGATACACACTCTGGCCGTGTCGCCCGCCAGCTCACTGCTGACAAACACGCTGGCGGGCGCCAGCGCAGCGTCGGTCAGGGCAATCAGGCTGGCGGTGAAGACGGTACGCAACGCGGCCTGGGAGACATGCACATCGGCTGCTGCGACCCGGTTGGCGATGGTAAATCCGCGGAAAGCGAGGTCGGTGGACAACATGCCCAGGCATTCCTCCACCCCGGCTTCGAGCGACACGATGCCGTTTTCACGCGGTGCGACCCAGCTGATCAGGTTCATGCTGGCACCAGCCGCCGTGCGTGACAGCGTGCTGATGGACTTGCAGTTGTCGCGCAGCACAGCCATGTCAGGTGTGGCTGCCTGCAGACGCCGCTCCAGAATGGCAGAAATCATGCCTATGGGCTGCAACGTGCCGGCCATGTGGTGGCGTATGGCCGGTGCAATCCGGCGCAGCAAGGCGTAACGCGCCGCTTCTACCGCCAGGTCGTCGTGGCCGGGGGAAACAGCGGCTTGGGGTGAAGCGGCGGACAAGCTCATAAATCCTCAACAGGTTTGGCGGGAATCATATTTAAATGCTATCACCCGACTTGCTGGCCAGCCAGCTTTGTAATGCCTCAAAGCCGCCTATGCGTTTGCCGCCGCTGAAAACCTGCGGCGTGGTGGCAGCGCCCGCCACCGCCTGCAGCGTGCGCGAGGTGATGCCGTGGCCCAGCACAATTTCCTCATACGGCAGGCCGGCGCTTTGAAGCAGGGCCTTGGCCCGGGTGCAAAACTGGCAGCCGGGTTTGGTGAACAGCGTCAGCGGTTCGGGTGGCGGCGTGTTCGGCGAAACATGGCGCAGCATGGTTTCTGCATCCGAGACCTCAAACGGATCGCCTTCTTTTTCGGGTTCGATGAACATCTTTTCGATGACGCCGTCGCGCACCAGCATGGAATAACGCCAGGAGCGTTTGCCAAAACCCAGCTCGCTTTTGTCGACCAGCATGCCCATGCCTTCGGTGAACTGGCCGTTGCCGTCGGGAATCAGTGTCAGCTGGTCGGCCTCTTGCGTGGCGGCCCATTCGTTCATCACAAAAGCATCGTTGACCGACAGGCACACCACCTCATCGACGCCGCGCGCCTTGAAAACCGGGGCCAGCGTATTGTAACCCGGCAGGTGGCTGCTCGAGCAGGTGGGGGTGTAGGCACCGGGCAGCGCAAACAACACCACGGTTTTGCCCTTGAACAGCTCTGCGCTGGTGATGTCCACCCACTGGTTGTCGCGGCGGGTCTTGAAAGTGGCGTCGGGGACGCGTTGTCCCTCGCGGTTGGGCAGCATGGGGTTTCCTTGGGTCTTGATCGGTAACGGGCGGCACCTTGCGGCGGGACAGGCGACCAGTGTGGGGCCGCGCGGGACGGCGCGCTGTCGGACAGTGGCGACACTTGCGTAGGAAGCCCAGTGCCGGCGTGACAAAATCAGGGCTTTGACACCCACGGAGCCCCGGATGAACTTTGCCCCCGACCTCGCCACGGTCACCCACGGCATTCAGTTGGCCGTGGCCCCGGTGTTTTTGCTGACCGCTGTGTCCGGCATGATCGCCGCCGTGGCCGGGCGCCTGGCGCGCATCATAGACCGGGCGCGTTTTCTGGAAAACCGCCTCGAAAACGGGGGTGTGGAGGAGGGCCGGGCCAGGCGCATGTATGCCGAGCTGGGCGAGCTCAGGCACCGCGGCTGGCTGGTCAACGGCTGCCTGGCGCTGCTGACCTTTTGCGCCATTCTGATCGGGCTGACGATTGTGGTGCTGTTTCTGGGCGAGACCAGTGACTTGCCGGCACTGAAAATTGCGACGGTGAGTTTTCTTTCGGGCGTGTTCTTTTTTCTGCTGGCGCTGCTGTGTTTTCTGGCCGAGACCCTGCTGGCAACCCGATTGCTCAAGTTTGCAGAGCTGCCGGTGCAGCCGGCGCCAGAGCTTGCCGATGTGGCGTCAAAAATGGCTGCGGACCATAAGGGACGGGCGTAAGCCGCTATCAATAGGGGAGCGTTTTCGCCCCGTTTTTTTCTACTGTCAGGACTTTCCCATGTTGCTTGATGCCGATGAGTGCCAGCTGGTGCTGGTGGACTACCAGGTCCGCCTGATGCCCGCGATTTTTGAAAATTCACTCGTGGTGGCCAACGCCCTGCGCCTGGCGCAGATGGCCAGGCTGATGCAGGTGCCGGTCTGGGGCACCGCGCAAACACCGGACAAGCTGGGCGCGAGCCTGCCCGAGTTGCAGGCCGCGATTGAAGCCGCCGGCGGCAGGACACTGGCCAAAAACCATTTCAGTGCGGTGGACGACGGCCTGGGCGACTGGCTGCGCCCGCCAGCACGCAAGCCGCCGTCCGGCCCGCCACGCGGCAACGCCCGCAGCCTGCCCAAACACCTGCAAAAGCCCGCTGAGGAGGAAGAAGAGGGCAGGGGCGTGATAGTCATCGCCGGCTGCGAGGCACATATCTGCCTGCTGCAGACCGCGCTGGGCCTGCTGGACGAAGAATTTGAAGTCTGGGTCGTCACCGACGCCTGCAGCTCACGCACCGAACGCAACCGCGACGCCGCCTTCGACCGCCTGGCCGGTGCCGGCGCCGAGCTGGTGACCACCGAGATGGTGGCGTATGAGTGGCTGCGCACCGCGGAGCACCCGGCTTTCAGGGAGATGCTGGGGTTGGTGAAGTAGGGCGCAGTCTCCAGCCTTGCTTGTCAAAACAGATAAAAAAGGCCTCTGGCCCTTGCTGGGCATGCGCGAGCAGCTATTAAAAGGAAAGCGCTGCAGATGGCCAGGGCTTCAAGCCGGTAGCACATCCAGCGGGCTGGCCGTGCCGCCGGCAGCGACCTTGAGCACATGGGTGTAAATCATGGTGGTGCTGACGTCCGAATGGCCCAGCAACTCCTGCACGGTGCGGATGTCGGTGCCTGATTGCAGCAGATGGGTGGCAAAGCTGTGGCGCAAGGTGTGCACGGTCACATGTTTTGCAATTCCAGCTTGCGATACCGCTTGCTTGAGCTGGCGGCCAAGGCGCTCTTCAAAGAGGTGATGGCGGCGTTCAACACCCGAGCGCGGATCGACCGATAAATGGGGGGCGGGATACACCCATTGCCATGCCCATGTCTGCCCCGCCCGCGGGTATTTGGCATCCAGCGCGTGTGGCATGTAAACACCGCTGCGGCCAGCGGCGCGGTCTGCCGCCCATAAAGCCCTGGAGCGCATCAACTGCTCGCGCAGCGGCAGCACCAGCGCACGCGGCAACATCACCACGCGGTCTTTGTCACCTTTGCCGCTGCGCACAATCATGACCTGCCGGTCGAAGTCAACGTCCTTCACACGAAGGCCCAGACCTTCAGCCAATCGCATGCCGGTGCCGTAAAGCATGCGGGCCAACAGGCCCTCCACCCCGTCCATCAAGGCCAGGACGGACTGCACTTCACCCGTGGTCAGCACAACCGGGATGCGCTTGCGCTCCGGCGGACGGCCTATGGACTGGAGCCAGGGCAGGTCCTGGTCCAGCACCTGGCGGTAAAGAAAAAGAATTGCGTTCAGCGCCTGCCGGTGGGTGGCCGGCGAAACCTGGCGTTCATCGGCCAGCATGGTCAGGAAAGCCTCAACCTCGGCTTTACCCATGTCGCGCGGATGCCGCATTTTGCCGGTCCGGCCGTGCCACCGTATGAAGAAACGGGCCCAATGCAGGTAAGCTTTTTCGGTTTGAAGGCTATAGTGCAAATACCGGATACGCTCCCGCACTTGGTCCAGCAGCCGCGTGGACTGCAGGGCAGGTGCAGCGACTTTGTCAGGACTGTTATGCCTGTTCATTCATACAGTATAGTGAGATAAACCTATGCTTTCAAACACTTTTTTCATCCAAAGCCGCCGGTGTTATCTGACTGCTGGCCAGGTTATCCCGCAGTTTTGCGGGATATATCAAAGTTAAGGCTCGCAAACGAAATGTTTTTGACGCTCAAGCGAAAAGTTACGGACGGGTTTTTGGTCGTCGCCGACGTGGCTGGCTTAATTCTGTCTGCTTCCGGTGCATCCGTCGTAGCCGTTCTCGGAAAATTGATGCTCGCGGTTGTTCTGGGTGCTATTGCACTTGGTTTCTTTCTGCGCCTCGCTGGCCGGCGTCGGCAGAACTCCTTGGTGCCCGCGCGTACGCCTACTTGGTGCTACTTCGCCTCTGGCTTCTTGGCTGCTGTCGAAGTTGCTTTGCTGGCGGAATCCACAAACCTGCCTATTCGTTTCTACCAGCCAGGCTTTGAGCCTTGGCACTGGGCGCTCGTTGTGGTTGCTCTCGTCGTGGCGTATGTCGTGCACATGCAAGTCTTCCGTTCCTTCACTCGGAGGCAAGGTGTTGCCGCGCAGCCTTAACTGGTCGGCCAACACGGACCCTCAACAGCAGCAGGCGGCTCCGCCGCTGGGGTTGCGGTCCGGTTGCCTTCAACGTTAAACATCACAGGATCTGCCGCCATATGTTCAGTGCCGAACAAATTCGAGAGTGCATTAGCAAAGCGGCTGTTTCTGAAGCCGAGCTGTCACTCGACGTGGCGAATGACGTCGCCTTCCATCTTACCGATTGGCTCGACGATCTCGAGGCGTATGTTGAGTTCTGTCGTAGTCCGGGTTCGCTTTCCCCCGCCCAAGTCAACAAGCTGTTGATCGCCTTTCTTGTACATGTACCGAACCATGTTGCGGCGGCGGCGAAGCTCTACACAGACATTCCGGTGCAAGATGTGTTCGGAGTTGGAGCTGTCGCGGAAAAAGAGGGCGGCGATGTTTAACATTTTGCTCGACACGGAAACACAACCAAAGGCCGCGGCTTCGCCGCGATGGTTGTGTTCCGGTCAGCGCCGACGTTAAATCTCACCGCCATAGCCACGCTTGCCCGAGACTCTTGTTGTAGCTACAATAACCTATGCGCGTCACCTTCGATCCCGTCAAGCGCGAGAAGGCGTTGGCGGATCGGGGTCTGGACTTCGAAGATGCAGCCTTGGTGTTCGAAGGCGTCACTGTTGAAGTGGAAGACTCGCGGAAGGACTATGGTGAAGTGCGAATCATCTGTTACGGCACGTTGGTCGGGCGCATGGTGGTCATCGGATACACCCCGCGTGGCGCGGAACGTCACGTCTTCAGCATGAGGAAAGCAAATGAACGCGAGCAAGCCCGCATTGCGCCGCTCCTTGAAGTCTGACCTTGCTCGTGTAGATGCACACGTTGTGAAGAAGGGCGAGTACGACGAGCTGCCCGAACTCACAGATGAGATGCTCGCACGAGCCAAGGTGAATAAGGGGGGCAGGCCAGTTTCCGAGAACCCCCGCAAGCTGCTGTCGATCAGGTTGCCCGTCGACGTGATCGAGCGGTGGAAAGCGACCGGGCCCGGTTGGCAGACGCGCATGGCTGATCGCTTGAGCAAGGTGCGGTGACATTGAACATGTCAATCGAGACCGACGGCCTGCGGCCGCAGACTGATCTCCAACGTAAAAGCCCCTTCGGCGTCGCCTGACCTCCAACGTTGACCATGGCACCATGAACCGCAACCTCTTGGCATTTGTCGTCAGCACGCTATTGCTGTCGGCTGCTATGGTCACCTGGCTTGATCTTTTCACTTTTTCAAAGGTGGTTTATCTTCCAGCTTGGGCCAAGGTTTTGCCTATGCCAATCATGGCTCCAACTTATTTGGCCTTTGTTTGCCTCATTCCAGCGGCACTCATGGCAGGCACTCTGAAAGGCGCCTGCTTGGCGGCCACAAAATCGGTTTTACTATCGCCGCTTGCCGCAATTACAGCTTACGCATTGAACCCGGCCCACCAGGACAGGTTTCTTCCAGCGAACCTGCTTTTTAACTACGTTTGGATAATTCTGTTCCACTGTCTCGTGCCAGCGCTTCTTATGGTCGGCGCCCGTGCCGTGTTCCATTACGTACTCAAATATAAACACGGCTGACTCCGACGTTAAAGTTCACTCCGAAAAACGTTTCATTCAAGTCGCCGCGACAAGCTCAAGCTTAGACCCAAGGCAACCCGATATGCACACTTCAGAAACCCCGACGCTATACGAATGGCTGGGCGGCATCGATGCGCTGAACCGCCTGACGACGCGCTTTTATGAACATGTGCACCAGGACGAGCTGCTCAAGCCTGTCTTTGCCCACATGGGCGCAGAGCATCCCGCCCATGTGGCGGCCTTTTTGGCCGAGGTTCTTGGAGGCCCTGCGGATTATTCAGCACGGCATGGTGGCCATCCCAGGATGATTCAGCAGCATCTCAATCGCCACCTCACGCAGGACAAACGGCGTCGCTGGGTGGAGCTGCTTCTGGCAACAGCGGATGAGCTCGGCTTGCCAGAAGACCCGGAGTTCCGGTCTGCGCTGGTAGGCTATCTGGAGTGGGGGTCCAGACTCGCCGTCATCAACTCCCAGGATGGGGCCACGGTGGACCAAGATGCGCCCATGCCCAAATGGGGCTGGGGTGAAGTCAAGGGGCCGTACCTGGGCTGAGCGCTTGGTACCGCGGCCTGAGCCAGCGACTGCGCGCGGTGTGCCAGGTTTTTTTTGCAAGCAAAAAAAGGCTTGGGCCCAGGCACAGCGTGCGCAAGCAGCTATAAAAATGAGAGCGTCAAAACGCAGTAGCGGGCGGGGCTTGCAATCCGCTGCACACCCAGGGTCGGGCTCGGTGGCCCGCAGTGACGTCAAACTGCAACAAAGCAGCCATGTACCGGGGCTATATTCGAGCCCTCATGCCCATGAAGTTCATCCGGCTGCCCCTGCTGCCCGAGCGCCCCCACGTCGGGCCCATGAAACCGGTTTCCTCGGCCCGGACGTCTGAGGCCACGCTGCCATCTGGCCAGCGCCTGTTGACGATAGAACACGACACCCTCAGAGGGGTCACGCCGGACATGCTGCGCTGGTGGTTTGAAAACCTGGGCCAGACCATGAACCACGGTGGGCAGACCTACCCGCGTTACCTGCTTTGGCACCCGCGTGACCACATCCGGTGGGAACTGGCAGCTCCCTCGCCAGGCGGCGGCAGCGGGCAGGGCGCGCATTTTCGGATTGTCGAAGCCTTTGCTGCCAACCCGGACTATTACGTGGACTCCACCGAATACGTGGAGAAGCTCGACGATGAAGGCATCTCGCTGGTGCGCCGGGTAGGGGGCGCCGAGGTGTTTCGCCTGGAGCACCGCTTTGGGACGGCTCCGGGAGGCGCCTCTTACCGGTCGCGCATGGTGGTGGGCGCCGGGGCCGGCATGTTGGCGCCTGTGTTGAATGCCCTGATACGGCCGCGCGTGTTCTCCAACGCGATGGGCAGGGCCTGGCTGACCCACAATGTCGAGGAAGTCAGCATGCTGGAGCATTTGCTGCCACCGCTGTATGCAGCGCGGGCCAAGGCATCCTGACCGATGGGACGCACCACGGCGCTGCGGCGCGAAATCAAACGGGTCTTTGTGCCTTTTATGCGGGAGCAAGGTTTCCAGCTTGACCAGCGGCATGGCCCGCATTTTCTTGACTTTCGCCGGCAGGCAGGCGCCCAGATGCTGTTTCTGGAACTGCAATGGGACAAGTCCGGCCGCCCGCGCTTCACGGTGAATTTTGGCAAGGTCGCCGCGGAGGGCGTAGTCATCGTCGGACAGCATCGGGCCGCCAGCGACGTGGGCCCCGGCCAGGCGCCAGCGTATTGCAGGCTGCACCCGCGCGGCAAGGGCGGAAGCACGGCGAACTGGTTTCGCCAGGACCGGTCGCTGTTATCGGCCTTGCTGGCCGGGTCGCGCTTGCATCCGCCAGAGCAGCCGGTTCGGGAACTGATCGCGCTGTTTCCCGAGGTGCAGGCCTGGTGGGACAGCCATGAGGTCGGTCCACACTGCAAATTGATCCAGAACTGGCCAGACGCGTCATCCATGGGCGCGCTACCGGCGCAGGGGTGAAGGGGCGGTGTCAGCCTGCCGCAAGTCTGTTATCCATAATTATGAATTCAGATTTAACGCCAAACGGCGCTGCGACCGGTTCGAGGCCAGAATCCGGGTTGCGCCAGACCTATCCGGAGACAAGCCATGACAAGTTACGCCGACTTCTACCGCCAGTCGATTGAGCAGCCCGACGCTTTCTGGACCGAGCAGGCCCGACTGATTGACTGGCAGCAGCCTTTCACGCGCGTCTGCAACCACGACAAACCGCCGTT
Source organism: Kapaibacterium sp. (SeqCode) (assembly GCA_943370435.1). Classification (GTDB taxonomy): domain Bacteria; phylum Pseudomonadota; class Gammaproteobacteria; order Burkholderiales; family Burkholderiaceae_C; genus Polaromonas. The sequence continues at coordinate 37,749 of CALRQX020000011.1, read as the reverse complement.
TGCGCACTGGTTTGAGGGCGGCACCACCAACCTGTGCCACAACGCGGTGGACCGGCACCTCAAGGACAGGCCTGATCAGGCGGCGCTGATTTATGTGTCCACCGAAACCGGCGTCGAAAAAACCTACAGCTTTGCCGAACTGCACGCAGAGGTGGAGCGCATGGCGGCCAGCCTGCAGGCACTCGGTGTGCAAAAAGGCGACCGGGTGCTGATCTACATGCCCATGATCGCCGAGGCGGCGTTTGCCATGCTGGCCTGCGCGCGCCTGGGTGCGATTCACTGTGTGGTGTTTGGCGGCTTTGCCAGCGGCTCGCTGGCTTCACGCATTGAAGACGCGACGCCGAAGGTGATTGTGAGTGCCGACGCGGGCTCGCGCGGCGGCAAGATCGTGCCCTACAAGCCGCTGCTGGACGAGGCGATACGCCTGTCCAGCCACCAACCCGAGGCGGTGCTGCTGGCCGACCGTGGCCTGTCGCCCATGCAGCTGGTCGCTGGTCGCGATCACCTGTGGTCAGACCTGCGCGCACGGCATCTGGACGCCAAAGTGCCCTGCGTTTGGCTGCAGTCCACCGACATCAGTTACACCATCTACACCAGCGGTACCACCGGCAAACCCAAGGGGGTGCAGCGCGATACCGGCGGTTATGCGGTGGCGCTGGCCGCCAGCATGAAACACATTTTTGACGGCCGCGCCGGTGAGACCTATTTCTCCACCAGCGACATTGGCTGGGTGGTGGGCCACAGCTACATCATTTACGGCCCGCTGATTGCCGGCATGGCCACGCTGATGTACGAGGGCCTGCCGACGCAGGGCCTGGACAAACAACCCGATGGCGGCATCTGGTGGCGCCTGGTTGAAAAGTACAAGGTCACGGCCATGTTCAGCGCGCCGACGGCGGTGCGGGTGCTGAAAAAGCAGGACCCGGCGCTGCTGAAAAAATACGACCTGTCCAGCCTGCGCGCGCTGTTTCTGGCGGGAGAGCCGCTGGACGAGCCGACGGCGCGCTGGATCAGCGAGGGCCTGAACGTGCCCATCATCGACAACTACTGGCAGACCGAAAGCGGCTGGCCTATCCTGACGATTGCCAACGGCGTGGAGAAAAAAGCCAGCAGGTTCGGCAGCCCCGGCATCCCGATGTATGGCTACAAGGTCAAGCTGGTGCACGAGAGTACCGGGGAGGAACTGACACAGCCGAATGAAAAAGGCGTGGTGGTGCTGGAAGGCCCGACGCCGCCGGGTTTCATGCAGACCATCTGGAAAGACGATGCGCGATTTATCAACACCTACTGGAAAAGTGTGCCGGGCCGCATGGTGTACAGCACCTTCGACTGGGGCATACGCGATGAAGACGGTTATTACTTCATCCTGGGCCGCACCGATGACGTGATCAATGTGGCCGGGCACCGGCTGGGCACGCGCGAGATTGAAGAAAGCATCTCAGGGCACGCGGGCGTGGCCGAAGTCGCGGTGGTGGGTGTGGCCGACAAGCTCAAGGGGCAGGTCGCGATGGCGTTTGTGGTGCCCAGGGATGGCGGCGTACTGGCCGACAGCGCAGCGGCGCTCAAGCTCGAAGGCGAGATCATGAAACGGGTGGACCAGGACCTGGGCGCCCTGGCGCGGCCGGCCAGGGTGCGTTTTGTGTCGGTGCTGCCCAAAACCCGCAGCGGCAAACTGCTGCGCCGCGCGATTCAGGCGGTCTGTGAAGGCCGCGATGCGGGGGACCTGACGACCATGGACGACCCGGCGGCCTTGCAGCAGATCAGGGATTTGATGACCGCTTGATGCCGGCGTTATGCGTTAAATCGGCTTCTGGCCCTTTGTGCATGTGCGCAAGCAGCTATTAAAAGTATAGCGACTGGAGGGTTGGAGGTGCTTTCCGGTCAGGCCGCAGCGATCTCCAGCGCGGCAGGTGGCAGGCCCGCGCGGGACCGTTCCACCATGGCGATCCAGGCAGCCTCGCACGCCCGAAGGCGCGCCGGCTTGTCAAACAGCGCTGCGGTGTCTGGCGCAGCCTGCAGCCGCGCGCGCAGGGCAGCCAGTTGCGGCGGGTCACGCAGCAGCGCCAGCGCCATCGCCAGGTAACTGGCGCTGTCCGGGGCAACAGCCTCGCCCAGTCCGGCCGCATGCAACATGCTGGCGCCCAGCCGCGCGGCGCTGCCCGGGCCAGCGCAGGAGACGGCAGGCAAACCACTGTGCAGCGCCAGCGCGAGCTCATGGCCACCATTGAGCCGCAGCGGGTCCAGAAACAAGTCGGCCAGGGGCAGCAGCGCGACTGGGGACTGCGGCGCTGGCTGGCTGACAAAAATCAGGCGGGCAGGGTCCACACCGTGCAACTGTGCTGCCGCCTGCAGCCGCCGCCGGGTTGGCGCTGCAAAGGTGGGCAGCCACAAGACGGCGCCCGGCTGATCCAGCAGCAATTGCAGCCACAGATTCAGGGTGTCGGGGTCGATGTGCAGGGCCGGCACAAAGGCACAGAGAATGGGCGCGCTGTCGGGCAGGCCCAGGTCGCGACGGGCCCATGCCGGCCCTGGCGATGTGGCGCCGGAACCGTCGATCCAGCAGCAGTGAGGCAGGCGAACGAGGGCGCTGGCCGGGCTGTCTGCCTGTACGCCGGCATGAATGAATCGGTCGGACAGCACATAGTCAAACGGGCCGCCCGGCAACTGTCCCTGCCAGGGCAGGGGCTGGATCTGCACCGGCGCCACACGCCGCTGCGCGATGCCGGGGCGCCACCAGGGGGTGCCAAAGGTCGAATCGATCCACAGATCGAGGCTGTCGAGCCGAATGCGCTGCACCGCCTCGTCGTCGCTGAAGTGGGCTATTTCGACCACGCTGTGCGCCCTCAGCGGCTCGGACAGCAAGGCTTGCGGCTGCGGCGTGGGTGAGTACAGATGAAAGGCAAAACGGCTGTGGTCATGCCCCGCCAGCCGGGCGGTCAGCCGGGTGGTGGCGGTCCGGTCGCGCAGGCTGTGCACGGCCATGCCGACGTGAATGCGGCTGTCTTTGGCACGGAAAGACCGCTTGACGGAAAAAGCCGGCAGGCCCGGCCGCTGGCCCGCAGCCACCCCAGCCCACGCCAGCTGTCCGAGCCGCTCTATCTCCGGGTCTGTCAATCCGAGCGCCAGGCCGTAGTACATCGCCAGCTGCAGTTCGGCCGTGCGTCCGGCCGGTGTGGGACCGGCACTCAGCTCGCGCAGCACGGAGGCGGCGCGGGGTGCGTCGCGCCAGTCGCCTTCGTCCATGGCTTCAAACGCCTGCCGCAGAAACAGGCTGCGTGCGTCGGGAGCAGCGCCGGCGTTGACACCTGCGCGCTGGCTTGCCGTGCCCAGAAACTGCTGCCATGCAGCGCTTGCGGCAGGGTTCAGGCCCGCCTGGGCCTGACCGGCCGCTGCAAATTCGCCGTGCAGGGCCAGGGCCATCACCTGGCGGCAGGCGATGTGTGCATCATCCGGAAAGCGCCGCATGGCCTCGCCCAGGCGCAGCAAGGCCCGGTCGGGCTCGCGCGCACCGAGCAGGCAGTCCAGCAGATGCAGCCAGACCCCGGAACGCCCCGGTGCCACGGCCACACATTGTTCGGCATATTCAATGGCTGCCGTCCAGTCACCCAGGCGTTTGGCGATCAGGCTGCGCTGGACCAGCGCGGGCCAAAAATCAGCTTGCAGCGCCAGGGCGCGGTCCAGATGTTGTTGCGCCTCTGGCAGCAGTCCACAGGCAGCCGCAGCCAGTGCGAGGTTGGTGGCACCCTCGGCATCGCCCAGCAGCAACGCTTCAACGCGGCGCAGGACGCGCAGCGCGGCCTGGGGGCGCTCCAGTTCATGCAGCAAGGCGGCACAGGCGCTGGCTGCCTGGACGTTGTCGGGGGCCAGTGCGAGCGCCGCCTGAAACGCCGCCAGCGCTGCGGCGCGATCGCCAGCAGCGTGGGCCGTGCTGCCCCGGACCATCTGTTGTGCAAAAGAATGGGGCAGGACAAGCGCTTGCGGTTCGGGCGGCGATGGCATGGCGAAATTATGTGACAGACTCAGTCCTCCGATTGGCCGCCCATCTTCATTCTGTATGGACACTACCGCTCCTGAACCTGCTGCGCTGCCGATTCACCTCGTGGGACGGTTTGACGACCGTTTTGCGGGCGCCGAGCGCGAGCTGCTGGCCCTGCGTGACGCGCTGAAAAACTCTGGCGAGTTGCAGATGTGGTCGGTGGTGCCGCCGCATGCCTGGTACGCCGCGCAGGGCGTACAGGCCGTTCAGCCGTTCGGCGGGCGTTTTCCGCGCACGGGGGTGCTGGTCTGGGGTGGTGCGCATGTGGCGCCCGCCGTATGGCTCAAATACACGCGTTTTGCGCGGGTCATGTTGCATTGCAACCTGGCCAGCTGGGAGCGCTTTTTTGCCCTGATCGAGATACTGCGGGACACCACGGCGCTGGACCCGGAGCTGGTGTTTGTATCGCAAGCCCTGCGGCTGACGGCGGGCTTGCCCGGCCATGTGGTGTACAGCCCCATGGACATCGCACCGTTTTTTCAGGCCGTGCAGGCCCGCAGGCCGCGGGCGGGTGGGCCACTGACCGTCGGCCGGGTCAGCCGCGATACACCGGACAAACACCATCCACAGGACCCGGACCTGTACCGCATGCTGGCAGCCGCCGGATGGCGCGTGCGTCTGATGGGCGGCACCTGCCTGGCTCCGCAGCTTGAAGGGGTGCCGGGTGTGGAATTGCTGGCAGCCGGTGCCGAAGAGGTGGCGGATTTTTACCAGTCACTCGATGTCTTTTTCTATCGCACCGGTTCAACCGTGGAAGCTTACGGGCGGGTAGTGGCCGAGGCCATGGCCTCAGGCTTGCCAGTGGTGGCCGGCCATCTGGGCGGCTACGCCGAAGTGGTGGTGCCTGGGGAAACCGGCCTTCTGGTGCAGTCCCAGGAAGAAGCCTGGGATGCGCTGGAGCGGCTGGCGCAAGAGCCGTCGCTGCGCGCCGCTATGGGGCAGGCCGCCATGCAGGCCGCGCAAGCCCTGCATGGCGGGGATGCGCTTGAGGCGCTGCGGGTGCTGTACTGCAGCGCCGTGCCTGCGCCTACTTCTTGAACGCCAGGGCGCCCGCCACCGGGCCGGAGCCGAAGTCCTTGTTGTAGGTCATGCCGGCAAATGCAGCATTGGTGCCAATGAACAGGCCGCGAATGTAAGTGCCCGAGAAAGTGGGTGTACTGCTCGTGGCGGAGTCGGTGAAGTTACCGAATGAGGTATTGACGGCGCTGCTGATCGTGAAGTTTGTGGATGTGAAACTGACTGAAAACGTCGCACTGTTGAGGGTACCCGTACTCGTGCCCAGCGTCGGGGCTGTGCTGCCGATCAGGCTGTAGGTGGCGCTGCCCCCCGCCAGCATCAGCGTGTTCATTTCGGTCTGGGCGGTGGGGCGTCCGGCCACGTAATGCACATTGCTGAGCAGGGTGGTGCCCAGGTATTCCCGGGTGCCGCTGGTCCACATGCCCCAGCCGATGAAGTTGGCATCACTGACGTTGCCGCTGGACTTGAAATTGGATTCAGCCTGCACCGTGCCGCTTTCGTACCATTTGCCAAAGCCGGCCCCTGCGTCCTCCGTCATCAGCAGTTTATTGTCACTGAATTGTGTGGTGGCGCCCGAGTTGCTGGTGATGGTGTAGGCGCTGGAACCGTTGGTACCCACAGCCGCCACCGTGACATCGGTGAAGGTGCGCTTGACCGGCACCACCACCACCGGGTCGGTTTTGACCACTTCTATTTTTTTCTCGACGGTCTTGGTGACGGGCTTGACGTCCTCCACCACCTCTGCCTTGCCAGACTCCGTGACCTTTTCGCCTGACGCATTCGGGTCCTTGGGTGCCTCAGGTGTCTCGGTCTTGGGTTGCTCACTGGTGCGCACAGGCGGCGTTGAGCTGTCCACCACCTTGACCGACTCGCCTGCCACCAGTCCAACGCAGCCGCTCTGGTTGCACACTTCAATCTTGTCGAGCTCGCTGGTGATGCCCAGCGTCCCGTCGGGGTTGTAGCCGACCTTGAAGCCGGAACCGCGAATACCAATGGTGGCGGTGGTGGTGGTGAGTTTGTAGTTGTCGCGGTTGCGTTTGCCAATCAGGCCGGTGATGGCACGCATGCTGCCACGCAGCAGGTCCACCAGAAAGCGGTCTTGCTTCGGATCGTTCTGGTCGACGTAGTTGGCGATTTTGAATTCGGTGTTGGGCTGCAGGGAAATCAGCCCGCCATCGGTGAACTTGACCTGGGCCCGGCCGTTGCCGCCGGTGACGATGGCCTGGCCGCTGTCGATATTGCCACCTTTGGCCAGGGCGAGGGTGCGGCCATCGGTCTGGCGCACATTGACTTCTCCGGCGGTGAACTGCGCGACGCCCGCAAGCGCGTGGGCCTGCAGCGGGTACACCGCTGCCAGGGCAATCAGCAGGCCCGCGTTTTTCAAGGGAAAGTGTGTGTTCATGATCAAGGCCTTGCCTGATGGGTCAATCGTCGGTAGCCGGATGGTCGCATGGGTGGCGCAACCGCAGAAGAAGTTCGCCTAAAAATCCTTGCGGACCGTGACAGACAGCACGCGTTTGCTGAAGTCGGAAATGGCGATGTTGGAGTTTGTCTTCAACAAAGACAGTTGCGGCGTGATGCGCCAGCTCACCACCGGCACCCAGTTCAGACCGAGGTTCAGATTGCTCTGGTTGTCCCGCCGGGTCACCAGAAACGTCGGGTCGGCGCCGCCGTAATGGCGTCTTTCAAAACCGACGCTGGCAAACAGGTCCACATCCGCGTTGACCGACTGCTGCACACCGGCGCGCAAGCCCGCCAGCCGGTGGCCCAGATGCGGCACGCCGGAGGCCCGCTCGTTTTCGCTGCCAATGTAACCGCCGGCAAATAACACCAGGCCGCCGCTCAGGGCGGTGGCGTACGAAGTTCCCAGGACATAACGCTCTGCATCACGCACGGCCAGCCCTGGATAACGTAGCGTGGACAGCTGCACATAGCTGCTCCACTGGCTGGCCTCATCGGGCCGGTACGTCCATTCACCCACCACGCCGCGCTGGTCGCGAACGCCGCGGTTGTCGGCCGAATAGGTGCCCACCTGGGCCACTGCGCTGAATTCATTTTTGTCGAGCCGGTAAACCGCGCCGGCGCTCAGGTCCAGCTGGTTGGTGTCAAAGTCGTTGTAATCGTTGTTGAAGCGGAAATTGCCACTTGCACTGGCGATCAGCGACAGGCGCGGATCAATCACATAACGCCCCGAAACACCCGCGCCCACGGTGTAAAAGCTGTCTTTCAATTTGACGGCGTTGGGGTTCAGGGTCAACACCAGGCCGCCCAGGGAAGGCACAGCCACGTTGGCGTTGGCAGGGCCGCTGTTGATGTTGCTGTCTGTGCCATAACTGGTTTCCACATAAGCCTTGATCGACGACCGGGCGGCTTCTTCGTTGCGGTCTATGGCCAGCAGGAAGTCGTCAATCTTGCGGGCAACGTCTGGCGGAATGTTTTCGCGCTTCGCCTCCTGCAACACCTGCCGGGCGGCCAGGTTGTCCTTCAGCGCAAACAGGGCGCGGCCCAGTTCGGCACGTGCGCGTGCGTTGCCAGGCTGAACGGTCAGGGCGCGCTCCAGCGCAAACACGGCGCGTGTGAACTGACCCGCCTCATTGGCGGCGATGCCCAGCACGGTGTCGAAGTCGGGGTCGCCGGCGCGTTGTGTCTCTACGGCAGCAAGACGGTCAAAGGCTTCCTGGGCCTTGCCTTGCTCGACCAATGCCAAGGATTCGCGCACCAGCGCGTCCACCTCGGCCCGCGCAGGCCCGGACAACAGGAGCACACACACCAGGGTCAGACCGGCACGCAGACAATTCGGGAAGGTAAAAAACATGTTGGGAGGTATGAGTAACAACCACTTGTTGCTAGGGGTTTTATAGCATGGTGTAAGACAAAAGTGGGAGATTTTGCGGTGACATAAGGCTGCGCCCCAGCGCTTGACCGGCACTGATCTGCACGGTTGGGGTGATTTGACAGGACCAAGGGTATGTCCCGGTATTGAACAGTTCTGCCTGGATGTCAAATATCATCGATTGCTTATATTTAGACCTTTCTCCTCTCAAACGGATGTCCAGCAGCATGAACCAGATGATCCAGGCCGGGGCCGCAACAGAGCAGGGGCGGGTTTTTGAACTCGCTGCCGAGCTGTTCGCGGTGCTGGCGACGCCGATGCGACTGCGTGTTCTCAGTGCCTTGTGTGAACGCGAAAAATCGGTCAACGAACTGTTGCTCGAGATAGACACCACCCAGCCCAATTTGTCGCAGCACCTTGCGGTTTTGTTCCGTACTGGCGTGCTGGCCAAGCGCAAAGAGGGTACCCAGGTCATTTACCGGGTGCAAAGCGAAAAGGCCGTGGCCTTGTGTCGCAGCGTGTGCACCCAGATTGCGATCGAACTCGATGAACCGGGCGTATTGCCGGCTTCCGAGAGCCTGACACCGACCCACATTCCCCGGCCCAACAGTTATGAAATCTGAAACTTCCAGGGTCATGGCATGTTGAGTCGCTTCCTGCAGCGGGCACCCGAAAACTTTCTGAGTCGCGACCAGATCCAGGCGGTCAGGTCCGGGCGCCGCGGCTTTCTGGCCGGCGCGGTGGCAGCGGCCGCAGGCGCGATCGCTGCCGACCGGGCCGCCGCCCAGGGCGACCCCGCCATTCTGAACCTGCCAGCTCACAGCAAGGGCCTGGGCCAGCCGGTGGCAGCACGCGGCTACGGCCTGCCCAGCGAGTGGGAGAAAAACCTGCAACGCCGCGAAAGCCCGGGGCTGACGCGGGTGCCCCAATCCAGCGTCAGTTTTGCGCCGCTGCAAGGCCTGTTCGGCATCATCACGCCCAGCGGCCTGCATTTTGAGCGCCATCACCAGGGCTGGTGGGACATTGACCCGTCCCAGCACCGCCTCATGATCAACGGCTCGGCCGACAGCCTGCTCAAGCGGTCCATGGTTTTCAGCATGGACGAGTTGATGCGCCTGCCCAGTGTCAGCCGCATGCACTTCATCGAGTGCGGCGCCAACACCGGCATGGAATGGGGCAATGTGGCGGTGCCCACGGTGCAGTACACGCACGGCATGCTCAGCTGCAGCGAGTTCACCGGCGTGCCACTGCGCACGCTGCTGGAGCTGTGTGGCGCTGATTTCAAACGCGCCAGATTTGTGCTGGCCGAGGGCGCTGATGGCTCCGGCATGACACGCACGATTCCGATGAGCATGGTGCAGGACGGCCAGGTGCTGGTCGCTTATGGCCAGAACGGCGAAATGTTGCGTCCCGAAAACGGCTACCCCTTGCGTCTGGTGGTTCCCGGCGTGCAGGGTGTCAGCTGGGTCAAATACCTGCGCCGCATTGAAGTCGGTGACATGCCTTATGCCAGCAAGGACGAATCGATCCACTACATGGACCTGATGCCCGACGGATTGCACCGCCAGTACACCAGCATCCAGGAGGTGAAAAGCGTCGTGACTTCGCCCAGTGGCGGGCAGGTTCTTCTGGACAAGGGTTTTCACACCATCACCGGCCTGGCATGGAGCGGGCGTGGAAAGATCAAACGCGTCGATGTTTCCACAGACGGTGGAAAAAACTGGAAACCGGCCCGACTCGAAGGCCCGGTGCTGTCCAAATGCCTGACGCGTTTTAATGCCGATTTCGTCTGGGACGGCAAGCCGGCATTCTTCCAGAGCCGGGCGGTGGACGAAAGCGGGCATGTCCAGCCCAGCTATGGTGAGTTGCGCAGGGTGCGGGCGTCGCGCAGCATCTATCACAACAATGCCATCCAGACCTGGGCGCTTGGCGAAAATGGCGAGGTGACGAATGTCCAGCTTTAGCCGTGTGCCGTGCATGCTGACACTGGCCCTGGCCCTGGCCTTCAGCGCCAGTGCAGCCCATGCGGGCGGGCAGGGGACTGACAGGTTTTCCGGCATAGGCCGTCCGGCAACGCCGGCCGAAGTCAGCGCCTGGGACATTGATGTCCGCCCTGACTTCAAGGGCCTGCCCAAAGGACAGGGTTCCGTGCGCCAGGGCGAAGTGGTGTGGGAGGGCAAATGTGCATCCTGCCACGGCACCTTCGGCGAATCCTCGGATATTTTCACCCCCATTGCCGGCGGCACGACGGCCGAGGACATCAAAACCGGACGGGTGGCGAGCCTGATGCCAGGCGCCAACCAGCCCCAGCGGACGGCCTTGATGAAGATGGCCACCTTGTCGACCCTGTGGGACTACATCAACCGCGCCATGCCATGGAACGCGCCCAAGTCGCTCAGCACCGATGAGGTTTATGCGGCCACGGCTTTTATCCTGAACCTGGGCGGCATCGTCCCCGGGGATTTCACGCTGTCCGACACCAATATCCGCGATGTCCAGGAGCGCCTGCCCAACCGGAAGGGGACAACAAGCGCCCACGCCATGTGGCCGGGCACTGAATTTGGCGGCACCGGCAAGCCCGATGTGCAGGGCTCCGCCTGTATGCGCGACTGCAAAAAGGACGTGGTCGTCAAGAGTTTTTTGCCCGACTATGCGCGCAATGCCCATGGCCAGCTGGCTGAGCAAACCCGCGTCGTGGGCGCTACCCGCGGCGCCGACACCCTTCGCCCCGCCCCTGAATCGTTCAAGTCAAACAGCGTTGAGGCCCTTTCTGCTCCTGCGCCAGCAGCTATTAAAAATGTAGCAAATTCAGCCTCCAGGGAGGCGGCCAGTGCCTCCGTCATGCCGGTACTTCAAAAAAATGCCTGCATAGCATGCCATGCCATGGACGGCAAACTCGTCGGCCCCTCATTCAAGGACGTTGCGGGCAAATATAAAGGCCGCGCTGACGCGGTGAATTACCTTGCGGGCAAAATCAAGGGCGGAGGACAAGGTGTTTGGGGAAGCATGCCGATGCCGCCGCAGACCCTGAGTGACGCCGAGGCGGCCCAGCTTGCCCAGTGGCTGGCGCGGGAATTTTCACCGTAGTGCCGGCACCAGTGACAGGGCCTGCCGCTTGGGAGAAGCACCCTGTCATTGCCTCAGGTTTTTGTGTCCAATAGTTCAAGTTTCATTTAGCCATATCCAAAGGAGTCCAAATCATGGAACGTCGTCACTTTCTGGTCAGCGGTTCGGGCGCAACCGCGCTGGCCCTGGCTGCTTCCGCAGGCCTGGCGCCAGTCCACGCGCAAACCGCGCCCGGCTGGAACAAGGCCGCCTTCGACAGCAAGTCGCTGGCCGAGGCCGCCAAGGCGCTGGGGGCGACCGGTGCGCCGGTTGAAAGCAAAGACCTGATTCTGCAGGCCCCCGAGATCGCCGAAAACGGCAGCGTCGTCCGTGTGGGTGCGCAAAGCAACATCGCGGGCACCACGCAGATCGCGCTGGTGGTCGAGAAAAACCCGAATGCGCTGGCTGCGCTGTTTGACATTCCGGCCGGCACCGATGCCAACGTATCGACCAACCTGAAGATGGGACAGTCGTCCAATGTGTACGCGCTGGCCAGGGCCGGCGACAAATTCTTCTACGCGGTCAAGGAAGTCAAAGTGACTTTGGGCGGCTGCGGCGGCTGACGCCCGGCGGGCGATTAACAAAATTTGAAGGAAAAAGTCATGTCAGATCCGATGAGAATCCGGGCCCAGGCCCAAGGCGACAAAACCACCGTGCGTGTACTGGTCAGCCATGAGATGGAAAGCGGCCAGCGCAAGGATGCGGCCGGCAAAACCGTGCCCGCCTGGTTTATCCAGAACATAGTCGTGACGCACAATGGCAAAACCGTGATGAGCGCCCAGTGGGGCCCGGCGGTGTCCAAGAACCCCTACCTGCAATTCAGCTTCAAGGGCGCCAAAGCCGGTGACAAGCTGGCCGTCAGCTGGACCGACAACAAGGGCGAAAAACGCACCGACGAGGCCGTGGTGTCCTGAGCTGCTGAAGAACAAAACGAGGAGCAAGCGATGAAATGGAATCTTCTGGGGCTGGCGGCTTTGAGCCTGCTGCCTTTGGCGGCGGTGGCACAAAAAACCACGGCGGAGGGCATTGCGGAATACCGTGCCATGCTCGCCGATGGCAACCCGGCCGAGCTGTATGAGGCCAGGGGCGAAGCCTTGTGGAAACAGCCCAGGGGCCCCAAAAACGCCAGCCTGACTCAATGCAACCTCGGCAAGGGGCCCGGCGTCACCAAAGGAGCATTTGTCGAGTTGCCGCGCTATTTTGCTGATACCGGCCGGGTGCAGGACCTGGAGTCGCGCCTGCTGACCTGCATGGAAACGCTGCAGGGTTTCGATGCCGGGGCCATTGCCAAAACCCCGTTTGGCCGCGACGAGCAGAAAACCATCGAGTCGCTGGTGGCCTTCATTTCTGGCGAATCGCGCGGCATGAAGTTCAACCTGCCACAGGCGCATACCCAGGAAAAACTGATGTATGCGGTGGGCAAGCAGGTGTTTTACCAGCGCGGCGGCCCCTATGACTTTTCCTGTGCTTCGTGCCACGGCGAAGACAACAAACGCGTGCGGTTGCAGGACCTGCCGAATCTGACCAAGAACCCGGGTGCCGGCGACGGCTTTGGCGCCTGGCCAGCCTACCGCGTCTCCAGTGGCGACCTCTGGGGCATGCAGCGCCGCCTGAACGACTGTTACCGCCAGCAGCGCTTTCCTTTTCCCGGGTATGCGTCGGAGGCCACCATCGCTCTGGGCGTGTACATGGGCGTGAACGGCAAGGGTGGCGTTTCCACTGCGCCCGCCCTCAAACGCTGAATCCGGACAGGAGCCATTCCCATGAAAAAAACCTACATACAAGCCGGCCTGCTGGCCATGACCCTGTTGCTGGCCAGTTGTGCCGCCGGTCCGTCGCCGCAGGATGTCGCCGAAGCCACACAAAAAGTGCTGAAATCCTCTTTCCGCGATCAGGGCATTGCCAAAATCGCCTGGCTGGACCAGGACGCTTCCAACAAGGCCTGTTCCGAAGCCCAGGGCGCCGCGCTGGACGACAAGCTGGCCAAGTCCATCGAGGAAGCCAACCTGAAGACGGTGAAGATGCCGGCCAGCGGCAAATTCATCGGTGACTGGAAAGAGGGCGAAAAAATTGCCCAGAACGGCCGCGGCATGACCTGGACCGACGCCGCCGGTTCAGCCAACGGCGGCAGCTGCTACAACTGCCACCAGATCAGCAAGGAAGAGTTGTCGTTTGGCTCCATCGGGCCCAGCCTGTACAACTACGGCAAGTTGCGCGGTGTCGCCGACCCTGCCGCTGCGGGCAGCAAACCGATTGTGGACTACACCTGGGGCAAGTTGTGGAATGCCAAAGCCTATAACGCCTGCTCTGGCATGCCGCGTTTTGGCCACGCGGGCATTCTGAGCGAGGTCCAGCTGCAGCATGTGATGGCGCTGCTGCTCGATCCCCAGTCGCCGGTCAACAAATAACTTGATGGTCATTTCTGCCTGTAGCCCTTATCTGACGGGCGCAGGCAGCTATAAAAATAGTAGCAATCTGAAAACATGCCCGATCTTCGGGCAGGATGAACAACGCCATGAATCTGTCCAGACGTGAGTTTTCCAGTGTGCTGGCCGCTGCGCTGGCAGCGGGTTTTCCGATACACCGCGACGCCAGTGCGCAGCAGGCTGCAGGCCTGTACAACGTGCCAGCCAGCGGCAATGTGCACCTGCTGCACATGACCGATTGCCATGCGCAGTTGCTGCCCACGTATTTTCGCGAGCCTTCGGTCAACCTGGGCGTGGGCAGCATGCAGGGCCGACTGCCGCACCTGGTGGGCCAGAACCTGCTCAAGGCCGCGCACATAAAAGCCGGCAGCCCCGAAGCCTACGCCTTCACTTTTCTGGACTTCGAGCGTGCCGCGCGCCAGTACGGCAAGGTGGGCGGCTTCGCCCATCTGGCCACGCTGGTCAAACAGCTCAAGGCCGGACGGCCGGGCGCGCTGCTGCTGGACGGCGGCGACACCTGGCAGGGCAGCGCCACCGCACTCTGGACCCAGGGCCAGGACATGGTGGATGCGGCCAAACTGCTGGGCGTCGATGTGATGACCGGGCACTGGGACTTCACCTACGGCGAAGAACGCATCAAGACAATTGTCGAGAAAGACTTTGCCGGCAAGATCGACTTCCTGGCGCAAAACGTCAAGACCAGCGATTTTGGCGACCCGGTGTTCAAGCCTTTTGTCATCAAGGAAATGAACGGCGTGGCCGTCGCCATCATCGGCCAGGCCTTTCCCTACACGCCGATTGCCAATCCGGCCTGGCTGACTCCCAACTGGACCTTTGGCATCCGGGAAAGCGAGATGCAGGAAACCGTCAACGAGGCGCGGGCCAAAGGTGCGCAGGCCGTGGTGCTGCTGAGCCACAACGGCATGGACGTCGACCTGAAGATGGCCTCACGCATCACCGGCATAGACGCCATTCTGGGCGGCCACACACACGACGGCGTGCCGATTCCCGTGATCGTCAAAAACCCGGGTGGCCAGACCATAGTCACCAACGCGGGCAGCAATGGCAAGTTTCTGGGCGTGCTGGATCTCGATGTCAAGGGCAAAAAGGTGGTGGGCTTCAAGTACCGCCTGCTGCCGGTGTTTTCGAAACTGCTGCCGGCAGACCCCGCCATGAGTGCATTGATTGCCGGGGTCCGCGCGCCTTACGAAGCAAAACTGGCCGAAAAACTGGCTGTGACCGAGGGCACCTTGTACCGCAGGGGCAATTTCAACGGCAGCTTTGACCAGCTCATCCTGGACGCCATGATGGAGGTCCGTGGCGCGGAGATCGCCTTTTCACCGGGCTTCCGCTGGGGCACTTCGCTGTTGCCGGGCCAGACCCTCACGCGCGAACACCTGATGGACCAGACCGCCATCACCTACCCGTGGACCACACTGACAACCCTGCGCGGAGACATGATCAAGACCATCCTGGAAGATGTGGGCGACAACCTGTTCAACCCGGACCCCTATTACCAGCAGGGCGGCGACATGGTGCGCGTTGGCGGCCTGAGCTACCGCTGCGAGCCGGGCGCCAAAATGGGCGCACGGATCCAGGACATGCGTCTCAAAGGCCGCTTGATCGAAGCCGACAAGAGCTACAAGGTGGCGGGCTGGGCGCCGGTCCAGGAAGCCAGCAAAAATGCCGGCCCGCCGGTGTGGGAGGTGGTCGAAACCTATCTGGCTGCCAACAAGGTGCTCAAGCCGCGCCGGCTCAATCTGCCGGGACTGATAGGCACCGCAGGCAATCCTGGCGTGGCTTAGCAGCGCAAGGTCTGTCCCTCAGATCGTGACTGTTTCATGACAGAAACCGGGTGCCGGACAGGCGCCCGGTTTTTGTCCTTTGGGCATTCGGTGGCACAATCGAGCCTGTTTCTGAAGGCCCTTCCTTGCCACAGTCGCATCCGCTAATCGGTCAAGCCGTGTTGCGGAAGGTTAATCAACCAGCCACATCCCGTTGTGGCCAGCTAATGTTTCCCCCAGGGAAACGGAGGTCAGCGTCATGAGTTCCCTACCGGCGGCATCGTCCGTCTATTCCGCCTATCACGGCAACACCTATCTCTTTGGCGGCAATGCGCCTTATGTCGAAGAGATGTACGAAAACTACCTGGCCAACCCTGGCAGCGTGCCGGACAACTGGCGCGAGTATTTCGACGCCCTGCAACATGTCCCCGCCCTCGATGGCAGCAATGCCAGGGACGTGCCGCATCTGCCGGTTGTCAACGCCTTCGCCGAGCGCGCCAAGCAGGGCGGCACGCGGGTCGTCGTGGCCAGCGCCGACTCCGAGATGGGCCGCAAACGCACGGCGGTGCAGCAGCTCATCGCCGCCTACCGCAACGTCGGCGCCCGCTGGGCCGACCTGGACCCCTTGAAGCGCACCGAGCGCGACCACATTCCCGAGCTCGATCCGTCCTTCTACGGTTTCAGCGATGCCGACCAGGAAACGGTGTTCAACACCAGCAACACTTTCTTCGGCAAAGACACCATGAGCCTGCGCGAGCTGCTCAATGCGCTGCGCGAGACCTACTGCGGCACGATTGGCGCCGAGTACATGTACATCACCGACCAGAACCAGAAGCGCTGGTGGCAGCAAAAACTCGAGAGCATACGCAGCAAACCCAATTTCACGGCCGAAAAGAAACTGCACATCCTGGACCGGTTGTCTGCCGCCGAAGGGCTGGAGCGTTTTCTGCACACCAAATATGTGGGACAAAAACGCTTCTCGCTGGAGGGCGGCGAAAGTTTCATCGCCAGCATGGACGAGCTGATCCAGCGCGGCGGCAGCATAGGCGTCAAGGAAATCGTGATCGGCATGGCGCACCGTGGCCGTCTCAACGTGCTGGTCAACTCACTGGGCAAGGTGCCGGCCAACCTGTTTGCCGAGTTTGACCACACCGCACCTGAAGACCTGCCGAGCGGCGACGTCAAGTACCACCAGGGTTTCAGCTCCGACGTCACCACGCCCGGCGGCCCTGTGCATTTGAGCCTGGCCTTCAACCCTTCACACCTTGAAATCGTCAACCCGGTGGTCGAAGGCTCGGTGCGCGCCCGCATGGACCGCCGCGCCGACCCCAAGGGCCTGCAGGTCTTGCCGGTGCTGGTGCACGGCGACGCTGCCTTTGCCGGGCAGGGTGTGGTCATGGAAACATTGGCACTGGCCGAAACCCGGGGTTATTCCACCGGCGGCACGGTGCACCTGGTCATCAACAACCAGATCGGCTTTACCACCAGCGATCCGCGCGACAGCCGCTCCACGCTGTATTGCACCGACGTGGTCAAGATGATTGATGCACCCGTGTTGCACGTCAACGGCGACGACCCGGAAGCCGTGGTGCTGGCCACGCAGCTGGCGCTCGAGTTCCGCATGGCGTTCCAGAAGGACGTGGTGGTGGACATCATCTGCTTCCGCAAGCTCGGCCACAACGAGCAGGACACACCGGCGCTGACGCAGCCGCTGATGTACAAAAAAATTGCCCAGCACCCCGGCACGCGCAAGCTGTACGCCGACAGGCTGTCTGCCCAGGGCATGGGCGAGACGCTGGGCGACGACATGGTCAAGGCCACACGCGCCGCACTCGATGCCGGTAAAAGCACGTTTGACCCGGTCATCACCAATTTCAAAAGCATGTATGCGGTGGACTGGAGTCCTTACCTCGGCAAAAAATGGACGGACGCCGGTGAAACCGCCATTCCCATGGCCGAATGGAAACGCCTGGCCGACAAGGTCAGCACCATTCCAGCGTCGGTGACGGCGCACCAGCTCGTCAAGAAGGTGTACGACGACCGCGCTGCCATGGGCCGTGGCGACATTCCCGTGGACTGGGGCATGGGTGAACACATGGCCTTTGCCTCGCTGGTGGCCAGCGGCTACCCGGTGCGGCTGTCGGGCGAAGATTGCGGCCGTGGCACCTTCACCCACCGCCACGCGGTGATTCACGACCAGAGCCGCGAAAAGTGGGACACCGGCACCTATGTGCCGCTGCAGAACGTCGCCGAGAACCAGGCGCCGTTTGTGGTGATCGACTCAATACTTTCTGAAGAGGCAGTGCTGGCGTTTGAATACGGATATGCGTCGAATGACCCGAACACGCTGGTGATCTGGGAAGCGCAGTTTGGCGACTTCGTCAACGGCGCGCAGGTTGTGATCGACCAGTTCATTGCCTCGGGGGAGGTCAAGTGGGGTCGCGTCAACGGCATCACCCTGATGCTGCCGCACGGATATGAAGGCCAGGGCCCGGAGCACAGCTCGGCGCGCCTGGAGCGTTTCATGCAGCTGTCGGCCGACACCAACATGCAGGTGGTTCAGCCGACCACGGCCAGCCAGATCTTCCATGTGTTGCGCCGCCAGATGGTGCGCAACCTGCGCAAGCCCCTGGTCATCATGACGCCCAAGTCACTGCTGCGCAACAAGGACGCCACCTCGCCCCTGTCCGAATTCACCAGGGGCAGCTTCCAGACGGTGATCCCCGACAGCGGCACGCTCAAGGCGGACAAGGTCAAGCGGGTGATTGCCTGCTCGGGCAAGGTGTATTACGACTTGGCCAAAAAGCGCGAGGAAAAAGGCCTGGACGACGTGGCCATCCTGCGCGTGGAGCAGCTTTATCCCTTTCCGCACAAAGCCTTTGCCACCGAGCTCAAGAAGTACCCCAACCTCGCCGAGATCGTCTGGTGCCAGGACGAACCGCAAAACCAGGGTGCCTGGTTTTTTGTGCAGCACTACATCCACGAAAACATGGCAGAGGGCCAGAAGCTTGGTTACTCCGGCCGTGCGGCCTCGGCTTCACCGGCCGTCGGCTATTCACACCTGCATCAGGAGCAGCAAAAGGCGCTGGTGGACGGCGCGTTTGCGAAGCTCAAAGGCTTCATCCTGACCAAATAAGCAGATTGTTACGAGAGGGCTGCATGTCCAGCGTGACATGCCCGGCCCGAACCCATAACCCGAAAGAATTCACATGGCTACCGTAGAAGTTAAAGTCCCCCAGCTGTCCGAATCCGTGGCCGAAGCCACGATGCTGCAGTGGAAGAAAAAAGTCGGCGACTCCATCGCGATTGACGAAATCCTGATCGAGATCGAAACCGACAAGGTGGTGCTGGAAGTGCCCGCACCCGCAGCCGGCGTGCTCGCCGAAATCCTGGTGGTCGATGGCGCCACCGTGATGGCCGAGCAGCTGATTGCAAAAATCGACACCGAAGGCAAAGCGGCTGCGGCCGCGCCGGCAGCGGCCACACCCGCTGCAGCTCCGGCCGCCGCGCCCGCAGCGGCCCCAGCCGCGACTGGCGGCAGCATGGCCGGTGTGGCCATGCCCGCAGCCGCCAAACTGATGGCCGACAAGCAGCTGGCTGCGGGCTCGGTTGCCGGCAGCGGCAAAGACGGCCGCGTCACCAAGGGCGATGTGCTGGGCGCGGTAGCGGCTGGAAACGCTCCCAAATCAGTAGCGGCCAGCGCAATCCCCACAGGGGCTCCCACCACTTCCTTGCCTCAAGTGGTGGCACCGGCCAAGGCTGGCGACCTGGGAGATCGACCCGAGCAGCGTGTGCCCATGAGCCGCCTGCGCGCGCGTATTGCCGAGCGTTTGCTGCAGTCGCAGGCCACCAACGCCATCCTGACCACCTTCAACGAGGTCAACATGGCGCCGGTGATGGAGATGCGCAAGAAGTTCCAGGACCAGTTCACCAAGGAGCATGGCGTGAAGATCGGCTTCATGAGCTTTTTTGTGAAAGCCGCCGTGCATGCGCTGAAGAAATTCCCGGTGATCAATGCTTCTGTGGATGGCAATGACGTGGTTTACCACGGCTATTTCGACATCGGCATCGCGGTGGGTTCGCCGCGTGGTTTGGTGGTGCCCATCCTGCGCAATGCCGACCAGATGAGTTTTGCCGACATCGAAAAGAAGATTGCCGAGTACGGCAAAAAAGCGCAGGACGGCAAGCTGGGCATTGAAGAAATGACGGGCGGCACCTTCTCGATTTCCAACGGCGGCACCTTCGGCTCCATGTTGTCTACGCCCATCATCAACCCGCCACAGTCGGCCATCCTGGGCGTGCATGCGACCAAGGACCGCGCGGTGGTGGAAAACGGCCAGATCGTGATCCGGCCCATGAACTACCTGGCCATGAGTTACGACCACCGCATCATCGACGGCCGCGAAGCCGTGCTTGGCCTGGTGGCCATGAAGGAAGCGCTGGAAGATCCGGCCCGCCTGTTGTTTGACATCTAAGGAGACGCGCATGTCCAAACAATTTGACGTGATCGTCATCGGCGGCGGTCCTGGTGGTTATATTGCCGCCATCCGCGCCGCCCAGCTCGGTTTTAACGTGGCCTGTATCGACGAATGGAAAAACACCAAGGGCGGCCCCGCACTGGGCGGCACCTGCACCAACGTCGGCTGCATTCCATCGAAGGCATTGCTCCAGTCGTCTGAGCATTACGACCATGCCAGCCACCACTTTGCAGAACACGGCATC
The DNA here is from genome assembly GCA_943370435.1 of Kapaibacterium sp. (SeqCode). Classification (GTDB taxonomy): domain Bacteria; phylum Pseudomonadota; class Gammaproteobacteria; order Burkholderiales; family Burkholderiaceae_C; genus Polaromonas. The sequence continues at coordinate 17,826 of CALRQX020000011.1, read as the reverse complement.
GAGGTCAAGGGCCTGGGACTGGACGTGGCGAAGATGGTGGCCCGCAAGGACACCGTGGTCAAGCAGAACAACGACGGCATTGTTTACCTGTTCAAGAAAAACAAGGTCACTTTTTTCCACGGGCGCGGTTCTTTTGCCGCAGCAAAAGATGGCCTGTACGAGATCAAGGTGGCTGGCGCCGCCGAGGAAACGATTACCGGCAAACACATCATCGTGGCGACGGGTTCGAATGCGCGCGCCTTGCCCGGTACGCCGTTCGATGAAGAAAACATTTTGTCGAACGACGGAGCCCTGCGCATGGCTGCCGTTCCCAAAAAACTCGGGCTGATTGGCTCCGGCGTGATCGGGCTGGAGATGGGCTCGGTATGGCGCCGCCTTGGCGCTGAAGTGACAGTGCTGGAAGGTTTGCCTACCTTTCTGGGCGCGGTCGATCAGCAGATTGCCAGGGAAGCGCACAAGGCCTTCGTCAAGCAGGGCCTGAAAATCGAACTCGGTGCGACAGTCGGCGAAATCAAGACCGGCAAAAAGGGTGTTTCCGTGGCCTGGACCAATGCCAGGGGTGAAGCCCAGGCGCTGGAAGTTGACAAACTGATTGTGTCGATTGGCCGGGTGGCCAACACCCTCGGCCTGGCCCCTGAAACCGTTGGCCTGAAGCTTGATGAGCGCGGCGCGATTGTGGTTGATGGCGACTGCAAAACCAATTTACCCAACGTCTGGGCCGTCGGTGATGTGGTGCGTGGCCCCATGCTGGCGCACAAGGCGGAAGAAGAGGGCGTGGCGGTGGCCGAGCGTATTGCGGGCCAGCACGGGCATGTCAATTTCAACACCATCCCCTGGGTGATTTACACCAACCCCGAGATCGCCTGGGTGGGGCAGACCGAGGAGCAGCTCAAAGCCGCTGGCCGGGCTTACAAAGCCGGCACCTTCCCTTTCATGGCCAACGGCCGGGCACGGGCGCTGGGTGACACCACCGGCATGGTCAAAATGCTGGCCGACGCGGCCACCGACGAGATCCTCGGCGTGCACATTGTGGGCCCCATGGCCAGCGAGCTGATTGCCGAGTGTGTGGTCGCCATGGAGTTCAGGGCCAGCTCCGAGGACATCGCCCGGATTTGCCACGCCCATCCTTCGCTCAGCGAAGCGACCAAGGAAGCGGCGCTGGCCGTGGACAAACGCACCCTGAACTTCTGAATCCGGCAAAGCATCAACGATGTCGGTGCGTTCCGAGTACCAGGCCGAACTCCAGACCCGTGGCTATGTCAGTGACCCCGCGCAGTTGCGCGCGGTCGACGCGCTGGAGCGCTGCGCCACCGAGTGGGCGGCCTTCAAGGAAAAACGCTCCAACCCGCTGAAAAAACTCATCAACCGGCCCGACATCCCGCGTGGCGTCTATATGCACGGCGGGGTGGGGCGCGGAAAGAGCTTTTTGATGGACTGCTTTTACAACGCAGTCCCGCTCCAGCGCAAAACCCGCCTGCATTTTCATGAGTTCATGCGCGAGGTGCACCGTGAGCTGCGTGACTTGCAGGGCACGGTCAATCCGCTCGATGAACTGGGCAAACGCATTGCCAAGCGTTACCGGCTGATCTGTTTTGACGAGTTTCATGTGGCCGACATCACGGATGCGATGATTCTGCATCGCCTGCTGTCGGCGCTGTTCGACAATGGCGTTGGTTTTGTCACCACCTCCAACTTTCGCCCGGATGACCTGTACCCTAACGGCCTGCACCGGGACCGCATCCTGCCCGCCATCGAGCTGCTCAAGCAGCACCTGGAGGTGCTGAGTGTGGACAATGGCACCGACTACCGGCGCCGCACGCTCGAGCGGGTCAAGCTGTACCACACGCCGCTGGGGCCGCAGGCTGACGCCGAAATGACGGAAACCTTTGAGCGCCTGGCCGAGTCGCATGACGAGTCGCCGGTGCTGCACATTGAAGAGCGAAAGATTCATGCGCGGCGCAAGGCGGGCGGCCTGGTGTGGTTCGATTTCAAGACCCTGTGTGGCGGGCCGCGGTCGCAAAACGACTACCTGGAGATTGCCACCCAGTTCCACACTGTGCTGCTCAGTGACGTACCGCGCATGCCGCTGCGCATGGCGTCCGAGGCACGGCGCTTTACCTGGCTGGTGGATGTTCTTTACGATCGCCGTGTCAAACTGATCATGTCGGCAGAAGTCGCACCCGAAGCGTTGTACACGGAAGGCCCGCTGGCGCACGAGTTTCCCCGCACGGTTTCGCGGCTCAACGAAATGCAGTCGGCGGAGTTTCTGGCGCTGGAGCGCAGAACCGTGGACACCACATTGACATGAAACAAGGCATTATTTCCCTGCTGCTTTCCACCTTCGCCCTGGCTGCGGCCAGCCAGACCGGCGATGAACAGGTGTTGACCGCCGTCACAGCGGAGCGGACCCGCGTGTTTGCAGAAAGAGCCGCCCAGGAAGCGAAATTCGACACACTGGAAGCAGCGTGTTACAAAAAATTCTTCGTCAACAACTGCCTGAACGAGCTGGCGCCGCAGCGGCGCGACATCATGAAGGACCTCAAAAACCGCGAAGTGGCGCTCGACGCCAGGGAGCGCCAGATCAAGGCTGCCGAGCAGATACGCAAGACCGAGGAGAAGTCCTCAATCGAAGCCCTGCAACAGGCGGCCGAGCGCCGAGCCAAGGCGCTGGAGGACACGCGCGCCCGGGAAGAGCAGTCGCGGCTCAAAGCCGAGGACAGGGTGGACCTGAAAGCGAACGAAGGCGTCAGTGCGGCAGAGGCCGCCAAGCGAGCTACAGGCTCACAGGAAAAAGCCCAGTCGCGGGGCCAGAAACAGGCCGCCAGCGCCGAAGAAATGCAGAAATTCAAGGACAAGCAGCAGGAAGTGGCCGAGCGCAAGGCGACCCGCGAAAAAAGGCTGCTGGAGCAGAAAAAACCTGCGGCAGCCCCCCTGCCCGATCCCCGGTAGGTTTATTCGAGCGCTTCGAGTTTGACGATCACCAGTGACAGGTTGTCGCCGCCGCCGTGGGCGCGTGATCTGGCCTTCTGGATCAGGAATTCGGTGGCCTCACGCGGCGCCAGCATGGACAAAGCCGAACCCATTTCGTTCGGGCTGAAATAGTGCCACACGCCGTCGCTACAGGCGATCAGCGAGTCACCCGGTTTCATCTGGGGAATGTAGTGCTGGCTGATCGGTGGACCTTCTTCGGTGCCGAGGCAACCCATCAGGATGTTGGACTGCGGATGCACATTCGCTTCGTCTTCCGTGATTTCTCCCTTGTCCACCAGGGTCTGCACGTAGGAGTGGTCGGTGGTGCGCCTGAGCATTTTGTTGCCATGAAAATGGTAAATGCGCGAATCGCCCGCATGCACCCAGTGGCAGTCGCCGCCGGGGTTGATCAAAAATGCAGCCAGCGTGCTGTGGGGTTCCTGCTCTGCCGAGATGGCCGTCAGCTTGATCACGGTGTGGGCTTCTTCCACCAGCTGCTTGAGCATGGCCACCGGATCGTCCGTCACGGGGGAGTAACGCTCGAACAGCTGTTTGGCCGTCATCATGACCTGGTCAGAGGCCTTGCGTCCACCGCTTCGCCCCCCCATGCCGTCGGCCACGATGCCCAGCATGCACCCTGCAATACGCGCGTGACTGATCAAGGCCACCTGGTCTTGCTGGTAGTCGCGGTCACCCTTGTGGATGCCGGTAGACGCTGTGATTCGATAACCTTTGGACATATTCAGTGGCCGAGCCGTGGGGACTCGATTTATCTCCGTAAGCAACGTATTATCAGATGAAGCAGCACGCCCGATAGTAATACCTTGGACCTTAACCTACATTCTCCGGAGCGGCGCCTGATTGAACTCAAAATCGAACATGCCGATCTCAATGCCCTGGTGGACATTGCCTCGCACGCGGTCCCGATTGACGAGTTGACGCTGCGGCGGCTGAAAAAGCGCCGCTTGCACCTGCGTGACCAGATCTCGCAGCTTGAACTGGCGCTCGAGCCTCCTGAACCTGCCTGATGACACTTGAGTCTCAAGTCCTGGAGGCGTTTGCGCCTGGCGGTGCGATAGCGCGTGCCACCGATCATTTCGCGGCGAGGAGCGGCCAGACAGAAATGGCGCTGGCCGTGGCGCGTGCCATCGACGGCGCCTATCCGCTGGTGGTCGAAGCCAGTACCGGAGTGGGAAAAACATTTTCTTACCTGGTTCCCGCGCTGCTCAGCGGCGAGCGCGTGTTGCTCTCCACCGCCACCAAAGCACTGCAGGACCAGCTTTTTGGGCGCGACCTGCCGGCGCTGGTCCAGGCACTGCAGGTGCCGGTCCGCACGGCCTTGCTCAAAGGGCGGGGCAGCTACCTGTGCGTGCACCGCATGGAGATGGCCCGGCATGACGCCGGTTTTCCCGAGCGCAGCGCACTGCGTACCCTGGGCAAAATCGAAGAGTGGGCGCGCGTGACCGTCAGCGGCGATCTGGCAGAACTGCCCGGCCTGGACGAGCGCTCCCCGGTGATTCCCTGGGTGACGTCCACCCGCGAAAACTGCCTCGGTGCCCCGTGCCCGAAGTTCCGTGCCTGTCATGTGAACCACGCGCGCCGCGAAGCGCTGGCGGCCGATGTGGTGGTGATCAATCACCACCTGTTTTTTGCGGACATGGCGGTGCGCGAGTCCGGCGTGGCCGAGTTGCTGCCGACGGTACGCATCGCCATTTTTGACGAGGCGCACCAGCTCAATGAAACCGGGGTGCAGTTCCTCGGCAAAAACCTTTCCACCGGCCAACTGCTTGATTTCTCCCGCGACATGCTGGCGACCGGCCTGCAACTGGCCCGGGGCCTCGCAGACTGGCAGGCACTGGCCGGTGCGACCGAACACGCAGCGCGGGAGCTGCGCCTGAGCGTGGGCCAGGCCTACCCGGGCAGCAAGCTGCGCTGGACCGAGGCCACGCCCGAGGGGCTGAATGCGCACGAATGGGCCAGTGGGTTGGCTGGCCTGCAGGCCAGCCTGCAGGCTGCCAGCGAGGCCCTGGGCACGGTCAGTGAAATCGCTCCTGACCTGGCGCGCCTGTACGAACGCGCGGTCGAACTGGCGCAGCGCGTAGCGGGGTTTTCCGTCGCCGCCGATCCTGGCGATGTGCGCTGGCTGGAGCTTGGCACGCAGTTGCGGCTGGTGGAGGCCCCGCTCGACATTGCCAAATCGATTGCCGCCATCGTCTTTCCGCCCAACCAGCAGGCTGCCAAGTCCTGGATATTTACCTCGGCCACGCTGGGCGACGATGAGAAGCTGAGCTGGTTCACGCAGCCCTGCGGCCTGACAGAAGCCGAGGTGTTGCGTGTGGGCAGTCCTTTTGATTACGCGCGTCAGGCCGCTTTTTATGTTCCGAAAAATTTCCCCAAACCCGGCGACCCGGCACACCCGGCAGCCGTGGCCGTATCAGCGGCTGACTGGGCGCGGCGTCTTGGTGGCCGGACCATGGTGCTCACCACCACCTTGCGCGCCCTGCGCAGCATAGGGGATGCCCTGCAGGCCACATTTGAGAATTCGGCGGACCTGCAGGTGCTGGTACAGGGGGCCATGCCCAAACGTGCCCTGATCGAGCGCTTTCGTCAGGCGGACCAGCACGGAGGCCGCGGCTGTGTGCTGGTGGCGTCGGCTTCGTTTTGGGAGGGTATTGATGTACCCGGCGAGGCGCTGCAACTGGTCATCATTGACAAGCTGCCTTTCCCGCCACCGAACGATCCCATGGTGGAGGCGCGTTCACGCCAGCTGGAGACAGCTGGCAACAGCGCTTTTAACGATTATTTTCTGCCGGAGGCGGCCGTGGCCCTGAAGCAGGGCGCTGGCCGGCTGATACGCCGCGAGACCGATCAGGGCGTGCTGGTGGTCTGCGACAGCCGTCTGGCGACCATGGGTTATGGCAAGCGCCTGATGCGCGCACTGCCCGCCATGCAGCGCCTGGTGTCCGAAGAAGAACTCTGCGAACGGCTGGACCTGCTTACCAGAACTTGTACCAGGGACCGTCCACCGACTTGACACCCTTGGACAGGTATTCGCTCTGGGGGTAGTTTTTCTCCATCACCCGCCGCGTGTCGTCGCGCAACTGGGTCATGCGCAACGCATCGTAGGATTTGTACAGGATGAACAGGGCTTCTTCCAGCGCCGGCACATCACGAAACTCGGTGATGGCAGTCTGTGCGCGGTTGATGGCCGAAATGTAGGCGCCCCGGCTGTAGTAGAAGCGGGCGACGTGCACCTCATACTGGGCCAGCGAATTGACAATGTAGGTCATGCGCAGGCGCGCGTCAGCGGAATATTTGGACTCAGGAAACTGGTTGACCAGGTCCTTGAAGGATTCGAAAGACTCCTTGGCCGCCTTCTGGTCCCGCTCCGATAAATCCTGTTTGTACAGAAAGCTGAAAAGGCCAAGGTTTTCATTGAAGTTGACCAGACCTTTGAGATACAGGGCGTAGTCAAGGGCAGGGCTGGAAGGATGCAGCTTGATGAAGCGGTCCAGCGTGGCCAGGGCCTGAGCCTGCTCGCCCCCCTTGAATTGCGCATAGGCTTTTTCCAGCTGGGCCTGCTGGGCCAGCGGCGTGCCGGCGGCGCGGCCCTCGAGCTTTTCAAACAGCGGAATGGCTTTGTCGTAAGCGCCAGACTCTGCTTCGTCCTTGGCCTCGGCGTAAATCTTGTTCGGACTCCAGCTGGCGGTCGGGTCCTTGACGGTGGACGAGCAGGCCGAGAGGAGGATCAGGCAGGCAAGCAGGGCCGCGCTGGAAGGCAAGTTGGCTGGAACAACCGATAATTTGGTGGAAAACATCGCAATTGATCCTCTTGATGACTGATTCAGTACAAAGCAAACCGATTATATCGAGCGCCATGCCGCCAGGCGCTCTGGCCGACGAGGTTCTGGACGATGCAGAAGCTGGCGCGGATGCCGAATGGCGCCAGGTCAGTGTTCCGGCAGCCAGCCACGGCGAGCGTCTTGACCGTGCGTTGGCCGGCATCGTGCCCGAGTTCTCGCGCAGTTATCTGCAGCAACTGATAGCGGCCGCTGCTGTGGAGCTCAACGGTGTTGCGGTCACCAAGGCTTCGGCAAAGGTGAAGGCGGGCGATGTTCTCAGGATAGAACTCAAGCCCACACCGCAAAGCCAGGCATTCAAACCGGAAGCGATGGCCCTGGACGTGGTTTTTGAGGATGAGCACCTGCTGGTCATCAACAAAGCCGCGGGTCTGGTGGTGCATCCTGCGCCGGGCAACTGGAGCGGTACCCTGCTCAATGGCCTGCTGGCCCGGGACCCGCAGGCCGGCTTGTTGCCGCGTGCCGGGATTGTGCACCGGCTGGACAAGGACACCAGCGGGCTGATGGTGGTCGCACGCAAGCGGCAGACCATGGACGCGCTGGTCGCCATGATCGCCGAGCGCAGCGTCAGCCGCGAATACCTGGCGCTGGCGCACGGCGCCTGGCGCGGCCCGGCCGCGCGCCAGGTCGACGCACCCATGGGTCGCGATCCGCGCAACCGCTTGCGCATGGCCGTGGTGGATCTGGAAAAAAACGCCGGCAAATCGGCATCCACAGGCATGGTACTGCTGCAAAGCGAGGGCGCTTTCTGCCTGGTGAAATGCAAGCTGCAGACCGGTCGGACCCACCAGATTCGCGTTCACATGGCCTCCATCGGCCATCCGCTGGTGGCTGACGAGGTGTATGGCGGAAAACCTGCCGCCGGCCTGGAGCGCCAGGCCCTGCACGCCTGGCGGCTCGCATTTGTGCACCCGGCCACGGGTGAGGCGCTGGAATTCAAATCGCCGCTGCCGGCTGACCTGGCCGCGGCGGGGGCCAGCCTGGGCCTGAGATACAATCAAAATCAGTAGTTTTCTTCTACCCGCCGCATGGCGCTCCCCGACAGGGTGGTTGCGCATGCATGTGACCGGCGCCGACCGGCGCCTTTACCTCGAATCATTTCGGAATCAAGACCATGAATACGACGGATGCCAAGCGCGTCCTCGAAACGGCTCTTATTTGCGCTCAGCAGCCGCTGCCGGTGCGCGATATGGGGGTTTTGTTCAACGGGGCAGTGTCGGCCGACACACTCAAACTCCTGCTCGAGGAGTTACAGAACGACTGGACCGGGCGGGGCGTCGAGCTGGTTCATGTGGCCAGTGGCTGGCGTTTTCAGAGTCGGCCACAGATGCGCGAGTTTCTGGATCGCCTGCACCCTGAAAAACCACCACGTTACACCCGCGCCACGCTGGAAACCCTGGCCATCATTGCCTACCGTCAGCCTGTGACCCGCGGTGACATGGAAGACATCCGGGGCGTGACCATCAACAGCCTGATTCTCAAACAACTCGAAGATCGCGGCTGGGTCGAGGTGATCGGGCACCGGGAGACCGTCGGCCGCCCCGGCTTGTACGCGACCACCCGGCAGTTTCTGGATGACCTCGGGATCGAATCGCTGGACCAGTTGCCGGTGACGGATACAACCGCCGAGCAGGCGGCGATGCTGGGACAGATCGAGTTCGGCTTGAGTGCTTCTGGCGATGCCGATGTGCAGCCTGCGCAGGACCCTGCCCTGGAGCCAGCTGACAGCCCGGAAGTCAGCGTGTTTGCGCCTGCGAACCACGCTCTGCCCGACAGCCCGGCAACCATCCACCCCAACGCCTGAACCGCACCGCATGAATCCACAAGACAACCCGGCTTCGGCCGAGCCGGCAGCCCCGGTTGAGGTAGCAAATCCGCCCCTGGTCCAGGAAGGGTCTACACAACCAGCTATCAAAATAATAGCGGACCAAGGACTGGATGCGAGCGGGGCAAGCAGCGATCCGGCGCCGCTGCGCGGCGGCCAGGAACGCCAGGCGCCACCGGCGCAGGCCCGTTTCGAAGATGTGGTCACAGGCCAGTTCGATGCCGATGAGGAAGATCCGGCGGTTGAATTGCCCAAGCGGGTCCTGTCGGCGCAGCCGGAGACGCCCAAGCTGCACAAGGTGCTGGCCCAGGCCGGGCTGGGTTCGCGGCTGGAGATGGAGCAGCTGATTCTGGAAGGGCGGATATCCGTCAACGGCGAGCCCGCCCACATCGGCCAGCGCATCCAGTTTGGCGACACGGTCAAGGTCAATGGCAAGCCGGTGCGGGTGCGGGTGGACCCGCCGCCGCCGCGCGTGATCGCCTACCACAAGCCTTCGGGCGAGGTGGTCTCGCATGACGATCCGCAAAATCGCCCCACCGTATTTCGCCGCCTGCCCAAGCTGTTCCAGGGTAAGTGGCAGTCGGTGGGACGGCTGGACCTGAATACCGAAGGCCTGTTGCTGCTGACCAGTTCGGGCGAACTGGCAAATCGGCTGATGCATCCGCGTTTTGGCCTGGAGCGCGAGTATGCGGTGCGTGTTCTGGGCGCATTGAACAACGAGGAAAAAAAGCGCCTGCTCGACGGTGTGCAGCTGGACGACGGCATGGCCCAGTTCAGCAGCCTTGAAGCCGGTGGCGGCGAGGGCGCCAACTGCTGGTACCGGGTGACCATTTCCGAGGGCCGCAACCGCGAGGTGCGGCGCATGTTTGAAGCCGTGGGCCACGCGGTCAGCCGCCTGATCCGCATTCGTTACGGCGCGGTGGTACTGCCACGCGGTCTCAAGCGCGGCGCCTTTGTCGAGCTCGATGACAGGGATATTCTGGCCCTGACCGGTGCGGTCAGCCGCTCAGAATCGCGGGCCGATCCGCGTGGCGTCAGCCGGGGTGCTGCTGAAGGTGGTGCTGGCGGGTCCGGCGAAGCCAGGGCGGGGCGTGGACCCCGGCGCAATGAACGTTCCAGAGGTGGGCGCGGCCGTGCGGATGACGCGCAGCCCATGCCACAAGCCCTTGAGCCGCGCGATGCGCCGGGCCATGACGACCAGGAAGCGCATGATCCGCTGGATTTACAACCACCCCTGAACCGCAACGATGGCCCGGCAGGCGGGAATCGCCGCCGCGGCGGCAAGGGCGGACGCGGCAACGGCGGCAGTGCTGGTGCCGGCCCACGGTCCGGACCCCCCGGCCCCTTTGGTGGCAACGGCGCCGGCCAGGGGCCAAAACGCCGTGATGACCGCGGCGATAGAGGCGACAAAGGTCAGGGCGGCGCACAACCCGATCCGATGAAGACCTCCTTCGGCTACATCGGCGCCGACACCTTCACCCGGCAGCGCCAGGCACCAGGCCAGGGGCAGCGACGCGGTGGTGGCGGTGGTGCAAACAACGCCGGCGGTGGCCAACGTCGTGGTGGCGGCCCCAGCCGGGGCGGTGGCAATCGCAGCGGCGGCGGCAACCGCGGTGGAAACCGTTAGTCCCCTGCACGCGCATTGCCGTATTTTGCTCAGGGCCGCAGCCAGCGGGTTAAAATCAGAGGCTTTATTCGTTTTGAATAAATCCGCAAAAATCCAAGAAAATACAGGTTAAGGAATCCCCATGGCGATCGAACGCACTCTCTCCATCATCAAGCCCGACGCAGTGGCCAAAAACGTCATCGGCCAGATTTACGCCCGTTTTGAGGCCGCCGGCCTGAAAGTGGTGGCGGCCCGGCTGGCGCATCTGTCGCGTGGCGATGCCGAAGCTTTTTATGCTGTCCACAAAGACCGTCCTTTCTTCAAGGATCTGGTGGCATTCATGATCTCAGGTCCGGTCATGATCTCCGCACTCGAAGGCGAAAACGCCATCCTGAAACACCGCGACCTGATGGGCGCCACTGATCCGAAGAAGGCCGCCGCCGGCACCATCCGCGCCGACTTCGCCGAAAGCATTGACGCCAATGCCGTGCACGGCTCGGATGCCGTTGAAACCGCCCAGGTCGAGATCAGCTTCTTCTTCGCCGGCATGAACATCCATTCGCGCTAGATCGCGAATTTCCATGCGATGACAGCCAACCTGCTTGATTACGATCTGGAGGGTCTGGCTGCCTTTTGCGAGGGGCTGGGGGAAAAACGCTTCCGGGCCACCCAGCTGTTCCGCTGGATCCATCAGAAAGGCGCGACCGATTTCAGCCAGATGACCGATCTGGCCCGGTCGCTGCGCGACAAGCTGCCCGCCTCTGCGCACATTCAGGGACTCAAGCTGGTCTCACGCCACGACTCCGCCGACGGCACCATCAAGTGGCTGTTCGACGTTGGCGCGGGTGACGTCATTGAAACCGTTTTTATCCCGGAGTCAGATCGCGGAACGCTCTGTATTTCGTCGCAGGCCGGGTGTGCTGTCGGCTGCCGCTTCTGTTCCACCGGCCACCAGGGCTTCAGCCGTAACCTGACAACCGCCGAGATCATCGGCCAGCTCTGGTTTGCAGAGCACTTCCTGCGCGCACATCTGGGCAGGAACGAGCGGGTGGTCTCCAACGTGGTGATGATGGGCATGGGTGAGCCGCTGCAAAATTATGCGCAGCTGCTGCCGGCCCTGCGCATGATGCTGGACGACCATGGCTACGGGCTGTCGCGCCGCCGCGTGACCGTGTCCACTTCAGGCGTGGTGCCGATGATGGACCGGCTGGCGCAGGACTGCCCGGTCGCGCTGGCGGTGTCGCTGCACGCGCCCAATGACGAGCTGCGCAACAACCTGGTGCCGCTGAACAAAAAATACCCGATCGCTGAACTGCTGCAGGCCTGCGGCCGCTACCAGCAGGCGGCGCCCCGTGATTTCATCACCTTTGAGTACTGCATGCTCGACGGCGTGAATGACCAGCCGGCGCATGCGCTGGAACTGGTGTCCCTGGTGCGACAGCACGCCGCCCAGGGTCTGTCCTGCAAATTCAACCTCATCCCCTTCAATCCGTTTCCGGCTTCCGGCCTCAGACGTTCTGCCATGGCGCAGGTGATGGCCTTCGCGAAAATCCTGATGGACGCAGGTATCGTGACCACTGTCCGCAAGACGCGCGGTGATGACATCGACGCGGCCTGTGGCCAGCTGGCCGGTGACGTGCAGGACCGCACCGGTGTGCAGCAGCGCATGGCGACACAGCGGCAAGGTATGCTCAAGGGCATCAAGATTGTCACCCGGGAGGTCGGTGTATGAAACTCGTCCGCGATGCAACGCTGCTTTTGGCCTGCGCGGCAGCGCTGCTGCTTGCCGGCTGCGCCGGCAATTCCGGTGCCGCGGGCGGTGCCAGTGCTGCGCGCGCGGAGATCATGACCGAGTCCGACGAACCCGACAACCGCAAGCGTGCACGCATTCGCCTTGAGCTGGCTGCCAACTACTTCCAGCAGGGTCAGACCAATGTGGCTCTGGATGAACTCAAGCAGGCCCTGATTGCCGATCCGACCTACGCCGACGCGCACAATCTGCGTGGTCTGGTGTACATGCGGCTCAATGACAATGCGCTTGCCGAAGACAGTTTTCGCCGCGCGATGACGCTGAACCCGCGCGATGGCGATGTGCTGCACAACTACGGCTGGCTGTTGTGCCAGCAAAGCCGTTACAGCGAATCCTCCGCCATGTTCGCCCGGGCGATTGCCTTGCCGTCTTACGGCGCACAGCCCAAAACACTGATGACCCAGGGCCTTTGCCAGATCCGTGCCGGCCAGATGGCGGAGGGTGAACGCAGCCTGCTGCAGTCTTACGAGCTCGACGCCGGCAATCCTGTCACCGGCTACAACCTGGCCAATGTCCTGTTCAAACGCGGCAATCTGACCCAGGCGCAGTTCTACATACGCCGTCTCAACAACAGCAACCTGGCCAATGCGGAAACGCTCTGGCTGGGCATCAAGGTCGAGCGCGGTCTTGGCAACCGCGAAGCCATGGCGCAGCTGGCGGACCAGCTCAAAAAACGCTTCGCACAGTCGCGTGAGGCAGCAGCTTATGACCGAGGAGCTTTCAATGACTGAACTTGCCGGCCAGCTGGCCGAAGGCTCCGGGCTGGTACATGCTGAAACCGCCGCTGACGCAGCGAGCCCCGAGGTGGTCGATAACGGCACCAGCGCCGGGCTGCTGCTCAGGCAAGCGCGCGAGGCGGCAGGTCTGCACATTGCTGCCCTGGCGGTTTCCCTGAAGGTGCCGGTCAAAAAGCTGGAGGCGCTGGAGGCCGACCGGCTCGATCTGCTGCCCGATGCCGTGTTTGTGCGTGCGCTGGCGGCCAGCGTCTGCCGCACCCTCAAGGTTGATGCCGGCCCGATACTGGCCCTGTTGCCGCAAACCGGAAAACCGCGCCTGGGGCAGCCGCAAAGCGCGATCAACACGCCGTTTCGGGCGCCCGGTGACGGGCCGGCGCCCTCCATCTGGACACAAATCTCCAAACCCGCTGTGCTGGCGGGTCTGCTGCTGCTGATGGGTGCGCTGGTGCTGATTTTTCTTCCCACGGCCCAGCAGGGCGGCGCCTTGTCGCTGCTGACACCCGATGCCCCGGTAACCATGACAGTGCCCGCGGCCGTCGTCCGGCCGCAGCCGGCACCCAGCGAAGCCCTTGCCGCTCCGGTGGTGGTGGCTGAAGCCCCGGTGGCGATGGCCGCCCCCTCCGCCGCTCCGGCCCTCGCGCCCACGCTGTCAGCGCTTGCAGCGCCGGTTGTGCCGGTGGAAGTCGCGGTGCCTGCTGCTGCGGCTTTGCCGCTTGCGTCAGGCATCATCGTATTCAGGGCCAAGGGCGAGTCCTGGGTCGAAGTGACCGACGCCAAAAAGGTCGTGGTGCTCAGGCGCACGCTGGCATCCGGCGAAGAAGTGGGCGCCACGGGGGTCTTGCCGCTGTCGGCGGTGGTCGGCCGGGCCGATGCGACACAGGTGCAGGTACGCGGCCAGGCCTTCGACCTGACAAGTGTCAGCAAAGACAACGTCGCGCGTTTCGAGGTGAAATAGTGCAACCCAGTTGTCCGATCGAGTCGGCGGCGCCGAAAGCACGCGCCTCCTTGCAGGCCCGTGTGAGCTGGGGTTCGCGCGTGGTGACCGTGGGCGGTGATGCGCCGGTGCGGGTCCAGTCCATGACCAATACCGATACGGTGGACGCCATAGGCACCGCCATCCAGGTCAAGGAACTGGCGATTGCCGGCTCGGAAATGGTGCGTATCACGGTCAACACGCCCGAGGCTGCTGAGCAGGTGCCATATATCCGCGAGCAACTCGACCGCATGGGCATAGATGTGCCCCTGATTGGCGATTTTCATTACAACGGCCATCGCCTGCTGACCGATTTTCCGGCTTGTGCCGAAGCCCTGTCGAAGTACCGCATCAATCCCGGCAATGTGGGCAAGGGTGACAAACACGACCGGCAGTTTGGCCAGATGATTGAAGCGGCCATGCGCTGGAACAAGCCGGTCCGCATAGGTGTCAACTGGGGCAGCCTGGACCAGGAGTTGCTGGCCAGCCTGATGGACGAGAACAGCGCGCGTGCCCAGCCCTGGGATGCGAAGCAGGTCATGTACGAGGCGCTGATCACTTCGGCCATCGGTTCGGCCGAGCTGGCCCAGCAGATGGGTCTGGAAAAAAGCCAGATCATCCTGTCCTGCAAGGTCAGCGGCGTGCAGGACCTGATCTCCGTCTACCGTGAGCTTTCGAAACGTTCGAGTTATGCATTGCATCTGGGCCTGACCGAAGCCGGCATGGGCACCAAAGGCACGGTGGCCTCCAGCGCCGCGCTGGCGGTGCTGCTGCAGGAAGGCATTGGCGACACCATCCGGGTTTCGCTGACACCGCAGCCGGGCGAGGCGCGCACCCAGGAGGTATTGATCGCCTCCGAAATTCTGCAGGCCCTGGGCTTGCGCAGCTTTGTGCCCAGCGTCACGGCCTGTCCAGGCTGCGGCCGCACCACCAGCACCACGTTTCAGGAGTTGACCAAGGAAATTGACGACTTCCTGCGGGCGCAGATGCCGGTTTGGCGTGAGCAGTACCCGGGTGTTGAAAAACTCAAGGTGGCGGTGATGGGCTGCATCGTCAATGGCCCCGGCGAGAGCAAACACGCCGACATCGGCATCAGCTTGCCGGGCTCGGGCGAGGCGCCTGCCGCGCCGGTGTACATCGATGGTGAGAAAAGTGTCACCCTGCGCGGCGACAGGATCGCGCAGGAGTTTCGCGTGATTGTTGAAAACTACATTGAAAAGCGCTTTGGCAAACAGGCCCAAGCCGCTTGAATTCCCCCATGGCTGAAAAATTAATTGCCGTCAAAGGCATGAACGACATATTGCCGCCCGAGTCGGCGCGCTGGGAATGGTTCGAGCTCAAGGTTCGCGCGCTGATGGCGCGTTATGCCTATGCCAACGTACGCACGCCCGTCGTCGAACCCACAGCGCTGTTTGTACGCGGCCTTGGCGAGGTCACCGACATCGTCGAAAAGGAGATGTACTCCTTCGTGGATTCGATGAATGGCGACAAGCTCACGCTGCGTCCTGAAGCCACCGCCGGCATCGTGCGCGCCATGATCGAGCACAACGCGCTGTACAACGGGCCGGTGCGGGTCTGGTCAGCGGTGTCGCTGTTTCGTCACGAGCGGCCGCAGAAAGGGCGCTACCGCCAGTTTCACCAGATCGACGTCGAAGCGCTGGGCTTTGCCGGCCCCGATGTGGATGCTGAGCAGATATTGATGTGCCGGGCCTTGCTGCGCGATCTGGGCATCCCGATGGCGCATGTGCGGCTGGAACTGAACAGCCTGGGTCAGCCGGACGAGCGTTTGGCCCACCGCGCCGCGCTGATTGCGCACTTTGAAGCGCACGCCGATGTGCTGGACGAAGACGCAAAACGCCGGCTGCACAACAACCCCTTGCGCATTCTGGACACGAAAAATCCCGCGATGCAGGCGCTGGTGGAAGCGGCTCCGCAGCTGATGAGTTTTCTCGGCGAGGCGTCGCTTGCGCACCTGAACGCGGTGCGCGCAGTGCTGGACGCGGCGGGTGTGGCTTACCGCATCAACCCGCGCCTGGTACGCGGCATGGACTACTACAACCTCACGGTGTTCGAGTGGATTACCGACAAGCTCGGTTCGCAAGGCACGGTCTGCGGCGGCGGCCGCTACGATGGCCTGTTCGAGCAGCTTGGCGGCAAGCCGACTCCGGCGGTCGGCTGGGGCATGGGTGTGGAGCGCATGCTGCTGCTGCTCGAGGCGGCCGGCGTGCTACCACCCGGGCGCGCGCCGGACGTCTATGCGATTGTGCCGTCGGCCCAGGCCATACCCAGCGTGATGGCGGCCTGCGAAGCCTTGCGCCTGGCTGGCCTTGACGTGCAAATGCACGCGGCCACGGCGGAGGGCATGGGCAGCATGAAGTCGCAATTCAAAAAGGCCGATGCCAGTGGCGCGCGCTTCGCCCTGATATTCGGTGAGACCGAGATGGCCCAGGGTTGCGTGGCGGTCAAGTCCCTGCGCGGCGACAAGGCCGATGCCGCACAGACTCAGGTCCTGCAGCCGCTGGACGCCGTCGCCTCGTGGGCGGACAGCCTGCGTTAGCGTGCTGAAAGCAGCACCCTACAATCAACCCTCATTTGGTGGACTACACAAAGCTTTATGGCAAAACATCTCGATTTGGAAGAACAGGAACAGCTTGACGAGCTCAAGCACTTCTGGAAGCAGTACGGCGACCTGATCACCTGGGCTTTGATTGCGATTCTGGGCACTTTTGCAGCCTGGAACGGCTACACCTACTGGCAACGCGACCAGGCCGCCAAGGCGGCCCTGATGTATGACGAGGTCGAACGCGCGGCCGTGTCGGGCGAGGTCGAACGGCTGGACCGTTCGCTGGCCGACATGAAAGAGCGTTTCGCCGGCACCGCGTTTGCCCAGCAGGCTGGTCTGCTGGCTGCCAAGGTGTATTACGACAAGGGCAATATCGATTCGGCCAAGGCGTCCTTGACCTGGGTGGCGGGTAAAAGCGCCGACGCAGGTTACCAGGCGATCGCCAGGCTGCGTCTGGCCGGTCTGCTGCTGGAAGCCAAGGCGTATGACGAGGCGCTTCAATTGCTGGCTGCGCCATTCCCCAAAGACTTTGCGGCGCTTGCTGCGGATCGCCGGGGCGACATTCTGGCGGCGCAGGGCAAACGCGCCGAAGCGCGGGCCGAGTACGAAAAAGCCTTCAAGGCCATGGATGAACGTGCCGACTACCGGCGCCTGGTCGAGGTCAAGCTCAATGCGCTGGGTTCGAACCCGTCCGCAGCCGCCGTTCCTGCCACGTCCAAACCGGAGGTCAAGCCGTGATTCTCAAGCCCTTTCGGCCATTGGCCCATACCCTGCGAGCGCTAGCAGCTATTGTTTTGATAGCAATTTTGGCGGGTTGTTCGGCCGTCAGCGGCATGTTCGGCAGCTCCGTGAAAAAACCGCAGCCCGCAGAACTGCAGCCTGTGGTGGCCCTGGTGCCGGCGCGGCAGGTCTGGAGTGCGCGCATCGGTGAGGTGGCTTTTCCGCTGCAGATGACGGTGGTGGGTGACACCGTGGTGGTTGCCAGCAGCGACGGCACAGTCGCCGCACTGGAGGCGCGCAGCGGCCGCGACCGCTGGCGTGCCAATGTGGGCGCGCCGATTGCTGCCGGTGTTGGCAGCGACGGCAAACTGGCGGCAGTGGTCACACGCGCCAATGAAGTGGTGGCACTGGACAACGGCCGCGAGATCTGGCGCCAGAAACTGGCTGCCCAGGCTTTTTCTTCACCTTTTGTCGCCGGCGGGCGGGTGTTTGTGCTGGCAGCCGACCGTTCGGTCAATGCGTTTGACGGTCAGACCGGGCGCAAGCTCTGGACCCAGCAGCGCCCCAGCGAGCCGCTGGTGCTCCGCCAGTCGGGTGTCATGTTGGCCGTGGGCGATACGCTGGTGGTCGGTCTGGCCGGCCGCCTGAGCGGCCTCAACCCGCTCAATGGCAGCATCCGCTGGGAGGCGCCGATTGCTTCTCCGCGCGGCATCAATGATGTCGAGCGCCTGGTGGATCTGGTCGGCAGCGTGAGCCGTGTCG
>CALRQX020000010.1:0-157976 GCA_943370435.1 Kapaibacterium sp. (SeqCode) | reverse complement strand
TGGTCGATCTGCTCCTTCAGGTCCAGCAACTGCTCCTGCTCGGGGTCGTCCGCCGGCACCAGGGGTGCAGATGCCGAAGGCTGCCAGGTCGGGTTCAGCAGGGCCTGGGCCATGCGTTGCGCCCGATTGGCCGCCAGCGAGGCGTTGCTGCGCAGGCGGCGGGCACGGGCCATCAGGGTCACGTCATCCTCCGCCGAAGCAAAATCTTCTGCCACCAGCTGCACCCATTGCGCCAGGTTGCGCATATCGTGCTGCAGGAACACCCCGACTTTCGCCCTCTGATTGACTGCCGCGACCAGCGCCAGCTGGCGCGCGGCCAACGCGCCCTGCACCATGGCAAACAGCACTTCGGCCGCTTGTATGGCAAACAGGCGCCGCTCGCCGTGCAGCCCCTTGAGCCCGACGCGAAACTCCAGGGAAATATCGTCGTGGTGAAAACTCTGGCGAAGCACCTGCTCATCAAAACGGAGCCTGTCAGGCTCGTCAGCCGCCGCCAGGCCGTGAATATTGGCCGGGATGCGCGGGCCCATGCGGGTGAACACCGGTGACCCATACCAGCTTCCGCGCCAGTCCAGGCTGATCAGCCCCAGCTTTGCCAGGGTGCGCTGATGCAGCACCAGTGTGCCGAGCAAATCGTCGTGCAGCGCCTCACGCAGCCCCAGCAACTGGTCCATGTTCTGGCGGTGCAGGCGGCTCAGGTATCGCAGCCAGAGCATGGTGAAGCCCACACTGAGCCCCGCGACCACCAATGCCACCGCGGCGTCGTAAAGGTCCATCATGGCGAGGCCCGTTCAATGCCGAACTTTTTCATGAAGTAATACAGGTGCTCGCGGCTCAGGCCCAGCTTGCGGGCAGCCTGCGCCACATTGAACTGGCTTTCGGCCAGGACAGAACGCACCAGGCGCTCCTGCGCCGCCTCGCCAAACTCCCGCACTCCTTCACCAATGGGCGCGGTCAGGGTCATGCGCGCCTGCCCATCGGTACTGAGTTGTTTCTCGGCCTGCAGAAACAGCACGGCGCGGGCCAGTGCCTCACGCAGGCGCTGACTGCTGGCGGGTTTGTTGAGAAAGTCAAACGCACCCAGGCCGATGGCCGTCAGGGCCACCGAAGGCTCGTCCTGGCCAGTGAGAACCACCACTTTCAGCGAAGGTTGTTCCAGAATCAACAGGCGCAACAGTTCCAGGCCTTCGGTCGGCTCGTTGGGATGCGGAGGAAGGCCCAGATCAAGCAGGGCCAGTTCAACCGGGGTCGGGCACTGCCGCGACAGGCCCAGGGCCTGCGGCGGCGAGCCCGCCGACAACACGTGGTAGCCCATGTCTTCCAGCGAGCCACACCACCAGTCGCGCAGAGAGGGGTCGTCTTCAACGACGAGGACGGTGCGCTTGTCGGACATGGTCTATTTGTGAATGCCCATGTTTGTGAAGTTAAAAAATACTGTAGCGACTGTCTGCCACTGCAGAATGTCGTCGAATGCCCCATTTGTCGCGGCAGGTTCAGTGCGGGGGTGCGTCACATAAACGACGTTGCCGTCCAGGTTGGCCGCTTCGTCAGCGCCACTGCCGCCAGGTAATTCGGCACCGTTGCGGCTGGTCGACCAGACAACGAAAGCAGGCTGCGCGACGAGATTTGCAGCTGCAGCCCCGCAAGTGGTCGCGGTGATACCGGTCGACGACGCGCACACCTGCTGAAGCAGCGCGACAGCAGGTTGCTGGGCAGCAGCGACAGGGCTACCGCTGACAAAATAAGCACTCTTTATACCGTCTAGCTGTGTGAATGGATAACACAGCGTCACGGTGCAATCTATAGGGGCCGGCGCATTGCCGGCACCGTTGTAAGTCACTTGAGTGACGGAATAACGGATGCCAAAACCCCAAGCATCCAGCATGGTGCCGTTCGCGCCGCGCTCGCCGAGCCCGAGCGTACGCGCGGGCACAAAACCATCATTGAAATTAGCGCACTGCCCGCGAAGGCCGACGGTCAACTCGTCGCCGCTACTCGCCGCACTCGCAGGGCATGGGAGACGGCGGTTGGCAATGGCAAACGCCGTGATGGCCTCCGTGGCCAGTTTGATGCGCTCCTGGGTATCCCTGACATTTTTATTGTCGAGCTGCGGACCTATGGCCGCCACAATGCCGCCCAGGGCCAGGCCGATGATCACCAGCACCAGTGCAATTTCCACGAGGCTGAATCCGCCCTGCCGTGTTCTGGACACACGCGAAAAAAGCACGCAGCTGAAACAATGTCTGGCCATATTTATTCCTTTTGGGTAGTACCAGCCGCGCCCGCCTTGGGCGGAATGATCCGGATAGACCCGGGCGGCAACAAGTCAACCGTCTGTCCGGACGGCACATCAATCACCTGCCCGGCACGGGCTTTGACGCTCATGTCCTTTGCGCCCTGCTGCAACACCCCGGCCTGGCCTGCCAGGGTGCGCAGGGGCGTCACCGCATCCTGGCCATAAACCGGCTGGTTGTTGATCCATACGGTGCTGCGGTTGCCTGAGCGCAGCACCACCCCGCTGACCACCAGCGTATCGGGCAGGTCGGAAGCCGCGGCCAGCGGCCCATTGACCGGGACCACCTGGGCGTCGGCGTCTGCACCGCTGGCGGTGTTGCGCACCAGCTCCAGACTGCGGCGCTGGGCGGGCGAAAGAATCAGCCCGCCCAGTGGGCTGGGCACCGATGCTGCGGCAGGAGCCGCCACCCCCGGCAACGGTGCCTGCGCAAGTGCTGCGCAGGCCAGAAACGCAGACAGCGCAAACAAAGCAATGCGGACTTTTGCCCAACACTCGGAGCAAAAAGAGATGAAAAATCTCATGGATGACTCTGCCCTCATGGCGGTTTCGGCACTGCGCCTTCTGGCACCACATACAGCCACGACAGATCACACTTGACGTCCACGGAAGGCACCGAAGTGTACTGGCGAACCAGCATTTTCCGGTCATACACGCAGCTATCAGACGTGAAATATCCGGCGCCCGAGCCTTGCAGGCGCGCCAGTAAATTCAACCACTCTTCCTCATGAATGGCACTGGCGCTGAGCTTCATCGGCACCCGCACCAACTGGGCCACGGTGGCCCCGGTCTTGTCATCGGTCAAAGCCTTGAGTTTTTCCTGCGCACCCAGCTCCCACACCAAAGTGCTTTTGCGCATGTTCTGGGACGCTGCCTCCAGGGTCTCCAGCATGGCCAGCCGGTCGGGCGCGGCTGCAAAACGCGATTGCTTGAGCTTGCCAAACATCTGCAGGTTTTCTTCCAGCCGTGTGCGGTCCGACTGGGTGTTTTGCAAAGACTTGTTGGCGGCGTCCAGCGCGGCCTGAGCTTTGCCCTGCTCCAGTGCAATACTTTGTGCCAGCCAGCTGGCGCCGCCGGCGATGGCTGCAGCTGCTACCACCATGATTGCGCCCAACACCAGCGGTCTGGCCGCCATGCGCCAGATGTTGCGCGGTGTGTCCAGCTCACTCACGGTGCTGCCTTTTGCACACACAGCTCCAGCGTGCGTGCGGCGACCTCACCCAATGTGCCGGTCTGCACCTGCACCGGGTCCAGGGTGATGGTGGACTTGATGATTGCGGCTGTCCAGCCTGCGCCACCCAAACCTGCGAGCAGCGCGTCCTGCAGCTGCAGGGCCTGGCGCTGGGTCAGATTCAGGGGAAGCGTAGCGCTGACGCTGAGCAAGGCCACGGCCGGTTTCGGCGGCTCGGCTGCGGGAGCGGCCTCTGCAGCAGGGGCGGCAATTGCCGCTTTGGGGCAAAAAAAAGGCTCTGCCGCTGCCGGCGCAACGCCGGGCGCCTGTACCGGCAAGCGCGGCAGTTGCCAGCTGATTTTCTGCACCTCAACACCGGGCGCCAGCTGCAACGCGCCGGCAAGGCGCTGCAGGCCGGCAAACTGGTCGGCCTGCACGGCCACAGTTTGTTGCCAGGCCTGCACCGCCGACACCGCCAGGCCAGCGTCGCTCAAGTCGCCCTTGGCACGCAAAACCTCCTGACGGGCCTGCAGGTTGATGGCCTCAGCTTGAGCCGATTGCTCCTGCGCCAGACTGCGCTTGCCCCATGACAACCACAACAAATCGGCCGACCATAACCCCGCCAGAACCAGAGCGGTGATACCGCCATACCGGGCTGTGGCCGCCAACTGCGCCGCGCGCCACTGGATACGCGATTCATCGGGCAAAAATTGCAGTTGCGCGGAAACAGCTTTCAGCCGCGGCAGCAACCTGGCATAAGCGTCATCCACAGCTTCGATGAACTGAACATCCAGCACCGGGTCGTCGCTGACCTCCTGAAGGGCCTGATCGTCATCAAAGGGCAGCCACATCTGCGTGGCCACAGGCTGGGCGGCACTGCCAAGCCACTCCTGCGAAATCAGGTACTGTACGGTCCTGCGGGCTTCGGCCAGCACAAAGCCGGCCGACAGGCTGCCTTCACCCACGCTCAGGGCCAGGCGCGAGAACAAGGGGGTCTTGCCGCGCACCAGCACCTGCCGCAGGCCGGCCGGCGTGGCCACCAGCGCCAGTGTGGGCCGCAGGCTGGCAGGCTCGCGCGCCCCCCCTGCCTGCGCCGTTTCTGCACGAGGGCGCCGTGGCGCTTTGGCTTTGACTTCGAGGGCAATCAGCGCCGACAGCGGCCACAAGCCCTTGACCCGCACATGGCGTGCCGTCAGGGCGGCCAGCCATTGGCCAATGCGCTCGCTCTGACCCAACCCAATCAGGCTGACACGGGTCGGTGGGCGCCAGGAGCCCGAAGGCATCAGCACCGCAGCGCGGTAAGGGTTGTCTCGCAATTGCTGCTGCAATCTGCGCTGCAGCAACTGTTGCCGGGTGCCGGCCAGCCAGATGGGCGGCAGAACGCTGCGGATATACGCCTCGTCCATGATGTCGCTGACCAGCGAGCAATTGCCACGCGCCGGCATGTGCGCGGCCACCCAGGCCTGCGGGTCCTCGTCTGCACCGGCAGTCGCTACCGCATCGGCACTGGCGCCGCTCAAGCGGTACAAGTGCACCGACTGCTGCGCAATGACGATGGCAAAGTTATCCATGGCCAGGGCCTGTCC
Organism: Kapaibacterium sp. (SeqCode); assembly: GCA_943370435.1. Taxonomy (GTDB): domain Bacteria; phylum Pseudomonadota; class Gammaproteobacteria; order Burkholderiales; family Burkholderiaceae_C; genus Polaromonas. The sequence goes on along the minus strand of CALRQX020000010.1, from coordinate 152,926 downwards.
TAGAACTTGACCTTGGAAATCAGGTCATAAATCGGCAGCATCACCGAGGACATGATCCACGCGATCATGCCGCCCAGCACCAGCGTCAGGACGGGCTGGATCAGGCCCTGGAGTTTTTCAATCGCGTCGTTGACTTCGCGGGTATAAAAATAGCTGACGTTTTCCAGCGCCTTGTCCAGCCCACCGGTGCTCTCGCCGACGCGGATCATGCGCACCACCAGCGCAGGGAACAAGGTGGTGGCGGCAAAAGCGTCCGACACTTTCTGCCCCTGGGAAATGCTCAGTGCCGCGCCCCCTATGGCTTTGCGAAACGCGGCGTTGGTGGACAAAGTGGCACAAAAGCCGAGTGCGTCCAGCACGGAGACCCCACTTCGGTACATCAGACCGAAAGACTTGGCAAACCGCGCCATGATGATCTTTTTGAGAATGGGCCCGAACACCGGTGCCCGCAATTTGGCGCTGTCTATCCAGAGCCTGGCCGCCGGAGACAGGCGAATCGCCGCCACCCAGGCCGACGCGATCACGGCAATGGCCAATGGAATGGTGTACCAGTAGTTGACAAGAAAACTGGAAAAAGCCACCAGCGCACGGGTCTGCACGGGAACTGTCCCACCGAGGTTCCTGATGAAACCCAGCAATTGCGGCACCAGGTAAATCATCAAAAAGCCCACCGCCCCCAACACCACGGTACCGGCGAACACCGGGTAAGTCAGCAGCTTTTTGGTCTGCGCCGTGATCTCGTCTGACCACTTCAGGCTTTCAACCAGCTCTGCCAGAACTTCCGGCAACTTGCCGGTTGCTTCTCCGGTCCGGATCAGGCTGATGTTGACCTTGTCGATGCCTGCGGGCGACTGTTCAAGCGCATCGGACAGGCTGGCCCCACCCTCGATGCGATCCACCAGGTCAGAGATAAAACGCCGAACTGTCGGCGTATCGGCCGAATCACGCAGATCAATCAGCGAGTCGAACAGGGGAACACCCGCCTGGCTCAGGGTCTGCATGTGGATGAAGATATTGATCAGCTCCTTGCTCTCCAAACGCTTGCGTGCAAACAGCGAGGCCGCGCGCACTGGCGAGGCCTTCAGCAGCTCCAGTTGCATGCGCCCCAGGCGCGCCTCCAGATCGGATTCACTGGTGGCAGACTGGCGCCCCGAGATGGTCCGGCCCTCGGGGCTGATGGCGCGGTAGTTGTACTCCAGCATCAGGCGGCCAGACGGGTCAGGTCCACCACGCGCGCCACCTCTTCCAGTGAGGTGGTACCGGCCAGAACGCGCTCCAGCCCGTCTTCGGCCATGGTGGTGAAGCCGCTGGCGCGCGCGTGGGCCAGAAGTTCGGGCGTGCGGGCATTGCGCGACAACAAGTCATCCAGTCCCATGTCAAAACGCAACAGCTCCATGATGCTGGTACGCCCTTTGTAACCCTGCGCCTTGCAGTGGCTGCACCCTACGGCGCGATACAGCAGCAGCTTTGCATGGGGGGGAGCGCCCAGCAGGGATTTTTCAATCTCGCCGGCCTCGTAGGCCTCTTTGCATTTGGGGCAGAGCAGGCGCACCAGGCGCTGCGCCACAATGCCGATCAGATTGCCGGTCATCACACTGGCCGGAATGCCCAGATCCAGCAGGCGCGCAATAGCCAGCACCGCCGAATTGGCATGCAGGGTGGAAAACACCTGGTGCCCGGTCATGGCGGCCCGAAAAGCCATCTCGGCGGTCTCGTGGTCGCGGATTTCACCGACCAGAATGATGTCGGGGTCTTGCCGCATCATGGACCGGATGCCATTGGCAAAATCCATTTTTGGGTTGTCGGCAGCAGAGGCCTGGCGAATGCGCGCCATCGGGTACTCCACCGGGTCTTCCAGCGTCATGATGTTGACGCTTTCGGTGTTCATCTCATTGAGGATGGAATACAGCGTGGTGGTCTTGCCGCTACCGGTGGGCCCGGTGACCAGAATGATGCCGTAAGGCCGCACCAGCATCAGGCGCAGGGTTTTCATGCGGCCCGGCGACAGGCCCATCTGCTCCAGCGGCACGATGGACTTGCGCCTGTCCAGCACCCGCAGCACAAAGTTCTCGCCATGGATGGTCGGCTGCGCCGCCGCGCGAAAGTCCACATCGTGGCCGCGTATGACCATGGAGATGCGGCCATCCTGCGGCGCACGGGTTTCGGCAATGTCCATGCCCGAAAGAACCTTGAGCCTGACCGACAGCGCAGGCCAGTACTGCTTGTGCAACACACGCACCTGGCGCATGACACCGTCGATGCGATAACGTATCCGCAAGAAACCTTCTTCGGGCTCAAAGTGAATGTCGGAGGCGCCTTCCAGAACGGCGTCGGCCAGCAGCGCATCAATCAGCCGGACAATCGGGTGCGCAAAGGCTTCGGTACCACGCATGGACAGCGCACTGTCGTCCATCTTGCCGGTGCGCAAACCCTTGAGGATGTCGTCTATCGACAGCACGTAGCCGTAAAAACGGTCGATGGCCGACTTGATGTCGGCCTTGGAAGCGAGCCGCCAGCGCAGCGAGATATCGGCAGGCACGGCGGAGCGGCACTGGTCCATGGCGACCACATCATTGGTGTCGCTGATGGCCACCGTCAGCTGCCGGGTCTCGTCGTCAAACCCGACCGGAAAAACATCGTAGTTTTGCGCCAGCGTTTTGGGAATCAGCTGGATGGCGCCGTCGTCGGGCACCATCTCGCCCAGGCGGATGGCTTCTGTGGCGCTGGCCGCCGCCATGATCGCCGTCAGGTCATCCAGCGAGAGCATGCCCAGGCTGACCAGGATGTCACCAAAAGAGCCACCGCGTTTTTCGCGCTCGGTCCAGGCGATCTCGGCCTGGTCGGGCGTGATCAGGCCGCTGCGCTCAAGCTCGAGGTAAAACGACGTCGGGTTGTAAACGTCGAGCTTGGCGTTCATCGCGCGGGCCCCGCCGGTCCACGCGCCCTCAGGGCGGTCAGCCGGTTGCGCGCGCTGGCCTCGTCAAAACCCGATGCCCTGCCTGCGGCCAGGCCCAGCGCAGTTTCGTAGTACTGGGCCGCCAGGGCTGATTTGCGCAAGTGGTCCAGCGTCACTGCCAGGTTGTAGGCAAACTGGGCTTCCTGTGGGGCCGCCGAGTGCGCCTTGAAAAACAGCGGTTGCGCTTCCGACCAGCGTTGCTCACCGGACAGAACCAGCCCGAGGGCATTGTTCAGGTCGGCCTCCTGCGGTGCGCGTGCCAGCATTTCACGCAAGCGCGATTCCTGCTGTGGCTCGCCGGCGGCGGTGATCAGACTGCTGAGGCCGGCCAGCGCCGTGGCGTTTTGCGGTTCCAGGCGCAAAACCCGTTTGTACGCATCCATCGCGGGTTCACGCTGATTGCCGGCGTGGGCAATGACAGCCAGCCCCAGCCAGGCGTCGCGCTGGGTCGGGTCGGCCCTGAGCACGTCCTGGTACAGGCGCGTGGCTTCCGCCGGTTTGCCGGCCTGGTAAGCGGCGTAAGCCGCATCCATGAGCGAGGCCGGCCGGGTGCCGGCGTTCGGCACCAGGGCCACTGCGGCGCTGGGCGCGCTGCCGCTGGCAGCAGCTGGCCCGCTTGCTCTTGCTGCAGCTCGCGACGATGCCGGTGCCGCGGTACGCGGGCGCGGGGTGGCGGTGCTGGCAGGCCCGGCACCTGAAACGGAGCTGACTGTTGCCGGCTGCGGGCTTGATGGCGGTAAAGGGGCAGCTGCCGCCGATGGGGGCAGATTGCCGGCTGCATGCGGCAATGACGCAGCCACACTGGCAGCCGGCGCTGCGGCGCCAGCGGGGTCGACCGCTGTCGCCACAGGTGTGTTTTCCTGCAGCGGCGCTGTCACCCGGGGAGGATTGGCCACCACCAGCGTGCTTTTGCCCCCCAGCAGCGCATCGCCAAAAAAGAGAAAAACCAGCAAGGGCAGCGCCACTACCAGGGCGATGCCACCCAGTATCCACTGCCGGCGCTTGCCGGCATCACGCGGACGCAGCTTGCCTGCCATCACGCTGGCAGCCGACAGCGCCCTGCGTTCTGTGGCACGGGCTTGCTGCAGGACACTCTGCGCCACCGCCGCGGGAGGGGCTGCCTCGGCCTGGGCCCTGCCGTCCACGGCGGGCGGCACCGGTGCCGGGCTGACATTGCCAGGGTTCAGTTTGCTTTCAGCTGGCGCACCCGCCCGGGCCTGACTGGCGGCAAAACGCGCCTCTTGCTCGGCCTGGGCGCCGGTAGGTCTGACGTAGCGGCCATAGGACTGAACAGGAATGCGCGGGCTGGCTGGCGGCAGCACCAAAGCGCCAGGCGACCCGGTTTCGGCCGCTGCAACGGGGGGCTCAGCCAGCGCCAACGTCAGCTCGGGAAAACCGGTGTCTGTGTCTGCTTTCGCCGCCTCTGTAGCTGCGTGCGGCGCAGCTTCAACGTCTGCCAGCTCCAGTGGAAAAACGTCTTCGGCCGCCACCGCTTCCTGCACGGAAAACCCAGGCGCCGGCGACTCCTGCAAAACCGGTTCGCTCGCGTCCTGTTTGCGTTTGCGCGCGTCTTCCTCGGCCCGGCGCAGTGCGTCCAGCAGCAAACTCATGGGCGACGCCCTGCTGGAACCGGTGTGCCTATGGACAACTGGCTGCGGATAAAGGAGGCATCGCCGTCAATGCTGGAGTCGCGCAGGATGGTGGGGCGCAGGAAGATGACCAGCTCGCTCTTGTTCGACTGGTTGCTGCGCACCTTGAACAGCTCACCCACCAGCGGTACGTTGCCGACGCCGGGAATCTGGTCGGTGGCATTGCTCTGGTCGTCCTGCATCAGGCCGCCCAGAACCGCGGTCTCACCGTCGCGCACCTTCATGATCGACTCAAACTCGCGTGTCTGAATTTCCGGGATGCGGTTGGTGATGCCGGCCTGCGCCAGCGCGGGACTGGGGTCGTTGGCGTAACTGGTGATGCGCGATACCGACGGACGCAGGTTCAACGTGATTTCGTCATCATCCCCCACCTGCGCTGTCACATTCATCAAAAAGCCCACTGGCACGGTGTTGATCGTCGTGGTGTAGACCGCTGGCGTGGCAGCCACCCCGAGGGACGCGGGGGTACCGGGCGTGACTGAAATGGTGAAATAGACCTTGTTGTCCACCACCTTGAGCAGGGCTGCCTGATTGTTCATGACGCTGACTTTCGGGCTGGAAAGCACACGCGTTTTGCCGAAGGACTCCAACAACCGAACCGCTGCAGAAATGTCGGTTTTGCTGCCGGTGCGGAATGCGGCAAAGGTGCCGAGGAAGGGCGGGTTGACGCCGGTGCGCAGCGGCGTGCCGCCGCCGGGCGCCAGCGCCAGCCCCAAGGCAGTGCCGCCAGGTGAGACCGCGTTGCGGATGATGGACCAGTTGACCCCCTGCTGGTAATCATTGGTCAGTGCCACCTCGACAATCGTGGCTTCAATCAGAACCTGCCGCCTGGCGTTGCCAACGACCTGGTCGAGAAACTCGCGCACCCGCGCATGCTGCTTGCCGGTGGCACGCACGCTGATGACACCGGTCTCGGGGTTGGCAATGACCGAGGCGGCCTCGCGGTAAAGGGGGACCGGCGCAGCTGCTGGTGCAGCCGTTGCGGCGGCAGGCGCAGGCCCGCCCGCCACAGCACGTGCCACCACGCCAGCCGCGCCGGCAATGGTGGGGGCCGCTGCCGCTGGCGCGGCGGTCGGTGCGGCGGGGGCCGCCGTGTCAATCACCCGGTCGGTTTCGCGCAGCAGGTCGCGTATGTTTTCGGTCAGGGTGACCCAGAAGCGGTTGTTCGAGGTATTGCGAATCGACGCGGAAGAGGAGTTGCCGGTACTCGTTGCGCTGCCCTGCCCGGTGGTGGCCACCTGCGACTCGGACCCGGTGCTGCTGAGCGAGTCACGCGCGATGTTGGGGTAGTCGGCCTTGTACAGCCGCAGAAATGGCGCATCAGGCAGCACAAAGAGGTTTTTGCCCTCCAGTTCATACCGCATGTCAATTTGCCGCGCGATCCGGTCCAGCAGCTCGCCAATGGTTTGATCCAGCGCATTGAGCGTGACGCTGCCGCTGATGCCGGGGTGCACGTCGAGATTAAGCTTGGCATCACGGGCCAGCGCGAACAGCAGGGTCTGCACACTGACGTTGCTGACCACCACACTGTAAGTTTCCTGCGGCTTGACCGCGCGTGGTGCGGGCAGGCGCGGCGCACCGGCAGAAAGCGGTGGTATGTTGACCGCGTTGCTGCCCGGATCGGCCATCGCAGGCACGACAGAGGGCTCTTCGGCCAGATGCCCGCGCAACAAGGGCGGCGGCGGCGTGGCGCAGCCGGCCAGCCAGAGCGTGGCCGCGGCAATGCACAAGGCTCGCCGGTTGGCGGGATATCGGTTTTTCAAGGGCGAGGCTCCTTACGGATGGCTTCGAGGCTGCGTACAACAGGTTTGTAACGCCTGACGGCCGAAGGAGATGATTGTATGAATTCCAGCGCGGCTGCGCGGGTTTCAAAATGCCCGACGTACAGGGCATGGAAAACCTGCTGCCGGTAAAGGCGGTTGTGCACCAGCACAGGCGCAGCAGACTGGGGCGAGGCGTCCAGCGCAGCGCGGATTTCATTGGCCATGGCCAGCAGGTCGGCATCACGCGGCGCGCGCTGGGATAACAACTGCAAGGTGAATCCCCGGGTGGAAGGCGCCGCTACAAATGCGTCGGTCGCCTGCATGCGCACTGCCAGCGAACCGTCAATCAGCCCCGCTGCCAACGCCGCGTCAAGCGCCGCAGGCTGCCCGGTCAGGGGCCGGCCTGCCACACCGGGCACAGACTGGACGCCAGCCCCTTTGTTGGCGGGAACGGCGGGCTGCGACACACCAACTGCAACAGGCGTCGGGGCAATCGGCGAGGTTTGCGCTTTTACCGGAGCGGCTGGCGGCATGGGTGCAACGGCTGCCACGGGCGCGGCCGGCAGCACTGCTTGACTCGCCGCAGTCTGCTCCCCACGCGGCGACTGCCGTCCATTGCCCAGCCAATAACCCAGGCACAAGGCCAGCAAAAGCCCCAGCACCCCGGCGGCCCAGCGCCAGGCTGCGCCGCCGCCCGATGCGGTCCCGCCAGCAAAGCCCGAGCCGCGCCCTGAGCCGGGCAGGCTGTCGCTGGCAGCGCGGCGCACCTGATCCAGACCGACCTGCTGCACCCCTTCCGCGTAGGCGGCCAGCAGCGACTTGTCGGCCAGCATGTTGAGCTTGCGGGTACGCCCTCCGGAAGCCTGAACCAGCAAGCCCAGGGCTGCCGCGTCAAACAGCTCGCCGCCCTTCCATCCGGCCTTGTGCAGGCGGAACATCAGGTAGGCCGATACCTCTTGCGCATTGAGCGGCTGCAACTCAAACCTGTGGCTGATGCGGTCTTTGACCTGCCGCAACTGCGGTGCGGCCAGCAACTCATCGAGCTCCGGCTGGCCAAACAGCACAATTTTGAGCAATTTGTGCTGAGTCGTTTCAAGATTCGACAACAGCCGGATTTCCTCCAGTGTCGTGGCCGGCATGCTGTGCGCCTCGTCGATCACCACCACCACGCGCCGTCCCTGGGCATAACGCTCGATCAGCACCGACTCCAGGCCAGCCAGCATGTGCGCCCGGTTGCCCTGCGGCGGCTCAGGCATCAGGTCGTTGGCGATGGCGCCAAGAATCTCGTCGCGGTCGAAAACCGGATTCGCCAGATAAACGGTGTCAGACGCCAGCGGCCTCAGGCGCTCAAGCAGCATGCGGCTGAGCATGGTTTTGCCCATGCCAATCTCACCGACCACACTGACAATACCTTCGTCGTGCAGCGACGCGACGATCAGCCCTTCGAGAATATCGCCGCGCTGGCCGCCTGTAAAAAAGAAACCGGTGTCTGGCGTTATGCGGAAGGGATCTGTCGTAAGACCGAAGTGATCCAGGTAAAGAACACTCATGTTTTCAAATACTTGTTAAAGATTTCTCATGTATCGCATAACTCTTTGGGAGCCATCCTGAATGGGAATTATGCGTTTGAAAGCCCAAATGCAAAAATTTGTTACAACTGCCGGCAAGGACACCTTGTCTTGCGGAATACAGGCAGTATGGCCCCTGCGTCACACTCTGACGAGCAGTTTGCGTGGAGAGCCCCGGAAAGAAATCCGGATCGGCTGGCTCAAGCGCAGGGGAATATGGCGCGCAGAATGGGCGCCTCATGTCTCGCGGGCGACAACTGCTGGAAAGTGTCGCCGGCACCAGCCCACCGGGCAAGTGGGGAGGCTGGATGGTGCTGTCGGCGCCGGTAGTGCCGCAACAGCAAGAAGCGGTCTGCACAAAACAGACCGATTCGCCGGCTTTCAGTGCAGCTTGCAGCCGGTTTTGGCCTGGAGCGCTTCGCGGGTGACCCCGGGGGCGAGCTCAACCACTTTCAGGCCCTGGGGGGTCACGTCCATCACGGCCAGATCGGTGATGATGCGGTCCACCACGCCCACACCCGTCAGGGGCAAGCTGCAGTTCTCCAGGATTTTCAGGTCTTCGGTGCCGTCTTTTTTCTTCGCGACATGCTCCATCAGGATGATGACGCGCTTGACGCCTGCCACCAGGTCCATCGCACCACCCATGCCTTTGACCATCTTGCCGGGAATCATCCAGTTGGCCAGATCGCCTTTTTCGCTGACCTGCATGGCGCCCAGAATGCTCAGGTTGATCTTGCCGCCGCGTATCATGGCAAAGCTGTCGTGGCTGCCGAAAATCGACGAGCCCTTGATGGTGGTCACGGTTTGTTTGCCGGCATTGATCAGGTCCGCATCCACTTCTGCTTCAACCGGAAACGGGCCTATGCCCAACATGCCGTTTTCTGACTGCAGCCAGACTTCCTTGTCGGCCGGTACAAAATTGGCCACCAGCGTCGGAATGCCAATGCCCAGGTTCACATAAAACCCGTCTTCGAGTTCCTGCGCCGCACGCGCGGCCATTTGATCTTGACTCCAGCTCATGGTTAGACCCCTGCTTCCGTGATGGTTCTTTTTTCAATACGCTTTTCCGGGTGGGCATTGAGCACGATACGGTGCACGTAAATCCCCGGCAGATGAATCTGGTCGGGCGCAAGTTCGCCGGTCTCGACAATTTTCTCCACCTCGACAATGCAGACCTTGCCGGCCATGGCCACAGCCGGATTGAAGTTGCGCGCGGTCAGCCGGAACTGCAGATTGCCCGACTTGTCGGCCACATGGGCCTTGACCAGAGACACATCGGGCACCAGCGCGTGCTCCATCACATAGGTCTCGCCATCGAAATCGCGCAGCTCCTTGCCGTCCGCCACCTGGGTACCCACACCGGTCTTGGTGAAGAAGGCGGGAATGCCGGCACCGCCGGCGCGCAGCTTTTCCGCCAGCGTGCCTTGCGGCGTGAACTCGAGCTCCAGTTCACCGGCCAGGTACTGGCGCTCAAACTCCTTGTTTTCGCCGACGTAGCTGGAGATCATCTTTTTGATCTGTCTCGTCTCGAGCAGCTTGCCGAGGCCAAAACCATCAACACCGGCATTGTTGGAAATCACGGTCAGGTTTTTCACCTGGCTGGCCTTCAGGGCTTCAATCAGCGCTTCCGGAATGCCACACAGGCCAAAACCACCCACCGCGAGCAACTGGCCGTCGCTGACAACGCCCTTCAGCGCGTCGGCAGCAGAGGGAAAAAGTTTGTTCACAAAAATCTCCTGGAAACTTCAACACGAACTTGAAAAGCCTTACGATACTACCTAACCAAGTACGTAGTTTTCCGTAAAGTCAAACCCGCGCCTGCACCCTCATGGACATCGACTACCGTCTGGCATTTGACATGGCCCCCGTTGGCCTGGTGTTGTCGCGCAACCGCGCCATTGTGGACTGCAACCAGCATCTGTGCGAGATGTTTGGCGCCACCCGTCAGCAGTTGATGGGTCAGTCCTTCCAGATCCTGTACCCCAGCGCCGATGAGTACGAACGTATAGGCGCGCGCATGTTGCCCATCCTCAATGCCAAAGGCCATTACGCCGATGACCGCATCATGAAACGGCTGGACGGCCGGCTCAAGGGAGAAACCTTCTGGTGCCATGTCACCGGACGGGCCCTGAACCGCGCGGCACCCCACGAATCCGGCATCTGGAGCTTCGAAGACCTCAGTTCGCGGCGTCCGGTCAAGGCGGAGCTGACTGCGCGCGAACGCGAAGTGGCCGCGCACCTGCTGGACGGCATGACCTCCAAGGAAATTGGCAGGGCGCTGGTGATCAGCCATCGCACGGTGGAAATTTACCGCGCCCGCCTGATGCGCAAGTACAAAGCCTCCACCACCGCCGATCTGGTGCACAAGTTGATGGCAGGCTGACTGTTTGCTGCTCCATTCATAGTCACTGAACCCGCCAGCGCTGCAAATACTGCCGGGTTCAGGACTGCATCCCGCTGGCCGGCAGCTCCCGGGACAGCCGGTCAAACGGCAAAGCCTGCTTGACCAGGACCACCGTGCATGGCGCCGCCATGGCGACCTTGATGGGCACGGTGGCCAGCAGGCGCTGCATCTGCAAGCCGTGTGTGGCGGCGCCCATCACGATCATGCTGACGTGGTTGCCCTCGGCATAACGCAGCAGCGCCTGGGCCACATCGCCGGATTCGAGGCTGTGAAAGGACACCGTCTGTCCGTCCAGGGCCAGCGGCAGAGCCCACTGCCGCAACATGCCGAGGTAACGCCGGTGCACCGTCGTCTCGCTGGTCGCACTGTCATGACCCGGTGTTTCGGACGGATTGACCACTGTCACACAAGCCAGCCGCGCACCGGGGACCGTCCCCAGCGCCTGCGTCACCGCGTTGCGCAGGGAGTACAGGGTGGCGTCACTCACGTCCCGGTTCGGCACCGCCACCATGATGATGGGCACTGCGTCAATCTGCCGCGATGGCAACGCGCTGGGCTGGTAGTTCATGCCCGCAGCCCGTACCCAGCGTTTGAAGTGCGCCCAAAAACCTGTGGGCCGCTCCCGCCGCCCCCGGTCGGTGATCCGTATTTGCTGCGGGTGCGACAGGTCGAAGGCCAGGTGTGCGCCTGACGCATAGCGCCGCGCGGCCTCCGGCTCGAGGCAGCGCAAAACAACTTCCTGCAGCCAGTCGGGCAGGTCCGGGCGCAAGTTGCGCGGTGGCACCGGGTCCATCCAGAGCCGCTGGCGCAGCCCTGCGGTGGTCTGAGGGGCGCCAAACGGCAGTACACGCGTGGCCAGTTCATAAAGAATGACACCGATGGCAAACAGATCGCTGCGCGGATCACCCCGCCGACCCACCACCTGCTCGGGCGCCATCCAGGTGGGTGAGCCCACGGCAGGTCGCAGTTCCTCGGCGAGCAGGTCCGGATAGCGGGCATGGCAGGACAGGCCAAAGTCAAGCAGCACAGCGCTGCCGTCCGGTCGCCACATCACGTTGGCGGGCTTGAGGTCCAGATGGCAGACGTCCTGCAGGTGCAGGCCATGAGCGGCGTGCGCCATGGCGACACCGATCCGGGCGATCTCCCCCGCCGGCAACGGCGCTGTACTCCCGTCCAGCAGCTGCTGCAAGGTGACGCCAGGCACCTGCTCCATCACCAGGTAGGGCATTTTCTCAAGGTCGCCGGCAGCCACCAGGCGCGGCACATGGGGACCGGTCAGAACCGACAGGATCTGCAACTCGACCTCGAAACCGACGATGTTCTCGGCCCCGTCGCCTGCGGTCATGCGCGGAACCTTCATCACCATGGGGAAAGGCTCGCGTTGCGGGTCACTGGCATAACTGACCTGGTAAATATGCGCCATGCCTCCGGCATGCAGGCATTCACCCACCCGAAAGCCGTCCAGCAGCGTGCCGGGAACCAGCAGCTTCACAGCCCGCGCTCCAGCCGCTGCGCAAAAAACTCCGGCAAGCCCGCTGCCCGGATCTCGGCCGCTGCGGCCAGGTGGTCATAGGCCACGCGGTGAAAGGTCAGCTCCGCCCGGACAGCATCGAACAGCGCATACATGGCGAGGGGGTTGCCATCGCGTGGCTGGCCCACCGACCCCACCGTCGCAAGCCAGCGGCGGTGCGCAGGTACTGGAATCGCGGCTCCCGGGGTGGGCGCAAAACGCATCAGCCTGGCGCTCGCGCTGCGGAAATACAGGGTTTGCTGGTGCACATGGCCACCAAAAACATAACGCACGGCTTCGTCCTGGCAGGCCGCGTCCAGGCTGGCTTCGGCACGGTGCGCGCTGTCGACATACAGCCAGCGCTGCGGCGCATCCGCGCTGGCGTGCACCAGAAAAGCAGCGCCTTCGGTCCAGGTCAGCGGCAACCCGGCCAGAAAATCAAGGTCGGAGGGAGAGAGCTGCGCATGGGTCCAGGCGGCGCCAGCCTGATCCACGGTGACACTGGTGGCCGGCGGGCTGAGCGCCAGGGCGTCGTGGTTGCCCTTCAGGACAATCGCGCCTTCACGCGCCAGCTCACGCACACGGCCTATCACCGCTGCGGGCTGGCCGCCATAACCCACGAGGTCGCCCAGCACGGCAAAACGCCGCGCCCCCTGGCCCCTGGCATGGCCGATGCAGGCATCGAGCGCATGCAGATTGGCGTGAAGGTCGGACAGCAGGGCAATTTTCATCGGTCAGCCAGATTTTGCGGAGTGGCTGATCGTCGGCGCCGGGCGGCAGAAGGCTCAGGAGGTACGTGGGTCGGGCTCATGGCGGATGGACTCGCGCGCCCGATGATCGCGTAACTTGCCCAGTGTGTGCTCCAGCATCCGTTTGAGTTTTTCACTGGCGCCCCGGAAAGCCTCGTCCTGGCTGGGCGCGTGGTGGTTGACCGCCAGCGGTTCATGATGCGCCAGCCGGGCTTCCATCATGCAGCGTTTCTGGTCGGTGCTGATCCTGTCTGCATTCTCGTCACTCATGTGCACCTCAATGCGCGTGATGTCGTCCTTGAAACGACCCAGGGATTCATGCAGCGTAGAGCTGGCCCAGCGTTCAAAGGATTCACCGGTGTGGATGGTGTGGTTGGAGTTGACCTGGATATGCATCTGATTTTTCCTTTCGGGGTTGAACCACGCGGCCTGCGGCGCGCAATCTGGGAATCATCTTGCTGCCCGGTCCGCATGCCCCCCTGTAGTCCGCGTTCCCCGGCTGGGGTAGGGTCAGCAAAAATAACTCAGGCTTTTTTCGGGCCATCCACCACCTCTGCGGCGGTGCGGAAAGCGTCCACCGCAGTGGGCACACCGCAATACACGGCCGCATGCAACAGCACCTCCTGAAGCTCGGCCGGCGTCACCCCATTGTTGAGCGCACCGCGCAGATGGCCCTTGAGCTCATGCTGCTTGCCCATGGCCGTGAGCATGGCCACGGTGATCAGGCTGCGGGTCTTGAGGTCCAGCCCGGGTCGTTGCCAGACATCGCCCCAGGCCCTGGCGGTGATGTGCTCCTGGATGGGCCGGGTGAAGTCCGTCACGTTGGCAAAAGCGTTGGCTACAAAGTCCTCACCCATCACCTGCTTGCGGGTGGCTAGGCCTTTGTCGAACGGGGCATCCATGGCAACTCTCCTGTAAACAGCAAGCCAGCATAACGCAGCGTGCGGACTCAGCCCGATCAGTCCGGAGCGCCGTGCGTCCACAGCATAATAATAAGCTATCGGTGATATTACTATTATTGAATGGATCTATCGATACCCCCAACCTAGACTCTCCTGAATCACAAGTTGCCATCACCCGACGCATTACCCAACGGAGAGAAAACCATGTCCACTGAAGCCCAATGCCCCTTCGCCAGCAGCGCCCTCAAACCCACCGCGGCGGGCGCGCGGAGCAATGCCGACTGGTGGCCCAATCAGCTCAACCTCAGGCTGCTGAACCAGAATTCACCCCAGTCGGACCCCATGGGCGCGGCCTTCAACTACGCTGAGGAGTTCGAGAGTCTGGACATACATGCCGTGGTCCAGGACCTGCATGCCCTGATGACGGACTCCCAGGACTGGTGGCCCGCCGACTACGGCCACTACGGTCCATTTTTCGTGCGTATGGCCTGGCACAGCGCAGGCACTTACCGCATCGCCGATGGCCGCGGCGGCGCCGGCTCCGGCACCCAGCGCTTTGCCCCGCTCAACAGCTGGCCGGACAACGGCAACCTCGACAAGGCACGCCGCCTGCTCTGGCCGATCAAGCAGAAATACGGCCGCAAGATTTCCTGGGCCGACCTGATGGTGCTGGCTGGCACGGTGGCCATGGATTCCATGGGTTTCAAAACCTTTGGATTCGCCGGCGGACGTGCGGACGTCTGGGAACCCGAAGAAATCTATTGGGGACCCGAGGCCGAGTGGATGGGCGACAAACGCTACAGCGGCGAGCGCGAACTCGAGAACCCGCTCGGCGCGGTCCAGATGGGGCTGATCTACGTGAACCCGGAAGGCCCGAATGGCCGGCCCGACCCGCTAGGCTCTGCGCGCGACATCCGCGAGACCTTCGCCCGCATGGCCATGAACGACGAGGAGACGGTGGCGCTCACCGCCGGCGGACACACTTTCGGCAAGGCCCACGGCGCGGCTGATCCGGGCCAGTATGTCGGGCCCGAACCCGAGGGCGGCAGCATAGAGGACCAGGGCTTCGGCTGGATCAACAAGTTCGGTGGCGGGCACGGCGTGCACACGGTCACCAGCGGCATCGAGGGGGCCTGGACCAACAACCCTATCCAGTGGGACAACGGTTATTTTGACAACCTGTTCGGTCATGAATGGGAGTTGACAAAAAGCCCGGCCGGCGCCCACCAGTGGACACCGAAGGACCCGGCCGCAGCCACCACGGTGCCGGATGCGCACGATCCCGCATTGCGCCATGCCCCGATGATGACCACGGCCGACATGGCGATGCGCATGGACCCGGCCTACGAAAAAATTGCCCGGCGCTTCCACCAGAACCCGCAGGAATTCGCCGAGGTGTTTGCCAAGGCCTGGTACAAGCTGACGCACCGCGACATGGGGCCGATTGCCCGCTACCTGGGCCCACTGGTACCCAAAGGGCAGTTGCTGTGGCAAGACCCGCTGCCCTCGGTCGATCATGAATTGATCGCCGAGCAGGACATCGCCGCACTGAAGGCCAAAATCCTGGCCTCCGGTTTGTCCATCTCCCAGCTGGTGTCCACCGCCTGGGCCTCGGCGTCCACCTTCCGCGGCAGCGACAAGCGCGGCGGCGCCAATGGAGCCCGGATTCGTCTGTCACCGCAAAAGGACTGGGAAGTCAACCAGCCGGCCCAACTGGCGCTGGTGCTGCAGGCCCTGGAAGCGATCCAGCGGGACTTCAACGCTGCGCAGTCCGGCAACAAAAAGATCTCGCTGGCCGACCTGATCGTCCTCGGTGGCTGCGCCGCGGTGGAAGCAGCTGCGAAGAAAGCCGGGCACGAGCTGACGGTTCCCTTTTCGCCAGGGCGTACCGATGCATCACAAGAGCAGACCGATGTGGACTCGTTCGCCGTGCTCGAGCCGGCTGCAGATGGCTTTCGCAACTACCTGCGCAAGGGACTCGAGGGTTCGGCCGCTGAAATGCTGGTCGATCGTGCGAACCTGCTCACGCTGACGGCTCCCGAGATGACGGTTTTGATGGGTGGCATGCGCGCCCTCAACGCCAATACCGGACAGGTCCAACACGGAGTGTTCACCCGGCAACCCGAAGCCCTGAGCAAGGACTTCTTCGTGAACCTGCTGGACATGCGCACCCAGTGGCGCAAGACCGAGGCCGCCGAGGGCGTGCTGGAAGGACGCGACCGGGCAACGGGCGAACTCAAGTGGACCGGCACCGTGGTCGACCTGGTCTTCGGCTCCAACTCCCAGCTGCGCGCCATCGCGGAGGTCTATGCGTCCAGCGACGCGCAGGAGGTGTTTGTGCGCGATTTTGTGGCCGCCTGGAACAAGGTGATGAATCTGGATCGCTACGATCTGGCGTGATACTGCGGACCTGCGCATCACGCTTCGTCCCCGGTTCGCTACGACAAGCGGGACGGGTCTTGCCGGCGTGTGGGGCCGGAACCCCGCACAAGCCCATCTGCTACGATGCCCGAGCCCCCTGAGCCCACAGAAAGTCGCACCTCACCGATGAAGCCGGCCTCCCTGAAAGCGGCGAAATCCACCGCCGCCGATTCTGAAAAAATCCCGCGCCATACACGCCGCAGCCGGGAGCAGATGATGGCCGCCATCCACGCCGCAGCGATTGCCGAATTCAGCAAAAACGGGCTCAAGGGCACCTCGACCCAGGCGATTGCCGCGCGCGCGGGCCTGACCAAGCCGCAGCTGCATTACTACATCCAGGGCAAGGAAGAACTGTACGGCGAACTGCTGATGTCAGTGGTGTCAGACTGGAAAGGCATGTTTGCCGCCGACTCCAGCGACCCGGCCAAAGTGCTGGGCGACTACATCCGCTCCAAGATCCATGTGGCCTTCGACAAGCCCGAGGTGTCACGCATTTTCACGCGCGAAGTTCTCGATGGTGGCCACAACCTCGAAAAATTCTGGCCGGACTCGCGCCGCCGCACACGCCAGAAGGTGGCCGTGATCAACGAGTGGATAAAACGCGGCTTGATGAAGCCGGTCGATCCCCACACCCTGCTGATGAGCATCTGGGCCATGACGCAGTTTTATGCCGACTCGGCTCTGCAGGTGCAGCAGCTGATCAAACCGGGCCAGGCGAACTGGGTGCCGGACCGGGACACGCTGGTGAAGGAACTCACCACACTGATCCTGCGCGGCTGCGGCATCAAGCCCTACTGACACTTTTCCTGACACAGGGCGGCCGCGCCGGTCTTTGACCTGGCACAAGCTTTGCGTATTCCTGACCAATCGATCAGATTGATTGGTCAAAATTGAATACCCCCGCCCCTTCCCCCTTCTCCAGCCCACGGCAGTGCACACAGATGGTGCACACATCACGCCGCCGGTGCATGGCCTTTCCCCTGTCCAGCGGGGGCTAAAGGGCTGCAGCTGATGCATGTTCTGGTCGTTTATTGCCACCCGGTGGAAACCAGTTTTCACGCCGCACTGCATCGGGAGGTGGTGAAAAACCTGCTGGCAGCCGGCCATACCGTGGACGATTGCGACCTCTACGCCGAAGGCTTCAACCCGGTGCTCTCGCGCGAAGAGCGCCTGGGCTACCACGAGGTGCCGTCCAACCAGTTGCCGCTGGCCGGGCATGTGGAGCGGCTGGCGCGCGCCGAGGCCATCGTCTTCTGCTTTCCGACCTGGTGTTTTGGCCTGCCGGCCATGCTCAAGGGTTATTTCGACCGGCTCTTCATGCCGGGTGTGGCCTTTGACATCAGCGACCCCGCGAATGTGAAGCCCATGCTGACCCACATCAAGCGCATCTCGGCGGTGGTCACTTACGGCAGGCCGCGCTGGGTCGCCTGGTACATGGGCGATCCGCCGCGCAAGATCATCACGCGTTACATGCGGCGCCTGACCGGCAATGCGGCGCGAGTGGACTTTCATGCGCATTACCACATGAATGTGGCCACCGAACCCCAGCTCAAACGCTTTTTGCAGCGGGTCAGCGCCGCCATGGCGAGATTTGCATGAACGCGCCAGCCGCGCTGTGTAATACCCGCCTGCCGCGCTGGCTGCTGCCGGCCGACTGGCCGTCCCTTGCGGGTCAGCCGCTGCTGGCCGATCTGACGCTGGACAGCGGCCGCATCACTGCCCTCGCACCTGCCACACCCGCCCCAGCCGGCGCCGGCCGCTGGGACCTGCAAGGCGCGCCGGTCCTGCCCGCCCTGGTGGAGGCGCACACCCACATCGACAAAACCTTCACGCTGCCGCGCCTCGGGCAGGTCCAGCCCGGGCTGCTCGGCGCCATCGATGCGATGCTGGCCGACCGCCTGCACTGGACCGCCGCCGACGTCCATGCGCGTGCCAGCCGTGCGCTGGATTGGGCCTGGGCGGCGGGCTGCGTGCAGCTGCGCACCCATGTCGACTGGTGGGAGCCCGACAGCACACCGGTGGCCTGGGACGTCATCGCGGCACTGGCCGACGAATGGCGGGGCCGCATCGAGCTGGAACAGGTCAGCCTGATCAAACTCACGCTGTTTCAGGACCTGGCGCAGGCACGCCGGCTGGCCCGTCAGGTCGCGGCGACCGGCGCACACGCGCTGCTGGGTGCCTTTGTGCACAGCGTCAACTGGGACGAGCAGGCGCTGCGCCATGTGTTTATTGCCGCCGGGGAAGCCGGGCTCGATGTGGACCTGCATGTGGATGAAGAGCTCAACCCGCAGGCGCAGGGGCTGGCCAGCACGGCACAGATCCTGCGCGAGACCGGTTTCAGCGGCCGCGTGGTCTGCAGCCACACCTGTGCGCTCGCGGCGCAGCCCGAAGCCCAGGCGCTGGCCACCCTGGATGCCGTGGCCACCCTGCCCATCACCCTGGTGTCCCTGCCCATCACCAATTTGCTGCTGCAGGACGCCGTGACCGGCCGCACGCCGCGCCAGCGCGGTGTGACCCTGGTCAAGGAGGCGCGTGCCCGCGGCATCCCGGTGCTGCTGGCCAGCGACAACGTGCAGGACCCGTTTTGCCGGGTCGGCAGCTACGACCCGGTGGAAGCGCTCGCTGCGGCGGTGCTGGCCGCGCAGCTCGATGAACCGTTTGACGTCTGGTCCGAAAGCCTGTGTCGCCGCGACTGGCTGCAACGCGGGCCGGCGGGTGCGGCCTCGCTGGTCGGTGCGCCGGCCGACCTGATCGTTTTCACCGCGACCGACGCCTGGGGCTGGCCCTCGCGCGCCAGCCAGCGCGTGGTGCTGCGCAACGGTATTCCGATTCTCCCCTTGCCCGAAAGGCAGTTTGCATGATCCACGGTTACATCCCGCCCCACCGCTTCCTGCCCTACCTGAGCTGGACCGACATCAATGCCCTGCCCGACCGCGAAAACACAGTGATCGTGTTGCCGGTGGGCGCGATCGAGCAACACGGCCCGCACCTGCCCTGCTCGGTCGACAGCGTGATTTCTTCCGGCGTGCTGGGCAAGGCCCTGGAACGCCTGCCGGCCGACATCCGCGCTTTTGGCCTGGCGCCCATCACCTACGGCAAGTCCGACGAACACCTGCATTTCCCCGGCACCATGACGCTGACCGGCACGACCCTGCTGGCCACCATCACCGAAATCGGCGAGTCGGTGTACCGCGCCGGTTTTCGCAAGCTGCTGCTGGCCAACGGCCACGGCGGCCAGCCCCAGGTGCTGGAGATGGCGGCGCGCGAGTTGCGCCTGCGCCATGGCGACTTCGTCATCGTTCCCTACCATGTCTCGCGCCTGGCCAACTCGTCCGGCAAATACATCTCCGACCAGGAGCGCCGGCTCGCCATGCATGCCGGCCATTCAGAGACCGCACTGATGCTGGCGCTGGCGCCCGACACCGTGCACATGGAGCGCGCTGTCGCCAATTTTCCGCCAGTGTTTCCGAGCAAGGTGCTGTCCGCCGACGGACGTCCGGCCTGCGCCTGGACGGCGCGTGACTTCGGACCCAGCGGCGTGATTGGCGATCCGTTTGGCGCCACCGCCGAGCAAGGCCACGACATCCTCAACACGCTGGCCGACAGCTGGGTCCAGGCCCTGACCGACCTGTTTCACATGCAATGGGTCACACGCGAGGTCGAGTCCTGGGGTTATGGCCATCAGCAAGGCCATATCCAGCAGGCGCTTTGACCCCGTCGCAGGCGCGCAACTTGCATCACGCTCCCTGATTTTTTGTCCCTGTGTTCAACCTTTTTTTCCATGAGGTCACCATGAAGAAACTCACCGCACGCACTTTTGTCGCCGCTTCGCTCGGTCTGGCCCTGGCTGCCGGCGCCCAGGCCCAGGAAAAGTTCACCTACATGACCAACTGGTACGCCCAGGCCGAACACGGCGGCTTCTACCAGGCGGTGGCCACCGGCATCTACAAGAAGTACGGTCTCGACGTGACCATCAAGATGGGCGGGCCGCAGGTCAACATCCTGCAGCTGATGGCCGCCGGCCAGACCGACTGCATCATGGGCTCCAGCGACCTGCAGATGATGGTGGCGCGCAGCGGCGGCCTGCCGGTGGTGACGCTGGCCGCCGTGTTCCAGAAAGACCCGCAGGTGCTGATTGCCCATGAGGAGGTCAAGCGTTTTGAAGACATGAAGGGCAAAACCATACTGATCGCGCCTTCGGCCCGGCAGGGCTACTGGCTCTGGCTGAAAAGCAAATACGGTTTTCAGGATGCCCAGACCCGGCCCTACACCTTCAACATCCAGCCCTTTGTGGCCGACAAAAACACGGTGCAACAGGGTTACCTGACCTCCGAGCCCTTTGCCGTGCAAAAGGCCGGCGTCAAGGCCAACACCTTTTTGTTTGCCGACCACGGCTGGCCGACCTATGCCACCACCATTTCCTGCATGGAAGACACGGTGAAGACCCGCGGCAAAGCCATGGAAGCTTTCGTCAGGGGCACGATGGAGGGCTGGAAAAGTTACCTGGCTGACCCGGCGCCGGCCAATGTCCTGATCAAGAAGGACAACCCCAACATGAGTGATGAGCAGCTGGCCTACAGTGTGGCCAAGCTCAAGGAGATGGGCATTGTGACCGGCGGCGGCGCCAGCAAAAATGGCATTGGCAGCATGGACATCGACCGCGTGCGCAAGAACCACGCCTTTTTGCTGGACAACAAGCTGGTGGACGCCGGCAAGCTGGGCCCAACCACAGCCTACAACTTTGACTACATCAAGGACCTCAAGGTGATGCCTTGATGCGGGAGCTGCCAGAGGCCGTGTCTGCGGGCATGCCGGCCGTCGAGGTGTTGTCGGCGCACAAGACCTACCCGAACGGGACGGTCGCGCTGCAGCCGGTGGACCTGACGGTGCAGGAGGGCGAATTTGTCACCCTGCTCGGGCCCTCGGGCTGCGGCAAAAGCACGCTGCTGAAAATGGTCGCCGGCCTGCTCGAACCCAGCGACGGCCGGCTGCTGCTGTGGCGCAAGCCGGTGGCGCAGCTGCAGCAAACCGGGCGCAAGCTGGCCTTTGTGTTCCAGTCGGCCACACTGATGCCCTGGGCCAGCGTGGCCGCCAATGTCCGGCTGCCGCTGGACCTGGCCGACACGCCGCGCGCCCAGGCCGACAAGCTGGTCGCCGACGCGCTGGCGCTGGTGGGTCTGGGCAAATTTGCAGATGCCTTGCCGCGCGCGCTGTCCGGTGGCATGCAGATGCGGGTGTCGATTGCGCGCAGCCTGGTGGTGCAGCCCAACCTGCTGCTGATGGACGAGCCTTTCGGCGCGCTTGATGAAATCACGCGCCACAAGCTCGATGCCGACCTGCTGGCGCTGTGGCAGGACAAAAAACTCACGGTGGTGTTTGTCACCCATTCGATCCACGAGGCGGTGTTCCTCTCCACCCGTGTGGTGATGATGGCCGCGCGCCCCGGCCGCATTGTCGAAGAGGTGCTGATCGACGAGCCCTATCCGCGCACACCCGAGTTCATGGTCACGCCGCGTTTTGCCGCTTATGCCAAACGCCTGCAGGACAGCCTGCTGCGCGCCAGCCTGGACGGCGACGACACAGCCCACTGAGGACACACCATGCCACACACCTCCCTCTCGCTGACTTCGCCGCGGGTCCAGCGCATCCTGTACCCGGCCCTGGTGGCGCTGGTGCTGCTGGGCAGCTGGCAGGCGCTGGTCACCGGTTTCAAACTGCCGCCCTACCTGGTGCCTTCGCCGCTGCTGATGTTCCAGACCCTGGTCACCGACTGGCAATCGCTGGGCGGCTCGCTGCTGGTCACGCTGAAAATCACCCTGCTGTCGTTTGCGCTGGCCACCTTCATCGGGGTGCTGATCTCCTTCCTGTTCGTGCAAAGCCGCAAGATAGAAACCGCGCTGTTTCCCTATGCCGTTTTGCTGCAGGTCACACCGATCGTGGCGGTGGCGCCGCTGATCATCATCTGGGTGAAAAACCCCACCGCCTCGCTGGTGCTGTGCGCCGCACTGGTGGCGCTTTTCCCCATCATCTCCAACACCACCCTGGGGCTGCGCAGCATAGACCCGGATCTGCAGAGTTACTTCGTGATGAACCGGGCCAGCCGGCTGCAAACCCTGTGGCGGCTGCGTATTCCCAGCGCCCTGCCCTATTTTTTTGGTGGCCTGCGCATCTCCAGCGGCCTCGCGCTGATAGGCGCGGTGGTGGCCGAATTTGTCGCCGGCACCGGCGGTGCGGCGACCGGCCTGGCCTATCAGATCCTGATGGCGGGTTACCAGCTCAACATACCGCGCATGTTTGCGGCCCTGCTGCTGATCTCGCTGCTCGGTGTCGGCCTGTTTGCGCTGATGGCCTGGCTGACCCAACTGGCGCTCGGCTCCTGGCATGCCAGCGAGCTGGCCCGTGACTGAGCCTCAAAACGCTATGCTTTTAATAGCTGCTTGCGCCCGCCGAACAAGGGCCAAAGCCCAAAAACACTTGAAGGATTTTCGGTGAACGCCCCTGCCCACCCGATTGAACAACTCCATGCCGCCCTGCCCGACCTCGACTGGGTCACGGACGAGGGCCGCATCGCGCGCCTGTCCCAGGACTTCTCCTGGTTCAGCCCGGTGCTCAAGCGCCAGCTCGAAGGCAAACGCGCCGACGCCGTGGTGCGGCCGCGCAGCGAGGACGAGATCCGCCGTCTGGTCAGCCTGTGCGCCAAACTGCGCGTGCCGGTCACGCTGCGCGGCAGCGGCACCGGCAACTACGGCCAGGTCGTGCCGCTGCACGGCGGCGTGGTGCTGGACATGAGCGGCTACAACCGTTTTTTGTGGGCGCGTGACGGTGCGGGCCGGGCCCAGGCCGGCATGCGCCTGTCGGACTTTGAAAAGGCCACACGCCCATCCGGCCTGGAGCTGCGCTGCGTGCCTTCCACCTTCCGCAGCGCCACACTGGGCGGGCTCTACGGCGGCGGGTTTGGCGGCGTGGGTTCGATCAACTACGGCCCGCTGGCCGCGCCCGGCAATGTGCTGGGCCTCAAGGCCATGACTTTTGAGGAAGAGCCGCAGCTCATCGAACTGCGCGGCGCCGAGGCCCTGGCCATGCACCACATGTGGGGCAGCAACGGCCTGGTGCTCGAGCTTGAGCTGGGCCTGGCGCCGGTGCACGACTGGTCCGAACACATCGCCACCTTCAGCAGCTTTGACGAAGCGCTGGAGTTTGGTGATGCGCTGGCGCGTGCGCCCGGCATCATCAAAAAAGAGATCTGCCTGCTGGCCCAACCCATCCCCGACTACATGAAGCAGCTGGCCGATTACCTGCCGGCCGGCTGCCATGCGCTGATTCTGCTGGTGGCCTCCAGCAGCGAGCCGGCCATGCTGGATCTGGTTGCGCACTACCGGGGAACGGTCACTTACCGCAAAACGGCTGCGGAGGTGGCGGCCAGCAACCGCACCCTGGTCGAATACACCTGGAACCACACCACGCTCAATGCCCTGAAGGTGGACAAGTCCATCACCTACCTGCAAAGCGCCTTTGTGCCCGGCCAGCACCTGGAGCAGGTCAAACGCATGGAAAAATTGCTGGGCGGCGAGGTGCTGATGCATTGCGAATACATACGCGGCATGGACGGACTGGTCACCTGCACCGCGCTGCAGCTGGTGCGTTTCAGCACCGAAGAGCGGCTGCAGGAGATCATGCAGATTTACCGCGACAACGGAGTCCGCATCAACGACCCGCATGTTTTTATTGTCGAAGACGGCAAGGCCGGCGGCGTGCTGACACAAGCCGTGCTCGATGCCAAGCAGCGTTTTGACCCGCTGGGTCTGCTCAATCCGGGCAAGGTGCGCGCCTGGCTGAAAGAGCCGGCTGGAGCCCCGGCATGAGCGCGGCCGCGGACGGCAAGGCAGCGGCTCCAGCCGGCGCACCCATGGCCAGTTACGCGGCCGCACGGCGCGCCGGTGATTTTGTGTTTGTCAGCGGCGTGGTTGCGGTGGATACGGCGCGCAAGGCGGTATTGCAAAGTTATGACGAACTGCCTGCCGACGCCCTGGCATCGCTCAAGCGTCTCGGTTATGTCACCGGCCAGATGACGGTGGATATCTACGAAGCCCCGGCGGTCGCGCAAAGCTGGTTTGTGCTGCAGCGGATTCGCCAGATCGCCCAGGAACATGGCGGCGACATGGCCGATGTGGTCAAACTGGTGCAGTACTTCCGCGATCTGCGGCATTACCCGTTTTACAACCGGGTGCGCAGCCTGTTTTTTCCTGGCGAAGCCCCCGTCAGCACGGTGGTCGAGGTGTCGCGTTTCATGCCCGGCGACGCGGCGCTGATTGAAGTGGAGGCCACGATTTATTTGCCACGCTAAGCCCTGGCAAGGCATGAAATTTGCATCTTGATTTTCAGAGTAGAAGCAGGCAGTGGCATCCAGCCACGGGTCATTGCTCTGGCGGCGGGACTGTTCCCGTCGTGCGCCATGCTGGCGCTTTGTGTTGATCAACATAACCGGAGAACCCACATGTCATTGCCCACACTCGTTCGCAACATCCTGCCGGTGCTTGTACTGGCCGCCACGGCCAGCCTGGCCCAGGCCCAGGACAAAGTCACCTTCCTGACCTCCTGGTACGCCCAGGCCGAACACGGCGGCTACTACCAGGCGATTGCCACCGGCATCTACAAAAAGCACGGGCTCGACGTGACCATCAAGATGGGCGGCCCGCAGGTCAATGCGATCCAGATCATCGCCGCCGGCCAGGCCGACTTCATCATGGGCAAGGACTTCCAGACCCTGTCGGCGATTGAGAACGGCGTGCCCCTGACCACGGTCGCGGCCGTGTTCCAGTTCGAGCCGCAGGGCATGGTCACACACCCCGACGTGAACAGCCTGGCCGACCTCAAGGGCAAAACCGTATTGCTGGCCACCAGCGGCCGCACCAGCTGGTGGCCCTGGCTGAAGATCAAACACGGCCTGAAGGAAGAGCAGGCCAGGCCCTACACCTTCAACATGGCGCCCTTCTTCGCCGACAAAAATGTAGCGCAGCAGGGTTACCCCGGCTCCGAACCCTTCATCGCCGAGAAGGCCGGCCAGAAGGTCAAGTTCTTCCTGTTCGCCAACGAGGGTTACCCGCCGTACGGCAACACCATCGTCACGACGCGGCAAATGATCAAGGACAAACCCGAGCTGGTGCAGCGCTTCGTCAAGGCCACGCTGGAAGGCTGGACCAGCTACCTGGCCAACCCGGCCCCGGGCAATGCCCTGATCAAGCAGGACAACCCCAAGATGGAGGACGAGCTGATCGCCTACTCGGTCAAAACCATGAAGGAGATGAAGTTCCTCGACGGCGGTGATGCGGCCAAAGCCGGTGCCGGCGTGATGACCGATGCACGCTGGAAGCAGACCTACGAGCTGATGGTGACCAGCGGCCAGCTCAAGCCGAATCCGAACTGGCAACAGGCTTATACGCTGCAGTTCCTGAAGAAGTAACTATGTACCCCCACGCTCACATTCGTTCGCTGCCCCCCGAGGGGGCCGTGGCCTCCCTAGAGGCGGCTCGTCGGGAGTCCGCCCCATGCTAGTCACCCAACAACCCGTGCTGCGGCGTTTCTGGTACGCCGTGATGCCCATGGACAAACTTGCCGCCGGGCCGCAGCCTTTCACCCTGCTCGGCGAACACATCGTGCTCTGGAAAAAATCCGACGGCACACCGGCCGCCGTGCGCGACCGCTGCTGCCACCGCACGGCCAGACTCTCCAAAGGCACTGTCGAGGGCGACCACATCGTCTGCGGCTACCACGGCTGGACCTACAACTGCTCGGGCGCCTGCGTGAAAATTCCGCAGAACCCCGACATGCTGATCCCGGCCGGTGCCAAAGTGCCGGCCTTCCACTGCCAGGAAAAATTCGGCTATGCCTGGGTCGCGCTGGACGAGCCGCTGCAGCCCCTGCTGGACACCGAGGAAGAAGCGCTGGGTTACCGCCGCATCCACCAGTTCGACGAGCGCTGGGCCACCGGCGCGCTGCGGCTGATGGAAAACTCCTTCGACTCGGCGCACTTTGCCTTTGTGCATGCCGGCACCTTCGGTCAGGGCGGCCAGCCCAAGCCCGAGCACTTCGCGCTCGACGAAACCGGTTACGGCTTCGAGGCCAGCATGGTCATCAGCATCAACAACCCGCCGCAGTCGCACCGCATCACCGGCACGACCGAGCCAACCACCAAGCGCGAGTTCTCCAACCAGTGGCACCTGCCTTTTCTGCGCAAGCTGGGCCTGGTCTACCCGAGCGGCATCAAACACACCATCTTCACCTGCGCCACACCGATAGACGATCACCACGTGCAGCTGATCCAGTGGCTGTACCGCAACGACAGCGAAGAAGACTGCCCGGCCGCGCTGCTCAACGAGTGGGACACCAAAGTGGTGCTCGAAGACAAGATCATCCTGGAATCGGTGGACGCCGATGCGCCTGTCGATGTGAGCCGCCGCGACGAGCAGAGCATGGCCAGCGACCGGCCCGGCATGTTGATGCGCAAGCGCCTGCTGCAGCTGCTGCAAGAACACGGCGAGACCGAAAAATTCGGCTGGACCCGCATTCACCCTGTGCAGAAGGAGGTGGCCCATGCTGACCACTAAGCAGAAGGTGCTGCGCCGCTTCTGGTACGCGCTGATGCCGATGTCGCACCTGGACGACGGCCCGAAACCCTTCACGCTGATGGGCGAGGACATCGTGCTCTGGAAACAGGCCGACGGCACGCCGGCCGCAGTGCGCGACCGCTGCTGCCACCGCACCGCCAGGCTGTCCAAAGGCACGGTGGAAAACGGCAACATCGTCTGCGGCTACCACGGCTG
Organism: Kapaibacterium sp. (SeqCode); assembly: GCA_943370435.1. Classification (GTDB taxonomy): domain Bacteria; phylum Pseudomonadota; class Gammaproteobacteria; order Burkholderiales; family Burkholderiaceae_C; genus Polaromonas. The sequence continues at coordinate 126,184 of CALRQX020000010.1, read as the reverse complement.
GACCTACGACTGCACCGGTGCCTGCGTGCGGATTCCACAAAACCCCGACATGCTGATTCCGGCCGGTGCCAGGGTGCCGGCCTTCCGCGCCCAGGAGAAATACGGTTATGTCTGGGTCGCGCTGGAAGACCCGCTCAAACCGATTCCGCATTTCCCCGAAGACGGCGCACCCGGTTACCGGCGGATTTTCCAGTTCTACGAGGAATGGAAAACCAGCCCGCTGCGCATGATGGAAAACTCCTTCGACAACTCGCACTTTTCTTTTGTGCACAAGGCCAACTTCGGCATCCTGGAGAATCCAAAACCGGCGCCTTATACCTTCACCGAAACCGACTACGGCTTCGAGGCGGAAACCCATGTGCCTATCCGCAATATCGAAGCCGGCCATTCGGTGACGGGCACGACCGAGCCGATCACCGAGCGGCATCTGATCAACCGTTATTACCTGCCGTTTGCGCGGCGTTTTGGCTGCACCTACCCGGCCAGCGGCATAGACCACATCATTTACAACTGCGCGACACCGATAGACGATGAACGCATGATGCTGGTGCAATGGCTGTACCGCAACGACAGCGAGGATAGCTGCTCCACGCAAAAGCTGATTGACTGGGACGCAGCCATCACCGCCGAAGACCGCGACATCCTCGAAGCCACCGATGCCGACGCCTGTGTGGACACCACACGCCGCGCCGAATTTCACATGCCGTCCGACAAGCCCGGTCTGGTGATACGCAAGCAGTTGCTGGAGCTGCTGCGCGCGCACGGCGAGGAAGAAATCCACCGCGGCAACGTGTCCACGCTCGAAAAAGCCTCCGCATGAATCTGCTGATCCGCAATGCCACGGCCATCCTGACCGGTCTGAGTGGCAGCGCCGCGCGCCATGCCGGCCCCGACATCCGCATCGAAAACGGCAAGATCGCCGCCATGGGCACACTCACGCCCGGGCCGGGCGAGCGCCAGATCGACGCCAGCGGCTGCGTGGTTTACCCGGCCTGGGTCAACACCCATCACCACCTGTTCCAGTCCCTGCTCAAGGGCGATCCGCTGGGCATCAACGCCACACTGACGCCCTGGCTCAGCGCCACGCCGTTCCGGCTGCGGCCCGCCATGGACGAGGACATGTTCCGGCTGGCCGCGCGGATTGGCCTGGTCGAGCTCGCGCTGTCGGGCTGCGCCACGGTGGCCGACCACAATTACCACTACTGGCCCGGCATGCCTTACGACAGCTCGGCCATTTTGTTTGAAGAAGCCCAAGCGCTGGGCCTGCGTTTTGTGTTGTGCCGGGGCGGCGGCACGCTCTCGCGCATTGCGGCCGACAACCTGCCGCCCAGCCTGCGTCCGGAGACACTGGACGGCTACCTGGCCGACATCGAACGCGTGGCCGCACGTTTTCACGACAGCGCGCCCGACAGCATGCGGCGCGTGGTGGTGGCGCCGACCACACCGCCGCACTCCATGCGGCCCGAAGAACTGCGCGAGTGTTCCGCCTTTGCACGCCGCCACGGCCTGCGCCTGCATTCACACCTGTCGGAAACCGTGCACTACCACGACACCGTGCAGGCGCAGCACGGCATCACACCCGTGCGTTTTGCCGAGAGTGTGGACTGGCTCGGGCCCGATGTCTGGTTTGCGCATCTGGTCAAGCTCGATACCGATGAAATTGCGCTGCTGGGCGCCACCGGCACCGGTATCGCCCACTGCCCGCAAAGTAACGGCCGGCTTGGCAGCGGCATTGCACCGGTGCGCGCGCTGGAAGATGCGGGCGCCCCGGTGTCCATAGGCGTCGACGGGGCGGCCTCCAATGAGGCGGCCGACATGTTGTCCGAAACCCATGCGGCCTGGCTGATGCAGCGCGCCCGTGCGGGCGAAGCCACACTGGCCCTGCACCGCGGTGGCCAGGGTGAGGCGCAGGCGGCGCAGGCTGCCACGGTGGAAGATGTGGTGCGCTGGGGCACGGCCGGCGGCGCGAAGGTGCTGGGCCTGCCCGCCATCGGTACGCTGGCGCCCGGGCAGGCGGCCGACATCGCGATCTACAGCCTGGACCGCGACCCGCGCTACTTCGGTCTGCACGACCCGGCCATAGGCCCGGTCGCCAGCGGCGGTGCGGCGCATCTCAAGGTGCTGCTGCGCGGCGGAAACGAGATCGTGCGCGACGGCGCGGTGCCGGGGCTGGACATGGCAGAACTCGGGCAGCAGGCACGCCTGGCGGTGGCGCGACTGCTCGGCGCCTGAATTCCAACGCCGGCGGGGCCGCGCCATTGCTCCGTTTTTGATAGCTACTCACGGACGCCGGAAGCGGTCCAGAGCCTTGTTTGACGCTTAAACCAGCGGTGAGCCAGCTTAAAACGGCTGGTGCCAGCCAGGAGCGGCCGACACAGGCCACGTTGGCAAGCTCCAGCTTCGTACAGCGCGAGTGCCTTGTCCAATGCTGTGATTTATTGAATGGTGGCCTCACGCCGCGCCCCCGGTCGGTTCGAGGCAGTAGTTTCAACTCCCCACTCCCACCCCTAGCCCCTCCCTCGCCCCGCTGGGCGATGGAGGGGGACTTCATTTGGCCGCGTGTGCTGCTCTCGCGTGCAAACATGACGGCCTGTTGGGAGTCCCGCAGAAGAAGCGCTGCGCGCTTCTTCTGCTCCGGATTTTTGTCCCCGCATTGGCTGTTCCCCACCCGTCGGGCTGGGCCGAGGAGCGCAGCCGAAAACGGATCAGGACGGGCGATTGTCTGAGCGCAGCGAGTTCGAGCCCGGCCCCGTTTTCGGCGAGCACCGCAGGTTGCCCGCAGCGCAGCGGAGGGACCCAGACCATCGGGTCGCCATTTTCTTTGCTTACTTTCTTTTTGGCGACGCAAAAAGAAAGTGAGTTGCTGCCGGGCAACCCCCGGCTTGTTGGCAAACTGCACTGCCCAAGACAAAGACGGCTTCGACAAGCTCAGCCCGAACGGCGTTGGAGGATTGCCTGCATGGATCCCGGATCGGGCCTGCCCCGGACTTGATCCGGGGTCCGGGATGACAGCCAGGGCAGGGAAACGCTATTAATTCAATAGCTGCTTACGCCCATCACAAAAGGGCTAGAGGCCCATTTGACTCATAGAACAGGTTATCTCGGCAACCCAGCCGCCTGCCGGGCAAGCTCGGTCACCCGGGCCCAGTCGCCGCGTACCAGCGCGTCAGCTGGCACCAGCCAGGAGCCACCCACACAGGCCACATTCGGCAGGGCCAGAAACTCGGCCGCATTCGCCGCCGTGATGCCGCCTGTGGGACAAAACAGCACGTCGCCAAAAGGCCCGTTCCAGGCCTTGAGCATGGCCAGCCCGCCGGCCTGCAGCGCCGGGAAAAACTTCAGTTCGGTGTAGCCGTCTTCCTGCGCCGCCATGATTTCGCTGCCGGTGGCCACACCGGGCAGCAGCGGCAGGTGCGCATCGCGGCAGGCCGTGCCGACTGCATGGGTGTAACCCGGACTCACGATAAAACGCGCGCCGGCCATGGCGCAGGCCTGCACATCGGCCGCGCTGCGCGCGGTGCCGGCGCCGACCACCGCCTCGGGCACATCACGCGCAATGGCCTCGATACAGGCCAGCGCCTGCGGCGTGCGCAGGGTGACCTCCAGCATGCGGATGCCCCCTGCCACCAGAGCGCGCGCCAGCGGCACGGCGTGCGCCACGTCGGTCAGCACAATCACCGGAATCACCGGCGCATCCTGCATCACCTGCAGCGCCGTCAGGGCGGCATAGGTATCCACTTTCACATCCATGAGGGTGCTCCTTCTTCGGCCGTCAAGGCATGCCTGCGCATGCCGGCAAACAATTCGCGTCCCAGGCCCAGGCCATTGGCCTGGCGCAAGGCCTCGGGCATCTGCGCGCACTGGCGCGCGGCCCAGTCCGCGTCGCTCACCCGGACCTGCAACACACCGCTGATGGAGTCGACCAGGACCACATCGCCGTCGCGCAGCTTCGCCAGCGGCCCGCCCACGGCCGCTTCGGGCGACACATGTATGGCGGCCGGCACCTTGCCCGAGGCGCCGCTCATACGCCCATCCGTGACCAGCGCCACACGAAAACCCTTGCCCTGCAGCACCGCCAGTGGCGGCGTGAGTTTGTGCAGCTCGGGCATGCCATTGGCCTGCGGCCCCTGCCAGCGCACCACACAGACCACATCCCGGTCCAGTTCACCCGCGTTAAAAGCCTGATGCAGGTCCTCCTGCGAATCAAACACGCGCGCCGGCGCCTCGATCACATGGCGGTCATCGGGCACGGCCGACACCTTGATCACGCTGCGCCCCAGGTTGCCCTGCAGCAGCTTGAGGCCACCACTGGCACTGAAAGGCGCAGCGGCAGGCCGCACGATGGCCAGGTCTTTCGACGCACCCATCTCGTGCCAGGCCAGCTGGCCGTCGCGCATTTCGGGCTCACGCGTGTACTCGCGGATGCCGCCCGCACGCACCGTCAGCACATCCCCGTGCATGTAGCCGCCATCGAGCAGTTCGCGGATCACAAAACCGGTGCCGCCTGCCGCCTGGAACTGGTTCACATCGGCACTGCCATTGGGATAGACATGGGTCAGCAGCGGCACCACATCCGACAGGTCGGAAAAATCATTCCAGTCGATCACGATGCCGGCGGACCGTGCGACCGCCACCCAGTGGATCAAATGGTTGGTCGAGCCGCCTGTGGCCAGCAGTGCCACCATCGCATTGACGATGGCTTTTTCATCGACAATTTTCCCTATCGGTGAAAAACGTTTCGACGACTTGACGATGGCCAGCACGGTGCGCGCGGCCTCGCGTGTGAGTTCATCCCGCAGGTCGCCACCCGGCGGCACAAAGGCAGTGCCGGGCACATGCAGGCCCATGGCTTCGAGCAGCATCTGGTTGCTGTTGGCCGTGCCGTAAAAGGTGCAGGTGCCGGGGCTGTGGTAAGACTTGAGCTCGGCCTCGAGCAGCTCGTCGCGCCCGACCAGGCCTTGCGCTGCCAGTTCGCGCACGCGGGCTTTTTCCTTGTTCGGCAGGCCAGAAGGCATGGGGCCGGCCGGCACAAACACCGTCGGCAGATGGCCAAAATGCAGCGCGCCTATCAGCAGCCCCGGCACAATCTTGTCGCACACACCGAGCATCAGCGCGGCGTCAAACATGTCATGGCTCAGCGACACGGCGGTGGCCATCGCAATCACGTCGCGGCTGAACAGGCTGAGCTCCATGCCGGCCGTGCCCTGGGTCACGCCGTCACACATGGCGGGCACACCGCCGGCCACTTGCGCCGTGGCGCCCTGCAAGCGTGCCTCCCACTTGATCAGATCGGGGTAAGACTGCAGCGGCGTGTGCGCCGACAACATGTCGTTGTAGGCAGTGACGATGGCGATGTTGGGCGCACGCTGCGTGACCACCTTGAAACGGTCGTCCCGCGGCATGCCGGCCACCGCATGCGCAATATTGCCGCAGCCCATGCGCTCCACGCTGCTGGCGCGGGTGGCGGCGCCGTCCAGGCGCTGCAGGTAAGCCTGCCGGCTGGCCCCGCTGCGCAGGCGGATACGGTCGGTCACAGCGGCAAGGGTGGGGTGCAGGGTCATGGGTGTGTGGGGCTGCGGCGGGATGCGCGGGCGCGCCAGCATCGAGCCGGTTTGGTAACTTTATTACGTCGTTCATGGTAGCGGGTTACCGCGTCTTTGAAAAGACGCCGGTTACAAACCGGTTACCGCGCGGGGGCAAGCGCCAGCACCATTTATTGCAGCGTGATTTCGACGCGGCGCGCCTCGGCATCCGCGCCGGAGCCGGCCAGTTGTTGCGGCTTTTGCAGGCTGATCTGGCGCTCGGGCACACCCGCTGCCTGCAACGCCGCCTGCACCGCCAGCGCCCGCCGGCGTGCCAGATCGGCATTGGCCAGCGCACTGCCCTTTGAATCGTGCAAGCCGGCAATCAGGACTTTTTTTCCGCCTTTGGCCGCCTTCACCACATCGACCAGCGCATCGGCCGCGCCGCCGGCCAGCCCGGCGCTGCCGGAAGCAAAATAAAATTTCACCACGCCGTATTCCACCGTGACACTGGCCGCATCGGAGCTGGCTTGCGTGTAAGGCCCGGCAGGGGCAGAGGCCGCTGCTGCAGCTGCCGGTACAGTCACGGGTTTTGCGACGGCCGGCACCGGCGCCAGATCCGGCGCCGCATGGACCGGTGGGTTGGCCGCGGGGCGATGCAGCGCAAGACCCATGACCAGAACCAGTACCCCTGTGACCACCACCGCCACCAGGCCCAGCACCAGGCCCTGTTGTTCATCATCCGATTGCGAAAACATGCAAAAAATCTCCGTGAAACCCGGCTTGTCCCCGGCACTTGCCGCAGCCCCCCAATCGGGCGAAGGCGCTGACGGCGCAGGCAGGTCATTGTAAAGTGTGGCTGTGGACACGCCCCCGCATTCCCCCCTGCACCCGGTGCGCGATCCGGCCCCCATGCTGGCGCGTTTTCTGCACCAGTGGGGCGGCCGCGAGGACCTCTGGATTTTTGGCTACGCCTCGCTGATCTGGCGGCCGGACTTCGACTTCAGCGAGCAGCGGCGCGCCAAAGTGCACGGCTGGCACCGGGCGCTCAAAATGTGGAGCCGCATCAACCGCGGCACGCCCGAATGTCCCGGCCTGGTGTTTGCCCTGCTGTCGGGAGGCAGCTGTCATGGTGTGGTGTACCGGGTGCCCCGGCATGAGGTGCCTGAGGTCATGGCGACACTGTGGCTGCGCGAAATGGTCACCGGCGTTTATGACCCGCGCTGGCTGCGCTGCAACACGCCCAAGGGCCATGTGCAGGCGCTGGCCTTCACACTGTCCAGGCGCAGCCCGAACTTCACCGGCGAGCTGAGCCCGGCCCGTTACCAGCAGATTTTTGCCGACTCCTGCGGGCGTTACGGCAGCACCCACGACTACGCCCGCCAGACCCTGGAGAGTTTGCACAGCCACGGCATTTCCGACGCCGCCCTGGCCCGGCTGCTGCAGCTCGCGCAGCAGGACAGGCAAGAGCAGGCCGGGCTTGCCAGCACCAGTCCGCCCGACTAAAGTGGGGCCAGGACATTCTTCCTGATTCCCTCACGTCCGGAGACAAACATGAAAACCCCCCTGATCCTTCTGGCAGCAACCGCTTTGCTGGGCGCTTGCGCCAGCATGTCGTCCGGCCCACGCGCCAGCGCGCAGCTGCAATCGACGATGGGCAACCCGACCAGCGGCAGCGTGACTTTTGTGCAGGCGGGCAGCAAGGTGCGGGTCAGCGGTGAAGTGCGCGGCCTCAAACCGAACGCCGAGCATGGTTTTCATGTGCATGAAAAAGGCGACTGCTCCAGCGGCGACGGCATGAGCACAGGCGGACACTTCAACCCCTCGGGCGCGCCACATGGCAACCACGGCACGGGCATGCACCACACCGGCGACCTGCCCAGCCTGAAGGCCGATGCCAGCGGCGTGGCGCGGTTCAGCTTTGAATCCAGCACCATTGCGGTCGGCAGCGGCATCACCGATATCGTCGGCAAAGGCCTGATCGTGCACCGCGACCCGGACGACTACAAAACCCAGCCGACCGGCAACGCCGGGCCGCGCCTGGCCTGCGCGGTGATCACGCGAAGCTGAAACTAGGTCCGGCGCGCGGCCAGCAACTTTTCAGCGCGCGCCAGATCGTCCAGCGTATCGACGTCGGTCACCACACCGACATCGTCGAGCTCCAGAACTGCTACTGAATTCATAGCTGCCTGCGCGCGAACGACGGGGGCTGCCCCCTGATTTCCCTCCAAAGCCAGAAGCTGGTCGCGGCACGCGGCGGAAAACCCGACCGGGTGGCCGCGCACGCCCTGGTACTGCGGGATCACCACCGCATGTGGCCCCAGGGCATCGGCCACGGCGCGCAAGGTGTCGCTGCGCACCAGTGGCAAATCACCCGGCAGGATCAGCCAGCCGGCCGCATCGGGCGTGGCCCGCACGGCCGCCGCAATCGAATCCCCCATGCCGGGATGGCCCACCTGCTCCAGGTGCCAGGGCAGGCCGCTGGCCGCCACCGCGTCCAGCGTGTGCTGCAACACCGGCTTGCCGGCCAGCAAGGCCTGCAGCTTGTGGGTGCTGCCACCAGACGCGGTGAAACGTTCACCGCGGCCCGAGGCCAGCACGATGACGGTGGGAAGGAGGGTCATGGATATCAGGGAACAAACATTTCGATCAGGGCTTCAGTTTCATACCCTGCTGCGACTCTTGCAGTCATGGCGAAGCATACCCAGGAAAATCGGAGGTCTCAGTACCAGGTTCCCCGGCTGGGAAACTCCTGAATAGTGGTGACGACCAGTTTTATACCAATCAGCCCCACCATCAGGCCCGCCACTTGGTTGAGCGCGCGAAAGTGCCGCAAGTAGGCGCGTTGCACGGTTGGCCGGGACAAGGCCAGCGCCAGGGATGAATGCCAGACCACTGAATTCATGAACACCAGCGCCACCGCCAGAAACACCAGGGTCCTGGACGGCTGGGCGGGCAGTGCAGTGGCAAACACGCTGCCGTAAAACAGCGCGATCTTCGGGTTCAGGGCGCTGGTCACAAAACCGATCCGGAAGGCAGCGCCTGGCCCCATCACCTGGGCCGATGCCGGGTCTGGCGCCTGGCCCGCCTGCCAGAGCTTGATGGCGAGGTACATCAGGTACAGGCCGCCAGCCAGCTGCGCCGCCTGCCGCACGGCGGGATAGGCCGTGAACACAATGCCCACGCCCGCCACCGCCAGCAAGGCCCACATCAGGGTGGCCGCCGTCATGCCGGCCACCGCCGACATGGCCGTCCCGTGTTGTCCCGCCGCCGCGAGCTGACCGATGAGCAAAAAGTTGAACCCCGGCAGTATCAGCACAGCCCAGTGCAGTATGGCGATGGTGGTGAGGGATGAAAGCATGGCTACAGCGATAGAAGGCTTCCGCCTCACGCGCGGTCGGGCCTGACGCGCCCCAGCATGGGCTGGTTGTTCACCAACCACTCGGACGCCGTTTTCTGCCAGGGCCATACGCCGGCCGTGGAAGGCCAGACGATCTGGACCACAGCGTAGGCCTTGTCGCCGTAGTAGCGGTCGCAGCCCAGCGTGTACTCGGCCAGGCGCTTTTTTCGGTGGACGGGTTCGATATAAACCTCGAATCCTTCGATAAAACCCGGGTACAGGACACCTCGCTGAAAACGGGTGCCCGCACGTACCTGGCGGTTGTACTCGTTGATCATGAAACCGCTGAGGTTGGGCCTCAAACCGATCACGATGGCCTCTGGCACAGCGCTGGTCTCGTGGATGCCGACGGAGTAGGAAAAAGACGGTTCCAGTTCTTCCGGATCAAAAACGCTGATCACGTGGCATCCGTACTCCTGGATGTTGTCGGCCACACGTTTGTCATTGGCCGCGCGTTTTTTGGCAGAAATTTTCATGAAGCCATTTCCTCGCTACAGAAGCCGGGGCATCAGCTTTTTGCTGTGACCCACACGGAGATATTCCGGCCTATCAATGCTGCTGATGCAAGCAGCAAAGACAAACCCGCCAGCACTTCAAACCAGATCGTCACATTGGTGGCCAGGGTGTGGTCAGAGCACAGCGCCAGCGTGTAGTGCGCCAGGCCATCGATACCCAGTGCGCCATAGGCCGCGACCAGCACCAGGCCCGGGACTTTCCATTTCGTTCTGTACACCAGCAAACCTGCAAGCCCAACACTGGCCCCGGCGACCCAGGCCAGGTAAACATTGTCCCGGCTCAGCCAGGACGGCAGGCCCGGGTAGTAGGCGATGTACTCGGCGTTATGCACAAAGTGCGCGAGGTTGGCCACAAAAAAGACCAGGAGAAGGCCCTGGATGTGTTTGGGCAAGGGTGAATGAGGCATGGGGAGCATTCGCTTGAAGGAAAGGTTGGACGTCATTGGAGTGCCTGTAGACCCATATGGTCATAGAAACAGGTCGCGGGCGATGTGGCTGTCAATACCGGGAAGGGAAAGCAGAGGTCCAGCTCCGACAGACTGGATGCCTGCGAGATGCCTTCAAGGAAGCATGCCTTCGCTTCTGGCCTGACGCGCCGATCGCGGGCAAGGAACTGACCCCACAATGGCATTCGCTGATAGGGATGCGCCATGGGCTGCAGGCTGGCAAGATACGGTTCGGGAAACAAGCTTCGGTAGGATCGCAAGTTGTACAGCCACGACGCGCCCACGATTCGCATTGACGACGACGACGAGGCTCTCAGCTTCGAGAGCAGCGTAGCCAACTCGCGTTGCCGGAGGTGGCGGTTCTCCATGGAAAGGGGGGACCCGGATGTGCGCTCCCCAGGGTGGAAATGAAGCCGTGCCAGATCCTGTCCGATCAGCGCATACGAGAAGCAGCCTACGGCGTTGGCGGTCGTTGGACCTGCAGGAACATGCAGACGACGGGCATGAACGGCATGTGTGTATTGTGCCTTCTCGTGCACTGTGCCCAACCCTGCGAGATAGTCTTGCCAGTCTGAATGGGTGATATCAAGCCTTTGGCCCATTCCGAGGCGGACGTAGATGTTGGTGTGGCTTCCAACGGCTTGCGTGAACGAGACTCCAGAGAGCTCGGCTACCCGCTTCGCAAAGCGGAGTTGCAGGTCAAAGAAGTCGACACTGAAGAGATGATTCTTCGCGGTAGCCACGCGGGTAGTTCCTCAGGATGACGTCCCACTCTGATATATCCCGCAAAACTGCGGGATAACATCGCCGCTTGCGAAATAAACTGGCCGGTGCTTTTGTAAATTCTTCATAGTTATCAAAAGCTTACCCCAAGGAAAGCGCAAGGGGTCAAGGATAGTAAAAACGGCAAAGTTGTCGGCACCAGTTCGCGATCTGGCGTTGCGCGCAGGACACGAATGCCTCGCGGGCCTGAACGGTGGAACATGCGGCATGGATCCCGGATCGGGCCTGCCCCGGACTTGATCCGGGGGCCGGGATGACAGCCTTTTTGCTGATTTAAGTGCCATTCGAGTGGGAGCGGCGCCGCGTTTCATCAGCTCAGCAACCCATCCCTGAGCCACCTGACTTTGCCATATTTTTAATAGCGGCCTGCGCACGTCAAACAAGGGCCAGAGCCCGATACTGCTTGAAGACTCAGCGCAGGCGGCTCAGGACGGCACCCGGGCCACGCCACACACCAGTTCACCCGCATCGTTGCCAGGCACGGCACGCTCGTTCTTCGCGCGCGCCACTTCCATGTCGCGCGGCAGCACGACGCCGTTTTTCACGGCCAGCACTTCGGCCATGACACTGACGGCAATTTCCGGTGGGGTTTTGCTGCCTATGTAAATGCCTATGGGGCCACGCAGACGCGCGAGGGCGGCTTCTGTCAGGCCGAAGTGTTCGGCCATGCGCTCGTGCCGCGTGTTGTTGTTGCGGCGCGAGCCGATCGCGCCTATGTAAAACGCGTCGGTGCCGAGCGCTTCCATCAGCGCCAGGTCGTCGAGTTTGGGGTCGTGGGTCAGTGCGATCACGCAGCTGCGCCGGTCCGGCTTGAAGGCGATCACCACATCGTCAGGCATGTCGCTGAGCACTTTGGCACCGGGGACCGACCAGGCGCTGCGGTATTCCTCGCGCGGATCACAGACCGTGACGGCAAAACCGCTGAACAGCGCCATGGTGGCCAGGTATTCGGTCAGTTGGCCTGCGCCTATCAGCAACATGCGGTATTCGGGGCCGAAGGTGTTGACCAGTTCGGTGCTGGAGAGACTGAGTTCGGCCGGTGCCGTGGCGGTCGCCAGTATTACCGCGCCATCGGTGAGCCGCACGCTGCGTTTTGTCAGGCGCCCGGCTTCCAGCGCCAGCACCAGCTCGGCCAGCGTATCCGCGTCAGGGTCGTATTCGAGCAGCAGCTCCAGCGTGCCGCCGCAGGGCAGGCCGAAGCGGTGCGCTTCGTCGGCGGTGATGCCGTATTTGACAAAGGTAGGCGGGCCTGACGGAATGGTTTTATTTTCCGCACCCGCACCGGTTGCCGCATAGGCCTGGGTGTAGCGGTAAATCAGGTCGTCTTCGATACAGCCACCCGAGACCGAGCCGACCACGGCGCCGTCTTCACACAGCGCCATGATGGATCCGACCGGCCTGGGCGACGAGCCCCAGGTGCGCACCACCGTGGCCAGCAAAGCGCGTTTACCCGCTGCGCGCCAGTCGCGCAGGGTACGCAAGACCATCACATCGAGGTTTTCCATTTGCTTTCCTTTTACCAGGCCGGCTGCAGCGTATTCAGCTGCCCAGCCAGACGGCCAGCGCCAGCACCGCAGCACCCACCCCCCAGACCCACAGCGGGATCGCCGCTTTGGCCGGCGCGGCAAGCGGCGAGCCGGTTTCAATCTCGCCCATCACCATTTTGGCCGCATAACTGTCAGGGTGCTGGCGCTGCATTTCTTCGTCAAAACGTTTGAAAAAGTCTTCCGCCATGGACTTGGCCGCGCCGTCTATCAGGCGCTGGCCCAGTTGTGCCACCTTGCCGCCTACCGAGGCATGCACGGTGTACGACAGCTCGCAACCCTGGTCATTCGGCGTCAGCACCACCCCGGCGCTGCCTTTGCCGAAACCGGCCACGCCGCCCTGCCCGTCAAACGCCAGCTTGTAGCTGGCCGGCGGGTTGATGTCGCTGAGCGTGATCTTGCCGGTGAACTTGGCCGACACCGGTCCAATTTTGAGGGCCATGGCCACCGCGTACTGGTTCTCGCCCGTGGCCTCGACCTTGTCGCAGCCGGGGATGCAGGCCTTGAGCACGGCCGGGTCATTGAGTGCATCCCAGGCCTGTTGTTGTGTCACCGCGAGCTGGCGACTGCCTTGCATGTCCATGGATGTCCTCTGTCTTGGTTGTCAGTTGAATGGGAAAATCATTTTTTCATCAGAGCCGCGAGGCTGGCCGCAAGTTCCTCCAGTTTGCTGAGGTTGTGCACCGCCAGCATGCCGTGGGCGTGCGCATGCAACACCGCAGCACCACGGGCCAGCGGAGCGTAGCCGTCAAAACGCAGCAGCGGATTGAGCCAGAGCAAACGGCGGCTGCGCCGGCGCAGCCAGCCCAGCTCGCGCGCCAGATCGGCCGGCTCGCCGGTGTCCAGCCCGTCGCTGATGATCAGGACCATGGTGCGGCGCCCGACCAGGCGGCGCGCATGGTGCTCGCGCAGGCTGGCCAGCGAGGCGCCCAGTTGTGTGCCGCCGGCAAAGTCTTCAATCGCTGCGCTGGCGTGGGCCAGCATCTCGTCGGTGTCGGCCTGGCGGAAAGCCGGCGTCAGGTCGGTCAGGTGCATGCCAAAGGCAAACACATCGCGCTGCGGATGGCGCCGCGTGGCCGCATGCAAAAAAGCCAGCAACAGCCGGGCATAACGCTCCATCGAGCCCGACACATCGACCAGCACCAGCAAAGGCAGGGCCTGCTGACGCCGCTCCAGCCGCGGCAGCTGTATCAACTCGCCACCGGTGCGCGCGGCCTGGTGCATCACGCCGGGCCAGTACATGCGCTTGCCCTTGCGGGCGGGCCGGCTGCGGCGCGAGGCAAACATCGGCAGCGGCAGCTTGATGTCGCGCGCCAGCCGCTCGACCAGCCGGTATTCGGTGGCCGACAGGGCATTGAAGTCGGCATGTTGCAGGCGCTCTATGTCGCTGGCCGTCATGACCGCGTCAAACTCGACCTTCTGGTCTTCGGTCGCGGGTTTGGCCTGCTGGCCAAAAGCCTTTTGCGGCGCCAGGGCCTCACGCACGCGCGGCCGGCGCTTGCTCGGTTCGGCCTTGCCTTCGGCGCTGGGCAGCAATTGCGCCAGCAGCTTGTTAGCCACTTTCGGGTCCTGGAAATAGATGTCGAACAGTTCGCGGAACACCAGACGGTCCTGCTCGCGACTGATCATCACGGCCTCAAACGCGGCGCCCAGGTCTTCCCGCCCGGCAATACCGACGGCCAGCGCCGCTTCCTTGGCCAGGCCAATACGCTGGCTGTCCACCTTGACACCGGCGCGGCGCAGGGCCCGGCCAAAGCCGGCAATGTTGTCGGCGAGTTTGCCGCTGCGCGCGTCACCTAATTGCACGATTTGTGCCTTTCTGTCCGATACCCGTTCGCCCTGAGCCTGTCGAAGGGTAAGCCCGGCTTCGACAGGCTCAGCCCGAACGGCATCGAGGTTTTCATCGGGCCTCAGCCTCTTCAGGCTTGAGCAAGTCCACCGCCAGCGCATGGGTCAAAGCCGCCACATCCTCGCGCTGCTTGAACAAAATGCCGGCCGTGTCGGCCACCACCTCCGGGTCCACCACCAGCGTGTCCAGCGCCACCAGGGCCTTGGCCCACTCCACACTTTCGGCAATGCCAGGCGCGCGCTGGAAAGCGTTGCCCAGGGGTGAGCGGCGCAGCCGGTCCACAAAGGCCGCGACCTGGGCTGACAGCTGTTCACCGGCTTCGGGCACCTGGGCGCGGATGATGGCCAGCTCGCGCTCGCGCTCCGGGTAATCGAGCCAGTGGTAAAGACAGCGGCGCTTGACCGCGTCGTTGAGCTCACGTGTGCGGTTGCTGGTCAGAATCGTCACCGGTGTCACGGCGGCGCGCACGGTGCCGATTTCGGGAATGCTGACCTGGTACTCGCCGAGGTACTCGAGCAGAAAAGCCTCAAAGGGCTCATCGGCGCGGTCCACCTCGTCGATCAGCAGCACGGCGCCCGGTGCCGGTGCCTGCAGTGCTTGCAGCAAGGGACGGCGTATCAGGTAGCGGTCCTGGTAGACCTCGCGTTCGACATCTGCAGAGTCGCTGCGACCTTCAACGGCGCGCATGTGCAGCAGTTGCGCGGCGTAATTCCACTCATACAACGCTTCACGCTGCTCAAGGCCGTCGTAACACTGCAGGCGTATCAGCTGGCGCTGCAGCGCAACAGACAGCGCCTTGGCCAGCTCGGTTTTGCCGACACCGGGCTCACCTTCAAGCAACAACGGGCGCTGCAGCTTGAGCGCCAGAAAAACGGCGGTGGCCAGCCGGCGGTCGGCAAAATAGCCGGCGCCCTGCAGCGCCTGCAGCAAGGCATCAATCGTGGGAAAAGGTGTCATCGGTCCAGTTTAGTACTTGCCGCGGCCGCTATTTTTTCCATAGCTGCTTGCGCCCGTCAATCGGGGGCTGGAGGCATAAATGGCTTGAAACCGCCGGCCGGCACGGTTGCAGGCCGGCAGCGTGCCGCCCGCCTATGCCAGCGCCTTCGCCACGCCGCGCTGCGCCTGCACACTGATCAGGTTGGCGCGGTAAGCGGCGCTCGCATGGATGTCGCTGTTCAGGTCGGTTGCAGCAATCTTCACCGCCGCTGCGGACTCGGGCGTGAAACTTTTGCCGAGCGCCGCTTCCAGTCCGGCGTGGCGGAACACGCCGCTGGACGCACCGGTGACGGCGACCCGCACACCTGCGTCAAACTGCGCCACAAACACGCCGACCAGCGCAAAACGCGAGGCCGGTTGCTTGAACTTCATGTAGGCCGCGCGTTTGGGGATCGGAAAGCTGATCGCCGTGATCAGTTCGCCCTCGTTCAGCGCGGTGGCAAACATGCCGAGGAAAAAATCGTCGGCGGCGATCTTGCGTGTCGTGGTGTGAATCGTCGCGCCCAGCGCCAGCACCGCGCTGGGGTAACAGGCCGACGGGTCGTTGTTGGCGACCGAGCCGCCCAGCGTGCCCATGGCGCGCACCTGGCGGTCACCGATGTTGGCGGCCAGCTCGGCCAGCGCCGGCAGCGCCGCCTTGATGTCGGCATGGTTGGCCACATCGAGATGGCGCGTCATAGCGCCAATCACAAAGGCATTGCCTTCACGTTTGATGCTGCTCAGCTCCTTGATGCCGCTGAGGTCGACGAGCTGGTCGGGACTCGACAGGCGCAGTTTCATCGAGGCCAGCAGGGTCTGGCCGCCGGCCAGGGGTTTGGCGCCGTCGGTGGACAGCTGCGCGGCCGCAGCCAGGGAAGTGGGTCGTTCCAGGGTGAAGGGATACATGGGGTTTTCTCCTTGGCTAGCTGTTTATTTCTTGGCGGACTGTATGGCTTCCCAGACACGGCTGGATGAAGCCGGCATGTCGAAGTCGATCACACCGAGCGGCCTCAGCGCGTCCAGCACCGCATTGATGACCGCCGGCGGCGAACCGATGGCACCGGCCTCACCGCAGCCCTTGGCGCCCAGCGGGTTGTGGCTGCACGGTGTGCACAAGGTGTCCAGCTTGAAGCTGGGCATGTCGTCGGCACGCGGCATCGCGTAGTCCATGAAGGAGCCGGTCAGCAACTGGCCGGACTCGGGGTCGTAGACGCAGTTTTCGAGCAGCGCCTGGCCTATGCCCTGCACCAGCCCGCCATGCACCTGGCCTTCGACAATCATGGGGTTGATGATGTTGCCAAAGTCATCGACCGCGGTGAAGCTGTCGACCCGCACCACGCCGGTGGCCGGATCGACCTCGACCTCGCAGATGTAGGTGCCGGCCGGGAAGGTGAAGTTGGTCGGGTCGTAAAACGCGGTTTCATTGAGGCCGGGCTCCAGCTTGTCGAGCGGGTAGTTGTGCGGCACGTAAGCCGTCAGCGCCACCTGGCCGAACGTGACCTTCTTGTCGGTGCCCTTGATGGTGAACTCGCCGTTGGCAAACTCGACGTCGGCATCGCTGGCTTCCATCAGGTGGGCCGCGATCTTCTTGGCTTTGGTTTCTATCTTGTCGAGCGCCTTCATGATGGCCGTGCCGCCGACCGACATGGAGCGCGAGCCGTAAGTGCCCATGCCAAACGGCACACGCCCGGTGTCGCCGTGCACGATGTCCACCGCATCGACCGAAATGCCAAGCCGCGCCGCGACCACCTGCGCAAACGTGGTTTCGTGCCCCTGGCCGTGGCTGTGCGAACCGGTGAACACCGTCACGCTGCCGGTCGGGTGCACGCGTACCTCGCCGCACTCAAACAAACCGGCGCGCGCACCGAGCGCACCGGCAATGTTGCTGGGCGCCAGGCCGCAGGCCTCGATGTAACAGGAATAACCGATGCCGCGCAGCAGGCCTTTGGCGCTTGATGCGGTTTTACGTTTTTCAAAACCCGCCACCTCGGCCAGTTCGTTGCCGCGTTTGAGCAGGGCATGGAAATCGCCAACGTCGTACTGCAGCGCCACAGGCGTCTGGTACGGGAAGTCTTTCACGAAGTTGCGGCGGCGAATCTCGTCCTGCGCCAGGCCCAGCTCCCAGGCGCAGCGTGTGACCAGGCGCTCCAGCAGATAGGTCGCTTCAGGCCGGCCGGCGCCGCGGTAGGCATCCACCGGCGCGGTGTTGGTGAACCAGGCATCGACCTCGACATAAATCTGTGGGCAGGTGTACTGGCCGGCCAACAGCGTCGCGTAAAGGATGGTCGGCACGGCCGGCGCGAAGGTGGACAAATAGGCGCCCATGTTGGCGTCGGTGTGCACCCGCATCGCGAGGAACTTGCCGTCCTTGTCCAGCGCCATTTCGGCATGGCTGGAATGGTCGCGCCCATGCGCGTCGCTGACAAAAGCCTCGCTGCGGTCGGCCGTCCACTTGATGTTGCGATTCAGCTTTTTGGAGGCCCAGGTCAGGCAGACGTCTTCGGCATACAAATAGATCTTGGAGCCGAAACCGCCGCCCACGTCGGGTGCAATCACGCGCACCTTGTGTTCCGGCAGGCCCATCACAAACGCCGTCAGCAGCAGGCGCTCGACGTGCGGGTTTTGGTTGGAGACATACAGCACGTATTCGTCGGTCGCGCGGCTGTAAGAGCCAATCACTGCGCGCGGTTCCATGGCATTCGGGATCAGCCGGTTGTTGGTCAGGTCCAGCTTGGTGATGTGAGCGGCACTGGCAAACACCGCATCGACCTGGCCCTTGTCGCCAATCGCCCATTTGTAGCAATGGTTGTCGGGGGCAGCCTCGTGCAAGGCGGTGGCTTTCGCCGCGTCGGTGACACGCACCACGGCGCTGAGCACCTCGTATTCGACCTCGACCAGCTCGGCGGCGTTTTTCGCCTGCTCCAGCGTTTCGGCCACCACCATGGCCACATGGTCGCCGACATAACGCACCTTGCCCTGGGCCAGGATGGGGTGTGGCGGCTCTTTCATGGGGTTGCCGTCGGTGGAGGTGATCAGCCAGCCGCAAGGCAGGCCGTTGATCTTGTCGGCAGCGACGTCTTCACCGACAAACACATCGAGCACGCCGGGTGCGGCCTTGGCAGCGCTGGTGCTGATGCTGTTGATCTTCGCGTGGGCATGCGGCGAACGCACAAACACCGCGTAGCTCTGATTGGCCAGCGTGATGTCGTCGGTGTATTGCCCGCCACCGGTGAGAAAGCGGTAGTCTTCCTTGCGGCGGACCGAGGTGCCAATGTTTGGCAGGTTGACGAAGTCGGATGCACCCATGTGTGTACTCCAGAAACGGTTGAGTTAATTCAGTGAAGGAGCAGCGCGCCTTGTGGCGGCACCGCAAGAAGCGTGAAGCGTGCCGGTCCGGTTCAGGTCGCCATCGCGGCAGCACCCTGCTGCACCGCCTTGACGATGTTCTGGTAACCGGTGCAGCGGCAGATATTGCCTTCGAGCAACTCGCGGATTTCGCCTTCACTGGCCTTGGGGTGGTGTTTGCACAGGTCCACCGCACTCATCACCATGCCGGTGGTGCAGAAGCCGCATTGCAGGCCGTGGCATTCCTTGAAGGCCGCCTGCATAGGGTGCATGGTGCCGTCGGCAGCCGCCAGGCCTTCGATGGTGGTGATGTCCGCACCTTCGGCCTGGGCCGCCAGGATGTTGCAGGACTTGACCGCGCGGCCATTCATCAACACGGTGCAGGCGCCGCACTGCGCGGTGTCGCAACCAACGTGGGTGCCGGTCATCTTGAGCTGCTCGCGCAACACCTGTACCAGGAAGGTGTTGGGCGGCGTCTCCACACTTTTGGCTTTGCCGTTGACTTTGAACTGAACTTGCATGGGCTGGTCTCCTGATGGCTGTTTGTTGTTGGCTAGTACTGCAATCCGGAAGTAGCGAAGCAAAATGAAAGTGATGGATTCGTGCCCAGGGCAAGGCGCAAGCCGCAGCGAAGGCTGGACGCCTTCGCAAGGGTTGCAACGCCGCCATGGGTGCGAAGACGCGCTTTCATGTTTCGATATTTCCGGACTGCAGTACTGGGACTGAGCCATTGTTGAAGTGCCCACTGAACACCCGACTAGGTTAAACCCTAGGAGCTTGCCAAAGCGCCGCGATATTCTCAAAATGATGCAAATCCAGCCCGGCGCCGGTCGCACTTGCCACGGTCTGGTAGGCTGCATCCACTGCGGGCATCCCCCCGCATCTCCGGCACACCAAAAAAGCGTTGCACACCATGCTGACCGCCCTTCCGACCTCTCCCGAGCAGCGCCTGCAGCAGATTGCCCACGCGCGCCAGGCCGTGTTGCAGGGCGGTCAAAGCCCGCCCGGCCTGCTGGCAGAGCCGTGGATTGAACGCTCCTGGCAACGCTGCCTGGCCAGCGGAAAAAAACCCGAGCAGCAGGTCACGTTTGACATGTTGTCAGCACAAACACTGCGCCGCACCGAAGAAGCCAATCAGGTGCTGGTGCAGGCTGCGCGCCCGGTGCTGGAAAAACTCGGTGCCGCGATAGCCAGCACGCGTTATTTCGCCATACTGACCAATGCCCAGGGTGTGGTGGTCGATGTCAATGGCGCGATAGACCGGCGCGACCGGCGCGTGGACCTGATCACGCGCATAGGTGTGGACCTGTCGGAGGACAGCGTGGGCACCACCGCCATAGGCGCGGCTCTGACCGAGCTGCAGCCGGTCTGGCTGCACCGTGGCGAGCATTTTTTCAACGCCAACTCGGCTTACAGCTGCGCCGGTGCGCCGCTGTTTGGACCGGATGGCCGCTGCGCCGGCATGCTGGACCTGACCGGCGTGGACACGGTGGAACGCCCGGAGCTCAAACACCTGGTGGTGCAGTCGGCGCGCAGCATTGAAAACGCGCTGATCCAGAACCGGCCGCACGACCTGATGCTCCGCCTGAACTGGTCCAGCCAGAGCCTGGGCGACGACATGGACGGTTTGGTCTGCCTGGACCCGGATGGCTGGGTCAGCGGCGCGAACCCGGCGGCGCGGCAAATGGTACCCGCATTGCAAAACGCCGGCCAGGCAGCGGTGCACTGCAGCGAGCTGTTTGCCATGCCTTACGAGATGTTGTTTGACGCCGCCAAAAGCAATCCGATGGCTTATCCGCAAGCCATCGACGTGCCTTTGTGGTCCGGCCTGCGTCTGCACGCCCTGCCCCTGCTGCGCGGGCGAGCGCCCGCCGCCGGCCGGCTCGGTGGCCGGGGTGCGCCCGTGCCCACGCTGCAGCTCAAGGACATGGAAACCGCGCTGATACGCAAAGCTGTCAGCGACGCGCGCGGCAACATCATGAAAGCCGCCAGGGCACTGGGCATCAGCCGCGCCACCGTTTACCGGCGACTCGGCGATAAAGCCAAATAGTCAGTGTTTGTGGCTGTGCGCCGCCTCGGCGGCGGGCGCAGCGGCGCTGACCGGCAGTGTCAAAGTCAGCCTGCTTTCGGCGCCTTTCTTGTCCCTGAACACCAGTGTCAGCGGCACGCTGCTGCCCTTGGGCAAGGCCTGCTTGAGCTCCATCAGCATGAGGTGGTAGCCACCCGGCTTGAGTTGCACGGTTTTGCCGGCGGGCAAGTCCAGCGCGGGGACGGCGCGCATGCGCATGATGTCGTTCTCCATCTTCATTTCATGGACTTCCGCCACACCGGCCAACGGGGACGACACGCCCACCAGCGTGGCGCCTTCTTTGGCCGTGATGCTCATGAAGGCGCCGGTGCCCGACTGGCCGGGCACGGCGGCACGCACCCAGGCATCCTTGACTTCGACGGTTTGCGCATGCAGGGCAGCACCCGACAGTGCCAGCAACAAAAAAGCAATTTTTGATTTCATGGGAGTTTCTTTCTGGAGACAAGGGTTATGCAGTGGCGATTCAGTGGTGATGCGGCGCGGCAGCTTCGGCCGGCTTGACCTGCAGCAGGACGGCCGGCATCTTCAGCCCCTGGGTGGAAGTCCCGGTCGCGGGAATTTCGCTCCAGTCATTGCGCCCGTTTTCGCAGGTCTGCAGCACCTTGAACCAGAGCGGCCCGGCGGTCTCCGGCACTTTGGCGCGCAGGATGAACTCGTCAACCTGGGTGTCCGGCAAGGCAGCCTCCTTGCTGCCCGCTGCCCAGCGCAGCAGCGTGACATCCTGCGTCGCAGGCAGGCGCTCGATGGCGACAGGCCAGCCGGCCTTGGGGTAAGGCTTGACGCCGGTCACACCGGCCGGGATGTACACCGCCACGGCGGTGGTTGCCGAGCCCTGGCAGCCATGGCCCACGCGAAACGCTGCCTTGTGGTAACTGCCCGCGAAGGCGCTGCCCTGCTCCAGAACAATGTGCGAAAAAACGGGTGTAGCGCCGGCCAGCAAGGCGCAGGCGGTTGCAATTTTGAGAGTGATGGAGACGGTCATGAAAAATCCGGACTTTGAAAGAACATTGAATAACGCGCCTGCCTTCAGACTGGCGCGCGGCAAACCTCCGCAGAGGCGGGTTCAGTTCAAAGTACAGGCGGGCCGCGGCTGAAAGGCAGCCCCGGCGAGGAGGTCGAGCGGACCACATCCTCGAAAACAAGCACCATCGCGGTGACGGTCGCGGGACGGGCGCCGCTTGGGTTCTGCGGCAACAGGGCCAGACCGGCCGAACCACACAGATCGCAGTGCCCGCCGGTTGGCGACGCGTCGTCGCTGCCCGGCTGATTGCCGCCAGCCACGCTGCACAACCCGCCGAGCTGGCCGGTGCGCACATCTTCGGCCAGCATGGACACGGGGGCCAGCAGGGCCGCAAAGACGGCAAGAAACCCCAGCCACGCGGCAAAGCGGGCCCACAGCGGGCGGGAGGACGGGGCGACTGGCACCGGGTGATTATAGGGAGCGGTCCAGGGGCCGCACAAAATGCTACAAAATCAGGAGCTGGCCACGTAAGCCAGCAAAGGGCTAGAGCCCGATTTGATTCATAATGGGCGGGGAAAGCGCCCACGCCACATGTTCCCGCACCAGCTCACTGGCATCCGCACGCCGCGCCAGCAAAGCGGCGCGGATCGCCCCGCCCTCATCACAACCGCCGCCGCTGCGCAAGGCATTGCCCATGGCCACGGCGATGTTGCGCAACCAGCGCTCATGGCCTATGCGCCGGATGGCGCTGCCTTCGGTGTGGCGCAAAAACTCCTCTTCGGTCCATGCAAACAGGGTCACCAGTTGCTGGCCGCTCAGGCCTGCGCGCTCGTCAAAGTCCGGCAGTGCGCTGCGCTGCGCATACTTGTTCCAGGGACAGACCAGCTGGCAGTCGTCGCAGCCGTAAATCCGGTTGCCGATCAGTGGCCGCAGCTCCAGCGGAATCGCAGCCGCATGTTCTATGGTCAGGTAGGAAATGCAGCGCCGCGCATCGAGTTTGTGCGGCGCCACAATAGCCTGGGTCGGACAGATGGTGATGCAGGCACTGCAACTGCCGCAGTGCGGTGTCACCGGCGCGCTGGGCGGCAGCGCCACATCGACATAAATTTCACCCAGAAAAAACATGGACCCGGCTTCGCGATTGAGCAGCAGCGTGTGTTTGCCGCGCCAGCCCTGGCCGCTGCGCGAAGCCAGTTCGGCCTCCAGCACAGGTGCCGAGTCGGTGAAGGCGCGGTGCCCCAGCGGAATCACATGGCCGGCAATCCGCTCTCCGAGTTTTTGCAGGCGTGTGCGCATGACCCTGTGGTAGTCGCGGCCGCGCGCATAGACCGACACCACCGCTTCCCCGGGCCGCTGCAGCCGCGCCAGCTCCAGCGCCTGCCATTGCCCCGGCTCTTGCGGCGTGGAGGCGGGCAGATAGTCCATGCGCGCCGTGATCACGCTGACGGTGCCGGGCACCAGTTCGGCCGGACGTGCCCGTTTGAGACCATGCGCCGCCATGTAATTCATGTCACCATGAAAGCTGGCCGCGAGCCAGGCCGATAATCCGGGTTCCGCCGATGACAGATCCACGCCGGCTATGCCAATTTGCGAAAATCCAAGCTCGCGCGCCCACGTTTGAATTTGAGAAACGAATTGATGGCCAGTAACGATCACCCGCTCATTGTAAAAAGTATTGCCTGGGCGAGCGAAGACCAGACCCGGGCTTTTGCCGGGGTGCTGGCCGCAAAGCTGCTGGCAGCCCCACCCCCCTGCAACACCCTGATCCAGTTGCACGGCGATCTGGGAACCGGCAAAACCACGTTTGCGCGCCACCTGCTGCAGGCCCTCGGCGTGTCGGGCCGCATCAAAAGCCCTACCTACGCAGTGGTCGAACCCTATACCGTCGAGGGGGCAGGCGACCCACTGAACATCTGGCATTTCGACTTCTACCGTTTCAACGATCCGGACGAGTGGGAAGAAGCCGGCTTTCGCGACATCTTCGCAAGCATCGGCCTCAAACTGGTGGAATGGCCGGAAAAGGCCGGTGAACACCTGCCCGCCGCCGACCTCGACATCGCCCTGGAGCTGCGGGACGGCGATGTGCGCGCCGTGAACCTCAGCGCCCACAGCGCCGCAGGCGCGGCACTGCTGCCATGACAGACCGGCCAAACCGGCGCAACGCGCTGAAGATGGGCACCCTGGTGCTGCTGCTGGGTGTGCAGCAGATCGCGCGCGGCACCTCGATTCTGGCGGTTCGGGTCTGGCCCGCCAAAGACTACAGCCGGGTCACCATAGAGTCCGATGCCGGCCTGAAAACCAAATACTATTTCATCGCCGAGCCGCCGCGCCTGGCGGTGGACATAGAGGGGATTGACCTGATTCCCGCGCTGCGCGAACTGGTGGCCAAGGTCAAACCCGACGACCCGAACATCGCGGGCATACGCGTCGGGCAAAACGCACCGGGTGTGGTGCGCCTGGTGATCGAGCTCAAGCAGCCCATGCTGCCGCAGGTTTTCACCCTGCCGCCTGTGGCCGCTTACCAGCACCGGCTGGTGTTTGACCTGTACCCGACCCAGGTGGCCGACCCGCTGGCCGCACTGATTGCCGAGCGCCTGAAAGACAAGCCGGAAGCGCCGGCCGCCGCCGACCCGCTGGGTGAGCTGATGGCGCGGCAGACCACCCGGCCGGCGCCCGGCAAAAGCGCCGATCCAGCGCCTGCTGCAGCACCCGCCCCGCAGAAAGAACGCCCTGCCGCAGTTTTCAGCCCGCCGGAGGCCAGCCCGCCAGAAACCGCAGCCGCAGGCAGCCGCAACAAAACCGACCGCTTGATCATTGTGGCGCTGGACCCCGGCCACGGCGGCGAAGACCCGGGCGCCATAGGCCCGGGCGGCACGCGCGAAAAAGACGTGGTGCTGCAGATCGCCCTGCGCCTGCGCGACCGCATCAATGCCGTCCCCAACATGCGCGCCTACCTGACGCGCGACGCGGACTTTTTTGTGCCGCTGCACATCCGTGTGCAAAAAGCCAGGCGTGTGCAGGCCGACCTGTTCATCAGCATCCATGCCGACGCGTTTTTCACGCCGCGTCCGCAAGGCGCCAGCGTTTTTGCACTGAGCGAAAAAGGCGCTTCCAGCAGTTCGGCGCGCTGGATGGCCGACAAGGAAAACTCTGCCGACCTGGTCGGGGGTCTCAACGTCAAGGCGAAAGACGCGCAGGTGCAAAAAGCCCTGCTCGACATGAGCACCACGGCACAAATCAACGACAGCCTCAAGCTGGGCGGCGCCATGCTCGGGGAAATTGGCAGCGTCGGCAAGCTGCACAAGCCACGGGTAGAGCAAGCCGGCTTTGCAGTCCTCAAGGCGCCGGACATTCCGAGTGTGCTGGTCGAGACCGCCTTCATCAGCAACCCTGACGAAGAAGTCAAGCTGCGCAGCGAGGACTACCAGGTGCAGCTGGCCGACGCGCTGATGCGCGGCATCAGCCGCTACTTTGCAAAAAACCCGCCGCTGGCACGCAACCGGCCCCTCTGAGGGCAAGACCCTGCGCGTGCTGACGCGGGCAGATGACAGCACGCGCAGGCCCTTTCCTACAGCTGCGGCAGCATGCCAAAACTACAGTAGAGCTACAGGTAGCAACAAGGCTTGATCCCGGGCTTCTTGAGACTTGCCTGCAATCCGACAAAGGTGAACATGATGACAAAGAACATTCTGATGGCAGCCGCAGCCGCATCGCTGATCGCACTGACCGGCTGTGGGACCTCACTGACCAACCAGCAAATTGGCACCGGCACCGGCGCTGTGCTCGGTGGTGTGGCAGGCAGTGCACTGGGCGGCGGCACACTGGGCACCGTGGGCGGCGCAGCCGCCGGTGCGGTGATAGGCAGTGAAATCGGCAAGAAGCAGGACCAGAAGCGCTGATCAACCCCGGGCTGGCTGACGGCAGCCGCCGCCAGCCACCTTGCCCGGACGACTACCTGCCCAGGCTGTCAAGTGCGGCTTTCGCGACCACGCCGTCCTGCTCGGACGTGCCGCCGGATACACCAATACCGCCCATTATTTTTCCATCCACCACAATCGGCAAGCCGCCTTCCACCGTGTTGGCACCACGCAGCGTCAAGACACGCAAGCCGACCCCGCCGGCTGCCAGCACGTCCTGAAATACCTTGGTCGGACGCCGGTACATGGCGGCCGATGCCGCTTTGTCCTGCGCAATGCCGGTGCTCGCGGTCTGGGTGTTGTCCATGCGTTCAAACGCCACCAGCTGGCCCGCGTTGTCCACCACCGCAATTGCCATCGGCAGGTTCTGCCGGCGCGAATCCGCGACGGCGGCGGCCACCAGCTTGCGCGCCTGCTCCAGATTCACATTGGCGCCGTACTGCGGCACCTGGGCCAGGGCCGCTTGCGACAGGCTCAGGAGCACGCCACCGGCAAGCAGGGAAAGTATTTTTTTCAGATTCATGTCAGTCTCCAGATGTGTTGATTTACAAACCGCCGGGGTCATATTGTTAGCACGCTAACCCAAGCGCCGTGAGTCTAGCAGCGCGGCTCCCGCGCGGACAGGGGCGGGTTTGAAAACCCGACAGTTTCACACCGGATAGATCAGCGAGTTCAGAATCATCTCGCTGTCGTACACACACAGCCGCTTCCTGAACTTCAGGCCTGCGTCCGTGCGCACAATCTGGTCGACATAGCGCCCGACGTTGTAAACCTCGCTGACACCGGCGGGGCGTGTGCGAAACACCGCATAGTTGGCCTGCGCCGCAATCAAATCCCCTTCCATTGACAGCACCTGCGCCGGGCTGACGACATGCCGCGTGTAATACGGCCCGTGGTAAATCGTCTGGGAGATGCCGTAGACCCGGTCTTTCATCATGCCGCGGCTTTCCAGGTCCATCAGCGCCAGCGGCAATTGCCGGTCAAAGTTTTCCCTGGCCTGCAGGGTGTAACGCCCGTCTTCCACAAAAAATTCGGGCCAGGCTTCAAAGCGTTTCTCATCCAGCGCCGCGGCATAGGCCGCGTTCAACTGGTCAACTTCGTGCTGCAGTTGCAGGCGCTCCAACGCCACGCCGCTCATACCGCCATCACTTTCTTCCAGTAGGCATACATGCTGCGGATCAGGGTTTCGGTCACCATGTGTTCTGTCATCTCGGTGCCGGTGCCGCCGAGTTCGCACAGCGTTTCACCGGACTCTCCCCACTGCGCAAAGCCGGCCTGGCTGAATTCGATCACTTCGCCGTCGTCGGCACTGACAAAACCCGCCGGTCCGAACAGGTTGGCCTGGCGCAGCCGGCGCCGGGTCATCTCGGGCGTGTCATCGGCAAAACCAAAATGGGTCCAGACAAAATCGAACTCGCCCTCGCCACGCGGCACGATGTGGCGCGTGCTCAGCGAATTGACCTGCTGCTGGATGATCAGGCCGGGAAACAGCGTGATCATGGTCACGGTGGGCGTGATGGCGCTGCCGGGGTTCGCGGGGTCATCAACTTTCCACCAGGCCTCGGGCACCACGTCAAGCAGGCGGTCGTCGTGCAGCGTCATACCGGCCTTGAACGATGTCACGCCTTCCGTCACCGCCGCCTGCCCGCCCTCGTTGCGGCGCGAGATCATCACCGCATGGCGGCCCTGCGCATCCATCACCATGCGGCTTTTCTGGTCAGCGCGCCACAGGCCGAAAGTCACAAACCAGGTGTGCAGCAGCCCCGGGTGGTAAGGGTCCTTGATGTTTTCCATCATCAGTTTCCAGTTGCCCGGAATACGCTGGCGGTTGTAGCCGAGCAAGGTCAGTTGCCGGCCCTTGAAGATACGCTCCAGCCAGGGCAGGATGTTTGGCCCCAGGTAGTCTTGCAGCGGCTCGGCCGCATCGCTGAAAGTGGCAAACACCAGGCCATGCAATACCGCCACCCGCAGCTTGGTC
The DNA here is from genome assembly GCA_943370435.1 of Kapaibacterium sp. (SeqCode). GTDB lineage: Bacteria > Pseudomonadota > Gammaproteobacteria > Burkholderiales > Burkholderiaceae_C > Polaromonas. The sequence continues at coordinate 98,860 of CALRQX020000010.1, read as the reverse complement.
AGGCCGTGGTCCTTCAGCTCAAAATCCCCGGGCATGCCGCCGTTGACACAGTCGCCGTCCTTCACACCGTCCTTGAAGGGCAGGCCGGCCAGGTCGCCGTTGAGCTTGTAAGTCCACTGGTGGTAAGGGCAGACAAAACTGCGGGCATTGCCCTGCGGGTTCTGGCAGAAACGCACACCGCGGTGCGCGCAGCGGTTTTCCACCACGCGTATGCCGTGATCCGTGGCCCGGTCTTTGGGCGCCACCCGGTCGCGCACCAGAATCACCTGGCGCTCGCCGACGTGGCTGAGCTTGAAGTCGCCGGTCTGGGGGATTTCAGCCTCCAGCCCGACATAGCCCCAATGCGGTCCATAAAAAATGTTGTCCAGCTCCCGCTGGTACAGCTGGGCGTCGGTGTAGGCCCAAAAGGGCACGCGGCTGGAGCCGGACTGGCTCCATCGCGACAAGGGTTGTGCTGCGTTCATCTGAGTGTGTCTCCGACGCGGTCACCACCCGGCGCCGCTTCAGCATAAATAATACGCTCACTTATTACTTTCAGCCAGACGCCGCCGGGGACCCACTGGTTTTCCACCATTTCGCGCGTACCCGCAAGGCCTAACATGGCGGCATGAAACTGCCTGCCCCCCTTTATTCCGTCCTTGCCCTGGTGGTATTGGCGTGCCACGGCTGCGCTGCACCGCGTGTCCAGGCCCCGCCACCACAATTACAGGCTTGTCCGGCCGAAGTTCCGGCCAGCGCCCGTTGTTACAACGGCGAGGATGGACGCGGTGCGTTTTACCGCATCGCCATCCCCGCCAACTGGGACCAAAAGGTGCTGGTCATGCACGCCCACGGGGGCCCCGCTGACACCGGCCCGGCCCAGTCCGCGCGCAGCGAGGAAGACCTCAAACGCTGGGCTGTGACCGTCAAGGCCGGTTATGCCTGGGCCGGCTCCAGTTACCGCCGCGGCGGCTACGGCGTGACCATGGCGGCGGAAGACACAGAGCGCCTGCGCCAGATTTTTGTGCAACATTTCGGCGCAGCCCGCCGCACGCTGCTGCACGGCCAGAGTTATGGCGGCGGCGTGGCTTCCAAAGCGGCTGAAATGTATGCCACGGTGGCCGGCCAGCGCGGCCCCTACGATGGCGTGTTGCTGAGCAACAGCGTATTGGGCGGCGGCCAGCTGGCCTACACCTTCCGGCTCGACCTGCGGGTGGTGTACCAGTACGTGTGCAACAACCACCCCAAACCCGATGAGGCGCAATACCCGCTCTGGCAGGGCCTTCCGATGGACGCCACCCTGACCCGCGCGGAGCTTGTGTCACGGATGGACGCCTGCACCGGTGTGCGCAAACCCGCAGCCCAGCGCAGCGCGCAGCAGGCAGCCAATCTCGCCACCATCCTGCAGGTGCTCAAGCTGCCCGAGCAGTCGCTGGTCGGCCACATGAACTGGGCGACCTGGCTGATGCGCGATGTGACCCAGCTGCGTCTGGACAAACGCAATCCGTTTGACAACTCCACGGCGGTGTACCGCGGTTCGGCCAACGACACCGCCCTCAACGCCGGAGTACTGCGTTACAAGGCCGATCCGCAAGCCGTGGCCGAACTGGCCAAAGACAGTGCACCCGATGGCCGCGTCAATGTGCCCACACTGATGATTCATGGAGCCAACGATCCGACCGCTTTTGTCGAGCTGGAGTCGGCCTACCGGGAAGTGCGTGAGCGCGCCGGCACGGCGCACCTGCTGGTGCAGACCTTCACCGACGAGTCCGAACACAGCTACCTGGCGCAGGCGCAATACCCGGCTCTTTTCACCGCGCTGCTGGACTGGATCAACCAGGGCGACAAACCCACACCGCAAAAAGTGCTGGCCTTGTGCCGGGGCTACGAAGCGGCCTACGGCAAGGGTTGCCGCATCCAGCCCGACTACCGCAGCCCGCCGCTGGCGAGCCGCATGACCCCGCGTTAAGCCGCGTTCAGCTTGCCGCGGCCGGCCTTCCAGGCGCCGTAGAGCACCACCAGGCCGGGAATCAGGATCATGGCCCAGATGATCTTGCTCAGATTGGCCTGCACCCAGGGCAGGTTGCCGAAAAAGTAGCCGGCACTGCTGACACCCACCACCCAGATCAGCGCGCCCAGCACGTTGTAAGCGCTGAACTTGGTGCGGCTCATTTCGGCCACGCCCGCCACAAAGGGCGCGAAGGTGCGCAGAAATGGCATGAAACGCGCCAGGATGATGGTGATGCCACCGTAACGTTCGTAAAACTCATGCGCCTGGTTGAAGGCGCGTTTGTTGAAAAAACGCGACTGCTCCCACTGAAACACCTTGGGCCCGAAATAACGGCCAATCGAGTAGTTGCACTGGTCGCCCAGAATGGCAGCCGCCACCAGCACCCCCATGGCCAGCGGCAGGCTCAGCAGGCCAATGCCACACAGGGCGCCCACCACAAACAGCAGCGAGTCCCCCGGCAGAAAGGGCATGACCACCACACCGGTCTCGACAAAAACAATCAGGAACAGCAGGGCGTAAACCCAGATGCCGTAGTTGCGGGTGAAAGCCTCCAGGTGTTTGTCCACGTGGAGAATGAAGTCCATCAGAAAGGCGAAATATTCCATGGGTGGGATTTTGACATGGCGAAATACCTTTGGCCTTCGCAAGCCCGCACCCGCTCTGTCATCCCGGACCCCGGATCAAGTCCGGGGCCCGGAATGACCATGGTCGGAAAATGGCGTTTGGCGGCGGATCCCCGCCCTAGGCGGCTGATCCCGCAAAGATCAGAGCTTGGTCTCTGGCGTCTCGTCTTCTTCAGAAGGCCAGTCGCGGATATAGGCCTTGAGCATCTTGTTCTCGAAGTTCTGCCCGTCCACCACCGCCTTGGCCACGTCGTAAAACGAAATCACACCTTCAAGCACTTTCTTGTTGAGCACCGGCATGTAACGCGCGTGCCGGCCCAGCATCATGCGGCGCACTTCGTCGATCTCGGTGTCGGGGGTGCAGGTCAGTGGTGCGTCGTCCATGGCCGTGCGCACCAGGGTGCCGCCGATTTCCCCGCCGTTCTTGACGATACACAGGATCACCTCGCGGAAGGTCAACATGCCGACCAGGTCGCCGTGATCCATGACCACCAGCGAGCCAATGTCTTTTTCCGCCATGATCTGCGCTGCCTTGGCCAGCGGCTCGTCGGACAGGACGGTGTACAGCGTATTGCCTTTGACGCGCAGGATATCAAGGACTTTCATGGTGGCGCTCCTTCAGGAATTTGTCTCGGGCAGGTTTTCCCCCGGCTCCGCCCCGGGGCATATTCGGTTCAAATATAGCCCACAATCTGCCGGCAGACCATCTGGATTTGTTTCAGTGTGAATGCCCCTTCCCGCACTTTCTCTCGCCTTTCTTCTGGAGACACCATGTCTGGCTACTCTGACCCGGGCTTTGACACGCTGGCCCTGCACGCCGGCGCCGCGCCCGATCCGACCACCGGCGCACGCGCCGTACCGATTCACCTGACCACCTCTTTTGTCTTTGAATCAAGCGACCACGCGGCCTCTTTGTTCAATCTGGAGCGGGCCGGTCACGTCTATTCACGCATCAGCAACCCGACCAACGCAGTGCTGGAGCAGCGCGTCGCAGCGCTCGAAGGCGGCATAGGCGCGATAAGCACCGCCAGCGGCCAGGCCGCGCTGCACCTGAGCATTGCCACGCTGATGGGCGCGGGCTCCCACATCGTTGCCTCGACCGCGCTGTACGGCGGCAGCCAGAACCTGCTGCACTACACCCTGCGCCGTTTCGGCATTGAAACCACCTTTGTCAAACCCGGCGACATGGACGGCTGGCGCGCGGCGGTGCGCCTCAACACCAAACTGTTTTTTGGTGAAACCGTCGGCAACCCTGGCCTGGACGTGCTGGACATCCCCGCCGTCTCAAGCATCGCGCATGAAGCCGGTGTGCCGCTGCTGGTGGACTCGACCCTGACCTCGCCCTGGCTGATCAAACCTTTCGACCATGGCGCCGACCTGATTTACCACTCGGCCACCAAGTTTTTGAGCGGGCACGGCACGGTCATTGGTGGCATCGTGGTCGATGGCGGCAGTTTTGACTGGGAAAAATCGGGCAAATTTACCGAATTGACCGAGGCCTACGAGGGCTTTCACAACATGGTGTTCAGCGAGGAAAGCACGGTGGGCGCGTTTTTGCTGCGCGCACGCCGCGAAGGGCTGCGCGACTTTGGCGCCTGCATGAGCCCACACACCGCCTGGCTGATTTTGCAGGGGATAGAGACCCTGCCGCTGCGCATGGCGCGGCACATGAGCAACACCGAACAAGTCGTGGCCTTTCTGGCCAGCCACCCGCTGGTCGCGCGTGTCGGCCATCCCATGCTGGAAAGTCACCCCAGCCACACCCTGGCCAAAAAGCTGCTGCCACGCGGCGCCGGCTCGGTCTTCAGCTTCGACATCAAGGGCAAGCGCGAGCAGGGCAAAGCCTTTATCGAGAGCCTCAAGGTCTTCAGCCATCTGGCCAATGTGGGCGACTGCCGCAGCCTGGTGATTCACCCGGCCAGCACCACGCACTTTCGCATGAGCGACGAGGCACTGGCCGGCGCCGGTATCAGCCAGGGCACGATACGCCTGTCCATAGGCCTGGAAGACCCGGACGATCTGATCGACGACCTGAAGCGGGCGCTGAAGGCGGCCGGGAAAGCCGGTGCCTGAGCATGTACCTCAGCGTCAACGGACACAACACCTACTGCTACACCGGCGGCAAACCCTTCGATGCGGCCAAACCCACCGTGGTCTTCATCCACGGCGTGCTCAACGACCACAGCGTCTGGATTTTGCAAAGCCGCTACCTGGCCCACCACGGCTGGAACGTACTGGCGATAGACCTGCCCGGCCATTGCAGAAGTGCCGGTGAAGCGCCTGCCTCGGTTGAGGAAGCCGCCGGTTTTGTGGCCGCCCTGCTGGACGCCGCAGGCCTGCAGCACGCGGCACTGGTCGGCCACAGCTGGGGCTCACTGATTGCGCTGGAAGCGGCCGCACAACTGAAAGCGCGTGTGAGCCATCTGGTGCTGGTCGGCACGGCCTACCCGATGAAGGTGTCGCAGGTGTTGCTGGACGCCGCGCTGAACGAGCCGATGAAGGCCTTGAAAATGATCAATGTGTTTTCGCGCAGCACGCTGGCGGCGCCACCCTCGGCGCTGGGGCCGGGCACCTGGGTCTATGGCGCCAGCATGGCGCTGGGCCGGCGCGTGCTGGCCAGCAATCCAAAAGTCAATGTGTTCCACCGCGGCTTCAAGGCCTGCGACAGTTATGCCAACGGCGACAAGGCCATCGCGCAGATCAGCTGCCCGGTGCTGTTCCTGCTCGGTGCACAGGACCAGATGACGCAGGCCAAAGCGGCACAGCCGCTGATCACCAAGGCGCGGGAGAGCGGCAAAACCGTGCAGCTGGTCAGCCTTCCTGTCGGCCATCACCAGATGACGGAAGCGCCCGAGGAAACGCTCATGGCGATGCGGGATTTCCTGACCACATGACCGTCCCGCTGATCACCCCGACCATGTCGACCGAGCGCGCGGCGCAAATCGCCGCCAGCTTCGACCTGCGCGAGCTGCCGGCCGATTTTTACGCCAACCCCTACCCGGTGTATGCACTGTTGCGTGAGACCGAACCGGTCCGGCGCATGCCGGACGGCTCCTGGTTCCTGACGCGGTATGCCGATCTGGTGGCGGTGTACCGCGATGCGCAGACCTTCAGCTCGGACAAGAAGGTGGAGTTCACGCCCAAGTATGGCGAAGGCGCGCCGCTGCTCGCGCACCACACCACCAGCCTGGTGTTCAACGACCCGCCGCTGCACACCCGTGTGCGCAAACTCATCATGGGTGCGCTGACCCGGCGCGCGATTGCCGACATGGAGCCCGGCCTGATCACGCTGGTCGACGGTTTGCTGGATGCCATCGAAGCCCGGGGCGGTGGCGACCTGATTGAAGACTTCGCCTCTGCGATTCCGGTCGAGATCATAGGCAACCTGCTGGGCGTGCCACATGCCGACCGCGGGCCCTTGCGCGACTGGTCGCTGGCCATTCTCGGTGCGCTGGAACCCAGACTCACGCCGGAGCAGCAGGCACTGGGCAACCGCAGCGTCAGCGAGTTCACCGCTTACCTGACAAGGCTGGTGGCCGAACGCCGGCAACATCCGGGCGACCCCGAGCATGACGTGCTGACGCGACTGATCCAGGGTGAAAACGCGGGCGAGAAACTCAGCGAAGCGGAGCTGCTGCAAAACTGCGTCTTCATCCTCAACGCCGGCCATGAGACCACCACCAATTTGATCGGCAATACGCTGGTGGCCCTGCAGGAGTGGCCCGCAGCGAAGGCCCACCTGCTATCAAAGGTGAAACGCCCTGCGCACGGCCAGAAAGAGCTGGATGCTGATTTGACTGTGGAGATTGACGAGTTCCTGCGGTTTGAGTCGTCGAACCAGCTCGGCAACCGGCGCGCGCTCAAGGCCTGCACCGTCGGTGGCGTGGACCTGCCCGAAGGTGCGCTGCTGACCCTGTGTATAGGCGCGGCGAATCGCGACCCGGCGCAGTTTGAGCACCCCGAACAGCTCGATGTGCAGCGCGAGCCCAACCGCCATCTGGCCTTTGGCTTCGGCATCCACCAGTGTGCCGGTCTGAGCCTGGCGAGGCTGGAAGGCCGCATTGCGGTCGGGCGCTTTTTGCAGCGTTTCCCCGGTTACCGGCTCACCAGTGCACCGCTGCGCGGCGGCCGGGCGCGTTTTCGCGGTTTTTTGAAAGCACCGTTCGTGATCACTTGATGGCTATCATGGCAGGACAAGCCAGAGACCAAAAAGACAGGAGACCCCCATGGACAGCACCCGCACCCACCCATCACCAGCTCCGGATGCCAAGGCCTTCAAGAGCTTCGCCGAGTTCTACCCCTTCTACCTGAGCGAACACAGCAACCTGACTTGCCGCCGCCTGCACTTCGCGGGCTCCAGCCTCTCGCTGCTGTGTTTCGCCGCCCTGCTGCTCACGCGCAACCCGTGGTGGTTGCTGGCCGGCTTGCTGGTGGGTTACGGCTTCGCCTGGGTCGGTCATTTCGGTTTCGAGAAGAACAAACCGGCTTCTTTCAAGCGGCCGCTGTACAGCTTCATGGGCGACTGGGCGATGTACCGCGACATCTGGCTGGGCAAGGTGAAAATCTGATGCTGGTGTCCTGTCCCGCAAAAAAAGGCGATATGAAATCGCCCATTCAGCCGCCATGCGGCGTTGCTCGTCGTTGCCATAGCTACGGCTATGTCGCCTCCTCCCGCCTTGCCTGACAACTGAATGGACAATTTCATTTCATCACCTTATTTGCGGGACAGAACACTGGACGCCGTCAACATGCAGCTGGAACCGCGGGTGCTGGAGATTCTGTCTGGCATCACCACCGCAACGCTGACCACGCTGCTGCTCAAGAAAGGGCTGCGCAATGTCTGGATACGCGGCGCCCGGCCTTTGCGCGCCGGTCAGCCGCGGCTGATAGGTCGCGCTTTTACGCTGCGCTTCGTGCCGGCGCGCGAAGACCTGGCAACGCCCGAGTCCTGGTCCTCGCCGGTTTCGACCCGCGCGGCGATTGAAGACATGCCGGCCGGCTGTATTGCGGTGGTCGATGCCATGGGTGTCAGCGATGCCGGGATTTTTGGCGACATCCTGTGCGCACGCATGCAAAAACGCGGCGTGACGGCCCTGGTGTCCGACGGTGTGGTACGCGACCAGGCGGGCGTGCTGGGCACCGGCCTGCCGGTCTGGTGCAGCGGCGCGGCGGCGCCGCCTTCGGTCGCAGGCCTGACCTTTGTCGACTGGCAACAGCCGATCGCCTGCGGCGGTGTGGCGGTGTTCCCGGGCGACGTGCTGGTGGTCGATGACGACGGCGCCGTGTTGATTCCGGCCGCGCTGCTGGAAGACATGTTGCTGCTGGCGCCCGAACAGGAGCGGCTGGAGAGCTGGATCATGGCTGAGGTGGACAAGGGCGCAGCCCTGCCTGGCCTGTACCCGCCGAATGCGGAGAACAAGGCGCGTTACGAAGCGTCGCAAAAAACCGGAAAGTGAGCGCGGCTGCGTCCGCCTGTCTGTCATGGCGGGCCTGACCCGCCATCCATGGAGGCCAGGCACGGGCGCTGTTTTGTGCGCTATGGATGCCGGGTCAAGCCCGGGATGACAGCCCTGATGCTATCAATTTCATAACACGTCACGCAGTCTCAGCAAGGGGAAATGGCCGTTTTCCCACAAATTTTTCATGGACGCATCCCGGCTCAGAAGCAACTGCGCCATCAAGGGCTCCAGCGCCGTGGACGCCGGATCGGCGAGCAGCACATAACGCGCTTCGTTGGCGTCGTCCGGGTCGCTGAGCTGGCCTATCCAGTCCAGCGCCGTCAAGGTGCCCAGCACCGGCTCCAGCTGCAGCACATCGACCTGCAGCGCCTGCGCCAGTTGCGAGCCCTCCAGCCCCATGCGGGCGGTGCTGCGCGCGGCGTGCAACTGCTGCAATAGCTCAACGGCCAGCTGGAACTGCCAGCCATGCGCGCTGCCGCGCCGCTTGACGCCGGCCAGCAGGCTGGGCAGGTAGGCGGCAATCACCGCGCCCAGCAGCACAATCACCCAGGCCACATAAATCCAGACCAGCAAAATCGGCAGCGTGGCAAACGCGCCGTAGACCAGTGAATAAGTGGGCACACTGCTGAGGTACAGGGTCAGCGCCTTTTTGGCCAGCTCTATGCCGGCCGCCACAAACAGGCCGCCCACCCAGGCATGGGCCCAGCGCACATAGGTGTTGGGCACATAGCGGTACAAGGCCGCCATGCCGCCTGCCAGCAGGAAAAACTGCAGCAGGTCCAGCACAATGCGCAGCCCGCCCGGCATGGCGCCCACCATGCCGCGCGAGGCGGAAACGACGTAGGAGGTGACCGCCAGGCTGGCACCCAGTACCAGCGGACCCAGCGTGATCGCCGCCCAGTAAATCAACACGCGCTGCGCCAGCGGACGCGGCCGCTTGACGCGCCAGATGCCGTTGAGCGTGCGGTCTATGGTCAGGATCAGCGCAATCGCGGTGCCCAGCAGCACCCCCAGACCGACCACGCCGAGTTTGTTGGCCTGCCTGGCAAACTGCGTCAGGTAACCGAGCACCTGGCGCGAGATGTTGTCGGGGATCAGGCTGTTGACCAGCCACACCTGCAAGGCGCCCTGCATCTTGGAGAACATCGGAAAGGCGGTGAAAATGGCCAGCGCCACGGTAAAAAAAGGCACCAGCGCAATGCTGGTGGTAAAGGTCAGGCTGCTGGCCGTCAGACCCATGTGGTCCTCCCGGAAACGCTGGCGCAGGGTGATGGCCGTGTCGCGCCACGGAAAATGCGACAAGTCCGTCAATAACTGCTGCAGGGACTGCTGGAATTTCATCCCCGGTATCATGCCATCGACCCACCCACCGACATGACCCTGCACAAATCAACACAGATAGACGCCACCCGCTGGCTCGCCCTGGGCAGCCTGGCCGCCCTGATCATTCTTGGCCTGGCCTGGGAGATGTGGCTGGCCCCGGTGCGCCCGGGCGGCTCACTGCTGGCCCTGAAAGTGCTGCCGCTGTGTATTCCGCTGGCCGGCCTGCTGAAAAACCGCATGTACACCTACCGCTGGCTCAGCCTGATGGTCTGGCTGTACTTCACCGAAGGGGCGGTGCGCGCCTGGAGCGACAAGCCCCCCGGCAACTACCTGGCGATGCTGGAGGTGGTGCTGTGCCTGCTGCTGTTCGCAGCCTGCGCCCTGCATGTGCGCATACGCCTGAAAAACACAACCAATCCGTCCATTGCCCAACCCAAAGCCCAAACACCATGAATACGCATGAGGAACTGATTGAATCCCTGCGCCAGATCGTGGGCGCGCCCAACGTCCTGACCGAGGGCGACCTGACCGCCTGGGTGCAGGACTGGCGCCGGCGCGAAACCGGCAAGGCCCTGGCCGTGGTGCGCCCCGGCTCAACGGTCGAAGTCGCCGCCGTGGTCAAAGCCTGCGCCGCCGCGCGAGTCAGCATGGTGCCGCAGGGCGGCAACACCGGCATGGTGGTCGGCTCCACGCCGGACGCCAGCGGCACGCAGGCGGTGCTGAGCCTGACACGCATGAACAAGGTGCGCACGCTGGACGCCGGCAACCTGACCATCACGGTCGATGCCGGCTGCGTGCTGCAAAACCTGCAGGAGGCTTGCGAGAAAGCCGGCTTTCTGTTCCCGCTGAGCCTGGCCTCGGAAGGCAGTTGCACCATAGGCGGCAACCTCGGCACCAATGCCGGCGGCACCCAGGTCGTGCGTTACGGCAACACGCGCGAACTCTGCCTGGGTCTGGAGGTCGTCAATGCCCAGGGTGAGATCTGGGACGGCCTCACTGGCCTGCGCAAGGACAACACCGGCTACGACCTGCGCCACTTGTTCATCGGCAGCGAAGGCACGCTGGGCGTGATCACCGCCGCGACCATGAAGCTGTATCCCCTGCCCAAGAGCCAGCTCACGGCTTTTGCCGCCGTGCCCTCGCTGGAAGCCGCCGTGCAGTTGCTGGGGCTGGCGCACGGCCACCTGGGTGCCGGCCTGACCGGTTTTGAGCTCATGGGCCAGTTTGCGCTGAGCCTGGTGGCCAAACATTTTCCGCAACAGCGTGTGCCCTTCTGGCAGGAGTCGGCCTGGTGCGTCGTTTTGGAGAACTCGGACAATGAGTCGGAAGAACACGCACGCGCCTGTTTCGAACGCCTGCTCGAGGCCGCCATGGAGGCCGGCTGCGTCAGCGATGCGGTGGTTGCCGAAAGCATGGCGCAGGCCCATGCGTTGTGGCACATCCGCGAAAGCATTCCGCTGGCGCAGGCCGAAGAAGGCCTGAACATCAAACACGACATCTCCATCAATGTCTCGCGCATTCCCGCCTTCGTCGAAGAGACCAATGCCCTGCTGCTGGCCGGTTTCCCCGGCGCGCGGCTGGTGGTCTACGGCCACCTCGGTGACGGCAACCTGCACTACAACGTGCAGGCGCCGGAAAACCAGGACCAGGCGTATTTCCTCAACGAACAGGAGGCGCCCATGAATGCCGTGGTCTACGAAATGGTGGACCGTTACCGCGGCTCGATCTCGGCCGAACACGGTGTCGGCAGCCTCAAGGTGGACAGCCTGCCCAAACACAAATCGCCGGTGGCACTCAGCATGATGCGCGCCATCAAACAAGGCCTGGATCCGCTGAACCTGATGAACCCTGGGCGCGTGCTGCGCATATAATGTGCGCATGATTCATGGAGGCAAGCCATGCTGAAATTTGAGAACGCACCCAAAAAAGCCACCAACCTGTCGCTCAATGCCAGGGTGCTGGAAATGGCGCGCGAGATGGGCATGAATGTGTCCCAGACCGTTGACACCTTGCTGGCCGCCGAGGTGCGGCGCCGTTACTGGGAACAATGGAACGCGGAAAACAGGGAAGCCGTCGCGGCGTACAACACACGCATCGCCAGCGAAGGCCTGCCACTGGCGAAATACCGGACCTTCTAGCCATGGCACGTTACGATGTTTATGCACATCCCGATGCCACGCTGCGCAAGATCACGCCCTTTCTGCTGGATGTGCAAAACGACTACATCAACAGCCTGGATTCGCGGGTGGTCATCCCCATGCGTTCCGCCGCGCAGTACCCCTACCCCATGCGAGACCTGAACCCGGTATTTGAAGTTGACGGGAAAACGGTGGTGCTGGACACCGCCGCTCTCGCCGCCTTTCCGGCCCGGGAATTGAAGAAGTGTGTTGCTGGCCTGCAAGACCAGCGCGAGCACATCGTTGCAGCCATGGACTGCCTGTTTGGAGCCTATTAAAGTGCCGTCTCACCCCATCCGCTCCCAATACGAAGACTTCATGCGCCATGTGGACACACAGGGCGTGTTCAAGGCCGACCGCACAGGAACCGGCACCAAAAGTGTGTTCGGCTACCAGATGCGCTTCGATTTGAACGAAGGTTTCCCGCTGGTGACCACCAAAAAGGTTCACCTCAAATCCATCGTGCATGAGCTGCTGTGGTTTCTGCAGGGCTCCAGCGACAACAACTGGCTGAAAGAACGTGGCGTGACCATCTGGGACGAATGGGCACGCGCAGACGGCGACCTCGGCCCGGTGTATGGCGTGCAGTGGCGCAGCTGGCCCACGCCGGACGGCGGCCACATCGACCAGATCGCTGACGTGATCAAGACCCTGAAGACCAACCCGGATTCGCGCCGCATCATCGTCAGCGCCTGGAATGTGGCCGACCTGTCCAAAATGGCGCTGATGCCCTGCCACGCTTTCTTCCAGTTCTACGTGGCGCCCGCCACCGAAGCTGGCGGCAAAGGCAAACTGAGTTGCCAGCTCTACCAGCGCAGCGCCGACATCTTTCTCGGTGTGCCCTTCAACATCGCCAGTTACGCGCTGCTGACCCACATGGTGGCGCAGCAGTGCGAGCTCGACGTCGGCGACTTCATCTGGACCGGCGGCGACTGCCACATCTACAGCAACCACGCCGAGCAGGTGGCGCTGCAGCTGAGCCGCCAGCCCTTCCCCTACCCGACGCTGAAGATCAAGCGCAAGCCGGCGTCGATCTTCGGCTACGAATTCGAGGATTTCGAGTTTGTGGATTACCAGCACCATGCGGCGATCAAGGCGCCGGTCGCGGTGTGAACATCATGCTTGGAAACCTGCGCAACCTGGGGCCGGCCTCTGAGCGCATGCTTAACCAGGCTGGCATCACCTCAGAAACGCAGCTACGCCGGATGGGCTCGGTCAAGGCTTATCAAGCCGTGCAAGCCGCAGGCCAGACGCCCTCGCTCAACCTGTTGTGGGCTATTGAGGGCGCGCTGACCGACCAGCCGTGGCAGGCGATTGCCCAACAAGACCGCCTGTCGCTTTTGCTCGCCCTGGAAAAAACATCGTGACCGCCCGCATCAACCTCATCTACGCCCGCGCTGCCAATGGCGTCATCGGCAAGGACGGCGTGATGCCCTGGCATCTGCCGGAAGACCTCGCGCACTTCAAGCAACTCACGTTCGGCTGCCCGGTCATCATGGGCCGCAAGACCTGGGACTCGCTGCCGCCCAAATTCCGTCCGCTGCCGGGCCGGACCAACATCGTGATCACACGCAACGCCGGCTGGCGGGCCGACGGCGCGCAGCGTGCCAGCAGTCTGGAAGACGCGCTGGCACAGGCTGGCGACGTGCCGGATATCTGGGTCATTGGCGGTGCGCAGATTTATGCCCAGGCCGAACCGCTGGCCCATCGCGCAGAAGTCACCGAGATCGCACAGGATTTCCCGGGCGATGCCCTGGCGCCAGTACTCGGCACCGACTGGGTGGAAACCGCAAAGCAGGCCCAGGTTTCTTCCGTCGGCCTGAATTTCAGTTTTGTCACCTACAACACACACAGGGAGGCTTGACATGTCAGGAGCCGGATTTCACGTACACGGACCACATGACCATGAGCTTGAACACGCCGCACAAGGTGGCCACGACGGACACAGCAGCGGTGGCATGATCGCGCAGATCGCCGTGGTGACGGCCATCATTGCTACCGTCGGTGCGCTTTTTTCCTACATGGGCGGCGCGACCCAGGCCAACGCCGGTCTGTACAAGAACAACGCGGCGATCAAAAAGACCGAAGCGTCCAACCAGTGGAATTACTTCCAGTCCAAAAGCACGAAACAGTCGCTGGCCGAGTTTGCCCGCGATCTGGCACCCGAGGATAAAAAACCGGGCTACCAGGGAAAGATAGACCGCTATGAAAAGGAAAAAGGCGAGATCAAGCTGGCCGCCGAGAAGCTTGAGGCCGAGGCCACAGTCTGGGACAAGTCTTCCGACGATCAAATGCACCAGCACCACCGCTGGGCCCAGGCCACCACCGTGCTGCAGGTGTCGATTGCCCTGGCGGCGATTGCCCTGCTGACGCGCAAGAAGTGGCTGGAGTACGGCATGTTCGCACTCGCTGGCGTGGGTCTGCTGATAGGCGCCCTGGCACTGCTCCACATTTGATAGCTGCATACGCCCATGGCCAAAGGGCTGGAACACAAAAATCATGAAAATCGCGACCTGGAATGTGAACTCGCTGGCGGTGCGCCTGCCGCAGGTGCTGGACTGGCTGGCCGCCAATCCGGTCGATGCGCTCTGCCTGCAGGAACTCAAGCTCAGCGACGACAAATTTCCGCTCGAAGCGTTGGCTGCCGCCGGCTACCAGAGCGCTGTTTTTGGCCAGAAAACCTACAACGGCGTGGCCATCCTGAGCCGCAATCCAGCGCGCAACATCGTGAAAAACATCGTCGGCTTCAGCGACGAGCAGTCGCGCGTGATCGCCGCCACGCTGGATACACCACAGGGCGAATTGCGCCTGGTCAACGGCTATTTTGTCAACGGCCAGGCACCCGGCACCGACAAGTTTGCCTACAAGATGCGCTGGCTCGAAGGCCTGCGCAACTGGCTGCAGACCGAGCTGGCGGCGCAGCCGAAGCTGGTGCTGGTGGGTGACTTCAACATCACCACAGACGACCGCGACACTTACGACGCCGAAGGCCTGCGTGAAACCATTCACCACACGAGCGAAGAGCGCGAGCACCTCAAGGCGCTGCTGGGCTTGGGCCTGCACGACGCCTTCCGCCTGTTCGAGCAACCCGAGAAAAGTTACTCCTGGTGGGATTACCGCGAGTTTGCGTTTCGCCGCAACCGGGGGCTGCGCATTGATTACATCCTGGTCAGCGATGTACTCAAGCCGGCGGTCAAAAGCTGTGTGATCGACAAACTGCCGCGCAAAAACGAACGCCCCAGCGACCATGTGCCGGTGCTGGTGGATCTCGATTTGCTATAACTACTGTAGCTGCTTGCGCTCGCCCTGCATGGGCTAAATGCCGATTTGGCTCATGGTCTGCGGATCACATGGCCGGGAAGCTCAGGAGACTCGGCAACACGGCCTTTGGCATGCCGTTGGCTATTGCAGACCTCGTGGCTGATGGCCAGATTTTCCGCGTGGCTGTTGCCGCCCTCGCTCAGCGGCAGTATGTGCTCCAGCGTGGCAGCGGCATGCAACACATGTTCACCGCAAACCCAGCACGGCACTTTGCCGTGTAATTGCCGGGCCACGGTTTTGTAGATCTTGTCGCGGATCAGGGATAAGCGGCTCATGCTCTGACTTTAAATCACGGGACGCTGTCCATGAGGTCAGCGGCGGTAGCGCCTCTTCAACCAAGCAGGGGCCGCGGATCTGGCTTTGCCAGTCCGCAGGCGCAGCGGCCCCCTCGGGGGGCAGGGAGTTACGCGCAGTGAATGACCGTGGGGGCTCACCTACTCCAGATGCAGCTCCTGGATCTTGCGCGTGATGGTGTTGCGGCCTATGCCGAGCTTTTGCGCGGCTTCGATGCGGCGCCCCCGGGTGTTGAGCAAGGCGGTCTGGATCAGCTTCGATTCAAAGCGCCGCGTCAGAACGTCCCAGACATCGCTGCGCCCGGTGGCCAGCAATGCCAGGGCTTCGGCCTCCAGACCGGCCTCCCAGGCGCTGCCCGCCGCCAGCGCCGCCGGCTCGCCGGCCCCAGGCACGATGATGCGGTCGGCATGTACCGGCTCGGCAGGCACGGGATGGGCAAGTTCCGCCACCTGCAAATGGTGCCGCACCGACGTGCCGCCTTCGACCAGCACCGGCACTTTGCCGGGCTCGGGCACGGCGCCGAGCACCTCGGGCGGCAAATCTTTGGGCTCAATGACCTGGGCTGGCGCCATCACTGTCAGCCAGTGGCAGATGTTCTCGAGCTGGCGCACATTGCCGGGAAAACCGAAAGTGCTCAGTTGCTGCAAGGCAGCGTCTGAAATCCGCTTCGGCTCGACACCGAGCTGTTTGGCGCTTTGCTGCAAAAAGTGGCGCGTCAGCATGAAAACGTCCTCGCGCCGCTCACGCAGCGCCGGCAGGCGCAAGCGGATGACGTTGAGGCGGTGAAACAGGTCTTCGCGAAAGCCGCCTTCCTTGACGCGTTGCTCCAGGTCCTGGTGCGTTGCGGCGATCACGCGCACATTGGTCTTGACGGCGTTGTGGCCGCCAACCCGGTAGAAATTGCCGTCGCTCAGTACGCGCAACAACCGTGTCTGCAGGTCAAACGGCATGTCGCCGATTTCATCCAGAAACAGCGTGCCGCCGTCGGCCTGCTCGAAGCGGCCGCGGCGCATGGTCTGCGCGCCGGTGAAGGCGCCACGCTCGTGACCGAAGAGTTCGGATTCGAGCAGGTCCTTGGGAATGGCGGCGGTGTTGATCGCCACAAACGGCCCATTGGCGCGCGGCGAATGTTTGTGCAGGGCACGTGCCACCAGTTCTTTGCCAGAGCCGGACTCACCGGTGATCATCACCGTCACCATGCTCTGGCTCAGGCGTCCAATCGCGCGAAACACGTCCTGCATGGCAGGCGCCTGGCCCAGCATCTCGGGCGTGGCGGCCATGCGTTCTTCGGCCACTTCCTCGCGCTGGCTTTCCTCGACGGCCCGTCGGATCAGCTCTACCGCCTTGGGCAGGTCAAAGGGCTTGGGCAGGTATTCAAAAGCACCGCCCTGGAAGGCCGACACGGCGCTGTCCAGGTCAGAAAACGCCGTCATGATGATGACCGGCAAGCCTGGCAGTTTTTCCTTGACCTTCTCCAGCAGGTCCAGGCCGGAGCCACCGGGCATGCGGATGTCGCTGACCAGGATTTGCGGGCCGTCTTCTTCCGTGGCGCTGTCGAGTGCGCTGAGCACCTCGCGCGGGTTGGTGAAGCTGCGCGTTGGCAGACCCTCGCGCAGCAGGGCTTTTTCCAGCACAAACCGGATGGACTGGTCATCGTCCACAATCCAGATCGGTTTCATGTTTTGTCCCTTTGGTACTACCGGTTAGCCGTGAAAAACGACAGGCCTCAAGGCAGTGGTATCAGCAACTTGAAGTCTGTGCGGCCGGGGACGCTGTCGCACTCAATCAAGCCGTGGTGTTGCTGGACAAAGGTTTGTGCCAATGTCAGCCCCAACCCGGAACCGCCCTCCCGCCCCGAGATCAGGGGATAGAAGATACGGTCCTTGATGGAGTCCGGAACGCCCGGTCCATTGTCGATAACATGCAATTCCAGTGCCAAGCGGTAGCGCTGCTTGCCAAAAGTTACTTGCCGGGCAATCCGGCTTGTGAAAGTGATCTGCGCATCACCCGCCGAGATACGTTCAGCCAGCGCCTGCGCGGCATTGTGCGCAATGTTGAGAACCGCCTGGATCAGCTGCTCGCGGTCGCCGCGAAAATCCGGAATCGAGATGTCGTAATCACGCAGCACCCGCAGGCCCTTGGGAAACTCCGCCAGAATCAGCGAGCGCACGCGCTCACAGACCTCATGGATGTTCACGTCGCCCACCAGATGCGGCCTGCGGTGCGGCGCCAGCAGGCGGTCCACCAGGGTCTGCAGGCGGTCCGCCTCGTGGATGATGACCTGGGTGTATTCGGTCAGCTCCTTGGACTCGATTTCCATCTGCAACAACTGCGCTGCGCCGCGTATGCCGCCCAGCGGGTTCTTGATTTCATGCGCCAGGTTGCGGATCAGCTCCTTGTTGGCCTGCGCCTGGTCCATCAGGCGCTCCTCCCGGTCCTGCTTGGCCTGCTGCTCCAGCGGCAAAAGCTCGACAATTGCTTCGCCCGGGGTGTCGGTCTGCGCCACCACCACATGCACCGGCAGCGGCTCGCGGTTCAGCGGTTTGAGCCAGGCGTCGTAACGCAGCGCTGCGAACTCGTTGCTGCCTGCGCCTTGCAGCGCGTTGTGCAGGATCAGGGGCTCGGTGAAACAATCGGGCAATTGCGAGCCCTCGATGGTCCGGCGCGAGGTACCGAGTGCGTCTTCCAGCGCTGCATTGGCAAACACCACCACGCCGCTGGTACGCACCACGGCCACCAGGGTGGCCAGCAGGTCAAAGGACTGGAAACGAAGCGCTGCCGGCAAAGCGGCCGGGGCGAAAAGATTGGGCTTTTTCAAGCCACCTATTCTGACGCAGAACGGTCAGGGGCAGGCTTATTCAATTTCTAAATCATCCGTGCACTTTGTCGGTTTCGCCAGCCGTACGTTTGCACTGTCGACGCCTGGCCTTCGCGTTCAGGAATGATTTGGGAAAGGATTACTGCCTGGTGGTGTTTCCCGGCAAACGTGAAATTTCGCGCTTCAGACCGGCAATGTCGCTTTCATGGCGGGCAATGCCCTCTTTCATCTCGGCCACACGATCGAGGTAACGCTGGTAATTGCGGCCCTCAATGCCCTGCTTGTCAGGCTGGCCGTTGTTGAACTCTTTTTGCTGCTCGGCCAGGCGCTGTTCGGCTTTCCTGAGCTCAGCCTCCAGGATGGCGCGGGTGTCGCCGTCGCGCGCACGCTGCTCTTCGCTGCCGGGCCCCGGCGCTGCCTGGGCAGCAGCTGCAACACGCACGGCGGGTTTGCTGACCGGGCCAATTTGCACCACGGTCACATTGCCGCCTTCAATCTGTTTGCAACCGCGCGACTGCGCATCCTTGGCGTTGTTGATGTACTCGGGCGTACCACCGGCTTTGGCACTGCAGCGATAGATGCGCTCTTGCGCCAGGGCCGCCGAGAAGCTGCTGGCAAGTAACGCGGCGGAGATCGAAAGAAGTACTGTAGGTTTCATGCGTAACCCCTAGTGCCTGTTAGGCCAAGGATGGTCTGTCAGTATCCCGCAAAGGGCTTGAAAAAGCAAAAACGCCGGGATCATAACCATGCCGGGCGTCTGCCTGGAGCAACCATGCGTCGCTTCAAGGCCGCGCGCGCATAAAAAAAGGACGGCCATGCCGTCCTTTTTAGCTGCTGACTGTAAGGAATTACAGTGAGTAGTACATGTCGAACTCGATCGGGTGTGTGGCCTGGCGCAGACGCGTCACTTCACCCATCTTCAGCTCGATGTAGGCGTCGATCATGCTGTCGGTGAACACTCCCCCCTTGGTCAGGAAGCTGCGGCCCACATCGAGGCAGTCCAGCGCCTGGTCCAGGCTGTGGCAGACGGTCGGCACTTTCGCATCTTCCTCGGGCGGCAGATGGTACAGATCCTTGGTGGCTGCTTCGCCGGGATGGATCTTGTTTTCCACGCCATCGAGACCGGCCATCATCAGGGCCGAGAAGCCCAGGTAGGGGTTCATCAGTGGATCGGGGAAACGCGCCTCGATACGGCGGCCCTTGGGGTTGGCGACGTAAGGAATGCGGATCGATGCCGAGCGGTTTTTGGCCGAGTAAGCCAGCTTGACCGGTGCCTCGTAACCCGGAACCAGGCGCTTGTAGCTGTTGGTGCCGGGGTTGGTGATGGCGTTCAGCGCACGGGCGTGTTTGATGATGCCGCCGATGTAGTACAGCGCGAAGTCCGACAGACCCGCATAACCGTCGCCGGCAAACAGGTTTTTGCCGTCTTTCCAGATCGACTGGTGCACATGCATGCCGGAACCGTTGTCGCCAACGATGGGCTTGGGCATGAAGGTGGCGGTTTTGCCATAGGCGTTGGCCACGTTCTGCACCACGTACTTCAGGACCTGGGTCCAGTCGGCGCGCTGCACCAGGGTGCTGAACTTGGTACCGATCTCGTTCTGGCCCGCGCCAGCCACTTCGTGGTGGAACACTTCGACCGGAATACCGAGCGACTCCAGCACCAGCGCCATTTCAGCGCGCATGTCCTGGGTGCTGTCGACTGGAGGCACGGGGAAGTAGCCGCCCTTGACGGTCGGACGGTGGCCGCGGTTGCCGCCTTCGAGCTTGCTGCCGGAGTTCCAGGGGGCTTCGTACTCGTCGATCTTGAAGAAGGTGCCCGACATGTCGGTGTTCCAGCGCACGTCGTCAAAGATGAAAAATTCCGGCTCGGGGCCGAAGTAGGCGGTGTCGCCCAGGCCGGAGGCCTTGAGGTAGGCCTCTGCGCGCTGCGCGATCGAGCGCGGGTCACGGTCATAGGCCTTGCCGTCGCTGGGTTCGAGCACGTCGCAGCTCATGAACAGCGTGGTCTCTTCAAAGAAGGGGTCGATGTTGGCCGTTTTCGGGTCAGGCATCAACTGCATGTCGGAAGCTTCAATGCCTTTCCAGCCGGCAATCGAGGAACCGTCGAAGGCATGGCCCGAGGTGAATTTGTCTTCGTCAAAGTGGGACACCGGCACGGTCACGTGCTGCTCTTTGCCCCGGGTGTCGGTAAAACGGAAGTCAACAAACTTGACTTCGTTTTCCTTGACCATTTTCATGACGTCTGCGACGGTCTTTGCCATCAGAATCTCCTGTTGCTGGATGGTTGTTAAAAATGCTTTCCGCACGGGTGAATGCACTTTTTATGCCACACCCGCTGGCGCTTTTCGCTGCCAAGCCTGTGATTGTGCCGCCATCTGGGACCGGGATTGGGCCCTGAACCGGCCGCGACACAGAAAAAATCGAAGGCTGGCAAATTGCCTCATTTTGGTGCAATTCATTTTGCACCTCATTGGTGCAAACTTTAACGCACCAGTTCTGGGCCTAATTTTGCCTTGAGATTGTGCAGCCCTGCCAGCAGCGCCTGATAGGCGATATCGACCTTTTCGGGCGCACCCTTGACCCCCAATTCAATATGACGCCCATAGTCGGGATGGTCCACGCTGGGGAGGCTGAAAACCTTGACACCTTCGTTGCCGGCTTCAATCGCCAGCATCAGCGGTGTCAGCACGGCCTCCATGGCGCCCATGACAATCACGGACTTCTCGGCATAGGCTGATTTTTGGTGCAAGCCGGGGTAGTGTGTGTCGAGCAGCCACTCCATCATGGGCCAGGCCATCACTGGAAAGCCAGGAAGGAAGTGAACGGCACCGGCCCCCGCCTGGACAGTGAAGCCCGGAATTTTGTTGTACGGATTCGGCACAATCGCCGACCCCTGCGGGAACATGCCCATGTTGAGCCGGTGGATGTTGTCGTGGCGGTCCGGCTCATAAGGCACGCCCTGCTCTTTGGCGATGTCCTGCATGCGTTCGCGGATCAGGCGTTCGGCCTCGGGGTGCAGGGCCAGATCGACGCCGAGCGCGCGGCCCGCGCACTGGCGCGTGTGGTCGTCCGGCGTCGCGCCTATGCCACCGCAGGAAAACACCACATCGCCTGATGCGCGCGCCGCCGCAAAAGCACGCGCCAGCACGGCGGTGATACGCGCCGGGTCGTCCCCGACGTAATCGGCATAAGCCAGCTGCAGGCCGCGCGCTGCCAGCAGGGCTATGACTTGGGGCATGTGTTTATCGGCGCGTTTGCCGGAGAGGATTTCGTCGCCGACGATGATGAGTCCGAAATGTGTGGTCATGGAAAAACAGCGCTAATCATGAAAGGGGATCAGAACGGCCGGGCGACACGCCCAGGCGCGGCGCAGGCCCCGAAGCTGCCTCCGCGGGCAAGTCGGATGTTATGGATTCAATCGCTGCTTGCGCAAGCGGATCAGGGGCCGGCGGCATATTCTGCTTGCGAAGCTGCTCCAGCGCCGCCAGGCAGTAGTGGGCAAACCAGAGCGAGGAAAAAGCAAACACCAGGGTGTAAATCCAGATCGCCACCGGCACCAGAACCGGCGCCATCGCCACAAACATCGCACCGGAGGCCCAGATCAGGCTGGGCGCAGCACCCAGATAACCACTGAGCACGCCTATGCCCAGCAGACTGCTGCGGTGGCGGCGAAAAATCTCGCGCCGCTCTTCGGCGCTGGCGTGGTCCACCAGCGCGTCGTAGGACATCACGCGGTAGGTCAGCCAGCCCCAGATCAGCGGCGGCAGGATCAATATCAGCGGCGGAATCAGCCACAGCGGGATGGACACCAGCAGCGCAATGGCGGCCAGCAGGGTCGAACTCAGCGACCAGAACAGGCTGGTCAGCAATGAACCGCCTTTTTTGCGCTGCAGCAGCGGAAAGCGGCGCTCGGCCACCAGCGCCACCATGGCCGGTGTCATCAGCAGCGCCACAAACAGCAGCGACGCCATCACGATCACGGGAATCGTCAGGAAAAGCAGAATCGTCGGGGCCAGCACCACGCGCAGGTCGCCCAGCCCCAGCCCCTCCAGCCAGCGCACCATGCTGCCCAGCAACTCATAACTTTCCAGCCCCGAACGCACACCCGCCAGTGCGTCGTTCCAGAAAAAATAGGCCAGCGCCAGCGAGATCGCGCCCATGATGATCAGCGGCAGAAACGACAGCGCGATCACCCGGGGATGCAGGCAGTACATCGCCGCGCGCCAGAAGGAATCGAGAAGCTTGCTCATCAAGGAAGTGTAGCCCGCTGTATGTAGCCCCCACGGTCGCTCACTGCGAGCCTGCGGCGGCTCCCTGCCCCTTGCACGGGCAAAGGGGCCGCTGCGCCTGCGGGCCGGCGAAGCCGGACCCGCGGCCCCTGCTGGTATGAAGACGGGGAACGGGAAAGACTCAGGCCTTTCCGACGAGGCGCTTCAGCCCCAGCCACTGCTGGGACCAGAAACCGCGCCCGTAGTCACGGCTTTGTTCGACCTGGTCGCGGACGCCGGTGGGGTCGTAACGCTGCTCGAAGTTGGCGCTCCCAAACAACATGTCCCACCAGGGCAGCAGCACGCCAAAGTTGTGCCCCCCCAGCGTGTTTTTTCCTGCGGACTCGTGGCCCACGCCTATGCTGTGATGCAGCCGGTGAAAACGCGGACTGACCCACAGGCGCTCGCCGACCCGGCCAAACCACAGGCGCAGGTTGGCATGCTGGAAACTTTCGCTGAGCTGGGTGACGGCGACGATGGCAATGAACTGGCCCGGTGCCACGCCGATCAGCTGCGCGGCAATCACCAGCAGGCTGTCGACCAGAATGTCGTCGAGCAGGTGGTTGCGGTTGTCGCTCCACATGGTCATCTGGCGCTGCGCATGGTGCAGCGAATGCAGGCGCCACCACAGGCCGGACTGGTGCTGGGCCCGGTGAATCCAGTAACCCAGCAGGTCAAACACCACCAGGTAGATCAGAAAACTCACTGCAGCGCTGTCGGTCACGCCGGGCCAGAGCTGGTCCAGGTGGAAAGTGCCATAGCCGGCGCTGCGCAACACGCCAAAAGCCTCGTCAAACCAGGGCTCAAGCGTGAAAAACAGGGCAATGCGAAACAGGCCCAGCCGGTGGATCAGGGTGTAAAGCATGTCGGTGCGTATCGTCGCTCGGTCCAGCACCGGTTCGACCGGCCGCCAGCGCTGCAGCGGCGCTATCACCGCCAGCAAGACCGCAATCTGGATCACACCGACCATAAACCATGCGGTGGCTTCGTAGCCGTCTTCCAGCAGGTTGCCCAGACCCAGCGCAAACATGGCGGGCTGCACGGCAGTCTCAAACAGCCACTGCTGCACCAGCGCAAACAGATCAGTCAAAGGGTCCATGCCTTATTTTGCCGGCTTCGCCGCCGGTGCTCCGGCGCCAGCCGCTATCCAGGCCATGTAACGCGGGTGTTCACGCAGGGTTGCAAAGCAGAAGCCGCGCGCCTTCAGGCCGACAATCAGCGGCTCCAGCACCGCCGGGGCCCACGGGTCCTTGCGCGACCAGATGCCCAGGTGCGCCACCAGAATGTCGCCCGCCTGGATATCCCGCAGGGCATTTTTGAGCAGAAGATCATTGGGGTAAGACGCGCTGGGCAACTCGTCGCCCAGAAAACCGGCGGGCGCCCAGCCCACATGGTCGTAACCGCAGCTTCTGGCCGCCGCCAGCAGCGCGGGCGAGGTTTTGCCGCCCGGTGCGCGAAACAGCGGCAGCGGCTTTTTGCCGGTGATTTCTTCCAGCCGGCTGCCGGCTTTGGCCACTTCGGCGCAGTACTGCGCCGCCGTCCAGACCGAATCCCTGCCCTGCGCCGGGCCAGCCGAGGGTCGCACACGGAATTGCCCGGGAGCGGCGTCAGCCCGCCAGTAAGTGTGGTCAAAGGTGTGCGAGGCGAATTCATGGCCTTCGGCGGCACGCGCCTTCCACCAGGGCGCCCAGTCCCGGCCCAGGCTGCCGTCACCGGTCTGCGTGCGTTCGTTGGCGCCGAAAAACGTGACCTTGACCTGGTGTTTGTTGAGGATGTCGGCCATCAGCTGCGCCACCCCCATGTGGCCGGTGTCCAAAGTCAGGTAAACCGGCTTGCCGGGCTTGCCCTGGGCATCAAAACAGCCCTCAGCCCACGCTGGACGAGCGCCAGCAGCTACGAAAATAGTAGCAGTCAACAACGCGGCGAACGACCGCAGAGCCCTCCCAGTCAAGCCGGGGCCGCGGAACGGGCTTTGCCCGGCCGCCGGCGCAGCGGCCCCCCCGGGGCTGGAGCCTGCGGCTCCAAAGCTGCCTGCGCAGCTTTGGACAGGCGACAGAAGCGAAGCCCCCGGCGAGCGGCGGCCTGCAAGGTGCGGCGACCTCGAGGCAGTGCGCGACCGTGGGGGCCTATCTAGGCGCGTGATCCAGCGTCCAGACACCATGCGGACTCTTTCCAACATTGACCTGCTGCACCACCTTGCGGCTGGCGACGTCAATCACCGTGAGTTTGCGCGCCCAGCGCGAGGTCACATAAATGAATTTTCCGTCGCGCGACACGTCGATACAGTCCGGTCCGCCCGGTGCCGGAAACACATCGACCACCGCAAAGGTCTGCAGGTCTATCTTGCTGATGCTGTTGGCCACCCGGTTGCTGACCAGCACATGGCGGCCATCGCCAAAAGCGCGGAAAGCGTGGGCACCGGCACCGGTCTTGATGACGCGGCTGCGCTGCGGCTGCTTGCCGCTGATGTCGTACACCTCGACCCCATCGCTGCCGGTCAGGCCCACCAGCATGTACTTGTCATCGGCTGTGCCATACACATCGGCCGGGATGGATCCGGTGGAGGTGCGCCACTTGACGGTCTGCGAGGCCAGCTCAATCGCGATCAGCTCGTTGCTGTCCTGCATGGTCGAATAAACCGTGGTGCTTTTGCTGTCTATCCACAAATGGCTGGGCGTCTTGCCGGTGGGCACCCGTTTGACGAGGGTGATGTCGGTGCCGTCCCAGCGGTAGATGTCGATGTGGTTCAGCCGGTTGGCGGCCGTGACAAACCACTTCATGTCGGGAGAAAAACGCAACTGATAGGGGTCGATGATGCCGCGCACCTCGCGCTGGATCTGCGCGGTCTTCGGGTCGATAAAGGTCAGTGAATCCGACAGGGCATTGGCCACAATCACCGACTTTTCATCCGGCGTCAGGTAAATGTGGTGCGGCTGCTTGCCGGTGGGGATGCGGCGGGTTTCCGTCCACTTGACTGGGTCGATCACGCTGACACTGGCGTCCAGCGAATTGAGCACAAACAGCGGCGCCGGCTGAGCCAAGGCTGGCAGGGCAAAACCGGAAAGGCAGAGGCAGAGCGCGGGAAGCAGAAAACGGGAGGGGAAATTCACGAAACAACTTTCTTCTGGGCAACCCGCAAGTGTAGCGGGCGGGCATACATGACTGGTCAACGCGCCAGCGCCCTTCCCCGCCGACTTCCCTTAGGATGCTGTCATGAATTTTGCTGACATAGCCGGGACGCGGATCGAGGTCCAGTACATCAACGGCCCCGCAGGCCGCGCGCCCCTGGTTTTTCTGCATGAAGGCCTGGGCTCGGTCAGCCTGTGGACACAGCGTGGCCACAGCTGGCCGGACGCCTTGTGCCGGGCCACTGGCCGCGCCGGGCTGGTGTATTCGCGGCGCGGTTATGGGCAATCTGACGCGGTGCCCGATGTGCGCGGCGCTGGCCGGCTGGGACCCGACTACATGCACCGTGAAGCCTGGGAGGTGTTGCCGGCATTGCTGGCCGGCCAGGGAATGGAGCAAGCCGTGCTGCTGGGCCATTCGGACGGCGCCAGCATTGCGCTGTTACATGCCAGCCGCTACCCCGTCACTGCCGTCGTGGTGATGGCACCGCACCTGATGGTCGAAGACGTGGCGCTGCGAGCCATCACCCAAGCCACCGTGGCCTTTGAGTCGGGGGCACTGCGTGAACGCCTGGCGCGCCATCACGCCGACGTGGACAGCGCCTTCTGGCAGTGGAACGACGTCTGGCTGTCGGATGCTTTCCGCGGCTTCGACATCCGCACCGAATGCAGCCGCATCAGCGCCCCGCTGCTGGCCATTCAGGGCGAGGATGACGAATACGGCACGATGACGCAGCTCGATGAGCTGGCGCTGGCCGCGCCGCAGACCGTGCAATCGCGCTTGCGCAATTGCGGGCATTCTCCGCAACGCGACCAGCCCGAGCGCACGCTGGAGGCGATTGCCGCCTTTCTGCGGGACCTGCCTTGATGCTATTGATTCAATAGCTGCTTGCGCAAGACCGGAAAGGGCTGCAGCCAATTTTCCCTACAACTGCACGGGAGGCGCTGAGGCTGCGATGGCGCCGAGATCCTGCGCCGTGAGCCAGCGCCACTGCCCGGGCTGCAGGTCCGCCGGCAAGTCCAGTGCGCCAATGCGCGAGCGGTGCAAACCGCCGACTTCTTCCACCCGGTTGCCCACGGCCGCAATCATGCGTTTGACCTGGTGGTATTTGCCCTCGGTCAGGGTCAGACTCAACTGGTGCTCGCCGGTCTTTTCGCAGGCTGCGGCGCGTACCGGCTTCGGGTCGTCGTCCAGCACCACGCCGGCCAGCAGTTTGGCCACCTGCCTGTCGTCCACCGGGTGTTTGGCCCTCACCTGATAAACCTTGGCCACATGGTGTTTGGGTGAACTCATGCGGTGGATGAACTTGCCGTCGTCCGACAGCAGCAGCAGGCCGGTGGTGTCCTGGTCCAGCCGCCCCACAGCCTGGACACCGGCCGCCGCACCGCCGCCGCGCTGGCGAATCGGCGCCGGCAGCAGCGTGTAGATGCTGGGATAGGTGCTGGGTTTTTGCGAACACTCGTAGCCGGCTGGCTTGTGCAGCATCAGGTAGGCCTTGGCGTGGTATTCCCAGGCCACGCCCTGCACCGTGAAGTGCAGCCCATCCGCCATGAATTCCATGGCTGGTTCCGCACACGGAACGCTGGCTACAGCCACAAAACCCTGTTGAATCAAACCCGCGCAGACGCGCCGCGTGCCGAAACCCTGGGAGAAAAGAATGTCTTGAAGTTGCATGCTTGCCATGGCTGTATTGTCGCCCGGCCGATCGAGCCGCCCGCCTACCCGGCGAAGCGGCGGCTTCCCGCAGCGCGCGGCCGTGACGCGGCATAAATTGCGTTGGATCGTGCGCTGGCGCACCGCTACCGACGCGCCTGCCGAGGCCGCCAGTCACTTTTTCAGCCGCAGCGCAGGGGCAGCACCACAATGATCAAGAAAAAACGCCTGGTTATGACCGTCATCATTACCTTTATCGCGACCCTGGCGGTCGTGCTGATTGCAGCCAACTTCAGCACCGGCGAGAAAAACGTCAAGCGCGAACTGCCCCGCCTGTACAACACCCATCACCCCCAGTACCTGCGGGCCATGGGGTCGCTGCTGGGACCCGCCCTGGTGGGCGGCAACCGGGCCCAGGAGCTGCTCAACGGCGACCAGATCTTTCCGGCCATGCTGGCCGCCATACGCGGCGCGCAGCACAGCATCACGTTTGAAACCTACATCTACTGGTCCGGCGACATCGGCCGGGAGTTTGCCGACGCGCTGACCGAGCGGGCAAAAGCCGGCGTCAAGGTTCATGTGCTTCTGGACTGGGTGGGCAGCGCCAGAATAGACGCTGCGTATCTGCAGAAAATGGAATCCGCCGGCGTCGATATCCGCAAGTTTCACAAGCCGCACTGGTACAACTGGGGCCGCATGAACAACCGCACCCACCGCAAGCTGCTGGTGGTCGATGGCAAAACCGGTTTCACCGGCGGTGTGGGCATTGCGCCGCAGTGGACGGGGGCTGGCCAGGATGCTGATCACTGGCGCGACTCCCACTTCAGGCTCGAAGGCCCGGCAGTTGCCCAGATGCAGGCCGTGTTCATGGACAACTGGCTCAAGGTCACCGGTCAGGTGATGCACGGGGAAAGCTACTTCCCGGCCCTGCAGCCGGCGGGCAACAGCCGCGCCCAGGTGTTTTCAAGCTCACCGTCGGGCGGCAGTGAAAGCATGCAGCTGATGTACCAGTTGTCCATCACCGCGGCAGAAAAAAGCCTGGACCTGTCCAGCGCCTACTTCGTGCCGGATGAGCTGACCCTGCAGGCGTTGACACAAGCCCTCAGGCGCGGTGTGAAGATACGCATCATCACGCCCGGCGAGATCATGGACACCGAGACGGTGCGCGCGGCCTCGCGCGGAACCTGGGGTCCGCTGCTGCAGGCTGGCGCCGAGATTTATGAGTACCAGCCCAGCATGTACCACGTCAAGGCCATGGTGGTGGACAGGCTGCTGGTGTCGGTCGGTTCGACCAACTTTGACAACCGCTCTTTCCGCCTGAACGATGAAGCCAACCTGAATGTTTTCGATGCCAGCTTCGCCGAGCGCCAGACCCAGGTGTTTGAAGACGATCTCAAGCACTCACGCAGGGTGACTTACGAGCAGTGGCAAGCCCGCCCGCTGAAGGAAAAAGTCATGGAGCGGCTGGCGCTGCTGCTGGGTTCCCAGCTCTAAGGCCAGCAGCAGATGCCAGGCTTGCGCACTCCGGCAGCTGCTCCGTACTGCCGCATAGGCTAACATCCGTGGGAGCTTGGGCTGCACCGCGATTGTTCCAGGCGGGCAGGCCGGTTTTCAGCTCCGGCCACTCCTGCTTTTTTGCGCACCCCACTCCCAAACGGATCAATGGCATCTTCAGGGCACGGTCAGCCTAGCGACCCCTTGCACCGACCAGACATTGACGGCCTGCGCGCCATCGCCATCCTCGCGGTGGTTTTTTTTCACGCCTTTCCCGCCAGCCTGATGGGCGGATTTACCGGCGTCGACGTTTTCTTCGTCATCTCCGGCTTTCTGATTTCGGGCATTATTTTCAAGGGCCTGGAAAACGGCGATTTCCGTTTCATGGATTTTTATGCGCGCCGCATCAGGCGCCTGTTTCCGGCCCTTCTCGTTGTTCTCATGGCGTGTTTCGCGCTCGGATGGTGGCTGCTGCTGCCCGAGGAATTCCGGCAATTGGGCAAACACATGGCCGCGGGTGCCGGTTTTGTGCAGAACTTCGCCATCTGGAAGGAAGCCGGTTACTTCGATACCGCGTCCGAACTCAAGCCGCTCCTGCATCTGTGGTCGCTGGCGGTGGAGGAGCAGTTCTATCTGCTGTACCCCGTCGTCGTGTGGGCCGCATGGCGCATGCGTACCGGCATGTTGACGGTCCTCCTCGTGTGCGCGGCAATTTCCTTCGGCTTGAACCTGGCCGACACGGACGATGCGAGCTCCAGGGCTTTTTTTGCCCCGCAAACCCGCTTCTGGGAACTGCTGGCCGGCGCGCTGCTGGCTTGTCCATCGCGGCGGGGAACGAATGGGCTGACGCGCGTCCCCAGCGGCCAGTCCTGGCTCACAAAAACCATTTTCTCCCCTGATCGCCAGACGGAGTTGAACCATCTGCTGGCTGCCTCCGGCCTGCTGCTGCTGCTCGCCGCGTTTCTGCTGATCTACCGCACCGACCCTTTCCCCGGTTGGCGAGCCGGTATCCCGGTCGTCGGGGCGGTCCTGCTGATACGCGCCGGCCCCCAGGCCTGGGTCAACCGCCATCTGCTTTCCCATCCCGTCATGGGCTTGATCGGGCTGATCAGCTACCCCCTGTATTTATGGCATTGGCCGCTTCTTTCATTCCTCAAGATCGTGGCACCTGACGATGAGCGTGCATCCCTTCGGGCAGGCGCCCTGGCACTGAGCTTTGTGCTGGCGTGGATGACCTGGCGGTGGGTCGAAGTGCCCATCAGGTTCGGCCAGGGCAGGCGTGTGGGCACTTTCACCCTGGCCACATTGACCGCGTGTGCGGGCGTGCTGGGCGGCACCGTCTATCTGGCAGACGGCTGGCCGCAGCGCGAGGAACTGATCGCCAGGGTCGTGTTTAAAGGCGATACCGGCCATCTCGACTTCTATGAGTACGGGAGCAGAAAATTTCACACCTGTACCCCGGACGCGATTGCGAAAGCTGCCTTGCGCTGGCAAGGTTTTGTCCGCTGCCAGCAATCCAGGCCGGACCGCGCGATCGACATCGTGCTGCTGGGGGACAGCCACGCCGAACATCTCTTTTTTGGCCTCGCCGAAGCGCTTCCGAACCGCAATGTGGCGTTCTACATCCAGGATGGGCCGGCCTTTGTCAGCAACACGGACTTCGCGCAGATCTACAAGGAAGTGCTTGCCAACAAGGCCATCAAGACCGTCATCCTGAGCATGTTCTGGGAAAGAAGAGCCGCGCAGCTTCCCAAGGGAAGCCATCTTGAACAAGAACTGCTGGCCAGTGCCCGCGTGCTCATGGCGGCCGGAAAAGAGGTTTACATCACCAGCGACATTCCCCGCTTTCCGTTCCAGCCGGGCAATTGCCGGATACAGAGGGTTCTGGCGACCAAGCGTCACTGCTCGATTGCCAATCCCGGCGAAGAGGCCGACACGAACAATCCGGGCAAGATGCTGCGCCTGATTCTTCGAAAGGAGCCGCGGCTGGAGATGATAGACACCTACCGCCACTTCTGCGACGACAGGGTATGCAAAATGACGAAGGACACCCGGCTTCTTTACCGGGACAACAACCACCTGAATATTGAGGGCAGCAAATATCTTGGCCAGCTGATCGTCAGGGAGCACCCCGACCTTTGAGGGCCCAGGCGCCGGGTTCTCAGCAACAGAACAGGTCCGCAAGCGCCGGCCTCCGGGGATAACCAGGACCGCCATCACCGAACGCGGGACCCAGCCTGGACATGCAGATGTCACCTCGATGGCGGTTTTTCCAGGTAAAAAGGCCGCTGACCATCTCTGGTCAGCGGCCTTCGTACTGGCGTATGGTGGAGCTGGGGGGATTTGAACCCCCGTCCGCAAGCCTTGTTCGGGCAGATCTACATGTTTAGCGGTCTGATTTGAGTCTCGCCACCTGTGTCGCGCAGTCGCACGCTACACAGGACGCCAGCACCCTATTGTCTTGCCCCGGGTTAAGGTACCCAGCCCGGAGCCAGCCGATGAAATTATCTTTACAGCCGGGAGCGTTCAACTTGCGCTAAACACCCCTTGCCCAGCCCATCGGCCTGCTGTTGTAAAGCTCACTGGCAATTAAGCAGCGAGTGCGAAACGTTCGTCGTTTGCAGTTAGTTTGTTTGAATCAGTTTTACGAGCACACTCAGCTCGACATGCACCACACCGCGTCCGAACCCACGTCGAAACCAATGCAGCCCCAAGCGCAGTAGTTTAAGCCATTCGCAGCAAATTCAAGAGGGAAGACGGCGAAACAATGGTGGCGTCGGCGCTCCAGCCGCTGGTGTCTGCCAGCGCGCCAAGGTAGCCATAAGCGGCAGCCACCGTGGGCATGCCCGCTGCCCGGCCCGCGACAATGTCACGTTCGTCGTCCCCGACATAGACGCAACGCGCCGGCGCCAGTCCGAGCTGGCGGGCAGCCTCGAGCAGGGGTGCCGGGTGCGGTTTGGCGTGCGGCGTGGTATCGCCGCTGATGATGGTTTGCGCAGTGACGAACAGCGGCATCTGGCGCGTCAACGGCAAGGTGAAGCGCGCCGACTTGTTGGTGACCACCCCCCACTTGAGGCCGGCACCACGGATGCGCGCAATCAACTCGGCCACGCCGTCGAACGCATAAGTGCGTTCCGTCATGCAGGCTTCATAGTTTGCAAAAAACTCTTCTTTCAGTGCCCCATAGTCGGCATGTTCGGGCGTCAGGCCAAAAGCCACGCCGAGCATGCCTCTGGCGCCGGCCCCAGCCATGGGCCTGTAGTCACCCAGCGGAAGCGGCGCCAGCCCCCGGTCGGTGCGCATCTTGTCGGCAGCGGCGCCAAGGTCGGGCGCACTGTCGATCAGTGTGCCGTCCAGATCAAACAACACGGCCTCAATATTGGCAAACATCGCAGGCACGAGCTCAGGTTTTCCGGGTGGCCAGCAGATAGTTGACACTGGTGTCGCCGCTCAGCCAGTAATGGCGCGTCAAGGGGTTGTATTCCATGCCCCGGGTCTCTGACAAGGCCAGCCCCGTGCTGCGGCAGTAAGCCGCCAGTTCGCTGGGTTTGATGAACTTGGCGTATTCGTGTGTGCCACGCGGCAACAGGTTGAGAACGTATTCAGCGCCCACCACCGCAAACAGGAAGGCCTTGGCATTGCGGTTGATGGTGGAGAAAAACACATGGCCCCCCGGTTTGACCAGGGTGGCACATGCGCGCACCACCGAGGCCGGATCGGGCACATGCTCCAGCATCTCCATGCAGGTCACCACATCAAAACCGCCCGGCTGCTCCAGCGCCAGGGCCTCGGCGCTGACTTCGCGGTAGTCAACCCCCTGGGTTCCGGCCTCAAGCGCATGCAACTGGGCCACTTTCAGGGCCTTGGTCGCCAGATCAATGCCCAGCACCTGCGCGCCGCGCCTGGCCATGGCGTCGGCCAGAATGCCTCCGCCGCAACCTATGTCGAGCACACGCCGGCCCTGCAGCGGCGCCTGGGCTTCTATCCAGCCCAGACGCAGGGGATTGATCTGGTGCAGGGGCCGAAATTCGCTCTCCAGATCCCACCAGCGGTGGGCCAGGTCAGAAAATTTGGCAAGTTCTGCAGGGTCGGCGTTTTCAATGGTTTGCATGCAGTGATTATCGTCCGGGCATAAAAAAACCGCGCCGTAGCGCGGTTTTTTAAGCGATCCGCAAGGGATTACTTGTTGGCGCGGGTACCAACCACTTCGATTTCCACGCGACGGTTCTTGGCGCGGCCTTCGCTGGTCTTGTTGTCAGCAACTGGCTGTTTCTCGCCTTTGCCTTCGGTGTAAACGCGGTTTTTCTCGATGCCTTTGGACACCAGATAAGCCTTGACAGACTCAGAGCGCGCGACCGACAGCTTCTGGTTGTAAGAATCGCTACCGACCGAGTCGGTGTGACCCACGGCAATGATGACTTCCAGGTTGATGTCCTTGATCTTGCCGACCAGGTCGTCAAGCTTGGCTTTGCCTTCAGGCTTCAGCACGGACTTGTCAAAGTCGAAGAACGCGTCAGCAGCGTAAGTCACCTTGGTCGCTGCAGGAGGAGCCACAGGTGCCGGTGCAGGCGCGGGACGCGGTGCAGGGGCCACGGCAGCAGGAGCCGGAGCTGGTGCTGGAGGAACAATGGCGCCGTCGCAGCCTGGAGCGGCAGTAGCCGGCGTCCAGTTGGCATCACGCCAGCAGTACTCATTGGTGCCGTTTTTCCACACCAGCTCATTGGTGCCGTTTTTCCAGTTGTCAATTGTTTGTGCACCAGCGGCGGTTGCAAGCGCTGCGGAAGCAAACAACATTGCCACTTTGTTGAGTTTCTTCATGGTTCTCCTCTAGAGAAAAGCCGCAGACTGGCTGCGAATTAAATGCACGCCGTGAGTGACCATCACTCAAAGCGTTACAGTTATTGTGCCATAGCTCATTCGCTGTTCAAGCGCGCTATCGGCTTCGTCCGACACAGAATAGCGAAACCACTGTTTTTTGTTGCGGGCTTGCCACACCCCGATCAAGGGCTACGCAGGCCTTAAAATCAGCTGGCTACACCCCTCGCGCGTCGAAAATTCCAATTCAGGCCCCTCATGACCCAGTTTGCAAAAGAAACCCTGCCCATCAGTCTTGAGGAGGAAATGCGGCGCAGCTACCTCGACTACGCGATGAGCGTGATTGTGGGGCGCGCCTTGCCGGACGCCCGCGATGGTCTCAAGCCGGTGCACAGGCGCGTGTTGTTTGCCATGCACGAGCTGAACAACGACTGGAACCGCCCGTACAAAAAGTCAGCCCGCATCGTGGGCGACGTAATCGGCAAATACCACCCGCACGGCGACCAGTCGGTGTATGACGCGATTGTCCGCATGGCCCAGGATTTTTCGCTGCGTCACATGCTGGTCGATGGCCAGGGCAATTTCGGCTCGGTCGATGGCGACAACGCGGCGGCGATGCGCTACACCGAGATCCGTCTGGCCAAAATTGCCCAGGAAATGCTGGCCGATATTGACAAGGAAACCGTCGACTTCGGCCCCAACTACGACGGCAGCGAAAAGGAACCCCTGGTTCTGCCATCCCGCATTCCCAACCTGCTGGTCAACGGTTCAGGCGGCATCGCAGTGGGCATGGCCACCAACATACCGCCGCACAACCTCAACGAGGTTGTCGATGCCTGCCTGCACCTGCTGAAGAACCCGCAGGCCAGCATCGACGAGTTGATGGAGATCATCCCGGCGCCGGACTTCCCCACTGCCGGCATCATTTACGGCATCAATGGCGTCAAGGACGGCTACCGCACCGGCCGAGGCAAGGTGGTCATGCGTGCGCGCTGCCATTTTGAGGACATCGACAAGGGCCAGCGCCAGTCCATCATCGTCGACGAACTGCCCTACCAGGTCAACAAAAAGACGCTGCAGGAGCGCATGGCCGAGCTGGTTCACGAGAAAAAAATCGAGGGCATCAGCCACATCCAGGACGAAAGCGACAAGTCCGGCATGCGCCTGGTGATTGAACTCAAGCGCGGCGAAGTGCCCGAGGTGGTGCTCAACAACCTGTACAAGCAGACGCAGCTTCAGGACACCTTCGGCATCAACATGGTGGCGCTGGTCAACGGCCAGCCCAAGCTGTGCAACCTCAAGGACCTGATCCAGGTCTTCCTGTCACACCGCCGGGAAGTGGTGACACGCCGCACGGTCTTCACCCTGCGCAAGGCACGCGAGCGAGGCCATGTGCTCGAAGGCCTGGCCATCGCGCTGGCCAATATTGATGACTTCATTGCCATCATCCGCAACGCGCCGACCCCGCCCGTCGCCAAGGCCGAGCTCATGTTGCGCCCCTGGGACAGCAGCCTGGTGCGCGAGATGCTGACACGCACCCGCACCGACGGCGGCGTGGTCAATGCCGACGATTACCGGCCAGAGGGGCTGGAAAAGGAATTCGGCATGGGCAGCGACGGCCTGTACCGGCTGTCCGACACCCAGGCGCAGGAAATCCTGCAGATGCGCCTGCAGCGACTGACTGGCCTGGAGCAGGACAAGATCGTCGCCGAGTACAAGGAAGTGATGGCAGAAATTGACGATCTGCTCGACATCCTGGCGCGCCCCGAGCGCGTCTCCACCATCATTGGCGAAGAGCTGTCGGTGGTCAAACAGGAGTTCGGCCAGACCAAACTCGGCGCGCGCCGCAGCCAGATCGAGCACAGCTCGTTTGACCTGAGCACCGAAGACCTGATCACCCCGACCGACATGGTGGTCACGCTGTCACACACCGGCTACATCAAGAGCCAGCCGCTGTCCGAATACCGGGCGCAAAAACGCGGCGGGCGCGGCAAGCTGGCCACCGCCACCAAGGAAGACGACTGGGTGGACCAGCTCTTCATTGCCAACACACACGACTACATTTTGTGTTTCTCGAATCGCGGCCGGCTCTACTGGCTCAAGGTCTGGGAAGTGCCGGCGGGTTCACGCGGCTCGCGCGGCCGGCCCATCGTCAACATGTTCCCGCTACAGGAAGGCGAAAAGATCACCGTGGTCCTGCCCCTGACCGGCGAAAAGCGCACTTTCCCGGCCGACCAGTACGTCTTCATGGCGACCAGCATGGGCACGGTCAAAAAGACGCCGCTGGAAGATTTCAGCAACCCGCGCAAGGCCGGAATCATCGCAGTCGATCTCGACGACAAGGACTTTCTGGTCGGTGCTGCGCTGACCGACGGCAAACACGATGTGATGCTGTTTTCCGACGGCGGCAAGGCTGTGCGTTTTGACGAAAACGATGTGCGCCCGATGGGCCGCAATGCTCGCGGCGTGCGCGGCATGATGCTCGATGACGGCCAGGGTGTGATCGCCATGCTGGTGGCTGAGGACGAGCAGCAAAGTGTGCTGACCGCCACCCAGAACGGTTTTGGCAAGCGCACCTCGATCCAGGAATACACGCGCCACGGGCGCGGTACCAAGGGCATGATTGCGATCCAGCAAAGTGAGCGCAATGGCAAGGTGGTTGCAGCCACGCTGGTGCATGTGGACGACGAGATCATGCTGATCACCGACAAGGGTGTGCTGGTGCGCACCCGGGTCAGCGAAATCCGCGAGATGGGACGTGCCACCCAGGGCGTGACACTGATCGGTCTGGACGAGGGCTCGCACCTGAGCGGTCTGCAGCGCATCGTCGAAAACGATGCCACCCTGGACGACAATGAACCCGACACTGATTCAGGCGCTTCTGCCTCCAACCCGGAAACCAATTGATGAACAGAACACTGACCGCGCTGCTGCTGGCTGCCTGCACTTTTTCTTCCGGCCTTCAGGCCCAGCCCGCTGATCCAAAACTCGAATGGGCCACCCGCCTGGTGGCCCTGCAGCAAGGCCCCGACCTGGACAGCCTGGTCGAGCAACTCGCCACCAGCGCGTCGCAGGACCTGATCGGCAGCTGGGAGCCGCGGCTGGAGATGATCACCCCTGCGGCCAAACAGGCCAAGGTGGCGGAAGACATCAACGCCGAGATCATCAAATTCGCAGCCGACGCGAACAGGATCATTGCCAGCAAAGTGGCGCAAGTGAGCCGCGATGCGCTGGTGCCGGCTTACATGGAACGCTTCACGCTGGACGAGCTCAAGCAATTGACGGCCTTCTTTGAGTCACCCGCCGTCAAGAAATACAAGGCTACAGCGCCTGCCTTGGTCAATGTGTTTGTGCAAAAACTGGTGGAGACCTCCAGGGCCGAGATACAAACGCGCGCCAAACAGTTTGATGAAGTGGCCGGCAAAATTGCCGGGCCATTGCCTGCAGCCAAGCCGCCCGCTGCAGCGCCGGCCAAACCTGCCAAAAAATGAGCCCTTCCGTTTGCCCGGCGCCGCTGCCCGCGTGGCCATCCGCCCCTAGCCGGCTGCTGCCGCTTCGGATGCTGCATTCATGACCCGGGATCTGCAACAGCTCCGGCAACTGATTGATGCAGCGGACCAGCAATTGCTGGCCCTTCTGAATCAGCGGGCGGCTCTGGCCAATGAGGTCGGCGAGCTCAAGCGCCAGGACGGCTCACCGGTATTCAGGCCAGAGCGCGAAGCGCAGGTGATTCAGGGCCTGCAGGCGGTCAATGCCGGGCCCCTCAAAAGCGACAGCATCTCGCACATCTGGCGCGAAGTCATGTCGGCATGCCGGGCGCTTGAAGCCCCCCAGCGGGTGGCCTATCTGGGCCCGGCCGGCACCTTCAGCGAGCAAGCCGCCGTGCAGTTTTTTGGTTCCAGCATCGAACACCTGCCCTGCGCCAGTTTTGACGAAGTCTTTCGCGCCGCCACGGCAGGCTCTGCCCAGTTCGGCGTGGTGCCGGTCGAGAACAACACCGAGGGCGTGGTGACCCGCACCCTCGACCTGTTCCTCAACTCTCCTTTGCATGTGGTGGGAGAAACCAGCCTGCTGGTGCGCCACAACCTGTTGCGACTGTCCAACTCGCAGGCTGGCATTGAGGTGGTGCTGGCGCACGCGCAGGCGTTGGCGCAGTGCCAGGGCTGGCTCGCCACCCATTTGCCCGACGCCGAGCGGCGCGCGGTGTCCAGCAATGCCGAGGGCGCCCGGCTCGCTGCCAGCAATCCGGCGTGGGCAGGCATCGCCAGCGAACGCGCTGGTGCCGAGTTCGGCTTGCATGTCGCCGCACACGCCATCCAGGACGACGCCTTCAACCGAACCCGCTTTGCCGTGATCTGCCTGCCCCAGGTGCTGGCGGCGCCACAGGCATCGGGCAAGGACTGCGTCAGCCTGATTGTGTCGGTGCCCAATCGCCCGGGTGCCGTGCATGACATCCTGGTCCCGCTGAAAACCCACGGCGTGTCGATGACACGTTTCGAGTCACGGCCTGCGCGCTCGGGCCAGTGGGAGTACTTTTTCTACATCGACTTGCAGGGCCACCCGTCCCAGCCCCATGTGGCGGCGGCCCTGAAAGACCTGCAGCAGCTTTGTGCGTTTTATAAAGTGCTGGGCACCTATCCGATAGCTGATTGAGAAATAATGAAAACTCCCCAGATCTCCCGGGCGCCCGCTCATGTTTGAACAATTGGGACTGATCGGCTGCGGCCTGATGGGCGGCTCTTTCGCGCTGGCGCTCAAACGTGCCGGCCTGGTCAAGCGTGTTGTCGGGTACAGCAAGTCCCCCTCCACCACCGAGCGGGCGCGGCAGATGGGCGTGATCGATGTGGAAGCGCCGTCGGCCCTGCTGGCGGTGTCTGGCGCCGACATCGTGCTGCTGGCAGTGCCGGTATCGGCCACCGAAGCCACTTTCAAGGCCATCCGCCATCTGGTCAACGCCAACACACTGATCATGGACGTCGGTTCCACCAAACGCGATGTGGTGGACGCGGCCCGCAGGGTGCTGCGCGACCATGTGGGCTGTTTTGTGCCGGCCCATCCGATCACCGGCAAGGAAGTCTCGGGCGTCGAGAACGCCGATGTCAACCTCTATGCCGGCAAACAGGTCATCCTGACGCCGATCGAGCGCACTTTCACGGTGCAACTGCAAAAGGCAGTCGACGTCTGGACCGCCCTGGGTTGCAACGTGGTGAAAATGTCGCCGCAGTCGCACGATGCGGCTTATGCCGCCGTCAGCCACCTGCCGCACCTGATTGCTTTTGCCCTGATCAGCGGCATCTCCGGCCAGGCCCAGGGCAAGGACTACCTGTCGCTGGCCGGTCCGGGCTTTCGCGACTTCAGCCGCATCGCCGCCAGCGACCCGAAAATGTGGCGCGATATCCTGATTGCCAACCGGGAAGAACTGCTCGAACAATCAAAGATTTTCCAGGCGACCCTGCATTCCCTTGAAAAGCTGATTGCCAGTGGTGATGGCGACGCGCTCGAAGCGCGTATTGACCAGGCCAGCAGCACACGCGCCAACTGGCGCATCAGCTCGCCCAAATCGATCAAATAAGGGCTTCGCATGTTTGCCAGCGAGTTTCTGGACATTCCGCCGCTGGCGGGTGCCACCGGCCAGGTCGCGCTGCCCGGTTCCAAAAGCATTTCCAACCGCGTCCTGCTGCTGGCCGCGCTGAGCCAGGGCCGGACCACCGTACACGACCTGCTGCGCTCGGACGACACCGCCGTCATGCTGACCGCGCTCGAGCAACTGGGCTGCCGGGTCGAGCAGCACGGCGACACTGCCGTGATCGATGGACTGGACGGAAAGCTCGCGCTGTCAGGTGCAGCCCTGTATCTGGGCAATGCGGGGACGGCCATGCGCCCGCTGACCGCAGCACTGGCCTTGCTGGGCGGTGATTTTGAGCTGTCGGGCGTGCCGCGCATGCACGAGCGCCCGATTGGCGACCTGGTCGATGCGCTGCGCCAGCTGGGCTGCGCCATCGACTACCTTGGCGAGCCGGGTTTTCCGCCGCTGCGCGTGCGCACCGGCCAGCTTTTGCTGGACGCTCCCATCCGGGTGCGCGGCGATGTGTCCAGTCAGTTCCTGACCGCCCTGCTGCTGTCCCTTCCGCTGGTGGCCAGCCGTGACATCACGGTTGAAGTGATGGGCGAGCTGATCTCCCGGCCCTACATAGAAATCACCCTCAAGCTGCTGGCGCGTTTTGGTATCGACATCCAGCGTGATGGCTGGCAGCGTTTCACCATCCCGGCCGGCAGCCGCTACCGCTCACCTGGCGACATCCACATCGAGGGCGACGCTTCATCGGCCAGCTATTTCATGGCGCTTGGCGCCATTGCAGCAGAGGGGGCTGGCCAAAAAGGCATTGAAATCCTGGGGGTGGGTGCAGACTCCATCCAGGGGGACATCCGTTTCATGGACGCCGCCCGTGCCATGGGAGCAGTCATCCACAGCAGCGCCAACAGCCTGACGGTGCGGCGGGGCGCCTGGCCGCTCAAGGCCATAGACCTGGACTGCAACCACATCCCCGACGCGGCCATGACGCTGGCGGTGATGGCCCTGTACGCCGACGGCACCAGCACGCTGCGCAACATCGCCAGCTGGCGCGTCAAGGAAACCGACCGGATTGCCGCGATGGCCTGCGAATTGCGCAAACTGGGGGCTGAAGTCGAGGAAGGCGCTGACTATCTGCGTGTCACGCCTCCGGTCCAATGGCACACCGCTCCCATCCACACCTACGACGACCACCGCGTGGCCATGTGTTTTTCGCTCGCGGCCTTCAACCCGGCGCAGCTGCCGGTCCGCATCCTGGACCCCAAATGTGTGGCCAAGACCTTCCCGGATTACTTTGAAACCCTGTTTTCGGTATGCGAAACCGCGCCCGACCGGATTCCCGTGATCTGTATAGACGGCCCGACGGCCTCCGGCAAGGGCACGGTGGCGGCGGTGCTGGCGCGCCAACTGGGCTACCACTTTCTCGACTCCGGGGCCATGTACCGCATCGCCGCGCTGGCCGCCATACAGGCCGGCCTGGCGATAGAACCGGATCAGGAAGCCGCGATTGCGGCACTGGCCAGGGCGCTGCCGGTGCGCTTCACGGACGGGAAGGTGTTTCTGGGCGAGCAGGACGTCACGGAAACCATACGCAGCGAAGAGGCCGGGATGAATGCCTCCCGCGTGTCCGCCCTGCCGGCCGTGCGCCTGGCGCTGGTGGACCTGCAGCATGGTTTCAGACGACTCCCGGGCCTGGTCGCGGATGGCCGGGACATGGGCACGGTGATTTTTCCGGACGCAGCCCTGAAAATCTACCTGACGGCCAGCGCCCGGCACAGGGCAGAACGGCGCTATAAGCAGTTGATTTCAAAGGGGATTTCAGCTACAATCGCCGGGATTGAGCAGGATCTGGAGGCCCGGGATACACGCGACATGTCGCGCCAGTCCGCACCTTTGAAGCCTGCCGATGACGCCAAACTGCTGGACAACTCCGCACTGTCGATTGAAGAATCGGTGGCGCAGGTGCTGAGCTGGTGGCAAGGTACCCGGCCCTTCTGACCCTCATACATTTTTGTAGGCACGCCAGTGCTTCGGTCGGCAGGATCATTAACTTAACCGCGGTCACCCGCACACAACCGCCACAGTCAGCTCTAAAAACGATAGCAATGGTGCTGTCGGAATCCTGTTTTGTGGACTAGGAAAATCAATGTCTGAATCTTTTGCCGCCCTCTTTGAAGAATCGCTGAAAC
The DNA here is from genome assembly GCA_943370435.1 of Kapaibacterium sp. (SeqCode). Taxonomy (GTDB): domain Bacteria; phylum Pseudomonadota; class Gammaproteobacteria; order Burkholderiales; family Burkholderiaceae_C; genus Polaromonas. The sequence goes on along the minus strand of CALRQX020000010.1, from coordinate 57,735 downwards.
GCTCTGAAATGCGTACCGGTGAAGTCATCACCGCTGAAGTCGTACGCATCGACCACAACCACGTTGTTGTCAACGCCGGACTCAAATCCGAGGCCTATGTCCCCCTCGAAGAATTCAAGAACGACCAGGGCGAACTCGAAGTCCAGGTCGGCGACTTTGTCTCCGTCGCCATCGACTCGGTCGAAAACGGCTATGGCGACACCCTGCTCTCGCGCGACAAGGCCAAGCGCCTGGCATCCTGGATGAGCCTGGAAAAAGCCCTGGAATCCGGCGAGTTTGTCACCGGCCAGACCAGCGGCAAGGTCAAGGGCGGCCTGACCGTCCTGGTCAACGGCATCCGCGCCTTCCTGCCCGGCTCGCTGATCGACACCCGCCCGATCAAGGACTTGTCTCCGTACGAGAACAAGACCATGGAATTCAAGGTCATCAAGCTCGATCGCAAGCGCAACAACGTCGTGTTGTCGCGCCGTGCCGTGGTCGAAGCCAGCATGGGCGAAGAACGCGCCAAGCTGATGGAAACCCTGAAAGAAGGCTCTGCCGTCAAGGGCATCGTCAAGAACATCACCGAATACGGCGCCTTCGTGGACCTCGGTGGTATCGACGGCCTGCTGCACATCACCGACATGGCATGGCGCCGCGTTCGTCACCCAAGCGAAGTGGTGACAGCCGGCCAGGAAATCATCGCCAAGATCCTGAAGTTCGACACCGAGAAAAACCGCGTGTCGCTGGGTCTGAAACAGATGGGCGACGACCCGTGGATGGGCGTGAACCGCCGCTACCCGCAAAGCACCCGCCTGTTCGGCAAGATCACCAACATCGCCGACTACGGCGCGTTTGTGGAACTCGAACCCGGCATCGAAGGCCTGGTCCATGTGTCCGAAATGGACTGGACCAACAAGAATGTGGCCCCAAGCAAACTCGTGACCCTGGGCGACGAAGTCGAAGTCATGGTCCTCGAGATCGACGAAGACAAGCGCCGCATCAGCCTGGGCATGAAGCAGTGCAAGGCCAACCCATGGCAGGAATTTGCCCAGGACACCAAACGCGGCGACCGCGTCAAGGGCCCGATCAAGTCGATCACCGACTTCGGCGTCTTTGTGGGCCTGGCTGCCGGCATCGATGGCCTGGTGCACCTGTCTGACCTGTCGTGGAATGAGCCCGGCGAAGCCGCCGTGCGCAACTACAAAAAGGGCCAGGAAGTCGAAGCGATTGTGCTGGCGGTCGACGTCGACCGCGAGCGTATCTCGCTGGGCATCAAGCAGCTCGACTCCGACCCGTTCACCACCTTTGTGTCGATCAATGACAAGGGTGCCATAGTAACCGGCAAGGTCAAGACCGTGGATGCCAAAGGCGCCGAGATCGATCTGGGCGAAGACATCATCGGCTACCTGCGCGCCAGCGAAATCAGCCGTGACCGCGTTGAAGACGCGCGCAACGTGCTCAAGGAAGGCGACGAAGTCTCCGCAGTCGTGGTGAACGTGGATCGCAAGACCCGCAACATCCAGCTGTCGGTCAAAGCCAAGGACAACGCTGACCAGCAGGAGGCCATGGCTTCCCTGAGCCAGCAGTCCTCGCGCGACAACGCCGGCCTGACCAACCTCGGCGCGCTCTTGCGCGCCAAGATGGACAACGCCGAGAAGTAAAGCGGACCTCCTGAAAATGGCGTGCCTGCTCCCCGGAACAGCACGCCATTTTCCTGTCCCCCTATTCCTATGACCCGAAGTGATCTTGTTGAAGAGCTTGCTGCCCGTTTCAGCCAGCTGACACATCGCGACGCCGAATATGCCGTCAAGACGATTCTTGATGCCATGAGTGATGCGCTGGTGCGTGGGCACCGGATCGAGATCCGGGGCTTTGGCAGTTTCTCCATCAACCGGCGTCCGCCGCGCATGGGGCGCAACCCGCGCTCCGGCGAAAGTGTCGCAATTCCCGAAAAACGTGTACCCCATTTCAAGCCAGGCAAAGCACTGCGCGAAGCGGTCGATACCCGGACCGAAGAAATGCTGGCACCCAAAGCCAAATAAGCGCTTTCCCTGTATGGGCTGGCTACAATTGCCGCACCACAAGGGGACCCGACGTGAAATACCTGATGTGGCTGCTCAAAGCAGCCATTTTTTTTACGCTTTTTGCTTTCGCGCTGAACAACCAGCAAGCGGTTTCCGTGTATTTCTTTTTTGGCACCCTGTGGCAGGCGCCGCTGGTGCTGGTGGTGCTGGTCACTTTTTCCTGCGGACTGGCCGCTGGCGTGCTCATGATGATGCCGCGCTGGTGGAAAAACCGCCGCAGCGCGCACCTGCCCCCCCCCGCCGCCGTCAGCGAGAACCCTTCCACGATGCACCATGGACTTTGATTTCACCTGGGTCCTGCTGGGCTTTCCGATAGCCTTCACGCTCGGCTGGCTGGCTTCCAGGCTGGACCTCAGGCAATTGCGCATCGAAAACCGGCAGGCGCCCAAAGCCTATTTTCGCGGCCTCAATTTCCTGCTCAACGAACAGCAGGACCAGGCGATCGACGCCTTTATTGAGGCCGTGCAGAACGACCCCGACACCTCGGAGCTGCATTTCGCCCTGGGCAACCTGTTCCGCCGCCGCGGCGAGTACGAGCGGGCCGTGCGTGTGCACGAACACCTGATGTCGCGCGGCGACCTGACACAGCCCGAACGTAACCGGGCGCAACATGCGCTGGCGCTGGATTTCCTCAAAGCCGGCCTGCTGGACCGGGCCGAGCTGGCCCTGAGGAAACTCGAAGGCACCAGTTACGAGGAAGAAGCCAGGCTGGCCCTGCTGTCAATTTACGAGCGTTCCCGCGACTGGGACCATGCCACCGAGATCGCCGGCAAACTGGACAGCTCCAGCCAGGGCAGCTTCAGCAACCGGCAGGCGCACTATCTGTGCGAGCAGGCGCTGGCCGCAGCCGCGTCCGGGGCCACGGCGCAGGCGCTGGACAGCCTGCAACTGGCCGTTGCACTGGCGCCGGCCTCGCCGCGCCCCTGGATCGATCTGGCCAAACTCCAGACCCAGCTGGGCCAGCACGAGGCCGCCTTCGCCAGCCTGGGCCAGCTGGCACACCATGCGCCGCAGGCGCTGCCGCTTGCCGCCGGTTTGCTGGTCAACATGGCACAACAAGGCGGGCAGCAGGCCGCCGCCCTGGAACTGCTCAAAACCAGCTACACCCAACAGCCCTCGCTGGACCTGCTGGAAGCCATCATCCGGCTCGACACTGCCGGTGGGGAAGCGCGCCAGTGGTATGGCCGCCACCTGGAGCGCGAGGCCTCGCTGGTCGCTGCGGCCAAGTGGATCGCGGGTGAAAAACTGGGTGACGAGCACCAGCATGAGCTGCTTCAACGGGCGCTGGATAAAGCCACCAAACCCCTGATGCGTTACCGCTGCGCCGCCTGCGGCTTTGAGGCGACCCAGCATTTCTGGCACTGCCCCGGCTGCCAGGCCTGGGACAGTTATCCGGCGCGTCGGATCGAAGAGTTATGACTACCCCCGTCGGATGCTCACTTCGTGTAGCACCTTCCCCCCTGGGAGGGGGCGGACACCTGCGGCCCGGCAAAGCCGGTTCCGCGGCGTCCACTTGAATAAAATTTGATGACCATGACAACACCTTCGACTTTGTCCCGGGAACAACTCGCCAAAGCCCGTGTGCTGGTGGTCGGTGATGCCATGCTGGACCGCTACTGGTATGGCGCGGTGGACCGCATTTCGCCCGAGGCGCCGGTGCCGGTGGTGCGTGTGACGCGGCAGGAAGAGCGCATGGGCGGTGCGGCCAATGTGGCCTACAACATCGTCACCCTGGGCGCTTGCGCCTCGCTGCTCAGTGTGGTCGGCGACGACGAAGCCAGCCACCAGCTCGAGGCCCTGGTGGCGACCTCCGGCATCACACCCTGTTTCGGTCGCGACCCGCAGCTCAAGACCACCGTCAAGCTGCGCGTGATCGGCCGCCAGCAGCAGCTGCTGCGCCTGGATTTCGAGAACACGCCCGAAAGTGAAGTGCTGGCCTCGCAATTGGCCGCGTTTGAAAAACTGCTGCCGCAGCACGGCAGTGTGGTGTTCTCCGACTACGGCAAAGGTGGCCTCGCGCACATAGGCCGGATGATTGACCAGGCACGCAGCGCAGGCAAGGTGGTGCTGGTCGATCCCAAGGGTTCGGACTATTCGCGCTACCAAAGCGCCACCGTCATCACGCCCAATCGCGCCGAGCTCGAACAAGTGACAGGCAGCTGGCGTGATGAAGCCGATCTGCGGGCCAAAGTCCAGAACCTGCGCGAGACGCTCAAGCTCGACGCCGTGCTGCTGACACGCAGCGAGGAAGGCATGACCCTCTTCGACGCGGCGGGCCAGCTGCACGTGCCGGCGCTGGCACGCGAAGTGTTTGATGTGACCGGTGCCGGCGACACCGTGATCGGCACCCTGGCGGCCATGCTGGCGGCCGGTTTGAGCCTGCGTGAAGCCGTGCCGGTGGCCAATCGCGCCGGTGGCATCGTGGTCGGCAAGTTTGGTACGGCCACCGTCAGTTACGAGGAACTCTTCCAATGAAAATCGTCGTCACAGGCGCAGCCGGGTTTATAGGCGCCAACATCATCCAGGGCCTGAATGCACGCGGCATCGACGACATCATTGCGGTGGACGATTTGACCGACGGCGACAAATTCCGCAACCTGGCGGACCTGCAGATCGCCGACTACATCGACGCGGACGATTTTTACGAGCTGTTTGCCGAAGCCGCCTTCGGCAACGTGGATGTGGTTTTCCACGAGGGTGCCTGCAGCGACACCATGGAGCCGGACGGCAAATACATGATGGACAACAACTACACGCTGTCCTGTGAGCTGTTCGCGGCCTGCCAGGAGCAGGGCAGCCGGCTGTTGTATGCGTCGTCGGCCGCCACCTATGGCGGCTCCAGCACCTTCCGCGAATCGCCCGAGTTTGAGAAACCGCTCAACGTTTACGGCTACTCCAAGCTGCTGTTTGACCAGAAGCTCAGGCGTGAACTGGGCGCTGGTTTTTCGGCCGCCCAGACCCAGGTGGCCGGCTTTCGCTACTTCAATGTCTACGGCCCGCGTGAGCAGCACAAGGGCCGCATGGCCAGCGTGGCGTTTCACCAGTTCAACCAGTTCCGCGCCGACGGCAAGGTCAAGCTGTTCGGCGAATACGGCGGCTACGGCCCGGGCGGGCAGATGCGCGACTTCGTGTTCATCGACGATGTGGTCGCGGTCAATCTGTGGTTTCTCGATCACCCGCAGGCCTCGGGCCTGTTCAACCTCGGCACCGGCAAGGCGCAGCCCTTCAATGACGTCGCGCTGACTGTCGTCAACACCTTGCGCCAGCTGCAGGGCGAGGCAGCCTTGACCCTGGAAGAAGCCGCCCACGGCAGCCTGATCGACTACATGGACTTCCCGGCCGCCCTGGTCGGGAAATACCAGAGCTACACCCAGGCCGATCTGACAGCGCTGCGTGCGGCTGGATGTAAGCATTTGTTTGCAGACGTGCAGACAGGTGTAGCTGCTTACATGAATGTCCTGGCGCAGGCTGCTTGAGCCTTATCCTGTTCGATCCTCCTGTACGGGGTCAACGCCGGGTGGCTGGCAACCGTTAGGAGTCGGGGTATCCTGGAAGTCGGGAGGGATCACCCGCCACAACCCTTCACTTCGAGGAGATTTCTGATGTTCAAGAAACTGCTGGCCTTTGTGGCCGCCATGTATGTCGCCGTGGCTTTTGCCGCTGTTGACGCCAACACCGCCACTTCTGCCGAGCTGGACAGCATCAAGGGCATTGGCCCGGTCAAGTCAGCGCTGATCATTTCCGAGCGCAAGAAGGCACCGTTCAAGGACTGGAATGATTTTGTCACCCGCGTCAAAGGTGTGGGTACCGACAGCGCCGCCAAATTTTCGGCCGAAGGCATGACCGTCAATGGCGCCAGCTACAAAGCCGGTGGCAAAGCTGAAGTGAAAGCCGACGCAAAAGCAGACAAGGCCGCCGCCAAACCCGTGACAGAAAAAGCCAAAGACGCGGCTGTGGCCACCCAGGATGCGGTCAAAGGCGCTGCAGTGAGCACCAAAGACGCTGTCAAGGAAACCGCCAGGGATGTCAAGGCCGCTGTGACCCCCACCCCCAAGGCGGAAGTCAAGGCGGAGGCGAAGGCCGCCGCCAAAACCGAGCCAGCCAAACCAGCTGCCAGCGCCGCCAAAAAATAAGGCGCCGCAAAACACAAAGCCCGGGCTCAGCCATGCGTCCCGGGCTTTGTGTTTTTCATCCATGGGAAAATCGGCCTGCAGCCCTTCCTGCGCCTGCACAAGCAGCTATAAAAACAGTAGCGCCTGCAACACCCTGGCGGGATTCAGCCGCGCTTCCAGTCATGGTATTTGCGCACCCATTCGAGCAGGCGATGGGGCTGGTGCGCGCGTTTCCATTCGCCGGCGGCGTATTTGTTCGCCTCGGCCAGCGTCGGGTAGCTGTGGATGGTGGACAGAATCTTGTTGAGCCCCAGGCCGTGCCGCATGGCCAGCACATACTCGGCCAGCAGGTCGCCGGCATGGGTACCGACAATGGTGACGCCGAGAATCCTGTCCTTGCCCGGCACCGTCAGCACCTTGACAAAACCGCGTGCCTCGCTGTCGGCGATCGCCCGGTCCAGGTCGTCCATGGCATAACGTGTCACTTCATACGCGATGTTTTTCTCGCGCGCCTCCTGCTCGTTCAGGCCGACACGCGCCACCTCCGGGTCGATGAAGGTGGTCCAGGGAATCACCGAATAATCGGCCTTGAACCGCCGGAACTCGCCAAACAGCGCATTGACCGCGGCGTACCAGGCCTGGTGCGCCGCCACATGGGTCAACTGGTAAGGCCCGGCCACGTCGCCCGCCGCGTAGATGTTGGGGTAGATGGTCTGCAGGTACTCGTTGGTCTCCACGGTGCGCTGCACCGGGATGCCGAGTTCTTCGAGCCCGTAACCCTCCAGCCGCGCCACCCGCCCGACGGCGCAAATCAGCTGGTCAAACTCCAAACGCTGTTCATTGCCGCCGTGTTCGGTGACCAGCGTTTTCTCGCCAGCCGAGACCTCGCAGCGCAGCGCCTTGTGGCCGGTCAGCACCAACACGCCATCGGCGGCCAGCGCCTGGCGCGCCAGTTCCGACACCTCCTGATCCTCACGCAACAGCAGGCGTGACGCCATCTCGACCTGCGTGACCTGCGAACCCAGCCGGGCAAAAGCCTGGGCCAGTTCACAGCCTATCGGCCCGCCGCCGAGGATCACCAGGCGCCGGGGCACCTCATCGAGCTCGGCAAATACCTCCCAGAGCGTATCGCTGGTCACATAACCGGCCTGTTCCAGCCCCGGCAACGGCGGTACCAGCGGCCGGGCGCCCGCGGCGATCACGATGCTGCGGGTCGTCAGGGTCTGCGTGCCGCCGCCATTGAGCGTTATCTCGACAGTCCACGGGTTGACGATGCGCGCATAACCCTGCAACACCTCAACCCCCAGGCCGGTGTAACGTGCCACGCTGTCATGCGGTTCAATCGCGGCAATGACCTGCTGGATACGCTGCATCACCGCCTTGAAACTGAATACCGGCGTGTGATCGCTGAGGCCATAACGGGCGCCGTGTTGCATCTGCTGCGCGAGTCTGGCGCTGCGGATCAGCGCCTTGGACGGCACACAGCCGTAGTTCAGGCAGTCGCCCCCCATCCTGTGGGCTTCGACCAGCGTCACTTTGGCCTTGACCACCGCGGCGATATAGGCGGACACCAGGCCCCCTGCACCGGCGCCTATCACCATGAGGTTGCGGTCAAAACTTGCGGGCCGAACATGTTTCCAGCGCGCATACACCTTGCGCCGCCTGAAAAATTGCAGCAGCTTGTTGACGATCAGGGGCAACAGCCCCAGCAGCACAAAAGAGCCGATCAGCGCGGGCGAGGCAATCGACTGCAGCGAGTCAATTTTGGCAATCTGCGTGCCCGCGTTCACATACACCACGGTGCCGGCCAACATGCCAAGCTGGCTGACCCAGAAATAAGTCCAGGTCCGGATCTGTGTCAGGCCCATCAGCAGATTCAGGACAAAAAACGGCACGACCGGGATCAGCCGCAGCGAGAACAGGTAAAACGCGCCCTCTTTGTGGATGCCCTGGTTGATCTCGTCCAGCCGTTTGCCAAAACGCGCCTGGATGCTGTCCCGCAGCAGGTAACGCGCTGCCAGCATGGCCAGCGTCGCGCCCAGGGTCGAGGCGAAAGACACCACGATGGTTCCGAGCACCAGGCCAAAACCGGCGCCGGCCGCCAGGGTCATGATGACGGCGCCCGGCAGCGACAAGCCGGTGACGGCGACGTAAACCGCAAAAAACACCAGCGTCACCCCCACCGGCCTCTGCTCAAAAACCGCCTGAAAAGACGATTGGCTCTGCTTCAGGAACGCCAGGCTCAAATAGCGGCCCAGATCGAGCGCAAAAAAGGCGCTGATGCCGGCCAGCAAGAGCACGGCGATGAAAAGTTTGCGTGAATTCAAGGCCGTCCTCTGGGGTTGTTCTGTGGATTCAGTCGGTCAAAAACACCCATTCTTACAAAACCAGTCGTGGGCGGTGTAAGAAATTCCGCCCGATGGCGACCCATCGGTACGGGTTCTCACGCCAGGCTAACACTGCTTCCTGCAAAATCCGCTCAGAATATGAGCCAGACTTTCCCCCACCCCAAGGACCCCCAAGCATGACCCAGGCACTGGTAGGCATCATCGGAGGCAGCGGCCTCTACCAGATGGACGCGCTCGAAAACGCGCAGGAGCATGTGATGGACACGCCGTTCGGTGCCCCCTCCGACGTGCTGGTCAGCGGCAGCGTCCACGGCGTTCCGGCCGTGTTTCTGGCCCGCCATGCGCGCGGCCACCGCCTGCTGCCTTTTGAGGTCCCCTACCGCGCCAACATCCACGCCATGAAGCAGCTCGGCGTGCGTTATCTGGTCTCGGTGTCGGCCGTGGGTTCGCTGCGCGAGGATTTCAAGCCGCTGGACATGGTGCTGCCCGACCAGTTCATCGACCTGACCAAACGCCGCGACAGCACTTTTTTTGGCCAGGGCGCGGTGGCCCATGTTTCCATGGCCCAGCCGGTCTGCTCCGCCGCAGCCGCCGTGCTCGCGCGTGCGGTGCGCAGCGTGCTGGCCGCCGATGCCTCCGGCCACGGTGTCAGCCTGCATGAAGGCGGCACCTATGTGTGTATAGAAGGCCCGCAGTTTTCCAGTCTGGCCGAGTCCCGGTGGTACCGCAGCATGGGTGCGGGCGTGATCGGCATGACCAACATGCCGGAAGCCAAACTGGCCCGCGAGGCACAGATCGCCTACACCACGCTGGCCATGGTGACCGACTTTGACTGCTGGCACCCGCGCGAGGCCCAGGTCAATGCCAACATGGCGCTGGCCAACCTGCTGAAAAACGCCGGCCGTGCCCAAAAGGTGGTGGCCGAGGCCATACGCCTGCTGGGCGGCGAACAACCGGCCAGCGAAGCCCACTGCGCGCTGCAGAACGCCCTGATCACCCAGCCCGACACCATGGCTCCCGAGGTGCGCGCACGACTGGCCGCGCTCCTGCCCTGAACCTCAACCGACCTGATTTATGCACGACACCCTTCCCCTGCTGAAAAAAACACCGTTCCCGGCGATTCACCGCGCGCAGCTGGACACCCTGCAGGTCAACCTCGGTTACCGATGCAACCAGAGCTGCCTGCATTGCCATGTCAACGCCGGCCCGAACCGCACCGAAATGATGGATGCCGACACCCTGGCGCTGATCCCGCAGGTGCTGGCTGCGCGCGGCCTGCGCACGCTGGACCTCACTGGCGGCGCCCCCGAATTACACGAGGGCTTTCGGGAACTGGTGCGCACCGCGCGCTCTCAAGGTGTGCGGGTGATAGACCGCTGCAACCTCACCATCCTGTTTGAGCCCGGCCAGGAGGGGCTGGCCGAATTCCTGGCAGAACAGGGCGTGGACATTGTGGCCTCGATGCCCTGCTACTCGGCCGCCAATGTCGACAGGCAGCGCGGCGAAGGCGTGTTCGATCTGAGCATTGCCGCGCTGCAAAAACTCAACCAGCTCGGCTACGGCCAGAGCGGCTCCGGCCTGTCGCTGAACCTGGTGTACAACCCGCAGGGCCCGTCGCTGCCGCCCGATCAAAAGGCCTTGCAGGCCGACTACAAGCGCGAGCTGCTGGCGCATTTCGGCATTGTCTTCAACGAGCTGTATGCGCTGACCAACATGCCGATCCAGCGTTTCGGCTCTACCCTGGTGTCCAAAGGCACGTTTGACAACTACATGGACTTGCTCCAGGGCAGCTTTCAGGAACAGAACCTGGCCGGCGTGATGTGCCGCAACACCGTCAGCGTGGACTGGCAGGGCTGGTTGTCGGACTGCGACTTCAACCAGCAGCTCGGCCTGCCGCTGGGCCATTCGGGCCTGCAACGCCATCTGCGTGAGCTGCTCGGCAGCGGCATCGATGCGCAGCCCATCCGCGTGGCGGGCCACTGTTATGGCTGCACCGCCGGCCAGGGCAGCAGTTGCGGCGGCGCGCTGGAGCACTGAGCCCCGCATGGCGCCGATCAGGCTTTCAGTGGTCATGCCCGCACTCAACGAGGCGCAGGGCATGGCGACCGCGCTCGCAGCCCTCGCACCACTGGTGCTGCGCGGCGCACAAGTCATCGTGGCCGATGGTGGCAGCAGTGACCACACGTTTGCACTGGCCCAGGCAGGCGCTGCTGCGGTGCTGGTGAGCCCGCGCGGCCGCGCGCTGCAAATGAACGCAGGAGCGGCCCAGGCCCGCGGGGAGGTCTTGCTGTTTCTGCATGCCGACACCCGCTTGCCCGCTGGCGCCGACGTGCTGGTCCGCGAAGCCCTGGCCGGCGGTTCGCAGGTCTGGGGCCGATTTGATGTGGCCATCACCGGCCGCCCGCGCATGTTCAGGCTGATTGCCGCCTTGATGAACCTGCGTTCGCGCTGGACCGGCATCGCCACCGGTGACCAGGCGATGTTCATGACGCGTGCCGCGTTTGACGCCGTCGGCGGTTTCCCGGCCCAGCCGCTGATGGAAGACATCGAGATGTCCCGGCGGCTGCTCAAACTGTCGCGCCCGGCCTGCTTGCGGGCCAAAGTGTTGACCTCGGGCCGGCGCTGGGAAAGCCGCGGCGTCTGGCGCACCGTGCTGCTGATGTGGCGGCTGCGGTTTGCCTACTGGCGCGGCACGGCGCCTGAGCGCCTGGCCGAGTTGTACCGCTGAGCATGCCATGACCCGCCTGGTGATTTTTGCCAAGGCGCCGCAGCCCGGCGCCGTCAAGACCCGGCTGATTCCTGCGCTGGGCGCGGACGGCGCGGCGGCGCTGGCCCACGCCATGCTCGAGCACACGCTGCAGCAGGCCCAGGCGGCGGGCCTGGACGCGGTGGAACTTTGCATGAGCCCGGCGCCCGGTGACCTGGCCTGGCGTGGCGTGGCTTTGCCTGCCAATGCGGAACTCACGGCACAGGGCGAGGGCGGGCTCGGTGAACGCATGGACCGCGCGATGCAGCGCGCCCTTTGTCTGCACGCCGGGCCGGTGCTGCTGATAGGCACCGACTGCCCGGCACTGAACACCGCGCACATGGCCGAGGCGGCCCGGCAGCTGGCAGGGCACGACGCGGTGCTGCTGCCCGTGGCCGACGGTGGTTATGTGCTGATAGGCCTGAAAGCGCCCTGCCCGGAGGTCTTCACCGGTATGGCCTGGAGCACCTCGGCGGTCGCCGCCGAAACGCTGAAACGCCTGCACACCCTGGGCCGGCGTGTCTGGCAGGGGCCGATGCTGCACGACATCGACGAAGCCGCGGACCTGATCCACCTGCCAGCCGGCTTCATGCCCCCGAAAAATCAAGCCAAATCGGCCTCCAACCCGGCAAATACATGCGCAAGCAGCTCCTGATTTCATAGCACTTACTTCCGGAACAAGGTCCCATGAACGACGCCCCCACCACTTACGACATCGTCGCCGACTACTACGGACGCCAGCTGCAGGGCACGTCCGACCTCAAGACCAGCGCCTGCTGCGATGTCAGCAGCATGCCGGATTGGCTCAAGCCGCTGCTGGCGCGCATCCACCCCGAGGTCCTGTCGCGTTATTACGGCTGCGGCCTGGTCTGCCCGCCGCTGCTCGAAGGTTGCCGCGTGCTGGACCTCGGCTGCGGCTCGGGCCGCGACGTGTATGCGCTGGCACAACTGGTCGGGTCCAGCGGCTCGGTGGTCGGCGTGGACATGACCGATGAACAGCTGGCCGTGGCGCGCACGCACCAGGCCCACCATACAGCGCTGTTCGGCTACAGCAATGTGGCGTTTCTGCACGGCTACATCGAGCGCCTGGACGAGCTCGGGCTGGAGCCCGGCAGCTTCGACGTGATCGTCTCCAACTGCGTCGTCAATCTCTCGCCCGACAAGGACGCGGTGCTCGCCGGCGTGCAGCGCCTGCTCAAGCCCGGCGGCGAGTTCTATTTTTCCGATGTGTATGCCGACCGCCGCGTGCCGGGGGCGGTGAAAAACGACCCGGTGCTGTATGGCGAATGCCTGGGCGGTGCGCTCTACTGGAAAGACTTCGAACGCCTGGCGCAGCGCCACGGTTTTGCCGACCCGCGCCTGGTGGAAGACCGGCCGCTGGACATCACCGACCCGCAACTTGCGGCGCGCACCGGCAACCTGCGCTTTTATTCGGCCACCTGGCGGCTTTTCAAGCTGGCCGCGCTGGAGTCGGCCTGCGAGGACTACGGCCAGGCGGTGATTTACCAGGGCAGCATCCCCGGCCAGGCCGGCCGCTTTGTGCTCGACAAACACCACAACATGCAGACCGGCAAGGTGTTTCCGGTCTGCGGCAACACCTGGCACATGTTGCAGGGCACACGTCTGGCACCGCACTTCAGCTTCATCGGCAACTTCGACTCCCACTTTGGCATTTTTGAAGGCTGTGGCACCAGCCTGCCTTTTGACACTGCCGCCGGAACGGCCGGCGGCTGCGGGCCGGCGGGCTGCTGCTGAGCCACTTCCAGCCCAGATCCCTTCACACCAGCGCAATCAGGTCCGTCACGCCCATGTCCACACCTGCCTGGGCCAGCAGCGTCGTGACCTGGCCGCGGTGGTGTGTCTGGTGGTTGAAAAAATGTGTCATGGCCGGCCAGGCCGGGTGCACCCGCTGCACACCCCTGGTGTTGCTGTAAGTCATGGTGAACTGCGGATAGGCTGCGGGCATGTCCGCCACCCAGGCTTCTATCGCGGCGTCCAGCTGTTCGCGCCTGGCCCGCAAGGCCTGCCAGTCGTCAAACAGCACAGTGTCCAGCTGGCTGCCCGGCGGCAGGTCCAGCACGTTCGGATTCAGGCTGTTCAGGGCGATGCCCTGGTCCAGGCCGCACTGGGCAAAACGCCGCAGCCAGATCAGGTCGGCAACGACCAAGTGGTTCAGCGTGTGGTGCACAGAGCTGAAAAAGGCGCCGCGGTCCTGCTTGCGCCCCGCGTCTCCCAGCGCGTCGCAGGCCGCATAAAGGCGCTGGTTCATCCAGCTGTTGTAACGGGCCAGAAGCCGGTAATTGTCAATGCAGGTGTCGCTCATGCGCCCGATTGTCAGGACTTTCATGCGCCACTGCAACGCCAGGCACCAAGCCCTTGAACAGCGGGGCCAGCCGTGTGATCTCCTGCGCGGCAATCGTCTGGCCCAGGTCTTGCGCGAGGTACTGGAAGATGTCGGCGCGCAGCAGCCACAGTTCAAGCGCCGATTCCGCCAGCTCAATGCGCAGGACGGCCCTGAGGCGATGGCTCTCGCTGCACGGGCTGATCGCGAGTTTCATGGCCGCGCGAATCACCCGCAGGTCGGGCTTGACGGCCGGTTGGTGGCTGGCAGAGGCGGACTCCACCGCACCGCTTGCAGTTCCGAACCAGCGCTGAATGCGGGAGCTTTTTTCCATGGCCGTGTGCTCTGCGGGTGGCTGGCTCAGGCCACGCCAAATCCGCCGCCACCGGGCGTGTGGATTTCAAACACATCGCCAGCCTGCATCTCGGCCTGGCCAATATGCCCCAGCGTCTCGATCTGACCCTGGGCACGCACCACGATGTTTTGCCCCACCTGCCCGGGCTGGCCACCGGCCATGCCAAAAGCGCCATGTTTGCGCCCATTCGACAAAATGCTGGCGGTCATGGGTTCGAGAAAACGCACACGCCGCACGCCGCCGTTGCCGCCTGTCCACTTGCCGCCGCCGCCAGAACCCTGGCGAATTTCATAACTCTCGAGCCGCACCGGGAAGCGGAACTCCAGCACCTCCGGGTCGGTCAGGCGCGAGTTGGTCATGTGGGTCTGTACCACCGAAGTACCGTCGAAGCCCTCGCCGGCACCGCTACCCCCTGAAATGGTTTCGTAATACTGGTGGCTCGCATTGCCAAAGGTGAAGTTGTTCATGGTGCACTGGCTGGCCGCCATGACACCGAGGGCGCCGAACAGGGCATTGGTGATGCAGGTGGAAGTCTCCACATTGCCGGCCACCACAGAAGCCGGCGGGTTCGGGTTCAACATGGATCCAGCCGGAATGATGACCTTCAGTGGTTTCAGGCAGCCCGCATTGAGCGGAATGTCGTCATCCACCAGCGTGCGAAACACATACAGAACCGCCGCCATACACACCGCCGTGGGCGCATTGAAGTTGTTGGTCTGCTGGGGCGAGGTGCCGGTGAAGTCGATTTCCGCGCTGCGGTTTTTGGTGTCGACGCGTATCGCCACCTTGATCTGCGCACCGTTGTCCAGCGGCAGCGTGAACTGGCCGTCTTTCAACCGGGTGATGACACGCCGCACCGACTCTTCGGCGTTGTCCTGTACATGGCGCATATAGGCCAGCACCACCTCGAGGCTGAAGGTATCGACCATCTTGCGCAGCTCCTGCACGCCTTTTTCATTGGCGGCAATCTGGGCTTTCAAATCGGCCATGTTCTGCTGCGGATTGCGGCTCGGGTACTGCCCGCTTTTGAGCAGGGCCACCATCTCGGCTTCCAGCAACACCCCGCGCCCCACCAGCTTGACGTTGTTGATCTGCACGCCTTCTTCTTCAATCCGGGTGGAGAACGGCGGCATCGAGCCCGGCGTGGTGCCGCCCACATCGGCGTGGTGCCCGCGCGAACCGACGTAAAAAGTTGGTGTCTCCGCCGCACCCAGGTAGACCGGTGTGATCACCGTGATGTCGGGCAGGTGGGTGCCGCCGTGGTAGGGGTCGTTCAGCGCATACACATCGCCTGGAGACATCTTGCCGCTGTTCTCGCGAATCACCGTCTTGATGCTCTCGCCCATGGAACCGAGGTGCACCGGCATGTGCGGCGCATTGGCAATCAGGTTGCCGGCGGTGTCAAACAGCGCGCAGCTGAAGTCCAGCCGCTCCTTGATGTTGACCGAGTAGGCGGTGTTCTGCAGCTGCAGGCCCATCTGCTCGGCAATGTTCATGAACAGGTTGTTGAACACTTCCAGCAGCACGGGGTCCACCGTCGTGCCTGCGGCGAACTTGACGGCACGTTCGGCCCGGCGGTCCAGCACCAGATGGTCCAGCGCCGTCAGCGCGGCTTCCCAGCCGGGCTCAACCACGGTGGTGGCATTTTTCTCGGCAATGATGGCCGGGCCGCTGATGATGTCGCCGGGCCGCAGGTCTTCGCGCACCACCAGCGCGGCATCGTGCCACTGCCCGCCGGAATACATGCGCACGGTTTCACGCCGCGGCACTTCACGCGGTTCATGGGTGGCGTGGCGCGGCTCCACCGGTGCGTCACCCGCCACCACCGCCTCGACCGACACGGCCTCGACCACCAGGCCTTTGCCCTGCATCAAAAATGCAAAACGCTGGCGGTAAGCGCTTTCAAAAGCGGTTTCAATCTGGTCCAGACTGCCAAAGGGCACGATCAGGGCAGAGTCGCTGCCCTCATAACGCACATGCACGCGGCGGTGCATGCTGATGGTGCCCTGGCTGACCTGCTGGCGCTGCAGCTCGGCCTGCGCGGTGGCCGCCAGGCCGTCGAGTTTGCCCGCCACTTCAGGCAAGGCCGCTTGTGTCAGCTTGAGCTCGACCGCCTGTTCGCGAATCACGTTCTGGTCGGCGAGCCCCATGCCGTAGGCACTGAGCACACCAGCCAGCGGATGCACAAACACCCGCGTCATGCCCAGGGCATCGGCCACCAGGCAGGCATGTTGCCCGCCCGCGCCGCCAAAACACTGCAGGGTGTAACGCGTCACGTCATAACCCCTGGCCACCGAGATCTTCTTGATCGCATTGGCCATCTGCTGCACGGCGATATTGATGAAGCCTTCTGCCACCACCTCGGCGCTGCGGCCGGTCTGGCCGGCCAGCTCGTTGAACTGGGTCTGCACCGCCTCGTAGCTCAGCGGCTCATCGGCGTTCGGGCCAAACACCTTCGGGAAATAACGCGGCTGCACCTTGCCGACCATCACATTGGCATCGGTCACGGCCAGCCGTCCGCCTCGCCGGTAACTGGCCGGCCCGGGGT
This sequence comes from Kapaibacterium sp. (SeqCode), assembly GCA_943370435.1. Lineage (GTDB taxonomy): Bacteria > Pseudomonadota > Gammaproteobacteria > Burkholderiales > Burkholderiaceae_C > Polaromonas. The sequence goes on along the minus strand of CALRQX020000010.1, from coordinate 41,219 downwards.
TGGCACCGGCACTTTGGGGCCCGACGCGGAAACGTTCACCGTCAAACTTGAGGATGGAGCCCCCGCCTGCTGCCACCGTGTGAATACTCATCATCGGGGCGCGCATGCGCACACCGGCCACCTGGGTTTCAAACTCGCGCTCAAACTCGCCGGCATAGTGCGACACATCGGTCGAGGTGCCGCCCATGTCAAAACCAATCACCTTCGCGTGACCGGCAATCGCTGCAGTGCGTGCCATGCCGACAATGCCGCCGGCCGGCCCGCTCAGGATGGCGTCTTTGCCCTGAAACACATGGGCATCGGTCAGTCCACCCGAGGACTGCATGAAAAACAGTTTGACGCCCGGCATCTCGCCGGCCACCTGCTCGACATAACGGCGCAATATCGGCGACAGATAGGCATCAACCACGGTGGTGTCGCCGCGGCTGACAAACTTCATCATCGGACTGGTCTCAAACGAGGTGCTGATCTGTGTAAAGCCCACTTCCCGCGCAATGCGGCTGGCTGCCTTTTCATGGTCGGTGAAGCGGTAGCCGTGCATGAAAACAATCGCAACGCTGCGCAGCCCTTTCTGGTATTGCGCAAGAAGCTCCTCTTTTAATAGCGCCTCATCCAGCGCCTGCAGTACCTCGCCCTGGGCACCGATACGCTCCTGGGCCTCGATCACCGCGCTGTAGAGCAGCTCCGGCAGCACGATGTGGCGGTCAAACAGCCGGGGCCGGTTCTGGTAGGCAATGCGCAGTGCGTCGCGAAAACCGCGCGTGGTCACGAGCAGTGTTTTTTCGCCCTTGCGCTCCAGCAGCGCATTGGTGGCCACCGTGGTGCCCATCTTCACGCATTCCACCAGATCGGCGCGAATCGCCTCACCGGCCTTGAGGCCCAGCAGATGGCGTATGCCGGCCACCGCTGCGTCGCGGTACTGCTCGGGGCTTTCGCTGAGCATCTTGTGGGTCAGCAGCGAGCCGTCCGGCTTTTTGGCCACGATGTCGGTGAAAGTGCCGCCCCGGTCTATCCAGAACTGCCAGCGCTTGTCGGTCCTGCCGGCGGCCAGTGAAATGGATGCTGCTGAAGATGTGTTTGCGTTCATGGCTTGAAGTCGTGTCCGGAAAATAGGGCGCCGGGACATGTGACCCAGGGCGCCCGTCGATGTTTACTGAAGGTAATAGGGAACAAAAATCTGATTGGCCTCGTTGCCGACTGTGCGCACCCACTCGCGCGAGAACTTTTCACCCATGCGTTTGATTTCCAGCTCGACGTCGCCGGGGATACGTTCAATCCTGATGCCATTTTGCCGCAGCTCTTCGGTAGCACTGGTGGCCAGGGCCTCGCTGGCGCTCCAGCCGCGGGCCTCGGCCTGCGTCGCCGCCTTGAGCACGGCACTGCGTACTTCGGGTTTGAGCGCTTCAAACGCCCTGCTGCTGACAAACACCACGTTTTTTGGAAACCAGCCGTTGATCTCGTAGTAATACTTGATGGAGCCCCAGACCTTGTTTTCCACGCCGGTCAGGGCCGAGGTGATCATGTTGTCCATGCGGCCCTCGCTCAGGGCCTTGCCCACATCCACCATGGCCACATCCACCGGCCTCGCACCCAGCAGTTCGGCAATCCGCAGCGTGGTCGAGTTGTAGGTGCGCATCTGTGTGCCCTTGAAGTCGGCCAGGCTGCGTATCGGTTTGCTCGAGTGCAGACCCTGCGGCGGCCACGGCACCGCGTACAGCAGCGTCAGGCCGCGCTGCGCAAAGTGTTTTTCAACGCCGGGGCGCTGCAGCTTCCACAAACGCCCCGCGTCCTTGTAGGAGCTGACCACAAAGGGCACCGCATCGGCACCGGCAATCGGTATGTCCTTGACCATGCTGGTCATGATGGTTTCGCCGGCATCGGCCTTGCCGTCCACCACCGCCTGCTTGATGTCATTGAGCTTGGCCAGCGTGTTGTTGGGGTGCACCTGGATCTTCAGCTGCCCGGCGCTCGCCTGATCGACTTCCCGCGAGAACTGCAGGATGTTCTGCGTATGGAAGGACTCCGCTCGATATCCCGTCGCCAGCGTCCAGGTGGTCTGGGCCATTGCCGTGCAGGTGTGACCGAGCGAAACCGCGCACAGGGCGGAGATCAAAAGCTTTTTCATGGGAACTCCTGAAAAGAAGTGGCTTGGGCTACATATGACGTGGCAGCCACAGCACCACATCGGGGAAGAACCAGGTAATCAGTACGGCGAGGATCATGAGGAAGAACAGGGGCAGCGCCGTGCGTGCGATCCAGGTCACCTCGCGCCTCGTCAGGCCCTGGATGACAAACAGGTTGAAACCGACCGGGGGCGTGATTTGTGCCATCTCGACCACCAGCACGATGAAGATACCGAACCAGATCAGGTCAAAACCGGCCGCTTCCACCGTCGGCAGCAAGACCGCAATGGTCAGTACAACGACCGAGATGCCATCGAGAAAACAGCCCAGGACAATGAAGAAGGCAATCAGCCCGAGCATCAGCATGAAGGGCGAGAGCTGCAGCGCGCCTATGAATTCGGCCAGGTGCCGTGGCAGGCCGATGAAACCCATGGACAGGGTCAGAAAGGCCGCCCCGGCCAGGATCAGGCCTATCATGCAGTAGATGCGGCAGGCGGCGACCAGCCCTTCCCTGAACTTGTTCCAGTTCAGCGAGCCTTCAATGGCAGCGAGCACCAGTGAGCCAGCCACCCCCAGTGCAGCGGCTTCAGTGGCGGTGGCGATGCCGCTGTAAATGCCGCCCAGCACCACCACAATCAGCGACACCACGGGGATCAGATGCCGCGAAGCATAGATCTTCTGGCCGAAACTCAGGGCCACGTCGGCTGCTGGCACCTTGTCCTTGTTGAACAGGGCCCAGACCATGATGTAACCCATGAACAGCGCGGCCAGCATCAGGCCGGGAATCACGCCGGCCAGAAACAGCTTGGCGATCGACACATTGGCGGCCACGCCGTACACAATCATGATGATGGACGGCGGGATCAACAAACCCAGCGTGCCCGCGCCCGCCAGAGTCCCGATGGAGATGTCGTCGGGGTAGCCGCGTTTTTTGAGTTCGGGCAAGGTGATCTTGCCAATGGTGGCGCAGGTGGCTGCCGATGAGCCTGAAATGGCGGCAAAGATGGTGCAACCCACGACGTTGATGTGCAGCAGCCGGCCGGGCAGGCGGTCCAGCCAGGGCGCCAGGCCCTTGAACATGCTGTCCGACAGCTTGCTGCGAAACAGGATTTCGCCCATCCACAAAAACAGCGGCAGGGCTGTCAGGGTCCAGCTCGAGGTCGAGCCCCAGATGGTCAGCACCATGCTGTCCCCTACAGGGCGCTGGGTCAGCAACTCCATACCGAGCAAGGCCACCGCCAGCAGCGACAGCCCTATCCACAAACCCGATCCGAGCGCCACAAAGAGCAGCACGATCAACCCGAAGGCAATGACGATGTCCATTTTTTTCTTTCCGGGGCTTATTCAATATGGGCGGCTTCGCTGGACACAGCAATGAAGCTGCCGCCGTGCCAGCGTTCAAGCAGGGCTTGTGCAAAAGACAGCGCAAAGCCGGTACAGCCCAGCGCCATGGCGAGCTGCGGAATCCACAAGGGCGAGGCGTCTGCTGCCGGCGAGACGTCGTGTGTGCTGTACGACACCCAGACCAGGCGTACTGCGTACCAGGCCACATAGGCCGTCAGCACCAGCCCTGCACCCAGGGACCACCACTCCAGCATGCCGCGCACCCTGGGAGACACGCGCTCAAGCAGCAGGGTCACACGGATATGGTCGCCATGTTGCAGCGTGCCGGGCAGCGCCAGAAACAGTGCTGCCGCAATCGCGTAACCGGCGTAGGCGTCGAGACCGGGAATGTCCCAGTTCGCCTCGCGTGCCAGCACACCGAGCAAAACGCTGCCAAAGGCCGCCAGCATCGCCAGGCAGGACAGCGCCATCAGCAGTTTGTAAAAATTCCGGACGAGTTTGCCCATCACGTGCTCCTGCATCGAAAAAAAGACGGAAGAAAAAAAGGCGGCGGGCTTTCTGCCGGCAGGTCTGCGTTGCACAGACCCGCCCGCCGCGGGATGCGGCTTACTTCTTGCGGTAAGCGTCGATCACGGCCTGGCCTTCGGGGCCGGCCGTTTTCAGCCATTCCGCTGTCATGGTGTCGCCGATGGCAGTGAGTTCCTTCTTGACGCTGTCCGACGGCGCGCTGATGGTCATGCCCTTGGCGGCGAGTTCTTTCATGTATTCGCCATCGAGCCTTTCGCTGGTCGCCCAGCCACGCTGTTCGGCAGCTTCGGCGGCCTTGAGCAACGCATCCTGGGTGGGCTTGTCCAGCGCATCAAAGGCTTTCTGGCTCACCACGGTCGCGTTGCGCGGCAGCCATGCGCTGACCGGGTAGAAATATTTGACCTGCTCATGCAGCTTGCTCTCCACACCGCTGGCACTCGAGGTCAGGAAGTTCTGCACCCCACCGGTGGCCAGCGCCTGGCCCAGTTCGGCCAGCTGGATGGTCACCGGCTGGGCCTTGAGGAGCTGGGCGATACGTGTGGTCGCCGGGTTGTAGGCACGCATCTTGGTACCGGCAAAGTCGGCCGGCGTGCTGATGGGCTTGAGCGAATACAGCGACTGGCCGGGCCAGGGCACGGTGAACAGAACCTTGACGCCCTGGGAAGCCAGCAGTTTGTCCTGTGCGGGCTTTGCAGCCGCATACAGGCGCTTCGCATCCCCGTAGCTGGTGGCCAGAAAGGGGATGGAGTCCACACCAAACAGCGGATTCTCGTTGGCCGCGCCCGAAAGGATGAACTCGGCAGCCTGCACCTGTCCGGTCTGCACGGCACGCTTGATCTCGTTGGCTTTGTACAGCGAACCGCCCGCGTGCAGGGTGATCTTGAGTTTTCCGCCTGTGAGCTGATCCACCTCGTTGGCGAACTGTTGCACGTTCTGGGTCTGGAAGCTGTTGGCACCGTAGCCGGTGGGCAAATCCCATTTGGTCTGGGCCCAGCTGCTGCCCAGTGTGGCCACAGCAGCAAGCGAAACAAGCAGTTTTTTCATCATGATCTCCAGGTAAAGAGGTGGCCTCAGGAAGTGGCCAGTTGGTGGTTGAATAAATCGGTGATCAGCATGGCGCCTGGTGCATGCGTGATGCAGAAGGCGGGGCGCGCCTGGGTGATGGCGGCCTGTGGCGTGACACCACAGGCCCAGAAGACAGGAATCTCGCCGGGCTGCAGGTCCACCGCATCGCCGTAGTCGGGCCTGGCCAGATCGCTGATGCCAATCTCGGCCGGGTTGCCCAGGTGCACAGGCGCGCCGTGCACATTGGGAAAACGCGCGGTGATCTCCACCGCCCGTATCGCATCAGCAGCCTTGAAAGGCCGCATCGAGACCACCATGGGCCCGTGAAAAGGTCCGGCCGCCTCGGTGGCGATGTTGGTGCGGTACATGGGTACGTTTCTGCCCTGGTCGATATGCCGGAGGCTCAGACCGCCCTGCATCAGCGCCTCTTCAAATGAAAAGGAACAGCCGATGACAAAAGTCACCAGGTCCTTGCGCCACAAGCCGCTGATGTCGGTGGGTTGTTCTGTCAACTCGCCATCACGCCAGACGCGGTAACGCGGCACATCGGTGCAGATGTCGATGTCGGCACCAAGGGCCGGCAGCGCGGCCTGGCCCGGCTCGGACACCGCCAGCACCGGACAGGGTTTCGGATTGCGCTGGCAGTAGTCCAGAAAATCACCGGCCTGCGCAGCCGGCAGGATGACCACATTGCCCTGCACATAACCATCGGCGAGGCCACTCGTGTGATGCGTCCAGAGGCCCTGGCGAATGAGGCTGCGCACATGCGCCGCGCTCTTGATGCCGGCTCTGCCGAAAACAGCGGCCAGGTCCGCTGCGGCGGTTGCTGCTGTGGCTGATGAAGACAATGTGCGCACCGGAAAATCCCTCATTCGTGTGTCACCGTGATGACGATGAGCGGATTGTGGGAGGGTCGCCAGCGGACCGCAAATTCAAAATATTTTGCTTAGCTCATCGATTTTTTCGATATCAAGGGTTTACCTTGAGGGCCTGTTTTGGTGCGTTTTTTCGCCCCGCCGGCAAAGGCAACCGCCGACTGCAGCACGGTTTCCACCGTCCTGGACGTCGGGTCGGTGCGGTAGCTGGCATGGATGGGCAGCGACTGCAACTGGGCATCGCAGGTCAGTGGTTTCAGGCGCGCAAAGCCGGTCAGGCGCTCGACCGCAGCACGCGGCAACAAGGCCACGCCAAAGCCGCCCTGCACCAGTTGCACCATGGCCGAAATCGATGAAATCGCGTGCACCTTTTTGGGTTCCATCTTGCGTGTGCGGAACAAATCAAGCAGCGTGACATGTGGCTGCGAGCCTTTTTGAAAGGTCAGAAGTTCCATCTCGGCGAGTTCATCGAGCCGGTAATTCCGCTTTTTATGCAGCTCCGGGTGCCCGACAAACACCATGTCCATGGCCGGCAAGGCCTGGTTTCGCACACCATCAGCGGCCGCCGGCAAAACTGCAAACACCAGGTCCAGCGTGCCGCGCTGGACCTGGTCCACCAGGATGGGGGTGGTCTCCACCGTCAGCTCCAGCTCCAGGCCGGGGTGTTCGGCGCGCAGTTTTTCCAGCCAGGGGATCAGCCAGGAGTGCAGCACCGACTCGATTGCGCCTATGCGCATGGACACCGCCATGGCCTGCCCGGAACCCATCTCGGCCTTGACCTCACGCTGCAGGGCCAGCAGTTTTTCGGCATAGAGCAGAAAACGCGTGCCGGCTGCGGTCAGCTTGAACTGCTTGTCATGGCGGTCCAGCAGCAACACGCCGAGCTCGTCTTCCAGCGTGGCGATGCGGCTGGACATGGCCGACTGTGTCAGGTACAGCTTCTCGGCCGCGCGCGATATGCTCTTGAGCGCCGCCACCCAGTAGAAGGCTTCAACAAAGCGGAGGTTCATGCGGGGCTGTGGGAGGTTTTCGGGGTATGTCCGGGGAACTGGCGCGGGATTTGCGTCTATCCTATCCGTACTTACCACTTCCTTTCCTGGAGCTGTCATGAAATTCAAACTTGCCCTGATCGCCGCTGTCCTGAGCATAGGCACCGCTGCCATGGCCCAGACCAAATGGGATCTGCCGGCGGCCTACCCCGCCACCAACTTCCACAGTGAAAACCTGGTGCAGTTCGCCAACGACGTGGACAAGGCCAGCGGCGGCAAACTCAAGATCACGGTGCACGCCAATGCGTCGCTGTTCAAAGCACCCGAGATCAAACGCGCGGTGCAGGGTGGCCAGGCGCAGGCCGGCGAGATTTTGCTCGCCAACTTCCAGAACGAGTGGCAAATTTTCGGCACCGATGGCCTGCCCTTTCTGGCCGACGGTTATGACAGCTCGATGAAGCTGTACCAGGCGCAGAAACCGGCACTTGAAAAGAAGCTCGGCGAGCAGGGCCTGCAGCTGCTGTACGCGGTGGCCTGGCCGCCCCAGGGCATCTATTCCAAAAGGCCGATCAACTCCGCCGCCGACCTCAAAGGCATCAAGTGGCGCGCCTACAGCCCGTCCACCTCGCGCATCGCCGAACTTGTGGGCGCGCAACCCGTCACCGTGCAGGCTGCCGAGTTCTCGCAGGCTCTGGCTACCGGCGTGGTCGAGTCGACCATGACCTCGGGCGCCACTGGCGTGGACAGCAAACTGTACGAGCACCTCAAGTACTACTACGACACCCAGGCCTGGTTGCCCAAAAATGCCGTCATCGTCAACAAGGCCGCGTTTGACGCGCTGGACACACCGACCAAACAGGCCGTGCTCAAGGCAGCAGCAGACGCCGAGACCCGTGGCTGGACCGCCAGCCGTGGCGTCAACACCAGGACGCTGGAGACCCTCAAGGCCAACGGCATGCAGGTATTGCCGCCGTCCGCCGCCCTCAAGGCCGACATGAAAAAAGTCGGCGACACCATGCTCAAGGAATGGACCGACAAAGCCGGCCCCGAGGGCCAGGCGATTGTTGACGCCTACCGCAAGTAAGTCGCGTCCCCATGCGCAAGCTGCTTGACGGCATCTACAACAGCGCCGCCGCCCTGGCGGCGCTTTTTATGGTGGGTCTGCTGGTGATGGTGCTGCTGTCCATCATCAGCCGGCAATTGCACTTTCATGTGCCGGGCACCGACGCTTACGCCGGTTACCTGATGGCGGCCAGCGGCTTCCTGGCGCTGGCGCACACGCTCAAGCGTGGCGAGCACATCCGGGTGACCCTGGTGATCAACGCCTTGCACGGCAAGGCCAAAAAAGCCATGGAACTCTGGGCGCTGTCCGTGGCCAGCATGCTGGCACTGCTGTTTGCGGTGTACAGCTGCAAACTGGCCTGGCAGTCACGCGTATTCAACGACATCTCCACCGGCAGCGACGCCACGCCGCTGTGGCTGCCCCAGCTCGCCATGGCGTTTGGAGCCGTGATCCTGCTCATCGCTTTTATCGATGAGCTGGTGCTGGAGATTCAGGGCCGCCGCGTGACCGCAGCCAGCAGCGAAGCGCTGCGCAACGAATGAGGAAGCCATGAACGATCTTGGAATCATGGCACTGCTGGTGCTGTCGCTGTTTCTGATTCTGGGCACCGGCGTCTGGATCGGACTGACGCTGTCGGGCGTGGCCTGGATAGGCATGCAGCTGTTCACCACACGCATGGCTGGCGACGCGATGGCAGTGACCATCTGGGGCTCGGCCTCAAGCTGGACACTGACGGCCCTGCCGCTGTTTATCTGGATGGGCGAAATCCTGTTTCGCACCCGGTTGTCGCAGGACATGTTCAAGGGCCTGGCGCCCTGGATGCAGGCCCTGCCGGGCCGGCTGCTGCACACCAATGTGGTCGGCTGCACGATTTTTGCGGCTGTGTCCGGCTCCAGCGCTGCCACCTGCGCGACCATCGGCAAGATGACCTTGCCCGAACTGACGCGGCGCGGCTACCCGGAGCACATGGTGATAGGCACGCTGGCCGGCGCCAGCACGCTGGGGCTGCTGATCCCACCGTCCATCATCATGATTGTGTACGGCGTGGCGGCGGAAGTGTCGATTGCCAAGCTGTTCATTGCCGGCGTGTTTCCGGGCCTGTTGCTGGCGCTGCTTTTTTCGGGCTACATCGTCGTCTGGGCCCTGCGCAACCCGGGCCAGATTCCGCCCCGGGACGAGAAATCCACCCTGCTGCAAAAACTCTCCGCGTCGCGTGCGCTGATACCGGTGGTGGTGCTGATCGTGTCCGTGCTGGGCTCGATCTACACCGGCATCGCCACTGCCACGGAGGCTGCGGCCATTGGCGTTGTCGGCGCGCTGGTGATCTCGGCGCTGCAGGGTTCGCTGAGCTGGGCCACCTTCCGCGACGCGCTGATGGGCGCCACACGCCTGTACTGCATGATCGCGCTGATCCTCGCCGGCGCGGCCTTCCTGACGCTGTCCATGGGCTACATCGGCCTGCCGCGCCATCTGGCCGAATGGATAGGTTCGCTCGGCCTGAGCCAGGGCCAGCTGATCCTGGCGCTGGCTTTGTTCTTCATATTGCTGGGCTGTTTTCTCGACGGCATCTCCATGGTCGTGCTGACCATGGGTGTGCTGATGCCCACCATCCAGAAAGCCGGCATTGATCCGATCTGGTTCGGCATTTTTATCGTGCTGGTGGTCGAGATGGCGCAAATCACGCCCCCGGTCGGCTTCAACCTGTTTGTGTTGCAGGGCATGACAGGGCGCGAGCTGACCTGGATTGCCAAGGTCACGCTGCCGATGTTTTTCCTGATGTGCGCCGCCGTGGCGATTGTTTATGCCTTCCCCGGCATCGTCACCTGGCTGCCGCAGCAAATGAGCCGCTGACAGGCGCCCGGTCCATGCCTCTGATGTATTCAGCAGTTGCGATTTGCCTGGGTGCCTCGGTCGGCGCGCTGGCGCGCTGGGGTCTGGGCTTGTGGCTCAACCCCGGTGGCCTGCTGCCCTGGGGCACACTGGCCGCCAACCTGCTCGGTGGCTACCTGGTCGGTGTCTGTGTGGCCACCTTCCAGACCATGCCTCAGATCGACCCGGTCTGGCGCCTGTTGCTGGTCACCGGCTTTCTGGGCGCACTGACCACCTTCTCCACCTTCTCGGCCGAAGTGATTGCCATGCTGCAGCAGCAGCGTTACGCCCTGGCCCTGGGCACGGCCTCACTGCACCTGTTCGGCTCACTGCTGCTGACCGTGGCCGGCATCAAAAGCACTTTGTTTCTGCTTGCGGCACGCAGCCAGTAAACATCGGGGTCGCCACGTGCGGGCCGCACCGCATGCCTGCGCGGCCGGCACAACCCCCTAAAATCACCCGGTGCCCCACCCTTCCCCTCCCCGCCGCCCCATCCGCGAACTGCCCGACGAGTTGATCAGCCAGATTGCCGCTGGCGAGGTGGTCGAGCGACCGGCCTCGGTGGTGCGCGAGCTGGTGGACAACGCGCTGGACGCGGGTGCGCAGCAAGTCACCGTGCGCCTGCTGGCCGGCGGTGTCCGGCTGATTGCGGTGGAGGATGACGGTTTTGGCATTGCGCCGGACGAGCTGGCCATCGCTCTGCGGCGCCATGCGACCAGCAAGATCGCTTCGCTGCAGGACCTGGAATCCGTGGGCACCATGGGTTTTCGCGGTGAGGCGCTGGCCGCGATCAACTCGATCGCCGACATGAGCCTGCTGTCGCGCAGCGATGACGGCGACCCCGCCGGCCATGGCTGGTTGCTCGATGGCCGCTCCGGCGAGCTGAGCCCGGCGGCGCGTGCGCGCGGCACGACGGTAGAGGTGCGCGAGCTGTTTTACGCCACACCGGCGCGCCGCAAATTCCTGAAAACGGATGCCACCGAGTTGGCGCATTGCATTGAAGCCGTGCGGCGCCACGCCATGGTGCGGCCCGATGTCGGTTTTGCGATCTGGCACGAAGGCAAACTCGTGGAACAGTGGCGTGCCTGCAGCGGTGACAAGGCACATGAGCAGCGCCTGGCCGATGTGCTGGGCAGCGAGCTGCTGGCCCAAAGTGTGGCGGTGGACTACAGCTCGGGCCAGGTGCGTGTCACCGGCCGGGCCGGCATTCCGGATGCGGCGCGCTCGCGTGCCGACCAGCAGTTTGCCTATGTCAATGGCCGTTATGTGCGCGACAAGGTGCTGACCCATGCGGCACGCAGCGCCTATGAAGACGTGTTGCACGGCCACCGCCAGCCGGTGTATGCGCTGTATGTGACCATGGACCCGACACGTGTGGACGTCAATGTGCACCCGACCAAAATCGAGGTGCGTTTTCGCGACAGCCGCGAGATCCACCAGGCGGTGCGGCATGCGGTGGAAAACGCCCTGGCGGCGCCACGCGCCGCAGCGGCAGCGCTGGCGGCAGCTGCAAACGCAGAGCCAAATCAGGTGTCCGCCCTTTCCTCATGGGCGCAACCAGCTATCAATTTCGGAGCAAATTCCGGCTACCGCGCAGATCCCAGGGTCTCGGATTTTGAGGCAATGTGGCCAGCCCCGGACTCCGTTCGCCCTGAGCCTGTCGAAGGGCTTTCCCCCGCAGCGGCCTGGACAAGCTCAGCCCGAACGGAAACAGAAAGTGTGCCGCTGCCCCCGGGCGACTGGCCGCTGGGCCGCGCCGTGGCGCAGTTGCAGGGCATTTACATCCTCGCTGAAAACACCCAGGGCCTGGTGGTGGTGGACATGCATGCGGCGCACGAACGCATTGTGTACGAGCGCCTGAAAAGCCAGATGGACACGGCCAGCATCGCAAGTCAGCCGCTGCTGATTCCGGCCACCTTTGCAGCATCCCCACAGGAAGTCGCCACGGCAGAAGCACATGCCGACACCCTGCAGGCGCTGGGCCTGGAGATCACGCCGTTTTCACCACGCACCCTGGCCGTGCGTGCCGTGCCGACCAGCCTGGCCCAGGGCGACGCGGTGGAACTCGCGCGCAGCGTGCTGGCCGAGCTCGCGCAGCATGAGGCCAGCACCGTGATACAGCGCGCGCAAAACGAGTTGTTGTCGACCATGGCCTGCCACGGTGCCGTGCGTGCCAACCGCAAGCTCACCCTCGACGAGATGAATGGCCTGCTGCGCCAGATGGAAGCCACCGAACGCTCGGACCAGTGCAACCACGGCCGCCCGACCTGGCGCCAGATCACGGTCAAGGAGCTGGACAGCCTGTTTCTGCGCGGCCGCTGAACGGGCCCCGCTTTACAGGCAGCAAGCTGAACTTTTTCAGGCCCAGCAGCTCAGTCAAGCCATGAAACGCCGCACCCTCTTGGCCTCCCTGTCTTTTTTGCTGGCCCTGGGTATTGCCGTGCTGGCCGGTTGCAGCACCCTCGACGAGCGCCAGCGCGCCTGGATTTTCCAGCCCAGCGACCGGACCTGGGGCGGAGGCCTGGCCGCCGCAGAAGGCATGGAAGATGTCTGGATCAACTTCCAGCCCGGTGCCGATGAAGCACCCGCCCAATTACACGGCCTGTGGCTGCCGGCGGCGCAGCCCCATGCCCCCATCCTGCTTTACCTGCATGGCGCACGTTACAACGTGACCGGCTCGGCCCCGCGCATGCGGCGCATGCAGGAGCTGGGTTTTGCGGTACTCGGTGTGGACTACCGCGGTTTTGGCAAAAGCACACAGGCGCTGCCGTCGGAAGAGTCGGCCTACCAGGACGCACGCGCCGCCTGGCGCTGGCTGGCCGAAAAATACCCGGAGCGGCCGCGTTATGTGTTTGGCCATTCGCTGGGCGGACCGATTGCCATTCACCTGGCCACGGAGGTCGATGACGAAAGCGGCACCATTGTGGAAGGCACTTTCACCTCCATCGCCGACGTGGTCAGCACTTCGAAATGGGGCTGGATGCCGGTGTCGCTGCTGATCACCCAGCGTTTTGAGGCGGTGCGCAAGGTCGACAAAATCGGCTCGCCGCTGCTGGTCGTGCATGGCGGCGAAGACCGGCTGATCGCGCCCAGCCTGGGGCGCAAGTTGTATGAAGCGGCCGCACAGCCCAAGCTCTTCATGCTGGTCGAAGGCGGCTCGCACCACAACACCAACTCGGTCGGCCAGTCCCAGTACCGGCAGGCGCTGGCGCAGCTCTTCGCCATGAAATAAGCGGGCTTCGCGAGCCCGCCATTGCAGACAGGACGGCCTGGCAAAGACCGCGACGGCGTCTTTTACGCCTGTTGCGCACAAGGCACGTGTCCCATAAAAATGCGATAAAAACCGGAAATAAGGCAATGAATTAGTAGCAAATGGTGAATTTTTTTGTAACAAAGTAAGACAATTGCTTTAAAGTCGCTTCGCATCGACTCAACAAAAGAGACGTCCATGATTTGCCTGTCAAAACGCTTCGTGTCCGGTCTGCGCTTCCCCGCCTCAGCGCTTGCACTGCTTTCCTTCTCATCTGCACAAGCACAGAGCGCCATTGCCGCGGCCCCTGCCGCTGCTGCCCCCGCCGCTTTCAGCAGCGGCGACACCGCATGGATGCTGGTGTGTACCGTTCTGGTGCTGCTCATGACGGTGCCGGGCATCATGCTTTTTTACAGCGGCATGATGCGCGCGAAAAACGCCCTGTCCATTGTTGCGCACGTGTTTGCAGCCACCACGGTGGTGACCCTGACCTGGGTCGCCCTTGGTTACTCCCTGGCGTTTACCTCGGGCACGCCGTGGCTGGGCGATATGAGCCGGCTTTTCAGTCAGGGCCTCATTGGCGCCAGTGTCGGCGCCCATCCGTCTGCACCCAAAGTCCCGGAATCCGCGTTTTTCCTGTTCCAGCTGGCTTTTGCCGTCATCACATTCGCCCTCATCATCGGCGCCACCGTGGAACGCATGCGCTTGAGCGCAACCATCTTTTTTGCCGGCTTCTGGACCGTGCTGGTCTATGCCCCGGTGGCTCACTGGATCTGGCAGCCCACTGGCTGGCTGGCGGCCATGGGCCACATGGACTATGCCGGCGGCACCGTGGTGCATATTGCGGCTGGTGCCAGTGGCCTGGTGGCCGCAAAGTTTGTCGGCCCACGCCGGGGTTTCGGAAAAGAGCCGATGGTGCCGCACAACCTGATGGTCACGATCATCGGTGCAGGCCTGCTGTGGGCCGGGTGGTTTGGCTTCAATGCAGGCTCGGCCTTTGAAGCCAGCTCCCGCGCAGTAGGTGCGCTACTGGCAACCCAGGTGGCGGCGAGCGTGGGCGCGTTTGCATGGGGCCTGGCCGAGTACGTTCAGCGCGGAAAATTCAGTGTGCTGGGCATGGCCACGGGCGCCATCGCCGGTCTGGTGGCCGTGACACCGGCGTCCGGCTTTGTGGGGCCGCAGGGCGCCGCCGTGATAGGCGCCGCATCTGGCGTACTGTGTTTCATCGCCGTGACGCAGTTCAAGCGCCTGACGCGCATTGACGACACCCTCGACGTGTTTGCCCTGCACGGCGTGGGCGGCTTTATCGGAACCGTTCTCACGCCGGTGTTTGCGCTCAAGGAAATCGCGCCCGTTACCGCGACCATACTGACCAATCTCACGGGCGCCCTGGCAGTCACCGTGTATGCCGGCGCCATGACTTTGCTGATCCTGATTGTCGTCAAGCCTCTTGCCGGCCTGCGAGTGACGGCCGAAGAAGAGGGGCTGGGCCTGGACCTGGCGCAGCACGGTGAAATGATTTCCGGCGCGTGAGCCGGGAGTCGCCTGCCCATCGAGCATCATGCAACTGGCCATGGACCCCCAAGACTCCGAGACGATGAGCTACCTGCTGCGGATGATCATTCCGCTCAAGCGGGAGTTCGGCCGCTCGCTGGACATACAGCAGTTTTTGCATGACCTCCCCTACGCGACGGAAGTTGTCCAGGAAGCGCTGAAAAGCAAGGACGAGCGCCTGCGCAGCTACGCCACCTACATGCAAACCAAGGTACTCGGCCCGCGCAACAGCGGCTCCGTCACGCCCAAGGAAGCTTCCGCGCCCAAACCCGCGCAAGTCGAAGATGGCCCTGTCAATGAAAAGGAAATCGAGCTCAGCGATGACCTGCGGGCGCAAGCCATCGCCCGCTACCGCTCGGGCTTGCGTTAGCGGTCGTAGCCGCCAGTGCGGCGGCGTTGTCTGATACGCTCAGATCAATGCCTGCCACCCCTCCTCCCACTCTTTCCGCAAGCGCCGCACCGAACGCCATGTCACCCGCGCTGGTGGTGCTGCTGCTGTCGCTGCTGCTGGGCATACAGCCGGTCACCACCGACCTGTATTTGCCGGCCCTGCCGGCGCTCACCGAAGGTTTTGGCGCCAGCATGGCGCAATCGCAACTGACGCTCAGCGCCCTGCTGCTGGCCTTTGGCATCTCGCAACTGTTTTGGGGCCCGCTGTCCGACCGTTTTGGCCGACGCCCCATCCTGCTCTGCGGCCTTGGCGCCTATGTGGTGGCAGCCATAGGCAGCGCCTTTGCGCCGTCCATGGTCATGCTGATCCTCTGGCGCATCGTGCAGGGCGCGGCCATGGGTGCGGCCGTCATGTGTGCGCGCGCCATCGTGCGCGACCTGTACACCCCGCTGGCGGCGGCACGCGCCATGTCGCGCGGCCTGACCGGCCTGGGTGTGATTGCCTGCCTGAGCGCGCCTCTGGGTGGCCTGCTGTCCGATCTGTTCGGCTGGCGCGTGGCGATGCTGGCCACAGCAGTTTTCGGGGCGGTGGCACTGGCCGTGGTGGCGCTGCGGTTTGAGGAAAGTGCGATGCAAAAAAACCCGCGCGCACTCGAGCCAGGCACGCTGGTGCGCACCTGGTGGGTCATCCTGCGGCACCCGACCTTTGTAGCCTTTGCCCTGCTGTCAGCCGCCTCTTACTGCGGACTCTTCACCTTTCTGGCCACCTCCTCCTTTGTGTTCATCAAGGTGCTGGGTCTGACCAAAACGCAGTACGGCCTGGTGATGTTTTCCATGGCACTGGTGTATGTAGTGGGCACCTTCTGGTGCCGCCGCCTGCTGCCGCGTTTTGGCGTGCGGCGCGCGGTATCCATCGCCGCCGGGCTGACACTCAGCGGAGGCGGGCTGATGGCCGCGCTGGCCTGGGCCGGTCTGCACAACGTCTGGGCGCTGTTGCTGCCGTTTTACCTGTTCATGTTTGCGCATGGCGTGCACCAGCCCTGCAGCCAGAGCGGGGCGGTGGTGCCGTTTCCGCAGGCCGCCGGTGCGGCTTCTGCGCTCAGTGGTTTCCTGATGATGATTGCCGCGTTTGCAGTGGGTGGCTGGCTGGGCGGCCACATGGACGGCACGGTGTTTCCGCTGGCCTACGGCGTGTGTTTCTGGAGCGTCTGCATTGCTGCCGTCGCCTGGACGGTGGTGCAAAAACACGGCGAGCCGGCCCCGCCAGGCCGGGCCTGATGGCTGCGCGCTGGATCGCCCTGACTGGGCCTACCGCCTGCGGCAAAACCGCTGCGGCCATGGCGATTGCGGCGCAACACCAGGTCGAAATCATCAGCGTCGATTCCGCCCTGGTGTACCGCGGCATGGACATAGGCACGGCCAAGCCCAGCGCTGCTGAACGGGCGGCGGTCGTGCACCACCTGATCGATATCCGCGACCCGCTGCAGGCCTACAGCGCGGCCGAGTTTGTGGCCGATGCCAGCCGCCTGATTGAAGACATCAGCGCGCGCGGCAAGCTGCCGCTGCTGGTGGGTGGCACCATGCTTTACCTCAAGGCCTTGCAGGACGGGCTCGACGACATGCCGCCGGCCGACCCCGCCGTGCGCGCCCAGCTGCTGGCCGAGGCGGGCGCCAAAGGCTGGCCCGCCTTGCATGCCGAGCTGGCCGGCGTGGATGCGCTGACGGCGGCCCGGCTGGCACCGAACGACTCACAACGCATCTCGCGTGCCCTCGAAGTTTTTCGCCTGACCGGCCGGCCGCTGGCGTTTTTTCATCAGAAAAACGCTATCAAAAGGGGAGCTGCATACGCAGCCCCCCCAAGGGCTGGCGCCCTGATTTCCCTGGAGCCCGAAGACCGCGCCTGGCTGCACGAGCGGATTGCGCAGCGTTTTGACACGATGCTGGCGGCCGGCTTTCTGGACGAAGTACGCGCCCTGCGTGCGCGCGGTGACCTGTATGCCGACCTGCCGTCCATGCGTTGTGTCGGTTACCGTCAGGCTTGGGAGGTAATGGACGGCAGCTCACCGATGGCAGAGCTGCGCGACAAGGGCATTGCCGCCACCCGTCAACTCGCCAAGCGCCAGATCACCTGGCTGCGCGCCATGCCCGGTCGGCAGGTGGTGGTCTGTGATGCGCCGGGTGCCGTACAACAGGTGCTGGCGATTGTGGATAAAAACACATGACACTGGCTGTCGCCAATCTTGGCAAGTTTTACGGTGAGGTCGCGGTGTTTCAGAACGTCTCGCTGCAGGTGGCCGCCGGCGAGTTTGTGGCCATCGTCGGTGAATCCGGTGTCGGCAAGTCCACCCTGCTCAACTGCATGGCCGGTCTGGACAGCTGGGACAGCGGCAGCGTGAGCCTGGCCGGGCAGGACCTGGCCACACTCAGCGACGACCAGCGCGCCCTGATACGCCGCGCCCAGGTCGGTTTTGTGTTTCAGGCTTTTCATGTACTGCCGCACCTGGACGTGGCACAAAACGTCGCCCTGCCCCTGCTGCTGCTGAACCAGCACGACGATGACCGCGTGCAGGCCATGCTGGCGGCGGTCGGGCTGGACGGCCTGGGCACACGCCTGCCGCAGCAGCTCTCGGGCGGGCAGTTGCAGCGGGTGGCGATTGCGCGCGCCCTGGTGCACCGCCCCAGCCTGCTGCTGGCCGACGAACCCACAGGCAACCTGGACCCGACCACCGCTGCCAAAGTGATGGATGCACTGGTGGCACAAACGCGGGAGCACGGCGCCTCGCTGGTGCTGGTGACACATTCCGAGGCGGCGGCCGAACGGGCAGACCGCGTCCTCCGATTGACTGTGGAAGGAGTTTTTTAATGAACCGATGGTTTCGAGCGCTACTGGCTGTCACGCTGCTGCTGGCCAGTTCCCTGCCCCGGGCACAGGTTCAGCAGGACTGGCTTGAATCGACGCCAGCCGAGCAGGGCATGAACGCTGAACTGCTGGCCCAAATGCGCCAGCGGCTGGAAAGCAGCGCGCCGCACATCCGCAGCGTGCTGGTGGTACGCAACGACCGGCTGGTTTTTGAGTACTACGGCCAGGGCCTGGGCCGCAGCGACTTGCACCTTGTGAACTCGGTGACCAAAAGTGTGCTTTCTTCACTGGTAGGCATTGCCTTGCGGGAAAAGCTCATCACCGACCTCGACCAGAAAATCAGCGTCTGGCTGCCTGAGGCCCTGGCCCCGGACGCCGATCCCAAGGCCAGAAACATCACCGTGCGGCACCTGCTGACCATGACAGCGGGTTTCGACTGGGACGAGCAGGCGCGTGACAATTGCTTTGCTGCGCGCAGCGCCAGTTGTGATCGCTTCAACGACAAGGGCGAACCTCTCAACTTCGCGCTGCGCCGGCCAGTCACTGCCGAGCCCGGTACGGTCTTTCGCTACGACTCGCACAGCTCGCATCTGCTGTCGGTGATCTTGTCGCGCGCGACCGGCATGAGCGCCGCAAAGTTTGCCGAGAAGCACCTGGCGCCCACGCTGGGCGTGTCGCGTTATCAGTGGGCCTCGGATGCGCAAGGCCACAGCCGGGGTGGCTTTGGCCTGCAACTCACGGCACGCGACATGGCCAGGTTCGGGACGCTTTATCTGCGCGGCGGCCGTTGGGCTGGCCAGCAAGTGATCCCGGCTGATTTTGCTGAAGCCTCGGTGCGTCAGCAAAGCACAGGGGGTTACCCCTGGCCGGCGTGGGCGCGTTATGGCTACCAGTGGTGGGTGTTGCCCGATCAGGGTGGCCCGGCTGCCTACGCGGCCAATGGTCTGGGCGGGCAATATATCTACGTGGTGCCCTCCTCCGACCTGGTGGTGGTGATCACCTCGCGTCCGGACGAACGCAGGGACACCGCTGGCATCGTGCGGGAATATGTTCTTCCCTCCCTGCGGCCCCGCCAGCCTTGAGCTGCCCGGCTGCCCTTACCAAAACCAGAGCCCATGAACCCTGATCCCCTGGACACTCTGGAACTGCTGCCGGTCACCGCGCCCAGGCAGTTGTTTGTGCTGCTGCATGGCGATGGTGGTGCCGCTGTCGACATGCTGGCGCTGGCCACGCTGATAGGTGAATCGTTTGGCGAAGCCGCGGTGGTGATGCCCGAGGGTTTTGAAGCCATCCATCTGGGCAAAACCGTGCGCCAGTGGTTCCCCACCTTTGAGCTGAGCGACAGCAACCGCGCGGAACGGGTGGCCAAGGCGGTGCCGCCGCTGGCCACCTTCATACGCCAGCAGCAGCAGCGCTTTGGCATCCTGCAGTCCGACACGGCTCTCGCCGGTTTTGCCGAAGGCGCCACCCTGGCGCTGGCGCTGGCGCTGAGCGACATACACGACGGCCTGGTGGGACGGGTGCTGGCGTTTTCGGGGCAGTACGCGGCCTGGCCGGACAAGGCACCCACGCTGACCACCCTGCACCTGCTGCATGGCCAGCAAGACGCGGTGGTGCCGGTGCGGCTGACCCAGCAGGCTTATGCCGAGCTGATGGCGCTGGGCGCCGACGCGACCTGCGACATTGCGTCGGGCGTCGGCCATGAGTTGCACCCGGCGCTGATGGTGCAAGCCATACACCGGCTGCAAACCTGCGTGCCGCTGCGCTTCTGGCGCCAGGCATAAAGGCTGGTCC
Source organism: Kapaibacterium sp. (SeqCode) (assembly GCA_943370435.1). Lineage (GTDB taxonomy): Bacteria > Pseudomonadota > Gammaproteobacteria > Burkholderiales > Burkholderiaceae_C > Polaromonas. The sequence continues at coordinate 21,515 of CALRQX020000010.1, read as the reverse complement.
GTTGATGCTGCGCCTGCTCAGCACCTTCTCCTGGCAGGAGTTGCTGCACCACAAGTGGCGCAATGCCGCCGCCGTGGTGGCGGTGATGCTGGGTGTGGCGCTGGCGTTTTCGGTGCAACTGATCAATGCCTCGGCGCTCAGCGAATTTTCCCAGGCCGTGCGTTCGGTCAATGGCCAGCCCGATCTGGAGCTGCGCGCGGTGCGCGGCGGCTTTGACGAGGCACTGTTTATCCGTGTCGCCAATGATGCGCAGGTGGCGCTGGCCAGCCCGGTGCTGGAAATCAACACCTATGCACTGGCCGCTGACGGCAAACGTATCGCGCTGCGTGTGGTCGGTGTCGATGCGCTGGTGGTGGCGGCCCTGGCGCCGGCGCTGATGCCGCTGCCGGCTGCCGGTGCCGACCGGCTGGCAGTGCTGGCGCCGGGCCAGGTGTTTCTCAACAGCGCCGCACGCCAGGCCCTGCCCGGCCAGCGGCTGCAGGTGCAAAGCGGCCTGCAATGGCTGGATTCCACTGTGGCGGGCAGCGTGGCCGCCGCCGGCGCGCCTTTGGCGGTGATGGACATAGGCGCAGCACAAGAGCTGTTTGGCCGCATCGGCCAACTGTCGCGCATCGACATACGCCTGCGTGCCGGCGCCGACCGCGCGGCCTTTGTCACAGCGCTGCAGCTGCCAGCCGGTATCACCGCCACCGAACCCGGCGACGATACACAACGTATCAGCAACCTGTCGCGCGCCTACCGCGTCAACCTCACGGTGCTGGCGCTGGTGGCGCTGTTCACCGGTGCTTTTCTGGTGTTTTCGGTGCTGTCGCTGAGTGTCGCCAAACGTGCGCAGCAGTTTGCGCTGCTCGGCGTGCTGGGCCTGACCGGCCGCGAGCGCCTGCGCCTGGTGCTGTGCGAATCGGCGCTGCTCGGCCTGCTCGGCAGCCTGGCCGGCCTCGCGCTGGGCACGGCGCTGGCGGCGCTGGCGCTGCGCCTGCTGGGCGGCGACCTGGGTGGCGGCTATTTTTCTGCCGTGGCGCCAAAGCTGCAATGGAGCGGCAGCAGCGCTGCGGTGTACGGCCTGCTGGGTCTGGCCGCAGCGCTGGTGGGCGGCTGGTGGCCGGCCCGCGCCGCGCAAAAACTGCCACCGGCGCAAACCCTCAAGGGCCTGGGCGCACCGCCCGCCGGCGGCACGCCGTACCGGCTCAGCCTGGCGCTGCTGGCGGGCGCCGGCCTGCTGGCCCTGAGCCCGCCGGTGTGGGGCATCGCGCTAGGCGCTTACCTGTCGGTCGGGCTGCTGCTGCTGGGCGGCATCAGCGCCCTGCCCTGGCTGATCGCCCTGCTTTACGACCGGCTGGCGCCGCTGGCGGCGCGGCGCCTGCTGCCGCTGCTGGCGGTCGAGCGCGCGCGGCGTGTGCGCGGCAGCGCGGCGGTGGCGGTCAGCGGCGTGGTCGCATCGCTGAGCCTGGCCGTCGCCCTGACCGTGATGGTGGCGAGTTTTCGCGGCTCGGTCACGCAATGGCTGGATGTGGTGCTGCCAGCCGACCTGTATGTGCGCACGGCCAACAGCAGTGCCGCCAGCGACACCGCGTATTTGCCGCCGGACTTTGTGCAGGCACTGGCGCAACTGCCGGGGGTGGCGCGCATCAGCACGCTGCGCGGCGCACAACTGCTGCTGGATAGCAACCAGCCCACGGTGGCGCTGATTGCGCGCGATCTGGGCCAGCCGGCAGCCAGCCTGCCGCTGGTGGGCGAGCCCCTGCCGGTGCCGCCGGGACTGATCGCGGTCTATGTGAGCGAACCCATGCTGGCTTTGTACGGCGCGAGGCCGGGTGCGGAGTTTGCCCCGCTCTCAGCGTCTTTTGAGGCTCTGGCCCTTGCGGGGCGGGCGCAAGCAGCTATCCATTCAGGAGCGGTGCAGATGCCCAGCGCAGCGCCCCGGTTTTTTGTGGCCGGTGTCTGGCGCGACTACGCCCGCCAGTTTGGCGCCATTGCGATGGATCAGCGCGACTTTGTGGCCTTGACCGGCGACAGCCGCATCAACGATGTGGCCTTGTGGCTGGCGCCCGGCGCCGGTGAGGCCGCTGTGCAGCAAGCCGTGCAGGCACTGGCAGTGGCACAAACCGGATCAAACGCACTGATTGAGTTTGCATCCAGCGGCCAGATACGCGCCACCTCCCTGAAAATTTTTGACCGCAGCTTTGCCGTGACCTACTGGTTGCAGGCGGTGGCGATTGCGATTGGCCTGTTTGGTGTGGCGGCCAGTTTCAGCGCGCAGGTGCTGGCGCGGCGCAAGGAGTTTGGCCTGCTGGCCCACCTGGGTCTCACGCGCCGGCAAATCCTCACGCTGGTGGCTGGCGAAGGTGCGGCCTGGACAGCGGCAGGCGCCATCGCCGGCCTGGGGCTGGGCCTGGCCGTGGCGCTGGTGCTGGTGCATGTGGTCAATCCACAAAGTTTTCACTGGACCATGGACCTGGCCCTGCCCTGGCCCCGCCTGCTGGGCCTGTGCGCGGCCGTGCTGCTGGCGGGTACGCTGACGGCCTGGCTGGCGGGCCGCGCAGCCGCCGGCCGCGATGCGGTGCTGGCGGTGAAGGAAGACTGGTAGCGGCAGCGATTGCGCAGCCAGCCGCCATGGCCGCCTGTTTTGGCGGTCATGGCGGTGGTTTTTCTCAGGGCTCCATGGCAATACCGACCACGCGCTCGCCGCCGCCTACCGTGCCGAGCGACCGGGCTGCGCCGGTTTTCAGGTCTATGGTCACCCAGCGGCTGGCGGTGCTGCCATCGCTGTTCAGGGCCGCAAATGCCACGTCGCTCAGGGCCTGGATGTCAAAAGAGGCCGTTGTGAACGCCATGCCGGTAGCGCCTACCGTCAAAAACTGTCCCGTGTTCGGGGATACGGCGGGCATCACCCCTTCACGCGTCCCTTGCGTCACGAGTGCGCCAGTGGCAGCATCGAGCGCAAAGTTGGTGGTGATTTTGGTGTCGGCCTTGTTGTAGCTGTAAGCCGCACCCACCGCGCTGGGCGACTTGCCAAAGTTCACGTCGCCGGCGGCATAAGCCAGTTTGCCGTCGGTCTGCACGCCTTCGAGCGTCATATTGCTGTCCACCACCGCGCCGGTGTCAGGGTGCAGGCGCAGGTTTTGCCCGGTGTTGCTGACCACACGGATGCGGTCCACCGTCGGGTTGAAGTCAAAACCAAACTGCGTGCCTTCAAGCTTGACGGCAAACGGCATGCCCACCACGGTGGCGGCTGCGGTGTCTTCATTGAGCGTGTAAAGCCGGCCGCTGCTGCCCAGTGCGTAAAGCTGGTCTTTGGCCACGCGGTAATCAATGCCCAGCAGGGTTTCGCCGGCCTGCAAACCGGTGATGTTGAGCGTGGCCAGAATACGTCCCGGGCGGCCCGCATTGAACTTGAGCAGCTTGTTGGACGCGGTCACGGCGACCGCTTTTTCAGCGCGTTCCGGGCCTTCAGGCGCCATGGTGGTGCAGGCGGCCAGGCTGGCCAGCGTGAGCGCGGCAAGGCTGGCAAGTTTGAAGGAGGGGGATGTGTTCATGGCTGGCCTTTCGGTGAAGTTTTAGGGGGGAGCAACTCAAATACGCCAGCCAGCCCCCATCGGATTCAAAAAAGTTGAAACGAGCAAATTGGGCAGCCATGGCCCGTAGCCGCGGCTTGCAGGGCTGGCGCCGGCGGCTGTGCCCCCGCTCAGTGCGTGATCACCACCAGCACACTGCAGGGGGAATGTTCAATCAGCGACTTGGACACCGAGCCGCGCCACCAGCGCGCCGCCCAGCCGTCCAGGTGTTTGTGGCCCACCACAATCAGGTCGGCGCTGATTTTTTTGGCATATTTGGTCACTTCGTCCACGGTCTCGCCCACCAGCACCTCACCGGTGGCCTGGTGGCCCGAGCTGGCCAGCTGGCGCAGTCCCTCGGCCAGCACAGCGGTGTATTTTTCTTTCTCATGCTCGGCCAGCGTGCGGTCATAAACGCCGCCCTCCACGCCCACCAGGTCCATGTACAGCGGGGTCACGGCAATCAGGGTCAGGGAAGCCTGGCTCCATTGCGCAATCTCGCTGCAATCGAGCAAGGCCTTCTGCCCCGATTTGGAACCGTCATAGGCCAACAAAATTCGCTTGTACATGGTCAATCTCCCGAATGAAGTCAAAGCTAAAAGGCTGGGTAGCACTTGAGGTTTGTAGGATAGACCCTGGGGAAGCGCTGAACAAGTCCCCATTCCCGCAAGCGCAACAGGCCCTGAAGCCCAGCCCCTGCTGCGAGAATCAGGCCATGTCTGCCATCACCCCGCCCGCCCTCTTGCCCGCCGGCCTGCCGCGCCGCCAGGTCTTGCTGGCCGCCGGGCTGGCCGGCATGGCGGCCAGCAGCCCGCTGTGGGCCCTGCCGGCCAGGGCACTGCAGTTTCCGCGCGATTTTGGTGCGCATACCGACTTTCGCACCGAATGGTGGTACATCACCGGCCATGCCCGCACAGGCGATGCTGCGGCCGGCACACGTGAGTTTGGTTTTCAGCTGACGTTTTTCCGCTCACGTGTGGACGCCACCCAGGGCATGGCCTCGAAGTTTGCGGCCCGGCAACTGATTTTTGCGCATGCCGCCCTCACCGATGTACAAGGCAAAAAACTCTGGCACGACCAGCGCATAACGCGTGAAGGGTTTGAGGTGGCCAGCGCGAGCACACAAACCATGGCGCTCAAGCTGCGCGACTGGACATTGCAAACCCAGGGCAAGTTACACACGGCGCGGGTGCCCGCCGCTGACTTTGCCCTGGCCCTGCAATTCACCGAGACCCAGCCGCTGCTGCTGCAAGGCCAGCAAGGCCTGTCGCGCAAAGGGCCGGAGGCGAAACAGGCGAGTTATTACTACAGCCTGCCGCAGCTGGCCACAAGCGGCAGCCTGCAGCTCAAGGGCCAGACTTTTGAAGTCAGCGGCAAGGCCTGGCTGGACCATGAGTGGAGCCAGGAAGTGTTGCCCCCCAACGCCGTGGGCTGGGACTGGATAGGCATGAACCTGGACGACGGCAGCGCCCTGACCGCCTTCCGACTGCGCGACAAGGACGGTCATGCGGTGTGGGACGGCGGCTCCTTCCGCTCTGCCAAAGGGGAGGTGTATACCTTCAGCCGCGGTGAAGTGATTTTCCAACCGCAACGGCGCTGGAAAAGCCCGCAAAGCCAGGCCAGCTACCCGGTCGAGTGGACAGTGCGCACACCGGCCGACACCTACACCGTGCGCGCCGTCATCGACAACCAGGAGCTCGACAGCCGCCAGTCCACCGGTGCGATTTACTGGGAAGGCCTGAGCGAACTGACAGACAGCAAGGGCAAGCGTGTGGGGCGCGGGTATCTGGAGATGACGGGGTATGCGGGGGGGTTGCGGTTGTGAGGGGTTGCCAGTTGCTGGGTAGCGGCAATGTGTACCTGTCGATAGCTACGTATTTTTCACACGTGTGGATTGGCCACATGGATCCCCTTGGGCGGCAGTCAGACCTTCCCCGGGGCGGCCAAATAGCAGTCGCTCACGCGGGGAGGCTACCCGTGTTCCAAATTTTTTGCGCTATTTCCGCGGCGCACAAAACGTATGTGTTTTGACGGTGGCTGCCGTATTCCTGCCCATATCTGTAAATGTGCACTCCGATTCCTGGTACGACACAACAGCGTCGCGACCGCCGCAAAAGCGTATGGCCTTGTTTTCGGCCATACCCCGTGCCTTGGCACAGGCATCTCCCTTGCTGGGTGCCATTTGGACGGTTTCGTCCTTTTCGCCCTTGTCGGCCCAAACCGCTGGCGATACCAGGCACAGCAACAGCACCGACCCCATCGATAAACGTTTCATGACAGCCCTGCTTTCAAAAAAGGGGGCTGCGATGGTCTTCGATGAAGTGGGTGATCGCAGCCTCACCGTGCCACCAGAATGGGCGGGGGACGGCAAGCCATTGTTGCCGCCAGCCGTGCTGATCAAAAATCGCCCAAACCGGTGATTGCACGCTGCGCCCTGCTGTGTTAGCCGCAAGCCGCATCAAAGAGCTTGCAGTGGCTCATGACCCGGCAGCCAGCGTCTCTTCCCAGCGCTGAATCCACAGCGGCTGCTCGCCAGGGAAGGCGCCAAACATCTGGCTGGGCGCCACAGTAACCCGGCCATTTTTGAACTTCATCTTCACCAGCACTTCAGCGTGCCGGACCTCACCCACAAAGAAGCCGTGGCTCAGCCAGGCGCAACGGCTGTCGGCAAACACCACCTGGGTCTCTACCCGCACGCGTTTGAACAGGCGAATCGGCTTGATGAACTTGACCATCAACGCGGCGTTGACAAAGCTGTAGCGATTGGCCAGCGTTTTTTTGATGAGGCCGGTCTTCAGCATGTAATCGACCTGCGCCGACTCGGCGATCTGCAGGTATTTGTCGCTTTTGAGCGTGGCAATGCCGGTGTCCAAAGGCGTGATGAAGAAGCCGGCCGAAGTGCGCGCCAGCGGCAGCACCGTGTCGTAGCGCCACAGCGCCCACACCATGGTTAAAAAGTTTCTGAACAGACCTGACATGAAATGGCTCCCGGGCCTGAGGCTGCCCTGCTGGCAGTATGGCGTCGGGCGCCTTGCATCTATGTCACAAAAGAGGCAGCGGAAACCTACGCCCCGGCATGCGCCAGCAGCGCTTCTTCATTGACGCTTACAAAGGCATCAGGCGTTTGGCCCTTTATTCACAGGCGCAAGAAGCTATCAAATAAATAGCGAATGAGGCACCAATTCCTTACAGCGTCACTACAAATGACGTGCGGCGGCCCGGATCGCTTTGCACCTCTATGCTGCCGCCGTGCAGCTCGACCGCGGTTTTCACAATCGCCAGCCCCAGCCCGGTGCCCGGGATGTCACCGACGTTGCTGGCGCGGTGAAAGGACTCGAACAGATGCGCCATTTCGTCAGCGGGGATGCCAATGCCCTGGTCTTCCACTTCAAACACGGTGCGCCCGGCACGGTCTGAAATGCTGAAAACCACCTGAGCGCCGCGCGGTGAATACTTGATGGCGTTGGACAGCAGGTTGCCAAAGATGTGGCGCAGCAGCTTGGCGTCAAACAGGCCGGTGGCCACCCGCGGTGAAAACTGCGTGGTCACCGTGCACGCGCCTTTGGACTGCAGGCGCGCCTCGTCGACGATATCGTGGCACAGCGCGGGCAGGTCCAGCTGCTGCGGGCGAAACTCCAGCATCTGGGCGTCCACCTGGCCGATCAGCAACACGCGGTCCAGCATGCGTGTCATGCGTTGCACACCGGCGCCTATGCTCTCCAGGATTTCTGACTTTTCGCTCTCCGGCATGCGGTCGCTGTACTCGCGCAGCAATTCGGCGGCCGACAAAATCGCCGCCAGCGGGGTGCGAAACTCATGGCTGGTCATGGAGACAAAACGCGAGCGCAGGTCATTGAGCTCTTTTTCGCGCTTCAGTGCGGCCCGGATGTTGTCTTCTGCGCGCCGCCGCTCGGTGATGTCCAGCAGCGTCCAGATCACACCGGCTGCCGGGTTGTTGGCGCTGACACAGCGGCCGGCCAGCTGCACCCACAGGGATTCACCGTCGCGCCGCAGCAGCAGCCGCTCTTCCACATACACGCCGTCGCGTATCAGCGCCGCCCGGGTTTCCAGCCCATGCGCCTCGAAGGTCTGGTCGTCGGCATAAAACAGCCGGGTGGACCGCCCCACCAGTTCCTCGCGGCTGTAGCCGGTCATCTCGACATATTTGTCATTGACCCACTGCATGCGCCGGCCGACGTTGTAGCTGATGCCCACCAGGGCGCTGTTGAAAATCGCCTCGCGCTCGGACGAGGCGCGTGCCAGCGCGGCTTCCAGCGCCTTGCGCGGCGAGATGTCCATGACCGCCCAGACGCTGCCCTGGGCCTGATCGATCACACTGACCGGTTTGCCCGACACGGTGGCCCAGAACAGGCTGCCGTCCAGCTTGCGCATCTCCAGGTCACTCTGGTAAATGCGGCCCTCGCGCTTGCAATCGGCTATTTCCTGGGCCACGCGCAGGTAGTCATCGGGTGAAGCAAACAGCGCGCGCCAGTCGGTCGGCCCGCCGGCTTCTGGCGCCACGCCAAACATTTTGGCCAGCGCCCGGTTCGACCAGCGAAACGCGCCCTCCGGCGTCAAAAAAGCAATGCCCACCAGGGAGTTTTCAAGAACCGTCTCGCGCTCCTGCAGGGTATCGCGCAGTTTTTGTTCCAGGCTGCGCCGGCTGCTGATGTCCGAGAAGAAAGTCAGTGCGGCCTGCTCGCCGTCCCAGGGCACCACGGTCACGCTGATGCCTATCCAGCGCACCTCACCGTCGGGCATCAGCAGGCGCAGCTCATAACGGCTGGGCACCGCTTCACCGGCCAGGCGCCGGTTCTGCCGGTCCAGCACCAGCGCGTGGTCGTCGGGGTGCACGCGGTGCAGAAAGCCGATCTGCTGCATGTCTTCCAGCGACATGCCGGCAATTTCTGCGGCACGCGGATTCGCAAAAGCAACGCGCTGGTCCTTGATGACAATCATGCCCTCGTTGACATGTTCGATCACCGCGCGGTATCGCTCCTGCGACAGACGCAAGGCCTGCTCGGCCGAGCGCCGGCCGGCGATGTCGCGGATGAAGGCGCCGAAATGAATGGCTTCATCGACCACCACACTGAAGATGGACAGCTCAATGGCCACCAGCGCGCCGCTTTTGTGCAGCGCCTCTATCTCCAGCAGGCGGTTCACAGGCTGGCTGGAGCCGCTCTGCAGGTAACGCGCCATCCCCGCTTCATGCGCCTGACGGTGCTGCGGCGGCACAATCAGCTGGCACATGGCCTGGCCCAGCGCCTCGGCGGCGGTCCAGCCCAACATGCGTTCAGCACTGGCATTCCAGCTGGTGATCAAACCCTCGGCATTCATCTCCAGCACCGCATCGCGGGCGGACGCCAGCAAGCTCACCATGTGCCGCTGCCTGGCCTCGAGCGCGCGTATCACTTTGAGCGGATCGGCCAGCGTTTCAGGCGTGTTCCAGCCGGCAGGCGGCAGAGTCAGGGTTCCAGACGGTTCAGGATCGGTGTTCATGGCGCTCGAGTGAAGAGTGAAACGTCTGGGCGGCGGGCCGCGGAACTGGGCGGGTGCTGCACCCTGAAAATCACAAAACCGCTGACTCCGGCCAGCAGCACCTGCGCGCATTCTCTGCGAAGCCCATGGGACGGTCAATCAAAAAGCGGACAGGCCGGCAGATGCCGCTGCGGCCTGGCGCCGGTGTATTTGCTTATAGAATCCTCCGGACCACCACCGCGCCACCGCCACCTGCAGCGGCAAGTGCTGAACCAGACGGGCAACCATGGCGCGTATCCTGATTGTTGACGATGACCCGGCCCTGCTGAGGCTGCTGTCCTTGCGCCTGCACTACGAAGGGCACAGCACGATCGAAGCCGGCAGTGGCGCTGCCGCCCTGTCCAGGCTGGACCACGAACTGCCCCATATCCTGATCACCGACCTGCGCATGCCGGGCATGGACGGGCTGCAACTGTTTGAAGCCGTGCACCGGCGCTACCCCCTGCTGCCGGTTCTGATGCTGACCGCCAACGGCACCATTCCCGATGCGGTGCAGGCCATGCAGCGCGGTGTTTTTGGCTACATCACCAAACCTTTTGAGGGCGCCGATCTGATGCGCGAGGTGGACCGTGCGCTGGAGGTGTCGTCCGCACTCGGCGCCGACATGCCGGGCGAGCAGCCTGGAGAGACCTGGCGGGAAGCGATTGTCACGCGCAGTCCGCGCATGGAAAAGCTGCTGGCCGAGGCGCGCCTGATGGCGCAAAGTGATGCGTCGGTGCTGATCCATGGCGAAAGCGGCACCGGCAAGGAACTGCTGGCGCGGGCCCTGCATGCCTCCAGCGCGCGCGCCACGGAAGCCCTGGTGGCGGTCAACTGCGGCGCCATCCCGGAAAACCTGGTCGAGTCCGAGCTGTTTGGCCATGTGAAAGGTGCTTTCACCGGCGCGGTGCGCGACAGCGTGGGCCTGTTCACCAGCGCCGACCGCGGCACGATTTTTCTCGATGAAATAGCCGACCTGCCGCTGGCGATGCAGGTCAAGCTGCTGCGTGTGTTGCAGGAGCGCGAGGTGCGCCCTGTCGGTGCCAGCAGCCCGCACAAGGTCGATGTGCGCGTGATCTCCGCGTCCAACCGCCGGCTTGAAGATGAAGTTGCAGCGGGGCGTTTTCGCGAAGACCTGTTTTACCGGCTCAATGTGGTGGGCCTGACGCTGCCGCCGCTGGCCGAGCGGCGTGAAGACATCGCCTTGCTGGCCAACCACTTCATGCGCAGCCTCGCACAGCGTTATGCCAGGGCCCTGACGGCGTTTGCCCCGGGCGCGCTCGAACTGCTGGGGGCGGCGTCCTGGCCGGGCAATATCCGGCAGCTGCAGAACGTGGTGGAGCGCTGCGTGGTGCTGAGCACCGGCACGCTGATCCCGGTCAGCCTGGTGCAAAGTGCACTGAGCAGCCAGGGGCCTGAGCTGTTGCCGCTGGACGAGGCGCGCAAGGAATTTGAGCGCGGGTATTTGACCCAGTTGCTCAAGATGACCAATGGCAATGTGGCGCAGGCCGCCAAACTCGCCAAGCGCAACCGGACCGACTTCTACGCGCTGCTGGCGCGCCACGACCTGGTGTCGACCCGCTTCAAGAACTGAAGCGGCTGCGTTGTCGGTTTTCACCGACAGCCTGAGCCCCTGATTTTGCCGGGCTTTTTCCCCGGCATGGAAATGTTGTCTGTGAAGACCGACAACAGGTTTCCACACCTGCCCGGTAAACCCTTGATTTTATTGAAGAAATGATCTGGCACAGATCTTGGATGAGAAGGACGGTCCATCCCAAAAAACTTCACAAGGAAACCCCATGAACTCAGAACAGATCCAGCTGGTGCAATCCACTTTCGACCTGGTGCGCCCGATTGCCCCCACCGCCGCCGACCTTTTCTACAAACGCCTGTTCGAGCTGAACCCCTCGCTGCGCCCGATGTTCAAGGGTGATCTGGTGGACCAGGGCCGCATGTTGATGTCCATGCTGAACGCGGCCGTCAACGGGCTCACGAACCTGGAGTCCATGATTCCCGTGGTACGCCAGCTCGGTGCGCGGCACGTCAAGTATGGCGTGCGTGACGAACATTACCCCACGGTCGGCAGCGCCCTGCTCTGGACGCTGGCGCACGGTCTGGGTGACAAGTTCACACCGGCTGTTGAGGATGCCTGGACCGAAGCTTACGGCCTGCTGTCCAGCCAGATGCAGCTGGGCGCCAGCAATGCCAGCAAGCTGCACGAATCGGTGCACTGAGCGGCCAGCACAAGCGGACGCGCCTGATGCGGTCAAACCGCTCAGCGCGGCGCGGTTCAGATTTGCACACGCGAACCCAGTTCGATCACGCAGTTGTTGGGCAGTCTGAAAAAATCGGCAACACTGCCCGCATTGCGTGACATGAGGGCAAACAGGGCTTCACGCCAATGCGCCATGCCTGCGCCTTTGGTGGGGACCACAATGTCGCGGCTCAGGAAATACGAGGTTTCAAACAGGTTGATGGGCAAGCCTTGCACCAGGCAGAGTTCCAGCGCCCTCGGAATGTCCGGCGTATTGATGAAACCGTAGTTGACCTGCACGCGCCAGAAACCAGGCGCCAGTGCCGTGACCTGCACCCGCTCTTCAAATGGAATCCACGGCACGTCCTGAAACACCACCGTCAGGATCAGGTTGCGCTCGTGCAGCACCTGGTTGTGTTTGAGGTTGTGCATCAGGGCTTGCGGCACGGTGTCCGGATTGGCCACGGCATACACCGCTGTGCGCGGGACGCGATGTGTCCTGTCAGCGGCCAGGGCCTGGATGAAGGGCATCAACTCCGGGTCATCGCGGCGCATGCTCTCCAGCAGCAGCTCGCGGCCGCGCCGCCAGGTGGCCATGATGACAAAGATGGCCGCGCCCAACACCAGCGGAAACCAGCCGCCCTGCCAGAACTTGAGCGAGCAGGAAATCACCAGCAACAAGTCAAGCGCCAGAAAAACGCAGGTCGCCGCAATGGCCACAGGCAGCGGGTAGCCCCAGGCATGGCGCACCACAAAAAAGGTCAGTACCGTGGTGACCAGCATGGTGACCGTCACCGCAATGCCATAGGCTGAAGCCAGGGCTGAAGAGCTGCCGAAACCGACCACAGCCAGCAGCACCGCCACCAGCAGCAGCCAGTTCACTTCAGGCATGTAGATCTGCCCGGCCTCTTTGGCCGAGGTGTGCTGCACCCGCATGCGTGGCAGCAGGCCCAGTTGCATGGCTTGTTGGGTCATGGAATAAGCGCCGGAAATCACCGCCTGCGAGGCGATCACGGTGGCCAGGGTGGCCAGCACCACGGCCGGGATGAGCCAGTTTTCAGGGAAGAGGCGATAGAAAGGATTTTCAAGGGCTGAAGGGTCGCGCATCAGCAGCGCACCCTGGCCCATGTAGTTGATGGTCAGGGCCGGCAGCACCAGCCCCATCCAGGCGAACTGGATGGGCCGTTTGCCAAAATGTCCCATGTCGGCGTACAGGGCCTCGGCCCCGGTAAAAGCCAGCACGATGGCGCCGAACGCCACAAACATGTGCCAGCCCTGTGCCTGCAGAAACACAAAGGCGTGCACGGGATTGAGCGCGGCCAGAATGGCGGGCTGCTGCACGATCTGCACCACACCCACCAGCGCAAGCACGGCAAACCACAGCACGATGATGGGGCCAAACAGTTTGCCCACCGCCGCAGTGCCAAAGCGCTGCATGGCAAAGAGACCGATCAACACACCCAGGGACACGGGCAAGACGTAAGGCTTGAGCGCCGGTGTCACCACCTCCAGGCCTTCAACCGCGCTGAGCACCGAGATCGCTGGCGTGATAACGCTGTCACCATAAAACAGTGCAGCGCCAAAGACGCCCACCAGCAGCAAAATGACGCGCCGCCGCGGCGTACTGCCCGCCGCCTTGGCGGCCAGTGCGGTCAGCGCCATGATGCCGCCCTCGCCCCGGTTGTCCGCGCGCAGGATCAGCAAGATGTATTTGAGTGTGACCACCAGCATCAGGCCCCAGAAGATCACCGAGGTGGCGCCTATGAGATGGGGGGTCGTAAGCGTGATGCCGGTGGCGTGGCCGAAAACCTCTTTCATGGTGTAAAGCGGGCTGGTGCCAATGTCGCCGTACACCACACCCATGGCGCCCAGGGTCAGCGCGGCCACGCTTTCCCGGCTTGTCGTCTTGTTCATGTCCATCCATCTACAGTGAAGAGGACTCCACTGTCGGGGCATTGGCGTCAGGATCGCATAAGTGTGCGCGGCGTCAGGCAGTGGCCAGCCGGTATCCGACACCGGTTTCGGTGAGCAGATGACGCGGCTCGGCGGAATCGCGCTCGATCTTGGCGCGCAGCTGGCCCATGTACAGGCGCAGGTAGTGGGTGTGATCGCTGAACTCCGGGCCCCACACGTCGACCAGCAACTGGCGGTGGGTGACCACCCGTCCGGCGCTGCGCACCAGGCGCGCCAGCAGTTTGTATTCGGTCGGCGTCAGGTGCACTGCCGCGCCGTCACGCAGCACCTCGCGCAGTTCCAGGTCAATGTGCAGGTCATCAAGCGCATGCACGGTCACTGCAGCGGCCAGCGCCGTGCCGCGGTGCCTCAGCGCCACGCGGATGCGTGCCAGCAGTTCCCCAACGCTGAAAGGTTTGGTCAGGTAGTCATCGGCGCCGGCATCCAGCAGCCGGATTTTCTGCGCTTCCTGGTGGCGCGCCGAAACCACGATGATGGGAATGGTTTTGTGCCTGCGCACTTCGCGTACCAGGTCGGCCCCGTCACCGTCCGGCAAGCCGAGATCGAGCACGATCACATCGGGGGTGTGGTGGCGCAGCATGGCGCCGGCTTCACTGAGCGACACGGCGGTCTGCACTTCAAAGCCCTCGACCGACAGCGCTGTCTGCATCAGGGCACGAATTTCACGGTCGTCCTCGACTACCAGAACGCGAAGGCTCACGACACCCGCCCCTGAGGCGGCTGGGCCTCCACCGGCAGCGCCAGCGAGAAACTGCTGCCGCCGCCCTGGCGGCGCCTGAGCGTCAGCCGTCCGCCATGCGCCTGGGCAATGGCCCGGCACACGGCCAGGCCCAGGCCGGCGCCGCGCGGCCCCGGTCGGTCGCCGCGCGCATGGGGTTCAAAAATGGCGGCCTGTTCTGCGTCCGGAATGCCTGCACCACGATCCTTGACCGATACCACCAGCTCGTCGCCCTCAACGCGCACCACCAGGTCAATCGCACCCTCGCTGTATTTGAGTGCGTTGTCCAGCAGGTTGGCCAGCAGCTGCGCAAGCAGCACCGGATCGGCCTTCACCAGCGGCAAACCTTCGGACACCCTGGACCTGATGCGCCGGCCCGGGTCATGCTGGCGGACCCGGGCCAGCACCGCACCGACAATTTCTTCCATGGCCTCCCAGTCGCGCCGCAGTTCCCGGGCCGAACTTGTCAGCTGCACAAGCTGCAGGGTGTTTTCGGTCACCGCAGACAGGTAACCGGCCTCGGCGGCAATGCTGCCCAGCAGGCGGTCCTGCTCCGCAAGGCCCAGTTTGTCACGCTGGGTCTGCAATGACGAGGCGGCACCCACAATGGCGGCCAGCGGCGTGCGCAAGTCGTGCGAGATGGCAGCCAGAAAGGTGCTTTGCAACTGCTGGTGCTGTACCTCGTTTTGCGCAGCCAGCACAGAGCTGGCCAGGCGCAGCCGCCACACGGCCTGCGCCAGCAAGGCACACAGCGCCTGCGCATGTTGCCTGCCGCCTTCGTCGCTGGCCATGGCGGGCTGCACACAGGCGGCTCCCACCACAGATCCCTTGTCCCCCAGCGGCAGGTACCAGGCATTGAGGCCGGGCCAGCGCCCTGTGCCCGGCCCCAGTACCGCCGCGTCGGCCATGCATTGGCGCATGCCATCGCGTACAGAAGCCTCCAGTCCCTCAGCGTGTTCCAGTTGGGTGTCTGTTATGGCCAGCGCCAGGAAACAGGGGCCTTCAAAGGCAGCTTCCAGCGCCGACCGGCCCCAGGCCAGCACCTCTTCCCGCGAAGCAAGGCTGGCAAGTCCCGTCGCCAGGGCTTGCAACTGCCGGGCGCGCCCCTCGTTCAAACGTGCCGTTTCCATCTCGCGGCGCAGCCCGGTGGCAAGCCGGCTGATGACCAGCGCGACGGCCAGCATGGCGCTCAGCGCAATAACATTTTCCCGGGTGTCGACCACAAAGGTCCAGCGTGGCGGCACAAAAAAGAAATTCAGCGCGGTCACGGCGCCCACCGCACATACCGTGGATTCGATCCAGCCCAGGCGGTAGGCCGCAAGCACCACGGCGAGCACATACACCATGGCCAGGCTTGTCAGCGACACGTGCTGGTCCAATACCAGCCCGGCTGCAGTGGCGGCAGCCAGAAGCGCTGACACTGCCAACCAGCCCCTGGCGGGCCGGTTGACGGATGGAGGAATGTCACGGGGGCTCATGGCTTGCCAGCGTAACACCGGCGGTATCAGGATCGCATCAGTAAGGGCGGACGATCCGCAGACATGCGGCCCTTGTCGCACGCGTGCAGGGAGCGCAAGCGCAAATCAGAAGCTCAGCGCGCCAGGTAGCCGCCATCCACCGGGTAATAGGCACCGGTCACAAACGAGGCCTTGTCCGAGGACAGCCAGGCCACCAGTTCGGCCACCTCTTCAGCGCGGCCGAGCCGGCCAATCGGATGGGCACCGACCAGCATGGCGTTGATCGCGGGGTCTTGTTCCAGCCCGCTAATCATGGGCGTGTGGATAAAACCGGGCCCGACCGCGTTGACACGCACGCCCAGCGCGCTGTACTCCAGCGCGGCAGCCTGGGTGAGGCCCAGCACCCCGTGTTTGGCCGCGGCATAGGCGGGTGCGCCGGCAAAACCCACCGCGCCCAGAATCGACGCCATGTTGACGATGGAGCCGCCGCCGTTTTTGAGCATGGCGGCAATCTGGTACTTCATGCCGTAGAACACGCCGGACAGATTGATGTTGATCACCTGGGCCCAGCCGTCGAGCGGGTAATCGGCGGTGGACGCCTGCGGCCCGCCTATGCCGGCGTTGTTGCAGGCGATGTCGAGCCGGCCGTAGTGCGCCACGGTGCGCGCCACCAGCGCTTCGCCGTCTTCCGGCTTGCCGACATCGGCCGGCACAAACAGCGCGTCACCGCCCTGGGCGCGCACCAGGGCTGCGGTGGCTTCGCCCTCCTGCGGGTTGAGGTCCGAGACCACCACCCGGGCGCCCTCGCGCGCCCAGACCAGCGCCACGGCCCGGCCAATGCCCGACGCGGCGCCGGTGACCAGTGCAACCTTGTTTTTCAGCATGCCCATGTCCTTTCCTGTCATTGCGCGGCGAGGTGCCGCGCCCCTGCAGGCCTGTCAACGCCGCGTGCTGCGACGCTGCCTCAGGTGAAGCTGCCACATGGATTGTGGGACGCCAATCAGCGGCGGACTTGATCCATGACAAGCCGGCCGGGATGCAGTGTCCAGGCCCCCGGACCGGCATGGAACGGCAGACTTTGAAAGATTGATGCCAAACAGGCCACCAGCCCTTGCGCCACGCGCGCAAGCAGCTATGAAATAAATAGCAATCTGGGGGCCCCTGGGGCGGCGGCCCTCAGGGCGCTGACGCCTGGCTGTTTATTGCGGCTCGATCTTCGCGTCGCGTATGGCCTTGGCCCACTTGGCGGTTTCCATCGTGTTGCGCTGGCCCAGCGCTTCCGGCGTGCCGGGCTCCACGGCAAAACCGATGGCCGAGAATTTTTCCTGGATGTCCTTGCTTTGCGCCGCGGCGTTGACGGCCTGGTTCAGTTTGGCAACGATGTCGGGCGGTGTGCCAGCCGGTGCAAACACGGCGAAGTAGGCAATCAGCTCATAGTCTTTCAAACCCAGCGCTTCATTGACAGTGGGCAACTCCGGAATGGCCGGCGAGCGCTTGGTCGATGTGACAGCCAGGCCGCGGATCTTGCCGCCCTTGATCTGGGGCAGCATGACCGCAAAGTCGGCGGTGAACATCATCACCTGGCCGCCTATCAGGTCGGTCATGGCAGCGGGACCGCTTTTGTAGGGCACGCTGGTGAACGAAATGCCGGCCATGCTGGCCAGCATTTCTGACGAGACGAGTTGCGAGGTGCTGGCGCTGGCCGAGGTGATGTGGCCGGCCTTGGTTTTACCCAGGGCCACCAGCTCACGCAGGTTTTTGGCGGGCACGTCGTTGTTGACGGCAACAATCAGCGGCACCGAGCCGATGTAGGCCACCGGCGTGAACGCGGTGTCCTGGTTGTAGGGCAGCGTTTTCATCAGGCTTTTGAGCGCCGCGTTGGTGCTGTTGGTGCCGATCAGGATGGTGTAGCCGTCGGGCGCGGACTTGGCCACTGCATCAGCGCCCAGCATGCCGTTGACGCCGGCCTTGTTCTCCACCACGACGGTCTGGCCCAGGCTCTCGGACATCTTGGCGGCAAAAGCCCGGCCCACCGTGTCGGTGGCGCTGCCCGCGGCGAACGGCACGATGGCCTTGATCGGCTTGTTCGGAAAAGCCTGGCCAAAGGCGGTGAAAGAAAGGCTGGTCAGGGCCAGGAAAAGAATCGATTTGCACTTCATGATGTTGTCTCCGGTTTAAAAATAATGGTGGCTTGAAACTGAAACTGCTGCGCGTTTATTCGACCGGCATGGCAAGAATGGCCGAGCTCAGGCATTTGCCGTGCGCGTCCAGCGCCAGGGAGCGGGTCACGCCGCCACCCAGCGCGTCGTGCAAAACAAAGTTTAAGGCACCGAGCTGGGGCAGCACATAACGGTCAACCTCGCCTTTGACGATGTCGCCGTAATAGCTGCGCACACGTTCTGCCGTGATGCAGCGCTCCAACGTGGCAAAGTCCTTGATGTCGAAGGCAATGACCGAAATGGTGGACCGGTTTCCCTTGTCACCGGTGCGGGAGTGGGCAATGTCGCGCAGCAGCATGTTTTAAAGCTCCAAGGTTGTCACGCTGGTCCGCACCAGCTCGCGCGGCAGCAGCACGGAGGCGGCGGCAATCACCTCACGGACCGACTTGCTGACACCGCCGCCACTGGCCGGGCCGTTGAGGTACATGGCCTCGACCTCGTTGGCCACCCGTTCAGCATCCTTGCGCGTGGCCACACGCAGGGCCACACGGGCCCGGACTTCGTAGGGCTCATAGCCGGCGGACAGGCTGGGGCCATGAATCGCGTTGACACCGATCAGTTCATAACGGCTGTCCAGCGCCTGAATGCCCGAGGCATCCAGCCGTTGCCGCAACACCTCCAGCGCGAGCTGGCCGCGCGCCTGCGCACCCAGCCCGGCGTAGGAGATCTGGCCCTCGCCGATAAAACCGTCGCGGTAACCCACGGTGACTTTCAGGCTGGCCGGGCGCTGGCGGCCGGTGGCGCCTTCGACCCGCACCCGGTTGGCCGCCACCTGGGTCAGCGTGACGCCGGAAAAGTCTGCCGCCACATCGGGTTGCAAATAACTCGCGGGGTTTTCAATCTCGTACAAAAGCTGCGCCGTGCAGGTGGCCACGGTGACACAACCGCCAGAACCCTCCACCTTGGTGATGACGGCGCGGCCGTCCGCCGACACTTCGGCAATCGGGAAACCGAGATTGGCCAGATCGGGCACATCACGGTAACCGGGGTCGGCAAAATAGCCGCCGGTGACCTGGCCTGCACACTCGAGCAAATGGCCTATGACCGTGCCCTGCCCCATTTTTTCCCAGTCCGACGGGGACCAGCCAAACTCGTGGATCAGCGGGGCCAGAAACAGCGCCGGGTCTGCCACCCGGCCCGTGATGACCACATCGGCGCCCGCCTGAAGCGCTGCTACCAGCGCCTCGGCGCCCAGGTAGGCATTGGCTGACAGCACAGAACCGCGCAGCGACTGCAGGGTCGCGTCACTTTCGAGCAGGGGCAGGTCCTGCGCATGGATCAGGGGCAAGACGTCGTCGCCGTGCACCACCGCCACTTTCAGGCGCGTGAGCCCGAGCTCGCGCGCGATCTGTATGACCTCTTCGCCGGCCGCCTGCGGATTCGCAGCCCCCATGTTGGTGATGATGGTCACGCCCTGGCGGGCGCAGGACGGCAGCACCGCTTCCATGCGATCGCGCAGCAAGGGGTCAAAGCCGCGGCGCGCATCCTGGCTGCGCTCCAGCTGGGCCAGGGCGATGGTGCGTTCTGCCAGGCATTCGAACACCAGGTAGTCGAGAGCGCCCTGGTCTGCGAGCTCGACGGCGGGCGCAATGCGGTCGCCCGAATAACCGGCGCCGGCGCCTATGCGAATGATTTTGCGGGAGGGGTCGGTCACAAATATCCTGGCTTGCAAGTTCAGCGTGGCAAGGTCGCCAGGGACGAACCATGAACGAAGCGGAGGGCCAGCGCAAATTCTAGGACTTTTCCAGCGGCGGTGAGTGCGGGCTTGCCCTGCCATCCGCAGGGCGCGCGCCCAAGCCTTTGCCGCCGCTCGCCTGACCCCGACTAAACTCCCTGCATGGCTACCTCCTCCCCCTCCGACGCGCCCAAGGGCGCGCCGCGCTCCCTGTCGGGCCTGCTGCCTTTTCTGCGTCCTTACCGGGGCCGGATTGTGCTGGCCGGCTTCTTTCTTGTCATGGCCGCAGTGGCCACACTGGTGTTTCCACTGGCCTTGCGCAGCCTGATTGATGGTGGCCTGAATGCGAGCGACAAGGGCGCGACGGTGCTGGCGCTGCGCGAGCACTTTGTGGCGCTGTTTGCAGTGGCGGTGGCGCTGGCGCTGTTTTCTGCCGGACGCTTTTACATGGTGAGCTGGCTTGGCGAACGTGTGACTGCCGACCTGCGCAACGCGGTGTATGTGCATGTGGTGCAGCAAAGCCCTGAATTTTTTGAAACGACACAGACCGGTGAAGTGTTGTCGCGCCTGACCGGTGACACCACGCTGGTGCAGACCGTGGTGGGTTCGTCGCTGAGCATGGGGCTGCGCAATGCGGTGATGGGGGTTGGTGCGCTGGCCATGCTGGTGTACACCAACCCTTACCTGATGGTGCAGGTGCTGGGGGTTCTGGTGCTGGTCGTGCTGCCGTCGGTGTGGTTTGGCCGGCGTGTGCGCAAACTCTCGCGCGCCAGCCAGGACCGGGTGGCCGACTCGAGTGCGATTGCGGCGGAAGTGCTCAATGCGATACCGGTGGTGCAAAGCTACACCGCCGAAAAACGCGAGGCCGCGCGTTTCGACAACTCGACCGAAAACGCGTTTGTGACGGCCATCCGGCGCACACGGGCGCGCTCGGTGCTGATTGCCTTCATCATCATCGCCACTTCGGGCGCACTGCTCTGGGGCCTGTACCAGGGCACCCAGGCCGTGATGCGCGGTGACATCACGGCCGGGCACCTGGGCCAGACGGTGGTGTATGTGATCATCCTGGCCGGCGCCACGGCGGTGCTCGGTGAGGTGTATGGCGACCTGCTGCGCGCTGCGGGCGCCACCGAACGGCTGATGGAGCTGCTGGCTGCACGCTCCCCCGTGCTTTCACCCCTGAACCCGGTTCCGGCCCCCGTGGTCACTGCAGGAAGCGCCATCAAGTTTGAAGCCGTGACCTTTCACTACCCGTCGCGCCCCTTGCAGGCCGCATTGACGGATTTTTCGATGACGGTACGGCCCGGGGAAACCGTGGCCATCGTCGGGCCCAGCGGTGCGGGCAAAAGCACGGTGTTTCAGCTGCTGCTGCGCTTTTACGATCCGGCCTCTGGCCGTATTGAACTCGATGGTGTGCGGACTGCAGACATGGCGTTGCATGACCTGCGCGAGCGCATAGGCATCGTGCCTCAGGACGCGGTGATCTTTTCCAGCAGTGCGCTGGAGAACATCCGTTACGGCAAGCCGCAAGCCAGTGACGACGAAGTCAAGGCTGCGGCCAGCGCTGCGTTTGCGCATGAGTTCATCATGGCGCTGCCCGAGGGTTACGACACCTTTCTGGGCGAGCGCGGGGTCCGGCTGTCGGGCGGACAGCGCCAGCGTATTGCGATTGCCCGCGCCATGCTGAAGAACCCGCCGCTGCTGCTGCTCGACGAAGCCACCAGCGCGCTCGACGCCGAAAGCGAACGCATGGTGCAGGCGGCGCTGGAGTCTGCGATGAAAGGCCGCACCACGCTGGTGATTGCACACCGCCTGGCCACGGTGCAACAGGCCAACCGCATCCTGGTGCTGGACCACGGCCGGCTGGTGGAACAGGGAAGCCACGCCGAACTGGTGGAGCGTGGCGGCATTTATGCGCGCCTGGCGGCGCTGCAGTTCAACGCCTGAGGCGGCGGCCACCAGGGCAAGCCGGCCAGAAACCCCGTCTCATGCATTATTTGCATGAAGTGAGATAAAGCTGGCCTTGGACAGTTGCTGGCCGCAGGCCTAAGCTCTGCGCATTGATTGTCCACAAGGAGTTTTTCATGTCGCCAGCTTCCGGCCCCAGCGCCACCCCCGCCACCCACCCCCTGCCCTCTTACCTGCAG
>CALRQX020000009.1:0-159731 GCA_943370435.1 Kapaibacterium sp. (SeqCode) | reverse complement strand
AATGGACCTGCGACCGCAGCGAGTTTTTTGACGTGGCCGGCCGCCTGGTGCTGCCCGAGATCCTGGGCCAGCAGGCCGGCAGCGCGGCCGACCCGTGTGCAGCGCTGTCCGGCGCCTTCACCCTGGCGCCGGGCCAGCGCATCAGCCTGGCTTTTGTGCTGGGCCATGCGGCCGATGCCACGCAGGCCCGGGTGCTGGCGGCCGACTGGCAAAGCCGCGATACCGGTCAAGCCCTGCAAGGTATCAAGCGGTATTGGGCCGGCCTGCTCGGCAAAGTGCAGGTGCACACACCCGATCCGCTGTTTGACGCACTGGTCAACCGCTGGCTGCTGTACCAGACGCTGAGCTCGCGCCTGTGGTCCAAGGCCGGCTTCTACCAGGCCGGCGGGGCCTTTGGTTTTCGCGACCAGTTGCAGGACGCGATGGCCTTTGCACTGGTGGAGCCGGCCCGCCTGCGCGAGCAGATTGTGGTCAACGCCTCGCGCCAGTTCCCCGAAGGTGATGTGCAGCACTGGTGGCACGCCCCCGGCGGCGAGGGGGTACGCACCCATTTCTCCGACGACCTGTTGTGGTTGCCATTTGCCTGCGCGCATTATGTGGACATCACCGGCGACGCCGGTCTGCTGGACCAGCAGGTTGCCTTCATCGACGGCCCGCAGATTGCAGAAGGCGCAGAAGACGCCTACTACGCGCCGCAAACCAGCGACCAGAACGCCAGCGTATATGAACACTGCGCCCGCACGCTGGACCGCAGCCTGGCCACGGGTACACACGGCCTGCCGCTGATGGGTACCGGTGACTGGAACGACGGCATGAACCGCGTGGGCCACGAGGGCAAGGGCGAGTCGGTCTGGCTGGGCTGGTTTTTGTGCGCGGTGGTCAGTGCCTTTGCACCTCTGGCCCAGGCGCGCGGCGACCACGCGCGCGCCGGCCTGTGGCTGGCTGCCCGCCAGGGCTGGGTGGCAGCGCTGCACGATGCCGGCTGGGACGGTGCCTGGTTCCGGCGCGCGTTTTTTGACAACGGCGCGCCGCTCGGCTCCAGCAGCAACAGCGAATGCCGCATCGACCTGATTGCCCAGGCCTGGGCCGTGTTGTCGGGCGCCTCGACCGAGGCCTTCACCCGCCCCGCGATGCAGGCCATGAACGAACAACTGATGGACCCGCAGGCCGGCTTGCTGCGCCTGCTCACGCCGCCGCTGCAAGGGTCAGAGAACAACCCCGGCTACATCCAGGCCTACCCGCCGGGCGTGCGCGAAAACGGCGGCCAGTATTCCCACGCCGCGGTCTGGGCCCTGATGGCGCAGGCGCAAAGCGGCGACAGCGAAGCCGCGTGGGAAAGTTTCATGGCCCTGAGCCCGGCACACCGCAGCCAGCACCCGACACGCGGGCCGGTGTACGAACTCGAGCCCTATGTGATGGCCGGTGATGTGTACAGCGCGCCGCCTTATACCGGCCGTGGCGGCTGGAGCTGGTACACCGGCTCCGCCGCCTGGTTACACCGCGCCGCGCTGGAGACCCTGCTGGGCCTGCGCATCCGCCAGGGCGAGCTGTCGCTGACACCCTGCGTGCCCGCTCACTGGCCGGTCTTTGAGATCACCTTGCGGCTGGACGGGCGCGTGCTGACGTTGCGCTGGCAGCGCACTGGCCTGGCGCCAGATGCGGGGGCTGCCCGGCCCGACCGCGTGCTGGCACCGGGTGAGGTGGTGCTTCTCGCGGAGCTGCCAGAACAGGCCTACCTGCTGGTGCAGGCTGCTTCATGACGCAAAATTGCTATTAATTCAGTAGCTGTTCGCGCATGCTGCACAAGGGCTGGAGGCTCATTTGATGCGATACCCGGGGCACATGTGAGAGCCGGATGGAGCAGGCCACCGGATTCAAACCGAACGGAAAAACGCAATGAGAGCCGCAGCCGCGCCGGCATACATGACCGAGGCCAGCGCGATGAGTGGACTGGAGACCTGCCGCGAGCGCAGCAGCGCCAACACGCCAACAACAGACATGCCGTACATGGTGGCGGCAAGCAGGTAGGCCTGAGGTGCAGGTACAAAAGTGGACGGGCCTGCGCGTCTTGGAGATGTGGAAAATCCGGAATGGGCAAGGATCAATGAACCGCCGACCAGCCCGAGAAGGACCAACGCGGCTACGGCCACTTGCACGCCAGGACGGAGGACGGGTACAGGTCTCATGCGGCCAAAACACCGGCCGCGGCAGCGCTCACTGGAGAACCTCGGCAGCCAGACGATCGAGGTTCTGCTCGTTGGCCGTTGCCACAAACTGCGCGATCCGCTCATAGTGCTCAACAGTGTCGAAGGTCTGCTGCCAGCGCACTTGCGTGCCCCCGGGCACGGGTACCAGCTCCAGGGTGAGGAAAAAGTGATGCCCGTTCAGGTGTTCCATCTCGAACAGCTGGTCGGCGACGATGCGTGTGAAGCGGCTTTCATTCGGGTAGTCCTTGCCATCCGGCCCATGCATGGTCATGAGCCACTTGCCGCCGGGCCGGAAGTCAAACTGCGCCATCGTGTTGGTGAATCCAGCCGGGCCCCACCATCGGGCCACACGGGCGGCATCACTGATCGCGGCAAAAACTTCTGACGGGCTGGCGGCGATCAGCCTGCGCCTGGTGTCTGAGCGGGCTGTTATGGCTTCCACGGCCGGCCTTTCTCAATTGCCTTGGCGAAGCTCACGTTTTTGAGGGATCGCGCTGCGGCTGAAAACACAGGGCCCGCTCATTGAAGGCGAGCCAGCCAAGCCGGTTGCAGAGGTCCTGGACAAAGGCCGAGTGGTCAACCTCCTGCGAACACCTGAGCGCGAGTGTTGCGGTGGGTGCTTGAGGAAGGTGCAGCTCGTACCAATTGCCCGTCACGGTGGCTTGACCCACACTGGGTGACTGCCAGCTCAGGCCGGGAAAGGCTTGCTCGAGGCTGGTTCTGAGGTAGGGGCTGTCCTGGAGCGGGAGCACGGCGGCCTGACGCAAGTCGCCAGTCTCAAGCGGCAAGTGCGCGGGCCGGAAGAAGAGGTAGTTTTGCGCCATGTTGGTATCCGGGGTCCAAGGTTGAAAATGGGGGACGGCCGAGCGCGCTCCCGCATGACCCTGGCATTTTATTCCCCCCCGCATGTCGCCTGAAAAGTTATGCCCTCCTGGAGCAGGGCGGCAAGAACGGCAGCGCAGTGACCCAGACCCTGGTTACTTGAGGGAAGCAAGGGCGTTGCCGTCACTTTCGAATTTCTTCAGCAGCTCTTCGCGTGCCCGCTCCATCTGCGCAGGATCGCAGGAACGAACTTCCTGATTGTCCATGTGCATGCCGGTCGGCGCTGTCAGGCGCTTGCGGCCGACGCACGCGTCGCGGCGCGAGAGCCAGACTCGCACGTCCAGCGGCAGCGCCTTGTCCTGCATGCCGAAAGCTTTCTCCCGGCGCTCAGAAAAGCTCTCATGGTGGCTGAAGCAGTCAAAACTTCCAGGATTCCACGTCGTCGCCGTGCCGTCCTGGTAGAGACACACGGTGTAATTCGCGCCGCTGCTGTTCCGGGCCTGCGCAGAAGCAAGGCTGTTGTAGAAGTGAATGGCGATGTCCTCGGCATTCATGTTCATGCGTGGGTCGTGTCGCTCCAGCACAACATTTGCGGCCTGGCGGAAGGCCTCCGACCCCAGCGGCAGTTTCGAATAGTAGAAGGCCATCTCGTCACCACGCCTGCCGGTCCCGCGTTCGTCCACATACACGAAAGGATTCTGCTGGCGCGGGTCAGCCTTCAGCGATACCGCTGCATAAACCACAGGAATCGCCAGGGCCGTGATCAGTGACAGCGCCCATTCCTTCGTGCCTTGCGGCCAGCGGCCCCCGAGCATCCGGACAAAAAGCTGCGCGATCACGCAATCTGTGACGAGGAAGAGACCGATCGGCTGCTGCTGCCAGAACCGGCCACCTGCCATGTCCGTCGTGGCAGCGAGCTGCAGCTTGTCAAGATCCAGCAGTGTCGCGATGCCGACAAGCAGGCCCGCAAGCAGCAATCCCCGCACCTGGCCACCTCCCCTTCCTGCCCATGGCTGCGTGAAGAGGATCAGCGACACGGCGATGAAGGAGGGCAGGTGCAGCACACCGCCGGCCACAGGAATCGGAATCAGGTAGTCGGCAAACGCGCTGCCCGATCCCCAGATGCCCTCCCAGCCCAGCGCTCCGGCAATGGCGGCGGGGGTGACCCAGGCGCTAACAGCCCACAGAAAGAAAATGGATTTGTGGTACATCGGGTTTCCACTCCCCTGTCCTTGCACGGGGCAGGCCTGCGTTGTAAATGAAATTGCCCGACTCTGCAAGCTCAGGGTTTGCGTGTGGGCGCTGTTTCACCCGAACCCGACGCGACGGGGTTGCGGTTCAGGACTCGTGTCCAATACCCGGATGAGCACCCCCTCCTGCCCCGCCATTCTTGAAGTCAAAGGCCTGGGCTTTCGCTACCCCGAACACACATTGTTCTCGGACTGGTCGGCATCGCTGTCACCCGGCGTCACGCTGGTTCTCGGTGGTGACGGGCGCGGAAAAACGACGCTGCTGCGCCTGCTGGCCGGCGAACTGGTCCCAGCTGCGGGCGAACTTTGCATCCACGGTATCAAGCTGAAGGCCGATGCGCCGGGCTACCGCCGGCAGGTGTTCTGGACCGAGCCGCGCACTGAAACATTCGACCCGATGACAGCGCTGGAGTTTTTTGCTTTGCAGCGCAGCATCCACGCGGGTTTTGACGACAAGGTGCTGGCCCGCTGTGTGTATGGTCTGGCGTTGACGCCGGAGCTCAACAAGCGACTTTTCATGCTGTCCACCGGCTCGAAGCGCAAAGTGTTTCTGGCGGCGGCCTTTGCCTCGGGCGCGGCTGTCACGCTGCTGGACATGCCGTTTGCCGCGCTGGACAAGCCGTCGATGGCTTATGTGGTGGCGCTGCTGGAACAGGCCGCGGTCCACCCCACACGCGCTTTTGTGCTGGCCGACTATGGGGCGCCGGCCGGTGTGCCGCTGGCAGCCACTGTGGACCTGGGCGAATAGCCGAGCTGCTGCGCCACAAAACCGTCAAAGGCCGTCAGCAGCGCCTGAAACTTTTCAGTGTCGCGTTCCAGTTGCATCAGCGCCGCGCAAGTCGCTTCCAGCGTGGAGAGCTGGTCAGGCTGGTGCGCTTTGCGAAGGTGATAGCGCGATGGTGGCAGGCCTTGAAGTGACAGGCGTGGCAGATGCTGCAGCGCGGGGTTCAGGTACAACATCTTGCGGCTTTTGCGCCAGCTGCCGTCGATCACGATCAGCCTCAGCCGGGCTGGTTCGTGCAGGG
Organism: Kapaibacterium sp. (SeqCode); assembly: GCA_943370435.1. GTDB lineage: Bacteria > Pseudomonadota > Gammaproteobacteria > Burkholderiales > Burkholderiaceae_C > Polaromonas. Next base: position 154,427 of record CALRQX020000009.1, on the reverse strand, counting down.
CTTGCGGCGGCAAGGCGGGCGGGGCCGAGATACCCAGCGCCCGGTCTTGCGGCATGTCCGGGTAGAGAAGCAGGGTGTGCCGGGCCGGCCCGGCCCGCAGCGTATCTTCTGCAAACACCTCACCGGTCAACAAGCGGCTGTTGGGCAGGCACAGGTGCAGCAGGCGCGCTGTGCCCTTGGGGTTGTCGGCTTCGAGCGGATGCTGCAGGATCAACACCTCCACCTGATGCGCCACCGGCGTGACCCAGGCGCAAATGCAGGCGCTTTGTGGCCGCAAACAGCTCAGGCAGCTTGGACGGCGGTGGCCCGGGGTTTCAGCCGGACCGGCTGCCTGAGGGTTCACGGTGCGTCGAACGCTATCACTTTAATAGCTGCTTGTGCACATAGGGAAAGGGCTGGAGTCCAAAAAGGCTTGTACAAGAAAGCTCACTCCGAGCGCCCGGCCTCTGGTTTTTTCTCGGCCACATAGGCCTCGCGCAGGTCAACGGGCTTGCCCGATCTTTTGCGCAGTCGCAGGTTCAGCATTTCCACCGCAATCGAAAACGCCATCGCAAAATACACATACCCCTTGGGCACATGGTGGTCAAAACCTTCGGCAATCAGCACCACACCGACCACCACCAGGAAGGACAGCGCCAGCATCTTGACGGTCGGGTGGTCAGAGACAAAGCGCCCGATGGCACTGGCGAACAGCATCATCAGGCCGACCGAGGCGATCACCGCCGCGACCATCACCGCCAGGCTGTCCACCATGCCAACGGCGGTGATGATGGAGTCCAGCGAAAACACCATGTCCACCACCATGATTTGCAGGATGACCGCGCCAAATGTCGCCTTGACCGCACCCGAGCTGTGGCCCTCTTCGCCTTCGAGCGACTGGTGAATCTCGCCGGTGCTTTTCCAGATCAGGAACAAGCCGCCGGCGATCAGGATCAGGTCACGGCCCGAAATTTCCTGACCCAGCACCGTGAACAGCGGCGTCACCAGGCCAATGATCCAGGACAGCACCAGCAGCAGGCCGATGCGCATGAACATGGCCATGAACAGGCCGATACGCCGCGCCAGCTCACGCTTTTCCTTCGGCAGTTTGTCCACCAGGATGGAGATGAACACAATGTTGTCAATGCCCAGCACCAGTTCCAGCGCGGTGAGTGTGGCAAAGGCAATCCAGGCCTGGGGGTCGGTCAGCAGTTCCATCATGGTGTGTACTCGGGTTCGGCTTGCAGGTGATTAAGCTGTGACTCTACCGGATGCCCATCACCACGAACAGGCGAATGGACCTCAAGACCCTAAAAACTCGCCCAGGGGCTTGAGGTCATCGACCCGGTCGCAGACCGATTTGACCATCATCATGATGGGGATGCCCAGCAACAAACCCCAGACGCCCCAGAGCCAACCCCAGGCCAGCAGTGCGACAAACACCGCCACCGGGCTCAGGCGGCTGGCCCGGCTGGTCAGCCAGGGCGTGACCAGGTTGCCCACAATGGTGTGTATGAGCAGCGAGGCGCCGCCGACGACGAGCGCCATGTTCAGGGTGCCAAACTGCAGAAAGCCGACCAGTGCCGTCGCCACCGCCGTGATCAGCGAGCCCACATAAGGCACCAGGTTGAGCACACCCGCGGCAATCCCCCAGACCGCCGCGTTTTCCAGGCCAATGGCCAGCAGCGCCAGCCAGGTCAGCACCCCCACCAGTGCGCTGGTCAGCAGCTGCACCTGCAGGTAACGCTGGATTTGCCCGGTGATCTCGTGCAGGGCCTGCAGCGTGACTTTTTTGGTGCTGAGGCTCGGGCCTGCGAGCTTGAGCAGCTTGCGCCTGAAGGTGTCGCCCGAGAGCATCAGAAAGTAGGTGAGAAAAATCACCACGGTGGCCTGGCCTATCAGTGCAATCAGGCCTATGGTGCCGGTCCAGAGGTAGTCCTTGACGTTGAAGCTGGAGCGCTCGACCACCACCCGCATGGCGCCCCGGTTGTTGGCAGGCCTGGCACCCTCCTGGGTCGCCTGCTCGATCTGCGTGGCGGCTTTTTGCACCGTCTCCAGCGTGCTGTCAGTCTGGCCGGTCTTGATCCTGGTGGCATTGCGGAATTTTTGCACCGCCACCGGCAGCGACTCCAGCAGCGCCACCGCATTGTTGCTCAGGGCATAAGTGGTGGAGCCGATGACGCCCAGAATGCCCAGCAGCAGGACAGCAGCACTGAGCCAGCGCGGCACACGCTTGAGCTCCAGCCAGTTGACCACCGGCGAAAACGCATAACTGAACAAGACGCTGAGCATGACCGGGATAAACACGGCCTTGGCCCAATGCAGCACAAACAGCAGCGCCAGGCCGGCCAGCACCATCAGCGACATGTTGCGGATGTCCACCGGCATGTGCAGCAGCAGCCGCCCGGCCTCGGGAAAGGTGGTGACCTCGGACTCGGGCGGGGCATCGGGCAGGCTTGGGTCTGTCATCTGTTGTCCTTGTAGGCGGCGCCGGGGGTATGGCGCAGTGCGGCGCAGTCGCGCATGTCTCCGACCTGTATTTCAACCCGGAATTCACAGGCGGCGTGTAGGACGCCTGCGCAGCAGGCTACCGGCAGTTGCAGCCAGTTGCCGCTTCCTCAGGAGGCAATCGCTTCGCGCACCGCGCTGAGCTGGCGCCGCGACACCGCCAGCAGCTCGTCGACACCGCGCAGCCGCACCGCCCAGCCCTCGCCCTCTTCCGGGTCAAAATGTTTTTCCAGGGCGCGCACCGCCCGCCGCGCGACCAGCGCATTGCGATGGATACGCATGAACTGCTGCGCATAACGCTCTTCCAGCTCGTTCAGGCTGCCGTCCAGGATGTAGCTTTTGGCAGCCGTGCGCACCGTCACGTATTTCAGCTCGGCCTTGAGGTACAGCACCTCTGCCAGCGGCACCCGCTCCGTCCGCCCGCGGTCCTGGATGATCAGGCATTCTTCATCCATTTCCGGCTGCAGCCCTTTGGCAGCCTGCGCAAGCCGCTCTACTTTTTGCAGCGCCTGTTGCAGGCGCTCCAGTCGCACCGGCTTGGTCAGGTAGTCCACAGCCTCGACCTCAAAGGCCTGCACCGCGTGTTCGGAGTGTGCGGTGACAAACACCACGGCAGGTGGCTCGGGCAGCTGCGCCAGGGTTTGCGCGAGCGTGATGCCGTCTACACCGGGCATGCGGATGTCCAGCAGCACCACATCAAACGCCTCGCGGCGCAGCGCGTCCATGGCCTGCACCGCATGCGCCGCTTCAGCGGCCACCAGCACCGCCGGGTTGGTGCAGTCGCCGAGCAGCGTGCGCAAGCGCGAGCGCGCCAGCGCTTCGTCATCGACGATCAGGGCGCGAAGTTTGGCGCTCACAGCGGCAGCTCCAGTCGAACCTGAAAAATGCCGTCCTTGAAAGCGGTCTGAAACTGGGCCTGCACATCGTGCAGCAGGGCCAGGCGTTCGCGCACATTGGCCAGCGCCAGGCCGTGACCGCGCTCGCCCACACCGGCCGGTGTGGAGTTGGTCACCTTGAGCACCACCATGCTGCCCCGCCGCACGGTGGAGATCCTGACCTGCGCGCCGCCGGCACTGGGCTCGACCCCGTGGCGCACCGCGTTTTCCACCAACGGCTGCAGCAGCAGGGGCGGCAGCTTGGCCGGGTTGGCTTCGGGGTCCAGGCTCCACTGCACCTGCAGGCGCTCGCCAAAACGAATCTGCTCGATGGCCAGGTAACGTTTGGCCAGCGCAATTTCCTCGCCCAGCGTCACCGCCTCGCCCTGGTCGGCCAGCGCATGTCGAAACAGCTCGCTCAGGTCTTCCAGCACGGCTTCGGCCTGGGCGGGTTCGGCGCGCACCAGGGCAATCGCGCTGTTGAGCGTGTTGAACAAAAAGTGCGGGCGTATGCGCGACTGCAGCTCGGCCAGGCGCGCCGCAGTCGCCGCCGGCGTACGCGCCTTGGCACGCCAGAACAGGCCGGCCACCAGCACAGACGACAGCAAGGCGCCGGCGGCCGCGCTGGCCCACCAGGGCGCCGGATCGAGCATGGCCATCATCACCAGCAGGCCGCAGCCATACAGGCCGGACAGCGCCCCCAGCAACATGCCGGCCAGCCATTGCTGCAGGTTTCCCAGCCGCGCCAATTGCCCTTTGAGCACACAGGCCGCAATCAGCCAGACCAGCGTGGCTGGCAACACGCCCCCGGTCAGCAATGAAAAGCGCAGCAACCACTCCACCAGCAGCCCGGTGCCAAACATGGCGCCGACAGCCACGACCGCCTCCACAAACAGCACCGCGCGCAGTACCACGCCGACATTGCAGGCGTCAAAAACCACCGCCCGCGCCGGGCGGCGCGCGACCGAATCGCCTGGCAGGCTATAACTGCCCAGCACCGTGGATTCGTCAAAATGGACCGGATCGGGTTGCGCGCGCATGAAAAGCTTGGTCAGTTGATTTCCTGTGGGTGACGGGCAAAATGCAGCCCGACCGGGATACGGGCACGCAGCACCTGCGGCACGCAGATAAAATCAGGGCCAGGGGTCAGACACCGCAGCAGCCGTAGTATTGCACCGGCAGCAGCCCCGAAACGGCGTCAAACCCGAACTTACAAGAAATAATGCGCGACAGCAAGGCGCTCCCCGAGCCGAAAGCCGGCGCCCCACAGAAAGCCTGAAGTGAGCCAACTCGACAAAAAATCCCAGGCCTGGTCGGCCCTGTTCTCCGAACCCATGAGCGATCTGGTCAAGCGCTACACCGCCAGCGTGTTTTTTGACAAACGCCTGTGGCAGGCCGACATCGCCGGCTCGCTGGCCCATGCCGAGATGCTGGCGGCGCAAAAAATCCTGGGCGCAGCCGACCACGCCGCGATCCAGAAGGGCCTGGGCCAGATCAGCGCCGAGATTGAATCCGGCGCCTTTGAATGGAAGCTGGACCTCGAAGACGTGCACCTGAACATCGAGGCGCGTCTGACGCAACTGGTTGGTGATGCCGGCAAACGCCTGCACACCGGGCGCAGCCGCAACGACCAGGTCGCCACCGATGTGCGCCTGTGGCTGCGCGGCGAGATCGACCTGATTGATGCGCTGCTGACCGACCTGCAAAAGGCGCTGGTCGATATCGCCGAGAAAAACGTCGAGGTCATCCTGCCCGGCTTCACGCACCTGCAGGTGGCCCAGCCGGTGAGCTTCGGTCACCACATGCTGGCTTATGTCGAAATGTTCGCGCGTGATGCCGAGCGCCTGCAGGACGTGCGCAAACGCGTCAACCGCCTGCCGCTGGGCGCCGCCGCGCTGGCCGGCACCAGCTACCCGCTGGACCGCGAGCGTGTCGCCAGAACATTGGGCATGGTCGATGACAAGGGCCAGCCGCAGGTTTGCCAGAACAGCCTGGACGCGGTCAGCGACCGCGACTTTGCGATCGAGTTCACGGCGGCTGCCGCGCTGGCCATGGTTCACATCAGCCGCATGAGCGAAGAGCTGATTTTGTGGATGAGCCAGAACTTCGGCTTCATTGAAATTGCCGACCGCTTCACCACCGGCTCGTCCATCATGCCGCAGAAGAAAAACCCCGATGTGCCCGAACTCGCGCGCGGCAAGACCGGCCGTGTGGTCGGGCACCTGATGGGCCTGATCACCCTGATGAAAGGCCAGCCGCTGGCCTATAACAAGGACAACCAGGAAGACAAGGAGCCGCTGTTCGACACGGTGGACACGCTGAAAGACACGCTGCGCATTTTTGCCGAGATGGTCGGCGGCATCAGCGTCAAGCCCGAGGCCATGGAGCGCGCCGCCCTCAAGGGTTACGCCACCGCCACCGACCTGGCCGACTACATGGTCAAGAAGGGCCTGCCCTTCCGCGACGCACACGAAGCCGTGGCCCATGCGGTGAAAGCCGCCATTTCCCACGCTGTCGATTTGTCAGAGCTGCCGCTGGCCGTGCTGCAGCAGTTCAACCCCAAAATCGAGAAAGACGTCTACGACGTGCTGAGCCTGCGTGGATCACTCAATGCGCGCAACACACTGGGTGGCACAGCCCCGGCGCAGGTCCGGGCGCAGATCAAGCGGCACAGGGCGCGCTTGTCTGCGGCATAGGCCAGCCTGGATCTGCGGCTGAGAGGCGGGTGATACCCGCCTTTTTTGCGCCTGCATGTCATGCAGCTGCGCTATTTTGTTACATGCAAATCAGCTACGCTAGACCTCCCAACGAGGAGGACATGTGGCCGCAAGAACAACAAAAATCGCCGCAGCGCTGCTGGCAGCCGCAGCGCTGCATCTGCCAACCGATGCGCAGGCCCTGCAGGTCAGCAGCCTGTCGCCGCAAGGCGAAATCGCGAAGGTGCGGCAGATTGCCGTCAAGTTTGACGAGAGCGCCGTCCACTTCGGCGACCCCAGAGCCCCCGCACCTGTGAGCCTGAACTGCAGCGACGCGCAGGCCACCAAGGGCTCGGGCCGCTGGATCAGCGACCGCCAATGGGCGTTTGAATTCGAAAATGACCTGCCACCCGGCGTCAACTGCACGCTGCAGGGCATCGCCACCTTCCGCTCGCCCAAGGACCAGGCTATCAGCGGCAAGCTGTCGTGGAAGTTCAACACCGGCGGCCCCTTCATCCAGAACCTGCGGCCAGGCATTTACCAGCGCATCGACGAAGAGCAGTACTTTGTGCTCCAGCTCAATGGCCAGGCGACGCTGGCCAGCGTGCGCGACAACATCTGGTGCTCGGTTGAAGGTCTCGGTGAGCGGGTTCCGGTCAAGCTGATTGAGGGCAAGGAAAGAGACGCGCTGCTCAAGTCGCAAAACCTGGACAAGGCCGCCGCAAAAGACCCCCTGACGGTGGTGACGCTGGCCTGCAACCGGCGCCTGACACCGGCCAGCAAGTTGCAACTGGTGTACGGAAAAGGTGTGACAACCCCCAGCGGCGTGGCCAACTCTGTGGAGCGGCGCTACAACTTCCAGGTGCGTGAAGCGTTTTCCGCCAGTTTCAACTGCGAGCGTGAAAACGCCCAGTCGGCCTGCCTGCCGATACGCCCCATGAGCCTGAACTTCAACGCGCCGGTGCCGCGCAAGCTGGCCGCGGCGATCCGCCTCAAATCGGCCCAAAACACGCTCAAACCGGTGTTCGACACGGAAAGCGGCGACGATGACAACGTGGTGAACAGCATCAGTTTCAAGCCGCCTTTTGCAGAACAAACCGCCTTCACGGTAGAGCTTCCCAAAGACTTCAAGGACGCTTCCGGCCGTAGCCTGCGCAACGCCGACAACTTTCCCTTGAAGGTGTCCAGTGGCGCGATGCCGCCGCTGGCCAAGTTTGCCGCGGCGCCGTTTGGGATTGTTGAGCGTTTTGCCGAACCCGGCACCAAAGCCAGTGACCCGGCGCTGCTGCCGGTGACGCTGCGCAATGTCGAGGCTGCGCTGCAAGTCAAGAGCCTGGCGCCGGGGAAGGTCAGCGACCTGCAACCGAAGAACGACGCCGACATCATTGCCTGGTTCCGCAAGGTGGAGCATTACAACGACTACCAGGTGGACCGCGACCAGGCCGGCCGGGATGTGAAAGGCGCCCTGCCAAAGCCGATGGATACGCAAAGCAAAGAGTACGTGCAGTCGCGCATGCTGTCTCTGCTGAACGGCCAGCCCGGCGTGAAAACACTGGACCTGCCCAAGTCGGCCAGTGATTTCACCGTCGGGCCGTCCCAAGGTGAAAAAGCCCCCCCGGGGGGCAGCGCACCACGCGAAGCGGGAAGCGTGGGGGCCAAGCCACCGCGGCCCTTTGAAGTCATCGGCATCCCGCTTTCGCCCGGTTTTCACGTGGTCGAGATCGCCTCGGAAAAACTCGGCACTTTACTGCTTGACGAACGCCACGGTGCCAGCCGAACCATGTATGTGCGCACCTCGGCGCTGGTGACCAACCTCGGCGTGCACTTCAAGCTGGGGCGCGAAAATGCGCTGGCCTGGGTGACCACGCTGGACAAGGGCGCACCGGTGGCTGGCGCTGCCGTGCGCGTGTCGGACTGCCGGGGGACCGAGCTGGCCAAAGCCGTCACCGATGCGCAGGGCATGGCCCGCTTCACCGGCCTGTCGCCCGACCCGCTGCGTTGCGGCGACAGCGACTACAGCGGCAATGCCTATTTTGTGAGCGCACGCGCCACAGCCGACGGCATTGAAGACATGACCTTCACCTGGAGCAACTGGCAAAAAGGCATTGAGGCCTGGCGCTTCAATGTGCCCACCAGCCAGGACCCGCAGCCCGATACACGCGCCCACACCATCTTCGACCGCACCTTGCTGCGGGCCGGTGAAACCGTGTCCATGAAACACCTTCTGCGCACTGAAACCAGTCAGGGTTTTGGCTTGTCTGAAGCAGCACCTGCCACGCTGGTCGTCACCCACATCGGCAGCGGCCAGCAGTACACGCAGCCCATCACCTGGCGCAAAACAGCGACAGGCGGGCAGAGCGCTGAAAACACCTTTGCGATTCCGCCGGCGGCCAAGCTCGGCATGTACGAGGTGCAGCTCAAGGCCAGGGACGAAAAAAGCCGCAGCTTCAGCAGCGGCCAGTTTCGCGTGGAAGAGTTCCGCCTGCCGGTGCTGGAAGGCCGCGTGACCCCGTCGGACAAGAAGCCCCTGGTCAACGTGAAGGCTGTCCCGACCGACGTGCAGATCAATTACGTCTCGGGCGGCGGCGCGGTGAACCTGCCGGTGCGCGTGTCGGCGCTGGTGCGCGGCAAGTCGCTGGGCTACAGCGACTATGAGGCATTCAGTTTTTCGCCGCCCCGCGCACGCCGCGGCGAAAGCGCCGGCGGCGAGGAAGAAGCCACCGCGTCGCAAGACCAGCGCGTGATTGCCGACAAACTGCCCTTGACGCTGGACCGCAACGGCGCCGGCAAGCTCACCATCAGTGAAGTACCCCCTGGCAAGCAAGCCCGGGAACTGCTGCTGGAAGCCACCTACGCCGATCCGAACGGTGAAGTGCAAACCCTAAGCAGCGTTTCACCGCTCTGGCCAGCCGGCGTCGTGGCGGGCATCAAGACCGAAGGCTGGGTGTCTGCGAGCCAGAAGATCAAGTTCCAGGCACTCGCGCTGGACCTGGCAGGCAAGCCGGCCGCCGATGTGGCGCTGGACGTGCGGGCCGTGGCACGTATCGTGACCACCAGCCGCAAACGCATGGTGGGTGGTTTTTACACCTACGACAACAAAACCGACATCAAGGACCTCGGCAGCGTCTGCAGCGGCAAGAGCGATGCGCGCGGCCTGCTGCTGTGCGAGGCCAAACTCGGAGAACCCGGCGAAGTGGAACTGGTCGTGACCGCGAAGGACAGGGACGGCAACACCATCCAGGCGGCCAGCTCGGTATATGTGACCAAACAGGGCGAACTCTGGTTCGGCGGTGAAAACCACGACCGCATGGACGTGCTGCCCGAAAAGAAGAGCTACCAGCCCGGCGAGATCGCCAAATTCCAGGTGCGCATGCCCTTTCGTTTTGCAACCGCACTGGTGGCGATTGAACGCGAAGGCATCATAGCCACCCAGGTGGTGCAGCTCAACGGCCAGGACCCGACCATCGAGTTGCAGGTCAAGGACGGCTGGGGCCCGAACGTGTACGTGAGCGTGCTGGCCCTGCGCGGCCGCCTGCGCGAGGTGCCGTGGTACAGCTTCTTCACCTGGGGCTACAAGGTACCGCGTGAATGGTGGACCTCGTTCTGGTACGAGGGCCGCGAGTATGTGGCACCGACCGCGCTGGTGGACCTCAGCAAGCCGGCCTTCCGCCTGGGTCTCGCAGAAATCCGCGTCGGCACCAGGGCGCACCAGCTCGAGGTGAGCGTGAAGGCCGACAAGGAGAGTTACCCGGTGCGTGGGCAGGCCCAGATCACCATCACCGCCAAACTGCCGAATGGCCAGCCCGCAGCGGGCGCCGAAGTGGCCATCGCCGCGGTGGACCAGGCCTTGCTGGAGCTGATGCCCAATGATTCCTGGGATCTGCTTGGCGCCATGCTGCAGCGCCGCTCGTGGGGCGTGGAAACCTCGACCGCGCAGATGGAAATCATCGGCCGCAGGCACTATGGACGCAAGGCCGTGCCAGCCGGCGGTGGCGGCGGGCGCAGCAACACGCGCGAACTGCTGGAGACCCTGCTGCTGTGGAACCCGAAAGTGGTGCTCGACGCCAAAGGCCAGGCCGTGGTCACGGTGCCGCTTAACGATGCCCTGACAACTTTCAAGATCGTCGCCGTGGCCGATGCAGCGACCGGCCTCTTCGGCACCGGCCAAACCAGCATACGCGCCACGCAAGACCTGCAGATCATCAGCGGCCTGCCGCCGCTGGTGCGCGAGGACGACCAGTTCCGCGCGCAGATCACCTTGCGCAACACGACCAAGGCGGCAATGAAGGTGGAAGTGAGCCCGCGTGCGACCCTGCTCGATCTCAAAACACAAACCGTCGACATTCCTGCCGGCGAGGCGCGCGAAGTGGCCTGGATGGTGACGGCGCCAGCGCAGCTGGCGCTGACGCGCGCCGAAGCCATCCTCTGGGAAATCGGGGCGAAAGACACGGTCAGCGGCGCACGCGACGGGCTGAAGGCACGTCAGCGCATCATCCCGGCCGTGCCGCTGACGGTGCAGCAAGCCACGCTGGTACAGGTCGATGGATCCTTCACGCTCGACGTGAACCCACCGGCCGACGCCCTGCCAGGCCGCGGCGGTCTGAAAATGTCGCTGCAACCCAAGCTGGCCGAAGGCTTGGACGGCGTGCGTGACTGGTGGGCCAACTACCCGTTCGCCTGCCTGGAGCAGAAAACCAGCAAGGCCGTGGGCCTGCGAGATACCAAACTCTGGCAGACCGTGCTGGCGCAACTGCCGGGCTATCTCGACAGCGATGGCCTCGCGAGTTACTTTCCACCGCGCGACGGTGAGGCCTCGCGCGGCAGCGATGCGCTGACGGCCTACCTGCTGGCCGCCACACATGAGGCTTCGGGCATCAACCCGGCCTTTGCCCTGCCCGACGAAGCCCGTGCTCCCATGGAGCGCGGCCTGATTGCGTTTGTGGAAGGCCGCATCCAGCGCGAGTTCTGGAGCCCACGCAAGGACCTGGATGTGCGCAAGCTCGCCGCACTGGAAGCGCTGTCGCGTTACGGCAAGGCTCAGGGCCGCATGCTGGGCAGCATCACGGTTGCGCCGAATCAGTGGCCCACCCACGCGGTGATTGACTGGCTGAACATCCTCAAACGCGTGGCCGACGTGCCGCAGCGCGAACAGCGCCTGGCCGAGACGACGCAGGTTCTGAAATCACGCTTGTCATGGCAAGGCACCAAAGTCACGTTCAGTACGGAAAAGGACGACTACTGGTGGTGGCTCATGACCAACGGCGACGTCAACACCGCGCGGCTGATGCTGGCCGTGATGGACGATGCGGCCTGGAAAGACGACATGGGCCGCCTGGCCAATGGCTTTATCGCGCGCCAGCAAAAAGGCGCCTGGCACACCACCACGGCCAATCTGTGGGGCGGCCTGGCGCTCGACAAGTTCTCGGCGAAGTTTGAAGCCACACCGGTGGCCGGCATCACCAAAGCGGCCCTCGCTGCGGCGAGCGCCAGTGTGGACTGGCGCAAGGTCGAACGCACCAGGACCACCGACACCAGCGGCGCTCCCAACCAGGCCAGCTTCTTCGGCGCCCCCGCAGCGCCCGGCAACTTGCGCGGCAACAGCATGTTTTTGCCATGGGCCGGCGCCGGCAAGGAGACCTTGACCGTGACACACCAGGGCACCGGCACACCCTGGCTCACCCTGCAGTCACTCGCCGCCGTGCCACTGAAGGCACCGTTCAACGCCGGTTACCAGATCAAAAAGACGATCACGCCGGTGGAGCAAGCCGCCAAAGGCATTTACACCCGCGGCGACGTGCTGCGCATTTCGCTGGAAGTCAACGCCAGCGCCGACATGAGCTGGGTCGTCATCAGTGACCCGGTGCCCGGCGGCGCCACCATTCTGGGCAGCGGCCTGGGCCGGGACTCGCAGATCGCCAGCAGCGGCGAGAAGAAAACCGGCGCGGGCTGGCCGGCCTTCGAGGAGCGCAGCTTCGAGGCCTTCCGCAGTTATTACGAATACCTGCCCAAAGGGCTGGTGAAGATGGAATACACCGTGCGCCTGAACAACGTCGGCGACTTCGCGCTGCCGCCCAGCCGCGTCGAAGCCATGTATGCGCCGGAGATGTTTGGCGAGGCGCCGAACGCGCGGGTCAAGGTGGAAGCCGTCAAATGACACCGCGAGTCGCCAGGGCCGTCTTTTCTGCTGCTTTTTTGATAGCTGCCTGCGTTCATCCCACATGGGCCGCAAGCACTTTTGACGAAGTCAAGCGAGGCTACCGCCCCTCCGACACGCTGATCCTGGACCGCAGCGGCGAAGTGATACAGCGTCTGCGCACCGATGCGACGGTGCGGCGCGGCCAGTGGGTGGCGCTGGCGGATATGTCGCCGGCGCTGCGCACGGCGCTGCTGCTCAGCGAAGACAAACGTTTTTATGAACACAGCGGCGTGGACTGGCGCGCCGTCTCCAGCGCGGCTTGGGGCAATCTGTGGAACACCAAAACCCGCGGTGCCTCGACCCTGAGCATGCAACTGGCAGGCCTCCTCGACGAAGACTGGCGCGCCGGCGCCGGTGGCCGCAGCCTGCCGCAAAAGATCGGGCAAACGGTGTCGGCGCAGGTGCTGGAGGCGGGCTGGCGCAAGGACCAGATCCTGGAGGCCTATCTCAATCTGGTACCGTTTCGTGGCGAGATCGTCGGCATCGATGCCTTGAGCCGCACGCTGTTCGGCAAGGCCGCGCACGGGCTCGACGAACGCGAGGCGGCGATTGCCGCCGCACTGGTGCGGGCACCGAATGCGAAAACGGCGCAAGTCGCACAGCGCGCCTGCGGTGTGCTCAAAACCATGCAGGCGCCGGCCCGGGCAGATTGCGAGGGCCTGGACCTGTTCGCCAGCGCCACCCTGCAGCGAAGGGCTTATGACGCAACCGAGGGTTTTGCACCGCACGTGGCCAGGCGGCTGCTGCGCCAGCCGGCTGACAACAAGCTGCGACCTGCCACGGTGAGCTCAAGCCTGCACGCACCGCTGCAACGTTTTGCAGTGCAAACACTGCGGCAACACCTGCGCGAGCTGCGCGGCCGCCATGTGGAAGACGGCGCCGTCGTCGTGCTCGACAACGCGACTGGCGAAGTGCTGGCCTGGGTCGGTTCGTCGGGCGAGCTCAGTGGCGCGGCCGAGGTCGATGGTGTGCTGGCCTTGCGCCAGCCGGGCTCCACGCTCAAGCCTTTTCTGTATGCGCAGGCGATTGCAGAGCGGCGCATCACCGCAGCATCGCTGCTCGACGATTCGCCGGCGCAGCTCAACACGGCCAGCGGGCTCTACATTCCGCAAAACTACGACCGCCAGTTCAAGGGACTGGTCTCGGCACGCACCGCACTCGGCGCTTCACTGAACGTGCCGGCCGTACGCACGCTGGTGATGGTCTCGCCCGATACTTTCCACAAACAGCTGCAGGCGGTCGGCCTGCCTTTGCGGGAAACCGGCGACTACTACGGCTACAGCCTGGCGCTGGGCAGCAGCGAGGTCTCGCTGCTTTCGCTGAGCAACGCCTACCGCACGCTGGCCAATGGCGGGCGCTACAGCCCAAGCTCCATCACCAGGACGACAAAACCGGCCTTCACACCGGCCATCGATACACGCGCTGCCTTCATCACCACCGACATCCTGGCCGACCCGCTGGCGCGCGCCCGCACTTTCGGCACCGACAGTGTGCTGGGCACACGTTTCTGGAGCGCCGTGAAAACCGGCACCAGCAAGGACATGCGCGACAACTGGGCCATCGGTTACTCGCAGCGTTACACCGTCGGCGTCTGGGTCGGCAATGCCAGCGGCGCGCCGATGTGGGACGTCAGCGGTACCAGCGGCGCGGCGCCGGTGTGGGCGGCGCTCATGAAACACCTGCACCAGCGTGAGACCAGCCGCGCACCGGCCCCGCCCGCAGGGCTGGTCCGGCAAAGTGTGCGTTTTGCCGGCATCAGCGGTCCGCCGCCTGAAGCGGCGCGCATCGAGTGGTTTATCCAGGGCACGGAACAGGCGGTATTTGCTATGGATTCAGGAGCGGATGATGCAGGCTGGGAAAGGGCTGGTGGCCAAAAACACCTGATGCCTGGCCACAGCGCCGCGCGCATCACCGCACCTGCCAACGGCAGCATCGTGGCGCTGGACCCCGACATTCCACCGAAGCACCAGCGCCTGGCTTTTGCAGCCGAGGGCCACCAGCTGCGCTGGCTCATGGATGGCAAGGAGTTTGCGCGCGGCAACCACGCGAAATGGCTGCCCTGGCCGGGCCGGCATCACATCACCCTGGTCGATGCCGGCAACCAGGTGCTGGACGAGATTCGCGTCGAAGTACGCGGTGCAGCTGTCCGTTCCTCTTCACTTGCGCGTTAGATCCGCCGGTATGTCCCGGGGGACACCCTGGCGCCACGCGGTGTATCAATAATTTCACAGCCGCAAAGCAGAATTCACGCAGCCGCACAAGCGCGGGCGCTACCATGGCGGCAGCTTTCCCGAAAAAACCGTCGTCTGGAGACCCCATGCCCGTGATCACCACCATCGAAGACCTGCGCGTTCTGGCCAAAAAACGCGTGCCGCGCATGTTTTACGACTATGCCGACTCGGGCTCGTGGACGGAAAGCACCTACCGCGCCAACTCGGACGATTTCCAGAAAATCAAGCTGCGCCAGCGCGTCGCGGTCAACATGGAAAACCGCAGCACAGCCACCAAAATGGTGGGCGTGGACGTCAAGATGCCGGTGGCGATTGCGCCTGTGGGGCTGACGGGCATGCAACATGCCGACGGCGAGATCAAGGCCGCGCGGGCGGCGGAAAAGTTCGGTATCCCCTTCATTCTCTCGACCATGAGCATCTGCTCGATCGAGGACATTGCCGCCCACACCCAGGCACCGTTCTGGTTCCAGCTCTACATGATGCGCGATCGCGACGCCATGGCCGCGATGATAGAGCGCGCCCGCAAGGCCGGCTGCAATGCGCTGGTGCTCACGCTGGACCTGCAGGTGATTGGCCAGCGCCACAAGGACCTCAAAAATGGCCTGACGGCCCCGCCCCGGCCCACGCTGACCAACATCCTCAACCTCATGACCAAACCGCGCTGGTGCATGGGCATGGCCGGCACGCGCCGCCACACCTTCCGCAATCTGGTCGGCCATGTCAAAGGCGTGAGCGACATGCGCTCGCTGGCAGCCTGGACCAATGAGCAGTTTGACCCGCGCCTGTCCTGGGCCGACGTGGCCTGGGTCAAGGAACGCTGGGGCGGCAAGCTCATCCTCAAGGGCATCCAGGATGTGGAAGACGCGAAGCTGGCGGTGCAAAGCGGCGCTGATGCGATTGTGGTCAGCAACCACGGCGGGCGTCAGCTCGACGGCGCGCAGTCCAGCATTGAAGCGCTGCCGCCCATCGTGGCGGCGGTCGGTTCAGACATCGAGGTCTGGATGGACGGCGGCATCCGTTCCGGCCAGGATGTGCTCAAGGCCTGGGCGCTGGGCGCACGCGGCACGCTGATAGGCCGGGCCATGGTCTACGGCCTGGGCGCCATGGGAGAAGCCGGTGTCAGCAAGGCCCTGCAAATCATCCACAAGGAGCTCGATATCACCATGGCCTTTTGCGGCCACACCGACATCACCACGGTGGACAAGGGCATTTTGCTGCCCGGAACTTACCCCTGAACCGGGGCGGCGTGGCCTTCGCCGAAGTCCTCACCAAGCACCCCTGCCGACAGATGGACCGCTTCCAGCGCCAGCTGTTCGGCCCGGTTCATGGCGCCCAGGGCATGGATGCTGGTGCCTGAAATACGCACCAGCCCTATGCCTATCGATGGCTCGAAGTCATGGCGGTTCTGCGCTTCACCCACCGTGACCGGCTTGCGCAGCTCGTAGAGCAAACGGGCTGCCAGCAACTCGCTGCGTCTGGGGTCCTGGACGGCAGACACCACCAGCATGAAGCAGCGCGGGTGGTACAGGCCGACCACATTGCGAAACCCGACGATGCGCCGGATACGCGCCATCAGCGCCACCAGAATCTGCTGATCGACGCCATGGCCTGCGACCTCCCCCAGCTCATACAGGTTGGCAATGCTGATGGCCGCCACCACACACGATCGGCCCACCCGGGAGCTGCGCCACAAGGCATCCTCGACGTGCGGAACCAGGCGCGAGCCCAGCGTCATGTTGGCCCCCAACTCGGGTTGCGCGCTGCTCTGTGCCAGCCGCTTGAGTTTGCGCAGCTCGCGGTTGCGTTGCAGGGTCAGCGCAATCACGATCAGGAAATAACCGATGGTGCAGACCGCCGTGAAGGCCCACAGCCCAGGCCCCGCCGCCTGCAGGCCTTCCGAGTAAAGCCCGCCCACCATGCCGGCCAGACAAATGCAGGCCAGCACCATCCAGCGCGCCAGGCCATCGCCCAGCGTGAAGCAGCGCACCGCCACCATCCCCGCCAGCAGCACCGACACGGCGTTGACCACCGCCGCAGCCGCTATCAGCTGCGTGGCCTGCAAATCTGCCCCAAAGGCCAGAACGGCCAGAACCACAGCGGCCAGCACCAGCCCGACGGCGCCGCCCGTGACGGTCCAGTGGATCAGCCGGTCCTCACGCGCGATGCCCACCCAGACGCCCAGGTAGGTCAGCGCCAGCGCGCCGCTGAGGGGGCCGAACGACGCCCGGATCGGCAACAGGATTTCTGCGCTGAGGGCCGGCACCAGTATTTCGGGCAGGCTGGTCAGCAACACCGAGGAAGCGCCGGTCAACAGCAGGAAAGCCAGACCACGCGCCGCAGGCACAGACCGGCTCACCACCAGGTCCGCTCCCGCCACAACAGCCAGCAGCAAAATCGCGCCCGCCATGGCCGACCAGATGGCGAGTTCCCATTGCGTCGCAATATTCAAGACTGATTGGTCCTCTACTTTTGCCGCGTCCGGATAGCCAGCGTTGCACAGCATGCGCTCTGGCTGGATCACAGTGGAGTCGCCATTCATTCTACGATTAGTTACAAATTGGGCGCAGGGCCATGCGCAGCGTGCCTGTGTGGGCGTCGGCGCTATGCTTGCACGGTGACCCCTGCGCAACCCCCCACATCCCCCGCCAAAGTGCGCCGCGTGGCGCATCTGGACATGGACGCTTTTTTTGCGTCCATTGAGCTGTTGCGTTATCCCCAGCTCAAGGGCTTGCCGGTGGTCATAGGCGGCGGCCGGCGCCAGGTGGACGATGCCCTGCTGCAAGACCAGCCCGGACGGGCGCTGCGTTTCATCCCGGTGGCGGACTTTCCGCGGCTCAAGGACTATGTGGGCCGGGGCGTCATCACCACCGCCACTTACGCCGCGCGGCAGTTTGGCGTGGGCTCGGCCATGGGCATGATGAAGGCCGCCAGACTGTGTCCGCAGGCGATTGTGCTGCCGGTGGATTTTGAGGAGGTGCGCAAATACTCGCGCCTTTTCAAAAGCACCATCACCGCGATTGCGCCGCAGATGGAAGACCGTGGCGTCGATGAGGTCTACATCGAGTTCACCGACGTGCCGGGCGGCCAGCGTGAAGGCGGACGGGTGCTGGCGCGCCTGATCCAGAAAGAGATTTTTGATGTGACCGGCCTGAGCTGTTCGGTCGGCGTCGCGCCCAACAAGCTGCTGGCCAAGATGGCCAGCGAGTTCAACAAACCCAAGGGCATCTCGATTGTTTACGAAGCCGATCTGCAGGACAGGATCTGGCCGCTGCATGTGCGCAAGATCAACGGCATAGGCCCCAAGGCCGGTGAAAAACTCGCTGCGCTGCAGATCCAGACCATAGGCGAGCTGGCGGCGCAGGACCCGGCTTTTCTCATCCAGCACTTCGGCAAGGCCACAGGCGCCTGGATGCACGAAGCCGCCTGGGGCCGCGACGAACGCCCGGTGGTGACCGAAAGCGAGCCGGTCTCCATCAGCCGCGAAACCACTTTTGAGCGCGACCTGCATGCGGTGCGTGACCGGGCCGAGCTCGGCGCCATCTTTACCCAGCTGTGTGAAAAGCTCGCCGATGACCTGCAGCGCAAGGGGTACGTCGCCAAAACCATTGGCATCAAGCTGCGTTATGACGATTTCAAAATTGCCACCCGCGATCAAACCGTGGAGGTGTACACCGCAGACGGGCCGACCATACGCAAAATCGCCGGCCAGTGCCTCAAACGGGTACCGCTGCAAAAGCGGCTGCGGCTGCTGGGCGTGCGGGCGGCCACGCTGGTGAAGGCCGGCGAAGTCCCACCTGATGAGTCAAAAAGGCCTGTAGCCCTTTCTCCACGCGCGCAAGCAGCTACTGAACTTATAGCAAGCGACCAGTTGTTCTAGTGTGGTGTTGCATGCTTGATGGAACAAATAAAACCGATGGATTTTTGACCAGGGTTAGGCGCAAACCAAAGCCATAGCCCACCTATGGCGCGGATTTGCAACGACACCATGGGCGGAAAGACGCGGTTTTATGTTCCAGATAGCGTGCAACACCACACTAAGCCAGCAGGATCTCGTCCTGGTGGTTGGCGATATGCAGGCTGTGGGCCAGCGCAAAGTCGGCCTTGTCCAGGACGCCGTAGGCAAAATGGGGCCGCAGCGGGCCGGTGTGGGCGGAAAAACGCGTGATGGCGGTACGCAGGCGCAGCGTGCCGGCACGCCAGTCGCTGCCCTGTAGCAGCGCCGGGGCGCCGGGAATCGGCTCGCTCAGGCTGTGGCTCATCTGCCCGCGCCACTTGAAAAACGCAAATGCTGCAGCACCGGCCGTGGCCTGGAAGGCCGCACTTTTGGGCTGCGGAAAACCGTCCATGCTCATTTCCACGCTTTGTGCCATGTGTACCAGCATGGCGCCCAGCGACCAGGCGCCGCTGGCACGCACGGCGCTGGCACGCTCCAGCTTGTCGAGCCAGCGCAGGGCGTCGGCCAGGGACTGGACCTTGGGCAGGTCTGCCAGGACATGTCCTGCGGCAAGGGCGGCTGTGCCGATCAAAAAATCGCGTCGTTGCATGGCGGCATGGTAACAGCCGCCGGTCCCTACTTCAGCGTCGCCAGCCAGGCAATCAGGTCGGCCCGCTCCTGGACATCCTCGACCTGAAAACCCATGCGCTGGCCGGCCACCAGGTCTTCCGGGTCCTGCAGCCAGGCATTGAGGGTTTGCGGCGTCCAGCGCAGCCGGGACCGGGCCATCTCTTCCGAATATGGGTAGCCCTTGAGGCTGCCGACCCGCCGGCCCATCACACCCCGGTGCGCCGGCCCGATTTTGTGGCTGTCCACCGCATGGCAGGCCGTGCAGCGCGCCTGGTACAGCGCCTGACCCCGGAGCACGTCGCCCGGTGGCGGGGTCTGCCAGTCGCGTGCGCCGGCGCTGGGCTGGGCCAGCACAGGCGCCGCCAGCAGGCAGGCGGCCAGTGCGGCGAGCCAGCCAGGCCAAAACGAGGGTGGGGAGCGAACAGCATGCATGAAGTGCTTTACGCAGCCCGGCGCGGGACGGATTCAGACACGCGCCAGAACAGTGCAAAAAAATAGTTGAATCCAGCGGCCAGGCAGGGCCGTATCAGAAGGGCTACCTTTTCTTACATTTTTTCGGCCGCGTGCCGACATCCGGAGTCCCTCCCATGAAATTTTCACCCTCCCTGCTCGCCGCCAGCGCCGCCCTGCTGTGTGCCGGTGCCAGTCTGTCCGCCCACGCCGACACCGGCAAACTGCTGCTCACCGGTGGTGTCAGCAGCATTGACGGTGCAGCCGGCGGCGGATTGACCCCCTGGGCCGTGATTGGCAGCAACGCCACCGAAGGTGAAGTCGGTGCCACGGCCTTTGTCACCACCGCACGTACCAAGGACTATGGCCTGAACATTGTGGGCGCATCGGTCGGCATCAACGACCGTTACGAGCTGTCGGTGGCCCAGCAGGACTTCAAGACCGGCATCACCGGCACCGGGTTGGGCCTGCCTGGCCTGCACCTGAAACAGACGATTGTGGGTGCCAAGATACGCGTGGCTGGTGACGCCGTGCTGGACGCCGACAGCCTGATGCCGCAAGTAGCGGTTGGCGTGGAGTACAAAACACTGGGGTCCACCGGCCTTGACGGCACCTTCCGGGCCTTGGGCGCCAAACGCGAGGGCGTCGATCTGTATGTCAGCGCCACCAAACTCTTTTTGGGCCAGAGCCTGCTGGTCAACGGCACGCTGCGCGCCACCAAGGCGAATCAGAACGGCCTGCTCGGCTACGGTGCCACGCTGGGCGGTGGCAGCAACAACAGCTACAGCCTGCAGCCGGAGTTTTCGGTCGCTTACCTGATCAGCAAAAACGTCGCGGTGGGCGCCGAATACCGCTTCATGCGCAACCGTCTGGAGACCGCCGGCCGCGCCGCCGGCCTGGGCAATGGCCTGCGTTCCGAAGACTGGAAAGACCTCTTCATTGCCTGGGCGCCGAACAAAAACGTCTCGGTCACGCTGGCTTATGTGGATCTGGGCGTGATCGTACCGGCCACCACCGCCAACCGCAAGCAGACCGGTTATTACCTGTCGGCCCAGTTGGCCTTCTGAATAAACCCATTGCCCACCCGTTTTTCCAAGGAACCGACATGAAAAAATCCCTGATTACCCTCGTGCTTGCCGCGTCTGGCCTGCTGCTGGCCCACAGCTCTTTCGCCCAGACTGCGTCGCCCAATGACCAGCTCTACAAGGCTTTCGGCGAAAAAGCCGGTCTGGTGACACTGATGGACGACTTCATGGTGCGACTGCTGGCGGACCCGCGCACCGGCCCGCATTTCAAGCCGGCCAACCAGCAACGCGTGAAAGAGCAGCTGGTAGACCAGTTGTGTTCGCTCTCGGGCGGCCCCTGCATGTACAAGGGCGCTGACATGAAAAGTGCACACGCCAACCTGGACATCAAAAAATCCGACTTCCATGCACTGGTGGAAGTACTGCAGCAAAGCATGGACGCCAAAGGTATTCCCTTCCGCACCCAGAACCAGATGCTGGCATTGCTGGCCCCCATGCACCGCGATACCATCACGGTTCGCTGAGCTCACCGATTTTCCAAAGGCAGAACCCCATGAACAAAACCCTGATCTCCCTGGCGCTGGCCGCCTTGTCCGGCTATGCCGCAGCCGGCAACCTGCAAGTGCTGGTGCTGGACAAGGACGGCAAGCCGGTGGCCGATGCGGTGGTGCTGGTCGTGCCCGTGAACAAGGGCGCACCCAAGGCCGCCCTGCCCATGCAGGTGACCATCAGCCAGGAAAAAATGCGTTTTGTACCGGCGGTCAGTGTGGTCGGCGTAGGGGCCAAAGCCTCCTTCGTCAACAACGACCCCTGGGAGCACCATGTGCGGGCTTCAGCCGCCGGGATTGCGCAGTTCAGCACTGCCACCAGTGGCGGCTTTGAGCTGCGTATCGACGGCAAGCCCGATGGCAAACCGGCCAAGGCTGCGGACGCGGTGTTTGAAAAAGCCGGCGCGGTGCTGCTCGGTTGCCATATCCACGGCTCCATGCGTGGCCATGTGTATGTCAGCGACTCGCCCTGGACCCTGCTGACCGGTGCCGACGGCATCGCCAACCTGGAGCAGATTCCCGACGGCGCGGCCCAGATCAAGGTCTGGCATGCCGATCAGCTGATTGACATTGCGCCCCAGCAGACCACCATCAGCGCGGCCCCGGGCAAAGCCACCATGCAATTGAGCGTGGTGCCGCGGCGCCGCAGGATTTAGCCACGGCACGAAGCCGCGGCGCCGCCGGATCTAGGGCGAAGCCCGCTCCAGCCGCGACTTGCCGGGGCGGCAGAAGTCCATATACTCGGGCCGCATGAAACCCGACGCCGCCCTGGACGACCGCAGCCTGGAGACACTGATCGCCGCCGCAGCGCAGGGCGACCACGCCAGCTTTGCCCGGATTTATGAACGCACCCACACGCATCTGTTTGGCGTTGCCGTCCGTATATTGGGGCAAGGACAAGCGGCCGAAGACGTGCTGCAAGAGGCGTATGTGAGCATCTGGAAAAGCGCCGGCAGCTACCGCAGCGAGGTGGGCGGGCAAACCATTCAGGCGATGACCTGGCTGATCGCCATTGTCCGCAACAAGGCGCTGGACGCCTGGCGCGCACGCGCGCGGCGCAAGGAAAATGCCCTTCCCGAAGGCGGTGACCTGGATGCGGACGACATGCCCTCTGGCAGCACACCGGCACCCAGCGCGATGTATCTGCTGGAACAGGCCAGTCAGGCCCTGCACATAGCGGCTTGCATGAACACCCTCGATGGCAGCCACCGCCAAAGCCTGGCGCTGGCCTATTACCAGGGCTTGAGCCATACCGAAGTGGCCGCACAAATGGGCGCGCCGCTGGGTTCGGTCAAGGCCTGGATACGGCGTGGGCTGGAAAAGCTCAAGGGCTGCCTGGCCGCGCAAGGGGTGGTGGCCTCATGAGATACACCCACCCCGACCT
Organism: Kapaibacterium sp. (SeqCode); assembly: GCA_943370435.1. Lineage (GTDB taxonomy): Bacteria > Pseudomonadota > Gammaproteobacteria > Burkholderiales > Burkholderiaceae_C > Polaromonas. Next base: position 131,971 of record CALRQX020000009.1, on the reverse strand, counting down.
GCTGGAACACCTCGCCTCAAGCTACGTGTTGGGCACACTGTCCGGTGGCGCACGCCGCCGCTTTGAGCAGCTGCTCCGCGACCGCGCCGATGTGCGTGGGCGCGTCTCGCAATGGGAAACCCGCCTGGGCCAGCTGGCCGTGTCAGTGCCCGCGCAGCAGCCTTCAGCCCAGCTGTGGAAAGCCATCGCAGCACGCACGCAGCCCCAGGTGGCCGCGCCTTCTGGCGCATGGCTGGGCTGGCTCAAGCCTGCGGGCTTTGGTCTGGGTGGCCTGGCCGCCGGTGTGATTGCCGCCAGCGTGTTGTTTGTCACGGCACCGGCTGTTTTTGTGTCCAGCGACCAGATCGCCATGCATACTGGCGAAAAGCTGCCGCAAAGTTATGTCGGCCTGCTGACCGATGCCCAGGGCAAGGGCAAACTGCTGGTCAGCTCCCTGCGCCACGGCAAAACCATGACGGTCAAGGTCATAGGCCCCATCACGCCGCCGGCCAGCGGCAGGCTGGTGTTGTGGGCCGTGCCCGCCAGCGGCCCGGCCTTTGTGCTGGGGCCGGTGCCCACCAGCGGTTCGGCGGTTTCCACCTTGCCCGATACCTCGGAAAAACTGCTGTCCAGGGTCGGCACACTGCTGGTCACGCTGGAGACGGAGGCCAGCCCCTCGGCCCCGAGCACGAATGTGGTGTTCAGCGGCAACTGTGCCAAGTTGTGGTGATGTGGCGCGGCGGAAAATAAATAGGCGGTTTCACTGCATCCGTTTTCCGGCTTCGCTCGTTTGTCCTGGGTGCTGATTGACAGCGCATCTCAACAACCGACATCTCCAAGGAGCCCGACATGAACACACTCAAACTTCGCCACTTCATCGCCCTGCCCATCCTGGGCCTGGCCCTGGCTGGCGCAGCGCTGGCCGCCGACTTCCAGTCCACCCCGGTTGAAAACGCCCGCATGGACGACTTTGCCGCTGGCAAAAAAGCCATGGACGCCAAAAAATGGGCCGAGGCCGTCAGCAGCTTTAACAAAGTCGTTGCGCAAAACCCGAAAAACGCCGACGCCTACAACTACCTCGGTTACTCCAGCCGCTGGCTGGGCAAATACGACGAGGCTTTTGCCGCCTACAACAAGGCGCTGACGCTGGACCCGAAACACCGGGGCGCGCTGGAATACTCAGGCATCGCCTACCTCAAAACCGGCCAGAAAGCCCAGGCCGAGGCCCAGCTTGCCAAACTGCAGGCGATCTGTGCGAGCTGCGAGGAAACCACCGACCTGGCCAAGGCGGTGGCTGCAGCCAAATAAGGGCTGCGCGGCTGGGCCGCGGGTGTTGACATGAGCTTGCACGAAACTTACATTGAAGTCTCTGCAGGAGGCTTCATGGCACACCCCCTCACCCCCACGGCAACCCTGGCTCTGACACTGCCCACCCTGAAACGCATCAGGCTGTGGCATCTGGCGCACAAGGCGGAGCACCCGCTGGAGTACGAACTCTGGGACTTCGTGATGATGGTCTGGGTCATGGGCTGGGTCGGCTGGCTGCCGGCGTTTGTGCTGGATCTGCCGCTGGCCTACCCGCTGTGCCTGCTGGGCATGGTCACGCCGCAGTTGTACGTGCGCTGGCGGACACGCGCGCATGTGCGGGGCCGTCTCAGGTGTGACTGGCTGGAACTGACCCACTGATTTACATTGGCAGGCATGAACCCACTGACCTGCTTTTCCCTTTCCACCACCGACCATATCGCGCACCTGGTGCTCAATCGCCCCGAGGCGATGAACACCATGCACCCGACCTTCTGGCGCGAGCTCGATGAAGTGCTTACCCACATTCACAAGGCCGGCGATGCGCGTGTGCTGGTGATTTCCAGCAGCGGCAAACATTTCAGCGCCGGCATGGCGCTGGAAACATTCTCAGGCGCCATCGCCATGGACGACCAGAGCCCCGAAGGCCGCGCCGCGATCTTCGACATGCTGGCCGACATGCAGTCCACCTTCACCAAACTCGAAACCCTGCGCATCCCGGTGATTGCGGCGATCCAGGGCGGCTGCATAGGCGGCGCGGTGGACATGGTGACGGCCTGCTGCATTCGTTACGCCACTGTCGATACCTTCTTCTGCATCCAGGAAATCAACATCGGCATGGTGGCCGACGTCGGCACCCTGCAGCGCCTGCCCAAGCTGGTGCCGCTGGCCGTGGTCAAGGAGCTGGCCTACACCGGGCGCCGGCTCAGCGCCGCCAAAGCGCTGGGTTACGGCTTGGTCAACGAGGTATTCGATTCACCCGAAGCCATGCTGGCGGGTGCGCTGCAATGCGCCAAAGAAATCGCCAGCAAACCACCCGTCGCCATCTGGGGCACGAAACAGGCGATCCATTACACGCGCGACCACTCGGTGGACGATGCGCTCAAACAAATGGGCTGGCTGCAGGGCGCGATCTGGAGCAACCAGCATGTGCGCGAAGCGGTGATGGCGATGAAGGAAAAACGCGCGGGGGAGTTCAGCGCGCTGCCGCCGCTCAAATACTTCAATGAAATCGGGCTCTAGCCCTTTGTTCACGAGCGCAAGCAGCTATTGATTAGATAGCAGTTTTTCAGCACCATTCGTCATCCTGGACTGAGCCTGTCCCGGACCTGATCCGGGAATCCGGGATCCATCTCGGCATTGATTGCAGATCAGGTCCGCAATGACAGACAGCCCGCCTATTGCCGCGCCGTGCGCACGTTGGACGGCAGGCCCTGCGGATAACTGGTGCGAAACGGGTTGATGTCGACACCGCCGCGCCGGGTGTAACGCGCGTACACCGTGAGCTTGAGGGGCCGGCAGCGCGTCCAGATGTCCATGAAGATGCGTTCCACACACTGCTCATGGAACTCATTGTGGTTGCGAAAACTCACGATGTATTGCAGCAGGCCTTCCTGGTCAATCGGCGCACCGGCGTAACTGATCTGCACACTGCCCCAGTCCGGCTGGCCGGTGACCAGGCAGTTGCTTTTGAGCAGATTCGAGACCAGGGTTTCGCTCACAGGCGGCTCTTCATGGTCGGCAAACAGCAGCTCCGGCGCGGGCGTGTAGTGCTGGCACTCGATGTCGAGACGGTCCAGGTTCAGACCATCGAGTTCATGCACCGGCTCCTGGTCAAACAGCTCCGGGCCCAGGGTTTTGACACCCACACCCGCACCGACCACGGCGTTGAGGTCGGCGCGAATGCGCTCGCGCACCTCGCGCGCATCGAGAAAACGGGTGTTGTTGAAGCTGCCCAGATACAGCTTGAAGGATTTGCTCTCGACGATGTGGGGAGACTCGCAGGGTACGGTGATGTGCGCCAGTGCCACCTGCGGCTTGCCACGCTGGTTGAGCCAGCTCAGTTCATACACTGTCCACATGTCCGCACCGAAAAATGGCAGATCCTCGCCGAGGCCCAGCTCTGCGCGTTTGGCCGCACGCGGAATCGGAAACAGCAGCGACGCATCGTACTGGTCGATGTAGGGCGTGGGCTTGCCGAGTTGTGACTGGTCGGGCGTGTTCATGCTGCGGCCTCTGCGGCCTTGAGATGGGGAATCAGCGGCTCCAGCAGGCGCTCCACCACGCCCCTGGGCAGGTCGTGGCCCATGCCCGCTATGCCGACCAGGCGGGCGCCGTGAATGCGCCGCGCCGTGTCTTCACCGCAGGCAAAAGGCACCAGCGGGTCGGCCTTGCCATGCACCACCAGCGTCGGCACACGCAGGCCAGCGAGCTCGGCGGCGCGACGGCTGTCGGCGGCAATCGCCACCATCTGGCGCAAGACCCCTGCGGGATGAAAGCTGCGTTTGGCTGCCGCCGTGATGCGCTCGCGCAGCTCGGCGTCGTCCACCGGAAAACCCGGGCTGCCTATGGCCTTGAAGAGCCTGACGTAATGGTTGGTCACCGACGCCGCGTCGCTGCCGCCCGGACGGCTCAGCAGCACCCGCATGACCTGCGGCTGGGCTTGCGGCAGGCCGCGCGCGCCGCTGGAGCTCATCACGCTGGTCAGACTCAGTACACGTTCCGGCGCCGCCAACGCCACCCGCTGCGCAATCATGCCGCCCATGCTGACGCCGACCACATGTGCCTTTTGCACACCCAAGGCATCCAGCACGGCCAGCGCGTCGGCCGCCATGTCGTGCAGCGAATATGGCGACTTGACGGCCAGGCCCAGCTTGTAGCGGATGCTGGCCCACACCAGATTGGGTTTGCCAAGATGGTCAAATTTTTGCGACAGGCCGATGTCGCGGTTGTCCAGCCGGATCACGCGAAAGCCGGCATCCACCAGCGCCTGCACCAGCGCCGGCGGCCAGGCCACCAGTTGCATGCCCAGGCCCATGATCAGCAACACTGCCGGGCGCGGCTGTCCGCTCGCGCCGGGGCCCGTGTCTTCAATCTCAATGTCAATACCGTTTGCTTTGATCTTCATGGAGTTGATTATCTACAACCCCGTCCAGGCTCACTGCCAGTAGCCTGCCCCCTCAAGCGGGGGCCGCGGGTCCGGCTCCGCCGGCCCGCAGGCGCCGTCCCCTGCAAGGGGAGAAGGCGCTACACGCAGTGAGGGTCCGACAGGGGTGTTAAATAAACTCCCGTTCCCGCAGCCATTTGGTGGCGATCCACTTTTCACCGGCGAGCACGGGCGCGCCGCCATGCAGGCTGCGCGTGGACGCGTCCGGTCTGTCGTAACTGAAAAACACCGCATGACCACGCTGTGGCAAGACCTCCAGGCCGAGTTCGGGGAAAACCGTGGCGCCGCCCTGGTCCGGTGCCTGCAGGTACAGGATCAGTGTGGCCACGCGCTGGCCGCCCCGCTGCAAAATCGACGGTGTACCGGGCTCGGCCGGGTCGAAGTAATCGTGGTGCGGCTTGTACTCGGCGCCGGGCAGGTAACGCAGCACCTGCAGGCCCTCGCCGTTTTCCACCGGCCAGTTCAGCAGCCGCGCGATACGCGCCTCGATACGTTCCACCAGCGCATTTTCGCCGCGGATAAAAAACATGCCGCTGCTGGTGCGGTCATGGCTGAGCACCTCGCCGCCGGTTTTGACAGCCACCGTCAGGGAGCGCGCCAGGCCGGGCCGCGCCGCTTCAATCAGCGCGCTGCATTCCTCGTCGCTCAGCAGCTGGCCCAGCACCGCCAGCTCGGGCCGGCGCATCTGCAGCAGCACATCGACCTGCCGGTCACCCGCATCAAGCTGCAGCGCGCCGTCGCGGTCCAGCTGCGGCAAGGCGCCGGCCGCCGGGGTTTGCAGCGTACTGGCAATCACTTCGCGCGCCACACCGGCCTGCCAGCCGGCGCTGCGCATGGCCTTGAGCATGGTTTGCACGTTATGCCCCAGTCCAGCCTGCGCGCGCAGCCAGGCACGCAACTGCGGCGTGACCTGTTGCGCAAGGGCGGGCAAGGTGCTCATCAGCGGGGCGCGCGCTCAGTCGGCCAGCTTGCGCCGGAATACCAGCCGGTCCGGTGCGGACACGGCGGGCGCGAAGTGGTAACCGGCCGAGCTGAAACCCTCAAGCTTTCTGATCGCGGCAATTTTCTTTTCAATCGCATAACGGGCCATCAGGCCACGCGCGCGTTTGGCATTAAAACTGATGATTTTGTATTTGCCATTTTTGTAGTCTTCAAAAACACAGTTGACCACGCGGGCCTTCAGCGCGTCGAGATCCACCGCCCTGAAATACTCCTCGCTGGCCAGATTCACAATCACGGGCGAGGTGTCGGCAGCGGCGCGTTCGTTCAGGTAGTTGGCAATCTGCGCGCCCCAGAACTGGTAGAGGTTGTTGCCTCGCGCCGTGCTCAGACGGGTCCCCATCTCCAGCCGGTAGGGCTGCATCAGGTCCATCGGGCGCAACACGCCATGCAGGCCGCTGAGGATGCAGACATGACTCTGTGCCCAGTCCAGCTCTTTGGCCGTCAGGCTTTTTGCATCGAGTCCGCCATACACGTCGCCATTGAATGCCAGCACCGCCGGCCTGGCATTCTTTGCCGTGAACTTCGGCGACCAGGCCTGGTAACGCGCCACATTCAGGCCGGCCAGGGCGTCGGAGAGCGACATCAGCTCACTGAGCTGCGCTGGTGTTTTCTCCCTCAGAACCTTGATCAGCTGGCTGGATTGCCTGACGAACAGCGGCTGGGTAGCGGTGGCGATATGGGGCGCTGTCTCGAAATCCAGGGATTTCGCGGGCGAGAGTAAAAAAAGCATGGAGGGTGCGCGCAGTCAAACAAGGCAATCCCCGACTTTACGTCAGCCGGCGCGGTCCACGCCCACGGCGCTCAGCGCAGGTCGCTGGCGAGCGAGGCCAGCGCCTCGGCCGGAATGGCCAGGTGCGCCGGATAGTGGGTGTGGTCACAACCGAGCTTGACGCTGGCACCGGCCTTCACCGCTGCACACATGGCGGGGTTGAGTTCAAACCGTACAAAGTGCACAGCAGAAGTTTTTTCGTCGTTCTCCCGGTCCATGTCTTCGTCGGCAATCGCGTACACGCGGGCATGGCCTTCGACCTCGACAAACAGGTGGTCCTCGACGCCGATCAGGCGCGCCAGCTCGCGCTTGCGCTCGTTGACATCGGGGTACTCGATCAGCATCGTCGCTTTCCAGTTGCTGCCGTCGGGCACCAGCGGCGCGTAGGCCTCGATCTCCTGCAGGATGCCGTCTTCCTCAAAAATCTTTTCGATACGCAACATCTCCTGGATCTGGTAACGGATGCTGGTTTCGCTTTCGAACTGAACATTGATGTGTTCGCCCAGGCGCACGCTGCGCAGCTGGCGATGCGCCATGATGGCGCCCTTGTTTTCCTTGCGGTACTTGCTATAGGCCTCCAGCGTCATGAGGCTGTCTGCGGTGATGCTTCCGGTGGTTTGCATGGGGTGTACTCCAAAATGTGTCATGCCGGACCTGATCCGGCATCCATGCGGCGCACCGCTATGGATTGCGGATCCAGCCCGCAATGACAAAGCCAAAAAATTACTTCAGGCCGTAGGCCGTGCGAACCAGTGTCAGCGGGTGTTTTTGCGGCGGCGCGCCGAGCTGGTTGACCTCGAAGCCCTGGGCAATATGGTGGCCGCCCAGCGGGCAGTCGCTGCTGATGACATCGGGCAGGCCGCCGTCCTTGTGACTGGCCATGGCCTTGAACAGCGGCTTGCCGATTTTCATGGCCTGCTGGTGGTAGGGCACTTTGACGCCGAAGGTGCCGGCATGGCCGGAGCAACGCTCATGCGTGTGCACACTGGTGCCGGGCACCATCTTGAGCATTTCCTCGGTCTTCTTGCCGATGTTCTGCACCCGGCCGTGGCAGGGGATCTGGTAGCTGATCTTGCCCAGCGGCACGGGAAATTCGGTCTTCAGCAGGCCGTCGCGTTTGCGCGCCATCAGGTACTCAAACGGGTCCCACATGTGCACCTTGACGAGCTGAACGTCCGTGTCGTCGGGGTACATCAGCGGGATTTCCTGCTTGAACATCAGGGTGCAGCTGGGCACGGCGCTCAGGATGGCAAAGCCGTCTTTGGCATATTTCGCCAGCACCGGTATGTTGGCCTGCTTGCTGGCATGGACCGACTCCAGGTCGCCAAGCTCCAGCTTGGGCATGCCACAGCATTTTTCCTTCTCGACCAGCACGTAGGGCACTTCGTTGTGGTCCAGCACCTTGAGCAGGTCGTGGCCAATGCCGGGCTCGTTGTAGTTGATGTAGCAGGTCGAATAAATCACGACTTTACCGGGCGTCTTGACACCATCCCTGACCGGGTGCGGCGGCGACTCGGGCGCGCTGGCGCGAAACTTCTTCGTCGCCAGCTCGGGCAACCAGGCGTTTTTGTCAACGCCCAGCACTTTTTCCATCACGGCGCGCGCCGGTTTGGTCTTGTTCACTGCGTTGGCGACCTGGACCACGATGGGGATGCCGGCAAACTGGCCGTGGACATCGGTGGAGGCCAGAAACTTCTCGCCCATGCCGACGTCGCCCTTTTTGAACTTGATCGCCTTGGCGCGCAACATGGTGTGCGGAAAGTCCAGGTTGAACTCGTGCGGCGGTACATAGGGGCACTTGGTCAGGTAACACAGGTCACACAGATAACACTGGTCCACCACGCTCCAGTAATCCTTCTTGTCGACCCCATCGACTTCCAGGGTCTTGCTGTTGTCCACCAGATCAAACAGGGTGGGGAAGGAGCCGCACAGGCTGACACAGCGCCGGCAACCATGGCAGATGTCGAAGATGCGCTCCATCTCATGGAAAGTCGCTTCTTCGTTGTAATAGTCCGGGTTTTTCCAGTCGATCGCGTGACGTGTCGGCGCGGAAAGATTGCCTTCAGTAGCCATGGTCTGTCTCTTCTTGTCGTGGGGTTTTGGAAAGGGCTTTCCGAAACCCTTTCCGAAACCGCTACGCCTCCCGCGGCGTAGCGAGCGGCTGTCAGCCGAGGCGCGGGTGGCTGGAAACCGCAACGACCTTGAGGGTCGTGAGGATTTCCAGACAGGCCCCGCAACGACGGATCACAGCCGCGCAGTAGCCGCCAATCAATCCACCAGTTCGGTCAGGGCCTTGGCGTACCGGTTCGCGTGGGAACGCTCTGCCTTGGCCAGGGTTTCAAACCAGTCGGCGACTTCGTCGTGACCTTCGTCACGCGCGGTTTTGGCCATGCCGGGGTACATGTCGGTGTACTCGTGGGTCTCGCCTGCCACGGCAGAAGCGAGGTTGTCACGGGTGGCGCCAAACGGCATGCCGGTGGCCGGGTCGCCGCACTGCTCCAGCCACTCGAGGTGACCGTGCGCGTGGCCGGTTTCGCCTTCTGCGGTGGAACGGAACAGCGCTGCCACATCAGGCTGGCCTTCCACGTCAGCCTTGTTCGCGAAATACAGATAACGGCGGTTGGCCTGTGATTCACCGGCAAATGCGGCTTTCAGGTTTTCTTCCGTTTTGGAGCCTTTGAGAGCAGCCATGGAAATCTCCTTGGGGTTGGTAAAAATCGCCAATCGCCCTGACGTGATGGTCAGGGACCCAACAACCATAGCCTGATTAAGGAGCTGCGTCTAATTGCCTGGCTCAATAGAAAAAAATGGGAAAAACTATGAATTTCAGATAACTGATAACCATTCTCAACAACTGCCCGGCAAGCGCCTTCCGACGCCCTTGGCAGCCCGTCGGAGTTACGTTATAGTAAACGCATTATGAATAGGTGAATTTTGAAGTGCCTCCCAACGAGGCACCTGATTCCCCTGACCCCTTGATCTGGAAGCTGAAATCTGGAGACTGCCATGACCGCCCTGATGACTCCCACTAGCCTGCGCCCCGCTGCTTCCACCCTGCCGCCACCGGCGCCGGTGCAGCAGTTGCACCACTACGCCTACCGGGCCAGGGATGCAGAGGAAACCCGGCACTTCTATGAAGACATTCTGGGCCTGCCGCTGTACCACATCATCCAGAGCGACCACGTCCCGAGCACGGGTGAATACTGCCCCTACACCCACTTCTTCTTCCGCCTGCAGGACGGCTCATTCATCGCATTTTTTGACCTCGGCAACGACGAGGCAGCCCTGCCCTCGCCGAACACGCCGCTGTGGGTCAACCACATCTCGTTTCGCGTCAATACCGTGGCCGACCTGGAAGCGATGAAAGCGCGCCTGGAGGCCGATGGCATCGAAGTGCTGGGTGTGACCGACCACCACATCTTCAAAAGCATCTACTTTTTTGACCCCAATGGTGTGCGCCTGGAACTGACGGCGCAGCTGGCCGACGAATTCCAGATGCTGGAGGAAAGCAAAACCGCCCACGCGCGTCTGGCCGAATGGACGGCACGCAAGCAGCAATGGCGCAAGGACAAGGCGGCTGGTCAGGTCGCCGAAGCCCTCAAGCCGCAGCAAAACGACAGGCCCGAGTTCAGCGCCAAACACGCCGCCTGACGTGCCTCTCTAACTATCATTTTGATAGCTGCTTGCGCCCGTGCCACAAGAGCCAGGCCCGAAAAACACTGACAACAAATCAAACCCGGGAGCGCGACACGCCATGCTGGAGACCCCACCTGCCTACGCTCGCACAGCGTTCACCAACGGTTATGAGTTCACCCAGGGCTCGGGTTACGCCCTGCCTGAATACCCTTTTGTGGCCCCGCCCGAACTCGGCGCGAAGCAGCTCAGGCGCCATCCCATCGTCATCGTTGGTGGCGGCATCACCGGCCTGAGCCTGGCCTGTGCGCTGGCGCGGTACGGCGTGAAGGCCGTGCTGCTCGATGAAGACAGCAGCGTCGGCGTCAAAGGCGCCTCTTCGCGCGGCATCTGCTACACCCAGAAATCGCTGGAGATTTTTCACCGGCTCGGCATTTATGAACGTATTGCCGCCAAGGGCGTGCAGTGGAGTGTGGGCCGCACCTTTGCGGGCGACGACGAGGTCTATTCCTTCGACCTGCGCCAGCAGAGCAATTTCAACCTCTCGACCCAGCCGCCCTTCATCAACATCCAGCAGTTTTACATCGAGGGTTACCTGGTCGAACGCATCCACGAACTCGGCCATGTGGACCTGCGCTGGAAGTCACGCGTCACCGCTTTCAGCCAGAACACCGATGTCGCCACACTGACCGTGGAAACACCTGCCGGCAGCTACCAGATCGAAGCCGAACACGTGATTGACGCTTCCGGCTCACACACGCCGTTCCACGACTGGGTCGGCGCCACCATGCAGAACAAACGCGGCGATGACCGCTGGTGTATTGCCGACGTGCGCTTTTCCAAACATCCGCCGGTCGAGCGCCACACCTGGATTGAAGCGCCCTTCAATGAAAACCGCGCGGTCTGGCAGCACCTGATGGCCGATGACGTCTGGCGCATCGACTACCAGATGGCGCCGAACGCCAACCCCGACGAGGTCAGCCGCGAAGACGTGGTGCGCGAGCGCCTGCAGCGCCAGTTCGGCAAGGACGTCGAGGTCGAGATCGTCTGGGTCGGTCCCTACGCTTACCGCAGCCGCTGCCTGGACCAGCTGCGCCTGGGCCGTGTTTTCTTCATGGGCGATACCGCCAAAATCGTCAGCCCTTTCGGCGCACGCGGCGGCAACACCGGCGTGGCCGATGCCGACAACCTGGCCTGGAAACTGGCCGCTGTATCGCGCGGCCGTGCCAGCGCCACGCTGCTGCAGAGCTACAACGCGGAGCGGCTGGAAGCGGCCCAGCAGAATGTGCAGGTGACCAACCGCACCGCACGCTTTCTGCGGCCGGCCGACGGCATGGAGCGCTGCTTTCGCACCGCCGCCATCAGCCTGGCCAAGCAGTATCCGTTTGCACGCGCACTGGTCAACACCGGCCGCATGGCGGTGGCCAACAGCTACACACGGTCGTCCATCTGCGAAACCACGGGCGGGCAATCGGTGCAGAACGTGGCCTTCCGCTGGGCCGACGCCTCACCCGGTACCGTCAACCACCTGCTGCAGTGGGCCGACGGCGACCTGCTGGTGCTGGTGTTCGGCGAACTGCCGGCCGCCGGCCTGCAGCGCCTGCGGCAGCTCGCTGAACACGCGCCGGTGCGCAGCGTGCAGGTGCTGGGCCCGGACGAGCGCGCGCAGGCACGCGAACACGTGCGTGACATCAATGCCCGCGGCACCGGCCATTTGCAGGGCGCCTGCCATGTGTTTGGCCACGCCTGGGCCCTGGTGCGTCCCGACGGCTACCTGGCCGCCACCGGCGAGGCCGTGGATGGCCAATTGGTCGCCGCTGTCGAAAAAACCCTCGGCCTGCGCTGAAGCCGGAAAGACATGCCATGAAAACCGAAGCTGCCATCAAGACCGCCCCCAACTTCCAGGACGCGGATACCTTCTACGAGTGCCTGCTCGATGCCCATCAGGGCCTGAGCCGCGAGCAGTCCGAGCTGCTGAACGCGCGGTTGATCCTGATCCTGGCCAACCAGATCGGCGATGCGTCGCTGCTGCAAGCCTGTATCGCAGCGGCCAAACCGGCGTCATCCAGCTGAAGCAGGCGCCAGTCGAATAAAATCGGTCCACTGATCCACCCCGGCGGCATCTCACCAGATGCCGTTTTTCATTGCCGCCCATGACCGACGCTACCCAGCCCCTGCCCACCCCACCCGCCGCCGGAGCCGCGCCCGAGCGGGTGACCGTCCCCACGCCGGGGCTGGACAGCCTGGCCAAATCGTTTGAACCCGCCGCGATCGAACGCCAGTGGGCCCCGCTGTGGGAAGCCAGCGGCATGTATGAACCGACGCTGGACGCGGCCCTTCCGTCGTTTTCCATCCAGCTGCCGCCGCCGAATGTGACCGGCACGCTGCACATGGGCCACGCCTTCAACCAGACCATCATGGACTCGCTCACGCGTTACCACCGCATGCGCGGCCACAACACCCTGTGGGTGCCGGGCACGGACCACGCCGGCATTGCGACGCAAATCGTGGTTGAGCGCAAGCTGCAGGGCGAGGGCAAAAGCCGGCACGACCTGGGCCGCGAAAAATTCGCCGACAAGGTCTGGGAATGGAAGGAAGAATCGGGCAGCACCATCACACGCCAGATGCGCCGCATGGGCGACTCGGTGGCGTGGAAACACGAGTACTTCACGATGGACCCAAAGATGTCCAAAGTGGTCACCTCCACCTTTGTGCAGCTTTACGAGCAAGGCCTGATCTACCGCGGCAAACGCCTGGTCAACTGGGACCCGGTGCTCAAGTCCGCCGTCTCCGATCTCGAAGTCGAAAGTGAAGAGGAAGACGGCTTTCTCTGGCACATCTCTTACCCGCTGGTTGACGGCACCGGTTCCCTGACGGTTGCCACCACACGTCCTGAAACCATGCTGGGCGACGTGGCGCTGATGGTGCATCCCGGGGACGAACGTTACAGCCACCTGATCGGCCAACGGGTCAAGCTGCCGCTCTGCGACCGCGAGATCCCGGTCATCGCCGACGATTACGTGGACAAGGCCTTCGGTACCGGCGTGGTCAAGGTCACGCCCGCGCACGACAGCAACGACTACGCCGTTGGCCAGCGCCATCAGTTGCCCATGATCGGCGTGCTCACGCTGGACGCCGCCATCAATGACAACGCGCCCGAAAAATACCGCGGCATGGACCGCTTCGTGGCGCGCAAGGCGGTGGTGGCCGACCTCGAGGCTTTGGGCCTGCTGGTCGAGGTCAAGAAACACAAACTCATGGTGCCGCGCTGCGCGCGCACCGGCGCCGTGATCGAGCCGATGCTGACCGACCAGTGGTTTGTCGCGATGAGCAAGGTCAGCGACCAGGACCCCACCGGCCAGTCGATTGCCCAGAAAGCGCGCGACGCGGTGGACAGCGGCGCGGTCAAGTTCGTGCCGGAGCAATGGGTCAACACCTACAACCAGTGGATGGGCAACATCCAGGACTGGTGCATCTCGCGCCAGCTCTGGTGGGGGCATCAGATTCCGGCCTGGTACGACGAGGATGGCAAAGTTTATGTCGCCGACAACGAAACTGCGGCGCAAGCCCAGGCGCCGGGCAAAACACTGATACGTGACCCCGACGTACTCGACACCTGGTACTCGTCGGCGCTGGTACCCTTCTCTTCACTCGGCTGGCCCGAAAAAACCAGAGAGCTCGATCTCTTTTTGCCGTCCAGCGTGCTGGTGACCGGTTACGACATCATCTTCTTCTGGGTCGCCCGGATGATCATGATGACCACACACTTTACCGGCCAGGTGCCTTTCCACCATGTCTATATCCACGGCCTGGTGAAAGATGCGCAGGGCAAGAAGATGAGCAAGTCCGAGGGCAATGTGCTGGACCCGGTCGATCTGATAGACGGTATCGAGCTGGCGCCGCTGCTGGACAAACGCTCGCAGGGCCTGCGCAAGCCAGAGACCGCGCCGCAGGTGCGCAAAAACACCGAGAAAGAGTTTCCCGCCGGCATTCCGGCCTACGGCGCCGACGCGCTGCGTTTCACCTTTGCCTCACTGGCCAGCCTGGGCCGCAGCATCAACTTCGACAGCAAACGCTGTGAGGGCTACCGCAACTTCTGCAACAAGCTCTGGAACGCCACACGTTTCACGCTGATGAACTGCGAGGGCCAGGACTGCGGCCTGGCCGAACACACCAAGGAACAATGCGCGCCGGGCGCCGAATTTCACAACTACCTGGTTTTTTCGCAAGCCGACCGCTGGATTTCATCGACCATGCAGCGCGTCGAAGCCGACGTGGCCAAAGGTTTTGCCGACTACCGCCTGGACAATGTGGCGGTCAGCCTGTACCAGTTTGTCTGGGACGAGTTCTGCGACTGGTACCTGGAAATTGCCAAGGTGCAAATCCAGACCGGCACGCCGGCGCAGCAACGCGCCACGCGCCGCACGCTGATCCGCACACTCGAAGCCATCCTGCGCCTGGCGCACCCCGTGATTCCCTTCATCACCGAAGAGCTGTGGCAAAAAGTCGCTCCGGTGGCCGGCCTGAAAAAAGGCGAATACATCGGCCAGGCCGCCTACCCGCAAAGCCAGCCCGGCAAGATCGACCCACAGGCCGAAGCCCATGTGGCCAAACTCAAGACCCTGGTCGATGCCTGCCGCAACCTGCGCGGTGAAATGAAGGTCTCACCTGCCGCGCGCCTGCCGCTGTTTGTGCTGGGCGACAGCGTTTTCATGAGCCAGTCTGCGCCCGTGATCAAGGCGCTGGCCAAACTCAGCGAAGTCCGGGTGTTCGAAAGCGAGACCGAATGGGCGGCAGCGGCACAGGCGGCACCCGTGGCGGTGGTGGGCGAGGCACGCATTTGCCTGCACATGGAAATTGACGTGGCCGCAGAAAGAACCCGGCTCGGCAAGGAAGCCACGCGGCTCGAAGGCGAGCTGGTCAAGGTCCAGGCCAAACTGGCCAACGAAGCGTTTGTGGCCAAGGTGCCCCCCGCCGTGCTGGAGCAGGAGCGCAAACGCCTGACGGACTTCACGGCGACGCTTGAAAAAATCCGCGAGCAACTCGCGCGACTTTCAAATACATAAGCGGCGCGTGACTGGCGCCCGGCCCTGCCAGACCGGGCAGGCTTAGCGGATCATCAAGTCCTGGTCGCCCCACTGCGAGGGCGATATGGCGCCGGGCAGCTCCATGTCCATCGGTGCGCTGGGCACATATTCAACGCCACGCTGCTCTGCGCTGATGGCTTCATGCATGCGGTGCGCCACATACCAGCTGGAGCGCAGGCGCGCCTCCCGCGTGTGCGAGCCGAGACGGGGCGTGATGAACAGGTTTTTGAGCCCGTTCAAGGGTGAACTTTCCGCCGTGAAGTTGTCTTCGGCGCCGTCCAGAATGCAGGCCTCGATGCGGCCATCACACAGCGCGGCGGCCAGCGCAGCCTCGTCGAACAGCGCACTGCGGCTGATCCCGACCCAGAGTTGCCCACGCTTGCAGGCGGCAAGCAATTTTTCATTGACGAAGGCCCTGAAGCGTGCTGCGTACAACATCTGCACCGATACCGCGTCCGCCTGGCTGACCAGCTCGGTCAAGGTCACGGGTTGAATCCGCAGGCGCTCCCAGATCGGCGCGGTGTGGTGGACAGCAGGGTCATAACCAATCAGGCGCACGCCCAGGCCGGTCAGCATGCCGGCCAGCGTGTGTGCGGTGGGGGCCAGACCCAGAACACCTATCGTGCTGCCATGCAGCTCACGCCCCATCTGGCCTGAGGGATGGCGCCTGCCCATCAGGGCCGACACAACGCCGCGCCTGTACAGCAGCAACAGGCTGCTGAGCAGGTACTCGGCGTTGGAGCGCACGTTGGCGCTGCTGGCATGGATGACCTTGATGCCACGCTCCTTGCAGGCTTCCAGGTCGGTGTTGTCGGTGCCCACATGCAGCCGGCCCACGGCTTTGAGTTTGGGCAGGAAATCCAGAAAATCGCGCGTCACGACGGTCTGCCGCGGAAAAACAATGCCCCGGGTTTTATAGGCAGCCTTGCGCAGCACCGTGAGGTCATCGGCAAGCTCGGGCCGGTATTCCACGCTGTGCCGGGTTTCCAGCCAGGCCATGGCCTCTGGAACCAGTGCATCAAGAAGTAAGATGTCCAAAAAAAGCCCCTTGTTACTGTTATTCTTTTCAGTCACTCCGCCGCCAGGCGATACAAAATCTGTATCAGTCTCGCAACACTCTAGCCCCTTTGCCTGGCCCAGTAAATGAATAAAGTCACAACTTTGAAGAAGGCGGTTTTTCCCGTGGCCGGTCTGGGAACCCGTTTTTTGCCTGCCACCAAAGCCCAACCGAAGGAAATGTTGCCGGTGGTGGACAAGCCATTGATTCAATACGCGGTCGAAGAAGCCTACGCAGCGGGCATACGTCACATGATTTTTGTCACCGGACGCAATAAGCGGGCCATCGAAGATCACTTTGACACCGCCTATGAGCTCGAAACCGAGCTCGAAGCCGCCCAAAAATTCGATCTGCTGGCCCTGGTGCGTTCGATGAACCCCAGCGATATGGACTTTTCCTACGTGCGCCAGCCACGCTCACTGGGCCTGGGACACGCAGTTTTATGCGCCGAACACCTGGTCGGCCAGGAACCTTTTGCGGTGCTGCTGGCCGACGACCTGATGGTGGGCACACCACCGGTTCTGGCGCAGATGGCGGCCCGGTTCAGTGAGTTGCAGCAATCGGTGCTGGCCGTTCAGGAGGTGCCGCTCGCGCACACGAAACGTTACGGCATCGTGGCCGGTGAGCCGGTCAGTGACAGACTCATGAAAGTCAGCAAGATGGTGGAAAAACCGGCGCCAGAGACCGCCCCCTCGCGCATGGCGGTGGCTGGCCGCTACATCCTCACGCCAGCGGTGTTCCAGCACATTCGCAGTCAGCCCACGGGCGTGGGCGGCGAGATCCAGTTGACCGATGGTATTGCCGGCCTGATGGCGCGGGAGTCGGTGTATGCCTTCCAGTACAGCGGCAAACGTTATGACTGTGGCAGCAAGGAAGGTTTTCTCGAAGCCACCGTCGAACTCGCGCTGGCGCACCCGGAAGTTGGCGGACACTTTCGCAACTACCTGATAAACCTTCAGATTCCCTGAATCGGCCCCGCGCAGCGCCACCGAGGGGCTGGAGCCTGCGGCTCCAAAGCTGCTTGAGCAGCTTTGGACAGGCGACAGGGGCGAAACGTCTGGCGAGCCGCGGCCTGCAAGGCCTCGCGAACCACACGCAGTAGGGAGCGTGGGGGCGTGCGCAGCGCAGGGCCGCCCAAGCAAGCACAGCCCCCTCGGGGGGCAGCGAACCACACGCAGTGGGGAGCGTGGGGGCCAATAGCCCTAGCGCCGCTTGAGAACGTGAATGAAGTCGCCGCCGTGGATCTGCTGCTCCACCAGCTCATTGCCGGTCTGCCGCGCAAAAGCCATGAAGTCCCGCGTCGACCCGGCATCGGTCGAGACCACACGCAGCAACTGGCCGCTGCTCATCTCGGCCAGGGCTTTTTTTGCCTTCAGAATGGGCAAGGGGCAGTTCAGGCCTCGGGTATCCAGCTCTTTGTCGATTTGCATGCATGTGTCCTTGGGATGCCCCGATTTTAAGCAAATACGTCGATGGGCTGGCCTCATGGGTTATTGCCGCCGCCGCAAAAGTCGTCCGGCTGCCAGAATGCTACAAATTAGATAGCTGCTTACGTACGTCCATCAAGGGCTGCAGCCTGTTTTTGTGCTGAACAAAAAAACTCCCGGTCCTGCAAGTCAGGCCGGGAATCGCCAATAGCGGCCGGGGCCAGGCCCCTCAGCGGCTTTACTTCAGGCCGAATTTTGTTTTGGCGTCGCTCTGGCAAGCCTCTTTGGCATTACCTGACATCGCGTCACAACGCTCCCTGGCAGCCTTGTACAAGGCGTCATTTTTGTCACTGGTGGCGTCTTTTTTGGCATCTGCCACGGCGCCCGCCCTGTCCTTGTTCGCGTCCGCGCTGACCTTGCTGACTTTGGCATCTGCCTTGGCCGTGGTGCGCGCGGCTTTGGCGTCTTTCACGCAGACATCCTTGGCATTGCCGGCCAGGTCATCACATTTTTCCCTGGCCACGTCATAAGCCGCATTGGCCTTGGCGTCGCGCACTTTTTTATCGTGGCTGGTGCCGGGCTTGTATTGGGCTTCGAGCTCGGCTTTGGCCACTTTCTCCGCGCCCCTGGCTTCGGCCTGGCAGATGTCTTTGGCATTGGCGCTCAGGGAAGCGCACTTTTCCCTGGCGGTTTTGTAGTCGGCCTCCACACGGTCTTTTTGCGTCTTGTATTCCTCTTTGGTGAGCGCCATCGCATGGCCGGCAAAAGCGCAAGACACGGCCAGGGTCAACATGGCGAGACTGGTTTTCATGGTGTGTTTCCTTGGTGATGATGGTCTGAAAGAAAATGTTTTCCCAGCCCTCCGGCTGGAGGCATTCACTTTAGGAAGAAGGCCACACCAGGGAGGTAGGCAGACAGAATCAGCAGCCGTAGGCAGCTGCCTACAGCCCTGGCGGCGCAGGGCCAGGTAGAAGCGGCAAGCGCCTGCATGCGGGCTTAGCGGGCTTTGAGGGTGCGGCCCAGCAGCAGCACCGGCAGCAGCCCCACGAGCACCAGCGCCAGAGCGGGCAAGGCCGCCTCTCCAAGCCGCTCGTCACGCGCCAGCTGATAGGTCACCACCGCCAGCGTGTCGCTGTTGAAAGGGCGCAGCACCAGCGTGGCTGGCAGCTCTTTCATCACATCCACAAACACCAGCAAAGCGGCCGCGCCTACCGAGCGCTTGAGCAGGGGCCAGTGAACCCGCGCCAGCAAAGCGGCGCCCGTGGTGCCCAGCATGCGCGCGCTGTCGTCAAAACTGGCGGGAACGCGCGAGTAGCCGCTTTGCACCGACTGAAGCGCCACTGCGGTAAAACGGACCAGGTAGGCCCAGACTACACCGAGCACCGTGCCGGTGATCCAGTAGCCGGCTGCACTGTTGGGCGCCACAGCCTGCAGCCAGCCCAAAGGCAGGAGCAGACCCACCACCACCACGGCGCCCGGCACCGCATAACCGAGGCTCGCGATCTGCGCGGCCACCCGTGTCAGCACATGGGGCCGGCGGCGCAGCGCAAAAGCCAGCCCCAGTGCGATGCCGGTGGCCAGCAAGGCACTCAAGCTGGCCAGGCCCACGCTGTTCATGGCCCAGGCCGCGAACTGGCTCCAGGGCAACTCGCCCCAGGCGGCGCTCAGCGGACGCAGCATGAACAGCACAGGCAGCACAAAACCCAGGGCGATCGGCAAGGCACACAATACCCAGGCCAGCGCTGCGCGCAAGCCACTCAGGCCAATCGGGGCTGCGTCTGCCGCCCCGGCACGGCTGCCGCGGCTGCCGGCAAAACGCATGCGTTTTTGCGCGTGCTGCTCGATCTTCAGCAGAACCGCCACCACCAGCAGCAAGGCGGTTGCCAATTGCGCAGCCGCCAGGCGGTTGTCCATGGCCAGCCAGGCCTTGTAAATACCGGCGGTGAAGGTCTGGACGCCAAAGTAGCTGGATACGCCAAAGTCGGCCAGCGTTTCCATCAGCGCCAGCGCCACACCCGCCGCCACGGCCGGCCGCGCCAGCGGCAACGCGACGTCACGAATACGGCGGCCCAGCGGCGCGCCCAGCAGACGGGCCGCCTCCATCAAATGCACGGCGCGCTCGGACAGCGCGGTACGCGCCAGCAAATAGACATAGGGGTAAAGCGTCACGGTGAAAACCAGTATGGCCCCGCCCAGGCTGCGTATCTCGGGCAGCAGGCGGCCCTGAAGGCCGAAACTCGCGCGCAACCAGCTTTGCAGCGGCCCCGCGTATTGCAGAAAGTCGGTGTAGGCGTAGGCCACCACATAAGCCGGCATGGCCAGCGGCAGCAGCAGCGCCCAGGTAAAAAAGCGGCGTCCGGGAAACTCGAACAGACTCACCGCGCAAGCCGTGGCGGCGCCCAGCAGCGCTACCCCGGCAGCCACCGACAGACACAGCAGCAGCGATGT
The DNA here is from genome assembly GCA_943370435.1 of Kapaibacterium sp. (SeqCode). Lineage (GTDB taxonomy): Bacteria > Pseudomonadota > Gammaproteobacteria > Burkholderiales > Burkholderiaceae_C > Polaromonas. Next base: position 112,098 of record CALRQX020000009.1, on the reverse strand, counting down.
CAGCACGTACTCGGGCAACACGGTTTGCCACATTTCCTGCAGGATGGGCAGGGACTGGCCGCGCAGTTCCAGCCACGACAGGATCACCGCCAGCACCGGCAAGGTGAGCGCCGACATCAGCAGAAACCACAGGACGGGCGACACAAAACGACGAAACATGAAGTCCTGGAAAAGAGGGTTGCCGGGGTTCAGCGCGCGGCCTGGCGGCCCGCGCCGGAGCCGGGCCGAACCGGGCCCAATCCGGGCACTGCAAATGAGAATTGTAAGCATCTACAATTACCAGCATGTTTCTGGACATTTCGCATCTGGTGGTGCACTACGCGGGCCGTTCACGCCCCGCCGTCAACGGGGTCTCGCTGGGCCTGGTGGCGGGTGAAATAGGTGTGCTGATCGGGCCTTCAGGCTGTGGAAAAACCACGCTGCTGCGTGCCGTGGCGGGTCTGGAGCAGGTGCAGCACGGCAGCATTTTGCTGGCCCGCGAAACCGTCAGCAGCGAGAAGGTGCACATCCCCGCCGAGCAGCGCCGCATCGGCATGGTGTTTCAGGACTACGCGCTGTTTCCGCATCTTGATGTGGCGCACAACGTGGCTTTTGGCCTGACGAACCTGAAACACCCCGAGCGCAGGCAACGGGTCGAAGAAGTGCTGGAGCTGGTGGGCCTGGGCAGCGTGTACAGGCGTTATCCACATGAGCTGTCCGGTGGCCAACAGCAGCGCGTGGCGCTGGCCCGCGCGCTGGCCCCCCGGCCACGCCTGCTGCTGCTGGACGAGCCTTTTTCAAACCTTGATGTGGACTTGCGCGAACGCCTGGCGCATGAGGTGCGCGGCATCCTGAAGCAGGCTGGCGCCACCGCGCTGTTTGTCACGCACGACCAGCTTGAAGCCTTTGCCATCGGTGACCGCATAGGCGTCATGCATGAAGGCCAGTTACACCAGTGGGCCGATGCCTATGAGCTGTACCACCGGCCGGCCACGCGTTTTGTGGCGGACTTCATCGGCCACGGGGTGTTTACCCGGGCGCAGATCTCGCAACAGGGCGACAACACGGTGGTGCACACTGCGCTGGGCAATCTCAGCGACATGCTCGAGTGTCCCCTGCCCGATGCCTATCCAGGGGGCGAGTGTGACGTGCTGCTGCGCGCCGACGACATCGTGCATGACGACGCAGCGCCGGTGAAAGCGCAAATCCTGCGCAAGTCCTTCCGCGGCTCCGAGTTTTTATACACACTTCAGCTCAAAACCGGGGAAACGGTGATGGCGCATGTGCCTTCGCACCACGACCACGCGCTCGGCGAGTGGATAGGCATCCGGGCCGAGGTCGATCACGTCGTGACCTTTCAGCGCGAGTAGGCGGCCAGCAAGCGCCCGACTTCTGCCTGCAGATCGGCGGCCCAGCTGCGCCGGTCCCTGCCTGCGCAGAGCTGGGCTTGCCCGAAAATGACCTCTGCCCGCAGTCGCGGCACGCACAGTGTTTCCCAGATCGACACAAAAATAGAATCGTCGTCGATGTAACGCGGCGCAAAACTGGTTTGCCCGGTATCCACATCCACAAAACGCAAAGCCACGGGCTGCACACAGCTGTTGCTGGAAATCGCCGCCTGCAGAAGGTTGGCATGGAAGGGTTTGAGTTTGGTGCCATCACCGGTCGTGCCCTCTGGAAACACCGCCAGCACATCGCCCTGCCGCAAACGTTCGCTCATGTGGTGCACCACCCGGTGCGCATCACGCCTGGATTCGCGCTCTATGTAAAGGGTGCCGGCGCCTCCGGCCAGGATGCCGACCAGCGGCCAGTGCTGGATATCCGACTTGGATACAAAGCGGCAGTAACGTGCGGCATGCATCACCACAATGTCCAGCCAGGACAGGTGATTGGCCACCAGCAGCGCCGGGCCACTTGCCACCGGAGTGCCGCTGACCACCAGCTCGATGCCGGCCAGCGGCAGCATGGCCTGCGCCCAGACCTGGACCCGGGCCTCCCTCGCAGTTTGGCCCAGCCTCGGAAACAGCGTCAGGATGGTCCAGATGCCACCGGCAATATGCATGAGGCAACGCAACAGCCGCCACACGGCCCTGATCTGGCGCATGGGTATCAGGCCTCGTAAGCCACCTGCCCGGCAACCAGCGTCCAGCGCACGCGGGCCGGCAACTGGTAGCCGGAAAACGGCGTGTGTTTACCCTGGCTTTTGAGCGCGTCGGGCTGCACCGTCCATTCCGCCTGTGGGTCGAAGATGCACAGGTCTGCCACACCCCCCTTGACCAGCTGGCCGACGCTGGCTTGAAGGCTGCCGAGCGCGCTACCGAGCACCCTGGCAGGTCCGCTGGTCAGCACGGCCAGCGCCTGCGCCAGGCCCGCGCCACTGTCCTGGCCCCACTTGCAGCCCAGCCCCAGCAACAGCTCCAGCCCAGTCGCGCCGGGCTCGGCCTCGGCAAAAGGCAAGGTTTTCGCGTCCGCCTCTACCGGCGTGTGGTCAGAGACCAGCGCGTCGATGGTGCCGTCGAGCAGGGCCAGGCGCAAGGCATCGCGGTCGCGCTGCTGGCGCAGCGGCGGGTTCAGGCGCATGCGGCTGTCGAAGTAGCCAATGTCGGTATCGATCAGGTGCAGGCTGTTGATGCTGACATCCGCCGTGACCGGCAGGCCTTCTGCCTTGGCGCGGGCCAGCAGCGTCACGCCGGCGGCACTGCTGATGCGGCAGACATGCACACGCGCGCCGGTCACACGGACCAGCTCGAAAATCGTGTGCAGCGCGATCGTCTCGGCCACCACAGGCACACCGCTCAGGCCGAGCCGGGTCGCCAGCGCACCGCTGGCGGCCACACCGCTGCTGAGCCAGCTGTCCTGCGGACGCAGCCAGACACAGTAGCCAAAGCTGGCTGCATATTGCAGTGCGCGCAGCAACACCTGGGTGTTGGCCAGCGGTACCTCGGCCTGGCTGAAACCGACACAGCCGGCCTCGGTCAGCTCCATCATCTCGGTCAGTGCTTCGCCCTGCAGGGCGCGTGTCAGCGCACCGAGCGGAAAGACACGCGACTGGTGCTGCTTTTCGGCGCGAAACTTGAGCATTTCGACCAGGCCGGGTTCGTCGAGCACCGGGTCGGTATCGGGCGGACAAACCAGGCTGGTGATGCCGCCGGCCACAGCCGCTGCGAGCTCACTCTCCAGCATGCCCTCGTGTTCGTAGCCCGGTTCACGCAGGCGAACCGACAGATCCATCAGGCCCGGCGCCACCACACACCCGGCGGCATCAATGACCTTGTTCGGCGAAAAATCAGGCAGCGCGGCACCGAGCGAGACGATGCGCCCGGCAGCAACCGCCACGTCGCCGATCTGGTCAAGCCCCGAAAGCGGATCGATCACCCGACCGTTTTTGATGAGTATCTTCATGACATTACAGGATGGTTATATCGCTCGACAAACCGAACGTTGATCTCAGGCCAGCAGGGGCCGCGGAACCGGCTTTGCCGGGCCGCAGGCGCAGCAGCCCCCTCGGGGCTGGAGCCTGCGGCTCCAAAGCTGCTTGAGCAGCTTTGGACAGGCGACAGAAGCGAAGCCTCTGGCGAGCGGCGGCCTGCAAGGTGCAGGGAGCTACACGCAGTGAGCGACCGTGGGGGCACATCTTCATGCGTCGTTCCCGGCAACAATACCCATCACCGCCATGCGCACGGCGATGCCGAAAGTGACTTGCGGCAGGATCACACTTTGCGCGCCATCGACCACCGCCGAATCAATTTCAACACCCCGGTTGATCGGCCCCGGGTGCATGACAATCGCATCCGGTTTGGCGAGCTGCAGCTTTTCAGTCGTCAGACCGAAACTCTTGAAGAACTCATGGCTGCTGGGCAGCAAGGCACCGGACATGCGCTCGTTTTGCAGCCTCAGCATGATGATCACGTCCGCGCCTTTGATGCCTTCTTCCAGCGTGTGGCAGACACGCACACCCATCTGCGCCATGTCGGCGGGCACCAGGGTTTTGGGCCCCACCACCCGCACCTCGGGGCAACCCAGCGTTGTCAGCGCATGGATGTCAGAGCGGGCGACGCGCGAGTGCAGCACGTCGCCCACAATCGCCACCGTGAGCTGGCTGAAATCCTTTTTGTAGTGGCGAATGGTGTACATGTCCAGCAGTCCCTGGGTCGGGTGGGCATGGCGGCCATCGCCGGCGTTGATGACGTGGACATGTGGCGCCACATGTTGCGCAATCAGATACGGCGCACCGGACTCGCTGTGCCGCACCACAAACAGGTCGGCGGCCATCGCGCTCAGGTTGGAGATGGTGTCCAGCAGCGACTCGCCCTTGGAGGCCGAAGACCGCGCGATATCGAGGTTGATCACGTCGGCCGACAGACGTGTGGCCGCGATCTCGAAAGTGGTGCGGGTCCGCGTCGAGTTCTCAAAGAACAGGTTGAAGACACTCTTGCCGCGCAGCAGGGGGACTTTCTTGACCTCGCGGTCGCTGACGCTGACAAAATTGGCGGCGGTGTCGAGGATTTGTACCAGCGTGGCCTTGGGCAGGCCCTCGATGGACAGCAGGTGGATCAATTCACCGTTTTTGTTGAGCTGGGGATTTCGCCGGTACAACATGTTCATGCTCTCCCCGGCCACGACGTTTCAACAGCGCAGGATGTCATGACGCGGCTCCCTGCACCTGCAGGCTGAAACGCCCGTCCTCGGCACGCGCCAGCGCCAGCGATTGCGAGGACGGCAGCGCAACCCGCGCGGCCGCAAAATCGGCCTGTATCGGCAACTCGCGCCCGCCCCGGTCCACCAGCACCACCAGCCGCACACTGGCCGGCCGGCCATAGTCAAACAACTCGTTGAGCACCGCCCGGATGGTGCGGCCGGTGTAAAGCACATCATCGAGCACGATCAGGTCGGCTCCGTTGACGTCAAACGGCAGCACGGTCTGGCCACCCGCCGACAGGCCGCGTTGCGCAAAATCGTCCCGGTGCATGGCCGACGAGAGCGTTCCCATCTCCTCGGCCAGGGCCAGGTCGGTACGCAGGCGTTCGGCCAGCCAGACGCCGCCGGAGGCCACACCCACCAGCCGGGGCGGCCGGGCAGAGCTGGCCAGCATCTGCTGCATGGCGCGAAGAACCTCACGGTACAGGGCTTCGGCATCCAGGGTCAGGCTGCTCATGAAAGACTCCTTAAAAATTGCTCAAGGATGATGCAGGCGGAGGCCGCGTCGGCATCCTGCGCGCCCTGTGACAAGGCCTCGGTGGTGCTGTAACGTTCATCGACCTCAAACACCTGCAGGCCGAAGCGGCCACGCAGCTGGCGGGCAAATTTCAGGGCGCGCGCAGTGTTGTCGTGGCTGGCGCCGTCGGGATGGAAGGGAATACCCACCACCAGGGCGTCAGGCTGCCACTCCCTGATTTTCAGGGCGATGGCCGCGAACCTGGCATCACCCTCGGCTGCAATACTGCCCTGCGCGCTGGCAGTGCGGGTCAGCCGGTTGCCGCTGGCCACGCCGGTGCGCTTGAGGCCAAAATCGAAAGCGAGAAATGTTTGCAGTCCGGTGGCCATGACAGGCGGGGCCGCTGCGTTCATGCGTGCCCTGCCTCGGGCGAGAGCATCCAGCTCTGCAGGCCCAGCAGCAGCAGAGCCTTGTCATAACGCTGCTCAACCGGCGTGTCAAAAATAAGTGCGAGGTCGGCCTCCACCGTCAACCAGCTGTTGTCTGAAATCTCAGACTCCAGCTGGCCTTCTCCCCAGGCCGAATACCCCAGCGAGACAAAGACCTTGCGCGGACCGGCACCGCTGGACAGCGCTTCCAGCACGTCCTTGGAGGTGGTCATCTCCAGGCCGCCGGGGATGGTCATGGTGGAAGCGTAGACCGACTCGCTGCCCGCCAGCATGCACTCGTGCAGCACAAAACCGCGCTCGGTCTGTACCGGCCCCCCCTGAAATACCGGGGAATCGGTGAGGTCGCCACGCCGCAGCGGCAGTTCCACCTTGTCGAACAGGCCCTGAAGGTTGATGTCGCTGGGCTTGTTGATGACCAGCCCGAGCGCGCCGCGATCACTGTGTTCACACATGTAGACCACACTTCGGGCAAATGCCACATCATCGAGCCCGGGCATGGCAATCAGGAAATGGTGTGTCAGGTTGATCGGTGCAGAATCCAGTGCCATGCCATGATTTTACGCACAGCCGGGCTGCGCGGGAAGAAAAACCCGGCGACCACGCCCACACCCTCCAGCCATGAACAAGAAATACGACACAGGCCTCATGTGGTTCCGGCGTGATTTGCGCGCGGATGACAATGCCGCGCTTTACCATGCGCTGAAAACCTGCCGGCAAGTCTTTTGCGTCTTCGTCTTTGACCGTGAGATTCTTGATCCGCTGCCGCGCGCCGACCGCCGGGTCGAGTTCATCCGGGAGTCGCTGCTCGATCTGGACCAGCAGCTGCGGGAGATGGCCAGGCCGCACAGCGTGGCCGACGCCGGCCTGATCATCGAACATGCCTGGCCGGTTGAGGCCCTGCCTGCGCTGGCCCGCTCGCTGGCGGCAGACGCGGTGTTCACCAACCACGACGACGAACCCCAGGCGCTGCTGCGCGACGCCCGCGTGGCCGAAGCCCTGGCACTCGATGGCAAGGCCTTGCACAGCTTCAAGGATCATGTGATTTTTGAACGTGCGGAAGTGCTGACGCTGGGTGGCAAGCCGTACAGCGTGTTCACGCCCTACAAAAACGCCTGGCTGAAGAAGGTGGACCGCTTTTACCTGGAGCCTTACCCGGTGCCAGCGTACGCTGCCGCGCTGGCAAGCCGGCCCCAGGCCCTGCGCGCGGCCGTGCCCACCCTGGCCGACATCGGGTTTGCTGCGACCAACCTCGCGGCGCTGAAGATCGCCACGGGCAGCAGCGGCGGCATGCGGGTGTTTGAAGATTTCATGGGCCGTATGGACCAGTACCATGCCACGCGCGATTTTCCGGCTGTCAAAGGGCCCAGCTACCTGGGCGTGCACCTGCGCTTTGGCACGCTGTCCATTCGCCGGCTCGCAGGCGTGGCCCTGCGTCTGCAGGGCGAGGGCAGCGCCGGTGCGGCGGTCTGGCTCAGCGAGCTGATATGGCGCGACTTCTATGCGCAGATCCTCAGCAACTTCCCGCATGTCGCAACGCGTGCTTTCAAACCGGCGTACGACGCGATCGGCTGGGAGCAAGGCCTTGCCGCCACAACGCTGTTCAAGGCCTGGTGCGAGGGTCGCACCGGCTACCCGCTGGTCGATGCCGCCATGGCGCAGATCAACCAGAGCGGCTACATGCACAACCGGCTGCGCATGGTCACAGCGAGCTTTCTGGTGAAAGACCTGGGGCTGGACTGGCGTTGGGGCGAGCAGTACTTCGCCGAAAAACTCAATGACTTCGACCTGTCGGCCAACAACGGCGGCTGGCAATGGGCGGCCAGCAGTGGCTGTGATGCGCAGCCCTATTTCCGTATCTTCAATCCCACCAGCCAGAGCGAAAAATTTGATGCGGACGGCCGGTTCATACGCAAGTACCTGCCGCAGCTCGCCGGCCTGTCGGGGCCCGACCTGCACAGCCCGTGGTTGGCCAAACCCGTGGCATTGGCAGCCGCCGGCGTGCGTCTGGGTGACAACTATCCGCGGCCCATCGTGCAACACGATGAAGCCCGGGCCTTGACGCTGCAACGTTATGCCGTGGTCAAAAACGCCGCATTGCCCTAGTTGCTATATTTTTTATAGCTGCTTGCGCGGATGCAGCATGGGCTGCAGCCCCGATTGACGATTACACCGAAGCTTCGGTGCTGCAGTAGTGGCGGATCAGGCTGAGCAGTTCATCCTCGGCATAGGGCTTGCCAAGGTAGTGGTCCACACCCAGTTCCTTGGCATGTTCGCGGTGCTTCTCGGCAATGCGCGAGGTGATCATGATGATGGGCAGATCCCGCAGACGCACATCCCCACGGATGTTGCGCGCCAGGTCAAAACCGTCCATGCGCGGCATTTCAATGTCAGACAGCACCACGGTGGGCCGCTCTTCCTGCAAGCGCTCCAGGGCCTGCAAACCGTCGGCGGCCATGGACACGCGATAACCTTCGCGCTGCAACAGACGCTGGGTCACGCGCCGCACGGTGATGGAATCATCCACCACCAGAATCAGCGGGATCTGGGGAGTCACCGGGGTGGCAGGCAAGCGCGCAAGGGCCGCACCGCCGGAACTGCCGTCCCCGTCAGCAGCCGCCTGCTCAAGCATGTGCGGCTCTGCGCTGTCGGAACTCCAGGCGCGCGCCTGCTGGCCATAAACAAAAGCCAGCGCCACCGGGTTGTAGATCAGCACCACCGCACCGGAGGCCAGCACCGACATGCCTGCCAGGCCCGGAAGCCGCGACAACTGGGGCCCGAGGTTTTTAACCACCACCTCCTGGGTGCCCAGCACTTCATCCACATGTAATGCCAGCCGCTGCGCCGCGCTGCGGAAAATAATCACCGGCGCCGTCTTGCCCTGCGGCTCGGTGCTCAGGCGCGATGCCTGCAGCAGGGCCCCGGACCAGAAAAACGGTACCGCCTCGCCTGCCACGTCCACCACACCGCTGTTGTAGGCCTGCTGCAAATCCTTGGCCGTGACGCGGCGAACGGTCTCGACCACGTTGGCGGGAACGCCCACCGACAGGCCACCGGAGCGCAGCATGACCACCTGCGTGACCGCGGTGGTCAGCGGCAGAACCAGCTTGAAGTTGGTGCCTTTGCCAGCCACTGTGGTGGTTTCAATGCGGCCACCGAGCGAGTTGACTTCGGAGCGCACCACGTCCATGCCAATGCCGCGTCCGGCCAGTTCAGTCACCTGCGAAGCAGTGCTGAAGCCCGGCATGAAAATCAGGTTGGCCGCTTCGTCGTCGCTGATCTGCTGGCCTTCTGCCAGCAAACCCGATGCCAGCGCTTTTTCGCGGATGCGCTGCAAATCGAGGCCGGCACCGTCATCGCGGAATTCCACCGACACATCGTTGCCCGATTGCTGCAGGCTGACGGTGATCAGGCCACTGGCATCCTTGCCCGCACCAATCCGGGTCTGCGGATCTTCAATGCCATGCGCCACGCAATTGCGCAGCAAATGCTCAAACGCAGGTGTCATGCGGTCCAGCATGCCGCGGTCCATCTCGATGGTGCCGCCCTGCAGGTCCAGGCGCACCTGCTTGCCGGTTTCCTTGGAGGCCTGCCGCACCACGCGGTACAGGCGCTCGGAAATGCCCTCAAACTCCACCATGCGGGTGCGCAGCAAATCGCGCTGCAATTCACGGGTCTGGCGCGCCTGGGCAATCAGGTCATCCTCGGTTGCCTCCACCGTGCGCTGCAAGGTGCGCTGCACGGTGGCCACGTCATTGACGGACTCGGCCATCATGCGGGTCAACTCCTGCACACGCGTGAAGCGGTCAAACTCGAGTGGATCAAAGCCCAACTGGGCCTCTTTGGCCTGTTGCAAGCGGGACTGCATCTGCGTCTCGGAGTGCAGCTCAACGTCGCGCAACTGGGCGCGCAGGCGATTCAAGTTGCCACTCAAATCGTTGAGGGATCCGCGCAACTGCCCGAGCTCGGCCTCCAGCCGCGAGCGCGTGATCATGACCTCACCGGCCTGGTTGACCATGCGGTCCAGCAACTGCGAGCGCACCCGGATGGACCCCGACGCCACCGCCCGCAAGGGCTGCAATGCCGTGGCCTGCGCCAGCGACATGGTGACCTTGCGGCCCGCCGGTGCCACTGGGCCCCCGGTCGCCGCCTGGGACTCCAGACCGGACAAGGGGACCTGCGGCGCGCCAGCCTCCTGCGCCAGCGGCTGCAGCGCTTCAGGCGTTTCACCGGGATGACGCAAGGCCTCAAAATTGGCCTGCATCGCATCAAAAGTCGTCAGCAGCGATTCAAAATTCTGGAACGCTGCCGCATCGGAACCCATGTGTTCGATGTCGGATTCAATCTTGTGCGCCATCTCACCCAGACGCATGGCACCGGCCAGCCGGGCACTGCCTTTGAGGGTATGAAGCGCACGCAATACCTCGTTGCGCGCACCGAGGTTGTCCGGCCGGGCCGACCATTGCCGCAGGGCTCCGCCCAACTGAGGCATCAACTCTGCCCCCTCCTCTTCAAAGATGGAGAACAGATCCGGATCGATGGCGTCGACTGCGTCGAACTCATCGTCCATGTCTTCAGCAAACGCCGCTGCGGCCGCGAGCCGGGAAGGCTCTGGCGCCTTGACGGCATCCGCTACCGGTGCTGCTGCGGGTGGCTGCGCCACCCACGGTTCCGGCAGCGGTTCGGGCTCGGGCTGGATAACGGGCGCCACAGGGGCAACAACCGGCTGGGCAATCACCAGTGCCTGCGCAATCTCTTTGGCCGACAGCCGCATGCTGGCCGCCGGAGCCGGGATGGCGGCGCTGTCCACGGCCAGCGGAGCGTCCAGCGGGGCAGGCGCCTGCGGCACAAGCTCCGGCCCGGAAACAGCAGCGGCGGCAGCGTCGGGAATGGCGTAGTTGATGTCGCGCAAGGCCTGTAGCAGGCTGGCGTCAGGCTGCTTCAGAAAACCAGCGGCAAACTGATGCAACAAGCGGCGTATGTCCTCTGCCGCATCAATGAACAACTGGCTGTGGTTCTTGACTGCCCGCGCCTGATGGCTTTGCGACTGCTGCAAGGCATTTTCGAGCGCGCGGGCCATTTCCGACAAGGCCTCAAAACCGACGGTGGCAGAGCTGCCCGCGAGCGAATGGGTCAGGGCAAGGGTCGAGTCGCCTATGGGCCGGTCCCGCTCCATCGTCCACTCGGTGACCTCGGTGACCAGGCGGCGCGACCATTCGTCGGCCTCGTTCAGATAGACGTTGTACAGCGGAATACCGATGCGCAAGGCGCCAATCACCTTGATCTGTTCATCACCGCCGGCCTCATCGCTGGCCGGATCATCAAAGTCCGGCAAGGGGGAAACCTGCGCTTCAACTACCGCAGCTGCAGGGGGTTGCACCGGCGTATCCAGTGCGCCTGCGATAAAGTCAAAGTCCAGCACATCGTCGACCGCGGCTGCAGTCAGCTCGGCCGCCGGTGTCGCGGCCAGACCTGGTTCGGCAGGTCCGGCGTCCAGCGTGAAATGGGCGTCAAAATCTGCGCTGGACAATTCCAGCGCTTCGGCTCCGCCGGCGGTCGAAGGCGGCTCGGGCAGCTCCAGCTCAAACACGCTGTCAGCGGCGAGCGTCGACGCCACCACCGGCTCTGCGGGAACATCGGACAGAGCAGCCAGGCTGTCAAAGTCTATGCCCTGAATCTCGTCGAGAGAAAACTCCTGCGGCGCGGCGGGCATCAACGGCACCGGCTCGGCCGGCGCTACAGCTTCAGCAGCCTGTACCGGCGCTACCGCTTCAGCCGGCGCTGCGGCAGGCAGGTCGAAAGCGAAGTCAAAATCCGGCTCTGCGCTGGCCTGCAAAGGCGCTGCTTCCTGCACCATGGCAGGAATTTCCACGACCGGCTCCGGCGCTGCAGGAGCGGCAACAGACACAGCGGGACGTGTCAAAGCCAATGACCGGCCTTCCAGGCGCATGGCTTCAGCACTGGCGCGGAATGCGGAAGCCGCCCACGGCGCATCCCGGTTGGCAGCGATGTCCTCAATCCAGACGGCAAAAGCATCCATGGCCTGCACGCAAAGACCGCGGAATTCGTCGTTCGAAGATTTCTGCTCGGCCAGCCAGGTGTTGAGCAGTTGCTCCATGGACCATGCGGCCTCACCAAACTCGTTGAGCCCCACCATGCGGGAGCTGCCCTTGAGGGTATGGAAAGCACGGCGCAGCACCGTGAGCTCACCGATGTCGCCCGGCTCATGCATCAATGCAGCCAGCGCCGCCTGGGCCTGACCTGTGACCTCACGCGCTTCCTCGAGGAAAATATCGCGCAGGTCGTCTTCTTCGAAATCAGCGCCAGCGGCGGCTGAACCGGCAGGTGGCGCCGGTTCCACAGCGACAGGCGCAGCCGCGGCCACCAGCTGTGTCAGTGAGTCCGGGTTGGCCTGCATGCCGCTGTTACCAGCCACAGCCAGCGCTGCATCACGCACGGTACGGGCCAGCGCGGGTTGGTCCGCCAGCGCCGCGTGGGTGGCCAGCACGTCCAGCTTGACGCTTAAATTTTCTGCGGAAACCCCGGCCTCTGCGTCCTGTACCACCGACAGCAGCTCCTGCGACAACTCGCTGCCGGCAGAGGCGCTGGACGCGGCATCATGGCTGGTGTGGATACGCCCCATCAGGGGCTTGAGTTCACCCTTGAGCTCATCGTAAACAAACAGCTTCTTGGCCAGTGCCGGCTGGTAATTGAGCATGTCAATCAGAAAGCTCAAGGCACCGAGGTTGTTGCCGAGTTGCTCAAAGGTGCCGGCAGACCGGGCCAATTGCTCGTCCACTTCGGTGACCAGCATCTGCTCGACACTGTCGCGCATGCGCAGCACCGCCTGCGAGGCCTGATCCAGCCCCAAAACGGAAAGCACACCGCGCATTTGCGAAAGCTGTCCGGGTACGGCGGTCAGGGCCGCTTTTTCCTGGGGATTGCGGAAAAACACATCGAGGGACTTTTCCAGCTCACTGAGCGAAATACGCAACTCGCCGACCACGCTGCCCATGGTCTGCTTGTCGCTGACGCGCCGGTAAAGCTCTTCCATCCACGGCTCCAGCGGCTGCGCTTCACCACCGCTTCGAGCCGCGTCCAGACGCTGGGCCAGCTTGGCCGTCCTGCTGGCCAGCTGCGGATCGTTCGGGTCCAGGTCCTCGAAGGCAGCTTCAAGGTACAGCATGGCGGTGGCCACTTCGAGGGCCAACTCGATCGGTGGCGGCTGGGTGGAGCGCACTGCGGCATCAATTACGCGTGACAGTGCTTCGGCCAGCGGCTGACTGGCGGGGTGCAGCTTGACCAGGGAATCGGTCACCAGGCTGAACTGGTCGGCCACTGTCTTGAACTTGCCCAGATCGCCCGCAGTCAGCGACGACCAGGTTTCCTTGGCCGACACAATGCGCTTGCGCGCCTGGGCGAGCAGCGCCGGGTCAAAGCGGCCAAACTGCACCGCCTCGTAATCCACGGGCTTGAAGCGGGCCAGGCCGTAACTGGCGCGCACGGCCGAAAGAACCGGCGCATCGGTGGCGTGTGGTGCAATCGCCTGGGCGCAGAAAAAAAGCAGATCCTGCGCCAGCCGGTCGGACGCACTGGTGTCGCCTTTGGCCAGGGAAGCATATTGCAACAACACCCGGGATGCGGCACGTTTGACGTAAAGATCGGGCTTGAGCAGGCCCCGCGCAAGCGCTTCAAAAAAACCGGCAGCGATTTTCCAGAACACCCGCGGTTCACCCGCCCTGGCGGCCTGCGCAAAACCCAGACACATGTCCCTGAAACTTTGCGCTGCGAACGGATCGCCGGTCCGCATGATCTTCAAAACCAGCGGGTCGAGCAGTTGGCGCGAAGCATCGTCATAGGCCCGGGGTTCTGCACTGACCGCCAGTGCGGGGTCAATCCAGCGCCACTCGAACACCCACAGATCTGCCGGGTGAATGCGGTCTGCCCCGACCAGCCCCTGCACATCGCGGTACTGGGGGAACAAGGACACCGCCGATACCGGCTTGTCCGCCAGCACACCTTCGAGGTATTCGGTCAGCGCAAAACTGGCCTGCTCGACCTTGGTCGCCGCTTCCTGGCTGCACAACTCGGGGTGCTGGACAAATTTCTGGACCGCCGCTTCCATGGCACGCAACACCAGGGCCGGGGCACCGAGCCCCACCATTTCGAGTGCGCCTACCGCCTGATGCAACTGCTGACGGGCAATACGCAACTGGCTGGCATCCAGCGCTGCCAGGTCCGAACCGCGCGCCAGCTCGGCGTCGCGGACAAAACGCTTCAGGGCCTTGGCTGCGCCATCGAGTGATTTCCGGAGTTCGTCCAGCACCCAGGCCAGGGGACCGAGATCGTTGACGGCCAGGTCGAGTTCAGCGGGTGATGAATTCGGGGCGTTCGATGGCATAGATGGCAGACCGGTTCATGAGTCGGGGTTCACAGGCGGGACAGAGGCCTGTATCAGGCGATCTTGAAGCGGGAAACGGACTGTCGGAGCTCTTCAGCCATGCGGGACAAGTCACGCACCTGCTGGGCGGTTGAGCGGGTACCTTCTCCGGTTTGCTCCGTCACCGCGAAAATGTGCTGGATGTTGCCGGCCACCACGTTGGCAGATTCGGCTTCCCGCGATGCAGAGTTCGAAATCTGCTCAATCAGGTCAGCCAGCCGGCGTGAAACCAGGTCAATCTCGGACAGTGCGGTACCTGCGCTGTCTGACAGCTTGGCCCCTTCCACCACACCCTGCGTGGAGCGTTCCATGGCGGCTACCGCGTCCTGTGTGTCGGTCTGAATCGCTTTCACCAGCGCGGAAATCTGGCGTGTCGCATCTGCGGAACGTTCAGCCAGTCGCTGCACCTCCTCCGCAACCACCGAGAAGCCGCGCCCGGCCTCACCGGCTGACGCCGCCTGAATGGCTGCATTGAGCGCCAGCACGTTGGTCTGTTCGGTAATGTCGGAAATCAGCTCGGTGATCTCGCCAATCTCCTGCGACGATTCACCCAGGCGCTTGATCCGTTTGGAGGTTTCCTGGATCTGGTCGCGGATCGAGTTCATACCACCGATGGCGTTTTGCACGGCCTGCAAACCCGACTCGGCGGCGCTCAGCGATTGACGCGCCACCTGGGAAGATTCCTGCGCCTGACTGGACACCTGGTTGATTCGGGTCGCCATGTCCAGCACCGACTGGCCGGTTTCACGAATTTCACGCAGCTGTTCGGTCGATGCGGCAAGCAGCTCGGTCGATGTACTCTCGACCTGCGCCGTCGTCTGCGCAACCCGGGTCGCCGTGTTCTGCACGTTACCCACCAGCTGGCGCAACTCCTCCACCGTGTAGTTCACAGAGTCGGCAATGGCGCCCGTGATGTCTTCGGTCACGGTGGCTTCCTGCGTCAAGTCGCCTTCAGCCACTGTCTGCAATTCGTTCATCAGCCGCAAAATGGCGGCCTGGTTGGCGTCGTTGACACGTTTGGCGTCCTGCTCCTGTCCTTTGGCCTCCAGCCGCTGGTTTTCAGCAACCCCCTGCCGCTGCCGGCTGTCCAGCACCTGCAAACGCGCCAGGCCGACCGCGCACAGAAGGGCAAAGCCCGCAGCAACCGCCAGGGTAGTCAGCGCCCCCGCCCCCAGACCCGTCTGCGAAGACAGCTTGCCCTGAATGTCTTCCAGACCACGGCGCAAGGCCTCGCTGTCCGAAATAATCGATGCCTGCGCCTCACGGGCCGACACCAGGCCCTGCAAGTTACCCAAAATCGCACCGGCCTGCACCCGGGTCTGCTCGTACAGCGCCATCAGCGCTTCCAGCCGCTCGCGTGTCTGCGGGTCCTTGGACCCCACCAGACGCAACTCGGGGCTGCCCTCCTGCAAGCCCTGGGCAATTTCCTTGAAGGAGTTCAAGTCCTTGCCCAGCAGAAACACCGCCTCCGGGCTCACGCCTTCCATGGTCAGGAACTCGTTGGCCGACTTACCAATACGCTGGGTCAACATCACCAGCTGGCCTGCCGCTGAAATTTCCGCCGGGGCCGCATTTTGCTGCAGTTTGAGGGACGACACCGTCTCTGCGATTTCCAGCAGGTCCGAAGATTGGCGGTTGATGGTGCGCAGCGCGTTGCCCACCTGCGTCAAAATGGCCTGCTGCCCCATGACGGTGGATGCGTTTTTCTCTGCGCGCTCCATCAGGGGGGTGACGGTCTCCACGTCCGGCATGAGTTCGGCGTTCACGGGCTCAAGCCGCAGGGAATCGTCCCCCGCTTTCAGTCCGCGCACGGTTTTGGCCAGCACGTCGGAGCTCTCACGCACGTCGGGGAATGCCTGTGCACTGCCCACCAGCGCCTGCGACACCGATTTGGCCAGCCGCTGCGACTGCATCAGCGACTGTCCGGTGGCGGCCACCTGCTGCGCAACCCGGTCCGCCTGGGTCAGCGCGATGAATGTCACCGAGCCCAGCACAATGACGGAGAAGGCCAGCAGAATCACCAGCACGCGCTGATGCTGGCCCATGGGCCTGCGGCCCAGCAAAGGCAGCGACAAAAGCTCTACATCGTCAGGCGTGTCCTCCAGGGACTGGCTTTCAGGGTCGTCGCCGGCGTCGGTCTGGGTGGACGACATCGCGGTAGCCATGCCGCCCTGCGCATCAAGAGCTCCCGTGGCAAGCGGATCGACCGACATATCCAGGGAAACACCATCCATGCTGTCCTCGGGTGGCGTTTGCTTTGTTTTGAACAGCTTCTGGATTTTTTCAATGACGGACATGGTGAGCCTTCCGGGGGAAAACGTGAGCGCGCTAGGCGCTGATGGTCAAAAAATGAGCTTGCTGGGCGAGCAACTGAAGGTTGATTTCCTGCCAGTTCACGCCGGCCGCATCCACATAGCTGTGGCCAAAAAACTCCGGCGCATCGCTCGCGCGCTCTGCGAAGTCGGTGAATGCATCGGGGTTGCGCAGACCGGACAGCTTGTCGATCTGCAGTGCGCAGTTGATCTCCAGCGCGCTGTTCAGGGCGACCAGGCGCGACTCGGTGCGGGCCAGTTCACTGCGGGCTCGCGGCATGACGCCGGTGACAAAACTCGCCAGATCAACAATGCCGTACAAGCCGCCGCGCAAATTGGCGACGCCGGCGAACCAGGCCTGCGTGTAAGGCACATTCTGCGCACTGACCCACGGAAAAATTTCTCCGGACTGGTTCAGGGGAAACAGGTACTTGCTCCCGCCGGCCTCGACAGCCAGCCAGGATGCGGAAACACCCTGGGTCTTGGCCGCCTTCAACCTGTCGGCCAGGCGGCTTTGGAGTTCTCTGAGCGCTTGTCGGTTGGCCATGCTTTAGTGGAAATCGGAAGAGGTCAGCCCAGCGAATTGATCTTGGCCATCAGGTCGTCGGCATCCACCGGCTTGGTGATGTAGTCCTTGGCGCCCTGGCGCATGCCCCAGACACGATCGGTTTCCTGATTTTTGCTGGTGCACATGATGATGGGCACATCGGCATACAGCGGGTCCCGCGTGATGGCCCGGGTCAGCTGAAAACCATTTTGCCCGGGCATCACCACATCCATCAGGATGAGATCCGGCTTTTCCTCGGCCAGCCGGCGAAAAGCGTCTTCCGCGTTCTCGGCGGTCTTGACGGCAAAGCCGTTTTTTGTCAACAGATCGGTCATGAACATCAGCTCGGTCTTCGAGTCGTCCACAATCAGAATTTTCTTGATGGCCATTACGCTTCTCCTTGTTTTGCGCTGCCCAGTTCCTGAACGGTGTGCAGCAACTGGTCTTTGGTGAACGGCTTGGTCAGGTAATCTTGCGAGCCGACCATCCTGCCCCTAGCCTTGTCGAAAACGCCGTCCTTGGAGGACAGCATCACAATCGGTACATTTGAAAATTTGAGGTTGCGCTTGATGATGGCACAGGTCTGGTAGCCGTCCAGCCGGGGCATCAGGATGTCGCAGAAAATCAGGTCAGGCATGTAGTCATTGACCTTCGAAAGGGCGTCGAAGCCGTCTTCGGCAAGCAAAACCTCGTGGCCGCCCTGCTTGAGAAATATCTCTGCACTGCGGCGGATGGTGTTGCTGTCATCAATAACCAACACCTTGAGCCCTGAACTGGGAATACTCACTGACTGTGCTCCTTGAGATGCACGGCATGGGCGCGAGGCCCGCCGCGCATGTTATTCAGGCAAACGCTGCGGGGCATTCAGATCTGGACCATTTCAAAGTCTTCCTTGCGCGCGCCACATTCGGGGCAGGTCCAGTTCATGGGAACCTGAGCCCAGAGCGTGCCAGGCTCAATGCCGTGTTCAGGTGCCCCCGCCGCTTCGTCATAAATCCATCCACAAATTAAACACATCCAGGTTGTTGATTGAGTCACAGCTTAAGTTGCCTTCGAATAGAATGCAACAATTGTATCGAGGCGGCGTTGCTTATTCGCGTACCCTGCAAAATTCCAGCCCTATGGCAAACCCCAACTCCCCCCCTCTGGATACCCGGCCGATGGAAGCAGAGGACAGCGAAACCTCGCCCGCCTGCGTGATGACCTTCAACGCCAACGACCCCAGCGGGGCCGGTGGCTTGACCGCAGACATCAGCGCCATTGCCTCGGCCGGCGCGCATGCACTGGCCGTCGTGACCGGCAGTTATGTGCGCGACACCGCCGAGATATTCGATCACATCGCCTTCGACGAGGAAGTGGTGACCGAGCAGGCCCGTACCGCCCTCGAAGACATGCCCGTCAGCGCCATCAAGGTCGGCTTTGTCGGAAGCCCGGAAATCGTCAGCGCGATTGCGGAGATTGCATCCGACTACGCCGAGGTTCCGCTGATCGCCTACATGCCCAACCTGTCCTGGTGGGATGAAGAGGCCATCGACAACTACCTGGACGCTTTTCGCGAATTGCTGCTGCCTCAAACCACCGTCCTGGTGGGCAACCACAGCAGCCTGTGGCGCTGGTTGCTGCCGGACTGGGCCGGCGAAAAAAGCCCGGCAGCCCGCGATATCGCCAAAGCCGCTTCGGCGTTTGGCGTTCCCTACACACTGGTGACCGGCATGCCCTTGCCGGATCAATTCATCGACAACGTGCTGGCCACACCCCAGGCCGTTCTGTACAGCGAAAAATTCGAGCGTTTCGAGGCCGTTTTTGCGGGTGCGGGCGACACCCTGACCGCCGCACTGTCGGCACTGCTGGCCAATGGTCACAACCTCCAGGCCGCGACCTCGGAAGCCCTGACCTATCTCGACCACAGCCTGAACGCCGGGTTTCACCCCGGCATGGGCAACATCGTGCCGGACCGGCTGTTCTGGGCGCAGTCGGAAGATGACGATGGGGAGCCTGGGGACGAAGAAGCCGGCGACTCCGACGACACGCTGCTGCCTCTTCCCCCTTTTGACTTACCCACGCATGGCACCAAACACTGACACCGCACACTCACGCAACCTCACCCTTTTCGAACGCGCAAAAAAGCTGATCCCGGGCGGGGTCAATTCACCGGTCCGCGCCTTCAAGGCAGTTGGCGGCACGCCGCGTTTTGTGCAGCGGGCGCAGGGCGCCTACTTCTGGGACGCAGACGGCCAGCGCTACATCGACTACATCGGCTCCTGGGGCCCGATGATCCTGGGTCATGGCCATCCTGCTGTGGTCGAAGCCGTGCAAAAGGCTGTTCTCGAGGGTTTCTCCTACGGCGCGCCCACTGAACGCGAAGTGGAGCTGGCTGAAGAAATCGTGCAGCTGGTGCCCTCGATCGACATGCTTCGCCTCGTCAGCTCCGGCACGGAAGCCGCCATGAGCGCCATCCGGCTGGCGCGCGGCGCCACAGGCCGCAGCAAGATCATCAAGTTCGAAGGCTGTTATCACGGCCATGCCGATGCGCTGCTGGTCAAGGCCGGTTCGGGCCTTGCCACCTTTGGCAATCCCACCAGTGCCGGCGTGCCGCCCGAGGTGGTACAGCACACGCTTGTGCTCGAATACAACAATCTCAGCCAGCTGGAAGAAGCCTTTGCCCTGCATGGCAACAGCACCGCCTGCCTCATGATAGAGCCGATTGCGGGCAACATGAATTTTGTGCGGGCCAGCGTGCCCTTCATGCAGCGTTGCCGCGAGCTGTGCACGCAGTACGGCGTGTTGCTGGTGTTTGACGAAGTCATGACGGGGTTTCGCGTGGCATTGGGCGGTGCACAAAGTGTTTATGCAAAAAGCATCCCGGGCTTCAAGCCCGACATGACCGTCATGGGAAAAGTCATAGGCGGCGGCATGCCGCTGGCGGCCTTCGGCGGCAGCCGCGCCGTCATGGAGCAACTCGCGCCCCAGGGCCCGGTCTACCAGGCCGGCACGCTGTCGGGCAACCCGGTCGCCACCGCTTGCGGCCTGGCCACCCTGCGTGAACTGCAGAAACCCGGCTTTTATGACGCGCTGGGCGAGCGCACCCGCAGCCTGATCAGCGGCCTGACGCAGGCGGCCGCCCGGGCCGGTGTCGATTTTTGTGGTGACAGCGAGGGCGGCATGTTCGGCTTTTTCCTGCTGAGCCAGCTGCCGCAGAACTACGCCACGGTGATGACAACGGACAGCCCGGCTTTCAACCGCTTTTTCCATGCCATGCTGGACAAAGGCGTCTATTACGCGCCGGCCCTGTATGAGGCCGGCTTTGTCAGCTCGGCGCATACGGCGGCAGACATTGCTGAGACCGTCGAAGCTGCGGCGCAATTCTTCTCCGAACGCTGAACTCCTGTCCCCTTGTTGCCTAGCGTCACGCTGCGCCTCGGGTCTGCTGTTGACAGCAGGAAGGACTCCCCACTCCCACCCTCAGGCATGCGCTGCCTGACTCGCGCGAGGCGCGGCGGGCCAAGAGTAATCTTTGACGCGAAGGCCGGTAGTCTGCCTGCTAGCCGGGTCTCGCCCCGGCGGGCGAGGCACTTTTCTTTGCGTCGCCAAAGAAAAGTACCCAAAAGAAAGGCGACCCGATGGTCTGGGACCCTTCGCTTCGCTACGGGCAACCTGCGGTGCTCGCCGAAAACGGGGTCGAGCTCGAACTCGCTGCGCTCAGACAATCGCTCGCCCTGATCCGTTTTCGGTTGCGCTCCTCGGCCCAGCCCGACGGGTGGGGGATACGAACGCGGGTGCGCAGGCGGATTCGGGAAAACGATGACGCGCTTTGCGCGTCATCGTCGGAGTACGGGACCGTCAGGTTTGCACGCGGGAGCAGCACACGCGGCCCAATGAGGTCCCCCTCCATCGCCCAGCGGGGCGAGGGAGGGGTTAGGGGTGGGAGTGGGGAGTTAGCCCCTACTGTCCGCAGCGAACCAGGGACGGAGCGTGATGCCGCCCGGGAGGGCAACCCATCGGCTAGCAGGCATACCCAACGGCATGAGCAAGCCAACATGGATCCCGGATCAAGTCCGGGATGACAGGTTCAGGGAAGTTTAGCTATAAATTCAATAGCTGCTTATGCCCGTCAAATAAGGGCCAAAGCCACTTTTAACCATGAATGACCGGATTCAGTGCCGGAAGTGCCGCACACCGCTGAGCACCATCACCACCCCGCGCTCATCCGCCGCCGCAATCACTTCCTCATCGCGCATGCTGCCACCGGGCTGGATCACGCAGGTCGCGCCCACGTCAACCACCACATCGAGTCCGTCGCGGAACGGGAAGAAGGCGTCGCTGGCAACGGCCGAGCCGGTCAGATCCAGGCCAGCGTTGGCGGCCTTGATGGACGCAATACGGGCCGAGTCGATGCGACTCATCTGGCCGGCGCCCACGCCGAGCGTCATGCCGCCGCCGCAGAACACGATGGCATTCGATTTGACATATTTGGCCACCTTCCAGGCGAACAGCAAATCCTGCAACTGCGCGGGCGTTGGTTGCAGCTTGCTGACGACCTTCAGGTCCGCAAGTGCCAGCTCGTGGTTATCCGCCGTCTGCATCAACAGGCCGGAGCCGACACGTTTGACGTCCATCAGGTTGCGGCCCTGCTTCCAGGCCGTGTCGCCGCCGGGCGGCAGCGCAATCTGCAGGATGCGCACATTGACCTTGGTCTTGAACACTTCCAGCGCCTCGGGCGTGAAGGCCGGAGCCATCAACACCTCGACAAACTGTTTGGAGATTTGCCGGGCAGCCGCTTCGTCGAGCGTGCAGTTCAGGGCAATGATGCCGCCAAAGGCCGAGGTCGGATCGGTCTTGAAGGCCTTGCTGTAAGCCTCCAGCGCATCCGCGCCGACCGCCACACCGCAGGGGTTGGCATGTTTGACGATGACACACGCTGCTCCGGTGAAACTCTTGACGCACTCCCAGGCGGCGTCGGCGTCGGCAATGTTGTTGTAGGAAAGTTCTTTACCCTGTAGCTGTCTGGCTGTCACGAGGGATCCGGGCGCCGGGTGAAGGTCGCGGTACAGCGCGGCCTGCTGGTGCGAATTTTCGCCGTAACGCAGGTCCTGCACTTTGACAAAACGGCCATTGGACTGGCCAGGAAACAGGCTCTGCGCACCGTCCGGCTGAATGCCGGAAAGGTAGTCGCTGATCGCGCCGTCGTACTGGCTGATGCGGTTAAAGGCGGCCACCGAGAGCGCGAATTTCGTCTTGTCGGTGAGCTTGCCGTCGGACTTGAGTTCTTCGAGTACGCCGGCGTACTGCGACGCATCGGTCAGCACACCCACGTCTTTCCAGTTTTTGGCGGCAGAGCGCACCATGGCCGGTCCGCCGATGTCGATGTTTTCAATCGCGTCTTCCAGCGTGCAGCCGGCTTTGGCCACCGTGGCTTCAAAGGGATAGAGGTTGACGACCAGCAGGTCTATGGTGTTTATGCCGTGGCTCTTGAGAGCCGCCATGTGCCCGGGCACATCGCGCCGCGCCAGCAGGCCGCCATGCACCATGGGGTGCAGGGTCTTGACGCGGCCATCGAGCATTTCAGGAAAACCGGTCAACTCGGCGACCTCGGTCACCGGCAGCTTTTCGTCGGCCAGCAGTTTGGCAGTGCCGCCTGTAGATATCAGTTTGATGCCGAGGGCGTGCAGGGCACGTGCAAAGTCAACAATACCGGTTTTGTCGGAGACGGAAATCAGGGCGTTCATGCTTGTCTTTTGTGGGGAAGGTAAGGGATGAAGCGCAGACGCTTCACTTGATCAGCTTGTGCTCGAGCAGTTTTTTGCGCAGGGTGTTGCGGTTCAGGCCCAGCCATTCAGCGGCGCGCGACTGGTTGTGCTCGGCATGCTGCATCACCACCTCGAGCAGCGGCTTTTCGACCACCCGCACCATCATGTCGTACATGCCGTCGGGCTCGGTGCCGCGCAAATCCCTGAAATACCCCTCGAGACTGGTGCGTACGCACTCTTCGATGTGTTTTTTGCTCATGTGAGCTCTCCCTCCTTTTTGTGATCTGCATGTCTGACGGTCACTGCCGCCCCGGCAAGCCCGGCCAATGCCGGCATGCGGTCCATGGACGCACCGAGTGCATCAAAAAATCCGCTCACCGCCTGCCACTGCGCCTCGCAGTCCTCGATCAGGTTCATGCGCGCGCGAAAGGCTTCCCCGCCGGGCAATGCCCTGACGTACCAGCCAATGTGCTTGCGCGCCGTGCGCACGCCGGTGAAGGCGCCGTACAGCGCGTAGTGGTCCAGCAGGTGATCCAGCAGCAGGCGTTTGACCTCCGCCACCAGCGGCTGCGCAAGATGTGTGCCGGTTTCGAGAAAGTGCGCGATCTCGCGAAAAATCCAGGGCCGGCCCTGGGCCGCGCGGCCTATCATCACCGCATCAGCGCGGGTATAAGCCAGCACATCGCGGGCCTTCTCCGGCGTCGTGATATCGCCGTTGGCGACCACCGGCACAGCCACCGCGGCCTTGACCGCAGCAATGGTGTCGTATTCGGCCTGGCCCTTGTAGCCCTGCTCGCGCGTGCGGCCATGGACCGTGAGCATCTGCACACCGGCGGCCTCAAACTGGCGCGCCAGGGCCACCGCATTTTTATGGGATTCGGCCCAGCCGGTGCGCATCTTCAGCGTCACCGGCACGCCGCGCGGCACGCAGGCCGCCACCACAGCCTGGACAATGGCCAGGGCCAGCGGCTCGTCCTGCATCAGGGCCGAGCCGGCCCATTTGTTGCAGACCTTCTTGGCCGGACAGCCCATGTTGATGTCGATGATCTGGGCGCCGCGGTCAATGTTGTAGGCGGCCGCTTCGGCCATCATCAACGCATCGGTACCGGCAATCTGCACGGCAATGGGCGCCTCTTCGCCCTCGTGG
This sequence comes from Kapaibacterium sp. (SeqCode), assembly GCA_943370435.1. Taxonomy (GTDB): domain Bacteria; phylum Pseudomonadota; class Gammaproteobacteria; order Burkholderiales; family Burkholderiaceae_C; genus Polaromonas. The sequence continues at coordinate 88,325 of CALRQX020000009.1, read as the reverse complement.
TTGGCCCGGCGCGAGGTTTTCAGCGTGTCCCACAGGTCGCGCCGCGAAGTCACCATCTCGCTGACCGCATAACCCGCGCCCCCGGCTTTGCACAGGCGACGGAACGGCCGATCGGTGACACCCGCCATGGGCGCCGCAAACAGCCGGTTGGCCAGAACGAAGGGGCCGAGTTTCATGAAAGGAAAGAAGGGTGGGACATGCTCAAAAACAAGGCACATTGTAGCTGCCCAAAAATTCAGCAATCGAAATTTGCACACGGCTGCGCAGGCCCCTGCCCTACACGCGACCCCATCGCTACTCCCTATACTCGCAAGCCATGGAGATATGGATTCGGCACCTGATCGATGCGCTGGCTTTGCCGGAGTACGGATTGAGCACAGTTTTTCTGGTCTCTTTTATTTCTGCCACCCTGTTGCCACTGGGCTCCGAGCCGGTGGTTTTTGGTCTTGTCAAACTCAGTCCCGACCTGTTCTGGCCGGCCGTGCTGGTGGCCACCGCAGGCAACACACTGGGCGGCGCGCTGGACTGGTGGCTGGGCTACGGCGCGCACAAGGTGGTGGACAAATATTCGCATTCCTCGCACCACGGCCGGGCCGTGCGATGGCTGGAAAAGCTGGGGCCCAAAGCCTGCCTGCTGGCCTGGCTGCCCGTGGTAGGTGATCCACTGTGTGCGGTGGCGGGCTGGCTCAAGTTTTCGTTCTGGCCCTGCGTCGTCTACATGGCCATCGGCAAATTCCTGCGCTATTTCACGATGACCGCAGCCCTGGTCTGGGCCTTCCCGGGTGGCTTCAAGTTTCTGAATTAGGCCCCACGACCGCTGACTGCGTGTAGCTCTGTGCCCCACCAGGGGGCGCTGCACCTGCCTGAAAAAACCTAAAAGCGTTCGTGCGACTGCAGATAACGCCACTGCCCGACCGGCAAACTGCTCAGGGGCACGCGGCCAACACGGATGCGTTTCATGGCCAGCACCTGGAGGCCGACGCTTTCACACATGAAGGCCAGTTGTCCGGGGCGCTCGCCCTTCAGGGCAAAACGCAAACGGGTTTCGTTTTGCCAACTCACCTTGGCCGGTGGCAACAACATGCCGTTGAAGGTGAAGCCGTGCTCGATGCGGTTGAGGCGCTGCAGGCCGCCGGGCATCAGGGTGCCGCTCACATCGACGATCACTTCGTGCTCCATGACCGAGGCATCTTCGCTGAGCTTGCGCGCCACACGCCAGTCCTGGGTGAACACCACCAGACCGCTGGCCGGCGTCGCCAGCGGCGTGGCGAGCGTCAGTGCGCTGAAGTGTTTTTTCAGGGGCCGGATGCCCGATCGGTCGTCCCGGGTCTGGTTGGCGGCCGAGAGCAATTCCAAAGCGGAGTTGACCGCCTGACCGGCGCCTGCGTCCAGCCCAGCCGCGTAGCCGGGCGGCTTGTTCAGCAGCAGCGTCACCGGCACCAGTTCGAGCAGGCTGGCACCGGGGTCGAGTTCAACCTTCTGGTCCAGCACGCGGTGCTGCGGCTCTTCAACCACCACGCCGTCCACCCGCACCCAGCCGCCTTCGATGTACTGCTCGGCCTGGCTGCGCGAGCAGTTGAGCATGTGCGCCAGATGTTTGGCAAGGCGGACGGGTTCTGTCATGCGATCTACCTGGTGCTTTCAAGCGCCACCGTCGAACCGGCTAAGCCGGGCGACAGGTGGCGTCCCCTGCAGGGGAGGATGGGCTACACGCAGTGAGCCCAGGCAGGGGGGTACTCATCAAGGGCCTGTTCACCCTATTTATGCAAGTGCGAACGTGGTTAAAACAGCGCCAATCTAGGCGCGCGACGACGGTCAGACTGGCCGTCTGACCTAGGAGTGCAACGCCGAGTGGCGTTGTTTTAACCACATTCCCTCCGGGTTGCGGCCAAAAAGGCCATGCGCAGTGTTGCAAAGCCTTGCCGGGCGTCAGCCCGGCTGCGTTTTGCGCCTCGCGCATGACCTTTTTGACTCGCAACGCATCCTGCATAAATAGGGTGAACAGGCCCTAGCTGCTGAACAGGAAATTCATCACATCGCCATCCTTGACGACGTATTCCTTGCCTTCGCTGCGCATCTTGCCCGCGTCCTTGGCCCCCTGCTCGCCCTTGTAGGTGATGAAGTCATCAAAGGCAATCGTCTGGGCACGGATGTAACCCTTTTCGAAATCGGTGTGGATCACACCGGCCGCCTGCGGACCGGTGTCGCCCACATGGATGGTCCAGGCACGCACCTCTTTCACACCGGCGGTGAAGTAGGTTTGCAGTCCCAGCAACTTGAAGGCTGCGCGGATCAAGCGGTTCAGGCCGGGTTCATCCTGGCCAATCTCGGCCAGAAACATGGTTTTGTCTTCGTCACTCATGTCGGCCATCTCGGCTTCCATCTTGGCGCAGATGGCGACCACTGGCGCATTCTGGCTGGCCGCAAAGGCCCGCAGCTTGTCCAGATAAGGGTTGTTGTCAAAGCCGTCTTCAGCCACATTGCCCACAAACATGGCGGGCTTGGCAGTGATCAGGAAAAACTGCTGCAGCAAAGGCAGCTCCTCCTTGCTGAACTCCAGCGTGCGAACCGGTTTGGCTTCGTTCAGGGCGGCCTGGCATTTTTCCAGTATGGCCACCAGCTTGATCGACTCCTTGTCACCGGAACGCGCGGTTTTGGTGACGCGGTGCAAGGCTTTTTCAACGGCCGCCAGATCTGCCAGGCAGAGCTCGGTCTGGATCACCTCGATGTCGGAAATCGGATCGACCTTGCCGGCCACATGGATCACGTTGTCGTCTTCGAAACAGCGCACCACATTGACAATGGCGTCGGTCTCGCGAATATGCGCCAGAAACTTGTTGCCCAGGCCCTCGCCCGTGCTGGCACCTGCCACCAGGCCCGCGATATCGACAAACTCCACAATCGCTGGCACGATGCGCTCAGGACTGATGATGGCAGCCAGCTGGGCCAGCCGCGCATCCGGCAATTCCACAATGCCGACGTTGGGCTCTATGGTGCAAAACGGGTAGTTCTCCGCCGCAATACCCGCCTTGGTCAAAGCGTTAAAAAGGGTCGATTTACCGACGTTGGGCAAGCCTACAATACCGCACTTCAAGCTCATGAGAAACCTTCAAAAACAGGCTGAGAAGTGTATGCGATATGTGCTTGCACAGATCTCGGGCCTGATGCTGGTGCTACTGGGGGCGCTCGTGGCTGTGCCCGGTCAGGCCCAGCCGGTGCAGGTGTTGCACAGCCCGAATGCCTCGCTGGACCTGCAGGCCCAGGGCCTGTCGTGGGTTGACGTCAAGGCCGAGGCCAGCATCGAGCAGGTAGCGTCCGGTCAATTCCGGGCCTTGATGAGCCCGATGCGCAGCAACAGCATCTACACGCTGGGTAACCATGCCGCGTTGTGGCAGCACTACCGCTTTGTCGAACCACTCGGCTCGCAGCACCAGTGGGTCATGGAATTTCCGATTCCGCTGCTCGACAAAGTCACCGTGTACCAGTTGTCGGCAAGCGGGCAATGGCTGGGGCAGACCGCAGGCGACACCGTGCCCGTCTCGAGCTGGCCAGAGCCGGGGCGTTACGCGCAATTTTCACTGAGCCTGCAACCCGGTGTGATACGGGACGTGTATGTGCGCATCCAGCACCAGACCCAGATCAACATCCCGGTCAATGTCATCTCCAGCGCGACCAGGAGCCAGCGACTGCAGGTCGATTACATGTTGATCGGCGTGGTTTTTGGCGCCCTGCTTCTGCTGGTGGTTGCCAGCGCGGCGCAGAGCTGGGTCTACCGCGACCGGCTGTATGGCTGGTACGCAGGTTATGCGGCCATCATGATGGGCGTCATTGCCACCACCAGCGGCACGGCCGGCCATCTGCTGTGGGGCGACTCCGCCGCCTGGAACAACGCTGCACAGGGTTTTCTGGGGCTGATAGGCGGCAGCGTTGCGCTGCTGATGGTCAGGGCGCTTTGCAGCTCGAATGCCCACTACGCGCGGCTGGACCGGGTCAGCTACTGGGCCGCCCTGGCTGGCCCGGTGCTGGCGCTGCTTTTTGTAGTGATAGACCGGGTGTGGGGTGTTCGCCTGATCGGTGTTTACCTGACGCTGTGTGTGGTACTGGGCCTGGTCACGGCGTTTCTGGCGGCGCGGCGCAGGGATGTGGTGGGCCTGTGGGTGCTGGGTGCCTTCATACCCCTGTCCGTGGCGACCCTGATGGCGGTGGCGCGTATTTTTGGCTGGGTGCCCAGCTCCTGGCTGATCGAGCACTCGCTGATGATCGCGCTGGCAGCAGAGGCACCTTTGCTGCTGGTGGCATTGAACATCCGTTCGCGCGAGCGTCACATCATTGAAACCCGCGAACAGGCCATGGCCAGCCAGGATGCGCTGACCGGCCTGCTGACCCCGCATCTTTTCGGCGACCGGCTGTCCCAGGTGTTGTCCCGCGCCATGCGCCACAAGGAACCGGCTGCCGTGGTGTATGTCGAGCTGGTCAACTACAGTTATATCAAGCGCACCCATGGCATTGCCGTGGCCGAGCAAAGCCTGTTGCGCAGCGTGATCAAGCTGCGCCGCATCCTGCGTGATGTGGATACCGCAGGCCGGGTCGATGAAGCCCGCTTCGGCCTGATTCTGGAAGGTCTCTCAACGCGCGAACCCGTGACCGAGCTGGCAACACGCCTGATCGCAGCGGGCCTGATGCCGCTGAAGGGACTCAAGCCGGAAGTTGTCCTGCAGTTTCACGTCGCCGCAGTGTTGCTCGGTGAAAAACTGATGGAGGGGCCGGAACTCTCGCAAGCCCTGTCAGACCTGCTGGACGGCATGGCCGAACGTACGCGCAGGCCCATCCGTTTTCTGGCGGCCGAGTTGACCCGGCCCGCGCCGCTGGAAGCGGACTCCGTCGATGAGAGTCACCCCACGCGCGAACACCACTGACTAGTCAAAGCAGTAATCAGCGGTGACGCCCTGCCCCACCTTGAGAAGACAATCGGCGCCCTGCAGCACGATCAGGTTCATGCCGAAGCTCAGCGCCCCATCGAGCCGCGGGTCCTGCCGATAGGTCCGCAACATGTCACCCACCCCGGGGCTGGACTGCGCCGTGGCCGGGTCGATATCGGGTATCGGGCAACGCGCGCACGGCTTGACCGGCTTCAACTGCACCGTCCCGTGCCCGGTTTCTATCTGCAGCAGCCCCACACGGTCCTCATCATGCGGCGCCAGTGCCTCGCCACGGCCCACAGCGCCAGCGTTGCCCAGCACAATGTTCGGCCGAAAACGCGCCATGCCGACCGCCGCAGCGCCCGCCGCCAGCAGCTTGTCATTGAGGCCCGCCAGCGACGCCTCGCTGAGCACCAGCACCGGGTAGCCGTCGCTGAACTGGTTTGGCGCCTCCACCCCACCGGTCCAGCGCAAGCTGGAGACACGTTTTTCCTCCGGGTCAAAGCGCACCAGCCTGGCGGTGACGCCCAGAAAATCGGTGAACCACTGGGCAGCGATGGGGCCCATGTCGTAAGCCTTGACCTCATCGTCCCAGATCGTGACCCGCACCGGCTGCTCCACCTGGTCCAGTGCGATGTGCAGCGCCAGCATGCCTGGCGCGCGCAGGACCATGTCGTGGTATTTGAGCTGCGGCTGGATCAGGGCCATGCGTGGCAGCTCGCGCTGCGACAGAAAAACGCCCTGCGCGTCCACCACCATCCAGGCGCGGTCAAACTCCAGCCCGGTATCGAGCAATATCGCCTCCTGCAGCTGCACGCCGCCGCAAGACTTCACCGGGTACACCCACAGGCCGGTGATGCTGGCCACCAGGTCTGGCCCCATTGGGGCGGGGGCTTTGCTCAATGATTCCATCACGTCACCCATCCTTTATCGGTTCAAGTTGTCGGCCAGGTTGTGACCGTTCAGGGAAGATTTTGCACTGCCTTCTAAAATGAACCATGTCCAAGCCCTTTGATGTGTGTATTCGCGGCAGTGGTGTGGTGGGCCGCACCCTGGCCCTGTTGCTGGCGCGCGAGCGCCTGCATGTCGCGCTGGTCGCCCCTGCCACTGCCCCCGGTGCCCCTGTCCTGCCCCCGGTGCAGGATGTGCGGGCTTACGCGCTGAACAGCGCCTCCCGGCAGTTGCTCGAGTCGCTGCGCGCCTGGCCGCAAGCCCCCTTCGTCACCGCCGTGCAGCAGATGCAGGTATGGGGTGACGCCGGCGGCAGGCTGGACTTCATCGCGGCAACACCGCCCCCGGCCGGTGACCAGGCCGGCGCCGCCCCGGCGCTGACCTGGATTGTCGATGTGCCGGCACTGGAGCAACAACTGGCGCAGGCGCTGCAATACCAGCCCCAGGTGGAAACCGTGGCGGCGCCGGTTCAGGCCGCCCTGCAGGTGGTCTGCGAAGGTCAGAAAAGCAGCAGCCGCAGTGAGTTTGGCGCGTCATGGAGGGTCAAGCCCTACGCCCAGAAGGCCATCGCCGCGCGCCTGCAAAGTGACCAGCAACACCACGGCGTGGCGCGCCAATGGTTTGGCACGCACGGCGAGATATTGGCTCTTTTGCCAACAGGTGGTTTTGACGGGAACTCTCTGGCGCTGGTCTGGTCTGTCTCTGTAGACCGTGCTGAGGCGCTGCTCAAGCTGTCGTCCGAAGAATTTTCAGCGGCGCTGCAAACAGCCTGTGGGGCCGAAGCCGGCCGCCTGGACCTGGCCAGCGAGCTGTCGGCCTGGCCCTTGAGCCTGTCACGTGCTGAGCGCTGGGTCGGCCCTGGCTGGGCCTTGGCTGGCGATGCGGCACACGCGGTTCATCCGCTGGCGGGCCAGGGCCTCAATCTGGGGCTCGCCGATGCCGCTGCTCTGTCCAGGGTGCTGCATGAGCGCGAATACTGGCGCGGTCTGGGCGAGGAAAAACTTCTGCGCCGTTATGAGCGCGCGCGCCAGGCCGATGTGGCCGCCATGGGCGCCGTGACAGATGGCTTGCAAGGTCTGTTTGCGCAGGGCGATGCGCGCTGGCAGGCGCTGCGCAACTGGGGCATGAAGGGCTTTGAGCGTAGCGGCCCGCTCAAGCAGTGGGTGATGCGGCAGGCGATGGGTGACAAGGCAAAGCGTTGACACGCAGCGCAGATTCGATGGACATGACTGGAAACACAATGAAATTGCTCCGAACCCTTTTCGCCCTTGCCCTGCTGGGCATCAGCCTGGGTGCCCATGCGCAGGAAGCGGCGATCCGCAAAACCCTCACCGAGCGTTTGCCCAACCTGCCGAAGATCGACGAGATCAGCAAGACCGCCATGCCCGGCCTGTATGAAATTCGCGTCAACGGCAGCGAGATTTTCTACACCGATGCCGAGGGCAATTTTCTGATCCAGGGCAACCTGATCGACACCAAACTCAGGCGCAACCTGACCGAAGAACGGGTTGACAAACTCAGCGCCCTGCCCTTTGACGCGCTGCCCCTGAAAGACGCCTTCACGATTGTGCGCGGCAACGGCAAGCGCAAGATGGCCGTGTTTGAGGACCCCAATTGCGGCTATTGCAAGCGTTTTGAACGCGACATGCAACAGGTCAAAGACGTGACGGTTTACCTGTTTTTGTACCCGGTGCTGGGCCCCGATTCGGTGGAAAAATCAAAAAACCTCTGGTGCGCCAAAGACCAGGCCAAGGTCTGGCAGGACGTGATGGTGCGCAACCTGCCCGTTCCGAGCGCCAGTTGCGACGCCAGCGCGGTGGCACGCAATGTCGAGTTCGGAAAAAAATACCGCATCACCGGTACACCCACCCTGATTTTTGCCGACGGCTCGCGTGTGCCCGGCGCAGCCAGCGCCCAGCAGGTGGAAAAATCACTGACCGAAGCCAAGGGGCCTTGAGGCCGGCCCGCCCGGGGCGAACAGTGAAATCGGCGATCAGCGCTCATTACACCTGCGCAAGCAGCTATTATTTTGATAGCAGACAAGCCCTTTCCTTGAGCCTGGGGCAGAGCGGGCCAGGGCGCTTGGGGTATTCTTTCAAGCCATATGCCCACCAAAAAGCCTTCTGCCGCCGCCACAGCCCCCGCCATCCACTACCGCGTTGAAATTGCCGACATACATGCCCACCTGTTTCGCGTCACGCTGACGATTGCCCGGCCGCAAGCCTTGCAGCGTGTCAGCCTGCCGGTCTGGATACCGGGCAGCTACCTGGTGCGTGAATTCTCGAAAAACCTGCAGGGACTGCGCGCGCGCCAGACTGCCAGGGCCTTGCCCGCCGGCCAGCTCATGCAGGCTGACAAATGCAGCTGGGACATCCGCTGCAAGGCTGGCCAGCCCCTGCGCCTGAGTTACGAGGTCTATGCCAACGACAACTCGGTGCGCACCGCCTGGCTGGACGCCAGCCGCGGTTTTTTCAACGGCAGCTCCCTGTGCCTGCGGGTCCATGGCCAGGAAAAGACGCCACACGCCCTGGAGCTGGTGGCCAGCACCGCCATCGCCGGCTGGTCGGCGGCAACTGCACTGCCGGCCGTCCAGGTCCGGGCCACCGGCTTTGGCACCTACCTGGCCGCCGACTACGACGAGCTGATGGACTGCCCGGTAGAGATGGGCCGGTTCTGGAGCGGCTCGTTTATGGCCTGCGGGGTACCCCACCGGCTGGTGGTGTCTGGCGCTACCGCCAGCCTGGATGCGGCCAGACTGCTGGAGGACACGCGCCTGATCTGCGAGGCCCATATCCGTTTCTGGCATGGCCACAAAAAGCCGCCACATGCCCACTACCTGTTCATGCTGCATGTGGTCGACGACGGCTACGGCGGGCTGGAGCACCGCAACAGCACTGCCCTGATCTGCAGCCGCAAGGACCTGCCGCGTCTCGGCGAGAGCAAGCTGCCCGAGGGTTACACCACACTGCGCGGACTGATCAGCCACGAGTATTTTCACACCTGGAATGTCAAACGCCTGCGTCCGGCAGAGTTTGCAAGTTATCACTACGGCAGCGAGAACTACACCCGCCTCCTCTGGTTCTTTGAAGGTTTCACCAGTTATTACGACGACTTGCTGTTGCGCCGTGCCGGCCTGATGGACGACGCTGCTTACCTCAAGCTCCTGAACAAAACCATCAACCAGGTGCTGCAAACGCCGGGGCGGATGCTGCAGTCGGTGGCGCAGGCCAGCTTTGACGCCTGGGTCAAGTACTACCGGCAGGACGAAAACACGCCGAACGCCACCGTCAGCTACTACACCAAGGGCGCCCTGGTCGCCCTGTGTTTTGACCTCAGTCTGCGCGCCGAAAGCAGCGCCGGCCGGCTCGCCACGCTGGACGATGTCCTGCGCAGCCTGTGGACACGCTGCAAGGGCGGTACCATGACCGAAGCCGATTTTGCCGCCGCGCTGGCAGATGTGGGTGGGCGCTCCTATGCCAGCGAAATCGCCAGCTGGGTGCATGGCACCGAAGACCTGCCGCTGGAGGCGCTGCTGCTGCGTCACGGCGTGGTGGTGCTGCAGGAGCCTGCCCAACTGGCGCAGGCCCTGGGTCTGCGTCTGTCTGACAGCGGCGGCGTCCACATCAAGACCGTGTTGCGCGGTGGCGCCGCCGAGCGTGCCGGTTTTGCGCCGGGTGACGAGTGGCTGGCGGTAGAACCCGTGGGCGCGGCGAAAGGCCGCAAGGTCACTGACGCCGGTACCGGCGGATGGCGTTTGAGCCGGCTCGACGACCTGCCTCTCTATGCCGGCCCGCACAAAAAAGTGCTGGCGCTGGTGGCCCGTGACAAACGCCTGCTGCGCCTGACACTGGATTTGCCCCAGGCCATGACCACCTGGCGGCTGTACCTGCGCGATGCCACGCTGGCGGCGCCCTGGCTTGGCGCGCCGAAGTGAAGCTTGCCCCCGGGCTTATGAAGGCTGCGGCGTTCGCAACTCGACCTGCTCGACAAAACGCTCGGCCGCATGCCCGCCCTTGATGTCACGGACAATGTCCCTGGCCCGCTTGATCGCAGCCACAAACTCGGCCATGTTGTGGGCCGCCTCGATCTTCATGCACAGGACGTCGGAGCTGGGGCCCAGGATGTCCATCAGCAGGTGGGAGGCAAAACGTTTGGCTTCGGGCAGGCTGACGGTTAACAGCACCGCAGGCGTGGTCGCCTCGATCAGATCTGGCACAACTGCGGCAGGCGCCGCACTGCCAGCGGCTTCGATCAGGCCATCGTCGGCCAGTTGGGACAACAAGGCCTCGCCGTCACCGAGGACGGCCCCCACGCCCGCAAGGTCGGTGTAGCTGCGTTTGCCATCGACCATGATCAGCAGCGAGCGCAATTTGGGCGGCAAGCCCGAGTGCCGGTTCGCTATCGCTTCCGCCCCTTTGGGCGTCTTGTGATAAATCGCGTGTTTGTTCAACATGGGCAGCCTCCAGAACACTTGTCAGAATAGCGTAAGCCTGAAACAAGATGTATCAAATGGGATTAACCCGAAATAGCTGGCAGCTGTGCCAGCAACCTCAGCCGCGCCGGTCCAGCACCCGTTTGGCCTTGCCCAGGCTGCGCTCGACGCCGCCTTCGGCGCGCAACTCGATTTCCGCGGTCGTACCGATATAGGCCTTGATCTGGTGCTGCAGCAAGCGCGCTGCGACTTGCGCCAGCGCGCTTTCGGGCGCCACGCCGGGACGGGTTTCGACCGCGACACGCAGGCTGTCCATGGCGCCCTCGCGCGTCAGGATGCACTGGTAATGCGGCGCGAGCTCAGCGTGTTTGAGAATCAGCTCTTCAATCTGCGTGGGAAACACATTGACACCGCGCACAATCATCATGTCGTCGCTGCGGCCAGTGATTTTTTCCATGCGGCGCATGCTACGTGCCGTACCCGGCAACAGCCGCGTCAGGTCGCGTGTGCGGTAACGGATGATGGGCAGGGCTTCCTTGGTCAGGCTGGTGAACACCAGCTCGCCGATCTCGCCGTCGGCGACCAGCTCGCCGCTGTCGGGGTTGATGATTTCGGGGTAGAAATGGTCTTCCCAGATGGTCGGGCCGTCCTTGGTTTCCACACATTCACTGGCGACACCGGGGCCAATGATTTCGCTCAGCCCGTAGATATCCACCGCGTCAATGCCCATGCGCTTCTCGATCGCATGGCGCATGTCGTTGGTCCAGGGCTCGGCGCCGAATATGCCGGTACGCAGGCTGGTATCAAAGGCCGACAGGCCCTGCTTTTCAAACTCGTCGGCAATCGCCAGCATGTAACTTGGCGTCACCATGATGATGTCGGGTTTGAAGTCGTTGATCAGCTGCACCTGGCGCTCGGTCTGCCCGCCGCCGAATGGCACCACCGTCAAACCGAGTTTTTCAGCGCCGTAATGTGCGCCGAGACCGCCGGTGAACAGGCCGTAGCCATAACTGATGTGGACCAGGTCGCCCGGACGCGCACCGGCCGCGCGAATGCTGCGTGCAACACAAGCAGCCCACATGTCCACGTCGTTCTGCGTGTAAGCCACCACGGTCGGCTTGCCGGTGGTGCCGCTGGATGCGTGGATGCGCACACACTGCTCACGCGGCACCGCCAGCATGCCAAAGGGGTAACTGTCGCGCAGGTCGCCCTTGGTCGTGAAGGGAAACTTCGCCAGGTCGGCCAGCGAGCGGCAATCATCGGGGTGCACCCCCGCAGCGTCAAATTTGGCCTTGTACACCGGTGAGTGGCGGTAGGCATGTTGCAGCGTGGCCCGCAGGCGTTTGAGCTGCAATGCACGCAGCTCGTCCAGGCTCGCCTTTTCTATCGGCTCAAGCGGAAAAACTTTCATGCCGATGGCCCCGCAATGACGCTGCCGCTGATCTGCGCACTTTTGCCGCGAAACATCGCAACCACCTCACCACGCTGGTTGCTGACCTTCATGTCGTAAATGCCGTGCCGGCCCTGCAGGGTCTGCTCCACACCTTCGCAGGTCAGCACATCACCGAGCTGGCCGGGCTTGAGAAACTCGATGCTGCAGCCAGCCGCCACCGCCACCTTGTTATGGCTGTTGCAGGCAAAGGCAAAGGTGGAGTCGGCCAGCGTGAAGATCAGGCCTCCGTGGCAGATTTTGTGGCCGTTGAGCATGGCCTCGCGCACCGTCATGCGCATGCGCGCGTGGCCCGGCTCGCAGGCCAGCAGCTCCATCTGCATGAACTCGCGCGAGGCGCTGTCTGCCGCAAACATCGATTCGCCCACCGCCTGGGCCAGCTGTTTGGCATCCATGGCTAGCTGCCTTTGAACGCAGGTGCGCGTTTCTCAAGAAAGGCCGTCACGCCTTCGATGTAGTCATCGGTGCGCCCAAGCGCCGACTGTGTGTCGCGTTCCTTGTCCAGCTGGGCATCCAGGTCGCGACTGGCGCCTTCTCCGAGCAGATGCCGGGTTGCCACCAAAGCGCGGGTCGGCATCTGCGCCAGGCGTGCGGCCAGTTGCATGGCCTTGTCCACACAGCTTTCACCCTCGCCCGCGACGTCCCAGATCATTCCCCACTCTTTGGCATCGTGTGCGGAGAGTTTGTCGCCCAGCATGGCCAGGCCCACGGCCCGGGCCAGCCCCAGGCGCTTGACCAGAAACCAGGAGCCGCCGGCATCGGGCACAAGACCAATTTTGCTGAAGGCCTGGATGAAGCTGGCCGTGGGCGCGGCAATCGCGAGGTCGCAGGTCATGGCCAGCGAAGCGCCGGCGCCGGCAGCCACACCGTTCACGGCCGCGATGGTCGGCACACGCAAGGCCTGCAAACGCCTGACGGTCGGGTTGAAAGCCTGGTCAATGATGGGGCCGGGGTCGGCCCGCCTGGCCAGGTCCGGCCCGGGCTCGAAGTCGAACTCCGCCAGATCGGCACCGGCGCAAAAGGCGCGGCCGGCACCGGTGATCACCAGCGCGCGTATCGAGCCGTCGGCCTCCACCTTGTCCAGCGCCGCCCAGAGTTGACTGTGCATCTGCCGGGTGAAACTGTTCAGGGCCAGCGGCCGGTTCAACGTGACCAGGGCAACGCTGCCTTGGGTGGCAAACAGCACTGACGGTTCGGAAGGGGCATCGCTCATACATGTCTCCGGGTTGGAATGAACTGAATTTAGCATTAACCGACCGATTGGTCGGTTAATGTTTTCCCTTGGCTGTGCGTTCTGGCAGCATGGCATGATTCAGCAGCAAAAAAAGGAAAGTGCCATGAACTACGAGACGATTCTGACCAGAACCGAGGGCCGCGTGGCCATCATCACCCTGAACCGGCCCAAACAGCTCAATGCGCTGAACGACCAGCTGATGGACGAGCTGGGCGCCGCGCTCAGGGCTTTCGACGCGGACGACCACATCGGCTGCATGATCCTGACCGGCAGCGAAAAAGCCTTCGCGGCCGGCGCCGACATAGGCGCCATGGCCAGTTACGGCTTTGCCGACGTGTACAAAAACGACTACATCACGCGCAACTGGGAGCAGATCCGCAGCATACGCAAGCCGGTGATTGCCGCGGTTAGCGGCTTTGCACTGGGCGGCGGCTGTGAGCTGGCGATGATGTGCGACTTCATCATTGCCGCCGACAACGCCCGCTTTGGCCAGCCCGAAATCAAGCTCGGTATCATCCCCGGCGCCGGTGGCACGCAGCGCCTGCCGCGTGCCGTTGGCAAGGCCAAGGCGATGGATCTGGTCCTGACCGGCCGAATGATGGACGCGGCGGAAGCCGAACGCAGCGGCCTGGCCAGCCGTGTCGTGCCACTGGACAAGCTGATGGACGAAGCCCTGGGCGCGGCACTGCAGATCTGCGACTACGGCCAGATTGCGGTGATGGCTGCCAAGGAGGCGGTGAACCGTGCCTACGAAGGCACGCTGGCCGACGGCATCATGTTCGAGCGCCGCCTGTTTCACGCGACCTTTGCCACCGAAGACCAGAAAGAGGGCATGGACGCCTTTGTGGGCAAGCGCAAGGCGGCGTTCAAACACCGCTAGAAGGCAGGATGTGCGCGATCTGCGCCAGCCTTACGGAGAGACGCGATCAAGCTTGCTTCAGTATTTTTCCCCGGTCGGGAGGGCGGGGTCCTCTGCTCCGCGCATGTCCTCCGGACGGGGCTGCGCCCCGTCCTCCCCCTTGATTGCGCTGCGCAAAGCACCCCGCCTTCCCGTCCTCGCCGTGCAGCTCGGGGACCCCTGTACGCCGACCGGGAGCGGCTGGCGCGCGGGGTGCCCGCCGCAGCGAGGTTAAGGAGGAGGGCCGGCCCCGGCCCGGCGGACACGAGCGAAGGCGCGCGCCCCGCGTCGTCCAGCCGCGGAGCGCAAGACGCAGACGCAGACGCAGCAACCAACATTGCAGGAGTCAGGCGGGGGCAAGCGGCTTGCGAAGCCGCTATAATTCGGGTCGCGCGGTGATATAGCTCAGTTGGTTAGAGCGCAGCATTCATAATGCTGATGTCGGTGGTTCAAGTCCACCTATCACCACCAGATTTCACCAAAGTCCCAGAGCTCAGACTTCTGGGGCTGACGAACGCAGCGAAGGGCCGCCCCGAGCAAGTTCAGCCCCCTTGGGGGGCAGCGTCTTACACGAAGTGAAAAGCGTGGGGGCCTTTCTATTTCACAGCCTCTGGATATACACCATGAAACGCTGCCTGCATTTTTCCCTCGGCGCCGCCCTGCTGGCGCTGGCCAGCCTGCTGGCCCTGCCCGCGCTGGCACAGACCGACGAGGTGCCCAGCGTACGCAATTTTCCAAAAACCGCGCTGCGCGGTGTGCTGCTGGTGCGGGCCCCGCCGGAGATCAGTCTGAACGGCAAGCCCGACCGCCTGTCGCCGGGCGCCCGTATCCGCAACATCAACAACAACTATGTGCTGTCGGGCAGCCTGCTGGGCCAGGAACTGCTGGTCAACTACACCCGCGACAGCAGCGGGCAGGTTTATGAGGTGTGGATACTCAACCCCGAGGAAGCCAGGGAAAAACGCGCCGGCCTGAACACGCGCAATTTCAGCTTTGGCTTCGAGACGACCACCGCGCCGCAGGACGACGGCAAGACGCCCTACAACCAGCTGCCACGCTACAAGCAGTAGTTGCGCTGTCTTGACAGCCGAATCGGCCTCCAGACCACACCCCAGTTGCGCAAGCAGCTATCAAACAGATAGCAACCATCATGTCCAAAAAAGTCTTTATCAAAACCTTCGGCTGCCAGATGAACGAGTACGACTCGGACAAGATGTCCGACGTGTTGCACGCAGCCGACGGTTACGAGCCCACCAGCAATGTGGATGAGGCCGACCTGATCCTGTTCAACACCTGCTCGGTGCGCGAAAAGGCGCAGGAGAAGGTGTTCAGCGACCTGGGGCGTGTCAAACACCTGAAGAAAAAAGGCGTGCTGATCGGCGTGGGCGGCTGTGTCGCCAGCCAGGAGGGCGAGGCCATCATTGAACGTGCGCCCTATGTCGATGTGGTGTTCGGCCCGCAGACACTGCACCGCCTGCCGGATCTGCTCAGCAAACGCATCAGCCTGGGCAAGTCGCAGGTGGACATCAGCTTTCCCGAGATTGAAAAGTTCGACCATCTGCCGCCGGCCCGCGTCGAAGGCGCCAGCGCCTTTGTCTCCATCATGGAAGGCTGCTCCAAATACTGCAGTTACTGCGTCGTGCCCTACACCCGTGGTGAGGAGGTCTCGCGCCCCTTCGAGGACGTGCTGGTCGAAGTCGCCGGCCTCGCCGACCAGGGCGTGCGCGAAGTCACGCTGCTGGGCCAGAACGTCAATGCCTACCGCGGTCCCATGGGCGGCACCGCCGACATCGCCGACTTTGCCACCCTGCTCGAATACGTCTCCGACATCCCCGGCATCACACGCATCCGTTACGTCACCAGCCACCCGAATGAATTCACCCAGCGCCTGATCGACGCCTACGGCAAGCTGCCCAAGCTGGTGAACCACCTGCACCTGCCGGTGCAACACGGCTCGGACCGCATCCTGATGGCGATGAAACGCGGCTACACCGCGATGGAATACAAATCCACCATCCGCAAGCTGCGCGCGATCCGCCCGGACCTGGCCATGAGCAGCGACTTCATCGTCGGTTTCCCCGGCGAGAACGATGAGGACTTCAGCAAGATGATGAAACTCATCGATGACATCGGCTACGACACCTCCTTCAGCTTCATCTTCAGCCCGCGCCCCGGCACACCGGCGGCCAACCTGACGGACGACACGCCGCACGCGGTCAAGCTGCAGCGCCTGCAGCAGCTGCAGGCTGCGATTGACGCCAGCGTACGCGCCATCAGCGCCAGTCGCCAGGGCACGGTGCAACGCATCCTGGTGGAGGGCGCGTCGCGCAAGGACCCGACCGAGCTGATGGGCCGCACCGAATGCAACCGGGTCGTCAATTTCAAGGGCCAGCCCCGCCTGATCGGGCAAATGGTGGACGTGAACATCACCGAAGCCTCGCAGCGCTCGCTGCGCGGCGAAGTGCTGCGTGAAGAAACTTCCGACGAAGCGGCTCTGACAGTCTGACCCGCCTGAAAAACCGTGAATCGTCCTGCCGCGCTGGCCGATAATCCCCGCCATGTCCGCTGTTTTTGACAAGCCCTCGCTGCTCCGGCGCGCCGCCCCGATGTTTCAGGGTTTTGACGGCCCGCTGGCGTTTGCGGTTTTTGTGCTGGCCAGCGCCGGGCTGCTGATCATGTATTCCTCCGGCTTCGACCATGGCACGCGTTTTATGGACCATGGCCGCAACATGCTGATTGCCGGCGCCATCAT
This sequence comes from Kapaibacterium sp. (SeqCode), assembly GCA_943370435.1. Taxonomy (GTDB): domain Bacteria; phylum Pseudomonadota; class Gammaproteobacteria; order Burkholderiales; family Burkholderiaceae_C; genus Polaromonas. The sequence continues at coordinate 71,689 of CALRQX020000009.1, read as the reverse complement.
GTTTGTGGTGGCCCAGATCCCGCCACAGCGCCTGATGGCTTTTGCCGTGCCCATGTATGTGGTCGGCGTCGCCCTGCTGGTGGCAGTGGCCATTTTCGGCATCACCAAAAAAGGCGCCAGACGCTGGATCAACCTGGGCATCGTGATCCAGCCCAGCGAAATTCTGAAGATTGCCATGCCATTGATGCTGGCCTGGTGGTTCCAGAAGCGCGAGGGCCAGTTGCGTCCGCTGGACTTCATGGTGGCCGGCCTGCTGCTGATCGCGCCTGTGGGCCTGATCATGAAACAACCCGACCTGGGCACCTCGCTGCTGGTGCTGGCAGCCGGGTTATCGGTGATATTTTTTGCCGGCCTGAGCTGGAAACTGATTGCGCCGCCGGTGCTGCTGGTGCTGGCCGGTATTTTTCTGGTGGTCTGGTTCGAGCCCCAGCTGTGCGCCGACGGCGTACGCTGGCCGGTGCTGCACGACTACCAGCAGCAGCGCATCTGCACCCTGCTGGACCCGACCCGCGACCCGCTCGGCAAGGGTTTTCACATCATCCAGGGCATGATCGCCATCGGCTCCGGCGGCCTGCTCGGCAAGGGCTTCATGCAGGGCACACAGACCCACCTGGAATTCATCCCCGAACGCACCACCGACTTCATTTTTGCCGCCTACTCCGAAGAGTTCGGCTTGCTGGGCAACCTGGCGCTGATCAGCGCCTTCCTGTTCCTGATCCTGCGCGGCCTGGTGATTGCGCTGGAGGCGCCGACCCTGTTCTCGCGCCTGCTGGCCGGCGCGGTGACCATGATTTTCTTCACCTACGCCTTTGTCAACATGGGCATGGTCAGCGGCATTTTGCCGGTGGTCGGTGTGCCCCTGCCCTTCATCAGTTACGGCGGCACCGCCATGGTCACCCTGGGTCTGGCAGTCGGCATCCTGATGTCCATTTCCAAGGCCAAGCGGTTGGTGCAATCTTGAGTGCACGACCAGCCGTTGCCATCATTGGCGTTGGCAACATGGGCGGCGCCATGGCCGCCAACCTGCTGGCGCGCGGCTGGACTGTCGAGGTCTGCGACATCGATCCCGTCCGGGTTCAGGCTCTCACATCAAAAGGAGCTTTGGCCCTTTCCACACCTGCGCAAGCAGCTATTAATTCTGTAGCATTTGTTATTTGTGTGGTGGATGCCGCGCAGACCGCCGAAGTGTTGTTCGGCCCCGACGGCCTGGCGCACATGCTGCAGCCGGGCCACACCGTGATGCTGTGCCCGACGATGGCGCCGCAGGATGTCGAAGCTTTTGCGGACCGGCTGGCGGCGCTGGGTGTGCACACGGTGGATGCGCCCATGTCGGGCGGGCCGGCGCGCGCGCTGGACGGTTCGATGAGCCTGATGGTGGCCTGCCCGGACCCCGTGTACGCGCAACAGGCCAAGCTGCTGCAGGCCTTGTCGGCCAAAGTGTTTCGCATCAGCGGGCGTCCCGGCGACGGCGCGCGCACCAAGCTGGTCAACAACCTGCTGGCGGGCATCAACCTGGTCGGTGCTGCCGAGGTGCTGGCGCTGGCCGGTCGGCTCGGGCTGGACCCGGGCCGTACACTGGACGTGATCGAGCAGTCCAGCGGCCAGAGCTGGATAGGCTCGGACCGCATGCGCCGCGCGATCGCCGGTGACTACGCGCCGCGCGCACATATCACGCTGCTGGAAAAGGACACCCGCCTGGCCATGGAGGCTGCCCGCGCAGCCGGCTTTGCGGGGCCGCTGGGCGCACATGCCAGTGCCGTGTTTGCAGACGCCCATCAGGCTGGTCTGGCGGCGCTGGACGACGCGGCCATTTACCGCTTTTTGTCAGGCCAACTGCCATCCGTGCCTCCGGGCGCGGACTAGAGTCCCTGCGGGGCAGCACGCGGGGCAGACTGCCTACAATGAGCGCATGACTTTCCTCAAATCCTCGCAGTCGCCCTCCCTCAGGCCCGCGCATGGCTACGCAGCCAGCGCCCGACCGAATGCCGAATCCACCACCGGGCGGCTGGCGATAGCGCAAAAGCTGCTGCTCGCGCCTTTCGGCCTGACCGAAACCCATTTGAGCCGGGCCCTGGGCGAGATCACCTCATATGGCGTGGACGACGCTGATCTGTATTTCCAGTACACACGCAGCGAAGGCTGGAGCCTGGAAGAAGGCATCGTCAAGACCGGCTCCTTCAGCATCGACCAGGGCGTCGGCGTGCGTGCTGTCAGCGGCGAAAAAACCGCCTTTGCCTACTCCGACGACATCTCGGAAGCTTCGCTGCTCGATGCTGCCCGCACGGTGCGCAGCATCTCGGCCTCCAGCCGCGTCGGTCGCGCCAAAGTCCCGGCGCGCCGCGTCGCCAGCAGCCGCTCGCTGTACCAGGACATGGACCCGATTGCCACGCTGGACAGCACGGCCAAGGTCAAGCTGCTGGAAAAAGTTGAACAACTGGCGAAAGCCAAAGACCCGCGCATCGTGCAGGTGATGGCTGGCCTGGCCAGCGAATACGACGTGGTGATGGTGGCCCGTGCCGACGGCACCCTGGCCGCCGATGTGCGTCCGCTGGTGCGCCTGAGCGTCACCGTGATTGCCGAGAAAAAGACCGGCGGTGTGAGCCGCCGCGAGATGGGCTCTGGCGGCGGCGGCGGCCGTTTTGGCCTGGCTTATTTTGACGATGCACAAATTGCCCGGTACGTCAGCGACGCGGTAACCGCAGCGCTGTCGAACCTGGAAGCACGCCCTGCGCCGGCCGGCCAGATGACGGTGGTACTCGGCCCCGGCTGGCCCGGCATCTTGCTGCACGAAGCCATTGGCCACGGCCTCGAAGGCGACTTCAACCGCAAGGGCTCGAGCGCATTTTCCGGCCGCATCGGTCAACGTGTGGCCGCCAAAGGTGTGACCGTGCTGGACGACGGCACCATTGCCGACCGCCGCGGCTCGCTCAACGTCGATGACGAAGGCAACGCCAGCCAGCGCAATGTGCTGATTGAAGACGGTATTTTGAAGGGTTACATCCAGGACTCGCTCAATGCGCGCCTCTCGGGCGTCAAACCCACCGGCAATGGCCGCCGCGAAAGTTATGCCCATGTGCCGATGCCGCGCATGACCAACACCTACATGCTCGGTGGCGACAAGGCGCCGGAAGAAATTGTCGCCAGCATCAAGAAGGGCCTGTACGCCACCAACTTTGGCGGTGGCCAGGTCGACATCACCTCCGGCAAGTTTGTGTTTTCGGCCAGCGAGGCCTTCTGGGTCGAAAACGGCAAGATTTTGTACCCGGTCAAGGGCGCCACGATTGTCGGCAACGGCCCGGATGCGCTGACCCGCGTGACCATGATCGCCAACGACATGCAGCTCGACAGCGGCGTCGGCACCTGCGGCAAGGAAGGCCAGAGTGTGCCCGTGGGTGTGGGCCAGCCGACCCTGCGCATCGACGGCCTGACGGTGGGCGGCACCGCCTGAGATTCCCGCGAGGCGCACCATGGCTGACCCACAGAACTCGCGCCTGCCGATTGATCCGACCACCCATCTGCCCAGCGTCCAGAGTTTCGGCGAGCTCAGCCACTTTCTGCGTTCGGCCATGGCCGACGAGGAGTCGCTGCAACTGGCCGACGGCATGGGCCACATGGCAGGCAGCATTGAAGCGGTGCTGTCCGGGCTCAAGCGTGAGCCTGATCCGTCGGTCCTGGCGCCTGCGCTGATTGACCTGATGACGGTGCTGCGCGAGCACCGCAGCCTGGTGATTGCGCTGTCGCCGGCCTGGCGCGGCCTGTACGAATACGCCTCCTATCTGGCTGCGCTGAACAACTTCCGGGTACTGATCGGCCAGTGGTTGCTGCCGGTCAGCCCCCAGGCCGCTGCCGGCAGCGCCGCAGAGCGGCCGGTCGGCCTGGAGGATTTTGAGCTGATTGCCTGGCGCATGCTGGGCGAAGGCATGCTGCTGATCGACATGTACGAGCAGCTGTGCGGCCGCGAGGCCAGTGACTCCACCGCAGCGGCGCTGGGACCGTCGCAGGTGCAGAGGGCCAGGAACTGGTGGGACCGCCTGCGCCGCTGATATGGCCCCCACGGTCGCGCACTGCGTGTCGCTTCCTGCACCTTGCAGGCCGCCGCTCGCCAGAGGCTTCGCTTCTGTCGCCTGTCCAAAGCTGCTCAAGCAGCTTTGGAGCTCCAGCCCCGAGGGGGCCGCTGCGCCTGCGGGCCGGCAAAGCCGGACCCGCGGCCCCTGCTTGAAAAGAGATGCCTTCCCGCGGCCGCTGATGGTGGAGATAAGGCTTCCATGCTTAGCGCGGCGTGCGCCATGTGCTACATTCCAGCCATGACCTCCGCGAAATTTTATTTTGCTTACTTTTGGTTCTCAAGCGCCTCCGGCGGTAGAGAGACTCTCGCGTAAGCAGATCAATACGCAACAGATTCTTGAAAACCGCCGGACACCCGGCGGTTTTTTTTTGAGCAACACAGTTTTTTGAAGGAAGCCAGCCATGAATGCCAAAGCCACCCAAGCCAGCGATGCCTGGTATGCGAGCCCCGTCGATAAAACCAGCCAGACCGACGACGAACGCATCAAGGACATCACTGTGTTGCCACCGCCCGAACATTTGATCCGCTTCTTTCCGATCAGCGGCACCCCGGTTGAATCGCTGATCACCCAAACCCGCAGCAACATCCACCGCATCATGGCGGGCAAGGACGACCGGCTGCTGGTGGTGATTGGTCCCTGTTCCATCCATGACCCGGTGGCCGCGCTGGAATACGCACGCCGCCTGGCGTTGCAGCGTGAAAAATACGCCGGCACCCTGGAAATTGTCATGCGGGTGTACTTTGAAAAGCCGCGCACCACCGTCGGCTGGAAGGGCCTGATCAACGACCCCTACCTGGACGAAACCTACCGCATCGACGAGGGCCTGCGCATCGCACGCCAGCTGCTGATCGACATCAACCGACTGGGCCTGCCGGCGGGCAGCGAGTTTCTGGACGTGATTTCGCCGCAGTACATCGGCGACCTGATTGCCTGGGGCGCCATCGGCGCGCGCACCACCGAAAGCCAGGTCCACCGGGAACTGGCATCCGGCCTGTCGGCACCCATCGGCTTCAAGAACGGCACCGACGGCAACATCCGCATTGCCACTGACGCGATCCAGGCCGCAGCGCGCGGCCATCATTTCCTGTCGGTGCACAAAAACGGCCAGGTGGCGATTGTGCAGACCAGCGGCAACAAGGACTGTCATGTGATTTTGCGCGGCGGAAAAACCCCCAACTACGACGCCGCCAGCGTGAGCGCAGCCTGCAAGGAACTGGAGGCCGCCAGGCTGCCGGCCACGCTGATGGTCGATTGCAGCCACGCGAACAGCTCCAAGCAGCATGAAAAGCAGCTCGATGTGGCACGCGAGATTGGCACGCAGGTGGCCGGCGGCTCGCATCAGGTGTTTGGTCTGATGGTGGAAAGCCACCTCCAGCCAGGGGCACAGAAATTCACCCCCGGCAAGGACAAGGCCAAAGAGCTCGAATACGGAAAAAGTATTACGGACGCCTGCCTGAGCTGGGACGATTCCCTGCGCCTGCTCGATGTGCTGTCAGAGTCGGTGAAAACCCGCCGCAACCGCTGAAGGCATCCTGCTGCCCGCCCGTCGCACCCTCTATTTAGAGGAGGGGAGGCGGGCTATTTGGTGGTAAATTAATCGTTAACTTATTGTTACGTTTCGACTTACCGCGCCTGCCCCCAATCCCGCAGGACTTCCCCGCTCCATGCACCATGTCTTTTGATCAACCTGTCATCTGGTTAGGTCTGGCGGGCTTTACGCCGGAACAGCGCCAGCAACTCCAGGGGCTCCTGGCCCAGCTTCCCAAAGGCGGCATCGCCTGGCAGCTGTGCGCCTTTGCCGAGGCCGATGCCTGGCTGGTCAGCGGCGAGAAATGCCGCCTGGTCGCTGCCGACACCCTGAAAATCCTGGCCGGCCTGCCGAGTGAGCGCACGGTGCAGCTTGATCTGGACCAGGTGGACCGGCCAGTCGCCTTTTCGCTGCCGCTGGCTTCGGGCGAGTTTGACCCGAAACTCACTTTTGACCTGGGCTCCCTGCCCAGCCTGCTCAAGGTGTTGCAGCATTTTGCAAGCTGGTTGCGGCCACTGCGCTCGCAGTACGTCCTGGGCGGTCAGCTGATTGCACGCGAAAGCGAGCTGCTGCCCGGCATTTACCACGTCAGCCACCAGGGCAGCTTGCTGGCGGTGATGGACTTTCACGAATGGCGCATCGGCATCTCGCGCAAGGTCGATCCGGTTGATTTCGAGTTTGCCAAGTGGGACCGGCGCCCGCTGGAGGCCCACGACATTCCCCCGCATTTTTTGCGCAGCAGCCTGACGCAGCTGCGCTGGATTTACGCCCAGCGTACCGAACGCGACGTGTTGCCGGCCAGGTACCGCAGCCGCCCCATCTACTTCCGCCGCGCCCCCGAGGTGCCCATGCGCTGGCTGCGCGACCCCCAGCTTCTGCTGCTGCGCGAGTTGTCGGTGCAGGCCAGCGACTTTGCGACCCTGCGCCAGCGCACCGGGCTGACCCAGCCCCAGCTGGTGCGCGAGCTGGCCAGCCTGTACTTTGCCGGCTCCATCACCACCACACCCGACAAAGCCGGCACCAGCGCCTTCAGCGTCAGCGACGAAAGCCTGCCCGGCAGAAGCCAGCCGGGTCAGGTCAAGGCGCAGGCGGTGCCCCTTGCGGTGGGACAGGCAGCGCGCAGCTTTCCCAAGCCAGACCTGACCGCACCGGCCCAGCTGAGCCGCAAATAAGGCGCTTCAGCGCAGGCGCCCGGGTTTGATCCGATTGCCAGCCGGCGCTGGTGTGCCCATGCTGGTGCCCTGTCCGTCCCCCCCCAGATCGCGAGGTCCCCATGCGCAGCGAAGTCACCGTCAGCTTTCAGAACAGTCCGCCCCTGCGCCTGGACCTCAACGAAGTGCAGCCGATGCCGCACGATGTGGCCAGGCAGTGGCTGGACGAGCAGTTCACCCGCATGGGCTGCGAGCCGCTGCGCCCCACCGGCAAACTGCTGACCGCCGACAAGGTGCTGGTGGTGGCCCAGGCCGCCGGCCCGCAGCAATTTGCCGATGCCGCCTGGGCCCAGGCCTTTGCCCGCGCTGCCAGCGCCGCGCTGGCCCGACCGATGATTCATGTCGATGTAGCGGCCATGGGTATCACGTATTGAGTAATTTTGGCCTTTGGCCCTTTGTTGACGGGCGCAAGCAGCTATCAAAGCGATAGCAATTCAGCTACCCCGCAGCGCCTCCAGCAGGCGCGCGTGAATGCCGCCAAAGCCGCCATTGCTCATGCACAGCAAATGGTCACCCGGCCGCGCGGCGGCCAGAACCTGTGCCAGCAACTGGTCGATGTTGTCAGCCACCTGCGCGCGTGCGCCCATGGGGGCCAGCGCGGCCCCGGCGTCCCAGTCGAGCCCGCCCGCATGGCAAAACGCCAGGTCCGCACTTTCCAGGCTCCAGGGCAGCTGGGCGGTCATGGTGCCCAGCTTCATGGTGTTGCTGCGCGGCTCGAAAATCGCCAGGATGCGCTGCGTACTGCGCGGGCCCGTCAACTGGCGACGCAAGCCGTCCAGGGTGGTGTGGATCGCCGTCGGGTGGTGTGCAAAATCGTCATAGACCGTGATGCTGCCGCCCGGTCGCTGCACCACGCCGCGCACTTCCATGCGGCGCCTGACGTTCTGAAAACTTGCCAGGGCCTCGGCCGCCAGCGCAGGCGCCACGCCCAGATGGTCGGCAGCAGCCATCGCGGCCAGGGCGTTGAACTGGTTGTGCACGCCGCAGATGGCCCATTCGACCCGGGCGACTTTCAGGCCGTCTTTCCGCACATCAAAACCATCGGGTTCGCCGCTGGCTGAAAACCCGCTGGAAGGATCGCCGCCGAAGAGTACTCGCTCACTCCAGCAGCCCTGGGCCAGAACCCGGGCCAGGCTTTCTTCGCGCGCGTTGACCACAATGCGGCCGGAGCCCGGCACGGTACGCACCAGGTGGTGAAACTGCCGCTCAATCGCGGCCAGGTCCTCAAAAATGTCGGCGTGGTCAAACTCCAGATTGTTCAGAATCGCGGTGCGCGGCCGGTAGTGCACAAACTTGCTGCGTTTGTCAAAAAACGCGGTGTCGTATTCATCGGCCTCAATCACAAAGCTGTTGCCGCTGCCGAGCCGGGCCGACACGCCAAAATTGAGCGGCACCCCCCCCACCAGAAAACCGGGCTGCAGACCGGCGCACTCCAGAATCCAGGCCAGCATGGCCGTGGTGGTGGTTTTGCCGTGGGTGCCGGCCACCGCCAGCACATGGCGCGGACCGGTGGCGTGGTGCGTCGGGTGGTGCAGCACATGGCCGGACAGCCATTGCGGGCCGCTGGTATAGGGCAGGCCGGCGTCCAGAATCGCCTCCATCAAGGGATACCTGGGTTTTCCGCCGGCATCGTGCGCACGCGAAACCACATTGCCCACCACAAACACATCGGGCCGAAAAGCCAGCTGTTCGGCGCCATAACCCTCAATCAATTCGATGCCCAGGGCGCGCAACTGATCACTCATGGGGGGATAAACGCCAGTGTCGCAGCCCGTGACCTTGTGCCCGGCCTCGCGCGCCAGCGCCGCCAGCCCGCCCATGAAGGTACCGCAAATCCCCAGAATATGTATGTGCATGCCGGTATTTTAGGAGGCCGCATCCTGGCCCCCACCTGGACAGCCCCATCGGCAAATCGACGGCACGCCCGGCAGTCCATGCCGGGTTGCAACTTTAACCATGCGGCGACGGTCAATCAGGGCAAAATCAGCACCTGCCCTGCCCCGTCGGACACGCCACCTCTTGAACCCCACCACCCTGAAACTGGACATTGCCGCCACCGCTGCCGCGCTGGTGGTTGAAGAAGGGCTGGAATACGGCCCGGCCAAACGCCGCGCCGCCAAACAGATGGGCCTGCCGGCGCGCAGCGAGCTGCCGGGCAATGACGAGCTCGAAGATGCGGTGCACGAATACATCCGGCTGTTCTGCGCCGAGACCCAGCCGGTCGAACTGGCAGCGCTGCGTACGCTGGCGCTGACCTGGATGGAACGCATGGCGCAGTTCCGGCCCTACCTCGGCGGTGCAGTCTGGCACGGCACCGCCACCCGGCTGTCCGACATTTACCTCCAGCTTTTTTGTGATGACCCGAAATCTGCCGAAATTGCGCTGATCGACCATGGCGTGGACTACGAACCACGCACAGTCACGGGTTTTACCGGCGACAGCGTCGAAGCGCTGAGCCTGAGCAGTTTTTGCCAGGGTTTGAACGAAAACGTCGGTGTGCACCTGATGGTCTACGACCACAATGACTTGCGCGGTGCGCTGCGTCCCGACAGCAAAGGCCGCAAACCGCGCGGTGACATGGCCGACGTGCAAAAATTGCTGATGGCCCGCCAGGAAACCCCTTCATGAAGCGCCGGCACTTGCTGCTGGGCGCTGCGGGGGCGGGCGCCGCACTGGCGGGTGCGGGCCTGGCCTGGTGGCAACTCCAGCCGAATCAGCAGGCCGCCTCCGGCGGTGCAAAAGACCCGTTCTGGCAGCAACGCTTTGACACACCGGACGGCAGCAGCCTGGCGATGGCCAGTTTTTCCGGCAAACCGCTGCTGGTCAACTTCTGGGCCACCTGGTGTCCGCCCTGTATAGAAGAATTGCCGTTAATTGATAGCTTCTATCAAAAAAACAAGGCTAAAAGCTGGCAAGTCCTCGGTTTGGCGGTGGATCAACCCAGTGCCGTGCGGGCCTGGCTGCAACGCCGACCGCTGAGCTTTCCGGTCGCGATGGCTGGTTTTGCGGGCACCGAGCTCAGCAAGTCACTCGGCAATCTGACGGGCGGACTGCCGTTTACCGTGGTGTTTGGCGCCTCCGGTCAGCTGCTGCATCGCAAAAGTGGCAAGGTGTCGGCAGATGACCTGGCGCAGTGGGCGCAGCTGGCTTGAGACTGCCAGGCACTATCGGGTGATGGGCACCTGTTTCTGGGTTACAGTCTGGGCTTTACCGGCTTGGGCCGGCACGGAGGCGGCGTTCCATGAGCGTACTGGTATTACACGGCCCCAATTTAAACCTGTTGGGCACACGCGAGCCGGCGACTTACGGCTCCACCACTTTGGATCAGATCAATGCAGATTTGGTCAAATTAGGCGCAGATCGCGGCATATCGCTGCAAACTTTTCAAAGCAACCACGAAGGTGTGCTGGTCGATCGGGTGCATCAGGCACGCGCCGACGGCACCCGCTTCATCGTGATCAACCCGGCGGCATTTACCCACACCAGCGTTGCCCTGCGTGACGCCATCGCCGGAGTGGCGATTCCGTTTGTGGAAGTGCATCTCTCGAATGTGCACAAGCGTGAAGCTTTCAGGCATCACTCTTATTTCTCCGACCTGGCCGAAGCCGTGATGGCAGGTTTTGGTCCGGCAGGTTATCGCTATGCGGTAGACTTCGCCTTTGCACGTTTGGCTATTTCAGCCTGAATTGATAAAACTAACTGATTTTTAGGCGCTGAAGACTGAACAAGGCGAAACTTAGGCGCACTCTGCTGCCTTCCGCCCGTCAGCCCTTCAGCTCAATAAGCATCAGGGGTGCCACCTCCCAGACACCCACCGCCGTTGGAGAAACCATGGACCTGAGAAAACTCAAGACACTGATAGACCTCGTTTCCGAGTCGAATGTGTCGGAACTGGAAATCACTGAAGCCGAAGGCAAGGTGCGTATCGTGAAATCGGGCGGCATGCCCCTGGTGATGCAGCAAGTCGCCCCGGCCATGGTGGCCGCGCCCGCAGCGCCACTGGCCAGCGCTCAGCCTGCCAGCGTCGAGCCCGCCGCCGCACCGGCAGGCCATGCGGTCAAGTCGCCCATGGTGGGTACCTTCTACCGTTCGGCCAGTCCCGGCGCCAAGGCCTTTATCGAAGTGGGCAGCCAGGTCAAGGAGGGCGAAACCATCTGCATCATCGAGGCGATGAAAATCCTCAATGAAATCGAAGCGGACAAATCGGGCACCATCACGCGTATTCTTTGTGAGAACGGTCAGGCGGTGGAATACGGACAGCCGCTGTTCATGATCGAGTGATTGATCCATGTTCAAAAAGATACTGATCGCCAACCGCGGCGAGATTGCCCTGCGTATCCAGCGCGCCTGCCGCGAACTCGGCGTCAAGGCAGTGATGGTTTATTCCGAGGCCGACCGCGAGGCCAAATACATCAAGCTGGCCGATGAGTCGGTCTGCATAGGCCCGGCTCCTTCTGCGCTGAGTTACCTGAACATGCCGGCCATCATCTCGGCCGCCGAGGTGACAGACGCCGAGGCAATTCACCCCGGTTACGGCTTTCTGAGCGAAAACGCCGACTTTGCCGAACGGGTTGAAAAAAGCGGCTTCAAGTTCATAGGCCCCACGCCGGAATCGATCCGCATCATGGGCGACAAGGTGTCGGCCAAACAAACCATGATCAAGGCTGGCGTGCCTTGTGTGCCAGGCTCTGAAGGGGCTTTGCCCGACGACACGGCCTTCATCAAACGCACGGCCAAACAGGTCGGTTACCCGGTCATCATCAAGGCGGCCGGCGGCGGCGGCGGCCGCGGCATGCGCGTGGTCCACACCGAAGCGGCGCTGATCCATGCGGTGCAGACCACCAAGGCCGAAGCCGGGGCCGCCTTTGGCAACCCCGAGGTCTACATGGAGAAATTCCTGCAGAACCCGCGCCATATTGAAATCCAGATTCTGGCGGATCAGCACAAAAACGCGGTCTGGCTCGGCGAGCGCGACTGCTCCATGCAGCGCCGGCACCAGAAAGTCATTGAAGAGGCGCCGGCCCCGGGCGTGCCGCGCAAGCTGATCGAAAGAATTGGCGAACGTTGCGTGGCGGCCGTCAAGAAAATCGGTTACCGCGGCGCTGGAACCTTTGAGTTTCTCTACGAAAACGGCGAGTTCTATTTCATCGAGATGAACACACGTGTGCAGGTCGAGCACCCGGTCACCGAATGGGTCACCGGCATTGACATTGTCAGAACCCAGATTGAAGTCGCCGCCGGTGAAAAACTGCCGTTTACACAGCGCCAGATCCAGATCAAGGGCCATGCGATCGAATGCCGCATCAACGCCGAAGACCCCTACAAGTTCACGCCTTCGCCGGGGCGCATCACGACCTGGCACACACCGGGCGGCCCGGGCGTGCGCGTGGATTCGCACATTTATGCCAACTATTTTGTGCCCCCCAACTACGACTCGATGATAGGCAAGATCATTGTGCACGGCGACACGCGCGAGCAGGCACTGGCCCGCATGCGCACCGCGCTGGCCGAAACCGTGGTCGAAGGCATCAACACCAATATTGCGCTGCATCGCGAACTGATGGTGGACGCCAAGTTCATGGACGGCGGAACCAATATCCACTACCTTGAAGAGTGGCTGTCCAAGCGTGACCGCTAGATTGATCGTCCCTTCATGAGCCTTTTTGAACTGGTACTGCTGGCCCCGGTAGCCAGTGTGGATGCGATCAGCGATGCGCTGGACGCGCTCGATGCACTCAGCGTATCGGTGGAAGACGCCGACGCGCAGACCGATGCCGAGCAGGCGCTGTTCGGTGAGCCCGGCATGCCTCCGCCAAAAGCCGGCTGGGAGCGCTCCCGCGTGGTGTCACTGTTTCAGAGTGAAGCCCCGGCGCGGGATGCGGCCGGTTTACTGGCGCTGCAGGACTTTTTTGAAGGCTGCCAGGTGGTGGCCATCCAGCCGGTGCCCGAGCAGGACTGGGTGCGGCTGACGCAATCGCAGTTCGCGCCGGTCGAGATCACGCCCGAATTCTGGATTGTGCCGACCTGGCACGAGCCGCCGGCCCAGGCCAGGCAGCTGATACGGCTGGACCCGGGTCTGGCCTTCGGTACCGGAACCCATCCGACGACACGTATGTGTCTGCGCTGGATTGCTGCAAATGCCCCCTCCCGGCCACTGGGTCGCGTGCTGGACTACGGTTGCGGCTCCGGCATTCTGGCCATAGGCGCCGCCAAGTTCGGCGCGTCCGCCATAGACGCTGTGGATATTGACGGGGCGGCGGTCCAGTCCACACTGGCCAATGCGCAGGCCAATCATGTGACCTTGAGCGCCGGCTTGCCCGACCAGGCAGAGGGTGTGTACCAGACCGTGCTCGCGAATATTCTGGCCACCCCGCTGAAGGTTCTGGCGCCGTTGCTGTGTGCGCGTGTCGCCCCCGGGGGCGCACTGGTGCTGGCCGGCATTCTGGACCGCCAGGCCGACGAACTCAAAGCCGCTTATGCGCCGTATTGCCAGCTCCAGGTGACGGACCAGGAAGACGGCTGGATACTGATGACCGCCCGGCTCTGACCGGGGCCGGGTGCGACCTCCCGCCCCGTACAATACCGTTCCACATGAGCCTGATTACGCGCTGTTCTGCCTGCGGCACGATGTTCAAAGTCGTGGCCGACCAACTGAAGATTTCCCAGGGCTGGGTGCGTTGCGGGCACTGTTCGGAGGTGTTCGACGCGGCGGCCCATTTGCAGCCTTTCGCCGCTGAGACAGCTGCCCCTGCAGCGCCTGATGCGGACGCGCCGCATGAGGCGATGGCTGAACCAGCCGTCAGTGACGGGATTCCCGCGCCCGACGCGAGCGTACTGCCTGAAGAAGAAAAAACGCCCGCGCCCAGGCCTTTTGTGCCTGAAGTCCAGGTCTCGCTGCCGGCAGATCTTGCCGCTGAGGTATTTGCCGCCTCGGTCAATCCCGAGCAGGCCGAGTACTCTGCCGGATTCCCGACGGCCCATGAAGAACGCCTCAGGCTGCGAAGTGAAGAACAGCACTTCCGCGAATCCGAATCACCGTCAGAAAACCCGGCGGAGCAGGTGTCGTTTGTCCTCGATGCCAGACGCGACGCCTTCTGGCGCCGGCCCGGGATGCGCCTGGCACTGGCCTCCGGCGCACTGCTTCTGCTCGCCGCCCTGCTGCTTCAAATTGCGGTGTTCCAGAGGAGCACACTGGTGGCGATGCAGCCGTGGACCGGCCCCGGTTTACAGGCCCTGTGCCGCGTTCTGCAGTGTGCGATCAGCCCGCCGCAGCAGATCGAATCCATCGTCATCGACAGTTCTTCATTCAACAAGCTGGCCACTGACGCCTACCGCCTCAAGGTGGTGATCAGAAACACAGGTGCCATCGCCCTGGCCATGCCGGCACTGGAGTTGACGCTGACCGACAGCCAGGATCACGCGCTGGTGCGGCGCGTTCTCACGCCGGCCGAACTGGGCGCAAGCGCAGGCCCGCTGGCAGCCGGCGCAGAATTTTCCGGCATGCTCGCCCTCTCCGTGCAGAACCCCGCCGCAGCGGCCAGCGCCGCTGTTGCTTCTTCCGCCCCCATCCCTCCAGACTACAGTCCCCTGCGGATTGCCGGCTACCGGGTGTTGGCTTTTTACCCCTGACTGAATAGAGATTGTTATGCCTGCTGTAATTTGTGGTTCCCTGGCCTTTGACACCATCATGACCTTCGAGGGCCGTTTTGCCGAGCAAATCCTGCCCGACCAGTTACACATTCTCAATGTGTCGTTTCTGGTTCCGGCGTTGCGCCGCGAATTTGGCGGCTGTGCCGGCAACATCGCCTACAGCCTGCAGCAGCTGGGCGGCACGCCCTTGCCGATGGCGACTGTGGGCAGCGATGGTGCCGAGTATGTGGCGCGCCTGAACACCCTGGGCATCAGCTCGGAATTCATCCGTGAAGTACCGGACAGCTACACCGCGCAGGCGATGATCATGACGGACCGCGACAACAACCAGATCACCGCCTTTCACCCCGGCGCCATGGGGCAGGCACACATCACCAGGGTCGCAGCCCGCGAAGATATCCGCATCGGCATCATCTCGCCCGACGGACGAGACGCCATGCTGCAGCACGCCGAGCAGTTCAAGGCGGCCAATATCCCGTTTGTGTTTGATCCGGGCCAGGGCCTGCCGATGTTTGACGGCAAGGATCTGGCGCACTTTGTCGAGCTGGCGTCCTGGGTCACCGTCAACGACTACGAGGCCAAACTGCTCTGTGACCGTACCGGCCTGTCTTGCGCCGAGATCTCCCGGCAGGTGCAAGGCCTGGTGGTGACACTGGGCGCGCACGGCTGCGAAGTCTGGGTGGCCGGGGAAAAATCGCTGGTCGCCCCGGTGCTGGCCAAGGAGGTGGTGGACCCCACCGGCTGCGGCGACGCATTTCGCGGTGCGCTGCTGTTCGGGCTGGAAAAAGGCTGGTCGCTGGCGCGTTGTGCCGAGCTCGGCAACCGCGTGGGCGCGCACAAGATTGCCTTCCGGGGCGGTCAGAACTACACCCTGACTTCAGAACAAACCGGCCTCTAGCGCTTTAAGGCCATGCGGAGACAGCTATCGTATCAATAGCAAACCGCAGGTCTGAAGCGCCCAGTAAAAAAGCCCGGCATCTTGCGACGCCGGGCTTTGAGCAAAAATACCTTGTTGCTTACGGCTTGCTGGCTGTTGGAAACGGCCAGGCGGCTTGCGGGTTCAGAGTAGTCTGAGCCGCAGGGGCAGCCGGTGCAGCAGGTGCTTTGGCAGCGGGTTTTTTCGCGGCTTTCTTCGCAGCGGGCTTTTTCGCTGCTTTCTTGGCGGCAGGCTTCTTGGCAGCGGGTTTCTTCGCAGCAGCTTTCTTCGCTGGCGCTTTCTTCGCTACTTTCTTCGCTACCTTCTTGGCCGCAGGCTTTTTAGCTGCTGCTTTTTTCGCAGCTGGCTTTTTGGCCGCTACTTTTTTGGCCGGGGCTTTTTTCGCTGGCGCTTTTTTCGCAGGAGCTTTTTTAGCTGCTACTTTTTTCGCTGGCGCTTTTTTGGCCGGGGCTTTTTTAGCCGCTACTTTTTTAGCAGGGGCTTTCTTCGGAGCAGCTTTTTTAGCCGCAGGTTTTTTCGCAGTTGCCATAGTTTTCTCCTTGATCACATTGCAAAGAGCACTTCACGGTTGGAGTACGCGAAGCGATTCACGGCGTTGGGCTGTCGGCGAACCGGGCCCAGCGCCGCGAACACGGGAGCAACGCCCAGCGCGCACTCTGCGGCGCTGTCACTGGTCATTGCAAGTCTGTCCATCATCTGTTTTGTCTGTGCGGATCAATCCCAGGAAAGAGCGCCACCGGACTGGTACTCGATCACACGGGTTTCAAAAAAGTTACGTTCTTTTTTCAGGTCAATCATCTCGCTCATCCAGGGAAACGGGTTTTCCTCGTTCGGAAACAGCGTCTCCAGGCCAATCTGCGTGGCCCGGCGGTTGGCGATGTAGCGCAAATAACCCTTGAACATGGAAGCGTTGAGGCCGAGCACGCCGCGCGGCATGGTGTCTTCCGCGTAGCGGTACTCGAGTTCGACCGCTTTCATGAACAGGTCCTTGATCTCGGCCTTGAAATCGGCCGTCCACAGCAGGGGATTTTCCAGCTTGAGCTGGTTGATCAGGTCAATGCCGAAGTTGCAGTGCATGGACTCGTCACGCAGGATGTACTGGTATTGCTCGGCCGCACCTGTCATCTTGTTCTGCCGGCCCAGGGCCAGGATCTGGGTGAAGCCGACATAGAAGAACAGGCCTTCCATCAGGCAGGCAAACACGATCAGCGATTTGAGCAGGGTCTGGTCAGCCTCCTGGGTGCCGGTCTTGAAGTTCGGGTCGGAGATCGCATCGATAAACGGAATCAGGAACTGGTCCTTGTCCCGGATCGACTGCACTTCGTTGTAGGCGTTGAAAATTTCGCTTTCATCCAGTCCCAGCGACTCGGTGATGTACTGGTAGGCATGAGTGTGGATGGCTTCTTCAAAGGCCTGGCGCAGCAGGAACTGGCGGCACTCGGGCGCGGTGATGTGGCGGTAGGTGCCCAGCACAATGTTGTTGGCGGCCAGCGAATCGGCGGTGACGAAGAAGCCCAGGTTGCGCTTGACCAGACGGCGCTCGTCTTCGGTCAGGCCGTTCGGGTCTTTCCAGAGCGCGATGTCGCGCGTCATGTTGACCTCTTGCGGCATCCAGTGGTTGGCACAACTGGCCAGGTATTTTTCCCAGGCCCATTTGTACTTGAACGGAACCAGCTGGTTCACGTCAGTCTGGCCGTTGATGATGCGTTTGTCTGCCGCCTTGACGCGATGTGCACTTGGCGCTGGCGCCGCTGCAGCGATGCGGGTGTCCGTTGCAGTCAGTGCGGCGTCATCGAGTTTGCGTGGCGCGGCTTGCGGGGAAAGAGGCGGAAGCTCCATCACGCGGCCTTCAGGCAAGCCGCTTGTCAAAGATTTTTGCAACGATGGTTTAGCTTCTTCGTCCCAGGTCAACATAGATGTTTCCAATAAGTTGGATTATGAAAGCAGCGATACAAAATGAAAAGTGTTCATTCACATCGCGACAAATTTGTGTTGCTCAATTACATCGAATCGGGCACCGGATTTTCCGGCGCCCCAATCCATTTTGTTATTGGCAGGCCTCACAACCCGGATCATCAATCGCGCAAAACTTGATGTCGGTCGCAGGTGACGCACTCATCTGCGCCTGCGCCGTGGCGGCAGCGGCATCGAGTGCATTCATGCTGCCGGTGTCACTGGTATTGCCCGATGCCACCGCATTCATCTTGCCGGCTTTCACGGTGGATTTTTCTGCGTGTGTGGCGCTCATGGTGCGCAGGTAGTAAGTGGTCTTCAGGCCGCGCAGCCAGGCGAGTTTGTAGGTGTCGTCAAGCTTCTTGCCGGACGCGCCAGCCATGTAGATGTTGAGCGACTGCGCCTGGTCAATCCACTTCTGCCGGCGCGACGCTGCTTCGACCAGCCAGGTCGCATCGACCTCGAAGGCGGTGGCATACAGCGCCTTGATGTCCTGCGGCACGCGGTCGATCGGGCGCAGCGATCCGTCAAAGTGTTTCAGGTCCACCACCATCACATCGTCCCACAGGCCCAGGCGCTTGAGGTCGCGCACCAGGTAGTGGTTGATCACGGTGAACTCACCGGACAGGTTGGACTTGACCGAGAGGTTGCCGAAGCAGGGCTCGATGCAGGCATCGACACCAATGATGTTGGAGATGGTGGCGGTGGGAGCGATGGCCACGCAGTTGGAGTTGCGCATGCCGTCTTTGGCGATCTTCTTGCGCAGCGCATCCCAGTCCAGCGTGGCGGAACGGTCCACTTCCAGATAACCACCGCGCTGCTTGGCCAGCAGGTCCAGCGTGTCCAGCGGCAGGATGCCCTGGTCCCAGAGCGAGCCCTTGTAGCTGGTGTATTTGCCGCGCTCTTTGGCCAGCTCAGTGGAAGCCCAGTAGGCGTGGTAACACACGGCTTCCATGGACTTGTCGGCAAACTCAACAGCGGCGTCCGATGCATAGGGAATACGCAGCTCGTACAGGCAGTCCTGGAAACCCATGATGCCCAGACCCACCGGGCGGTGCCGCATGTTGGAGTCGCGCGCCTTCTTGACCGCGTAGTAATTGATGTCGATCACGTTGTCCAGCATGCGCATGGCCGTGGTGATGGTTTTCTTCAGCTTCTCGTGATCGACCGCGCCGTCTTTCAGGTGCTGGGCCAGATTGACGGAGCCGAGGTTGCAGACCGCGGTTTCGGTGTCGCTGGTGTTGAGCGTGATCTCGGTGCACAGGTTGGACGAGTGCACCACACCCACGTGCTGCTGCGGCGAGCGCACGTTGCAGGCGTCCTTGAAGGTGATCCAGGGGTGGCCGGTCTCGAACAGCATCGACAGCATCTTGCGCCACATGTCGATGGCCTGCAGCTTGCGCGACGGCTTGATCTCACCGCGCTCGGCTTTGGCTTCGTAGGCCACATAGGCCTTTTCGAAGTCGACGCCAAACTTGTCGTGCAGGTCGGGTGTGTCAGAAGGCGAGAACAGTGTCCAGCTGCCTTTTTCCATCACGCGGCGCATGAAGAGGTCGGGGATCCAGTTGGCGGTGTTCATGTCGTGCGTGCGGCGGCGGTCGTCGCCGGTGTTCTTGCGCAACTCCAGGAACTCCTCGATGTCCAGGTGCCAGGTTTCCAGATAGGCGCAGACCGCGCCCTTGCGCTTGCCGCCCTGATTGACGGCAACAGCGGTGTCGTTGACAACTTTCAGGAAAGGCACAACCCCTTGCGACTCGCCGTTGGTGCCCTTGATATGGGCGCCCAGGGCGCGCACCGGCGTCCAGTCGTTGCCCAGACCACCGGCGAACTTGGACAGCAGCGCGTTTTCCTTGATGGCGTCGTAGATGCCGCCCAGGTCATCGGCCACCGTGGTCAGGTAGCACGACGAGAGCTGCGAACGCAGCGTGCCGGCGTTGAACAGTGTCGGTGTGCTCGACATGAAGTCGAAGGACGACATGATCTCGTAGAACTCGATGGCGCGGGCTTCGCGGTCGATCTCGTCGAGCGACAGGCCCATGGCCACACGCATGAAAAAAGCCTGCGGCAGTTCGATGCGCTGCTTGCGCACATGCAGGAAGTAGCGATCAAACAGGGTCTGCAGGCCGAGGTAGTCAAATTTCAGGTCGCGCTCGGGCTTGAGCGCCGCGCCCAGGCGGGCCAGGTCAAACTGCTGCAACTTCTCGTCGAGCAGCTCATTGGCCACACCTTTGGCGATGAATTCGGGAAAGTACTCGGCGTAACGCGTGGCCATGTCTTCCTGGGTGACTTCTTCACCGAGCACTTCGCGGCGTATGGTGTGCAGCAGCAGGCGCGCCGTGGCGTAGGTGTAGTCGGGGTCTTTTTCGATCAGGGTGCGGGCCGCCAGAATGGACGCCTTGTAGACCTCGTCGATGGGCACACCGTCGTACAGGTTGCGCATGGTTTCCTGGACGATGGGGTCTGGCTTGACCTCGGCGCCCAGTCCCGCGCAGGAGGCTTCAATCAGCGCCTGCAGCCTGGCAATGTCCAGCGTGACTTTTTTGCCGCCGTCCAGCACATGCAGTTGCGGCGCCTGGGCAGCCGCTGCCTGCGGCTGGCGCGCGCGTTCCTGCGTGCGTTTTTCGCGGTACAGCACGTAGGCGCGGGCAATCTCGTGGTGACCACCGCGCATCAGGCCGAGCTCGACATGGTCCTGCACATCTTCTATATGGAAGGTGCCGCCACCGGGCCGGGAGCGCATCAGTGCGCGCATGACTGCCTGGGTCAGCTCGTCCACCGTCTCGCGCACGCTGGCCGAGGCCGCACCCTGGGTGCCATGCACCGCCAGGAAGGCTTTCATCATGGCGATGGCAATCTTGTTCGGCTCAAACGGAACCACCGAGCCGTTGCGGCGGATGATCTGGTAATGGTTCAAGGGATTGACCTGGGCGCTGTGGCCTGCGGGCATGTGCGCAGCAGGCAGGTTGGCGGGCGTGGCGGTTGCATGTTGGGCTGTTTGCATGGACTTCCTCGTTATGCTTGTTGTTGGGTCTGTCGGGTGTCACTCAGGGCAGCGGTCCTGCCTGAGCTGCCTGCGCCGCCCAAAGCGATCTGGACGGGTTCTGGGTGGGCCTGGGCGAGTCTGGAACTGGCTTCATTTTCTTGTGTTACTGGGTGCCTGATAACACCCACTGAAACAGGGCTTAGACACTATACCTAGGGTCTGGAGTGATTTCAAGCACTACATGTAGTGTATCGAGCCCTGGCGCTTGCGCCACCTCCAGCTTACTTTTTGTCGCTATTTTTTGCGGTGAAAAATGCACGCATCTGGACCGCCGTCCGGCTTCAGGGCAGCAGCGGCTTCAGGCGCCGATTCGCCGGTGTGAGCCATGATGCACGGGGCCTGCGGGCCGGCGCAAGCGTGTGCCGCACACACGGTTGGCGGACCGGCAGCGCACCGGGATGGGGTGCTGCAGCTGCGCCATTTTCAAGAGCTTGAGGGAAAACACTTAGTCGGCAAACCGAGCGAAGCCCTCAATGCCGGCCAGTCGAAGCCCTTTCCGGGGTCCTGCTTGCGGCCGCTGGCAATGTGCTCATGGCCGGCCAGGTGCGCAATCGGGTAATGACTGAGCAGCGCCGCGCAGATACTGCCCAGTGTTTCGTATTGGGCGGGTTCAAACAGGCCTCCCTCCAGCCCCTCAAGCTCTATGCCAATGGAGTCGTCGTTGCAGTCGGACCGGCCCCGGTAGCTCGATGAGCCCGCATGCCAGGCGCGCTGGTCGCAACTGACGAACTGCCACAACTGCCCCGAGCGGGTTATGAAAAAATGCGCAGACACCTGCAGCCCCCGCAAGCTCTGGAAATAAGGGTGCGCATCCCAGTCGAGCTGATTGGTGAACAGCCGCTGCACCTGCTGGTTGCCAAACTCGCCCGGCGGCAGGCTGATCGAATGGATGACGATCAGATCGATGAGCGCCGACACCGGACGCAGGCCAAAATTCGGCGAGGCCAGGGCTCTGGCATAGCGGTACCAGCCGCGCTGCCACAAGCCATCCCCGTCGCCGGCCGTGTCGTGGGCTCCCCCCGGGGGACCTGTTGCGCACAAGGGCAGCCCGCCTGCGGAACTGTCGGGCAACACCCTGTCAGCCCTCCTCGGCGACGTCATCATCGCCGGGGGTGACGATATTGAGCCGGGCAATGCGGTACCTGATCTGGCGCAGGCTGATGCCGAGTTTGGCCGCTGCGGCGGTGCGGTTAAAACCGGTCTCCTGCAGCACCTTGCACAAAATGCCGCGCTCCTGCCCATCGAGAAAAGCCTGCAGGTTCTCGGGCACTGCCACATATTCAGCCGCGGGCGACTCCAGGTGCAGGTCACCGTCCTCACCAAGGGCTACCGCGCGATGCAGGAGGTTCTCGAGTTCGCGCACATTGCCCTGGAAAGGATGGGCCTGCAAGCTGGCCAGCACCTGCGCGGAAATCTCCGGCACCGGAAAACCCGATTCGCGGCAGATGCGCCCCAGCAGGTCTTCGCACAGTGCGGGTAAATCCTCGCGGCGCTCGCGCAGTGGCGGCAGGCTGATTTCAATGACGTTGAGCCGGTAGTACAGGTCCTGGCGGAAGCTGCCGCCGGCTACCGCCACGCCCAGGTCTTTATGGGTGGCGCTGACAACGCGGACATCCACGCTGTCTTCCTGCGCAGAGCCCAGCGGCCGGACCACACGCTCCTGGATCGCGCGCAGCAGCTTCGACTGCATGGCCAGCGGCAAATCGCCAATCTCGTCGAGAAACAGCGTGCCCCCCTTGGCGGCCTGGAAATAACCGACACGATCCTGCGCCGAACCGGTGTAGGCCCCCTTGCGCGCGCCAAAAAATTCGGCTTCCAGCAGGTTCTCGGGAATGGCGCTGCAATTGACCGCGACAAACGGCCCGGCCGCACGGTGACTGCAGTCGTGCACCGCACGCGCCACCAGCTCCTTGCCGGTACCCGACTCCCCCTGTATCAGCACCGGCGCCATGCTGCCAGCCACCTTGACAATGCGCGACTTGACGGCCTGCATCACGGCCGATTCGCCCACCAGGCGCTGCAAGGTGGACGCCGCCCCGCCAGACCGGACGCCGCGACTGGCGGGCTGCGCCGGGTCGGTATCGGGCCGGTTGCGTTCCAGGGCACTGGCCGCCATGGCGTGGGACGGCCCCTGGATCGCGGACGCCACCACGCTGCGAAATTGCTTGAGGTCCACCGGTTTGGTGAGGTAATCAAAAGCGCCGGCCTTGAGGGCCTCTACCGCGTTTTCCGCAGACCCATGCGCGGTAATGACCACACAACGTTCGGAGCGCTGCTGGCTCACCATCTCGCGCAACAATTCCAGCCCCAGCCCATCGGGCAGGCGCATGTCCGTGATGACCGCGTCAAAATGCCGGTCCCTGAGTTGCGCGCGCGCCTGCGCCAGATCGCCTGCCGCCTCGACCCGGTAACCTTCACGCAGCAGCGTCAGCTCGTAGAGTGTGCGCAAGTCCGGCTCATCGTCAATCACCAGTATCCGGGCCTGATTCGGTGTGTTCATGCCTGTCCCCGTTCCAGCGTTGCCGCCCGCCTGTCAGGGGGGGCCTGCAGGGCATCCGCACCCACGCCCCCGGCAGCGGACCTGAAGGTGATGAAAAAAGTATTGCCGTCGATGGCATGGTGTGCGAGCCGCTGGTAACCAATGAGGGCGCCATGGCGTTCGCACAACTCCCTGCAGATGTACAGGCCGAGGCCGCTGGAGCGGCTTTCTGAGGAGAAGAAAGGCTCAAACAGGTGCGACTGCACGGTTTTTTCCAGTGGCTGCCCGTCGCTCCAGATCGACAGGCGGATCTGCCCGGACGCAGAGATTTCTGTCGTGAGTTCAATCGCTCCGGCGGCCCGGCTGGCATAACGCAAGGCATTGTCCAGCAGGTTGACGATCAGGCGGCGCAGGTGTTCGGCCTCGAACAGCACGCTGGCGCGGGCCGCGCCCAGCTGCACCCGCAACTGCGCCTCGGCGGCGTTTTGCCGCGCCCAGTCCGAACACACCTGCAGCGCTGTCTCGTCCAGCAGGACGGCGCGGGTTTGCACCTGCGGCGCCTGCTCCTGCACGCGCGCAATGTTCAGGATTTCATCGACGATACGCGCCAGGCGCTGGGCGTTTTGCCGCACCATGCCCGTCAGTTGCCGCTGCGCAGGGGCTTGCAGATCCTCCTCCAGCAGGGCGTTGGCCTGGGTGATGGCGGCCAGCGGGTTGCGGATCTCGTGCGCCACCGCCGCCGACATGCGGCCCATGGCGGCCATTTTTTCGGTGCGCACACGCGCTTCCATTTCCCGCAGATCCTCCAGAAACATCACACACAGGCTTTCGCGCGAGCCGTCACGCGAAGCCGCCAGCCGGGTACGCACCTGCAGCCGCCGGGCGTGGCGCGACGGGTACTCCAGGCTGACCTCGGCCTGCTGCTGCGCATGCAGCTCAAAGGTCAGGTGCGCCAGTTCAGTCAGCGGCTGCCAGGCGATCTCGGAAGCCAGCACAAAGGGCGCACTGCGGGTGATACCCTCCGGTGCCAGCAAACGCATGGACGCGGGATTGGCCGCACGCACCACGCCATTGGTATCGACCACCAGCACACCATCGGTGAGGGTGTCGATGACCAGCTCATTGACCTGGATCTGCATGCGCGCGGCGGCCTGGCTGCTCTGCGCGCGCCGCTCTTCGCGCGACAGCCGCAAGGCCAGCTGGTTGGCCAGCAGGGCCACCACAAAAAAACCGGACCCGCTCAGGCCGGCCTGCAGAAAGCGGCCAGTGAAGTCGCCCTGCGACCTCAGTGACACCCACCAGGCATCGGCCAGCAACAGCAGCGTCACACTGGCAGCGGTACCCAGGGCCAGCAAAATGGGGCCCATCACGGACGCCAGCAGCACCGGCAGCGCAAACAGCGCGGTGTAATTGATGGCGCCCGACTGCAGGAAGTTCAGGGCTGAAAACGCCAGCACATCCACACCCACGGTGGATATCCACTGCGCATCAAAGGTGCTGCCCGGCGGCTTGGGTCGCGCCCACACCCGGACCCCAACGGTGGCCAGAAAATAAACCACACACAGGGCCACCATGGCGCCGCGCACCGGTTGCCCCAGTGCATAAATCGACGCCTGCAAGACCAGCAGCACGCTGGCAATGGTCACGCGCGCGGTCATGAAGGCGCGCCACAGGCGGCCAAAAGACTCCTTGCCCGATTCGACCTCCCAGGCGCCGAAGGGCCGGCCTGTGGACCCGAACCAGGAACTCTCGGAATCCGGGGTGGTTTTTTTCATGGCTGGGGGCTCAGGATGCCTGCCCCTCGGCCTGGCGCCTGTGGGCGTCGCTGCAATAGACCCCCCGGCCGCCGGTCAGGGCATCGGTGCGTGGCAGGTGCACGGCGCAGACGGCGCAGGCCACGATTTCAGTCGGCGCAGGCAAGTCAGAAGCGCGCGGCCGGGCCGCCGGCTTGTCGCGCAACTCGGCACGCCGGTTGTTGCGCCAGAACCAGATGCCCACCAGCACAACCGCCAGCACAATCAGGTATTTCATGCGCGCCTCAAAATGACTTCCAGCACAAAACGCGAGCCGGCATAACCGAGCAGCAGCAGGCCGGAACCCAGGTACAGCACCCCCACCGCCTGCCGCCCGCGCCAGCCCAGGCGGGCGCGCCCGGCCAGCAAGCCGGCGAAGGTGATCCAGGCCAGCACGGAGAACACGGTTTTATGACTCCACTGCCCGGCCAGCCCCGGCCCGTAGAGCGTTTCGGCAAACAACCAGCCGACCAGCAAGGTGGCGGTCAGCAACACAAAACCGGCCTGCACAAACCGAAAGGTCAGGCGCTCCAGCGTGAGCAAGGGCACACCGCTGTCCGGCTGCGCCGCCAGTCGGATGGAGCGCTCCGAGCGGCTCATCAACCAGCCATGGACCACCGCCGCCGCAAACAGGCCATATGACGCAATACCCAGGGCCCAGTGCAGCGGCAACCAGGGCGACGCGATGCGCGGGTAAGCCGTGCCGGGGAATACCAGGGCCAGCAGCACAGCAGCACTGCCCAGACCGGCCAGCGCCCAGCGCGCCTTCAGTTGCGGGAAAAGCCGGCTCTCCACCGCATAGACACTCAGGACCAGCCAGACCGTCATGGACAGGGCCGGTGCAAACCCGAAACGCGGCGGATTGCCGATCAGGCCTTCAGCCAGCGCCAGCGCATGTAACAGCCAGGCCAGAAACAACACGCCGCGTGTGGCGCCAGAGCCCAGACGCGGTGCGGCGAGCGCCAGGATGGCATAGGCGAGCGCGGCACCGATGGCTGCGGCCAGACCCCACCAGGCGCTCAAAGTTAAAATCATGGCTACAGTTTAGCTTCTGCACTGCGCGCTGCGCCCTTCTTTCACCTCCTTTTAGCTCCAGTTGTGGAGCCTGCCCATGGCCTCAGCCCTCACCGACAAACTTTCCCGCCTCGTCAAGGAGATGCGCGGCCAGGCCCGCATCACCGAGTCCAACGTCCAGGACATGCTGCGCGAGGTGCGCATGGCCCTGCTCGAGGCCGACGTGGCCCTGCCGGTGGTGCGCGACTTTATTGCCCGCGTCAAGGACAAGGCGCTGGGCCAGGAGGTCATGAGTTCGCTCTCGCCCGGCCAGGTGCTGGTCAGCATCGTCAACCGCGAGCTCGCCGCCACCATGGGCGAAGGTATCAGCGACATCAACCTGGCGGCGCAACCGCCGGCCGTGATCCTGATGGCCGGCCTGCAGGGTGCGGGTAAAACCACCACCACAGCCAAACTCGCCAAACACCTGATTGAAAAACGCAGGAAGAAGGTGCTGACGGTGTCCGGTGACGTGTATCGCCCGGCCGCGATTGAGCAGCTCAAGACTGTCACCAGACAGGCCGGCGCCGAGTGGTTTCCAAGCTCGGCCGACCAGAAGCCGGTGGACATTGCGCTGGCCGCACTCGACTATGCGCGCAAGCATTTTTTCGACGTGTTGCTGGTGGACACCGCCGGACGGCTGGCGATTGACGAAGCGCTGATGGCCGAGATCAAGGCCCTGCATGCAGCGCTGAACCCGGTCGAAACCCTGTTTATCGTCGACGCCATGCAGGGCCAGGACGCGATCAACACCGCCAAAGCCTTCAAGGAGGCACTGCCACTGACCGGCATCATCCTGACCAAAACCGACGGCGACTCGCGCGGCGGCGCGGCACTCAGCGTGCGGCAGATCACCGGCGCACCGATCAAATTCTCGGGAACCAGCGAAAAAATAGACGGCCTCGAAGTGTTTGACGCCCAGCGCCATGCCGGCCGCATTCTGGGCATGGGCGACATCGTGGCACTGGTTGAACAGGTCACGGCCGGGGTGGACATGGAGGCGGCGCAAAAACTCGCTGCCAAGATGAAGTCGGGCAGCGGCTTTGACCTCAATGATTTTTTAAGCCAGCTGCAACAGATGAAAAGCATGGGCGGCCTGTCCAGCCTGCTCGACAAGCTGCCGGCACAGATGGCGGCCAAAGCGGGCCAGGTCGACATGGACAAGGCCGAACGCGACATACGCCGCAAGGAAGGCATCATCCAGAGCATGACCCCGCTGGAGCGGCGCAAGCCCGAACTCATCAAGGCCACGCGCAAGCGCCGCATCGCTGCCGGCTCGGGCGTGCAGGTTCAGGAAGTCAACCGCCTGCTCAATGAGTTTGAGCAGATGCAGGGCATGATGAAAAAGATGAAGGGCGGCGGCATGATGAAAATGATGAAACGCATGGGCGGCATGAAAGGCATGCCCAAGTTCTGACAAGCGGCACGCCGCGCTGCTTGATGGTCAAATCGGCAATTCGCCCTTGCTGGACCTGCGCAAGCAGCTACTGATTTCATAGCAAATTCAACCTGCCTGGCGCCTCAGGCCCACCCCAGCCCGCAGCTCAACAGGCAGGCCGGTTGCCGGCGAGGCTGTTGACTTCTTTCCATGACCACCACCCACCTGCTCTACCTGCACGGCTTTCGCTCTTCGCCGCAATCGACCAAGGCACGCCAGTTTGGCGCCCTGGTACGCCAGCAACACCCCGATGTGGTCTGGTGGTGCCCGCAGTTGCCGCCCTCGCCGCGGGAAGCAATGCAGATGGTGAGCGAAGGCATCGCCGGCTGGCCGCGCCACGCCTTGGCGGTGACGGGTTCGTCGCTGGGCGGCTTTTACGCGACCCATGTGGCCGAAACCTGGGGCTGCAAGGCGGTGCTGCTCAACCCTGCCGTGAATCCGGCGCGCGACCTGGCGAAGTACATCGGCGAGCAGACGGCCTGGCATGACCCGAACGAGCGGTTTTTCTTCGAGCCGCGCTTTGTCGACGAGTTGCGCGCCCTTGCCCACGGCCCCGTCGCTCAGCCGGAAAACTATTTTGCGGTGATTGCCAGGGGCGACGAAGTGCTGGACTGGCGCGAAATGACCGGCCGTTATCCCGGCGCGCGTATCAAGCTGCTCGAAGGCGGCGACCATGCCATCAGTGACTTCGAATTTCACCTGCCGGAAGTCATGGACTTCCTGGATCTCGCCTGAGTCCAGCCCCAGGGGGCCGCTGATTACACTAAGAGAAGTTACCAAAGGACGATGTTTTGTTTGTATTGTTTGAAGAGGCCGGCAAGTTTCTGGCCGGTCGTATCCTGTCGGAGGCGGACAGCTCACTGCAGGTCGAGCTCGACTCCGGCAAACGGGTCAAGGTCAAGGCGGCCCATGCCCTGCTGAAGTTCGAAAAACCGGCCCCGGCCGAGCTGGTGGCAGCCGGGCAGACCTTGAGCGAGCAGATAGAGCTGGACCTGGCCTGGGAATTTGCCAGCGAAGAAGAATTTGGTTTCGCCGACCTGGCGCGCGACTATTTCAGCGCCGATCCGAGCAAACCGGCCTCGACCGAGCAGCAGGCCGCAGCGCTGTTTCGCCTGTTTGAAGCACCGCATTATTTCCGGCGCGCCGGCAAGGGGCGCTTCCGCAAGGCCCCGGCCGAGATCCTGCAGCAGGCCCTGGTGGCCATCGAGAAGAAGAAACAGGTGGTGGCACAAATCACCGCCTGGGCCGAAGAACTGGCCCTGGGCCGCTGTCCGGCGCCGGTGCGCGAGCAGCTCTACAAAATCCTGTTCAAGCCCGACAAAAACAGTCCCGAATACAAGGCCGTGGTCGAAGCCTCGCGGGCTGCCCACAAGCAGCCGCTGGACTTGCTGCAACAAGCCGGCGCGATCGCCTCGCCCTACCAGTTTCACTGGAAGCGTTTTCTGTTCGAGAACTTTCCCAAGGGCACGGGTTTTCCTGCCGTGCAGGCACCGGCCATCAAGGACGAGTTGCCGCTGGCCGCGGTGCGTGCTTTCTCGATTGACGACTCGAGCACCACCGAGATCGACGATGCACTGTCGGTGCAGGGCTTGGGCAGCGGCGTGGTCACGCTGGGCATCCACATCGCTGCACCGGGCCTGGCGGTGTTGCCGGGCAGCCCCATCGACCTGTTGGGCCGCGCGCGCCTGTCCACGGTCTACATGCCAGGCTACAAGCTGACCATGCTGCCCGATGCCGTGGTGCAAAGTTACACCCTGCAGGAGGGGCGCAACTGCCCGGCCCTGTCGCTGTATGTCACGCTGGATGAAGCCACACTGGCCATCAGCGCCACCAGCACGCGGCTGGAGCAGGTGCCGATTGCCGCCAACCTGCGCCACGACAAACTCGACGCGGTTTTTACCGAGGCTTTTTTTGCAGCGGACGAAGCACAAACGCCGGCCGATGTCGCCTGGGGCACGGAGTTGCGCTTTCTGCACCGGCTGGCCCGGCAGCTCAAGGCGCAACGCGAAGTGGTGCGCGGCAAACCGGAAAACTTCAACCGGCCCGATTACAACTTCAGCCTCGACAACCCGACCGGCGCGGAGCCCGAGGGCAACGAGGCCGTCAGCATCAGCATCCGCAAACGCGGCGCACCGCTGGACCTGATCGTCGCCGAGGCCATGATCCTCGCCAACAGCACCTGGGGCCAGTGGCTGGCTGAACACGGGGTACCCGGCATTTACCGCAGCCAGGCCAGCCTGGCACCCGGCGTCAAAGTGCGCATGGGCACCAAGGCCCTGCCGCATGCCGGCATAGGTGTCAAAAGTTACGCCTGGGCCACCTCGCCGCTGCGCCGCTACACCGATCTGGTCAACCAATGGCAAATCATCGCCTGCGTCAAACACGGCCGCACCGCTGCGCTGGCCGCACCGTTCAAGCCCAAGGACGCGGAGCTGTTTTCCATCATCTCCGGCTTTGACGGGGCCTACAGCGCGTACAACGGTTTTCAGGCCGGCATAGAACGTTACTGGACCCTGAAGTATCTGCAGCAAAACGGCATCACCGAACTGACGGCCACCGCCTTCAAGGACCAGCTGGTGCGCGCCGACGACCTGCCGCTGGTGCTGCCCGCCCTGGGCGCACAGGGGCTGCCACGCGGCGCCAGGGTGCGCATACGTCTCGGTGCGATCGACGAGATCACGCTGGACATCAGCAGCACGGTGACAGAGCGCCTGGATCTGGTGCTCGACGAGGCTGCGGCCGAAGCGGTGGAAGAGGAAGACAACGAATCGGAAATCGCTGCCGGACCGATCTCGATTGCTGTCGATCTGGGCGATGCATCCGATGACACATCTGCGGCGGCAGCAGCGGCGAGTTAGCGCGGATAATCTTTTCCTGTGAAGTCACCCAGCACCCTGCAAATTGCCCTGGGCGTATCGGTCGCCATCCACGCGGTTTTGCTGACCGTGCGTTTTGTCGATCCGGAACGCTTCAACCGCATTTTTCAGGACACGCCGCTGGAAGTGATTCTGGTCAACGCCAAATCCAGCGAGCGCCCGGAGCAGGCCAAAGCCATCGCCCAGACCTCGCTGGCTGGCGGCGGCGAGCTTGACAAGGGCCGGGCCACGAGCCCGCTGCCGCCCTCGGCCCTGACCGAACTCGGCGACGCCAGTGAAGATGCGCGCCGCAAGGTGGAGGCCATGCAGGAGCAGCAGACCCTGCTGCTGGCACAGATCAAGAAGCAGCTGGCGAGCATGCCGCCGCCCGACCCCAAGGTGGCGGCACGCGATCCGGCACAGCTCGAGCGCGAGGAAAAACGCAAGCAGCTGGTCAAGATACTGGCGGAAATCGAAAAACGCATCAACGAAGAAAACGCCAGGCCGAAAAAACGCTACATCAGCCCGGCCACACGCGAGGAGGTGTATGCGGTCTATTACGACACGCTGCGCCGCAAGATCGAGGAAAAGGGCACGGTCAACTTTCCCGAGCAAGCCGGCAAAAAACTCTACGGCGAACTCACCATGATCCTCACCGTCAACTTCGACGGTCAGGTCTTGTCCACCGAGGTGGCAGAAACTTCGGGCAGCCTGACCCTGGACCGGCGCGCACAAAGCATTGCGCGCAACAGCGGACCGTTTGAGCCCTTCAACCCGGCCATGCGCCGCAAGGCCGACCAGATTGTGGTGGTCTCGCGCTTCAAGTTCAACCGCGACGAAACGCTGGACACGCGGCTCGTCGAGCGCTAGGACCAGGCCCTGACCATGGATCACTATGGCGTTCTCGGCAACCCGGTGGCACACAGCCGCTCCCCCGCGATTCACGCGCGTTTTGCCGAGCTGACCGGGCAGGCGCTGGACTACGGCAGGCTGCTGGTTCCGCTCGACGCTTTCGCCCTCACGCTGAAACACTGGGTGGCCGGCGGCGCCAGCGGCTGCAATGTGACCGTGCCTTTCAAGTTTGAGGCTTTCCAGCTGGCCGGCAGCGCCACCGAACGCGCGCAACTGGCCCAGGCCGCCAATACCCTGCGCTTCAGCCAGACCGGCATGGAGGCCGACAACACCGACGGCATCGGCCTGGTCAAGGACATCGAGCTCAACGCAGGTATCAGCCTGGCGGGCCGCGACCTGCTGCTGCTGGGCGCCGGTGGCGCGGCGGCCGGGGTGCTGGGGCCATTGCTGCTGGCCGGGCCACGCCGGCTGGTGGTCGCCAACCGCACCCACGCGCGCGCTGCCGCACTGGTGGCACGCCACGCCGGGCACCCGTCACTGCAGAATCTGCTACAAAAAACAGAGCTGCTGGCGCACGAGCTGCAAGGGCTGGAGGCCAGTTTTGACGTGATTGTGAATGCCACCGCGAGCAGCCTGGGCGGCGCAGCGACCACCCTGGCGCCAGGCCTGCTCAAACCCGGCGCACTGGCTTACGACATGATGTACGGCCCGGCGGCCCAGGGTTTTCTGGACTGGGCCGCTGCCGCCGGCGGCCTGCCACGCGACGGCCTGGGCATGCTGGTCGAACAGGCGGCGGAATCCTTTTTGTTCTGGCGCGGGGTGCGCCCGCCGTCGGCGCAGGTGCTGCAGGAAATGCGCAGGGCAGTCGCATGAAAGCCGTGCTGCGCTGGATCGCCCTGGCACTGCTCGCGGGCCTGGCACTGCAGCTGTATTTTGCCGGCCGCATCGCGCTGATGCTGGTGCTGGCCCCCCAGTCCACCGCCTTTCAGCGCTCGGAAATTTACCGCGTGGCGACTGAAAAAGGCGCACTGCCCTGGCGCCAGCAATGGGTGCCCTATGCCGCGATTTCCGACCACCTGAAAAAAGCCGTCATCGCGTCCGAAGACGCCACCTTTGTCGAGCATGAAGGGGTGGACCTCGAAGCGCTCGAAAAAGCCTGGGAGAAAAACACCAAAGCCGAGCAGCGCGCAGAACAAAATGCCAGCCGCCTGGCCAGCCGCGCCGCGCCAGCGGGCAGCAACCGGGCACCGACCCAAGCGCCGAAAATTGTGGGTGGCTCCACCATCACACAGCAGCTGGCCAAAAACCTGTTCCTGTCCGGAGAGCGCACACTGATGCGCAAGGGTCAGGAGTTGCTGCTGACCCTGTTGCTGGAGGCGTTTCTCAGCAAGCAGCGCATTCTGGAGATCTACCTGAACAATGTGGAATGGGGCGAAGGTGTGTTCGGCGCCGAAGCGGCGGCCCAGCACTACTACCGCAAGCCCGCGGCCAGGCTCAGTGCCTACGAGGCCGCACGCCTGGCCGTCATGCTGCCGCGCCCCAAGTATTTTGAAACGCGCCCCGGTTCCGGCTACCTGGCCTCCCGCGCCGGCACGATTGCAGCCCGCATGGGCGGGGTGGAGGTGCCATGAACAACACCGACCTGTCCCGGCTGCTGGCGCGGCTGATGGGGTATTTCCTGCTGGGTCTGATCCGTGCGCTGACCGGTGCGCAGGCACGCTGGCAGGGTTGCCCGCCCAAAGCCGAGCAGCGCATCTATTTTGCCAACCACCAGAGCCATGCCGATCTGGTGCTGATCTGGGCCGCGCTGCCGAGCGAGCTGCGCAGCATCACCCGGCCCATCGCCGCGAAAGATTACTGGACCAAAACCCCGTTCAAGCAGTGGATCACCACGGCAGTTTTCAACGCGATTTATGTGGACCGCGCCAAGACCGGCGATCAGGACCCGCTGGAACCCCTGATTGATGCGCTGCAAAACGGTGACTCCGTCATTTTGTTTCCGGAAGGCACACGCGGCAACCAGGAAGAGCCGCAGGCCTTCAAGTCGGGGCTGTACAACCTGGCGCAGAAGTTTCCGCAGGTGGTGCTGGTGCCGGCGTGGATCAACAATGTGCAGCGCGTGATGCCCAAGGGAGAGGTCGTGCCTGTGCCGATTTTGTGTTCGGTCACTTTTGGCGCGCCCATCACACTGGGCGAAGGCGAGGACCGCAGCGCCTTTCTGCTGCGCGCGCGGCAGGCTGTCATGGCCCTGAGGGACAGCTGATGAGCAGCTTTCTGCGCAACCTCAGTCCCTCACACCAGGTCGGCCTGCTGTTTGTCATGGTTTTTGGCCTGCTGATTGCGGCCAGCATTGCGGCGCTGGTCATGTCGCTGCGCGACGATGGCGAGAACGAAGGGCGCAGCCAGGACCTGCGCGAGCTCAGCAGCCTGCTCAACACCTCCTGGATCATGTGCACGGTGTTCTGGGTCGGCTGGGCACTTGGCGATACCGTGGCCACCTTGCTGTTTGCACTGGTGGCTTTTTTCGCGCTGCGCGAATTCATCACACTTTCACCGACGCGCCATGGCGATCACCGCAGCCTGGTGCTGGCATTTTTTGTGGTCTTGCCGGCGCAGTTCTGGCTCGTGATCACGGAGCGTTTTGACCTGGTCACGGTGTTTATCCCGGTCTATGTGTTTCTGGCGATTCCGGTGGTCAGTGCGCTGGCCAATGACCCGCAGCGCTTTCTGGAGCGCAATGCCAAATTGCAGTGGGGCATCATGGTCTGCGTTTATGGCATGAGCCATGTGCCGGCCCTGCTGTTGCTGGACTTTCCCGGCTACAGTGGAAAAAATGCCTTTCTGGTCTTCTTCCTGGTGTTTGTGGTGCAAACCGGCATGCTGGTGCAACACCTGGCGGCGCGCCGCTGGCCCCGATCACCCACAGCACCCCAGGTCAGCCAGACCTTTCACTGGAGCAGCTGGCTCACAGGCCTGGCCGTTGGCGGCTTTGTGGGCGGCCTGATGTCCGGGCTGACCCCGTTCAAGCCGGCCCAGGCGGTGGCCATGGCCCTGATCGCCTGCGTGGCCGGCTCGCTGGGACATCTGGTGATGAAGGCCCTGAAACGTGACCGCGGCATCACCAACTGGGGCAGCGAAGGCAAGTCGGTGACCGGTGCCAGCGGCCTGCTCGACCGCGTCGATGCCCTGTGTTTTGCAGCGCCCGTATTTTTTCATTCGGTCCGGTGGTATTTTGGCCTCTAGCCCAATACCGGCGAGCGCAAGCAGCTACAAAATGGATAGCAAATGAGGATTTTGGGAATTGACCCCGGCCTGCAAATCACCGGTTTCGGCGTGATCGATGTGAACGGGCCTTTGCTGAGCTACGTGGCCAGCGGCACCATCAAGACCACCCACCTCGATACCGGCAACCTGCCAGCGCGGCTGAAAGTGCTGTTCGACGGCATTTGCGAAATCACCGCCCGCTACAGCCCCGACTGCTCGGCCTGCGAGATCGTGTTTGTCAACGTCAATCCGCAGGCCACGCTGATGCTGGGCCAGGCGCGCGGCGCCTGTGTCACGGCGCTGGTCAGTTGCAGCATCGAAGTCGCCGAGTACACACCGCTGCAGATGAAAAAAGCCATCGCCGGTTACGGTAAGGCCGGCAAACCCGAGGTGCAGGAGATGGTCAAGCGCCTCCTGAGGCTGCCGGCGCTGCCCGGCAAGGACGCGGCCGATGCGCTGGGCCTGGCCATCACCCATGCCCATGTGGGCGGTTCGGCCGCCATTCTGGCGCGCGCTGCCACACTGGGCCGCAAGTCCACCGCGTCCTTCAAGGACGGGCGCCACCACTGAGGCTCAGGCCAGCTGGTCGGCGATCAGGACGGCAAAAAAGAGGAAGGCCGCCACCAGGGTACCGAGCAGTATCCGCAGGCCGACACGTTTGTAACGCGGGTTGGAGGTCAGCGCAAAAAGCGCGAAGGACACACCGGCCGCAGCCAGCAGCAGAAAAATGACAATGCGGAAAACAGCCATGCAGCTACCGGCTACCAAGCCCGCGCCAATTGCGCAAACCCCTGAGGGGCTTTTTTCTCGTCTTCGAAAGTGACCACCTCATAGGCATCGGCATGCGCCAGCAATTCGCGCAGCAGCTTGTTGTTCAGCGCATGGCCGGAGCGAAAGGCGCTGTAGGCTGCCAGCAGCGGTTTGCCGAGCAGATGCAGATCGCCCATGGCGTCGAGGATTTTGTGTTTGACGAATTCGTCGTTGTAACGCAGGCCGTCGGTATTGAGCACCTTGTAGTCGTCCATCACGATGGCATTGTCCAGACCGCCGCCCAGGGCCAGGCCGTTGGCACGCATCATCTCGACGTCCTTGGTAAAACCAAAGGTGCGCGCACGCGCGATGTCGCGGCTGTAGGAGCCACTGCCCATGTCGAATTCCACCCGCTGACCGGTCGAATCCACCGCCGGGTGGTCGAAGTCAATTTCAAAACCCAGCTTGTAGCCGTTGTAAGGGCTCAGGCGCGCCCATTTTTCGGACGCGCCCTGCCCTTCGCGGACCTCGACCGGCTTGAGCACACGGATGAAACGTTTGGGCGCCGCCTGCAATTCGATGCCGGCCGATTGCAGCAGAAACACAAAGGACGATGCCGAGCCGTCGAGGATGGGCACTTCTTCTGCGGTGATATCCACATAGAGGTTGTCAATGCCCAGACCCGCACAGGCAGACATCAGGTGTTCAACCGTGTGCACCTTGGCGCCGCCGCTGGAGATGGTCGAGGCCAGGCGCGTATCGGTGACCGCCTGCGCAGAAATGGGGATGTCCACCGGCTGCGGCAGGTCAACCCGCCGGAACACAATACCGGTATCGGGCGCGGCGGGCCTCAGGGTCAGCTCGACCCGCTGGCCGCTGTGCAGGCCGACACCAACCGCTTTGGTCAGGGATTTGAGGGTGCGTTGCTGGAGCATGCGGCCATTTTAAATGCCCGTGGCCTGCAGCCTACAGATGCTGCCTGAAAAACCCTGTCCAGTGCGGCACCGCGATGAAGCGGTCCTTCCAGTAACCCGAGTGGTAAACCTTGCTCACACATCTGGCCAGCATGGGGTTGATGTTGGTTTCCCCCGGTATTTTCTGGCCGCTGTTGAGCTCGGTCACGCCGGTTTCATCGACCAGGATGTCACATTTGGCGTAATGCGGCCCGAAGACATTGCGCTGGCGCTTGTAGGGCGCGTCAAAACTGTGGCCCTCGCCCGGAATCACAATGATGCTGGCATTGGCGCCGCGCGCATTCATCCACGGGACGTAACGCTCGCAATATTTGCTCGGCGTTTCGTCATCAACCTCGCCGGTGATGAAAAGAAAGGGCGTGGGGAAGTAGGCATCGCGTGTGGCATGGCGGAAGCCGCAGAAACCGTACAAACCCACCACCGCATCGAGCGGCCTGGCGCGGAAGTCGCTGCCGTAGATGCGGCGGATGTTGCGCTCGATCAGCACATGAGCCCACTTCTGCTGCAGCACGATGGCCGCCGACGAGCCCTGCGACTCGCCGATGCTGCCCACTCTTTCATACCCTTTGCTGCGCAACCAGTCCGCAGCGGTCAGGCTGTCGGAGACCATGTTTATCTCGTTGCCGCCCCGGGCCGAAGCGGCCAGGTAGTCGTCATGCGTCACGCCTATGCCGCGCGGCTTCCAGTGGTCGATCACCAGCGCGGCAAAACCCTCCTTCTGCAGGCTGTCCACATAGTCGAACATGCGGCTGTCGATGCCTTGCGATCCGTGTGAGATCAGTACCACCTTCTTCGCGCCTGGCGTCGCAAACAACAGGCCCTGGCCGGCCAGCTGCTTACATACCCCCGCGGCGCACAGCATGCTGGGCCAGCTGACTTTCTCTGCCTGCTCGGGCCGGGCGGTCTGCGCGCCTGCATGGCCGACGGAGAAAACAGCCCACAAGAGTGCATAAATCGATGGAATTTTCATCACAGCTCCCGGCAAAGACTTTGCAATCATAAAAAAAGGGTGGGCTCCCCTGCAGAGCCCACCCTCTTTTTTCCCCGGAAAACCCTCAGTCGGCTTGCTTGCGCAGAAAGGCCGGGATCTCGAAGTCGTCCATACCGCCCGATGCCAGCGCATCGACCTTGGCCGCTGCCTGGGTGCGATTCGTGCGCCAGACGCTGGGGACCGACATGTTGCCGTAGTCGGGCTGGGCCGAACCCATGCCACTGCCACCCGGATGGGCGCCGCTGACGGTGCCGCCGCCGACGGCCATGTTCAGCACAGGCATGTTGTCGGTACCGGTGCGCAACACCTGCAGCGGTGGCGCATGGCGACGCGCGCCCTGGCGGCTCAGACCGGTCGCCACCACCGTGACACGGATGTCGTCACCGAGCTCATCGTCATAAGCGGTGCCGTAAATCACATGCGCATCGGGCGAGGCGTAAGCACGGATGGTGTTCATCGCGAGCTTGGACTCATTGAGCTTGAGTGAGCCCTTGGCTGCGCTGATCAGCACCAGCACGCCCTTGGCACCCGACAGGTCTATGCCTTCGAGCAGCGGGCAGGCCACGGCCTGTTCGGCGGCAATACGCGCGCGGTCCGGGCCGTTGGCTCGGGCCGTGCCCATCATGGCCTTGCCGGGTTCACCCATCACGGTGCGCACGTCTTCGAAGTCGACGTTGACATGGCCCGGCACATTGATGATCTCTGCAATGCCGCCGACGGCGTTTTTCAGCACATCGTTGGCATGGGCAAAAGCCTCGTCCTGCGTCACGTCGTCGCCCAGCACTTCAAGCAGCTTCTCGTTGAGCACCACGATCAGCGAATCAACGTTGGCTTCGAGCTCGGCGAGACCCAGGTCGGCGTTGGTCATGCGGCGCCCGCCTTCAAACTCGAAAGGTTTGGTCACCACACCGACGGTGAGTATGCCCATCTCCTTGGCAATACGCGCGATCACCGGCGCCGCGCCGGTGCCGGTTCCGCCGCCCATGCCGGCGGTGATGAACAACATGTGTGCGCCGGCAATCGCCTCGCGGATGTCTTCCACCGCCATCTCGGCCGCGTCCCGGCCCTTCTCGGGTTTGCTGCCCGCGCCCAGGCCGCTGCCACCGAGCTGTATCTGTTTGTGCGCGCTGCCACGGCCCAATGCCTGCGCATCGGTATTGGCGCAGATGAACTCCACGCCCTGGACGTTGCGCTCAATCATGTGTTCCACGGCGTTGCCGCCGCCACCACCCACACCGATCACCTTGATCTGTGTGCCCTGGTTGAACTCTTCGATTTCAATCATTTCGATGCTCATGTGAGCCTCCTGTCAGTGAAGTTGCAGTTGCCAAAAATTTTTATGAAAACACCTCAAGAAACCCGGCGTCATGCCGGGGGATCTGCGCCCCCCGAATGTCTGCAGCGTGAAGTCCGACGGATAAAGCGAATGAAGTTTTTCATCAGAAGTTCCCCACAAACCAGTCCTTGACCCGGCCAAAAGCGTTGTGCACGCTGCCGGCTTTTTGCGACACGCGGTGGCCACGCATGCGTGCCAGCCTGGCCTCCTCGAGCAGACCCATGACAGTGGCCGCGCGCGGCTGGGCCACCATGTCGGACAAGGCGCTCGAATAACGCGGAATGCCGCGCCGCACCGGTTTGAGAAAGATGTCTTCGCCGAGCTCCACCATGCCCGGCATGACAGCGCTGCCGCCGGTGATCACAATGCCGGAGGACAAGACCTCCTCGTAACCGGATTCACGGATAACCTGCTGCACCAGCGAGAAAATTTCCTCAATACGCGGCTCAATCACACCGGCCAGCGCCTGTTTGCTGAGCATGCGCGGACCCCGATCCCCCAGCCCCGGCACTTCAACCTGTTGATCCGGATCGGCCAGCAGCTGCTTGGCAAAACCGCTTTCGACCTTGATGTCTTCGGCGTCCTTGGTCGGCGTGCGCAGCGCCATCGCGATGTCGCTGGTGATCAGGTCGCCGGCAATCGGGATCACCGCCGTGTGGCGAATCGCCCCGCCGGTGAAAATCGCCACGTCGGTGGTGCCGGCACCGATATCGACCAGTGCCACGCCAAGCTCCTGCTCGTCGCGGCTGAGCACCGACAGGCTGGAAGCCAGCGGATTGAGCATCAGCTGGTCCACCTCCAGGCCGCAGCGGCGCACACACTTGATGATGTTCTCGGCCGCACTTTGCGCGCCGGTGACGATATGCACCTTGGCTTCCAGCCGGATGCCGCTCATGCCAATCGGCTCGCGCACGTCCTGGCCGTCAATCACAAACTCCTGCGGTTCGACCAGCAGCAGGCGCTGGTCGGTGGAGATGTTGATGGCTTTGGCGGTCTCAATGACGCGGGCCACGTCAGCCTGCGTGACTTCCTTGTCCTTGACGGCCACCATGCCGCTGGAGTTGATGCCGCGTATGTGGCTGCCGGTGATGCCGGTGTAGACGCGCGCGATCTTGCAGTCGGCCATCAGTTCGGCCTCTTTCAGCGCCTGCTGGATGCTCTGCACCGTGGCGTCGATGTTCACGACCACGCCGCGCTTGAGCCCGTTGCTGTAGGCAATGCCCAGCCCCGCCAGCTTGAGCTCGCCGCCCGGCAGCACCTCGGCCACCACCGCCATGACCTTGCTGGTCCCGATGTCCAGCCCCACCACCAGATCTTTGTATTCCTTGGCCATATCTTTACCTTTTTTCTTTCCTGTCCTCTTTGCCGCCCAAGCCCGTGGTTGTGACGCCCCTCAGCTTCAATGCATAACCGTTGCTGTAACGCAGATCGGCCGACTCCAGATTCCGGCCGAATTTGCTGGCCACCTGTGTCAGCGTGGCGACAAACCGTTGCGCGCGGCTGGTGATGTCGTCGAGCGAACCCAGACCGAGCTCTATCACCACCCCGTCGTCGAGGCGGGCGCGCCAGCTGCCGCGCGGCGTCAGCTCCAGCTGCTCGAGCCGGGTGTCTATCTTTTCAAATACCGGCGCCAGCTGGCGGTAAGCCTGCACCACCAGCCCGGCCTGCCCCTGCGGGCCATGAAGCAGGGGCAAGTCATCGGACTCGACGTCACCCTGATTCGCCTCAAAAACCTCGCCATAACTGTTGACCAGGCGGGCGTCACCCTCCTGCCCCCAGAGTGCAATCGCCTGGTGTTCCTGCAACACCACCCGCAAGCGGTTCGGAAACTCGCGCTTGACCACGGCCTTGCGCACCCAGGGCACGGTCTCGAACGCGCCTTGCGCCCGGGCCAGATCGACGGTGAAGAAATTGCCGCTGAGTTTGGGTACCACGTTGGCGCGCAGCGTGACCGCGTTGTTGTGGCCCAGGTCCCCGCCCACCCGTATGGCGGTGAGCCGGAACAGGTTTTGCTGCAGCAGCCAGGACATGCCCAGTGTCAGCAACATGCCCACAAACACCAGCATCAGCACCAGCGAAGTGGTGTTCATGAGCTTGACGTCCAGCGGTGTGGGCAGGGCCTGGTTCACGCGGCGCCTCCGGTGGGGGGAAGATGATCCAGACTGGCGCTGCGCAGCAGCTCCAGACACAGGTCTTCGTAACTGATGCCGGCGGCACGTGCTGACATGGGTACCAGCGAATGGCCGGTCATGCCGGGCGCGGTATTGATCTCGAGCAGGTAGGGCTGGCGGGTTTTGCCGTCAATCATCACGTCGATCCGGCCCCAGCCCCGGCAACCGAGCACGCGGTAAGCCTTGAGCACCAGGGCCTGGATGGCCTGCTCTTCGCCGGCCGGCAGGCCGCAAGGCACCAGATACTGGGTGGTGTCGGTGAAGTACTTGTTCTGGTAGTCGTAGTTGCCTTCGGGCGCAACGATGCGTATCACCGGCAGCGCGCGCGCGGCGTCGCCGCTTCCCAGCACCGGGCAGGTCACTTCGTCGCCTTCGATGAACTGCTCACACAACACGTCGGCATCGAGCAGCGCAGCCTGATCCACGGCGTCGGCCATGCCCGAATACCCGGCGACTTTCACCACACCGATGGACGAACCCTCGCGCGCGGGCTTGACAATCACCGGCAAGCCCAGCTGGTCGGGTACCGTCATGATCTGCTGGCGATCAAACGCACCGCGCTGCAGCAGGATGTACCTGGGCGTCGTCAGGCCCTCAGCCAGCCAGACCCGTTTGGTCATGACCTTGTCGATGGAAATGCTCGAAGCCATCACCCCCGAGCCGGTGTAGGGAATACCCATCAGCTCCAGCGCGCCCTGCACCGTGCCGTCCTCGCCGAAACGGCCGTGCAGCGCGATAAAGCAGCGCTGGAAGCCCTCACGCTTGAGCTCACTGATGTCGTGCTGCGCGGTGTCGAAGGCGTGTGCATCGACGCCGCGCGAACGCAATGCATCGAGCACGCCGCGCCCCGACATCAGCGAGACCTCGCGCTCCGCCGATTGCCCGCCCAGCAGCACCGCCACCTTGCCAAATTGGGAGTCTATCTGGCTCACAGCCCTTTACCCTTCTGCGTCACACGCTCTGGTTTTTGTAGCATTTCAACGACCTTGCCGGGGACGCCGCCTATCGTGCCGGCGCCCATGCACAGCACCACGTCACCGTCCAGTGCGTTGTCGGCAATCGCCTGGGGCATGGCATCGATGTCATCCACAAACACGGGCTCGACCTTGCCGGCCACCCGCAAGGCACGCGCCAGGGACCGGCCATCGGCCGCCACAATCGGCGCCTCGCCAGCGGCGTAGACCTCGGACAGCAGCACACTGTCGGCCAGCCCGATCACCTTGACAAAATCTTCAAAACAATCACGCGTGCGGGTGAAGCGGTGCGGCTGGAAAGCCAGCACCAGGCGCCGGCCGGGGTAAGCGCCGCGCGCTGCCGCCAGCGTGGCCGCCATCTCCACCGGGTGGTGGCCGTAATCGTCAATCACGGTGAAGCTGCCGCCTGCGGGCGCGGCGACATCGCCGTAATGCTGGAAACGCCGGCCCACGCCCTTGAACTCCGCCAGCGCTTTCTGCACGGCGGCGTCCGGCACATTGAGCTCCACCGCCACGGCAATCGCCGACAAGGCGTTCAACACGTTGTGTTCACCCGGCAAATTGAGCACCACCGGCAGGTCCGGCAGGGTGACACCGTTGCGCCGCTGGACCGTGAAAAACATCTGGCCGCCGACCGCTTTCACATCCACCGCGCGCACCTGCGCGTCCTCGCCAAAACCGTAGCTGGTGATGGGGCAGGACACCTGCGGCACGATGTCGCGCACGGCGGCATCGTCGGTGCACAAAATCGCCGTGCCGTAAAACGGCATGCGGTGCAGAAAATCGACAAAAGCCTTTTTCAGGTTGCCAAAGTCGTGGCCATAGGTCTCCATGTGGTCGGCGTCGATGTTGGTGACCACTGCCATCACTGGCAACAGGTTGAGAAAGGAGGCAT
The DNA here is from genome assembly GCA_943370435.1 of Kapaibacterium sp. (SeqCode). GTDB lineage: Bacteria > Pseudomonadota > Gammaproteobacteria > Burkholderiales > Burkholderiaceae_C > Polaromonas. Next base: position 29,475 of record CALRQX020000009.1, on the reverse strand, counting down.
CAGACTCGTCGGCCTCGACCACGATGTAGTCGCCCGAGCCCAGCTTGGCATTGGCACCGGCGCTGTTCAGGCGTCCGCCGATCACAAAAGTCGGGTCCAGTCCACCTTCGGCCAGCACACTCGCAACCAGGCTGGTGGTGGTGGTCTTGCCGTGGGTACCGGCGATCGCAATGCCCTGCTTGAGGCGCATCAGCTCGGCCAGCATCAGCGCGCGCGGCACCACCGGGATGCGCTTGTCGCGCGCCGCCAGAACTTCGGGGTTGTCGGCTCTGACCGCGGTCGAGGTGACGACGGCATCCACACTGGCAAGGTTGCCGGCGGCATGGCCAACAAAGGTCTTGATGCCCAGGCCGGCGAGGCGGCGCAGCGTGGCGCTGTCCGACAGATCCGAGCCGGAGATCACGTACCCGAGGTTGTGCAGCACCTCGGCAATGCCCGACATGCCGGATCCGCCCAGGCCAATGAAGTGGATGTTTTTGATCGCGTGTTTCATGGTCGGTGGACTAGCTCCTCGCAGGCCGCCACCACTTCTGCGGTGGCATTTGTTTTTTGCATGGTTTTGGCCAGCAGTGCCCGTTCCAGCAACGCAGCCCGCTCTGTTTTTTGCAGCATTGCGGCGAGTGAAACCGCCGTCAGCTCGGCCTGCGGCAGCAACCAGCCAGCGCCACGCTGCACCAGAAAGGCGGCATTGCTGGTCTGGTGATCGTCGACTGCGGCGGGAAAAGGAACAAACAGCGCGGCCGCACCGACCGCCGCAATTTCCGTCACCGTGCTGGCGCCGGCGCGGCAGACGATCAGATCGGCCTCGGCAAAAGCACTGGCCGTGTCATCGATGAAGGGCGTCAGTTCGGCGGCGACGCCTGCGGCACGGTAGTTCTCGCGCAGCTCTTCAATTTGCCGGACGCCGCTCTGGTGCAGCACATGGGGGCGCTGTGCCTCGGGAATCAGCGCCAGGGCCTGCGGCACGATGCGGTTCAGCGCCTGCGCGCCCAGGCTGCCGCCGACCACCAGCAGCTTCAAGGGGCCGCTGCGGCCCGCAAACCGGGTCGCCGGCTCGGGCTGCTGCGTAAAAGCCGGCCGCAGGGGATTGCCTGTCCATGCCGCATTTTTGAGCACGTCCGGAAAGGCGGTGAAGACGCGGTCGGCCACGCTGGCCAGCACCTTGTTGACCATGCCTGCCACCGAGTTCTGCTCATGTAGCACCAGCGGCTTGCCCAGCAGCACACTCATCAAGCCGGCTGGAAAAGCAATATACCCACCGAGTCCCACCACCACATCGGGCTGGACGCGGCGTAACACCGCCACGCTTTGCCAGAAGGCCTTGAGCAGGCGCATGGGCAGCAAGGCCAGCGTAACCAGGCCTTTGCCACGCACACCGGAAAAATCAATGGTTTCAAAAGCAAGGCCGCGCGGTGGAACGAGCTGGCTTTCCATGCTCGGCTGGTCCGGTGTGCCCTTGCCGCCCAGCCAGTGCACGCGCCAGCCACGATCCCGCAGGGCTTCTGCCACCGCGAGGCCGGGGAAAATATGGCCGCCTGTGCCGCCGGCCATGATGAGGGCAGTCGCCTTCGGCGCTGCCCTTTGGGCCGAACTGGGCTCTCCCCCACCCCATCCCTCCCCCGTCCGGGGGAGGGCGTCATCAATGGTTTCCGCCATTGCGATCACGATCTTCCCCCCCTCATGAGCAACCTGTTTTCATAATCAATCCGCAGCACCACAGCCAGCGAAATCAAATTCATCAGAATCGCCGATCCGCCGTAACTCATGAGCGGAAGGGTCAAGCCCTTGGTCGGCAGCGCGCCGAGGTTCACACCCATGTTGATGAAGGCCTGAAAACCTATCCAGATGCCGACCCCCTGTGCCACCAGGCCGGCAAAAAGCCGGTCCAGGGCAATCGACTGGCGGCCGATGTGCATGATGCGGCGTGTCATCCACATGAATGCGCCTATCACGCAGAGCACACCCAGAAAGCCGAACTCTTCGCCAATCACGGCCAGCAGAAAGTCGGTGTGGGCCTCCGGCAGCCAGTGCAGTTTTTCGATGCTGCCGCCCAGCCCCACACCAAACACTTCACCGCGCCCGAACGCAATCAGGGAATGTGAAAGCTGGTAACCCTTGCCGAGCGCATATTTTTCGCTCCACGGATCGAGGTAGGCAAAAATCCGTTCGCGCCGCCAGTCGCTGAGCATGACCATCAGGGCAAACGCAATCACCACCACGGTGGCGATCACAAAAAACATGCGGGCATTGACGCCGCCGAGGAACAAAATGCCCATGGCAATCACCGAGATCACCATGAAAGCGCCCATGTCGGGCTCGGCCAGCAGCAGCAGGCCCACAATGCCAATGGCCACCGCCATGGGCATGACAGCACGGAAGAAGCGTTCCTTGACTTCCATCTTGCGCACCATGTAGTCGGCGGCATACAAAAGCACCGCAAACTTCGCGAGTTCCGAAGGCTGGAAGTTCATGAAACCCAGCGAGATCCAGCGCCGCGCACCGTTGACCCCTTTGCCAATAAAGGGAATCAGCACCAGCATCAGCAGCACCAGCGAGGCCACAAACAACCAGGGCGCCAGTTTTTCCCAGGTCGAAACCGGCACCTGAAAGGTCAGCAGGGCGACGGCAAAAGCCACACCCAGCGACAAGGCATGGCGCAGCAGAAAGTGGGTGTGGGCATAACGCGCAAATTTGGGGTTGTCGGGCATCGCAATCGAGGCGGAATACACCATGACCAGGCCCCACACCAGCAGGGCCACGGTAACCCAGATCAGCGTCTGGTCCACCCCGGACAGGCGCACAGGTGTGGTGGCGCTGCGCGAAGCGCCACCACCGCCAAGCCGCACGGGCAGGCCATCGGCCACCGCACCCGCCCCGGCGAACCAGCCCGAAAGACGCTGCGCCATGCTCATGCCACCACCCCCGCGTCATGCGCCAGCGACTGGACCGCCGCGCAGAACACCTGGGCCCGGTGGCCGTAGTTGTCGAACATGTCAAAACTCGCGCAGGCCGGTGACATCAACACGGCGTCGCCGGTTTGCGCCTGTGCCGCAGCCAGCAGCACCGCAGCCTGCATGGAGTCGGCCTCCAGCAAGGGCACGCCCGTGTCCTGCAAGGCAGCGCGGATCAGCGGTGCGTCGCGCCCGATCAGAACGACGGCGCGGGCATGCCGGCGCACCGGCTCGGCCAGCGGTGAAAAGTCCTGGCCCTTGCCCTCGCCGCCTGCAATCAGCACCAGTTGGCGTTCGGCGCCCAGGCCGGTCAGCGCTGCCACCGTGGCGCCTACGTTGGTGCCCTTGCTGTCGTCGAAGTACTCGACGTTATGGACCACCGCCACGGGCGTGACGCGGTGCGGTTCGCCCGCGTAGTCACGCAGGCCGTGCAGCATGGACGCCATGCGGCCACCCACGGCGCCGGCCAGCGCCAGAGCGGCCAGCGCGTTGGTGGCGTTGTGGCGTCCGCGCAGGCGCATGGCCTCCACCGGCATCAGGCGCTGGATGTGCAGCACCACTTCTTCGTCCTTGCGGCGCTTGACGGTTTCATCGGCTTCGGCCGCACGCACCAGCCAGGCCATGCCGTTGACGGTTTCGATGCCGAAGTCGCCCGGGCGCTGCGGCATGCCGAGCCCGAAGCTCACATACTCGCGCCACTGCGGCTTTTGCAACCTGGCACGCACTGGAGGTTTTGGCTCCCCCACGCTTGCCACTGCGTGTGCTGCGCTGCCCCCAGCGGGGGCTCTCGCGCCTTGGGACGGCCCGGCGGTGCTCGGCAACATCGCCATCACCGCCGGGTCATCACGGTTGAGCACCAGCAAGGCCTTGCTGCCGAAGATACGCGCCTTGGCCGCCCCGTAGGCCTGCATGTCGCCATGCCAGTCCAGATGGTCCTGCGTGAGGTTCAGCACGGTGGCTGCGCTGGGCTCGAAGCCCAACACGCCGTCGAGCTGGAAGCTCGACAGCTCCAGCACCCAGACCTCGGGCAGGGTGCCCGCATCAATGTGCCCGGCCAGCGTGTCCAGCAGGCTGGGGCCGATGTTGCCCGCCACCGCCACGGTCTTGCCTGCATGGGCGACCAGCTGACCCGTCAAGGCCGTGGTCGTTGTCTTGCCGTTTGTTCCGGTGATCGCCAGCACCCTGGGTGCATAGCCGCGTTCGGCCTGGAGCTCCCGCAAGGCCGCTGCAAACAGGTCGAGTTCACCGCCCACCGGCAAGCCTGTGGCTTGCGCCGCCTGCCAAACCGGGGCCACCATCTCCGGCGACAGGCCCGGACTGCGAAAAACAGCCCGCACGTCCTGACCCTCGATCAGGCCAGCCGCCAGGGCGCCGGCGCGAAATTCTGCTTGCGGCAACTCGAGCTGCAACCGTGCCAGCTGGGGCGGCGCCTCGCGGGTATCGGCCACCGTGACATGCGCGCCCCGGCGCACACACCAGCGCGCCATGGCCAGGCCCGAAGCACCCAGCCCCAGCACAAGCACATGTTGTCCCTGCAAGGGCGACGACACGGTCACGCCAGTTTCAGCGCCCGCACGCACATCTTCCTCATGGCCCGCCTGCGCAGCCGTGTCGGCCGCTGGCGCCAGCTCCGGCGCGGCGCCAGGCGCTGCAGCCGGCTCCGGCACGCTGACCTCGGCGAACAACTGGGCCACAAACGCTGCCGCATCGCGCGCAGCCGTCAGTGTGTCGGGCAAAGGCCGCGCACCCGCCTTGCCAGCCACCTCGCGGCGCGCCTGGCCAGCGTCCGCCGGCGGCGCGGCGTCAGCCGCGGGCACGGGCACCTGCGCCAGCTCTGGAGCAGAGTGTGGGGGCAGGTCGCCGGGCTGGAGGGGTTCTTCGGGAGTCATCGCAGTTTCAGGGTGGACAGGCCGATCAGGCACAGCAGCATGGTGATGATCCAGAAGCGCACGACCACCTGCGTTTCCTTCCAGCCGCTTTTCTCAAAATGGTGATGCAGCGGCGCCATCCTGAAAAGGCGGCGCCCCTCGCCGTAACGCTTGCGGGTGTATTTGAAATAGGCCACCTGCAACATCACCGACATCGCTTCGACCACAAAAATGCCGCCCATGATGGCCAGCACAATTTCCTGGCGCACGATCACCGCAATCGTGCCCAGCGCTGCGCCCAGTGCCAGCGCGCCGACGTCGCCCATGAAAACCTGCGCCGGATGCGTGTTGAACCACAGAAATGCGAGCCCGGCACCGGCCATGGCCGAGCAGAAAATCAGCAGTTCGCCAGCGCCCGGAATGTGCGGGAAAAACAGGTACTTGGAATAAACCGAGCTGCCCGTCACATAGGCGAACACGCCGAGGGCCGAGCCGACCATCACCACCGGCATGATCGCCAGGCCGTCCAGGCCATCGGTCAGGTTCACCGCATTGCTGGAGCCCACAATCACCAGGTAAGTCAGCAACACAAAACCAAACACACCGAGCGGGTAGGAAATTTCCTTGAAGAAAGGCAGCTGCAAACCGGCCTTGGGCGGCAGATTCACATCAAAACCCGACTGCACCCAGCTGAAAAACAGCTCGAGCACCCGCAGGTTGGAGCTTTCCGAAATGCTGAACACCAGGTACAACGCGGCCAGCAGGCCAATCACCGATTGCCAGAGGTATTTTTCCCGCGAGCGCATGCCTTCGGGGTCTTTGTGCACCACCTTGCGCCAGTCATCGGCCCAGCCAATGGCGCCGAAACCCAGGGTGACAATCAGCACGATCCAGACGAAACGGTTGCTCAGGTCAAACCACAGCAGCGTGGAAATACCGATGGCCAGCAAGACCAGTACGCCGCCCATGGTGGGTGTACCGCTTTTGCTCAGATGGGTCTGCATCGCGTACTCGCGGATCGGCTGGCCTATCTTCAGGCTGATCAGGCGGCGGATCACAAATGGCCCGGCGATCAGCCCGATCAGCAAGGCGGTCATCGCCGCCATCACGGCGCGAAAGGTCAGGTACTGGAACACCCGGAAATAACCAAACTCGGGGGTCAGGGTTTGCAGCCATTGGGCCAGGCTAAGCAGCATGAGTGTGTTCCTCGCTAGGTTCTTGTTTTTGTTGTTGTGCGCTGGCGACCAGGGCCTCGACCACGCGCTCCATCTTCATGAAGCGTGAACCCTTGACCAACACACTGCCGAGTTCCGGCAGCGCGGCCTGGGCCGCCGCCTGCAGCGCCGCCATGTCCTCACCGAAAGAGCGCGAGGGGCCAAAAGCCTGCGCGGCGTGCACCGACTGCGCGCCCAGGGTGAACAGCCGCTCGATGCCGCGTTCGCGCGCGTACATACCCATCTCGGTGTGAAAAGCGGGCCCCTGATCGCCCACCTCACCCATGTCACCGAGCACCAGCAGGCGCGGGCCCGGCAGTTCAGCCAGCACATCAATGGCGGCACGCACCGAGTCCGGGTTGGCGTTGTAGCTGTCGTCGATCAGGGTGATCCTGCGGCCAGCCGTGTGTAATTGCAGTGCGCGGGAACGGCCTTTGACCGGGGAAAAATCCGACAGGCCGGAGGCAATCGCGCCCAGGGGAACACCCGCAGCCAGCGCGCAGGCGGCGGCGGCCAGCGCATTTTTGACGTTGTGGCGTCCCGCCAGCTGCAATGAAAAACTGAAATTCCCCTGCGGGCTGCGGGCCTGAACCTGCCACGCCATGTCGCTCCACTGGAACGAGGCCGTCACATCGGCAGCGCCTTCGGCTGCAAAAGTCAGCACAGGGCGCGTACCGGCGGCGGCCCGCCACAGCGGTGCGTACACATCGTCAGCCGGAAATACCGCCACTCCCGAGTCCGGCAAGGCTTCAATGACAGCACCGTTTTCACGCGCGACCGCTGCCACCGTGGCCATGAACTCGAGGTGTTCGCGCTGCGCGTTGTTGACCAGCGCCACAGTGGGCCGGCTCATGGCGGCCAGACTGGCAATTTCGCCCGGATGGTTCATGCCCAGCTCGACCACGCCGATCTGGTGGCTGGCACGCAGACGCAGCAAGGTCAGCGGCACTCCGATGTCGTTGTTGAAATTTCCCTGCGTCGCAAAAGCCGAATCCTGCTTCCAGGCGCGCAGGATGGACGCAATCATTTGCGTGACCGTGGTTTTGCCGTTGCTGCCCGTCACCGCAATCAGCGGCAGGCTGAAGCGGGCCCGCCAGGCGGCAGCCAGCTGGCCCAGCGCCAGTTTGGAGTCGGCCACCAGCAAGCCGGGAAGTTCGTCGCTCAGGCCCTGCTGCGCCAGGGCGGCCACCGCGCCCTGCTTGCGGGCTTGCGCCAGAAAATCATGGGCGTCAAAACGCTCCCCCTTCAGCGCCACAAACAAATCGCCGGCTTGCAGGCTGCGGGTGTCGGTGTGCACACGCTCAAATGCCAGTGCACCGTCACCGATCAACCTGGCGCCCGGCAGGCACAACTGGGCTTGCTGCAGGGTCAGCATGTCCGGCCTCCACTTGCCAGCGGCGCGCCGGCACGCGCCAGCAGCGCCGCTTCAGCCTGCGCCCTGTCGGAAAACGGCCGCTTCACGCCGGCGACGTCCTGGTAGGTTTCGTGGCCCTTGCCGGCAATCAGCACCACATCCGCGCTGCCAGCCTCGCTGAGCGCCTGGGCAATGGCAAGCGCGCGGTCAGCCTGCACCAGCACTGTTTCATGGCGGCTCAGGCCCTGCAAAATCTGGTCAATGATGGCCTGCGGGTCTTCGCTGCGCGGGTTGTCGCTGGTGACCACCACATGGTCGGCGGCTTGCTGCGCGGCGGCGGCCATCAGCGGGCGCTTGCCGGCATCACGCTCACCCCCACAACCAAAGACACACCAGAGTTTGCCGGCACGGCCGGCAGCCAGGGGCTGGAGTGCAGCCAGCACTTTCTCCAGCGCGTCCGGCGTGTGGGCATAGTCGATCACCACCAGCGGCTGGCCCGCCTGCGCGATGCTGTCCATGCGGCCGGGCACGGGCAGCAGATCGGCGCACGCCTGGACCACCTGCGGCAAAGGCAGGCCCAGGGCGCGCAAGGCCGCCATCACGCCGAGCAGGTTGGACACGTTGTATTGGCCCACCAATGCGGTCGAAAGCCGATGGCATTGCGCACCCTCCCAGACCTCAAACGACAGGCCGTCCTGGCCATGGCTGATGGCCCTGGCCTGCAGGCGTGCCGGCGCCAGGCAGGACACGGTCCACACATCCAGGCCCGAGCCCTGCAGCGAAGCGGCCAGTGTTTCGCCATGCGAATCATCGGTATTGATCACGGCCGCCTGCAGACCGGTCCAGCCGAACAGACTGGCTTTGGCGGCCCAATAGGCCTGCATGCTGTGGTGGTAGTCGAGGTGGTCCTGGGTGAAATTGGTGAAAATCGCCACCCGTATCGCCGTCGCGTCCAGCCGGTTTTCGGCGATACCGATGGAGGAGGCTTCCAGCGCGCAGGCGGCAAAACCTTCGTTGACCCAGCGCCTGAGCTGCTGCTGCAAAAGCACCGGATCGGGTGTGGTCAGGCCGTTGAAAACCATGGCCCCAGGCAGGCCCATGCCCAGCGTGCCAACCACGCCGCAGGGTTTGCCGAGTTTGCCCAGCGCCTGGGCCAGCCACCAGGTGGTCGAGGTTTTGCCGTTGGTGCCGGTGACGGCCAGCACATCGAGCTCCCGGCTCGGGTGTTCATAGTAGGCAGCAGCAATCGGCGCGGTGGCGGCTTTGAGGCCGCCATAAGCGGCCACACGCGTGTCGGAAAATCCGAAAGCTTCGGCGCCGGCATGCTCCACCAGGCAGGCCTTGGCACCTGCGGCCAGCACCTGCGGCACATACTGGCGGGCATCGGTGGCAGCGCCCGGCCAGGCAATAAAACCGTCTCCGTCCCCGACCTTGCGGCTGTCGGTCCACAGGCTGCCACGCACCTGCTGACGCAACCAGCGCGCCGCCTGATCAGGTGTTTGCAGGCGTTCCATCAGAACGACTCCTCCACCGGCCGGGTGACGATTTGCGGCTTGACGGCCATGTCCGGCGGCAGGCCCAGCATGCGCAGTGTCTGCTGCACGGTTTCACTGAAAACCGGTGCAGCCACGTCGCCGCCAAAATATTTCCCGCCTGTGGGCTCGTCGATCATCACGGCCACCACAATGCGCGGTTTTTCCGTCGGCGCGATGCCGACAAAAAATCCCCGGTATTTTTTGTCCGCGTAGCCCTTGCCCTCCTGCTTGTGGGCAGTACCGGTTTTTCCACCCACGGAATAACCCATGGTCTGGGCTTTTGGCGCGGTGCCGCCCGGACCGGTCACCAGGTGCAACATATGCCGCATGGCCAGCGCATTTTTCTCGCTGATGACACGCACCCCGACTGCGGGCTCCTCGTTTTTCAGCATGCTCACCGGCACCAGCTCGCCGTCCCGCGCAAACACGCTGTAGGCATGGGCCAGCTGGAACAGCGAGGTGGACAGCCCGTAACCGTAACTCATGGTCGCCTGCTCGATCGGGCGCCAGGTCTTGTGGGCGCGCAGCCGGCCACTGACTGCACCCGGAAACGGCACTTGCGGTTTGGCACCGAAGCCGACCTGGGTGTACATCTCCCACATCTCGCGCGGCTGCATCTGCATCGCCAGTTTGACCGTGCCCACATTGCTGGATTTCTGGATCACCTGGTTGACCGTCAGCAGGCCCTGGGGGTGCGCATCGGAAATGGTCGAACCGCCTATCGTCATGCGGCCCGGCGCGGTCTGGATGGTGCTCTCGGGCTGGACCAGCCCTTTTTGCAGCGCCAGCGCAATCACAAACGGTTTCATGGTCGAGCCCGGCTCGAAGGTGTCGGTCAGGGCGCGGTTTCTGAGCTGGGCGCCACTGAGGTTCTGGCGCTTCTCGGGCGAAAAGCTCGGGTAGTTCGCCAGCGCCAGCACCTCACCGCTGATGCTGTCGAGCACCACCACACTGCCGGCCTTGGCCTTGTGCAGCAACACCGCGTCGCGCAGCTTCTGGTAGGCAAAAAACTGGACCTTGCTGTCGATGGACAGCTGCAGATCCCTGCCGTCCACAGGCGGCACCTGCTCCCGCACGTCTTCCACCACCCGGCCCAGTCTGTCCTTGATCACGCGGCGCGAGCCGGCACGTCCGCCCAGTTCCTGATTGAACGCCAGCTCCATGCCCTCCTGGCCGCGGTCTTCGACATTGGTGAAACCGACCACATGGGCCGCAGCCTCGCCCTCGGGGTACTGGCGCCGGTATTCCTTGCGCTGGTAAATGCCCTTCAGGCCCATGGCCTGGATTTTCTGCCCGACCGCTTCGTCGACCTGGCGCTTGATCCAGACAAAACTCTTGTCCTCATTGGCGAGTTTTTTGCTCAGCTCGGGCAGCGGCATCTGCAGCAGCCGGGCCAACTCGGCCAGCTCGGCCTTGCTGGCGTCCACATCTTCCGGAATGGCCCAGATACTGGGCGCCGGCACGCTGGACGCCAGAATCAGGCCGTTGCGGTCCAGGATGCGACCGCGGTTGGCCGGCAACTCGAGCGTGCGCGCAAAACGCACTTCGCCCTGGCGCTGGAAAAAATCATTGCCCACCACCTGCACAAAAGCCGCGCGACCGGCCAGGCCGGCAAACGCCAGGGCGATGCCCGCCACGATCAGCTTGCTGCGCCAGACCGGGGTTTTGCTGGCCAGCAGGGGACTGGAGGTGTAACGCACACTTCTACTCACGGGCGGCCTCCGCCGGAACGGCCTTGTAGCTCACGTACTGCGTGATCGCCGGTGTGGCGCTGCGCATCTGCAGGCGTTCCCGGGAAATCTGCTCGACCCGCAGCGGTGTGGCCTGCGCACGTTTGTCGACTTCCAGGCGCTCCTTCTCGGCCTCCAGCTGGCGGCTCAGCGCCGCTGTCTTTTCAAGCTCGACAAACAGCCGGCGTGATTCGTACTGCGTGTGCACCAGGTACAGCGCGCTGAACAACACGGCCAGAAGCAGCACCAGGTTGAGACGGGTCATGCGGCTGCTCCGGGGTAGCGTTGCGTCACAGCCTGGACCGGGACGTCGGTGCGCTCGGCACTGCGCATGACCGCGCTGCGCGAACGCGGATTGGCAGCGATTTCATCGGCACCGGGCTTGACACGCTCCAGCGCTTTGAGCCGCATCGCTTTTGGAGCCGCAAAAGGGGCACGGCGGTCATACACCTCGCGCGCATGCCCGGTCATGAATTGCTTGACGATGCGATCCTCGAGCGAGTGGAAACTGATTACCACCAGACGGCCTCCCGGTTGCAACAGCGTGAGCGAAGCATCTAGCGCCTGTTGAAGCTCTTCAAGCTCGGCGTTGATGAAAATCCGAAAAGCCTGAAATGTGCGCGTTGCAGGGTCCTTGCCCGGCTCGCGGGTTTTGACCGCGCCAGCCACGACTTCGGCCAGTTCAGCGGTGGTTCCAATAAGGCCCCGCTCCTGTCGGCGACGATCAATCGCCTTTGCAATCGGCCCAGCAAACCGTTCTTCGCCATATTCACGAATCACCTCCGCAATGGTCTCTGTTTCTGCATCGGCCAGCCACTCGGCCACACTCTGGCCGCGGGTGGTGTCCATGCGCATGTCGAGCGGTCCGTCGCCGCGAAAGGAAAATCCGCGCGCCGGGTTGTCGATTTGCGGGGAGCTGATGCCGAGGTCCAGCAAGATGCCCGCGACGCTGCCCGCCGGCAAGGCCGACAGCTGGCTGAAACCCTCGTGCCGGATGGAAAACCGCGGGTCGGCAATGCTGCGCGCGTCGGCGATGGCTTCGAGGTCCTTGTCGAAAGCGGTGAGGCGGCCCGCAGCGCCCAGGCGCGACAGGATCAGGCGCGAGTGGCCGCCACGCCCGTAGGTCGCGTCGATGTAGTGGCCGTCCGGTTGGATGTGAAGCGCTGCGATGGCTTCGTTCAACAAGACGGTGCGGTGTGTCCATGTGTCCTGCACCGTCATCTTTCTAAAACGAGAAGTCCCGGAACACATCGGGCATCTCGCCCTTCATCTGCTCGGCCTCCTGGGCGGCGTAGGTGGCGGCATCCCAGAGCTCGAAATAAGCCCCCATGCCAAGCAGCACCGTGTCCCGGCTGATGCCGGCGGCCGCGCGCAGCTCGGGCGATACCAGCACACGGCCGGTGGCGTCCATGTCCACGTCCATCGCATTGCCGAGAAAAATCCGCTTCCACCACTGCGCCTGCATCGGCAGCGCGGCGATACGCTCGCGGAACTTCTCCCACTCGTTGCGCGGGAATATCATGAGACAGCCGTGCGGGTGTTTGGTCAGGGTCAACTGGCTGGCTGCGGTGGCGCTGAGCACGTCACGATGCCGGGTGGGCACAGAGAGCCGACCCTTGGTATCGAGAGCTAGAGAAGACGCGCCTTGGAACACTTTAAAAACCTTTGGAAAACACTTTTCACCACTAAATTGCACTTTTTCCCACTTTATCAGGAAAGTTTTCGCATGCAAGGGGTTTGCTACAAATTTTTTCAATGAAATCAAGCACTTAGAATGGTTTTGCAAAGCACACTGGATATAAATAGTGTTCTAAATTAAGCACTTAGAACATCCAGTGAAAGTGTTGCTTTAAGCCGCACACGAAGCAGCGCTGCTTTTGCGGGCCATGAAGTGTGAATTCGCACCCTGCGTCGTCGTTTTTCTGCCGCCATGTCGCGCCAGACGCGCGCCAGTCAGCTCACCAGCGCTAGCGCGGGAATTTACGGCAGGGGGTTTTGACAGCACCGCCGCAGGCAGTGCGCCCGGTGCGGGAAACCGGCCTCAGTCGATGCGCGAGAGCACGCTGGCGTGTTCGGTGATACCAATCACGTTGAAAAACGCAGCCACCAGCCGGTGCACGTCGGTGAACTGCACGGCGCGGTTTTCCGCTTCTCTGGCCGATACCCAGTTGAGCAGCGTTCCGGCCGCAGAAAAATCAACCCGGATCAGCTTGGCGCAGGAGATCACCATGATGTCTGCACCCATGAGTTTGGCTTCGAGCTTGTCGAGCACGGCGATGGCATCGCCCTCGATCTGGCCCGAGAGTTCGACCGCGTAGAGATTGCTCATCTGCGAATGCCCGTCCATCTGGGTATCGCCTTCGAGTGCGCTGCTCATGCTGGAAGGCACGGAATCGCGGTAAACATCCCCCACGATGGCCTGCCCGGACGTTTCGGCGCTCTGCGCATCCAGCGATTTGTAGTCGCAGCGGGCACTGTCCCAGGCGGGCGGCGATACTTCGTAGGTGACGCAAAAATCCAGCGCGGTCAGCTCGAACTCGTCCGGCTGGTGTGTCACCCGCAGTGCCTCCATGCGCAACTGCCACCAGCTCTGCACGGTCTCACGCACGCCCGAGGGTGTGGCCTCCTGCAGGATGCGCTGCAACACGGGTCCGCCCATGAAGCGCAGTTGCACCGGCTGGGCGGCCCAGCCGCTGAACACCTTGCACAGCGGTTCGACCGCATTGGCATCGATGGTCTTGAGGTTTTTCCAGTCAAGCCGCCAGGGCATGGGCGAGCGGCCCAGCGCCGCATTCAGCGCGGCAATGGTCTGGACGCCGAGCACCGAGGGGCAGACCCAGTCGGCGGCGGGCCCGTTGCTGGCATGGCCGGCCGGCGTGGCCATCTGGCGGACCATGTCGGGCATGGAAAACCATTGGGGCGCAGACCGGTCAAACCGGCCAACAAACTCAATCGCCAGGTTTTCGAATTTGTCGTGCTGCCCGGTCGCACGGTACAGGTCAAACAGTGCCAGCCAGGTATCGGCATGCCGGGCGCGGCTGCCTTGCGGCGTCAGCGTTTCAAGCAGCCCCGACTCTGCGCCCGCATCGTCGCCATTGGCAAAACGGATGGACGCCTCTTCGAGTTCCGGGTCGTGCGCCACTTCTGCACCGTCCACCACCGAAAATTTGGAGGCTGAAAAACCGGAGGGCGAGCCTTCGCGGGACAGACCGAACAGGCCAGCCGCCGCGGCCACTACAGCGGCCGCAGGACGGGGTACGGGTGCGGCCACTTTGGCGGCGGCTGCCGGCAACGGCGCAGGCGCCGCTGGCAGGGCTGTGGCGGGCACGGGCGCTCTGGCCGCAGGCGCCGCCGGTGCTGCCGGCGCGGCGCGGGTGGGCGACAGCGCATCGGGCGCAGTCGGTCCGTAACTGGCCGGCAGGGCATTGTCCAGCAAGGGCGCATGGGTGCTGAGCCTGGCAGCCATAGGCTGCACCGACGAGGAAAATGCAGTGGAATCCACCGAAGCAATGGCCGCGCTGCCGTGCTTGGTTTTCCACCACTGCATGGACATCTGGGCTTCAATCTCGTCAATTTTCTTCAGCGTGACAGCGCGGTCATCCGGCTTGGACGGCATGCTGCTCTGGAAGAACGACGGCCGGGCTCCCGGGTCCTGGCCCGTCATGGCCTCACGTTTGCGCATTTTCCGCAGCATGTCGAACTCGCGCTTGCGCACAAAATCGTTGCGGCGCTTGCGCTCTATCATCTCCTTGAGCATCTGCTTGCTCATGGTTTCTTCCTGACCCGCAGTCTTGGTGTCCAGATCGGACCAGTTCGTCGCAGGGTTGCGCACGAACTTGACGACTTTGGACAACAAACCCGGTGTGGTGTCTTCTTTGGCCATCAGCGAAGAGTCAGAAAGGAATGGGAGAAAAAGATCAGTCGCCGAACATTTTCTGCTTGAGCTCGCGGCGCTGCTGCGCTTCCAGCGACAGATTGGCCGTAGGCCGCGCAATCAGCCGCCCCACACCAATGGCTTCGCCGGTTTCATCGCAGTAACCATAGTCGCCGGAATCGATGCGGGCAATCGACTGCTCAATCTTCTTGAGCAGCTTGCGCTCGCGATCGCGGGTGCGCAGCTCGAGTGCGTGTTCTTCCTCAATGGTCGCGCGGTCTGCAGGATCAGGCACCACCACGGTGTCTTCACGCAGATGCTCGGTGGTCTCCCCGGCGCTGTTGTGGATGTCCTGCTTGAGGATGGACAGCTTGTGGCGGAAGAAGGCCAGTTGCTTCTCGTTCATGTATTCGGAGTCCGGCATGGCCTTGACTTCGTCGTCGCTCAGGTCGGCCGCTGCCTTGGTCTTCCAGTTGTTGGCGAGTTTGGGATCTTTTTTGGCCGCCACATGGGGCGGCGGTGCGATCACGCGCTCGGCAATGGTGGAATAACTGGCCTTGGCGGCGTCAGGCGAGTGGGTAGGAATCATGGGAGCGGGGGGTGGCGCGAAAGAGGAGTTGCGCAGCGAGGCACGGCGACCCGGCTTGAGCGCCGGGGTGGGCAGCGGCGCAGGCGCAGCGGCAATACTGGCAGGGCTGGGAGCCGCTTTGACAGCGGGGCCGGCAGCCGGTTTGAGGACGGTTTTGATGATGACTTTTTCTTTAGGTTTGGCGGTGGGCTTGACAGCGGCTGCCGACTTGCCGGCAGCCGGTTTGGCAACCGCCTTGGCGGCTTTCACCGCCGGTTTCACGGGGGCAGCAGCTTTGCCGCCCTTGAGGGGTTTGGCAAGCGGCCGTGTTTTGGCAGCGGGCGCCGGCTTTTTGGACACCACAGCAGCTTTTTTGGCAACCACCGGTTTGGCCTTGGCGACCACTTTCGGCTTGGCCTTGGCGGCTGGCTTGGCCTTGGCTGCTGGCTTGACGGGCTTTTTGACAGCGCTTTTGGGCGCAGCCGGCTTGGCCGCCTTTTTCGGCACCACTTTGGCTTTGGCCGCAGGTTTGGCGCTGGCCTTGGCTTTGGCCTTGACGGCGGGTTTTGACTTTTTCGCTTGAGTTTTCACGTTGTGTCTCCTCGGGATGCAGCTTCCGGATGAACCTGAGGCTGAGCCCTGGCCGGGCTGATTTCCGTCAGCCCCAACCCGTCTTTTACCTGATTGCCCGCTTGGTTTGCCGCCTCTGCGGCAGTTGGCCGGCCAGTACTTACCCTGAGCGACCTGTCCACAGCGCCAGAACGGGAAGTCCGGGCAGCAGAGTCGGCGCGCGATTGTAGCGGCTTGCCGGGATGCTGTGCCGCGTGCCTATCTAATCGTTGGAGAATGGAGACAAACATCAGGCCCTCCCGCCCTTAAGAGCAATGTGGAGACAGCCTACCTTAAACCAGACACTGCTCCAGGCCCTGCAGGAAAATATCTTTCGGCAAATCGATGCCGATGAACACCATCTTGCTGAGTTTTTGCTCATCCGCGCCCCAGGCCGGCCCGAGGTCGCTGCCCATCAGCTGGTGCACGCCCTGGAAAATCACCTTGCGATCGGTGCCCTGCATGTTCAGCACCCCCTTGTAGCGCAACATGCGCGGGCCGTAGATATTGACGATGGCGCCCAGAAAGTCCTCCAGTTTGGCGGCGTCGAACGGGCGTTCGGAACGGAACACAAAACTCTTGACGTCGTCATCGTGGTGATGGTGGTGGCCGTGACCGACTTCGTGCGCATGCGACGGGTGGTCGCAATGTTCGCCGTCTGCATGGTCGTGCCCGGCATGGTCGTGTTCGTCGGCCTTGAGAAAATCGGGGTCTATGTCCAGTTTGGCGTTCAGGTTGAAGCCGCGCAGGTCAAACACCTCGGAAATCGCGACCTCGCCAAAATGCACGGCTTTCTGCGGCGCGCGCGGGTTCATGTGTTTGAGCCGGTGCATCAGCGCCTGCACTTCATCTTCAGCCACCAGGTCGGCCTTGCTGATGAAGATCTGGTCGGCAAAACCCACTTGCCGTCGCGCCTCCTGGCGGTCGTTGAGCTGGGTGGGCGCGTGTTTGGCATCGACCAGGGTCAGGATGGAGTCCAGCAGGTATTGCTCGGCAATTTCCTCGTCCATGAAAAAAGTCTGGGCCACGGGACCGGGATCGGCCAGGCCTGTGGTTTCAATCACCACGCGCTCAAAGTCCAGCAGGCCCTTGCGTTTTTTGGCGGCCAGCAGCTGCAGGGTTTCGCGCAGGTCTTCGCGGATCGAGCAACAAATGCAGCCGTTGTTCATCTGGATGATGTTTTCCTGGGTGTCGTTGACCAGGATCTCGTTGTCGATGTTTTCCTCGCCAAACTCGTTTTCAATCACCGCAATCTTCTGGCCATGGGCCTCGGTCAGGATGCGCTTGAGCAGCGTGGTTTTGCCGGAGCCGAGAAAACCGGTCAGTATGGTCACAGGAATCAAACTCATGGTGGCGGTCCAAAAACAAATGCAGGAAAAACAGGGAAGAGGCAGGAAAGAGGCGAGCTGCCGAGTTTAACGACCCGGGCAAGGCCCTGATGCCAGGGCATGTATGGCGTGAGGGGATCTTCGCTATTGATTCAGTAGCTGCTTGCGCAATCCAGGCAAAGGCAGGAGGCACTTTTTGCTTCCAAAAAATCACTTCCGGAGCAACACCAGGCCTTTCAGGTACTCACCCTCCGGAAAGTTCACCGTCATCGGGTGATCGGGCGCGCCACCGAGGCGCTCGGTGATGAAGGCGTCCACCCCGGCGTCGATGCCGGCCGAGGCGACAATTTTGTGGAACAGGTCGGCGCTGATGCCACCCGAGCAGGAATAGGTGAACAACACCCCGCCCGGCGCCAGGATGGACAGCGCGATGCGGTTGATGTCCTTGTAGGCGCGCGCGGCGCGCTCGGCATGCGCCACCGTCGGGGCAAACTTGGGCGGGTCCAGCACGATGGCGTCGAAAACCCGGCCCTCCTTGTGAAACTGGCGCAGCGAGGCATTCACATCCGCGTCCAGCATGGTGGTCCGGCTGGCATCAAAGCCGTTGAGCGCCACATTGGCGCGGGCTTTTTCAATCGCCGGGCCCGACGAGTCGATGGACGTCACATGGGCCGCGCCGCCAGCCAGCGCCGCGACGGTAAAACCGCCGGTGTAGCAATAACAGTTCAGCACGTCCTTGAACTGCAGGCGCCGCGCATGGTCGGCAAACTTGCGGCGGCTGTCGCGCTGGTCCAGATAAAAACCGGTTTTGTGCCCTTCGGCGATGTCCAGGCCCAGCTGCCAGTCGTGTTCAGTGATGGTGATGCCGGTGTCACCCGTGCCTCCGGCGATCCAGCCGGTCGCCTCGGGCAGCCCTTCGAGCGAACGCACGCTGGCATCCGAGCGTTCATACAGGCGCGTCAGACCGGTCGCCTCGAGCAGGGCCTCCACAATCGTCGTTTTCCAGCGCTCGACGCCGCAGCTGGAGAATTGCGCCACCAGGGTATCGGCGTAACGGTCCACCACCAGTCCGGGCAAACCATCGGACTCGCCGTGAATCAGCCGCATGCCGTTGCTCTGTATGTCAAAAAGGCTTCTGGCCCTTATGGCACTTTTGATGCGTACTGCGAAAAATGAAGCATCTATACGTTCTTCCGCGTCAAAACTCCAGGCGCGGGCGCGGATTTTCGAGGCCGGGCTGAATGCCGCCCAGGCCAGAAACTGCCCGGCACTGCTTTCCACCCGCACGGTCTCACCGGCGTCCGCCGCACCTTTGGCGATCGCACCGTCAAACACCCAGGGGTGGCGCCGCAGCAGCGAGCGCTCCTTGCCTTCTTTGAGCCGAATTGTTTTCATGCCGCTATTGTCGCGGTCGGAACAGCTGCTTACGGGCAGCCCGGGGGAGTTTGCGACAATGGCCCGATGGCAGGCAGCAGATGTTCAGCACTCCAGTGGCTCCGGCAGGCAGGGGTATTCGTACCCAAAACCTGGCTGGCACGGGTGGCTCTCGCCTTGACAGCCCTGGTGCTGGCCGCCGCTCCGGCCGTGGCACAAAACCGCACGGTGCTGGACCTCGATACCGACAAACAGCCGGTCGCGCTGGCCGACTGGGGCGACTACTGGATTGACCCGCAAAGCCGGCTGGACGCGGCGCAAGTTGCCAATCAGGCTGGCCTGGCCTGGCAAACCACCCCGCCGCGCGGCATCTATCCCCTGCAGCCCGGACAAGCCCTGTGGATCCGCTTCACCGTGCCGCCAGCGCCCGATGCGGAACGCTGGCTGCTCGAAATACCTTATCCCGCACTGGACCGGGCGTCGCTGTTCACCCTGGACAGCGCCGGGCAATGGATGGAACAGCGCGCCGGCGACCTGACGCCCGTCGGCCACTGGCCGGTACCGCACCGCCATCCCGTGCTGGTGGTCAACTTCAACGCCGAAAACCCGACCCACTACCTGCTGCGCATTGAAAACGCCCAGGGTTTCAGTGCCCCCATCCGTTTTGTCAGTTCCGGCCACCTGCTGCGCGGCGAGCAGCAGGTGTCCCTGTTTCTGGGCATGTATTTCGGCCTGGCGCTGCTGGGCTGCGCCGTCGGCCTGGCCGGGGCCTTCTGGCTGCGGGACCGGGCTTACCTGTATTTCGCGGCCTGCTCGGTGCTGATCGGCCTGACGCAGGCGGCCATCACCGGCGTGGGTGGCCTGCACCTGTGGCCCGATTCACCGGACTGGACAGACCGCTCGCTGGTCGTGCTCGGAACCTGGATGCTGGTGTCGCTGATGCTGCTCAATGCCGCCATGGTGTCGCTGGTGCAGCGCTCGCGTTTGCTCAATACCCTTGTGTGGGCCGCTGCACTGGCCGGTGCGGCACTGTCGGTGGCGCTTGGCCTGACCCCGAGCGCGATCCGCATCTCCCTGATCCTGCCTTACCTGGTGCTGGCGCCGCTGCTGATGCTGCTGGTCAACCTCTGGGCCTGGCGCCGCGGTGACCGCTTTGGCGGATGGCTGCTGCTCAGCGCCGCCCCCTTTGCCCTGGGCCTGGCGCTGGCGATTGCGCGCTACCTGCAATGGGTGCCCCTGAGTTTTGCCACCGAACAGGGCGTGCTGGCCAGCATGGCACTGCAGATGCCGGCCATGCTGGCCGTTCTGATCCTGCGCAGCCAGCAGCGCCGGGAAAACCTGCGCCGCATCCAGGGGCTGGACCGGGTCGACCCGTCCACCGGCCTGATCAACGAGTCGGTGTTCGCCGAACGCCTGGCGCGCATGATCGCCCGCGCGGAACGCTTCAAATACCAGGGCGCGGTGTTGCTGATTGATCTGGTCAACACCGAGCAGTTGCAGCGCGACTTTGGCCGCCGGGCGGCCGAAGACCTGCCCTTGCGGCTGGCGGCGCGGCTGTTGTCGACGGCGCGCGAGATCGACAGTGCTGCGCGCCTGGGCGAGCAGCGCTTTGGCATGGTGGTGGAGGGGCCGGTGAGCCCCGAAGAGGCGGCCACGCTGGGCCCGCGCATTGTGGCGCGCTGCCTGATGCCCTACAAGGGCCTGCCCGAGACCTGTGTGGCCCAGGTGCGCGTCGCCTATGCGCTGGTACCGCGCCAGGGGCCCAGCGCCGAGATCGTGCTGGCCCGCCTGGCCCAGCGCCTGAGCAACATACCGCCGGACAGCAAGCGCGCGGTGTTCATGCTGGCCGACTACAAGGCGCCCGCTTAAAGAGCCCCCACGCTCGCTCAAGCCTTGTTTTTTGTCGCCGGTTTGATGCCCGCCACGGTCGCGCGCGGATGTGCGGCGTCGTACACCTTGGCCAGGTGCTGAAAATCAAGGCGGGTATAAACCTGCGTGGTGGTGATGTTGGCGTGGCCCAGCAGCTCCTGCACGGCGCGCAAATCGCCGCTGGACTGCAACACATGGCTGGCAAACGAATGCCGCAACATGTGCGGGTGCACCGGCGTGGCCAACCCCGCCTGCAGGGAGCGCTGCTTGAGCCGCACGCGGATATGCTGCGGCGTCAACCGTGTGCCGCGCTGGCTGATGAACAGTGCCGCGTCGTCCCTGGCCCACACACTGCGCGCGGCCAGCCAGGCCTGCAGGGCCTCCAGCGCCTTGCTGCCCACCGGCACACTGCGCCGCTTGGACCCTTTGCCCAGCACATGGGCCTCGGCCGCCTGCAGGTCTATCCAGCCGCGCGCCTCGCTGCTGGCCACGGCGTCCAGCCCGGTCAGCTCGCCGATACGCAGGCCGCAGCCGTACAGCAGCTCGGTGATGCAGTGGTCGCGCGCCTGCAAGGCCGGGTCCTGCCCGTCCGTACCCTCAAACGCGGCCAGCTGCACGGCTTCATCGACGCTCAGGGCCTTGGGCAGCGGTTTGGCCGCCTTGGGGGCGCGCAAATCCTGCACCGGGTTGCTGGCGACCAGGCCTTCGCGCCCCAGCCAGGTGTAAAAACCGCGCCAGCCCGACAGAATCAGCGCAATACCCCGGCCGCTGCGGCCGCCGCTGTGCATTTGCGCCACCCAGCGCCGCATGTGAATGTTCTGCACCGCCGTCAGCGCCACACCGGCCTGGCGGCAGCTGGCCTGCAGTTTGAGCAAGTCCAGCGCGTACAGCTCTACCGTGCGCTGGGCCAGGCGCTTTTCAACCCGCACATGTTCGAGGTAACGCTCGACCAGCGGATCGTTGTCGGGAACCGGCGCCGGCACAGCCGCCTCAGCAACACTGGCGGAGTTGTCCGGCCCGGCCATGCTGCGCAATGCGGCTAGTCGGCCGCCGGCCGCAGCCGCGACAGCGCCGCGCCCGCAAGCTCGCCAATACGCTCGAGAAAGTCCGTGCCCATGGCGGCCTGGAAACGCCCGGGGTCGGGTGAGGCCAGCACCAGCATGCCAAAAGCCTGCGGCGACTTGCCGGGCCGCAGCGGAATCAGCGCCACCGACATCGCCTGCGCCGGCTCGGGCAGCCAGCTGACCGCTTCAAAACCCGAGTTGACGCCGCAATACGGCGCGGTCAGCGACGAGGCAAAGGTCTGCGTGTCCTCGCTGACGCCGGTGGAAAAATCTTCCATCGAAAAAATGCCGTTGACATGCCAGACCTTGATCGCCGCCTGCGGCACGGCAAACTGCGACTGGATTTCGCGCACGATGGTGTCGGGCAGGTCGCGCGCATGCGCGGTGAGCAAAAGATTGAGCGTGCACTGCTGCAGCTTGTCGGCGATGGCCACGTTTTCGTTGCCGTAACGGATCATCTCGACCACCCTGGCTTCCAGGACCTTGATCTTGTCGCGCAACATGCCGGCCTGGCGCTCCTGCAGGCTGACCGCGCGGCTGCCGTGGCCGCTGGACAGCTGTACGGTGGCCAGCAGCTCGGCATGGCGCTCAAAAAAGTCCGGCGTGTTGGCCAGAAAGTTGGCAATGTCGTCTTCGGTGATCGGGTTCTGGATCGAGTGTTCGCTGGGGTTCATGTTCTTGTGGTTTCCGTAAATCGTTGTGGCTCAGTCTACAGGTGGTCGGGTACTTCAATGGCCGCTTCAAACACCGTGGTGGCCGGCCCTGTCATCAGCACCGGCGCAGCGGCCGCATCCAGCCCGCCCTGCCACTCAATGCTCAGGTTGCCGCCGTGTGTCCACACGTCCACGCGCGCATCCAGCAGGCCCAAGCGTATGCCAGCGACCACCGCTGCGCAAGCCCCGCTGCCACAGGCCAGGGTTTCGCCGGCGCCGCGTTCATAGACCCGCAGGCGGATCTGGCTGCGCGAGACCACCTGCATGAAGCCGGCGTTGACCCGGCGCGGAAAACGCACATGGCCCTCGATCAGCGGCCCGGTTTGCAGCACCGGCGCGGCCTCCACATCATCAACCAGCTGCACCGCATGCGGGTTGCCCATGGACAAAACCGCTATCAATACAGGAGCTGCCTGCGCAGGTGCAGAAAGGGCCAGCGGCCATTTTTGCCATGAATGTACAGCCAGGGGTGTCAAACCGCTGCTGTCAAACGGCACCAGCGGCAAATCAAACACGGGGGCCCCCATGTCCACCGTGACACGGCCGTCGGCCTGCCAACGCGGCTCTATCACCCCATTCATGGTCTTGACGCGAACGCTGTCCTTGTCGGTCAGGCCCTGCTCACGCACAAAACGCAAAAAGCAGCGGGCGCCGTTGCCACACTGCTCGACCTCACCGCCGTCGGCGTTGTGGATCACGTATTCAAAATCGATGCCGGCCCCGCTGCCGGGGCGGACCGACAGAATCTGGTCGGCGCCCACGCCGAAGTGGCGGTCGGCCAGAAAGCGGTACTGGCCGGGTGTGAGGTTCAGCCGGCCGGCGGTCTCATTGAGCATGACAAAATCATTGCCAGCACCCTGCATTTTGGTAAATCGGATCAGCATGCGGGCATTATCCGCTGAGGCCGCGCCGACCTGCCTTGCTCCCTTTCCCCTCACTTTTTTGAAAGCCCCCCATGCGTATTCCCGACTGGACGCCCGCCCTCAAACCCCAGCCACAAGACCTGGTGGACGCCATCCTCAAGCGCCGCGGCGGCGAGCTGATCAACCTCGACAAGGCCCTGCTCTGGAGCGAACCCCTGGCGCGTGGCTGGAATGTCTACCTGGGCGCAGTGCGCACCGGCCTGCCGACCAGCCGCAAACTGCGCGAGCTCGGCATCTGCACGGTGGCGCTGCTGACGGGCGCCGCCTACGAATACAAACACCATGCGCCGGATTTTCTGGCTGCGGGCGGCGTTCAGGCCGAGCTTGATGCGCTCAACCTGCTCGTCAAAGCCGATGCACGCGTTTCGGCAGCGCACGCGGCACTGGGCGCGGTCGAACAGCTGGTGGTCCGTTATGCCGCGCAGATGACGCTGGACGTGAAGGTCAGCGACGATGTCTTCGACGCCTTGCGCACACATTTCGATACCACCGGACTGGTCGAGCTGACCAGTGCGATTGCCACCTACAACATGGTGGCGCGTTTTCTGGTGGCGCTGGGCGTGTCGCCGGAAGAGCATGACTAGGCATGCACCAAACACCCTCCTCTTTTTCTGTGCCCGCCCTGCTGACAATTTTCGCGCTGGCGGCAGGCGGCGCAACACTATCGGCCAGCGCCCAAACGCTGTCGCCAAACAGCAACCCCGCATCAGTCGCACCCGCTGACGCCGAACGCGATCAGCGTTTTGCCCGCTGGATAGTCGACTTCAGCACCAGCGCGCGCGCCGCCGGCATCAGCGAGGCGACGCTGCAAAGCGCCTTCGAGGGCATTCGCTTCATCCCGCGCGTGACCGAGCTCGACGGCGCACAAGCCGAGTTCACGCGCACGGTCTGGGACTACCTCGACAGCGCGGTATCGGCGCGGCGTATCGCGCGCGGCCAGGACAGGTTGCTGCAATCGCGGCCGGCGGTCGATGCCGCCGCCGCGCGTTACGGCGTGCCGGCAGAAATTCTGGCAGCGATCTGGGGCATGGAAAGCAACTACGGCAGCAACACCGGCGACATCCCGACGATTGATGCGCTGGCCACACTGGGCTTCGAAGGCCGGCGCGAAGCCTGGGCGCGCAGCCAGTTGCTCGCGGCCCTGAAAATTTTGCAGAACCGCGACATAGATCGCGCGCAAATGCTCGGCTCCTGGGCCGGCGCCATGGGCCAGACGCAGTTTTTGCCATCCAATTTTCTGGCCTATGCGGTCGATGCCGACGGCGACGGCCGGCGCGACATCTGGGGCAGCGTGCCCGATGTGATGGCCTCGACCGCCAACTTTCTGGCCCGTTCTGGCTGGCAGGCCGGCCAGCCCTGGGGTCAGGAGGTGCGTTTGCCGCCGGGCTTTGACCTGACCCTCGCCGACGGCGAGCAGCGGCGGCCGGCCTCTGGCTGGGCCGGCCTGGGCGTGCAAACCCTGGACGGCTCTCCGCTGCCAGCGCTGGCGGACGCAGCCCTGCTGCTGCCCGCCAGCGCGCGTGGACCGGCCTTCCTGGTCGGCCCCAATTTCCGCACCATCCTGCGCTACAACAACTCGACCAGTTATGCGCTTGCCGTCGGCCTGCTCGCGCAGGCGCTGGCCGGTGGTCCGGCGGTGCAAGCCGCTTGGCCGCGCGATCTGCAGGCACTGTCACGCAGCCAGCTGCTGGCGCTGCAGACGGCGCTCAATGCGCGAGGTTTCGACAGCGGTACGCCTGACGGCACGATGGGACCGGCCACGCGGCGCGGCATACGCCTCTACCAGCGCAGCCTGGGCCTGCCGGCGGATGGGTATCCGACTTTGGAGTTGCTGCAGCGCCTGCAATGACGCTGCCGAACGAGCGCTAAACTGCGCTCGACGGGACACAGTGTCCTGCAAGGAACATGCACGATGAAAGATGTCACCTTCAGGGCATTCGTCGGACCTTCAGATTTCGAGGCCATGGTCGCCTGCGCCAACGCCTCTTTTGCCGCGGACCAGTCGGAGATCATTCGGACCGTGGAGGATATGGCACGTGACTACTCGTCTTTTACCGGGTGCATCCCGGAGCGCGACGTATGGATCGCGCATGTTGGCGACGAAATCGCCGGGTATGTGCGCGGCTGGCATTGGACACAAGCCGATGGCCTGCATCTCTACGGGCAACTCGGGCTGGTGGCTCCGCAGTGGCGCAGGCAGGGCATCGGTGGAGCCTTGCAGGACTGGCTGGAAGCTCACCAGCGGGAGATGGCAGCCACCCATCGTGATGCCACCGGGCATGCACATCAATCTTTTGTAAACGAGGGCGAGACTGCCCGTGCCGCGCTGCTGGTCAAGGCTGGTTATCACGCAGAGCGCTTTTTCTTCACCATGGTCCGGCCAACCTTGGACGCTGTGCCCGCCTTTCAACTTCCACCGGGACTCGAAATCCGTCCGGTACAGCCAGAACATCTGCGGAAAATATGGGATGCCCACATACGCGCCTTTCAAACGCACTGGGGTTTCTCGGCACCAAGCGAAGCGGACTACCAGATTTGGTTGAAGACCAGAGCCCAGCACTCGCAGCTGTGGCAGATTGCATGGGACACCCGCAGCGACGAAGTCGCGGGGCAAGTGAGAGCATTTGTTGACGAAACGTACAACCAATTGCATGGGCGCAAACGTGGCTGGACGGAATTCATCAGTGTCGGCGAACCCTGGCGAAGGCGCGGTCTGGCGCGGGCACTGATATGCCGCAGCCTGCACGCCCAAAAAGCCATGGGCATGCAAGACACAGGCCTTGGCGTTGATGGCCAAAACCTCGATGGTGCCAACCGTGTCTACGAGGACTGCGGCTTCGTGGTAACCAAGCGAAATGGTCTCTACCGCAAACCGCTGGAGATCAGCGCAAGGACCTGAAGGTTTCACCACCTGTGCGGGAACGCCGGCTTCTCCCAATTCGAATCTCCCAAAACAGGTGAACTGTCTTGGGGCCTGGCGATTGCGTGACGCCATGAAAAAAGGGCCCGCAAGCCCTTTGTTTCATCGCTTCAATGGTGCGGCGCTCAATCCGCCTTGATCCCATTGTCCTTCACCACCTTGGCCCAGATGTCGATTTGTTTGTCGATGAAGACACGCGCTGATTCCGGTGTGCCGCCCAGGATGTCGATGCCCTGGGCGCTGAGTTTTTTCGCGATCTCGGGGTTTTTCAGAGCCTTGTTGATTTCCTCGTTCATGCGCTTGATGACTTCGGGCGGGGTTTTGGCCGGCGCCAGAATCGCCCACCAGGCCGGTGCGTCAAAACCGGCAAAGCCGCTTTCTGCCACCGTCGGCACATTCGGCAGGTCGGGGGAGCGTTTGCTGGTGGTCACGGCCAGCGGGCGCAGGCGGCCGCTGTCGATGTGGGGCTTGGTGACAAACACCGAACCTATGGACAGCGGCACATGGCCGGCCACCGCGTCGGTCATCAGCGGGCCGCCGCCTTTGTAGGGCACATGTTGCCAGTCGATGCCGCCGCTTTTGGACAGCAGCGCCATCGCCAGGTGGCCCAGGCTGCCCGAACCTATGCTGCCGTAGTTGACGTTCTTTTTGGCTTTGGCGGCGGCCACCACATCGGCAAAGGTCTTGTACTCGGAGGCCGAGAAGGTGGCCAGCACCATGGCCGAGGTGCCTATCAGCGACACCGGCGCCAGGTCCTTGCGCGTGTCAAACGGCAGGCCGGGGATCAGTGTCGGGTTCACGCCATGGGTGTCAAACACCACCGCAAAGGTGTAGCCGTCGGCCGGCGCCGCGGCCACCGCGGCCGTGCCTATGGAGCCCGAGGCGCCGCCCTTGTTCTCCACAATGATGTTCTGGCCCAGCTGCTGCGATAGCGGCACGGCCAGAATACGCGCGACCTGGTCCACCGAGCCGCCGGGCGGAAAGACGGCAACAAACTTGATCGGCTGTTTGGCCGGCCAGGCCTGGGCCATGGCGCTTATTGGCGCTGCCAGCAAGGTCGCGGCTGTGACCGCCAGGGCGGTTCTGGAAATCCACTGGTTCATGGGGAGCATCCTGCAAATAAAGTGAAGTCCAGTATCGGCAAGCGCCGCGTCAAGCGCCATTGCGGATAACACTTAGCATGCTACCGATCCGGGGTGGCCCAGCGGCCCCCAGCCGTTTCACGCAAAATCGGCCCCATGGTCAGACCTTCCCAACTTCTTTATCCGCAGCGCGAACCCGCGCCCACCCGCCCCGCCGCCACCGTGCTTTTGCTGCGCGACAGCCCCGAAGGCATAGAGGTGTTGATGACACGGCGCTCCATGAGCGCGAGTTTTGCACCCGGCGCTTATGTCTTCCCCGGCGGCGGTATTGACGCCGCCGATGCCGCAGCGCACACGTATTCCACCTGCCGCGCCAGCCAGAGCGATTTGCATTTGACGCAGGCGATTGCGGCCATCCGCGAAAGTTTTGAAGAACTCGGCGTGTTGCTGGCCCGCCATGCCGACGGCAGCCATGCCACCACCGCCGACATCGCTGCGCTGGACCGCAAAGCACCCTTTGCCGAACAGTGCCGTCAAAAAGGCCTGGTGCTGGCCGGCGACCAGGTGTTTGTGCTGGCGCACTGGGTCACCGACCGCGATCTGCCGCGCCGCTTTGATGTGCCTTTTCTGGTGGCGCGCATGCCAGCCGGCCAGGAACCGGTGGCTGACGAGGCCGAGCAGTTTGAACCCTGCTGGGTGCGGCCTGCCGACGCGCTGGCGCGGCATGAGGCCGGCGGCTTTTTCATCATCTTTCCGACCATACGCACGCTGCAGCGCCTGCAACATTTCAAAACCGTGGAAGCCGTGTTGCAGGCCTGCGCCGCTTCAGAACAACCGCTGTGGACCTCGTGTCCGCGTGCCGGCTTTCTGGAAGGCGCAGAAGCGCGCTACATGGAGCATGAAGCGCCGCATGGCGAACTCGCGCTGACCAGCCCCGACGGCCAGATGGTGCACGCCCTGGACTGGCAGACCGCACAACCCGTGGCCCTGCTGAAAAACCTGATGCGCCTGACCGCACCGAACCCCGGCGTGATGACCGGCCCCGGCACCAACAGCTACCTGGTGGGCGACCCGCACACCGGCTACATCGCGATTGACCCGGGCCCGGCCGACACCGACCACCTGCAGCGCCTGTGGCGCGCCGCGGGCGGCAACATCCGCATGATTGTGTGCACCCACTCACACGCCGACCATTCGCCGGGCGCCAAACCGCTGCAAGCCCTGTGTGACACGCCGCCGCCAATTCTGGGCCTGCCCTCGGCGCCGACAGCGCGCGCCGCCAGCGCCTTCACCCCCGACCGGGCGCTACAAAATCAGGAGCTGCTTGTGCTGACCAGCAAAGGTCTGGAGGCCGAAATGATGCATAGCCTGAAGGTCATCCACACCCCGGGCCACGCGGCCAACCACCTGTGCCTGGTGCTGGTCGAAGACGGCATTTTGTTCAGCGGCGACCACATCCTCAACGGCAGCACCACGGTGGTGGACCCGCCCGACGGCAACATGAACGCCTACCTCGACTCACTCGACAGCCTCAGCGCCGCCTGCGACGAACATGGCATAGCCTTCATCGCGCCAGCCCATGGCTACGTGATCGGCGAAGCCAAAACCGCGATTGCCCAGCTCAAGGCGCACCGCCTGAAACGCGAGGCCAAAATTGTCGGCGTGATGCAGGCCCAGCCAGAAGGAAGCATGGACGACTGGGTCAAACTCGCCTACGACGATGTGGATCCGCGCATCTGGCCGGTGGCCAAACGTTCGCTGCTGGCGCATGTGGAAAGAATCCAGTCCGCAGGATTTTCAGGCTGATGGCTACCCTGGGCACCACACCGCAGGCGCAGGTCGCCGGCTTTCACGCCCATGTTTACTTCGACGCCAGCAGCGTGGACCAGGCCCGCCAGCTGTGTGAACAGGCGGCTCAGTACTTTCCGCTGCAGATGGGCCGGGTGCACCAGCAGCCTGTGGGACCGCACCCTGACTGGAGTTGCCAGCTGGCCTTTGCTGCGTCAATCGCCGGCGAGGTCATCACCTGGCTGGCGCTGCACCGGGATGGCCTGGTGGTGTTCATCCATCCGCTGACCGGGGATGATCTTGCCGACCACCGCGACCATGCGATCTGGATGGGTGCGGTGCGGCCGCTTGATTTGTCGATTTTCAAGGCCGCGTGAGCAAGGCATCAACTCAGCTGTCAGGCCACGCGATCCGGCATTGCAAACCGAAGTCGACCGCGCCGGCTGACTCACGCTGTGTCCGCTGTCCGCCGTTGACAGTAGGTCGAACTCCCCACTCCCACCCCTCCCTCGCCCCGCTGGGCGATGGAGGGGGACTTCATTTGGCCGCGTGTGCTGCTCCCGCGTGCAAACATGACGGCCAACCGAATCAGCCCTGACGCGCTATGCGCGTCAGGGCTCCCCGCACCCGAACCCGCATTCGTCTCCCCAAGCCCGTTAGGCTGGGCCGAGGAGCGCAGGTCAAAGCGGATCAGGGCGAGCGATTGTCTGA
>CALRQX020000008.1:30000-161246 GCA_943370435.1 Kapaibacterium sp. (SeqCode) | reverse complement strand
GCTGAGCCAGCGCGTGGTGCAGCACGATGCGGTGATGGCCACGCTGGCGCTGCTGCAACCCGCAGCCCCTGGCTCGCAGCCGGAGCAGCGACTGAGCGCGCTGTATCCACAAATTCTGTCCGTGCAACGGCGCGACGGCGGCGCATCCTGGCCCGATGAACGTCTGCGTGTTGCGGAAACCCTGTCTCGCGCCCTGCGCCGCCCCGCGCTGGCGGGTGTCGATTTCGCCCGTAGCCGCTACCACCTGGTATTGGCCTCCGAACCGACCAGTTACGCGCTGCAAATGGATTTGCGTGCCGTCGTCCCCTGGAGCGAATGGCCGATGGCGCCCGATACCAGTGCGGTGCGAGTGCTGCTGGAGCACGAAGGCCAGAGCTGGGTGCTGCAGCCCGGCCGGTTGGCGCAAGGGGGCTGGCGTTTCGATTTCCGCAAACATCTGGCTGCCGAGAGCCAGCCATTTGATGTCGTCGCGCAGCGCCAGGTCGGCTGGGGCGAGCTGCCCTGGGCCTGGATGCTGGGCTGGGCCGCGCTGGTTGCGGCTGCGCTGATTGGCTGGTTGGCCTTGTTGCGGCAACGCACGGCCCGCCGGCGCGCGGAAGAGTTGCTGCGGCTGGGTCAGGTCGCGCGGCTCAATGCGCTGGGCGAGCTGGCGGCCGGCATGGCGCATGAGTTGAACCAGCCCCTGACCGCATTACTGGCCAACACTCAAGCTTGTACCCGCTTGCTCGATGAAGTCCCCTCCGACATGCCTACCATCCGCAGCGCGATGGCCCAGGCGGTGGAACAGGCGCGCCGCGCGTCAGCGGTGGTGAGTCGATTGCGGCGGGTGGTGGAGCGGCCTGACCTTGCTGCGCAGCTGCAGCCTGTTGATCTTCAGCAGGCGGTGCAAAGTGCGCTGTACCTGCTCGATCCGGAATTCCGGCGCCGCGAGGTGGTGCCGCAAGTCGATGCAACGCCTGTCTCCATCACCGTCATGGCCGAGCCGGTGGCGCTGGAGCAAATCATTCACAACCTGCTGATGAATGCCCTGCAGGCGCTGGAAAGGGTGCCCGCCAAGGAGCGCCAGCTGGCCGTCTCTGTCCACGCAATCGCCGGATGGGGCGAGATGGCGGTGACCGACAGCGGCCCAGGCATGACTGAGGAGGTGCTTGCCCGCATCTTCGAGCCATTTTTCACCACCCGGGAGACCGGCCTGGGTCTGGGCCTCAGCCTGTGCGAGACCCTGGCCGCTGGCATGGGGGGCAGCCTGAAAGCCGGGCAGCATGGGCCGCGCGGGGCTGTGTTTCGGCTGGCGCTGGTGCTGGCGCCGTCAGCGCCCCCGGGCAAGCCATGAAGACTGTCGACCTGGGCGCCACACTGTCGCCCCTGATTCACCTGATCGACGACGACGAGGCGGTACGCAGCGGCCTGGCCCTGCTGATCAGCACCGTGGGTCTGCGTGTACAGGCGTGGCCGGACCCACAGGTTTTCATGGCCCATTTTGACCGCCAGACGATTGGCGCGATTGTTCTGGATGTCCGCATGCCGGGCATCAGCGGTCTGACCGTGCTGGACACGCTGATGGCGCAAGGTGTGGATCAACCGGTGATCATGCTGACCGGGCATGGCACGGTCGAGATGTGCCGCCGCGCCTTCAAGGCGGGAGCCGCTGAATTTCTTGAAAAACCGGTGGACGATGAGGCTTTGCTCGAAGCACTGCAAAACGCAGTGCGGCAGCATGTGAAGTCACGCGAACGCAGTCAGGCAGATCGGCACGCGCAAGAACGGTACGCGCAACTGTCCACGCGCGAGCGCGAGGTGCTGGGCCTGATTGTTGCCGGTCTGACCAACAAGGAAATTGGTCGCGCTCTCGAAGTCTCGCCGCGTACCGTGGAGACTCACCGGGCCAACCTGTTTGCCAAGCTGGAGGCCGACTCGCTGGCGCAGCTGATACGGCACTACGCATCGCTGGTTGAAATCGAGCCTTGATCCTGGGAGGGCGGGGCGGCGCTCCGTAGTTGTACCGAGCCGCGCGCGTAGCGCTACGAATGGCCTGCCGGCTAGCTATTTTTTAAAGTTCTCCCACGGTTGATTGAACCGTAGCAACATCAGGAGAACACCCCATGCGTCACATCGTCCAGGCTTCGGTCCTTTGTCTGTGCCTCGTCGCCACGGCAGCGTCCGCGCAAAGCGTGCGCACCGAGAAAAACATGTCACTTGATCTGGCTAACCAGATTGCTACCGCGACTGTCGCGGCCTGCACCGCCAATGGTTATGCCGTAGGGGTCACGGTGGTGGACCGTGCAGGTACGGTGCGCGCGGTGCAGCGTGCCGACAACGCAGGCCCGCACACGCTGGCGGCCAGTCTGCAAAAAGCCTTCACTTCCGCTTCTGCCAAAAACAACACACTGGCCATGATGGAAGGCGCGCAGAAGAGCCCCGCAGCCGCCAACCTGACCGACATTCCGGGTTTCCTGCTGCTGGGCGGCGGCGTACCTGTCAAAGTCGGCAATGAAACCATTGGTGCTGTGGGCGTCGGCGGCGCGCCGGGCGGCCACCTCGACGAAGCATGTGCCGTTGCTGCACTGGACAAGGTCAAGGACCAGTTGAAGTAAGCCCCGCAAAACATCAGGAGAGCCCGCCATGAAACATATCCCTTTTCGCCTGCCCCTGCCGCTGCAACATCTGGCGCTGGCGGCTGCCTGCGGGCTGGGTGCCATGGCGGTCATGCCCGCCGCAGCCCAGGTCGCCCCCCACGCCGCCGAGGTGGCCGCCTACAAAGGCCTGCACGCGGCCGCCCACAAGGGCGATGTGTCCCAGATTGAAAAAATCATTGCCACAGCCGATCTCAATGCCCGCGACGGCAATGGCCGTACACCGCTGCATGTTGCGACCTTTGCCAGGCAGCGAGGTGCCATCCAGGCACTTGCAAAAGCTGGCGCCAACATTGATCTGCTCGACAAGGACCGTTATGACGCGGTCACCATTGCTGCAGTGGCCGATGACGAGGAGACGCTTAGGCTGCTGCTGACCTTGGGCGCCAGTGCCCGGCAGGTCACCAGCCGCTACGACGGCACCGCGCTGATTGCCGCTGCGCATCTGGGCCACGACGGCGTGGTGCGCCAGCTGATCGCCGCAGGTGCGCCGCTGGACCATGTGAACAATCTGCACTGGACGGCGGCGATTGAGGCGGTGGTACTCGGCGACGGTGGCCCCCGGCACCAGGCCACGCTCAAAGCGCTGATAGACGCGGGTGCCAAGCTGCAACTGGCCGACCGCCAGGGCAACACGCCGCTACAGCTGGCCAGGTCACGCGGCTACAGCGCGATGGTGCAGCTGCTGGAAAAGGCAGGCGGCCGCTGAAGAAATGCGGCCCTCAGCCCAGTGTCACGCGCGCAAACTTGCGCTTGCCGACCTGCACGACGTAAGTACCCGCTTCCAGCTTGAGCGCCTTGTCGCTGACCACGCTGGAATCCACGCGCACACCGCCGCCGTCAATCAGGCGGTTGCCTTCGCCCGTGGACGCGGCCAAACCGGCCATCCTGAGCAGGGCGGCAATGCCCAGGGGGGCGCCGCTGAGGCTCAGTTCCGGAATCCCGTCGGGCACGCCGCCCTTGCTGCGGTTGATGAAGTCCTGCTCGGCGGCATCGGCGGCGGCGGCTGAATGAAACCGCGCGGTGATCTCCTTGGCCAGCATCACCTTGGCGTCCTTGGGGTTGCGCCCGCCCTCGACTTCCTTCTTCAGCGCCGCAATATCGGCTTCGCTCCTGAAGCTCAGCAGGGTGTACCACTTCCACATCAACACGTCGGAGATCGACAGCACCTTGGCAAACATGGTATTGGCGTCTTCCGAGATGCCGATGTAGTTGTTCTTGCTCTTGGACATCTTTTCCACGCCGTCCAGCCCTTCGAGCAGCGGCATGGTCAAAATGCACTGCGGCTCCTGGCCATATTCGGCCTGCAGGTGCCGACCCACCAGCAGGTTGAACTTCTGGTCGGTACCGCCCAGCTCCAGGTCGCTTTTTAATGCCACCGAGTCATACCCCTGCATCAGCGGGTACAAAAACTCATGCACGCTGATGGACTGACCCGCCTTGAAACGTTTGCTGAAATCGTCGCGCTCCATCATGCGGGCCACGTTGTATTTGGCGGCCAGGGCAATCATGCCGCGCGCGCCCAGAGGGTCGCTCCATTCGCTGTTGTAGCGAATCTCGGTGCGCGCGGGGTCCAGCACCATGGAGGCTTGCCGGTAGTAGGTTTCGGCATTGGTCTTGATCTGCTCGGGGGTCAGCGGCGGCCGCGTGGTGTTGCGCCCGGACGGGTCACCAATCAGCGAGGTGAAGTCGCCGATCAAAAAGATCACCGTGTGCCCCAGATCCTGCAACTGACGCATTTTGTTCAACACCACCGTATGCCCGACATGAATGTCAGGCGCGGTCGGGTCCAGCCCCAATTTGATGCGCAGCGGCGTGCCGGTGGCCTCGGAGCGGGCCAGCTTTTTAAGCCATTCGTCTTCGGGAATCAGCTCTTCACAGCCGCGCAAGGACACCGCCAGGGCCTCCCTGACACGGTCAGTGACCGGAAAATTTGTAACAAGCGCTTGATTCATAAGGGTTTTTCACAGGTCGGGCAATTGTCCGACAGATATACTCGCTGTTCTGCCATTGCGGGGCCAGGCAAAAGCTGGCCTGTAAATTGCAAACCGATTCTAAGTTGTTGACTCGCCTGCTGATTGTGCCGGCCGGTCATCCCCCTTATCCCTCGCTGTCAGGCTGCCTCCGTCGCCTGAAGCCTAGCCAAGTTGGGAACGCCAGTTTTGATCAAGAACGATCTAGTGTACGGACTGCAAGCAGTCACCCGCCTCCTTCGCCGCCACCCCAAACGAGTCACCGTCAGCCTCGCTGCCCTGTTACTGGGCACCGGCGTCACCGCTTTCGGCGTCGCCCCTCTTGCGCCGGACGCGGCCAT
This sequence comes from Kapaibacterium sp. (SeqCode), assembly GCA_943370435.1. GTDB lineage: Bacteria > Pseudomonadota > Gammaproteobacteria > Burkholderiales > Burkholderiaceae_C > Polaromonas. The sequence goes on along the minus strand of CALRQX020000008.1, from coordinate 156,299 downwards.
GCTGCCGGTTCGTCAGGTTCTGGAGGCCGTCCAGAGCTTGCCCACCGAAGCGCAGACCGACGCCCTGAGCAGCTTCCGCTTCAAGCTGTTCCGCAGCGAAATCACACGCAGCACCGACACCGCCGACGCGCTGCTCAAACGCCTGAATATCGACGATGCCGCAGCGGCTGCTTTTTTGCGCAGTGATGCCAACGGCCGCCTGGCCCTGCTCGGCCGGCCCGGCAAAAACGTGACGGTCGAGGCGACCGACGGCAACCAGTTGCTCAAGCTCAGCGTACGCTGGGCCACCGACGATGAAGAAAAATTCACGCGCCTGGTGGTCGAGCGCGCCGCCGACAACAGCTTTTCCTCGCGCCTGGAAACCGCAGCCTACAGCCGCTCTACGCAGCTGGCAGGCGGCGTCATCCGCACTTCGCTGTTTGCCGCCACCGACGAGGCCGGCATCCCGGATGCCGTGGCCGTGCAAGTTGCAGAAATTTTCTCGGGCGACATCGATTTTCACCGTGCCTTGCGCAAGGGCGACCGTTTCAGCGTGGTCTACGAAACCCTGGAAGCCGACGGCGAGGCCCTGCGCACCGGCAGGGTGCTCAGCACCGAATTTGTCAACAACGGCAAAACGCTGCAGGCGATGTGGTTCCGCGACCCGGCGGCCACGCAGCAGCAGGCCGGCGCCACGGCGGCCAAAGGCGGCTATTACACCCTGGACGGCCAGAGCCTGCGCCGCGCCTACCTGGCGTCGCCGATGGAATTTTCGCGGGTCAGCAGCGGCTTCAAGATGCGCTTTCACCCGATTTTGCAGACCTGGCGCGCCCACCTGGGCGTGGACTATGCCGCACCCACCGGCACCGCTGTGCGCAGCGTCGGCGACGGCGTGGTCGAGTTCGCCGGCGTGCAAAACGGCTTTGGCAACGTCGTGTTTGTCAAACACCGCAACAACCACACCACGGTTTATGCCCATTTGAGCCGCATCGGCGTGCGCCAGGGCCAAAACGTGAGCCAGGGCCAGGATCTGGGCGCCGTGGGCTCCACGGGCTGGGCCACCGGCCCGCATCTGCACTTCGAGTTCCGTGTCAACGGCCAGCACCAGGACCCGATGACGATTGCCAAACAAAACGACACCGTGCCTGTCTCCGCTTCGGCACTGGCGCAGTTTCGCCAGCTGGCGGGCAGTGTGAAGCAACAGCTGCAAGCGGCAGCAGACAGCAACCAGTTGCGCGCAGAGTAGCCGGGCCTCGCCAGGGGCTCCGCCCCCCATGCGGCAAAATGAGCCATGGCTGACTACTACATAGGCTTGATGTCCGGCACCTCGCTTGATGGTGCAGATGGCGTTCTGGTGAATTTTTCGGGCCCCGCTCCGCAGGTCCTGCTCTCTGCATCCACCCCCTTCCCTTCCACATTTCAGGCCGAACTGCTGGCGCTCAACAGCCCCGGTCCCGACGAATTGCACCGCGCTGCGCTGGCTGCCAACCAGCTGGTGCTGCGATACGCGCAGGTGGTGAAGGCGCTGCTGGAGCAGGCCTTGCTGCAAGGCATCACTTCCGACCACATTCGCGCCATCGGGGCGCACGGCCAGACCGTGCGCCACAGACCGCAAGAGTTTGCCGCTGACCCGCTGGGCGGCGGTGCCACGGCGGGCTACACCCTGCAGCTGAACAACCCGGCGCTTCTGGCCGAACTGACCGGACTGGATGTGGTCGCTGACTTCCGCAGCGCAGATCTGGCCGCTGGCGGACAAGGCGCGCCCCTGGTGCCGGCCTTTCACCACGCCGTTTTTGCCCAGCCAGAGCGTGCTGTCGCTGTTCTCAACATAGGCGGCATCAGCAACCTGACGCTGTTGCCGGCGAGCACCGCGCAAGCGCCGCCCACGGTGACAGGTTTCGACTGCGGGCCCGGCAACGCCCTGATGGACTTCTGGTGCCTGCAACACACCGGCCAGCCTTACGATGCCTCAGGCGAATGGGCCGCATCGGGCCAGGTGCTTCCCGGCTTGCTGAGCGTTTTGCTGGCTGAGCCCTACTTTGCCAAGGCGCCGCCCAAAAGTACCGGGCGGGATCTGTTTCACCCCGGCTGGCTCGGCGCACAGCTCCAGGGCTTTGAAGATTGCCGCCCGCAGGATGTACAGGCCACACTCACCGCGCTCACCGCGCAAGCCTGCGCGCGCGACCTGCTGCGCCACGCGCCACTCAGCACGGAGTTGCTGGTGTGTGGCGGCGGCGCCTTCAACACCGAGTTGATGCGGCAACTGGCCAGCGCCTTGCCCGGGATAACCGTTCAGAGCACCGCGGCCGGCGGTCTGCCACCGCTGCAAGTCGAAGCGGCGGCCTTTGCCTGGCTGGCACAGGCCTGGCACCAGCAGCTGCCCGGCAACCTGCCTGCCGTCACCGGGGCCAGCGGTCCGCGTGTGCTGGGTGCCCTCTACCCGGCTGTCCGGTCGACAAAAAGCTGAAGTTGTTGAAAAGCAGAAATTAAAAAAGGACCCGAGGGTCCTTTTTTTGGGAGCTTCCGGAGAAGCCGGATCGGGCTCAGGCCGAGAAACTTGATCCGCAACCGCAGGTGCTGGTGGCATTGGGGTTCTTGATGACAAACTGGGCGCCCTCGAGGTCGTCCTTGTAGTCAATTTCTGCGCCCACCAGGTACTGGTAACTCATGGCGTCAATCAGCAGCGACACACCGTTTTTGGTCATGGTGGTGTCGTCTTCATTGGTGATTTCGTCAAACGTGAAACCGTAGGAAAAGCCGGAACACCCGCCCCCTTGAACAAACACGCGCAGCTTCAGGTCCGGGTTGCCTTCTTCGGCAATCAGGTCCGCTACTTTGGCCGCCGCGCTGTCGGTAAAGACAAAGGGGTCGGGCATCTGGGTCTGGATGTTTTCAGCAACTGCGCTCATGGGGTCTCCGTTCTTCGCAAATCAATCAAATCATGGTACAGCACTTCGATCAACCACAAGGCGCACGCTGATTTAGAACTTGTCCTGAAGACGCGCAAAACCACTGCTGGAGGCTTCTTCCCGCGCTTTTTCAACATTATTGGCCGCCAGCTTCAGCAGGGGCTTGTCGCCCACCTCGTGGTTGGTTGGCCGCAACTGTCCAAAGATGACGGCGCCCTGGTGCATTTCAAGCGCTTTGTAGGCCACATCGCCCTGAATTTTCGCCTTGGGCTGCAGTTCCAGCAGCTCAACCGCGTGTACAGGCCCCATGACCCGGCCGTTGATGATGACGTGGTCGGCATAAATATGGCCGGTTACACAGGCCGACTCGCTGATCACGAGAATGCTCGGGCTGCCTTCATTGGCACGTATGTCACCGATCACTTCGCCGTCAATGCGCAAGCCGTCGGTGAACTTCAGGTTGCCTTCAATGCAGCTGCCCTGGGCAATCAGGCTCTTGATGGGGGGTTGCGACTTTTTACCGAACATGACAAATCCTGTGTAGGGAGACGGCGGTCAGAGCTTGAGCGTCTGCACCGAGCGGACGGCCGTTCCTTCGATCACTTTGGCCGTGACTGTTTTTACCACGGCAAGGGGGGGCAGGTCGAGCACTCCTTCAATCCGCCGGTATTGCTTGAACTGCAGCGGCTGCCCACCCGCAGGCAACACGGCAGTCCAGGGTTTGCCCGCCAGCGTCCCGCCCAGCGTCAACTCCAGTTTGCCATTGAAAACCGGCGCGTCCTTGACGGGTTGAATCACCAGGACCTGCCACTTGAGCTGCATGGCAGACAGGGTTTCCGCCTGCAAGCCACGTATCGCAACGGTTTCCGCCCCGCCTGCAGGCAGCAGCTTTTCAAAAAACCCCAGGTCATCGCGCAGCAGGCGGTTGTCGGCTTCCAGCTGTTTGATCTGGGCCATCATTTTTTCCTGCGCCGCCTTTTCGGCGGTCAGCAGGCTGCCGGAAATATTCGCTACTGATTGGGACTTGTCGCGCTCGGCACGCAGCGTCGCCACCTCTTCGCGCAGCTTGGTCAACTCGAGCTTGGCATCCCGGTCCAGCCCGGCGATGCTGACCCCCATCTCAAACGTCCACAGCGCGATGGCTGCAGAAAAACCCAGCATCACCGCGCCCATGGCCCAGCGCAGCGGCCAGGGCAAGGCACTGCGGATGGCCATGCGCGGAGAGCTGATGGTCAGGCGGCGGCGAAACAGGCGGAACTTCAAAAGGCAGATCCTGCGGTTTTTATTTCAGGAGGGTGCATTGTGCACGCAGATCGGCTGCCAGACCGGCGCCCTGCGGGTAAAGCGCGGTAAGGGTTTGCATCGGGCAGGACCAGGCCGCGCGCCCATGAAAAAAGCCGCCAGGCGCAAACCGGGCGGCTTTGTCGGAAACAGCAAAAACGAATTAACGCTTGCTGAACTGCTTGCGGCGGCGTGCCGAGCGGAAACCGACCTTTTTACGTTCGACTTCACGCGCATCACGCGTCACAAACCCGGCCTGGCTCAGCACTGGCTTGAGGGTGGTGTCGTAGTCGATCAGCGCGCGGGTAATGCCGTGGCGGATCGCGCCGGCCTGGCCGGACTCGCCGCCGCCATGCACGTTGACCATGATGTCAAAGGTTTCGACATGGTTGGTCAGGTGCAGCGGCTGCTTGCAGATCATGATAGAGGTTTCGCGACCGAAGAAGGTCTGGATGTCACGGTCGTTGACGGTGATCTTGCCAGTGCCTTTTTTGATGAACACGCGGGCGACGCTGGATTTGCGACGGCCGGTGCCATTGTTCCAATCACCAATCATTTGGCCACCCCGTTCGATAAAGCTGCAATTTCAAGCACTTTGGGCTGCTGGGCCGTGTGCGGGTGCTCTGCACCGCCGTACACCTTGAGTTTTTTGATCATGGCGTAACCGAGCGGACCTTTGGGCAACATGCCCTTGACGGCTTTTTCAAGCGCGCGGCCAGGATGCTTGGACTGCATGTCACGGAAGTTGGTCGCCGAGATACCGCCGGGGTAACCCGAGTGACGGTAATAGATCTTGTCGGTCGACTTGGCGCCGGTGACACGAAGCTGGGCTGCGTTGATGATGACAATGAAGTCACCGGTATCGACGTGGGGCGTATAAATGGCCTTGTGTTTGCCGCGCAAACGGAGAGCAACTTCGCTGGCTACTCGTCCGAGGACCTTGTCGGTCGCGTCAATCACAAACCACTCATGCACCACGTCAGCGGGTTTTGCGCTGAAAGTTGTCATGGTTTACTTTTCAAAAGTTGGTTTGAGCAGCCCTTTTCCACGGTCGGTGTTTCTCTGATGGAAACCTCTTAGGTGGGGTTCAAAGCTTCGCCGCGGGGCCAGCCATTCGCTGCGAAGCCCTCGATTATACAAAATCGGGGGCCCGCACGCCATCCAAACCAGGCCAGAGCCGGGAAAGGCGCCCGAAAACGTGCTTCTGGGCGCATTTTCTGCAACAAACCCGGGCCGGCGCCCCATTTTGCCGGCAAAAAACCGCTGCCCGTTAACATAGCCCCATGTTCAGTTACCGCCACGCCTTCCATGCCGGCAACCATGCCGATGTGCTCAAGCACACCACGCTGATTGCGTTGATGAAGTATTTGACCCAGAAAGACACGGCGCTGACCGTGATCGACACCCATGCCGGCGCCGGGCTTTACCGCCTGGATGGCGACTACACGGAAACCAGCGGCGAGGCGCAACACGGTGTTTTCCGCCTGTTTTCCAGGCCAGACAAAGCGGTAGACCCCGTCCCCACTGCGCCCGCCGCTGTTAAAAGCACCAGCCATCGCAAACCGGGGAGCCCCAAACCGGCGCAGCAGGAGGCTCTCGCTCCCGCCTTGCAGGACTATGTGGATCTGCTGCGCAGCCTGAACCCGCAGCTGGCCGAAAGCGGCGATGCGGCGCATCTGAAAATTTACCCGGGCTCGCCCTTTATCGAGCAGCAGTTTCTCAGCGGCCGCGACAAGCTCAAGCTGTTTGAGCTGCACCCCACCGATTTCAAGTCGCTGACCGGCAATATTGCACAGCTGGGCGTGGGCCGGCAGGTCAGCGTGGCGCGCGAAGATGGTTTTGAGGTGCTCAAGACTTTTTTGCCGCCCCCGGCCCGCCGCGCCATGGTGCTGTGCGACCCGAGTTACGAAATCAAGACCGACTACGCCCGCGTGGCGGCCTGCATGGCGGACGCCGTGAAGCGTTTTGCCACCGGCACCTATGTGGTCTGGTACCCGGTCATTCCGCGTCCCGAGGCCCATGACCTGCCGCGCAAGCTCAAAACCATGGCTACCAAGGCCGGCCGCAGCTGGCTCAACGCCACACTGACGGTCAAGTCCAGCAAGCTGATGACGGACGAAGCGGGCGAGGTGGTGCGCCCCGGCCTGCCGGCCAGCGGCATGTTTGTGATCAACCCGCCGCACACCCTCAAGGCCGAACTGCAGGCTGCGTTGCCGCAGATGGTGGCGCGTCTGGGCCAGGACCGCAACGCGGGCTTCACGCTGGAGCACGGCGGCTGATTCAGCCAGCGCCGGTATCTGCCATGGACCTGATTCTGGTGGTTGAGGACGATGACGCGATCCGCAGCAACATCGTGCGCCTCCTGAGCCTGGAAGGCTTTGAAACCGCATCCGCCGCCGACGGCCTCGCGGGTCTGGCCCATGCCAGGCGGCGTGCGCCGCAGCTGATCATCTCGGATGTCAACATGCCCGGCATGGACGGCTTTGAGCTGCTGGCTGCGGTGCGTGCTGATGCGGCGCTGGCAACCACCCCGTTTTTGCTGCTGACCGCGCTGGACGATCGTGCCAGCATGCGCCGTGGCATGACCACAGGCGCCGACGACTACCTGTCCAAACCCTTCACGCGCACCGAGCTGCTGGAGTCGGTCAACGCCCTGCTGCGTAAAAGCGCGCTGGTCGAAAGCCGCATCGCGTCCGGGCTGGCAGCGCTGGAGGCGCGCTTGCGCGACGCTTTTTCCGGCCACATAGGCGGCGAAAAAGGCGATGCTTTCAGCGTGGAAGCGCCAGCGGGTGACGCTGCGCGGCAGGTGCTGGAAGCCACGGTACTGGTGTCCACCATCCGCAACTTCACCTCGCTGGCCGAAAAGCTCGACGCCAGTGAGGTCTCACAACTGCTGACCGAATACTCCGGGCGCAGCTGCCAGCCGGTGCTGAAAAACGGCGGGCGCCACCTGAAGTTTGTCGGCGACGGGCTGATGGCCGTGTTTGCCGACACCCTCAGCGAGTCGCCGCTGTCGGCCTCGCGCCGCGCCATTTCTGCCGCTCTGGCCATGGCCCTGGCTGCGCATGAGTTCCGGGCCTGGCTGGCGCAACGGTTCCCGGGGCGCGGCCTGCCTGATTTTGCAGTCGGTGTGGGTCTGCACTGCGGCCTCATCACCTTGTGTCCCATGGGCACGGCAGGCAGTCACGAAATGGTGCCTGTGGGCGAAACCGTGAGCCTGGCGGCACGCCTGGAAGCGGTCACACGCGAACGCGGCTGGACCGTGCTGGCCAGCGAAGCGGTGCTGGCGGGCGCCGGCCCGGGCATTCAAACCGGTACGCGCGACGCGCTGCCCGTGCCCGGCAAGCAGCTGACGCTGGGGGTGGTGGAAATCACCGGGCTGCAGACCCAGCTCGACGACAAGATCCACGGCATGGCCAGCCTGACCGAGCGGGCAGCAGAAATCAGCGCTGCGGTCAGGACCAATTCAGACATCACCGCGCGCGCGGTGAAAGACGCGCTGCAAGCCAAGCTGGCCGCCCTGAAAGACCTGCGTTTTGAGGCCGGTACCGAGCCGGTGCGGCTCAAGGGTTACCGCATCACCCGGAAAATCGGCTCGGGCGGCATGACCGAGGTGTACCTGGCCGAACGCGAAAGCGACGGTCTGCCCATCGTGCTCAAGGTGCTGGACTCCAGCGGCAAGGAGGCCTCGGAACACCTGGTGCGTTTTATCCAGGAGTACGCGCTGCTGAGCCAGATCAAGCACCCGCATGTCATCACCATCCACGACCAGGGTTTCAGCGACGACCACGCCTATATTGCGATGGAGTATTTCGAGCGGGGTGACCTGCGCGCGCTGCTGGAATCCGGGCTGACACGCGAGCGCGCGCTGGCAGTGGCCCGGCAACTGGCCATGGCACTGGCCGCCATCCACGGCCACGGCATTGTGCACCGCGACATCAAGCCCGAAAACGTCATGCTGCGCAGCGATGGCACTGTGGCACTGGCTGATTTCGGCATCGCCAAGTCCATGCTGCAGGCGGAAAGCCTCGGCCTGACCCAGACCCGCTACGGTGATGTGGTGGGCACGCCTTATTACATGAGCCCCGAGCAGGTCAGCGGCAAGGCGGTGACGGCGCAGTCTGACCTGTACAGCCTGGGGGTCATGTTTTTTGAAATGCTGGCCGGCCGGCGCCCGTTTGTCGGCGACTCGCTGGAGTCGCTGCTGGCCAAACACCTGCACGCAGCAACGCCCGCGCTGCCCGCAGCACATGCGGACCTGCAAGACCTGCTGAACCGGCTGATGGCCAAGGAAGCGGCGCAGCGTTACACCTCGGCCCATGCCCTGCTGGCCGACCTCGCCAGGCTGGCCTAAGAGCCCTCTTCCCCGGCTGCCTCAATTAACCGACCGATCGGTCGGTTAATTGCTATACTGGCATTTGGCAGCGCCTGAAGCGGCGCCCACAAGCCCGTTTGGCAGAGGAGACAAGACATGTACACCCAATCGCTGGACCTGCCCGATGTTTCGGCGCCGGCACTGAGTTCGGTCGCAGCAGCGCCGGACGCGCAGCAAACCCGCTTCGACGAAAAAATCGACGCCGACCAGAAAATCGAACCGCAGGACTGGATGCCCGAGGCCTATCGCCGCACCCTGGTGCGCCAGATCAGCCAGCATGCGCACAGCGAAATCATCGGCATGCAGCCCGAAGGCAACTGGATCTCGCGCGCGCCCTCGCTCAAGCGCAAGGCGATTTTGCTGGCCAAGGTGCAGGACGAAGGTGGCCACGGCCTCTACCTGTATTCGGCCGCCGAAACCCTGGGCGTGGGGCGCGACGCATTGCTCGACGCGCTGCACAGCGGCAAGGCCAAGTACAGCTCGATCTTCAACTACCCGACCTTGCAATGGGCCGACGTCGGCGTGATCGGCTGGCTGGTCGATGGCGCGGCCATCATGAACCAGGTGCCTATCTGCCGCTGCTCCTACGGCCCGTACGCGCGCGCGATGATCCGCATCTGCAAGGAAGAAAGTTTTCACCAGCGCCAGGGCTTTGAAAGCCTGATGGTGCAGATGCAGGGCACACCCGAGCAGCGCGCCATGGTGCAGGACGCGGTGAACCGCTGGTGGTGGCCGGTGCTGGCGATGTTTGGCCCGCCCGATGCCGACAGCAGCAACGGCGCGCAGGGCATGCGCTGGGGCATCAAGCGCATTTCCAACGACGACCTGCGCCAGAAATTTGTCGACGCCACCGTGCCGCAGGCCGCAGTGCTGGGCGTGACCTTGCCGGATCCTGATCTGAAATGGGACGAGGAGCGCCAGCAGCACGACTACGGCGCGATTGACTGGGACGATTTCTGGGCCGTAGTGGGCGGCAACGGGCCCTGCAACAAGGAACGCCTGGCGAACCGCGTGGCAGCGCATGAAGACGGCCAGTGGGTGCGCGATGCGGCACAGGCCTATGCGGCCAAACAGCAAGCGCGCCTTCTGAAGGAGGCCGCATGAACACACAAGCAGGTCAAGCCGCGTCCTCCCCTGGGCAGGGGAGGGATGGGGAGGGGTCGGGCCAGAAAGGGCCAGCGGCCAGCGCGTCCGCAGGGCGCGACTGGCCGTTGTGGGAGGTGTTTGTTCGCAGCAAACAGGGCCTGGAACACAAACACTGCGGCAGCCTGCATGCCGCCGATGCACAGCAGGCGCTGCAGATGGCGCGTGATGTCTACACCCGGCGCCAGGAGGGCGTGAGCATCTGGGTCGTGCCGTCGAACAGCATCACCGCCAGCGAGCCCGACGACAAACCCGCATTTTTTGAACCCATGGCCGACAAGATCTACCGCCACCCGACGTTCTACGAAATTCCCGATGAAGTGGGCCACATGTGATGGCCGCACTGGCAACACCTGTCAGCGCGCCGCTGGACGAGCTGCTGCATCTGGCCGATAACGCACTGGTGCTGGGCCAGCGCAATGCCGAGTGGTGCGGCAAGGGCCCGGTGCTCGAAGAAGACATCGCACTGGCCAACATGAGCCTGGACCTGATAGGCCAGGCGCGTATGTTGTACCAGCATGCAGCCAGTGTGAGTGGCCAGGGTGCCACCGAGGATTCGCTGGCCTACTTCCGCGATGCCGGGGACTTTCGCAACTTCACGCTGCTCGAGCTGCCGCATGCCTCTGCCGCCTCGGAGCGCGACTATGCGGTGACCATAGTCCGCAATTTCCTCTACAGCGCTTTCATGCTGCTGCTGTGGGAGGCGCTGCAGGCGTCCAGCGATGCGCAGCTGGCCGGCATTGCCGGCAAGTCGCTCAAGGAAGTGGCCTACCACTTCCGCCATTCGCGCGGCTGGCTGGTTCGCCTGGGCGACGGCACGGCCGAGTCGCAGCAGCGCACGCAGGCGGCGCTGAACCAGCTGATGCCTTACACCGCAGAGTTCTGGGCCGGTTCGGCGCCGGCGCTGCGCGCCCGCTGGGACGAACTGGTCAAGGACGCCCTGGAAGAAGCCGGCCTGTCGCGCCCACCCCTGCTTCAAGCCGCCCTGCCCCATGGCAAAAACGGCCAGCACAGCGAACATCTGGCGCCGCTGCTGGCCGACATGCAAAGCCTGGCGCGCGCGCACCCGCAGGCTCTATGGTGAATACTTCGCGCTCACCACGAGCCTCAGGAGGCTTCAATGGAACACCCCCCGCAAGCGGGTGGTGGTGGTGACCATGCAAGCCGCCAGCCGGGTGCAACAGGTCTGGGACGCGCTGGAAGCCGTACCTGACCCGGAAATTCCTGTGGTGTCGATCCGCGAACTCGGCATCCTGCGCGATGTGCGCGAAGACGATGCAGGCCTGGAAATCATCATCACGCCGACTTACAGCGGCTGCCCGGCCATGGGGCAGATTGAAGACGACATCCGCGCGGCACTGGTGCAGCTACAGCTCAGCGCACGCATCACCACGCAGCTGGCACCGGCCTGGACCACCGACTGGATCAGCACGGCCACAAAAGAGAAGCTGCGCAGCTACGGCATTGCGCCGCCGCACACCACCACACCCGACAGCGACCGGGTGATCCGCTTTGCCGCCCGCAAGGCTGCGGTGGATGCGGTCGCCTGTCCGCAATGCGGCTCACTCAACACCACCGAGACCTCGCACTTTGGCTCGACCGCCTGCAAGGCACTGTACAAGTGCCTGGCTTGCCTGGAGCCGTTTGACTACTTCAAACCCTACTGAACAAGCCATATGTCGGTCCCCCACTTTCACCCGCTGACCATCAGCCGCGTCAGCCCCGAAGCCGCTGGCGCCGTCGCCATCAGTTTTGCCATCCCGCCGGCGCTGCGCGATCTCTACCATTTCACGCCAGGCCAGTTCCTCACGCTGAAGGCGCAAATCAACGGCGAACAGGTGCGCCGCAGTTATTCCATCTGCAGCAGCACCCAGCACCTCAGTGCTGCGCAGGAGATAGAGGTCGGCATCAAGCCGGTCGAAGGCGGTGTTTTTTCCAACTGGGCCACCCACTTGCAGACTGGCGATACGCTGGACGTGATGCCGCCCGATGGCCGCTTCACGCCGCGCCTGAGCGGCGCGCTGCACCGCGTGGGCTGGGCAGCGGGCTCGGGCATCACACCGCTGCTGTCCATCATTGCCAGCACCCTGGCCGGCGAACCCAACTCCCGCTTCACGCTGGTGTATGGCAACCAGCGCGGCAGCTCCATCCTGTTCAATGAAGCGCTGCAGGACCTCAAAGACCGCTACCCCGCGCGACTGAGCCTGATTCACCTGCTGTCGCGCCAGGCCCAGGAGGTCGCGCTGTTCAACGGCCGGCTTGACGCGGCCAAGGTCAGCGAGCTGCTCGGCAACCTGATTCCGGCCGCCAGCATTGACGAAACCTTCATCTGCGGCCCCGAAGCCATGATTGAAGGCTGCGAGCAGGCCCTGCTGGCCGCCGGTGTGCCCAGAGAGAAAATTCACGCAGAACGTTTTCTGAGCGAGAGACACCCCACAATTGCTATTGAATCAGGAGCTGCTTACGCCCGTGAAATAAGGGCTGCAGGCCAAAATAGCCCTACGAGCAACGCAGTAGCCGGGCCCATCCACCTGTCGGTGCAACTGGACGGCAAGGCGCATGCGCTGCGCATGTTTGCGCATGAGAAGGTGCTGGACGTGGCACTGGCTGCAGGCCTGGACCTGCCCTACAGCTGCAAGGGGGGTGTCTGCTGCACCTGCCGCGCCAGGGTGCTGGAGGGCCAGGTGGCGATGGAAAAAAACTTCACGCTCGAAGACTGGGAAATCAAAAAAGGTTTTGTGCTGAGCTGCCAGGCCAGGCCACTGACAGACAGCCTGTCCATCAGTTACGACGACAGGTAGGGAAGGAAGGAAAGAAAGGGGTTTGGCAAGCAGGGGCCGCGGAACCGGCTTTGCCGGGCCGCAGGCGCAGCGGCCCCCTCGGGGGGCAGGGAGCTACACGCAGTGAGCGACCGTGGGGGCTAATACTTCAGCGCCGCACTTTTGCCCCAGAAGACACGGTAGGCAAACACGGTGTATCCGATGATCATGGGCAGCACCACCGCCGCACCGGCCAGAATCACACCCATGGCCGCCGGTGCCGTCGCGGCCTGCCAGATCGTGATGCGGTCTATCACCAGCCATGGGAACAGACTGTAGGCCAGGCCGTAAAAGGCCAGCAGAAACACACCGACCGTGGCACCAAACGGCACCCAGGCGCCGTATTCGTTGCCTTCGGCCAGGCGTACCGGCAGGCGCTGCAGGCTGCGGAAAATCACCGCAAACAGCACCGCTGTTGCCGCCGGAATCGGGATCAGCAGCACGATGTTCGGAAAAGAAAACCACTTGGCAAAAATGCTCGGGCTGACCAGCGGCGTGGCGATGGAGATCGCTGCCACGCCGGCCATCGTGAACAGCAGGCTGGCGCGCGCCCAGCGCACCGCCTGCAACTGCAGCGCGCCTTCGGACTTGATGATCAGCCAGCCCGCACCCAGCAGGCAGTAAGCGGCCACCAGCGCCAGGCCAATCACCGCATTGAACAGCGTGACCCACCACGTCGATGCGAAGCCGGTGATCAGCGAACCCAGCATGTAACCCTGGGACCAGCTCGCCAGCAACGAGCCGCTGTAGAACAGGCGGTTCCACAGCGGCTTGTGCGCGGCCCTTGCCTTGACGCGGAAGTCAAACGCCACACCACGCAGCGTCAGGCCAATCAGCATGAAAGCCACCGGCAGATACAGCGCGCCCAGGATCACGCCGTGCGCCATCGGAAACACCGTGAGCATGATGCCCACACCGAGCACCAGCCAGGTTTCGTTGGCGTCCCAGAAGGGGCCAATGCTGGCAATCATGCTGTCCTTGTCGTCGTCGCTGGCGCGGCGCATCAGCACACCAACACCGAGGTCGTAACCGTCCAGAATCACATAGGCCAGCATCGCCAGGCCCATGACCACCAGAAACACAATCGGCATCCAGCCGGCGGCCTGTGTCAGGTCGGGAGCAAGCTCAAGCATGGGCGCCTCCTTCTTTTTCCGGGTAGTTGACGACGTTGAGTTGCTTCTCGGTATCGCCAGCGGTGTTGTCATCGCCAAAAGGCTGGTCGGCGTGTTTCTTGTGCCGCGCCAGGTAAAACACCACCGAGATATAAGCCACAATCAGCGCCGCATACAGCGTGAGGTAGAGGGCCAGGGTCAGCGCAATACGCGGCGCGGCCACCTGCGAGGCCGCCTCGGCCGAGGTCAACACACCGGTCACCAGCCAGGGCTGGCGGCCAATCTCGGTGACATACCAGCCGGCAATCAGCGCAATCCAGCCGGCAAAAGTCATGGCCACCAGCAGCCTGGCGTGCCAGGGCCGCAGTGTGCGGTCGGTCCCCTTTTTCCACGGAGCCAACTGCCAGGCCGTGGCCCAGCTGACCGCGAGCATCAACAGCCCCACGCCGACCATGATGCGAAAAGCCCAGAACACCGGCGCCACCGGCGGGTGTTTGCCTTCAAACTGGTCCAGGCCCTTCACGACGCCATCGAGTGAATGCGTGAGGTAAAGCGCAGCCAGTTTCGGAATGGCTATTTCGTAGCGGTTTTCTTTTGCCTTTTCATCGGGCAGGGCAAACAGAATGGCCGGTGCGCCCTTTTCGGTTTTCCAGATGCCTTCCATCGCAGCGAGTTTGGCCGGCTGGTGCTCCAGCGTGTTCAGGCCGTGTAAATCGCCGGCGATGATCTGCAGCGGAATCAGCATGGCCGCCAGGTAAATGCCGGTCTTCAGGCTGGCCATCACTTCGGCGCCGCGGTCATCACGCAGCCAGCGGTAAGCCGAGATGCCCGCTACCAGAAACGCCACCGTCAGGCCCGAGGCCAGCAGCATGTGCACCATCCGGTAGGGAAAGGACGGATTGAAGATGACCTCCAGCCAGCTCGTCACATGCGCCTTGCCATTGATCATCTCGAAGCCGGCCGGTGTGTGCATCCAGGAGTTGAGCGCCAGAATCCAGAAGGCCGACAGCGTGGTACCGCCGGCCACCAGCAAGGTGGCGATGGTGTGCATGCGTTCACTGACACGTTCACGTGCAAACAGCATCACACCCAGCATGGTGGCTTCCAGGAAAAACGCGGTGAGCACCTCATAAGCCAGCAGCGGCCCGGCAATGTTGCCGACTTTTTCCATGTAGCCGGGCCAGTTGGTGCCAAACTGGAAACTCATGGTGATGCCGCTGACCACACCGAGCGCAAAGGTCAGCGCAAAAATTTTCACCCAGAACTGGTAAGCGTCCATCCAGTGCTGCCGGCCGGTTTTGACAAAACGCAGCTTGAAAAACAGCAGCACCCAACCCAGCGAAATGCTGATGGTGGGGAACAGGATGTGAAAGGTGATGTTGGCGGCAAACTGGATGCGCGCCAGCAGGAATGCGTCAAGACCGTCCATCATCAAGTCCAGTTGTTGTCGGGAAGCGGCAGGGGCTGCGGGGCCACTTTGGGCGCTGCGGCCCGCCCTGTCAACCCGGCCTTGACCGTGCTGCCCACCTTGTCAGTGAGCTCCAGCAGCTTTTGCACTTTGGCGCCCATCTTCATGAGTTTGATCAGGGTGGCCGAGTCCATCTTCTGCACCTCGGCCAGCCAGCCGGTCATCAGTTCAATCAGGTCGTGCATCTGTTTCATGCGCGCCTGGGCGTGGATGTCATCGCCGTTGGACGGCTGCTCCATCAGCGCGTCCCGCAACATCGACAGCGTGGGATCAATCTCGCGTTTGCGCCGCTCTTCCGCCAGTGTGCGAAAAATCGCCCACACGTCTTCAGGCGCCTGAAAGTACTCACGCCTGTCATTGGGCAGGTGCTGCAGCCGCACCAGGTTCCAGGATTGGAGCTCTTTCAGCCCCATGCTGACGTTGGAGCGCGAAAACGCCAGCGCCTCACCGATCTCGTCGGCATTGAGCGCACGCGGTGAGACATACAACAGCGCGTAAATCTGGCCGACGGTGCGATTGATGCCCCAGCGGCTGCCCATCTCGCCAAAGTGCAAAACAAAACGCTGGGTCAGGGGGGCGAGGTTCATGGCTTGGGTTTCTTGACTTTTCAGGAATTACTGAAATTATAGGAAATCAATGAGGCAGAGCAGGGTTAAGGGCTTTTCCATGGGGGTTTGGTGGTCGGGCAAAAAAATTGGGCCGCTCAAATGGGGGAGGCGCGGCACGTCAGAGGCACCTAAACTCCCGGCTGTGGGGTTGGGTGCTTGTTTATTCAGCTTAGGGGAGTGATGAAGATGGAATATTCTTTTAAGAACAACAACTTGAGCGTGTTTTACAGGTCCGGAATATCGAGCACGCGCCAGTTTATCGAGCAGCCGTTGCTCTATACAGTACGTTATGCGTCACCGGAGACTCCGTCGTCGATCGCCCAGCCTTCCCGCGCGGACTCAGTGTGCGAAGAGAGTTCGCATCCGCTTCCAATCGTCGAATCCAGAATCGAACAACATCACCAGGAGTTGGAATGAGTGCGTATGTAATCTTTGATGTCGAAATCCGAGACATGTCCCGCTACCAGGAGTTCATGAAGGGCGTGAAGCCAGCTCTCGATGCTGCAGGCGCACGCTATCTCGCCCGCGGAGGCGCACACAAGGTCTACGAAGGAGACTGGGAGCCCAGGCGAATCGTCGTGCTTGAGTTCCCCTCAGTGGCCGCTTGGGAGGAGTTCTACACGGGACCGGTCTATCAAGGACTTAAGGCAGTTCGAGATGAATGCAGTTCTGCAAGGCTGGTATCGGTTGAGGGCCTTGCATCCTGATCAAGCCGCGCGACAAGTGACGCATAACATATCAATCGACACGGACCCTCAACAGCAGAAGGCGGCTTCGCCGCGAAGTGTTGTGGGCCGGTCATCTTCACGTTAGCCACCGCGCCGTGAGCGTCATCGCGCTGTTCAAAAACAGGTTCCGGCACTTTGCCCGCTGGTGGAGCGCCCCGGTGACGCCGCGTGATCGCATCCTGGGGGCCGTCATCGGCGCCATGGGCTGCTTCTGGATCGGCCTACTCGGCCGGCTGGCGTTGGGTCCCCTGCCGGTCTCTTTCTCTGGGCTGGCATGGTGGGCACTGGGTTCAGCGCTCCTGGGGGGCGTGCTCGGCGTCTGTTTTCCAAAAAGCGTTTCTGTGGTCTGCTTTCCGTTTTCAACTTTTGGCGGAGGCAGTTGACTGAGTTGACCATCCCGACACCGCCTGCCAATAGCTGCACAGTGCAAATCAGCTGGCCGCGTGCCGGGCGCGATGACACAAACGTCCAGAATCAGCAACAATTTGGTTTTTACAAAGGGAGCACATGAAAATTCACCACCCCATCACCACCCGCCAAGCCGCAGTATTCGTCGGCTTCGCCCTGCTTTCTGCAATCGCCGCAGCGCAAACCGCCCTCCCTGGCAAGCTCTCTGGCCGATGGGCGACCACTGACGGCAAGGCGAGCCAGGCGATCTCTGTCAACCTTGACCCCGCCACTTCCAAAGGCACGCTGACAGTGCACTCCAACCTGGGGCCTTGCACGATACGCGACGCTGCGGTCACAGCCTCCATGGAAGCCGGAAAACTGGTTTTGAAAGTGGACCCCGCCTACACCAACCCCTGCCGGTCGGACGTGCTGCTTGAACTGGCGAAAAAGCCGGGCTCCGAGGACTATGAAGGGGAACTGCGTCAGCAGGCCGGCAGAGAGGGTGCGCGGCAGCCGCAAACCCTCACCGTCAAAATGAGCCCCTGAACCGGCCATTGCCTGGCCAGGACGCGCCATCTGCAAGGCGTTTGTCATCCTTTCGACACACTGCCAGTGAACAGTGGCCCCATGACTGATTCATTGACCCTTCGTCCGGCACTGAAGCCTGACCTGCCCCATGTGTTGCGCCTTTACGCCCAGCCCGACATTGACGACGGCGCCGTCCTCACCCTGCCGGACGCCACGCGTATCTGGGAGCGCATGGCCACTTACCCCAACTACAAGCTTTACGTCGCGGTGCGCGGCACGCAGGTGGTCGGCACTTTTGCGCTGCTCATCATGGACAACCTCGGCCACCTGGGCGCGCCCTCAGCCATTGTGGAAGACGTGGCGGTGGACCCGGCCGCGCAGGGCCAGGGCATAGGCAAGGCCATGATGCGCCACGCGATGGTGCTGGCGAGCGACAACGGTTGCTACAAGCTGGCGCTGTCGTCCAACCTCAAACGCGAGAAGGCACATGCGTTTTACGACGCGCTGGAATTCGAGCGCCATGGCTACAGCTTTCGCATCCACGGACTGCAAAACCCGCCGGCCGTGGCCTGAGTTCAGGCGGCGGCCGCTCCTGGCCGGCGCTACCTGGCTGGCCTGGACTCCGCCGGCACCGTGCTGTACTTCGGCTTGCCAGCCGTGCCCACAGTCAGGTGGTTGACCACGCCCATGACGTCGTCCACCAGCAAAACGGCTTGTTCCGCCGCCCGGGACTGCTCCTGCGACTGAACGCAACCCATCAGCGTCACCAGCCGCCGTTCCCCCAGCACCCAGATGCTGGTGTTGTTGAACCGGCCATCCTGCTGCAGATGACTGCGCACGCGGGGGATGATCTCCTTGTCATAGAGGTAGGAGTTGGGCAGCCGGCAGCGGCCTGAGCGAAAGCAACTGCCGCCGTGCTGGGCGCGCACATGCGCTTCATCGCGCACCTGTTGCTGCGTGAACATCGGGCCCTCGGGCACGGGGCAGCCGGCCATGGCGGAGCTCACCTGCACGAAAGGATCGTTGAAAAGGTTTCCGCGTGCCTTCGGCCCGTTCGGCCGCTCCTGCGCCGCCGCACTGAATGGCAGAACGGCCAGCCACAGAATCAAGCCCTCCAGCTTCATGCGTGTCTCAAGAATGGCCGTGTCAGGGCGCGGGTGTGGGTGCACCCAGCAACTGTGCGAGCTGGTCGGTCGCCTTGCCCCAGCCTTCATGGAAGCCCATTTTTTCATGCGCCTCGCGGTCGGCGGCGCTCCAGTGCAACACGCGGGCGGTGTAACGTGTTTTCCCGCCTTCGTTCTCGAAGGTCAACACACCGGTCATGAAGGGTTTTTCCGAAGGCGTCCAGGCTTCGGTGAAAGCGTCGGTAAACACCAGGCGTTTATTCGGCACCACTTCAAGGTAGACCCCGCGGTTCGGAAACTCGGTGCCGTCCGGGCCGCGCATCACGATCAGGCTGGAGCCGCCGGGCCGCACATCGGTTTCAGCGCGCACGGTTTCCCAGGGCTTGGGCGTGAACCATTGCACCATCAGGGCGGGGTCGGTCCAGGCCTGGAAGACTTTTTCGGGCGGTGCGTCTATCAGCCGCGTCAGCACCAGTTCGCGGTCGGACGCGGGGGCGGCGGGCTTTTGGGTGGAGGCAGACATGTTTTCCTTTCGGCTGGGTTGAACAAGTGCCGTTTTCTTTCAGGCATCTCAGTAACACGACGATTGGCGCGCACCCGTTTCGACAGCAAGCAGGCCGGGCGTGGATAAATAGTTGATTCTTCCTCATTCTGCCTTTTCGGGTCGGTACGAAATTGCTATGAATTACATAGCTATCTGCGTACGCCAAATAAGGGCTGAAGACACATTTGACGCCTAACCTTCTCCTGGACAGCTGCGACAGCGGCTCGCCTGGCCTGGATCCCGGGCCGGGCCGTAGCGCGATGCCGCCGAAGGTGCATAGCGAAGGCCCGGCATTGGGCTCGCTCCACTGCACAGCTACGCGCACGGACGTTTCGCGAGCCCAGTCCGGGATGACAGAACTGTGGTCAGCGCGGGTTTGGGGGGCGCTTGATCACGCGGGCGCGTTTGGCGGTCGGTGGCGGCGCGGCGACAGCTGGCGTGGAGTCCGGCACCAGCAGCAACACGTCTTTCACACCCAGCCCCAGCATGCCGATGGACTCAGCCGCTGCGCGGCTCAGGTCAATCACGCGGCCACGGCTGAAGGGACCGCGGTCGGTGATGCGCACATCGACCTCTTTGCCATTGACCAGGCTGCGCACCCGCACCACGGTGCCAAAGGGCAGGGTTTTGTGCGCGGCGGTCAGCGCATGCATGTTGTAACGCTCGCCGCTGGCGGTGCGCCTGCCATTGAAGCGCGGGCCGTACCAGGAGGCCTTGCCCTGCTCGAACTCGCGGGCCTGTTCGCCCGCGAGCAGCGCCGGCTCATCCTGCACAGCCGGCAGGACTGACAACACATCGGGTGGTGTGATGGGTGAGGTATCTGCTTCAGGCGGTGCCTTCGCCGCAGCGCCCGGCATCGTTGCCGTCGCGGTGGGCGGGCTGGACGGCGGCGTGCTGCAGGCCGACAGCAGTGTCAGCAGGCTGGCGGTGAACCAGCCCCGGAGAATGGCGGCGTGGCGAATCAAACTCAGGAGGCTAGCTGCAGCCGCTTCAGAATCTCCGTCGTTGCAGCGGCCTGGTTCATGGTGAGACATTGGAGCGTGGGGCGAGGGGCCCCGCTTGCGGGGATCGACCAGCGTAAATGGATCAACACCACACTCACTCCGACAGCCGCTTCAAAATTTCAGTCGTCGCGCCGGCCTGGTTCATGGTGTAGAAGTGAATGCCCGGCACACCGGCCGCCTGCAACTGCTCACACAGGTCGGTGATCACATCGAGCCCAAAACTTTTGATCGAGGCGATGTCGTCGCCATACCCCATCAGGCGCAGCCGTATCCAGCGCGGAATTTCTGCGCCGCAGGCGTCGGAAAAACGCATCAGTTGCGCCGAGCTGGTGATAGGCATGATGCCCGGCACCACCGGCACCTCCACGCCGAGCTGCAGCGCGTCATCCACAAAACGGAAGTAGGCGTCCGCGTTGAAAAAATACTGCGTGATCGCCGAGTTGGCGCCGGCCTTGACCTTGGCTGCAAAAGCCTGCAGGTCGGCATCGGCCGATTTGGCCTGCGGATGAATCTCGGGGTAAGCCGCGACCTCGATGTGGAAAGCATCGCCGGTTTCAGCCCGGATAAAAGCCACCAGGTCGCTGGCGTAATGAAACTCTCCGCCCGCACCGTAACCGCTGGGCAGGTCGCCGCGCAGCGCCACCAGGCGCTGCACACCCATGGCCTGCAGCGTCGCCAGTTGCTCGCGCACCGTGGCCTTGGTCGCACCGACACAGGAGAAGTGGCAGGCCGCAGCCACGCCTTCTTTCAGGATTTCTCCGACGGTGCCAAAAGTGCCGTCCTGGGTGGAGCCACCGGCGCCAAAAGTCACCGAGCAGAACTCGGGCTTCAGCGCATACAAGGCCTGGCGCGTGGTGCGCAGCTTGTCGGCACCTTCAGGCGTCTTGGGCGGAAAAAATTCAAAGCTGATCGGAAGATTCATCACCAGTCTTTCTTGTTCAGTCGTCTTTGTCGCGGCGTTTTCCGCGCGCCGGGCCGTGCTGGCCGGCATGGGCTTCTTCAGAGTCCTCATGCGCTGCCTGCATGGCGCGCAGTTCGCTGCGCGGTGTGCGTTTGGCGGCCTTGCGCGGCGGTGCAGCCGGCAGCGGCTGGTCTTCACCGGCGTTGTTTTGGCCCTTGACCGCGTGGATAAAAAACTCGCGGTTGCCGTCGCCGCCTTCAATCGGTGAGGGCAGCCAGGCTTTGACCGTCATGCCCAGTGCAGTGCAGGCATCACGCAGGCGCTGCTCTACAAACTCAAAATGTGCGGCATCGCGCACAATGCCGCCCTTGCCGATCTGGCCGGGCTGCAGTTCAAACTGAGGTTTGACCAGCATCAGCAGATCACCACCGGGCTTGAGCAGGCGCAGCACCGCCGGCAACACCAGGGTCAGCGAGATGAAGGACAGGTCGCCGGTCAGAAAGTCAAAATTTGCTTCGACCGGCTCGGCATCTTCGCCGTCAAAGTTTTCATCATCAAATTCGGCCTCAGCCCCGTCCCCATGAGCGGGACCAGCTACCAAATCCATAGCAGTCATGGACCGCGCATTGACACCTTCGATACACACCACACGCGGGTCGCCCCGCAGGCTGGGGTGCAACTGGCCATGGCCCACATCCACACCCACCACCTGCACAGCACCCTGCTGCAGCAGGCAGTCGGTGAAACCGCCGGTGGACTGGCCGATGTCCAGGCAGCGCAGGCCGGTCACCTTGATGCCGGTAGTTGCAAGTGCGCCTTCGAGCTTGAGCCCGCCGCGCGAGATGTACTTCGCCTCGGTGGTGTCCAGAATCTGCAGTTCAGCCAGCTCGGATATTTCGTCGCCGTTTTTGGCGACTTTTTTCCAGGCGCCGCCCGCCTCCACGCGCCACTGCACGCCGGACGCAATCAGGCGCTGGGCCTGGGAGCGGGTGGCGGCATGGCCGTGTTCGACGAGGAATAAGTCAGCGCGCATGAATCTCCAGAGAAATTAACTGGCGCGTAGCGAGCGGCCGTCAGGCTAGGCGCGGGCGTCGGGCAACCGGAGTGCACTTCAGGTGCATGAGGATTGCCCGATCGGGACCCGCAACGACGCATCACGGCCGCGCAGTAGCGCAGCTCAGTAGCGGTACGTATTCGCTTTGTAAGGACCGGCCTTGCTGACACCGATGTAGGCCGCCTGCTCGTCGCTGAGTTCGCTCAGCATCGCACCGACCTTTTTCAGGTGCAGGCGCGCGACTTTTTCGTCCAGGTGTTTTGGCAACACATAAACCTTGCCCACTTCGTAGTCGGCCTGTTTGGTGAACAGCTCGATCTGCGCAATGGTCTGGTTCGCGAAGCTCGACGACATCACAAAACTCGGGTGGCCGGTGCCGCAACCGAGGTTCACGAGGCGGCCCTTGGCCAGCAGGATGATGCGTTTGCCGTCCGGGAAAATCACGTGGTCCACTTGCGGCTTGATCTCTTCCCAGGTGCATTTTTCGAGGGCAGCGACGTCGATCTCGTTGTCGAAGTGACCGATGTTGCAGACGATGGCCTGGTCTTTCATGGCCGCCATGTGTTCATAGGTGATCACGTTTTTGTTGCCGGTGGCAGACACAAAGATGTCGCACTTGTCGGCAGCGTATTCCATGGTCACAACCTTGTAACCTTCCATCGCGGCCTGCAGGGCGTTGATCGGGTCGATCTCGGTCACCCACACTTGTGCGGACAGCGCGCGCAGTGCCTGGGCAGAACCCTTGCCCACGTCGCCGTAACCGGCGACCAGGGCCACCTTGCCGGCAATCATCACGTCGGTGGCGCGTTTGATCGCGTCAACCAGCGATTCGCGGCAGCCATACAGGTTGTCGAACTTGGACTTGGTCACCGAGTCGTTGACGTTGATGGCGCGCAGGGCCAGCGTGCCCTTGGCCGACATCTCGTTCAGGCGCAACACGCCGGTGGTGGTTTCTTCGGTCACGCCGATGATGTTTTTCAGGCGGCGGCTGTACCAGGTCGGGTCTTGTGCGAGTTTGGCCTTGATCGAGTTGAACAGGCAGATCTCTTCTTCGCTGGTCGGCTTGGACAGCAGGGAGGCGTCTTTCTCGGCCTTGGTGCCCAGGTGCATCAACAGCGTGGCATCGCCGCCGTCGTCCAGAATCATGTTCGGGCCTTCTTCGGCTGTGCCCTTGGCGCCGGTGAACTCAAAAATGCGGTGGGTGTAGTCCCAGTAGTCGGCCAGGGTTTCGCCCTTGATCGCAAACACGGGCGTGCCGGCAGCGGCAATGGCGGCGGCGGCATGGTCCTGCGTCGAGAAGATGTTGCACGAAGCCCAGCGCACGTCGGCGCCCAGCGCTTGCAGGGTTTCGATCAGCACACCCGTCTGGATGGTCATGTGCAGCGAGCCGGTGATGCGCGCGCCCTTGAGCGGCTGCGCCTTCGCGAACTCTTCGCGAATGGCCATCAGGCCGGGCATTTCGGTTTCGGCAATTTTCAGCTCTTTGCGGCCCCAGGCGGCAAGCGCGAGGTCGGCAATAACGTAATCGGCGGTAGGTTTGAGAACAGCGCTCATGATGACTCCAAAACAGGCTTTTAAAAACCACTGCTGGGGTCAACTCACCTCACAGCACAGTGGGTGAGCGCGGTTCGAAGCAGAGCCGGCAAGCGGCCTGGTGTCCGAGCCTCACGTGCCAGCTGACGGGGTCAGTGTGTGGCAGGTTGCATCGCTCCTCGGACAGGCCATATTCTAACCGGCTCGCAGCGTCCGGGCAAAGCCCGCGCAAATACCCCCTCAGCGCGCCATGGCGCGGCGCGACAGGTAGCTGCAGGCATCGACCAGCGCCACCAGGCCCATCATGGCCAGCAGGATGGAGCTGGTCTCGGACATCTGGAACAGGCCCATGTGAAAAGCCAGCATCTGCCCCAGGCCGCCCGCACCGACCACACCGAGCACGGCGGCCGCGCGGATGTTGTTTTCCCAGCGGTACAGGGTGTAACTCAAAAGCTGCGGCAGCACCTGGGGCAAGCTGGCATACAAAAACACCCGGCCCTCGCCCACACCGCGCAGGCGCAGGGCCGCGCCCGGGCCTTCGGCCACGTTTTCAATGGCCTCGGCAAACAGCCGCCCGAGTACGCCGGTGGTGTGCAGCGCCAGCGCCAGCGTGCCGGCCAGCGGCCCCAGACCCGCGGCAATCAGCAGCAAGGCGGCCCAGACCAGCTCGGGAATGCTGCGCAGGGCATTGAGCAGCAGGCGCGTCAAACTCTTGAAGCGGGCACGGTCCTGGGCATGGGTGCGGCTGGCGGGCAAGGCCAGGCACAGGCCAAAAACCGCCGCAATCAGCGTGCCCAGGGCCGACATGGCCAGGGTTTCCAGCGTGGCGCCCAGCAGTTTTTTCAGAAAAGCGACTTCGCCCGAAGGCTGCAGCAGCTCGCCGATAAAACGCCCCATCTTGCGCATGGCGTCCAGTGATAGGAACTGCGCCCACTTCAGATCCAGCGACCAGAAACTCAAGGCCACCAACAGCAAGGCCCCGACCACGAGCCAGCAGGCCTTGCAGCGCGCATCAAACAGCGGCGGCGGCAGGCGGTACACCTCATTGGCTGCCGGGGTGGAAGCGCGCACGGGGTCCATCACCGGTTCAGCCCAGCGCCTTGCGCAGCCAGGCGCTGGCCTGGTCGGCCAGCCAGACCAGGCCCATGAAAACCAGCAGCATGGTGCTGACTTCAGACCCATTGAACATCTTCATGGACGCGTCCATTTGCTGGCCCAGGCCGCCGGCGCCGACAAAGCCCAGCACTGCCGAAGAGCGGATCGCGCACTCCCAGCGGTACACGCTGTAACTGGTCAGCTCGGCCGCGTTTTGCGGCAACAAGCCGTAAAAGAAGGCCTGCAGCCGGCCCGAGCCGTTGCGCAGCAGGGACACGGTGGCATGGCTGTCGCCGCTTTCGAGGATTTCGCCATACACCTTCCCCAGCATGCCGCTGTAGGTCAGCGCAATCGCCAGCACCCCGGCGGTGGGGCCGAGACCGACCACCCGCACAAACACCAGCGCCCAGATCAGCTCGGGCACGCTGCGCAGCAGAATCAGCAGCCAGCGCACCGCCTGCCGCCCTGTGGCGGGCAACAAGGCCATGCGCCCGCTCAGCGCCGACACCGACAAAACCCGCACCGACAGCAGCGTCAACGGGAGCGCCAGCAGCAAGGCCAACGCCATGCCGGCGGTGGCAATCGCCACCGTGCGCCAGGTTTCGCGCGCCACCAGCCACAAAAAATCAGCTTCGATTTTGGGCGGAAAAAAGTCACCCAGAAACTTCAGCGTGGACGACAGCGTGCCGGGCTCCCACATCACCCACGGTTTGAACTCGGTCAGCACCAGCGCGGGCCAGAGCAGCAGCAGAGCCAGCAAGGCCCAGCTCACCCGGCCACGCCAGGCCGGGTCGCGCAGCTCGGCACGCGGGGGCTGCAAGGTGGCGCTTGTCACGTTGAACCAGCCGGTCAGCGGCAATGCATGGCGGCGGGCAGCACCGGCGCTGCCGGCAAGTCCAGCGGCTCACGCGCCGGGCCAGTCAGCTCATGCAGATGCTGCGCATACAGCGCCTGCAGGCGCTCGGACGTCACCTGCGCGGCAGGCAGGTCGAAGGCCAGCTCGCCGTCGCGCAGGCCGATGATGCGCGGAAAGTGCTGCAGCGCCATCTCCACATGGTGCAGGGTGCAGACCAGCGTGGCGCCGCGCTCACGCGCCGCCTGCGTCAGCGAAGTGATGGCCTGCTGGCCGCGCGTCGGGTCCAGCGCCGACAGCGGTTCATCGACCAGCAGCAGGCTCGCTTCGGTGACCAGGGCGCGGGCCAGACCCACACGCTGACGCTCGCCGCCGGAGAGCCGGTCCACGCGCGCAAACAGTTTGTCGCTCAGGTCAAAACGCGCGAGGGCGGCATCGGCCTGGCTGATCGCCGTCGGGTAAAACAGGCTGCGCAGGCTTTGCCACAGGCCGATGTGCGGCAGTCGGCCCGCCAGTACCGCAGTGACCACACGCTGGCGCGGTGGCAGCGGCGGCACCTGCGGCGCCAGAAACAGCGCGCCGCGCAAAAGCTGGAGCTGGCGCCGCGGCAGTTGCCACGGGTCGCGCCCGCCCAGTTGCACACTGCCCGCCGACGGCGGCAGCGCACAGGCCAGCAGATGCAGCAGTGTGGTTTTGCCGGCACCGGACGGCCCGATGATGGCCAGCTGCTCGCCGGCGGCCAGCGACAGCGACAGGCCGCGCAGCGCCGCCGCAGCATCACGTCTTGCCGCCGGGTGCCGCGCCGACACATTCTCCAGACTGATTTTCATGGGCGAAACCAGGCTTCAGCCCTTTGGGTACGTGCGCAAGAAGCTACTGATTTGATAGCAACTATTTGAGCAGACCGGCGCTGCGGGCGGCGGTTTCAATGCCCTTGTAGTTGTCGGCCCTGGTCGGGATGTAACGCGTGGCGCGGTTCAGCTCCAGGATTTCCTTGCCTGCGGCGGTGGCCGGGTCTATGTCCAGCAGGGCTTTGGTGACCTTCTCGCGCAGGGCCGCCGGCATGTCGGCATGTACCGCCCAGTTGTAGTTGAAGTAACCGGGCGTGGTGTAGAACACATTGACGTCTTTGGTGTCGACCCGGTTTTCCTTGACGAACTTGTTCCACACCGTGATGTCCAGCGCTGCGGCTTCGACTTTGCCGCTGACCACCGAGGCAATCGTCGCGTCATGCGCGCCGGAGTAGGCGACCCGTTTGAAGTCCTTGTCGGGGTCGATATTGGCCTGCAGCAAAAAGCTGCGTGGCATCAGGTGGCCGGAGGTGCTGGACTGCGAGCCAAAACTGACCTGTTTGCCCTTGAGGTCGGCCAGGGCCTTGATGCCGGAGTTGGTCTTGGCAATAAACACCGACTGGAATTTGGTGTCTTCCTCGCGCTGGGCAATCGGCACAATTTTGCCGCCCGAGCGGTTTTGCGCCTGCACAAAGGTAAAACCGCCCAGCCAGGCCATCTCGACATTTTTGTTGACCAGGGTCTCGACCGCCGCCGGGTAGTCGCTGACCGGTGTGAATTCGACCTTCATGCCGAGTTTTTGCTCCAGGTATTTCACGATGGGGCCGAATTTGCGCATCTGCTCGGTGGCAGCTTCTTCGGGAATGGTGGTGACGCGAAACACGGCCTGGGCGTAGGACGCACCGGCAAAAGCCAGGACGGCGACGGCAGCCAGCGCCTTGAAGGCCAGGGATGGCGAGGGGTGATTCATGAATATCTCCTGAAAAATCAGTCCGGGAACAACAACCGGTATTAAACCCGACATGTCAAATCCGTGGCATGCCCTGCTACATTGTTGACGATGCCTGATCCCGCCCTGCGACCCTGCGTTGTGATTGTCAGCCCGGCGCTGGCCGAGGCCAACAATGGCAACTGGCAAACCGCCAGGCGCTGGCAACAGATGCTGGGGCCCCATGTGGTGCGGATTGTGCGCGAGTGGCCGGACGCGGCCGCGTCCCCGCAAGACCAGGTGTTGCTGGCGCTGCATGCGCGGCGCTCGGCAGCATCGATTGCAGCCTGGGCGGCGGCACGCGGCCAGTCGGGGCTGGCCCTGGTGCTGACCGGCACCGATCTGTACCGCGACATCCACCACAATGAGGCGGCGCGCCAGTCGCTGGCACTGGCACAGCGTCTGGTGGTGTTGCAGGAACTGGGCCCCGACGCCCTGCCCGCGCCGCTTCGGCCCAAAGTACGCGTGATCTTCCAGTCCAGCACAGCGCGCCAGGCGCTGGCCAAATCACCGCGCTTTCTGCGTGCCCTCATGGTCGGGCATCTGCGCGAGGAAAAGTCGCCGCAGACCCTGTTTGAAGCCGCGCGGCTGCTGGCCGGCGAACCTGCGCTGTTGATCGACCACATTGGAGAGGGGCTGGACGCCGCGCTGGGCCAGCAAGCCCGCGCCACCGCCGCCGCCTGCCCGAACTACCGCTGGCTGGGCGGCCAGACCCACGAAGCCACACGCCGCCGCATCCAGCGTGCCCATGTGCTGGTCCACACCAGCCGCATGGAGGGCGGCGCCCATGTGATCATGGAAGCGGTGCGCAGCGGCACGCCGGTCATTGCCTCCCGCATCGACGGCAACGTCGGCATGCTGGGCAAGGACTATGCGGGTTATTTCGAGTGGGGCGATGCGGCGGCGCTGGCGGCGCTGCTGCAGCGCTGCGCCCGTAGCCCCGGTCCGCAAGGGCTGCTGGCGCAACTGGGCGCACAATGCGCGCGGCGTGCAGCTCTTTTTGACCCCGGTACGGAACGCAGCGCGCTGCTGGACCTGGTGCACGAGCTGCTGCCAGCGCCCGCGAACACCCTCCTTGATTTACCAGGCCCACACTGACATGCAATCCCCGGAACAAGCGGTACTCAGAGACATCGTGCTGGTCGGTGGCGGCCACAGCCATGTGGGCGTGCTGAAAAGTTTCGGCATGAAGCCGCTGCCTGGCGTGCGCCTGACAGTGATCTGCCGCGACACCGACACCCCTTATTCGGGCATGTTGCCGGGTTACATCGCGGGCCACTACAGCTACGACGATGTGCACATCGACCTGAACACGCTGGCAGCTTTTGCCGGCGCGCGTTTTTTCCGTGACGAAGTCATAGGCCTGGACCGGGCCGCCGGCAAGGTTTTCTGCCGCAACCGCCCGCCTGTGCCTTACGACAGGCTGTCGATCAACATCGGATCGGCCCCGCAAATCGGCCAGGTGGCTGGCGCGGCCGGCCATGCGGTGGCGGTCAAGCCGATTCATCTGTTCAATGAGCGCTGGCTGGCCTTGCTGGCCCGCGTGCAGCGCCACCCCGGCAAAACCCGCATCGCCGTCGTCGGCGCGGGTGCCGGCGGGGTTGAGCTGACGCTGGCCATGCAACACCGCCTGCGCAGCGAATTGCGCGCGCTGGGGCGCGACCCGAATGAGTTGGCCTTTCATCTGTTCAGCGCCACAGCCGACATTTTGCCCACGCACAACCCGCGTGTGCGCCAGGCTTTCCAGCGTGTGTTGAGTGAACGCCAGGTGGTGTTACACCTGAACAGCGAAGTGAGCCAGGTGTCTGAGCGCGGTCTCCAGACCCGCGACGGCAGGCTGATGGAGATGGACGAGATTGTCTGGGTCACGCAGGCCGGCGGCGCCGCCTGGTTGCGCGAGACCGGGCTGGCGCTGGACGCTGATGGCTTCATCGAAGTCAACGACCACTTGCAAAGCATCAGCGATCCAGCCGTGTTTGCAGCCGGCGACATTGCCGCCTTCACCAGCCGGCCCCTGCCCAAGGCCGGCGTGTTTGCGGTGCGCCAGGGCAAACCGCTGGCCGCCAACCTGCGGCGGTCGGTGCTGGACCAGGCGCTGCTCAGTTACCGGCCGCAACGCCACTGGCTGGCGCTGATCAGCACCGGCGACCGTTTTGCCGTCGCATCCCGTGGCGCGCTGAGCTGGCAGGGCGAGTGGGTCTGGCGCTGGAAGGACTGGATTGACCGGCGTTTCATGGACAAATTCCGTGCCTTTGCGCCCATGGATCAAACCAGCATGACCCAGGCCGCCCCCACGCGCATCAAGCTGGACCCCGAAGAAGCCGCGCAGGCGATTTCGGCGATTGCCATGCGCTGCGGCGGCTGTGGCGCCAAGGTCGGCGCCAGCGTGTTGTCGCGCGCCCTGGGCGCGCTGCAACCGATACAACGCGACGACGTACTGATTGGCCTGCATGCACCCGACGACGCAGCGGTGCTGCGTGTGCCGCCGGGCAAGGCCATGGTGCACTCGGTTGATTTTTTCCGCGCCTTTATTGACGACCCCTACCTGTTTGGCAAGGTCGCTGCCAACCACGCGCTCGGTGATATTTTTGCGATGGGTGGCGAGGCGCAGTCGGCCACCGCCATTGCGACTGTTCCGCCCGGGCTTGAGGCCAAGGTCGAAGACCTGTTGTTCCAGATGATGACAGGCGCGGTGGAGGTGCTCAATGAAGCCGGCTGCGCGCTGGTCGGCGGCCACACCGGCGAGGGCAAGGAGCTGGCGCTGGGTTTTGCGATCAACGGCCTGGTCGATGAAGACCTGCACACGGTGCTCAAAAAAGGCGGCATGCGTGCCGGCGACGTGTTGCTGCTGACCAAGCCGATTGGCACCGGCACGCTGTTTGCGGCCCATGCGCGGCTGAAAACCCGGGGCCGCTGGATTGATGCGGCGCTGGTATCGATGATCCAGTCGAATCGCCTGGGCGCACAGTGCCTGCAAGCCCATGGCGCCACCGCCTGCACCGACCTCACCGGTTTTGGCCTGCTGGGCCACCTGGTCGAGATGACGCGGCCCTCTGGCGTGGATGCCGAGCTGGACCTGGCCGCGCTGCCGCTGCTGGACGGCGCGCTGGAGACCAGCGCGGCCGGCATCCTGAGCTCGCTGCAACCGGCCAATGTGCGCCTGCGCCGCGCGCTGCGCAACCAGGCGCAGGCCATCAGCCACCCGGCTTACCCACTGATTTTTGACCCGCAAACCGCGGGCGGCCTGCTGGCCAGCGTGCCCGCCGCCCGGGCCGAGGCCTGTATCGCCGCGCTGCGCCAACTGGGCTACAGCAAAACCGTGGCCATAGGCCGCATCCTGCCGCAAGGTGATGCGCTCGAACCCATCATTCTGAAATGCTGACACTGAGTGCCTGGCCGCTGGCCGAACGCCGGCGCATCACCGGTGTCTTCACCGACATCGACGACACGCTGACGACCGACGGCGCGATCACGGCGGACGCACTGCAGGCGCTGGCAGACATAAAAGCCGCGGGCTTGCAGGTGATTCCCATCACCGGCAGGCCGGTGGGCTGGAGCGAACCGTTTGCGCTGAGCTGGCCGGTGGATGCCATCGTGGCGGAAAACGGTGCCGTGGCGCTTCTTGCTGATAAAAATGGCCGCCAGCCCTTATACGGCGGGCGTGAGCAGCTATCAAAACGATACCAGCAGGACGAGGCTACGCGCCGCGCCAACTACACCCGCATGCAGCAGGTGGCACAACGCGTGCTGCATGAGGTGCCAGGCGCCTTGCTGTCACAGGACAGTCCGGGCCGCGAGACCGACATCGCCATCGACCACAGTGAGTTTGTGCACCTGCCGCCCGCGCATATCGCCCAGGCGCTACACATCATGCGCAGCGAAGGCATGAACGCCAGCGTGAGCTCCATCCACATCAACGGCTGGTTTGGCGCACACAACAAACTCGAAGGCGCGCGCTGGATAGTGCGTGAATTGCTGGGCCGGGACCTGGACAGCGAGATGGCCCGCTGGGTCTACATCGGCGACTCGACCAACGACGAGCTGATGTTTGCGGCCTTCCCGCATTCGGTGGGTGTGGCCAATATCCGCCGCTTTGAAGCCCAGCTGAACCACAAGCCGCGTTACATCACCGAAGCTGAACGCGGCGCCGGGTTTGCCGAGGTGGCGAACGCCCTGCTGGAAGCGCCCAGAACCTAACGCGCCGCCACCGACAGCGCCGAGGGCGCGGCCGCACTGATGACGCTGTTGGCGGCTGTGTTGCTGACCAGCTCCAGCCGCACCGTGTAGTCGCCGGCCGGCGGGTTCAGCCAGGTTTCCGTCTGCCCGCCGGTGAAGGCCAGCACTTCGGGCTTGCGGCCGGCGCGCTCCAGCGTCAGGCGGAAATGCCCGGTGTCTGCGGCCTTGGGCGCGGCGTGGGAAACGTTGTAGCCGCTGGCATGAAACTGCACATGGAAGGGCGGTTTGACGGTCGCGCGGTCAGCCGGTGCCAGCAGTTCCACGCGTGCCGGGCCCTGCACGCTGGCCGGCGTCACATTTTTGTTTTGTTTGCTGACCGTCACCTTCAGGGGCTTGCTGTACACAAAGTAGGGGATATGGCCCTGATCGGCCAGCAGCAGACGCAGGTCGTAACTGCCCGGCGGCAGATTCACCACCATCTCCATCTGGCCCTTGCCGAAGTGGATGTACTGATCGGTGAACGGCAGCGGTTTCTTGAAGTCCAGCGGCAGGCCCTGATTCACCAGCAGGTGGTGGTGGCCCGCGCGTCCGGCGGTTTTGCCGGCCGGCACCAGGCCGCGCATGGACAGGCCAAAACGCGCCACAAACGGCGACTCCAGCGTCACACCGTCCTTGAGGTTGGTGAAATAGGTTTCCGCCGAGCGCGGTGACGGAACCACCCAGGGATGCGGCACCAGCTCCACCTCATCGGTGGCTGCAACGGGGGTTTGCGCCGTGGCCGGTATGGCTGCGGCCAGCATCAGGGCAAGTGCACATACAAACAGGTAGTTCAGGGCAGGGCGTGACATCTGGTGGACTCAGTCAGGTGTTTCTGCAAACCGGGACAGCCTGCACGATCCGGTAATTTTATGACTGATCAGTAATATTTACTCATCGCACAGGCAAACCCCTGGATACTGCAGGTCTTTTGCCTTTCAGCGCGCCGCTGAATGCTTTTTCCAGGCTTTCAGCCAGACCGGCCCCCATCGCGCTTATGGGACGGGTGCCAGTGGGGGCCGCAGGTCCGGCTCCGCCGGCCTGCAGGCGCCGTCACCTGCAAGGAGAGATGGCGCTACACGCAGTGAGCGACTACAGGGGTGTTCAAGTTCTTGCCAGCACGGCAGCCAGCGCCTTGCCGGTGGCAGTCCCCAGTTTCACCACCTGTTCCGGCGGGGCCGCCGCCACCACCTGACCGCCGGCATTGCCACCGTCAGGGCCGAGGTCTATCACCCAGTCGGCCTCGGCAATCACGTCGAGGTCGTGCTCAATCACCACCACGCTGTGGCCGCCGTTGACCAGGCGGTGCAACACATGGATCAGCTTTTCGACATCGGCCATGTGCAGGCCCACTGTGGGTTCATCCAGCACATACAGGGTGTGCGGCGCTTTCTGGCCACGGCGTGTGATGTCGTCGCGCACCTTGCTGAGTTCGGTCACCAGCTTGATGCGCTGCGCCTCACCGCCCGACAGCGTCGGCGAGGGCTGGCCCAGCGTCAGGTAACCGAGTCCGACGTCCTTGAGCAGTTGCAGCGGATGTGCAATCGCCGGCATGGAGGCAAAAAAACCGACGGCTTCATCCACTTCCATGGTCAGGACCTCGCCGATGTTTTTTCCGCGCCATGTCACGGCCTGGGTTTCGGGGTTGAAACGGGCGCCGTGGCAGGTTTCGCACAACACTTTCACGTCCGGCAGAAAACTCATGCCTATGGTGCGCACACCCGCGCCCTCACAGGTCGGGCAGCGGCCCTCGCCGGTGTTGAAGCTGAAGCGCCCGGCGCTGTAGCCGCGCGCCCTGGCCTCCAGCGTGTCGGCAAACAATTTGCGCACCGTGTCCCAGAAGCCGATGTAGGTGGCCGGGCAGGAGCGCGGCGTCTTGCCTATCGGGGTCTGGTCCACCTCCAGCACGCGGTCCACCACCTGGTAACCCTCGACCCGTTCGCAACCGGTCCAGGCCGGGGTTTGGCCGCTGTCGTCGGCATCACGCCCGGCCCTGGTCGAGCGCTGCAAAACAGCGGCCTGTACGTTGCTCAGCAACACATCGCGCGCGAGGGTGGACTTGCCGGAGCCCGACACACCGGTCACCGCCACCAGCCGGAACAGCGGCACGGCGACCGACACCTCCTTGAGGTTGTGCAGATCGGCCTTGACCACCTGCAGCCAGGAGGTGAAAGGGCCGGCGGCTGCGGGCGCGGCGTTGTGCAGCGCGCTGGCACTGGCCGCAGCGGCCTTTAATGCCAGGGCCTTGAGCGCAGCGGCCTTCTGCTTGCTCACGGGTTTGGCGGCGGCAAGCGCAGGAGCGATCAAGGCAGCCGGTGCCGCGCCGGTACGCGTCGCGCGCCGCAGTTGCAGGGGATGGATCAGCGGGCTGGCCAGGTAGCGTCCGGTCAGGGAATCCGGCAGCGTGGCCAGGTGCGCGGCCGTCCCCTGGCCCACCAGTTGGCCGCCGCGTTTGCCGGCACCGGGGCCGATGTCAATGATGTTGTCGGCGCGGCGTATCGTGTCTTCGTCGTGCTCCACCACCACCAGTGTGTTGCCGCGTTCGCTGAGTTTGCCGAGCGCGCGCAGCAGGATCTGGTTGTCGCGCGGGTGCAGGCCAATCGTCGGCTCGTCCAGCACATAACAGACGCCCTGCAGATTCGAGCCGAGCTGCGCGGCGAGACGGATGCGCTGCGCCTCACCGCCGGACAGCGTGGGTGCACCGCGGTCCAGCGTCAGATAGCCCAGGCCCACGTCTTCCAGGAATTCGAGCCGGCTTTTAATCTCGGGAATCAGATCGCGCGCGATGCCGGCCTCGCGGCCGGACAGGGCCAGCTGCTCCACCCAGGCGCGCACGTCAGTCACCGACAGCGCGGCGATGTCGGCAATGCCGACCCCGGCAAACTTCACCGCCCGCGCCTGCGGGTTCAGGCGTGAGCCCTGGCAGCCCGGGCATGCCGTATCGGTCACATCGTCAGCCTCGGGCTCGGCAAAACTCTGCTCGCGGCCCTTGTTGTCGTCGTCACGCACAGAATCGTCAAACACCCTGCGCTGCTCTTTGGTCAGTTTGACGCCGGTGCCGACACAGTCGGTACACCAGCCGTGTTTGCTGTTGTAGCTGAACAGGCGCGGATCGAGCTCTGCATAGGAAGTGGCGCACACCGGGCAGGCGCGCTGCGTGGACGAGGCCTGCAGCTTGCCGATCTGCCGTGTCGATGTGCCAGCCAGCATGGCGCCGCGCAGGCCGTCCAGCGGGGCCAGCACATGCACCACCCCCTTGCCGTGTTGCAGCGCGGTGGCCAGCGCCTGGCGCAAGGCCGCTTCATTGGCCGGTGTCACATGAATGTCGGCAATCGGCAGCTCGACCGTGTGTTCCTTGAATCGGTCTATGCGCGGAAAGTGGGTGGTCGGCAAAAACTCGCCGTCGATGCGCAAATGCGTGTACCCGCGCGGCCGCGCCCAGTCGGCGAGTTCGGTGTAGACCCCCTTGCGGTTGATGACCAACGGCGCCAGCACCCCGATGTGCTGCCCGCGCCAGGCCTTGAGAATCTGCGCGGCAATGCTGTCCGGGCTTTGCGGCATGACGGCTGCGCCGTCTTTGGTGCAATGCTGTATGCCGAGCTTGACGTAGAGCAGGCGCAGGAAATGCCAGACCTCGGTGGTCGTGCCGACGGTGGACTTGCGCCCGCCGCGCGACAGGCGCTGCTCGATCGCCACCGTGGGCGGAATGCCGTAGACCGCATCCACCTCGGGCCGGCCTGCCGGCTGCACAATGCTGCGCGCGTAGGCATTGAGCGACTCGAGGTAACGCCGCTGCCCTTCGTTGAACAGGATGTCAAAGGCCAGCGTCGATTTGCCGGAGCCCGAGACGCCGGTCACCACATTGAACTGGCCGCGCGGAATATTGACCGACAGGCTCTTGAGGTTGTGCTCCCTGGCATTGACGATCTGGATCAGGTTGGAAAACGCAGGTTTGGTTTTCCAGACCCTCGTACGCGCCTCTTCCACGCCGTGGACCTTGCCCATGGCCTGCTCGTACTCGCGCAGCGCCAGCGCAGTGTGGGAACTCGGGTGCTCACGCAGCACCTCGGGCGTGCCCTGGGCCACCAGCCAGCCACCAGCTTCACCGCCTTCGGGACCGAGGTCGATCAGCCAGTCGGCCGAGCGGATCACGTCGAGGTTGTGCTCGATGATGATCAGCGAATGGCCCACGTCCAGCAGCTTGCGCAGCGCGCGCATCAGTTTGGCGATGTCGTCAAAATGCAGGCCGGTGGTCGGTTCGTCAAACAGGAACAGCGTGCCACGGTTGATGTTTTTCAGCGCCAGCGGCTGGCGGCTGGCACTCGCCGTTTTGGACGCGCCGGCCAGGAAACCGGCAAGTTTGAGGCGTTGCGCCTCGCCACCCGACAGGGTGGGCACAGGCTGGCCCAGCTTCACATACTCCAGCCCCACATCCACGATGGGCTGCAGCGCGCGTATGACTTCGCGGTCCTGGGCAAACAGCTGACTCGCTTCACTGACCGTCAGGTCCAGCACATCGGACACATTCATCAGGCGCGGATGCACCGCACCAATGGCCTTGCGCTCAATCGTGACTTCCAGAATTTCGGGCCGGTAACGCTTGCCGTCGCAGTCCGGGCAGCGCAAATAAACGTCGCTGAGAAACTGCATCTCCACATGTTCAAAACCCGAGCCACCGCAGGTCGGGCAGCGCCCGTCGCCGTTGTTGAAGCTGAACTTGGTGGCGGTGTAGCTGCGCTGCCGGGCCAGCGGCGCCTGCGCAAACAGTTCGCGCACCGCGTCCCAGGCGCCTACATAACTGGCCGGGTTGGAACGCGCGGTTTTGCCAATCGGCGACTGGTCCACAAACACCACATCGGTCAAATAGTCGGCACCCAGCAGGCGGTCGTGCCGGCCCGGGGTTTCCGTCGCCTTGCCGAACTGGCGCAGCAGCGCCGGCGCCAGGATGTCCTGCATCAGCGTCGATTTGCCCGAGCCGCTGACACCGGTCACACAGACCAGGCGTTGCAGCGGAAACTCCACCGTGAGGTTTTTCAGGTTGTGGTCACGCGCGCCTTCGAGGATCAGGCGCGGCGTGTTGTCGCTGACCGGCCGCTTGAAGCCCATGCCGACCTGCTTGCGCGAGCCGAGGTAGGCGCCAGTCAGCGTGTCGGCGTGTTTGAGGTCTTCGGGTGTGCCGTCGAACACAATCTGCCCGCCCTTCTCG
Organism: Kapaibacterium sp. (SeqCode); assembly: GCA_943370435.1. GTDB lineage: Bacteria > Pseudomonadota > Gammaproteobacteria > Burkholderiales > Burkholderiaceae_C > Polaromonas. Next base: position 119,654 of record CALRQX020000008.1, on the reverse strand, counting down.
CCCGGGCCCGGGCCCATGTCTATCATGCGGTCGGCGGCCATCATCACAGCCGGGTCATGCTCGACCACCACCAGCGTGTTGCCGGCATCACGCAGCCGGTGCATGGCCTGGGTGATGCGGTTCATGTCGCGCGGGTGCAGGCCGATCGAGGGTTCGTCGAGCACAAACAGGGTGTTGACCAGCGAGGTGCCGAGCGCTGTCGTCAGGTTGATGCGCTGCACCTCGCCGCCCGACAGGGTGCGGCTTTGCCGGTCCAGCGTCAGGTAGCCAATACCGACATCGCTGAGGTATTTGAGCCGGGTGTGGATTTCCTCGAACAGCGACTTGAGCGCCTTGAACTCGGCATCGGGTGCGCTGCCGTCCTGCAAGGCCGCCGGTGCCAGCCCGTTGAAAAACTCGCGCAGGCGGTCTATCGGCAATTGCATCAGGTCATGCAGGCTCAGGCCGGGCAAAGCCTCGAGCTGGGCGCGGGTCCAGTCCACGCCGACCGGCATGAAGCGCTGGTCCGGCGGCAGCGCAGCGTCGGCGTCCTCCTTCGAACCGAGGCGCCAGAGCAAGGCCTCCAGTTTCAGACGTGCGCCGCCGCAGCTTTCACACGGCGTGTAGCTGCGGTACTTGGACAGCAGCACCCGGATGTGCATCTTGTAGGCCTTGGTCTCCAGGTAGGCAAAAAAACGCTTGATGCCATACCATTGCTTTTTCCACTGGCCGTTTTTGTAGGCGGGTGTGCCGTGAATCACCCAGTGCTGCTGCTCGGGCGTGAGTTTGTACCAGGGCGTGTCGCGCGGCACACCGGCGGCCTCCGCGTGCCGCATCAGGTCGTCCTGGTTTTCGGCCCAGGCCGGGGTTTGCAGGGTTTTGATCGCGCCGGAGCGCAGGGTCAGCTTGTCATTGGGAATCACCAGGCCGTAGTCGACACCGATGACGCGCCCAAAACCGCGGCAGGTCTCGCAGGCGCCCATGGCGGAGTTGAAGGAAAACAGCGAAGGAGTGGGGTCGGCGTAACGCAGATCGCTGTCGGGGCAGTGCAGGCCGGTGGAAAAACGCCACATCTCTTCTGCGGTGCCCTCTTGCGCCGGCTGCACATACACATTGAGCCGGCCGCCGCGTTTGAGTGCCAGCTCAATCGCCTCGATCACACGCGCCTTTTCCGTCGCCTGAATACGAAAGCGGTCGGCCACCACATCCAGCAGTTTGTGCGGACCTGCAGGCGTTGAGACCTCACGCTCTGCATGCACACGCGTGAAACCGCTGGCCGAGAGCCACTGCGTCACTTCCTCAGCACTCGTGTTGCCCGGCAGTTCCACAGGAAAAGTCATGACCACGCGTGGATCACTGCCCACAGCGCGTGCCAGCAGCTCGGCATAAATCGACTCGGGGTTGTCATGGCGCACCGCCTGCGCCGTCTTTTTGTCGAACAATTGCGCCGCGCGGGCATACAACAACTTCAAATGGTCATTGAGCTCGGTCATGGTGCCCACGGTGGAGCGCGAGCTGCGCACCGGATTGGTCTGGTCAATCGCAATCGCGGGCGGCACGCCCTCGACCCTGTCCACCGCCGGTTTGTCCATGCGGTCGAGGAACTGCCTGGCGTAAGCCGAGAAGGTCTCGACATAACGGCGCTGGCCTTCGGCAAACAGCGTGTCAAACACCAGCGAGGACTTGCCGGAGCCGCTGGGCCCCGTCACCACCGTCATTTCACCGGTACGGATATCAAGATCGATATTTTTGAGGTTGTGCTGACGCGCGCCGCGAATGCGGATGGTTCCCTGGGACATGGGTGAATGCTTTCCTGCTGAGGTCAAACATTCTAGACAGCCGGCCTGCAACTTCGGCGCGTGGGGTTAAGTCCCAGGGGCAGCGCCACACCTCGACACACATTCAGCGTCCCAACTGCAGTTTTCGCACTTGCGGGCCACGCAGCGGCGCGTAAACTGGGCGGCTTCAAGGAGACACGATGAAAATACCAGGCAAATGGTGCGTCATGCTCGCCATGGCTGTGCTGGGCCACGCTGCCCAGGCACAAATCCTCATCGGCCAGACGGCCGGCTTCACGGGCGCAGTGGGTGCCGGCGTGAAGGAAACCACCGAAGGCGCCAGGCTCTACATCGATGCCACCAATGCCAAAGGCGGCGTCAACGGGCAAAAAATCGAGCTGCTGTCGCTCGATGACAAGTTTGACCCCAAGCTGGCGGCAGAAAACGCCCGCATCCTGATCGAAGACAGGGGCGTGGCGGCGATGTTCCTGACACGCGGTACCCCGCACACCCAGGCCATCATTCCCCTGCTCGACAAATACGGGGTGCCCCTGATTGGCCCGTCCACTGGCGCCATGGTGCTGCACCAGCCGGTTCAAAAGCATGTTTTCAATGTGCGCGCCACTTACCAGCGCGAGGCTGAAAAAGCCATCACCCACCTCAGCTCCATGGGCATCACCCGGATTGCGATTGTTTTTGCGGACGACAGCTTCGGCGCCGACGGTGTGGCCGGCGCGCAAAAGGGGCTGACAGCAGCCAAACTCCAGCCGGCCGTGCTGGAGAAATTCGACCGCAGCAAACCCGATTTTGCGCCCATAGCGCCCAAGGTTTTTCAGGCCAATGCCCAGGCCGTGCTCATGGTGGCATCGGGCCAGGCCGTGGTCGACGGCCTCAAAGCCTTTCGCGCAGCAGGTTCCACCGCCCAGATCGTCACACTCTCCAACAACGCGTCGGGTGGTTTTGTCAAAAGCCTGGGCGACAGCGGCCGTGGCGTCATCGTGACCCAGGTCTTTCCTTACGAACGCTCGATCGCCTACCCCATGGTCAAGGAAGCCCAGGAGCTGGGCAAAGCCAAAGGCCTGAGCGAAGTCAGCCCGGCGATGCTCGAAGGTTTCGCTGCCGCCAAAGTGCTGGTCGAGGGCCTGCGCCGCGCCGGCGCCAAGCCCGGCCGCGAAAAAATCCAGGCGGCACTCGAAGGCATACGCAAGTTTGACCTCGGTGGGCTGGAGCTGAACTACTCGACCGAAGACCACACCGGGCTGGATTTCGCCGATCTGTCCATCATAGGCACCGACGGCAAGTTCAAGCGTTAAGCGCCTGCTCCAGCTCGCGGCATTTGTCCGCGCCGACCGCATCCCTGATCCCGGGCAGCAAGGCACGCAAGGCATAGACGTCGGCTGCGCCCTCAACGGCCAGGTTCAGCCTGAAGCCGCGCAGGCCCAAGGCGCCAGTCAGCTGTGCGGCCAGGGGATAGGCTTTCTTGTAGCGGTCATGGGCGGCATCGCTGCTTTCCTTCTGTGTCACCACGGCCGCTGCAGTGGCCATCGGGTCCGTCTGGTCCCGGACAGCTTGCGGATCCGGCGCGAGAAACCCGAGTTCCACCAGCTGCACCAGCTCCTGCGTTGTCACCCCCAGGCCCGCTGTGGCCTCCAGCACCTCTTGCAGTGACCGTTTTCCGTCAAACAGGATGAAGGCGGAGCGCTGGCGCGGCGCCAGCAGGGAGCGGTCTTTGAGTGCCTTCTGCCCGGCTTCCGTCTTGACGTAAGGCATGGCGGGCAACAGCCTTACCTGGCGCTGCTGGCGGCGGGCGCGGGCACATGCACCGCGTCAGCGCCGTGTTTCTCGCCACCCATATCAATGTCGCCGCCCTGGCTCAGCATGAGCAGCGCGAGCGCTGCAAAAATGACAAATCCAACTGCAATTTTCCACATGGTGTTTCTCCAAAAAAAACAGGCTCCCGGTCAAAGGGGAGCCTGCGAACTTCCTCTGGGCGGCCTGGTGTCGTTCCAGAACCGCCGGCTTTTTATGTCACTTCAGTCGTTGGCGTAAATGTCCACGTCTTTGGTTTCCTTGATGAACAAGGTGCCAATGACGACGGTGGCGCCGGCAATGATGATGGGGTACCACAGGCCGTTGTACATATTGCCGGTCTGGGCCACGATGGCAAACGCCGTGGTGGGCAGCAAGCCACCAAACCAGCCGTTGCCAATGTGGTAAGGCAGGCTCATCGAGGTGTAACGGATACGAGTCGGGAACATCTCGACCAGCATGGCGGCAATCGGGCCGTACACCATGGTGACCAGCAACACCAGGTAGGTCAGGATGGCAATCACCATGACCTTGTCCACTTTGGCGGGATCGGCCTTGGTCGGGTAACCGGCAGTCTTCAGTGCATCGGCCACGCCCTTCTTGAACTCGGCGTCTTTCTTCTTGGCTTCATCGGCGGGCAGACCTTTGGACGAATAGCCGGTGATGACCGTCTCGCCGATGGCGATGCTGGCTGGGGCGCCGGCCACGCCGGCCGCGTTTTCATAACTCACCGAAGCGCCGGCCAGCACCTGCTTGGCGATGTCGCAGGAGCTGGTGAACTTGGCCGTGCCGGTCGGGTTGAACTGGAACGAACATTCATTCGCGTCAGCCGTCACCACCACCTTGTTTTTCGCCTGAGCAGCAGCCAGATCCGGGTTGGCGGCTTTGGTCAGGGCGGTGAAAACCGGGAAGTAAGTCAGCGCAGCCAGCAGGCAGCCGGCCATGATGATGGGCTTGCGGCCAATCTTGTCCGACAGCGCGCCGAAAACGATGAAAAATGGCGTGCCGATCAGCAGCGAGACGGCGACAAAGATGTTGGCGGTAGGGCCGTCCACCTTGAGCGATTGCGTCAGGAAGAACAGGGCGTAGAACTGGCCCGAGTACCACACCACAGCCTGGCCGGCGGTGAGGCCGATCAGCGCCAGGATGACGATCTTCAGGTTTTTCCACTGGCCAAAAGACTCGGACAGCGGCGCCTTGGAAGTCTTGCCCTCGGCCTTCATTTTGGTGAAAGCAGGCGACTCGTTCATGCTCAGGCGGATGTATACCGACACGCCCAACAGCAGAATCGACACCAGGAAGGGAACGCGCCAGCCCCAGTCGGCAAAAGCCGCCTCGCCCATCGCGGTACGTGTACCCAGAATCACCATCAGCGACAGGAACAGGCCCAGCGTCGCAGTGGTCTGGATCCACGACGTGTAAGCGCCGCGTTTGCCCTGCGGCGCGTGTTCGGCCACATAAACCGCCGCACCGCCGTATTCACCGCCCAGCGCCAGACCCTGCAGCATGCGCAGCGCAATCAGGATCACCGGCGCCGCCACACCAATGGTGGCGTAGTTCGGCAGCAGGCCCACGATGAAGGTGGACAGGCCCATGATCAGGATGGTGATCAGGAAGGTGTACTTGCGACCAATCATGTCGCCCAGGCGGCCAAACACCAGTGCACCGAAGGGACGCACGATGAAACCGGCTGCAAATGCGAGCAGGGCGAAGATGAAGGCCGAGCCTGCATCGAGTCCGCTGAAGAACTGCTTGGCAATGATGGCTGCGAGCGAACCGTAGAGGTAAAAGTCGTACCACTCAAAAACAGTACCGAGTGACGAAGCGAAGATGACTTTCTTCTCTTCGGCAGACATCGGCCTGTTGGCGACTGCTGTTGTCATGATCTAGTCTCCAAAAAAATAATGGCCCCCGACATGAAGGCTTGTGTGATTATTTTTGGAGTCACTGACCCAGCTCTGACGTGAAACCAACAGGAGCTTGCGCGAAACTTATCGGCCACTGACAAGTCAAGGGATAACCCGCACGAATCCGTGCGGTTTTGCTGCCTGGCAGCAGCGCGGGCTTACTTTTGGCGCTGAATGCCAGCAGGCAAGTGACTCGCCGCGTCCCAGTCCGCGCCGGCAAACCAGCTCTCGCCCAGCAAATAAGCGCGCAGCATGGGCAGCGCATCCAGACCCCAGAAAAGCTTGCCGTCCACCACCAGGGTCGGCACGCCAAACACGCCCTGCGCGATCGCCTCGTCGCTGTGTGCGCTCAACTGGGCCTTGACCTCTGCACTGTGCACGTCGCGCTGCGGCGCCAGTTGCGCGGCGAGCGAGGCCGTCCGCTGCACGTCCGCCGCGTCCAGCCCGCTCTGCCAGACATGGCGAAAAATCGTTTCGCAGACATAACGGTTGGGGCTGCCGCGCGCATCGCAGGCAACCGCCAGACGCAGCAAAGCCAGCGGATGAAAGGGGTGGCTTGCGGGCAGCTGCAGCGTGATGCCCTGCTGCTGCGCCAGCCACAACACCTGGCGGTAGGTCCACTCGCGCTTGCTGGCCATCTCTGCCGGCCCGAGCTGGCCATGGTGCTTGAGCAGGCCGGCAAACAGCAGCGGTTTGTAGGTCACGCTGTAACTGATGCCCTCAAGCGCCTCGGGCAGTTTCTCGAAAGCCAGAAAGGCGTAGGGCGAGATGAAGTCGAGGTAGAACGTGATGTGTTTCATGGCTGCAAGGCCGCCATGCGCTGCTCGATCAGCGTCCAGACAGCACGCTTGCCGCTGTCGCTGGCCTGGCTCCACGAAGCGATTTCGTCACGTGTGCGAAAGCAGCCTTCGCACCAGCCGCCGGCCGTGTTCATGCGGCACACCGAGATACACGGAGAAGGAAGATCAATGGTCTGTGCCCTTATTTCATGCGCACGGGCAGCTACCAGATTGATAGCATGCTGGAGGTCCGCCAGTTCCTGCACCGGGTCCACTGCCAGCTCCGCCACCGGCGCGCCGGTCAGCAGTTCAAGCTGTTGCGGGCTGAGCTCGAAGACCGCGTGCGGATGCCCGGCAGCCGCCCATATCCGCGCAAAACGAAACAGGCTCCGGTCTATCAGCGTGAGCGCCGGCGTGGCATGGGCCAGCGGCGACACGCCGCCGATTGAAAAACCGGTGCGTTCCTTGACAAACGCTGCATCGGCGCGGCCCAGGCGTTTTCCGTCGGCGCAGATCAGGGCCTCGACTTTTTTTTCATCAACACGCTGGTCCCCTGCGGTGATGACCAGAACCGCCGCATCATCCGACTTGCGGCGAAACACAATGCTCTTGGCAATCTGCCCCAGTGCCACGCCCAGTGCATCGGCCGCCTGCTGCGCGGTGCGCGCTGCGTCGTCCAGCATGACGGGCGCATGCGGGTGGCCGCTGGCCTGCAATGCCGCCGCAACGCGCTGCACACCTTCAGGCAAAGACACCAGCTCGGCACCACACATCAATTGAGCCTCTTGTTCAACAAGGCCGTGGCCGCGCGCGAATTGGGCTTGCGCTCGAGGAAGTCACTGATGAATTTGCCCGCATCAATCAGTTTGTCCAGATTGATGCCGGTGTCTATGCCCATGCCCTGCAGCATGTACACCACGTCTTCCGTCGCCACATTGCCGGTGGCGCCCTTGGCATAGGGGCAACCGCCCAGGCCGGCCGACGAGGTGTCGTAGTTCCAGATCCCCATTTCGAGGCAGATCAGGGTGTTGCCCAGCGCCTGGCCGTAGGTGTCGTGAAAATGCCCCGACACATCGTTGATGTCGTAATGCCGCAGCGCCGCTTCCATGGCGCGCTGGACCTTGAGCGGCGTGCCCACACCAATCGTGTCGGCCACACCCATGTGCTGCACACCTATGCCTTTGAGCAGGCGCGCGACCATCTCGACCCGTTGCGGCGCCACTTCACCCTCGTAAGGGCAGCCCACAGCACAAGAGATGGCGCCACGCACACGAATACCCTGCGCCAGGGCGGCCTCGGCAACCGGACGGAAGCGCTCAATACTTTCCTCAATCGAACAATTGATGTTGCGCTGGCTGAAGGCCTCGCTGGCTGCGGCAAACACCACAATCTCGTCGGGCTTTGACAACACGGCCGCTTCAAAACCCTTCATGTTGGGCGTCAGCACCGAATAACGCACGCCGGGCTTGCGCTGTATGCCCGCCATGACCTCGGCGTTGTCCGCCATCTGCGGCACCCATTTGGGCGAGACAAAACTCGTGACCTCGATCTCGGTCAGGCCCGCGTCCTGCAGGCGGTGCACAAGCTCGATCTTGACGGCTGCAGGCACCTGCGCTTTTTCATTTTGCAGGCCGTCGCGCGGACCGACGTCCACAATTTTGACTTGGGTAGGTAAATTCATGCTTCTAGTATCCCTTTTTCAGGTCAACCACACCGGCAAGGCTGGATAGGGCGGAACCGTTTTGAAGAGACCGGATTTTTCCGGCAATCTGGGCAATACTTTCTTCCCGCAGGGTACGCGCCGAGGTATGCGGCGTCACCCTGACCCTGGGATGGCGCCAGAACGGATGGTCAGCGGGCAGTGGCTCGGTGCGGAAGGCATCCAGCATCGCGCCGGCCAGATGGCCGCTGTCGAGCAGCGCCATCAGGTCCTCATCGACCAGATGGCCACCGCGTGCCACGTTGATGATGTAGCCGCCGGACAGCAGCCGTGACAGTGTCTGCCGGTTCATGATGTCCTGGGTGTCCGGCGTGAGTGGCAGCAGGCAAACCAGGATGCGGGTGCCCGACAGGAAATCGTCCAGGCCCGATGGTCCCGAAAAACATGCCACACCGTCTATCTGTTTGGCCGACTGGCTCCAGCCCCGCACTGGAAAGTCGAACTGCGCGAGTGCCCTGGCGACGCGCCGACCCAGCACCCCCAGGCCCATGATGCCAACCGGAAAATCTGCCCGCAGATGGGGTTTGCGGTAAGACCACCTGCCCTGCAACACGTCGGCCTCGTAACCGTCGAGCTCCCGAAAATGCCGGATCACCGCGTGGCACACATATTCGGCCATCTGCACCGACATGCCGGCATCGTCCAGCCGCACCACCACCGCGTGCGCAGGCAGGCGCAGCGAGATCAGCCCGTCCACACCCGCGCCTATGTTGAACAACGCCTTGAGCCGCGGCTGTTCGTCAAGAAACTGCTGCGGCGGGGCCCAGACCACCGCATAGTCCGCCGGCGCAGCACCGGGGGCCCAGACTTCAACACGGGCGGCCGGCAAGGCAGCGCTCAAGCCCTCCTGCCAGGGCTGGGCCTTGGTGCCTGTGCAGCAAATCGTGATTTTCATGCCCGGATTGTGCCGCCTTCAGCGCCCCGGTTCAGGAAGCCATTTTCAGCAGCTCGGCCCCTTCGGCCACCTGGTCTCCGGCAGCGTACAAAACCTCCTGCACCACGCCGTCGGCGGGCGCGGCAATCGTGTGCTCCATCTTCATGGCTTCCATCACCGCCAGCGCCTGGCCTTTTTCGACCTTGTCGCCGGCCTTGACCGAAAAAGATACCACCTTGCCCGGCATGGGTGCGGTCAGGCGCCCGGCCTCGCCATGTGTTTCGCCCGCATGAGCGAGCTGGTCGATCACCGTGATCTGCGTCGCGCCCTGGCGTGCAAAGATATGCACCATCTCACCGCGTCTGTACATGCGGGCCGTCAGTCGCTGGGCACCGAAGCCGACGCTGATCACACCTTCGCTGCGCGCAAACACCAGCAAGCCCTCGCTGCCGCCGGCCAGCAGACGCAGCGCACCATCATGCAGGTAGCTCAATTGAGCCTGCACGGTCTCACCGTGAAACTCGAACTCAAAACGCCGCAGCGCCACGCCATGCGAGCGCCAGCCGTCACGCTTGCTGAACGGGTCGCTGGTTTCCTGCTCTTTTTCCTCCAGCAGGGTCAAGGCCACTGCGGCCGCCGCGGCGGCGGGCAGGCCTATTTTTTCCTGCTTGAAAAGTGCCGCCTGTTCACGCGGAATCAGCGCGGTGTCCAGATCGGCCTGGGCAAAGGACCGGCTTTTCACCACATGGCGCAAAAACTGCACATTGGTGTTCAGGCCCACGATGTGCACCTGCGCCAGCGCCTCGTCAAGACGCGCCAGTGCCTGCTCCCGCGTGCCACCGTGCACAATCAGTTTGGCAATCATCGAGTCGTAAAACGGCGAGATCACATCGCCCTCGCGCACGCCGGCGTCCACCCTGACCAGGCCGCGCTCAAACGAGACTGACGGCGGCAAGCCGTAGACATGCAGCGTGCCGGTGGCCGGCAAAAAGTTGTTGTCCGGACTTTCGGCGCAAATACGCGCCTCGATCGCGTGGCCATGGATGCGCAACTGCTCCTGTGCCAGCGGCAGCTTCTCGCCCGAGGCCACGCGCAACTGCCACTCGACCAGATCGAGGCCGGTGATGGCTTCCGTCACCGGGTGCTCGACCTGCAGCCGCGTGTTCATCTCCATGAAGAAGAAATTCATGCTGCCGTCGCTGCGCTGCTCAACGATGAATTCCACCGTGCCCGCGCCCACGTAGTTGACGGCACGCGCCGCCGCCACCGCCGCTTCGCCCATTTGCTGGCGCATGGCCTGCGTCATCCCAGGCGCCGGGGCTTCTTCCAGCACCTTCTGATGCCGGCGCTGCACCGAACAGTCGCGCTCAAACAGGTACACATAGTTGCCGTGGCTGTCGCCGAACACCTGGATTTCGATGTGACGCGGGCGCTGCGCATACTTTTCCACCAGCACCGCGTCGTCACCAAAGCTGTTGATGGCTTCACGCTTGCAGGACGCCAGTGCAGCGTCAAAGTCTTCACTTTTCTCGACCGCCCGCATGCCCTTGCCGCCACCGCCTGCGCTGGCCTTGATCAGCACCGGGTAACCAATGCGGTCGGCTTCGCGTTTGAGCAGCGCCGGGTCCTGGTCGCTGCCGTGGTAACCGGGCACGAGTGGTACGCCGGCTTTTTCCATCAGTTGTTTGGACTCGGCCTTCAGGCCCATGGCCTTGATCGCCGACGCCGGCGGGCCGATGAACACCAGACCGGCTGCGCCGCAGGCCTGGGCAAACTCTTCGTTTTCGCTGAGAAATCCGTAGCCGGGGTGAATCGCTTCGGCGCCTGTGGCTTTGGCTGCAGCAATGATTTTTTCCCAGCGCAAATAACTGTCCTTGGGTGCGCTGCCACCGATGTGAACCGCCTCGTCGCAGACATTCACATGTTTGGCGCCGGCGTCGGCATCCGAGTACACGGCGACGGTCTGGATCGCCATGCGCCTGGCGGTAGCAGCAACTCGGCAGGCGATTTCACCGCGGTTGGCGATCAGTATTTTCTTAAACATGGTGGGTTCCCGCGGTGAAATCGCCTGCACACGCTGCGCGTGCCATGCAATGTAGCTTCGCTGCTGCGCCGCTTTGCGGCTGGTCACCGCGGTTGGCGATCAGTATTTTTTTAAACATGTCAGTCGTTCTTTGAAAAAGGGGATTTCAGGGTGAAGGCCGGTGCCAGCCCGTTGTCGGGCCGACCGCTGAAGATGCGCGCCACGCGGGCAAACAGCTGGCGCAGAAAGCGCCAGCAGATACGGATCAGCCAGACGCTGAAGATCAGCACCAGGACCAGCACCCCCACAAATACCAGGGGGTGGGCGATGGCCAGCCACAACCCCGCCGGCACCAGGCTGTCTTCCACCAGCGAGGCACCCACATTCGTAAAAGGTTCGGGTGAGGTGTTGATGGCCGCGCGTGTCGTGGCCTTGGCGACATGGCTGGTCGCCGCCAGCGTGCCGCCCATCAGCGCCGCGAGCAGCGCCATCAACCCGCTGTCGGCGCCAAACACAGCAGCGGCCAGCGCCGCACCGGCGGGTATGCGGATCATGGTGTGCACCACATCCCACAGCGAGTCCAGGCCAGGGATCTTGTCGGCAAAAAACTCGACAAACACCATGAAACCGCTGGCGCCCAGCAGCACCGGGTGCGCCAGCAGCTGCAGGCCTTGCGGCAACTGGATCCAGCCCATGAAGCCGGCCAGGCCGGTCAGCAAGACCACGAGGTAAAGCCGCACGCCGCTGGCCCAGCCCAGCGCGCCGGCCAGGGCAATCAGTTGTGCGGTGTCCATGGCTTGCATATCGCTGTCCTCAGGGCCAGACGATGAAGTCGTCCACCGAATAAAGCCTGCATAACGCCTTGCTGTTGCGCTGGCAGTTGTCCACGGCGCGGCGCAGGGGGTCTTCTCCGCCGTCGGCCCAGCCCCAGGCGCCGTCCGCGCCTATGGCAAAAGCGCGCGGGACAAATTTGCCCAGGTAGGTTTTGTAGGCTGCCCGCCCGGTGTCGCGCACATGGGGAAGTTTGGTTTCGTCGTCGATGGCGGCAAACCCGGTTCTGGCGGGCACCGGCATCAGTCCCGCTGCGCCATACTTTGCAAAAGCGCCCACAGCTTCGCTCGGAAGGCCGACAGACGCCAGCAGGCGTGAGACTTCGGGCTGCCAGATCCGCTGCCCGGCGCGCGATCCGAACATGCTGTGCGCATCACTGCCAAAGTTGCCAAAAGCCACCAGCCTGGCCTGTCCGCCAGCCGCCGTGTATTGCTCAAACATGGCTTGATAGGTTTCTGTCGTGAAATAGCTGTCGTTGTCCCCGTAGAACCACAAGGACGGCAAACGGGTTTGCGCGGCATAACTGGCCGCCCCCGAAGCCAGGGCTTTCTGCCAGCTGTTGCAGCCCTCCTGGCGCAAGCCCCCTGCAAAATTGACCAGGCCCTTGACGCCGGGATAGTTCAGGGTGCCAAAAGCCAGCGTGGTCCAGCCGCCATGGGATTGGCCCAACACGACGATGCGGTCCTTGTCGGCCCAGGGCTGGGTGAGCACATGGTCCAGCACGGCTTTGACATCCTCGGCCTGCGCCTTGCCATTGCTCTCCACATTACAGCCGCCGCCTATGTAGCTGCCACCGGATTTGGAGAAGCCCTGCCGCATGGGCACCACCACCGCGTAACCGCGCTGCAGAAAGTAACGGGCCGCCGTCGCCGGCCGGTAACGCCCCTGAAAACGTGTATCGCCATACGCCTTGCCATGGTTGATCACGGCCACCGGGAACGGGCCCTCGCCATCGGGCTTGTACAGCGTGGTCTCCAGCGAGACGGTGAACATACCTTTTTTGGGGATTTGCACCACGCTCTCGTTGAGCGAGGGGTCGGTGTCGCCTTGCTGCGCCGACACCCGGCCCAGCGAACTGAGCAGCAGCGCAGCGAGCAGCAGGAGTTGGGGGAGAGTCATCAGCTGTGGCGCTTTCAGACCGTGGGCAGCCAGGCCGGCTTGCGCTTTTGCAGAAAGGACTGCACACCTTCACGCCCCTCGGCGCTGACCCGGATGTCGGCAATGCCTTCGACCGTCATCTGCACCAGCTCGGTCGTGATGGCCTGTTCCGCCACGTCCTGCACCAGTTTTTTGCACAGGCGCACCGCCTGGGGTCCGGCATTGACGAGGGCCTTGGCCAGTTCTGCCACTTTCGCATCAAGCTCTGCGGCCTGCACCACCTCATGCACAAAACCGATGCGCAAGGCCTCCGCCGCGCTGAAACGTTCGGCCGTCAGAAAGTAGCGGTGCGCCGCACGGGTACCCATGGCGCGAATCACGTAAGGGCTGATGGTGGCGGGGATCAGGCCCAGCTTGACTTCGCTGAGGCAGTACCCGGCCGTATCCACCGAGACCGCGATGTCGCAGGCCGCCACCAAGCCGGTGCCGCCCGCATACACGTCGCCCTGCACTTTGGCTATCGTGGGTTTGGGGCAGGTGTAGATCACGCGCAACATCTCGGCCAGCGCCCCGGCATCGGCCAGGTTTTCCGCATGGGTGTAGTCGGCCATGCGTTTCATCCAGTTCAGGTCGGCCCCGGCGCAGAAGGCGCTGCCACTGGCGGCCAGCACGATGCAGCGCACATCGTCGCGCGCACCGAGGTCCCTGAAGCAGGCCGCCAGCTCGGCAATCACTTCGTCGTTGAAGGCATTGCGGACTTCGGGCCGGTTCAAAGTGACGGTGGCCACGCTGCCTTCACAAAGCAATTGCAGATGATTCATTTTTTCTGTCCTCAGTAGCGCTTGGCCACTTCTTCAAGCATCACTTCGGTGGCGCCGCCGCCTATCGCCAGCACGCGGGCATCGCGCCACAGGCGTTCGATCGCGGTCTCGCGCATGTAACCCATGCCGCCATGGAATTGCTGGCAGGTCTGCACCACTTCGTTGACCAGCTCACCCGTCAGCGCTTTCAGCATGGAGACATCCTGCACGATGTCGTGGCCTTGCGTGACGCGCCAGGCGCAGTGGTACATGAAGGCGCGTGCGGCACGTGTCTTCGCATCCAGCATGGCCAGGCGCTGGCGTATCACCTGCTGGTCCCAGAGCGGCCCGCCAAAAGCCTGGCGCTGGCGCACGTAGTCCAGCGTGAGCTTGAGCGCCTGCTGGCAATGGCCGACCGCCATCGCACCCAGCGCAATGCGTTCGGTCTGGAAGTTTTTCATGACCGAATAAAAACCCTTGCCCTCCTCGCCCAGCAAATTCCAGGCGGGGATACGCACATTGTCGAAAATCAGCTCGGCCGTGTCCGAGGACAACCAGCCGGTTTTCTTGAGCGCCCGGCCGACGGTGAAGCCGGGCGTGCCCTTTTCGACGATGAACATCGAGATATCGCGTTTGCCGGGCCCGGTCTTGGCCGCCACAAAATACAGGTCGGCGTGGACCCCGTTGGTGATGAACATCTTGGTGCCGTTGAGGACCCAGTCGCCGCCGTCTTTTTTGGCCGTGCTGCGTATGCCGGCCACGTCGGAGCCCGCGCCGGGCTCGCTGATGCCCACGGCGGTGATCAGCTCACCGTCTATCACCTTCTTCATGTATTTTTCTTTTTGCGCCGCATTGCCCGCGTGGTGCAAATGCGGGCTGGCCATGTCGGTGTGCACCAGCACGGTGATGATGAAGCCCGCAAAGGTGGACTGCGACAGCGCCTCGGCAAACACCAGGTTGGTCATCGCGTCGCTGTCGGCGCCGCCGTATTGTTCTTCGTACATCAGGCCGAACAGACCGGCAGCACCCATGCGTTGGAGCACCTCGCGCGGCACAAAGCCCTGCTCTTCCCAGGCGGCGGCATGTGGCTCCACCTCTTTGGCGATGAAGCGGCCAATCTGGTCGCGCAGCGATTCGTATTCTGGCGTGTCGTAAATGGAGGCGTTGGACATGTCTTGTACCGGTCCTACATGCGGAAAACGCCGAACTTCGGCTCGGGAATCGGTGCATTCAGGCTGGCACGTAAACCCAGCGCCAGCACGCGGCGCGTGTCGGCCGGATCGATCACACCGTCGTCCCAGAGCCGTGCGCTTGAGTAATACGGATGCGACTGGTGTTCGAACTGGTCCAGCATCGGTTGCTTGAAGGCTTTTTCTTCTTCAGCACTCCACGTGCCGCCTTTGGCTTCAATCGCGTCGCGCCGCACGCTGGCCAGCACCGACGAAGCCTGCTCGCCGCCCATGACACAAATGCGCGCATTCGGCCACATCCACAAAAAGCGCGGGCTGTAGGCGCGGCCACACATGCCGTAGTTGCCAGCACCAAAACTGCCGCCAATGATGATGGTGAACTTGGGCACCTGGGCGGTGGCCACGGCCATCACCATCTTGGCGCCGTGGCGCGCAATGCCTTCGGCTTCGTATTTGCGGCCCACCATGAAGCCGGTGATGTTCTGCAAAAACACCAGCGGAATCTTGCGCTGGCAACACAGCTCAATGAAGTGCGCGCCCTTTTGCGCCGACTCGCTGAACAAAATGCCGTTGTTGGCGATGATGCCGACCGGCATGCCTTCGATGTGTGCAAAACCCGTGACCAGCGTCGCGCCAAAACGCGCCTTGAACTCATCAAACTCGCTGCCGTCGACGATGCGGGCGATGATTTCGCGCACGTCGTAAGGCTTGCGGGTGTCGGTGGGCACCACACCGTAGACCTCGTCTGCTGCATATTCAGGAGCACGTGGCGCACGGCTGGCAAAGACTTCAGGCACTTTTTTGGTGTAACTGGCGTTCAGGTTGGCGACCGAGGCGCGCGCCAGCGCCAGCGCATGGGCGTCGTTCTGCGCCAGGTAGTCAGCCACGCCCGAAAGCCGGGTGTGCACATCGCCGCCACCCAGGTCTTCGGCGGTCACGATCTCGCCGGTGGCGGCTTTAACCAGCGGCGGGCCGCCCAGAAAAATCGTGCCCTGGTTTTTCACGATGATGGTTTCGTCGCTCATGGCCGGCACATAAGCGCCGCCTGCCGTGCAACTGCCCATGACCACAGCAATCTGCGCAATGCCCTGCGCACTCATATTGGCCTGGTTGTAGAAAATGCGGCCGAAATGGTCGCGGTCGGGAAACACCTCGTCCTGGTTCGGCAGGTTGGCCCCGCCCGAATCGACCAGGTAAATGCAGGGCAGGCGGTTTTGCTGCGCCACTTCCTGCGCGCGCAGATGTTTTTTGACCGTCATCGGGTAGTAGGTGCCACCCTTGACCGTGGCGTCGTTGCACACCACCATGCAGTCCACGCCGTTGATGCGGCCTATGCCGGTGATCACGCCGGCACACGGCGCGCTGTCGCTGCCGTCGCGGTCCGGGTACATGGCCAGTGCCGCCAGCGGCGCCAGCTCCAGGAAAGGGGTGCCCGGGTCCAGCAGCATCTGCACGCGCTCGCGCGGCGGCAGCTTGCCGCGCGCCACATGTTTGGCCCTTGCCGCCTCACCGCCGCCAGCAGCGGCCTTGGCCACCTGAACCTGCAGATCAGCCACCAGCGCACGCATGGCGGCAGCGTTGGCCTGAAAATCCGCAGAGCGGGCGTTGAGTTTTGTCTCCAGAACTGGCATGTTGTCCTCATAGCGGCGCGCGCGGCCGCAGATCAGCCACACCTTAACGCCAAACCGCCTGGCACGGACCCGGGAAGCTCCCCAGTGCGCGCCGCAGAGGTTGCAAATCGTGCCAAGTTAACGCAAACTTCTGCCATGCCTGCCCGCCGCCTGCCCGCCCCGCCCGCGCCGCCGGTTGCCGCCACCCCCATGGCTTTTGCACGGGTGATCACGGCGGCCTACGAAAGAAGTGGCCAGAGCCCGGCCCGGGCCCTGAAGCAGGCACAGATCACGCCAGCCAGGCTGCAACAGCCCGACGCGCGTATCACCGCCCGGCAGATGGAAGTGCTCTCGGGCGCCGCCATGCAGGAACTCGACGACGAAGCCCTGGGCGCCTTCTCGCGCAAGCTGCCCTGGGGCAGCTACGGCATGCTGGCCCGCGCCTCGCTCAGCGCACCCAGCCTGGGTGTGGCGCTCAAACGCTGGTGCCGGCATCACGGCCTGCTGGCCGATGACATCCGGCTCAAGCTGGTGACCACCGGAGACAGCGCGGCGATACAGATCGAAGAGCGCGCCCTGCTGGGCCGCCAGGGCCAGGCCGCGCGCGAGTTTTGCCTGGTGCATGTGCTGCGCAACATCCACGGCCTGGCCTGCTGGTACATCGCCGCGCGCATCCCGCTGCAGGGCGCACGTTTTCCGTTTGCCGCGCCGGCGCATGTGGACGCCTACGGCCTGATGTTTCCCGGCCCGATACGTTTTGATGCCGCGCAGGCCGAGATCCGCTTCGACGCCGCTTGCCTGGCACTGCCGCTGCGCCGCGACGAAAAAGCCCTGCAGCAGATGCTGCAGCGCGCCCTGCCCCTGACGGTGCTGCAGTACCGGCGTGACCGCCTGCAGGTGCAGCAGGTGCGGCAAGTGCTGGCCGCGCACCCCGACCAGGCCCACAACGCCGATGGGGTGGCCGCGCTGCTGCACATTTCTGCGCGCACGCTGCACCGGCAATTGAAGGAAGAAGGCGCCTCGCTGCAAGCCCTGAAAGACGAAGTTCGCTTCGGTCGCGCCAGGGAATTGCTGGAGCGCAGCGACCGACCGGTCAAGCAGGTGGCGGCTGCTGCGGGCTTCAGAAACGAGAAAAGTTTTACCCGCGCGTTTCGGGCCTGGACCGGCACAAATCCCGGAGAATTCAGAAGAGGGGTAAAATAGGTGCGCTGTTGCAAAAATGCTTTCCTTTGCAACAAACGTAGTCTGACAAGGAAGTGGCACCTCTCAATGCCGCCTCCGAACCATTTTGGCCGATAGTTCCGGCCCTCCCGGTCGTCAAACTCCCCCCAGCGGCGAGCTTCACCCCGGTCTCTTTTCCTCACTCCCCCGACCGAATTTACAGCCTGGGACACCAGCCGGTTCAAGCCCCGGCAAGTGACCCCGGTCCCCCTGAACGCATGGTTTTGGCCATGTGTCAATTTCGTTGACCGGTTTTTTAACCGAAACCGTCATACCCGCTTCGCGTGTTTATTCAAAACCCGCAAGCTTTTTTGAAAGGTCCCAAAATGGGCAAGAAACTTTACGTCGGCAACCTCTCCTACTCGGTGAACGACGACTCCCTGCATCAACACTTCTCTGAATTTGGCACGATTTCGTCGGCCAAAGTCATGATGGACCGCGACAGCGGACGCTCCAAAGGCTTCGGCTTTGTGGAAATGTCCAGCGACGCAGAAGCCCAGGCAGCCATTGGCGGCATGAACGGCAAGTCCGTTGATGGCCGCGACATGGTTGTCAATGAAGCCCGTCCTATGGAGCCACGCACCGGTGGTTTCGGTGGTGGTGGCGGCGGCCGTCGTGACGGCGGTGGC
Organism: Kapaibacterium sp. (SeqCode); assembly: GCA_943370435.1. Classification (GTDB taxonomy): domain Bacteria; phylum Pseudomonadota; class Gammaproteobacteria; order Burkholderiales; family Burkholderiaceae_C; genus Polaromonas. The sequence continues at coordinate 101,406 of CALRQX020000008.1, read as the reverse complement.
GGCGGTGGCGGCTACGGCGGCGGTGGTGGCGGCGGCTACGGTGGTGGCGGCGGCGGTGGCCGCGGCGGCTACTAAGCTCTGCTTCTCCATTAAAAAAACCGGCTTTTGGGCCGGTTTTTTTTCGCCTGTACCGGCCGCCGGATCAGCCGACCAGACCCTTGTTCGGGTTCAGCAGGTACTTGGTCCCCGTGGCGCGCTGGCCGTACACCGCAATTTCTGCCGGTTGCAAGGCCTCGACCAGCGAAATTTCTTTCGAATAACTGCTGGCAAACGTGGTTTTCAGCTCGTCGGCCACACGCTGGCGCAGGGCTTGCGCTGCCTCGGTGCCGATGCGCTGCAAAAACGGAAACAACAGCCAGCCGCCCATGCCCCAGGCCATGCCAAAGCTGCGGTTGAACTCGGTGGCTCCCGTGTCCAGGCCACCGTAGATGTAGACCTGCTTGTGGGTGGTGGATCCGTAGCGGCTGTACTCTTTGGCCGTGCGGTTTAACGCAGCTTCCATGCAGGTCAATATCTGCCCGGCCAGCTTGCCGCCGCCCGTGGCGTCAAAAGCCAGGGTGGCGCATGTGGCCACCAGGGCCAGCGTCAGGTCTTCCATGAAGCTGGGCGCCGTGGCGTCACACACATATTTGGCGCCCTGCGACTTCAGCAGCGCCACCTGCTCGGGCTTGCGCACAATGTTGACCAGGCCTATGCCGTCTTTCAGGCAAATCCGGTTCAGCATCTGCCCCAGGTTCGACGCCGCCGCCGTGTGCACCAGCGCCTTGTGCCCTTCCAGCCGCATGGTCTGCACCATGCCCAGCGCGGTCAGCGGATTGACAAAACACGAAGCGCCATCGGCCGCCGTGGCGCCCTCGGGCAACAGCAGGCATTGATCGGCCTGGATGCAGCGGTATTGCGCATACATGGCGCCGCCCAGCAGCGCCACGGTTTTGCCCAGCAAAGCCTGCGCCGCCGCCGAGCTGCCGGCCGCCACCACCACACCCGCGCCTTCGTTGCCCACAGGCAGCGGCTGGCCCAGACGGCCGGCCATGGCCTTCATGGCTGCGGGCGGAATCTGCATGCTCACCACCGGCTGCGTGGCCGGGCCCGAAAGCCTGGCAGTGCTGATGTCGCCCGCGCCGAACAGCAGGCCAATGTCCGACGGGTTGATCGGGGTGGCCTCTATGCGCACCAGCACTTCATCAGCGGCAGGCACAGGGGTAGGCACAGGGACCAGAGAAATCTCCAGCACGCCCCCGGGTTTGACGAGGGACTGCAGCTGAAGGCCGGTGGGGGGGATGGGGTTTGGGTTCATGGTGGTCTCGCTTGCTCAGATTTCAGAAAATACGTCTTTGTAACGGTCGCGCAAATCACGTTTCAGCAGCTTGCCGCTGGGGTTTTTCGGCAGGGCGTCGGTGAACACCACCGCCTTCGGCGCCTTGAAGCCGGCAATGTGTTCACTGCAATGCGCCAGCACCTGCTGCTCACTCAGGGTCTGGCCGGCTTTCACCACAATCACCGCGACCACGGCCTCCACCCATTTGGGGTGCGACACACCGACCACGGCCACCTCCGACACAGCGCCCAGGCGGTAAATCATTTCTTCGACCTCACGGCTGGCCACGTTTTCGCCGCCGGTCTTGATCATGTCTTTTTTGCGGTCCACCACGGTGATGAAACCTTCGTCGTCTATGGTGGCCAGGTCGCCCGAATGGAACCAGCCGCCCTCAAAGGCGGCCTTTGTTTTTTCCTCATCGCGAAAGTAGCCCAGCATCAGGTGCGGCGAGCGGTGCACAATCTCGCCGACCTCGCCAGTCGCCACGTCTTTCATGGCGTCGTCCACCACGCGGGTTTCGACATTGAGCACCGCGCGCCCGCAGGAGCCGGGCTTGCGCAGCTGGTCGTCGGGGCCCAGCATGGTGGCCAGCGGCGCAATTTCGGTCTGGCCGTAGAGATTCCAGAAACCGACGTCGGGCAGCCGCCGCGCGAGCTCGCGCAAGACCTCCACCGGCATGATGGACGCGCCGTAATAACCCTTGCGCAAACTGGACAGGTCGGAGCCGTCAAACAGGGGCGAACGCAGCAGCGCAATCCACACCGTGGGCGGTGCAAAAAATGAGGTGATGCCATGCTGCGCCATCAGCGGCAGCAGGTTGTCGGGTGTGGGTTTGGCGGTGATGATGCTGGTGGCACCCACATACACCGCCGGGCCAAAAAACACGTCCAGCTGCGCGCAGTGGTACAGCGGCAGCGCATGCAGCATCACGTCGCCATGCGCAATGCTGGCATCGACCGCACAACTGGCGTACTGCGAGATCACCGCGTCGTGCGTCAGCATCGCGCCCTTGGGCATGGATTCGGTGCCGCTGGTGTAAACAATCTGCGCCAGGTCCGTGCTGCCCAGTGCCACTTCGGGCGGCATCCCCTGCGTAGCCGCCAGCTCGTCGAAAGAGGTCATGCCCGGCACCGGCGCAGTCGCGTCTTCGGACGGCAGCCAGACAAACTGCGTGACGGCGGTGTCCAGCGCCGCAGCACTGCGGGCCAGCTCGGCCAGACCCGAATCGGTGGCCAGCATCTGCGCCCCGGCATGGCGCAGGATAAAAGCCACCTCTTCAGCCTTGAGCATGAAGTTGATGGGCACCAGCACCGCACCCAGCCGCGCCAGCGCAAAACGCAGGGCCGCAAAACCATGCGAGTTGCGCGCCAGCACCGCCACGTGGCTGCCATGGCCCACCCCCATGCCGGCCAGGCCCGCCGCCAGGCGGTCCACCAGCGCATCAAATTCGGCAAAAGTCCAGCGCGTGTGCCCGCAGATCAGGCCGGTTTTGTGGGGATAACGTTTGGCGGTGCGGTGCAGCAGGTCGGCAATCGTTTGCCGGCGGGTGGCGGGGTTCATGCTTGTCTCCATTTTTTTGTCGAGACGCTAGTATCCGCCGGGAAGGGCCAGGCTGCAGCGGCTCGGACCTGCGCTAAAGGGCCTGACGCCGCGCGCGCCCTGTGGAAAGCGCCGAACAAGCAGCGCGTCCTTGGCGCTTTGCGTCTGCCGCATTACACGCCTTTATTTGCCAGGCGTCATCTCGAAGAACCCAATCGGGTGCACCTCAATCCCCCAACCCACACCCTCCCCCAGCGTCGCCGCAGGGTGCAGTGAAGCCACCCGCACCGCCTCGTCCTTGTCCGCCGCTTCAATGATGAAGAAGCCGCCCACCATCTCTTTCGCTTCGGCATAAGGCCCGTCGGTCACGGCCGGCTTGCCGCTGCGCGGGCGCAGGGCAAACGCGGCCTGCGGGCCCTGGAGTGAGGCGCTGACCACCAGCTTGCCGGTGGCCTTGAGTTCGGCGTCTTTGGCCGGGCACTGGCTGACCAGGGCCTGCACGTCGGCGGGCGCCATGGCGGCGAATTTTTCGGGGTTGTAATAAGCGAGGCAGAGGTACTTCATGGCGTTCCTTTCAGGTGTTGAGCATGACATCTTGACGACGAACGGCATGCCTGCATTTCGACATCCGACCCCCCGCAGCTGGATAAGTTGCCCTCCAGACGCTACTATTTTCATAGCTGCTTGCGCACACCCCACAGGGGCAGCGGCCAGATTTGATGCTTGAAACCCGCGCCAGGACGCACTCAGGCCAGCAGCAGCGCCGGCAGCTCGGCCATGTCGATAAAAATCAGGCTGGCACCTGCAGCGCGCAGGGCTTCGGGCGCATCGTGCCCGGCCTCTGGCGGGCTGTAACCCAACACGGTGGCGCCGGCTGCCACGCCCGACATGACGCCAGGCACGGTGTCTTCGATGACTGCGCAGCGCCTGGCATCGACCCCCAGCGACGCGGCGGCTGCCAGGTAGACATCGGGTGCGGGTTTGGAGCGCGGCAGCTCGTGGCCGCTGAAGATGCGGCCCTGGAAAAAAGGCATGAGGCCACACTTTTCGAGTTGCAGCTCCACCTTGAAGCGGTCGGCGCCGGAGGCGCAGGCGATGCGGCCCTGGTACAGGGTGTGGATCTGCGCCACCGCTTCCGGCGCGCCGCGAACCGGCAGCAGGCCTTCGACCAGGCCTTCGTTGCGCCGGCCCCGAAACTCGGCCAGCCATTCTTCGGTCAGCGGACGCCCGGTTTTTTCTTCAATCAGGGCGGCCTGGTCCTTGACGGCCCGGCCTATGAACAGACGCATACATTCGGCGCTGCTGAGCGCCCAGCCGGCCTCTTCCAGCATGTCGCGCAACACGCCGTTGGTAATCGGCTCGCTGTCCACCAGCACGCCGTCACAGTCAAACAACACCGCTTCAAATTTCAGGGTCATGGTTTTTGCTATCTATTCAGGAGCTGCTTGCGCCCGCCAACAAAGGGCTGCAGGCATATTTGATGATCAGGCGCGCAAGGGCGGGCCGCGCGCGACACCTGCCATGGTAACCATGCCGGGCAGCGACCCGCTCATTGCAGCTGGCCAGGGGTGGATCCGAAACGGCGCACCGGGATGGAGTTGCCCTCGGCTTCGTTGGGGCTCAGGAAACGAATGGTGCGCTGGGCCTGGCCGTCGTCCGCCAGCAGGGCTTGCAGCGCCGCGTCAAGCGCCGCAAAATCCCCCGCCTCGCCGCGGCGGCTGCCCACCGCCACGGTGAAGCGCAAGGCCATGGAGCCGGGGTCGTCGGCATCACGCATCAGGCCCAGGGCCACCAGCCGGGACAGGCGGGCCCGGAGCGACTCGCCCGGTGTCACGCCCTCCATCACAATGCCCAGCATGTTGCGGCCAAGCCGCCCCACGGTGTCGAAGTCACGCGTGATGGTGCGAACCTGCCGCACGCTGCGGGCCAGCAGCTCTTCGGCCTCAATGACGTTCAGGCTGTCCGGGTCGGCCGGCTCCACACACACATAGATGATGGCCAGGTCGCGCCCCAGCCTGGGCGCTGCGTTCCAGATGCGGGCCGCGCGGTCGCGAAAAGTCTTCTGGTTCAGGAAGCCGGTCAGCGGATCGTGCTCTTTGGCCGCCTGCTCGCGCACGGTGTCTGCATGGCGCAGACGGCTCCAGGCGTTGATACACAGCATCATGACCACCACCTCCAGCAGGGCAGCGGCAACCGGTGTTTCAGCGGGCAGCCAGGGCGCGCTGATCAGCCCCGAGCTTTCGGCCAGGGTCAGGGCCACACAAACCAGGTAGGGCAGGTAGACCAGCAGCCAGTAGCCGCCAAAGGCCACGCCACGGCGCCAGGCACGCCAGGCGCAGGCGATGGTGAAGGCAAAAACGCTGAGGGTGATGAAGTGAAACGCCGGCACCATGCGCTCGTACTGCTCCACCAGGGGGCTGGCGACGATGTAGGCCAGACACAGCGCGACCAGCACACGCGCCACGCGGTGAAAGTTTCGCCCCTGCAGCCCGCCAAAGATGGACCGCGTGAACTGGAGGTTGAAGGCCAGAGCACCCATCACCGACAACACAATGGCATGGCTGGCAAAAGTGGTGGCGCGTGGCCACAGGTAACGCTGGGCCACGCCGGTGTAGCAGAGGGTGGCCAAAACGGTCAACACCAGGTAGCCGGCATACCAGGCATAGGTGCGGTCGCGGTAGGCCAGCGCCATCTGGGCGCAAAACAGGGCCAGCGTGCCTATCACCCCCAGTTGCAAGCCCACCCACAACATCTGCACCACATCGCGCCGGGACGCCTCTGCGCTACTGACCAGCACGGGACGCAGGTTGACGGGCAGGCGGTGTACCACGCGGACAAAAACCTCCTGCGCGTCAGCGCCGGGCGCAGGCAGTGGAAAACGCGGCCGCAGGGAGTCGGCCGGCCACTGCACATGCGCGACAAAATCACCGGCCACGTCCATGCGCCATGCGCCGCCGGCATCGCGCTGAAAAAACTCATACCGGTCCACGATCACGGTGGGAAATTCCAGCAGCCAGCCGGCGCCATGGACCACGCCACCCGGCGCCAGCGTCATGCGCAGCCAGAGCGGCGAGGCCGCACTGACGGCATAACGCCGGCTGCTCACCAGGGGTTTGAACAGCGCGGCATCCATGGCCGCCACCTGCGCCACGGTGGCGTCAGCGGGCAGGCCTTCGAGCACCTGCAGCGGGGCCGGATAAGACGCCGGACTGCCGGCATGCAGCCTGGGTGCACTGGCGGCGGCAGCAGGCGGGCAATTCAGCCCGAGCAGCAACACCAGCCCCCACACGCCGGTCCCAAGCAGCAGCTTGCACCGCCGCCACGAAGCCGCACTGGCTACGTGCTGTTCATCCGTGAATTTCATTTTTTCTGGAATGTCATCCATGCAGAAGCAATCAACACCCGTCCATCTGGGGCCCAAACCACCTCTTATATCTCATCCCAAATGGTCACCGTCAACGTAATACCAACGACCTAACTCGCGGACAAAACGGCTGCGCTCGTGCAGACGGACAGCGGGGCTGCCTGGGTTTTTCTGGCGCGCTACAAACTCCACTTCGGCGTGGCTGGCGTCCAGCACGCGGTGCTGGCGCACTTCCAGGCCCAGCCATTTCACGCCGGGCTCAAAACTGATGCGTGTTGGCCGGCGGCTGCTGTGCCAGGTGGCCAGCAGGTAGTCGGCACGCTCCCGCACAAAGGCGCTGTAGCGCGAGCGCATCAGCGCTTCGGCATCGGGCGCGGGGGTTTCATGCGTCAGGTAGCGGGCGCAGCAGTCGGCCCAGGCCAGCGGCCGGCCGCGCGCATCGACCCGGCCGCAGGGGCAGCTGTCCACCCTCAGCCTTTGGCAGGATGCCGCGTTGCGTGTGCCAGCTTGTGCGCTTCCAGGGTTTCCATAGGCGCGCCCTGTTTTTTCCACTCGGCAAAACCGCCGTCGATGTGGGCCACGTTGGTCATGCCCATGTCCTGCAATGTTTTGGCAGCCAGCGCGCTGCGCCAGCCGGCGCCGCAGAACAGGATGAACTGCCTGCCCTCGTCGCCAAACACCGGCTTGAAATAGGGCGAGGCCGGATCGACCCAGAACTCCAGCATGCCGCGCGGCGCCAGCAAGGCGCCGGGTACCGTGCCTTCACGTTCGAGCTCGCGTACATCGCGGATGTCGACGATCTGCACCTGCGGATCGGCCAGTCTGGCCTGGGCTTCGGCCACCGAATACGTGGTGACCTGCGCCATGGCCTCGTCAACGAGGGCGCGGAATCCTTTGGTGATGGGCATATGTGTCTCCAGCGGTGATGAACAAGTTTAAGTCGCGCGTCCCTGCGCACCTGTCCCCGTCTCAAATCAAGCAGGGGCCGCGGGTCCGGCTTTGCCGGCCCGCAGGCGCAGCGGCCCCCTCGGGGGGCAGGGCGCTACACGCAGTGAGCAACCGTGGGGGCTAAAGTGCCCGCTGAATGATGATTTTCTGCACGTCGCTCGTGCCTTCGTAAATCTGGCAGACCCGCACGTCGCGGTAAATCCGTTCGACCGGGAAATCGCTGACATAACCGTAACCGCCCAGGGTCTGGATGGCGGCGCTGCAGACCTCTTCGGCCATCTCGCTGGCAAACAGTTTGGCCATGGCGGCTTCTTTCAGGCAGGGCAGGCCGGCATCGCGCAGGCTGGCAGCGTGCCAGATCAGCTGGCGCGCGGCTTCGAGTCGGGTCGCGCAGTCGGCCAGCCGGAAGCCCACCGCCTGGTGGTTGAAGATGGCGGTACCGAAACTTTGCCGCTCTTTGGCATAAGCGAGTGCAAATTCAAACGCGCTGCGCGCCATGCCCACACTTTGCGCGGCAATGCCTATGCGCCCGCCTTCCAGCGCGCCCAGGGCAATCTTGTAGCCCTCACCCTCGGCACCTATCAGGTTCTCCGCCGGGATGCGGCAGTTGTCGAAGTTGATCTGCGCGGTGTCGCTGCTGTGCTGGCCCAGCTTGTCTTCAAGCCGCGCCACCCCATAACCGGGCGCGCTGGTGGGCACCAAAAAGGCGCTCATGCCTTTTTTGCCGGCGCCCCTGTCGGTGACGGCAATCACCACCGCCGCATGCCCGTTTTTGCCGCTGGTGATGAACTGCTTGACGCCGTTGATCACATACTCGTCGCCCTCTTTCACCGCTGTCGTGCGCAAGCCTGACGCGTCGCTGCCCACATGCGGCTCGGTCAGGCAGAACACGCCCAGCATCTGCCCTTGCGCCAGCGGTGTGAGCCACTGTTTTTTTTGCGCTGCATTTCCGTAACGCATCAGGATGGCGTTGACCGGGCAGTTCGTCACGGAAATTGCCGTGCTGGTGCCGCCGTCACCGGCGGCGATTTCTTCCAGCACCACGGCCAGGGTCAGGTAATCGAGATTTGCGCCGCCAAACTCTTCCGGCACGCAGATGCCGTAAGCGCCGAGTGCGGCCAAACCCTTGTGCGCTTCAACCGGAAAGTGGTGCTCTTTGTCCCAGCGGGCGGCGTTGGGCCAAAGCTCGGCCTGCGCAAACTCGCGCACCGCGTCGCGGATCATTTCCTGGTCTTGGGTCAGCAGCATGTCAGGGCCTGTTCATACAATTTATACGAGTGCGAACGCGGTTAAAACAGCGCCCATGCCTACCAGGCCAAAACCTGGCCGTCGTGGTTGATGAAAGTGCCATTGTGTTTCGCGCGCAGATTGGCCACGGTGCTGCGCATGTCGGCCACACTTTGCGTGACATCGAGATCGGCGCCAGCGCCACCCATGTCGGTCTTGACCCAACCGGGGTGTATCGCGACGCAGATGGCTTTTCCCTGCAAGCCAAACGAGATGTCCTTGACCACCGAGTTGACGGCGGATTTGGAGGCGCGGTACAGCCAGCTGTTGCCATTGGTGCGCAGCGCTATGGAGCCCATGCGGGATGACAAGACCACCAGCCGGGCGTCAGGCGCCAGAACCTCCACGAGTTGCGGCAGAACGCGCATGGGCGCAAGCACATTGGTGCGCATCACCTGATCGAACACGTCGGCGGCCGGTGGGTCGCCCACATTGCCGCCCGCCAGAACGCCGGCGACATACAGCGCGACGTCGATTTTTTCGCCCTCGAGTTGCCAGGCCAGGCCGCTGACGCTGGCCGGGTCGGCCACGTCGAGCTGGAGGGCCTGGGCGCCCAGCGCCGTCAGGCGCGCCAGGCCGGCCGCGTCGCGCGCGGTGGCGATCACTCGCGCACCGGCTTCGCGGTATTGCCGCACAAACTCCAGGCCAATGCCGCGTGAGGCGCCTATCACCAGAACCGTGCTCATGCTGAAATATGCATAGTCAAATCAGGCTGCAGCCCTTTAAAGACGTGCGCAAGCAGCTCCTGTATTTATAGCAATTCGAGAGCCAGCGCGGTGCCTTCACCGCCGCCAATACACAGCGTGGCCACGCCTTTTTTGAGGCCGCGCGCCTGCAGCGCATGGATCAGCGTGACGATGATGCGGGCGCCGCTGGCGCCAATCGGATGCCCCAGCGCGCAGGCGCCGCCGTTGACGTTGACGATGTCATGGCTGATGCCGAGCTCCTTCATGGCGGCCATGGGCACGACGGCAAAGGCCTCGTTGACTTCCCACAGGTCCACGTCTTTCACGCTCCAGCCGATTTTTTTGAGCAGCTTGTTAACGGCGCCCACCGGCGCGGTGGTGAACCACTCGGGTTCCTGCGCAAACGTGGCGTGGCCGACGATGCGGGCAATCGGCTTCGCGCCCAGTTCTTTCGCGGTCGAGGCGCGTGCCAGCACCAGCGCGGCGGCACCGTCGTTGATCGACGAGCTGGACGCGGCGGTGATGGTGCCGTCTTTTTTGAACGCGGGTTTCAGCGTGGGGATCTTGTCGAGCTTGACCTTGCCCGGGCCTTCGTCGATGGAGATCACGGTCTCGCCGCTGCGGCCCTTGACGGTGACGGGGGTGATCTCGGCCTTGAAAGCGCCGGACTCGGTGGCGGCCTTGGCGCGGTTCACGCTGGTGGTGGCAAAGGCGTCCTGCGCCTCGCGCGTGAACTTGTATTTGTCGGCGCACTGCTCGCCGAAAGTGCCCATGGCGCGTCCCGGCTCGTAAGCGTCTTCCAGGCCGTCGAGCATCATGTGGTCAAAAATGCGGTCGTGGCCTATGCGTATGCCGCTGCGGCCCTTGAGCAGCAGGTGCGGCGCGTTGGTCATGCTTTCCATGCCGCCGGCCACCATCACGTCGCGGCTGCCGACCAGCAGCTGGTCGTGCGCGAGTAGGGTGGCTTCCATGCCGGAGCCGCACATCTTGGACAGCGTGACCGCGCCGGTGCTGGCGGGCAGGCCGCCCTTGAAACCGGCCTGGCGCGCGGGCGCCTGGCCCTGGCCGGCCATCAGGCAGTTGCCGAACAGCACTTCGTCGACTTTTTCGGGTGCAATGCCGGCGCGCTCTATCGCGGCCTTGATGGCAGCGCCGCCGAGGTCGTGCGCCGACAGGCTGGAAAAGTCGCCCTGGAAGCCGCCCATGGGGGTGCGGGCGGCGCCGAGGATGACGATGGGGTCAAGGGTGGATGTGGACATGGTTTTCTCCTTCAAGAAATGGTGGGTCGGTTCTGTACAAAGGGTGTGCGCCAGGGCGCCTGTATTCGCATTGGTGTGGCTCAGCCTTTCTGCGCGGCGTGTTTGTGCCCAAACCGCCGCTCGCGTTCATACGGAAACACATCGTGCACATGGCCGGCTGCAATACGCTGCTGGTGACCTTGCCAGAAAGCGGCGTCCAGCAGGTCGGCGTGGTGTTTCATGAACACCTCGCGCACGGTGTTGTTACCGAGCAGGAAAGGACCGAAGGTTTCCGGGAAGACGTCCCTGGGCCCGACCTTGTACCAGACCTCGCCGCTCATTTCCTCTTCTTCGTTGCGCGGGGTCGGCACCTTGCGGAAGTTGCAGTCGGTGATGTATTCGATCTCGTCGTAGTCGTAAAACACCACCTTGCCGTGGCGCGTGATGCCGAAGTTCTTCCAGAGCATGTCGCCGGGAAAGATGTTGGCGGCCACCAGGTCCTTGATGGCGTTGCCGTATTCGACCACGGCGCGCTCGATCTGGCCCCTGGCAAACGGATCGTCCACCCCGGTGTCAAACGCCTCCTGCAGGTAGATGTTGAGCGGAATCATGCGACGCTCGATGTACACGTGTTTGATGATGACTTCGATGTTGCCATCGCCATCGCGGTCGCTGATCTCGAGCTGGCTGGGCGCGAACTTTTCAATCTCGGCAATCAGCCCGTCGTCAAAACGCTCGCGCGGAAAAGCCACCTCGCTGTACTCCTGGGTGTCGGCCATGCGGCCGACACGGTCATGCTGCTTGACCAGCAGGTACTTGCCCTTGATCTGCTCGCGCGTGGTGTCTTTTTGCGGCGGGTAGTAGTCCTTGATGACCTTGAACACATAGGGAAAGGACGGCAGGTCAAACACCAGCATGACCATGCCCTTGATGCCGGGCGCAATGCGGAACTTGTCGGTCGAATGCCGCAGGTGGTACAAAAAGTCGCGGTAAAAAAGGGTTTTGCCCTGTTTGGCCAGGCCCAGCGCGTTGTAAATTTCGGCGCGCGGCATGCGCGGCATCATGCTGCGCAAAAACTGCACATAAGCCGAGGGGATGCCCATGTCGACCATGAAATAGGCGCGCGCAAAACTGAACAGGATCAGCAGGTCGTCTTCACCGATCAGGACCGAGTCAATCAGCAACTTGCCGGATTTTCCGTGCAGCAGCGGCAGCGCAAAAGGCAGCTCGCTGAAGCCGTTGATCAGCTTGCCGACGATGTAAGCGCCCTTGTTGCGAAAAAACAGGCCGGACAACACCTGCATCTGGAAATTGGCACGCAGCTTGACCTCACCGAGGCGGGTATTGAATTCTTCCACCACATAAGCGGCGTCACGCCGCAGGTCTTCAAACTCGATGCGCAATCCAAAGTCGTTGACGAGTTTGACCAGGTGCTCCTGCAGGGTGTCACGCGTGGGGTAATAGGCCCGGTAGGTCGGCTCGGCAGCGGGTTCGCCGTTTTCGATGTACTCGGTGCTGACGGCAGGCCGCACAAAGATGAAGTCGTTGTGGAAATAGCTGCGGTGCAGGATTTTGGTGGTGACCGAGTTGAAAAAGGTTTCGGCCAGCTCGGGCTGGTGGTGGTCCACCAGCAGCCCGATGTAATGCAGCTTGATCTGGTGCCAGACCTCCATGGGCTGCTCGCCGGCCTTGAACTCGCGCTCCAGCCGCATCGAGGCTTCACGCACCCGCAGGTCGTAAAACTCGATGCGCTCACGCTGGGCCCGTTGCTGGCCGTGCCAGTCGGCGGTTTCAAAGCGGTGTTTGGCGCGTGCCGACTCGGTGCGGAACAACTGGTAGTGGCGGTTGAAGCCGTCCATCATGGCCTTGGCGATATCGTAGGCCAGGGGCGAGTCCAGGCGCTGGGGAAACATGCGGCCAGCCCTACGCCGCCCGGCGCGTATCCCAGACGCGTTCAACCGCCGCACGGTACAGCGTGTCGAGCTCTGCAGGGTCGGAGATGGTCATCTGCAGGTCCTGCAGCAGGCCGTCGTGCACACCAAAAGCCCAGCCGTGGATGCTGACCTTCTGGCCCTTGGCCCAGGCATCGACCATGACGGTGCTGACGCAGACATTGACCACCTGCTCGATCACATTGAGGTCGCACAAGGCGTCGGCGCGCACGGCGCCTCCCAGGCTGTCGAGCAGCTGGCGATGGCGGTGTCGCACGTCCTGGATGTGGCGTATCCAGTTGTCGGCCAGGCCTATGCGCGAACCGTCAAGTGCCGCCTGCACACCGCCGCAGCCGTAATGCCCGACCACCATGATGTGTTCGACCTTGAGCATGTCGACCGCGAACTGGATTGCCGACAAGGCATTGAGGTCGGAGTGCACCACGATGTTGGCGACGTTGCGGTGGACAAACACCTCGCCCGGCTCCAGACCGGTGATCTGGTTCGCCGGCACGCGGCTGTCAGAGCAGCCAATCCACATGTATTTGGGCTTTTGCTGCTTGACCAGGCTGGTGAAAAAACCGGGGCGCTCGCGCTCCATCTGCCCGGCCCAGGCACGGTTGTGGACAAAAAGATCGTTGATGGAAGAAGTCATGGCGCTATTGTGGCTTGTGATGCCTTACATGGTCTCGGCAAACAGCTCGCGCCCTATCAGCATGCGGCGTATCTCGCTGGTACCGGCGCCAATTTCATACAGCTTGGCATCGCGCCAGAGCCGGCCCAGCGGGTAGTCGTTGATGTAGCCATTGCCGCCGAAGATCTGCACACCCTCGCCTGCCATCCAGGTGGCTTTTTCGGCGCACCAGAGAATGACCGAGGCGCAGTCCTTGCGCACCTGGCGCACATGTTCGGTGCCCAGCAGGTCCAGGTTTTTGGCGACGGTGTAGGCAAACGAGCGTCCGGCCTGCAGCACGGTGTACATGTCGGCGACCTTGCCCTGGATCAGCTGGAACTCGCCTATGCTGGTGCCGAACTGTTTGCGGTCATGGATGTAGGGGATCACGTTGTCCATGACCGACTGCATGATGCCCAGCGGCCCGCCGGTCAGCACCGCGCGTTCGTAGTCGAGTCCGCTCATCAGCACCCTGGCGCCGCTGTTCAGGCCACCCAGGATGTTTTGCGCCGGCACCTCGACGTTGCTGAAGACCAGCTCGCCGGTGTGGGATCCGCGCATGCCGAGTTTGTCGAGTTTTTGCGCGACTGAAAAACCCTTCATGCCTTTTTCAATCAGGAAAGCCGTGACGCCGCGCGCACCGAGCTCGGGTTCGGTCTTGGCATACACCACCAGGGTGTCGGCGTCGGGACCGTTGGTGATCCACATCTTGCTGCCGTTGAGCAGGTAATAGCCGCCCTTGTCCTCGGCTTTGAGCTTCATGCTGATGACGTCGCTGCCGGCATTTGGCTCACTCATGGCCAGGGCGCCCACATGTTCGCCGCTGATCAGTTTGGGCAGGTATGTCTGGCGCTGCGCTTCGGTGCCGTTGCGCTTGATCTGGTTCACACACAGATTGCTGTGCGCACCGTAGGACAGGCCGACCGAGGCGCTGGCGCGGCTGATTTCTTCCATCGCAATCATGTGCGCCAGGTAACCCATGTTGGCGCCCCCATATTCCTCGCTGACGGTGATGCCGAGCACGCCGAGGCTGCCCATTTTTTGCCACAGGTCCATGGGGAACTGGTCGTCGGCGTCGATCGCGGTGGCGCGCGGCGCAATTTCGGCCTGGGCAAATTCGCGCACCGCGTCGCGCAGCGCATCGATGTCTTCACCGAGCTGGAAGTCGAGTCCGGGCAGGTTGTTCATGGGGATTCCTTGGTGTTCAAATGCAGTGTTTGGCGCTCAATTTTTGACATCGTCGCGGCCGGTGATGGTCATCAGCGTGGCGCCCATGGTGGCAATCAGTTTTTCCTTGCCGCCGTCCATGGCGTAGGCCCGGCCTTCGGTCACGGTCACGGTGCGGCCGGGCTTGATGACCTGGCCCACCATGCGAAAACGCTGGCCTTTGGCCGGGGCCAGCAGGTTGATCTTGAACTCAATCGTCAACACACCGGCGTCCGCCGGCATCAGCGAAAAGCCGGCATAACCGCAGGCCGAATCGAGTGCGGTGGCGACCATGCCGGCATGCAGAAAACCATGCTGCTGGCTCAGACCGGCAGCCCAGTCGAGCTCAATGGCCACCCGGCCGGGCTCGACCTGCACCAGCTGCGCGCCCAGGGTGGCCATGGCGCCCTGCAGCACAAAGCTGCTTCGCACCCGGGCCGCATAAGCCGGGTCTTTGGGCGTGAATTGCGGCAGTTCCATGGGTGCTTTCTGGTTGACGTTTACGTAAACGTCAATTATGGCTTATTTCGCGCTTTTCGAGGTTTTGCCGGCCCTGGTGGTTTTGGCCAGCAGGGTACGGGCTTCTTTTTCATGCGCCTTGACCTCTTCCAGGTTGGCCTGCAAGTCGGCCATCTGGCCTTCCAGCTGTTTGCGGTGCTGCGCCAGCACGGCCAGGAATTTTGTCAGCTGCGGACCGGTGTCGCGCGGGCTGTCGTAGCTGTCGATGATTTCCTTGGCCTCGGTCAGACTCAGTCCCAGCCGCTTGGCGCGCAGCGTGAGCTTGAGCCGGGTCCGGTCGCGCGCGCTGTACACGCGGTTGCGCCCGCCCGGCCCGTCGCGCTCGGGCTGCAGCAGGCCCATGTCTTCGTAAAAACGGATGGCCCGGGTGGTCAGGTCAAACTCTCTGGCCAGATCGCTGATGGAGTGGGTGGTGCTTGCCATGTGCTGAAACCCTGGTGACAGGGCCCTCGTGAAGCGGATCGCTAAATCAGGTTTAATGAACCCTGTTTACGTTAACGTAAACGTCAATTCAACCGGTGATCTTACAAGATGAATGCACAGGAAGCCCAGCTGCACTACCCGTTTGGCGACAGCCTGCCGCCCTCCGGAGGCGCGCTCGAGGTCGCGCCCGGGGTCAAGTGGTTGCGCATGCGCCTGCCGTTTGCGCTGGACCACATCAACCTGTGGCTGCTGCGTGATGCCTTGCCGGGGCCGCAGGGTCAGGTGCAGGGCTGGACGGTGGTGGACTGCTGCATCAGCCGGGACGAATCGAAAGCGCAGTGGGAGCAGATTTTTGCGAACGAACTCGAAGGCCTGCCTGTCCTGCGCGTCATCGTCACCCACATGCACCCCGACCACATCGGCCTGGCGTACTGGCTGTGCGAGCGCTGGAACGCGCCCCTGTGGATCAGCGCCACCGACTACAACGCGGCCTGCATAGGCAGCCAGAGCAGCACCGGTTTCGGCGGTGCCAGCGCGGCCGATTTTTTTGCCTCCCAGGGTTTGTCGGACCCGCAGTACCTGGAACAGATACGCGGCCGCACCAGTTATTACCCCGGTCTGGTGCCGGCCGTTCCCAGGCGCTTTCACCGCATGATGGACGGCCAGGTGATTGCCATAGGCGGGCGGTCATGGACCTGCATCAGCGGCTACGGCCACGCGCCGGAACATATCGCGCTGTCCTGCGACCCCGCGCGCCTGTTGATCAGTGGCGACATGATCCTGCCGCGCATTTCCACCAATGTCAGCGTGTATGACGTGGAGCCCGAGTCCAACCCCCTGACCCAGTTTTTGCAGTCGATCGACAGGTTTTTACCGCTGCACGCCGATACCTTGACCCTGCCGTCCCACGGCAAACCGTTCCAGGGCCTGCACACCCGTATTGCGCAATTGCACGAGCACCATCACGACCGGCTGGCAGAAGTTCTGCAGGCCTGCAGCGCGGGCGCCTGCAGCGGCGCGGACATCCTGCCGGTGATGTTCAAACGCCCGCTGGACGTGCACCAGACTACCTTTGCCCTCGGGGAGGCGGTGGCGCACCTGCACACCTTGTGGTTTGAAGGCCATCTCACGCGGCGGCTGGACGGCGACGGGGTTTACCGCTTCAGGGCGGTTTGACCGCGCGCGCCCTCAAGGCGACGCGGCGTCCAGGGCCACATCGGCCACCTGCGGCAGCGACATGAAAAAGCTGGCGCCGCCCTGATCGGCCGTCACCGCCCAGGCCTGGCCGCCGTGCATCTGGACGATACGTTGAACAATCGCCAGGCCCAGCCCGGTACCCGGAAAATCAGCGCTGGAATGCAGGCGCTGGAAAGCCGTGAATAATTTTTCTCCATAAGCGGCATCAAAACCGACACCGTTGTCCGACACACAGACCACCGCATCACCGGGCTGCGGGCCCGGCAGCAGCGCGACCCTGACCCAGCCCTGGTCTTTTCTCGAGGTGAATTTCCAGGCGTTGTCGAGCAGGCAGGACAGCGCGGTGGCGAGCAGGTTTTTATCGCCCTTCACCAGCAAATGCGCCGGCATTTCCAGCAGCACCTGGCGCTCGGGCTCGCGCTTGCCGAGCTCGTCCATCAGGCGCCGGCAGACCGGGGCCAGATCGACCGTTTCGGCGACCAGCGTCACGCGCGGCAAGTAGGTCAGGGTGTGCAGGTCATCAATCAGTTTGGCCAGCTGGCGTGTGCTGGCCTGGATCCGTTCCAGAAAATGCTGGCCCTGTCGGTCCAGCACCGCAGAATAGCGTTCCGCCAGCGTCAGCGCAAAACCGCTGACCACGTGCAGCGGCGCTTTCAGGTCGTGCGACATCGCATACAAAAAGGTCTCAAGCTCCTTGCGGCTGCTTTGGGCCTGCAGCGTGGCTTGCGCCATGCCCAGCTCCAGCTCATCGTTGCGCTGCCGCAATTGCGCATCGGCCACATGCCGCGCCCCCACGTCCACCACACTGACCAACACCGCGGGGCGCAGCTGCCAGTGAACACTCGTGCAGGCCAGCTCAACCAGCAGGCGTTCGCCATCGGCTTTTTTCTGCGTGCACAGCCGCATCTCGCCGTGGAAATCCCCGGCCGGCAGGGAGTCCATGAAGGCCGCGCCCTCGCCATCAGGAAAAAATATTTCCACCGAGCGCTCGACCAGCCCTTCCAGCGGCTGGCCATACAGGGCAGCGCTGGCCTGATTGCCCGCCAGCAGCCGGCGCGAGCCGGGGTCGAACAGCCACAGCGCCACCGGATGGGCCTCAAACAGGGTTTTCTGGCCCGCCTCGCTTTCCTGCAGCGTGCGCAGGACGCGGTGCGTCGCGCTGACATCGCGCAGATTGACCACCATGCCGTCCGCCCGCGGCCTGAGCAGGTACTCGATCCACTGGTCCTCAAACGCATGGTGGCTGATAAAGGCGCTTTGTTTGCCCGAGCGCATGGCCTGCTCGGCAGCGCTGCGGTGCCTGTCGCTGATGGCTTCGGGCACAACTTCCCAGAAGTCGGCGCCCTGCAGGCTGGCAAGCCCGGAATGCATCAGTGCCAGCGCGCGGCTGTTCAGCGTCAGCACGCGGCCGCTCTGGTCCAGCAGGACCACCCCCTCGGTGGCGAGCTCCAGCGCGGTTTGAAAAGCCTCTTCACCGATGTTCTGCACCTCCGGCAAACGCGCCAGGGGCTGACGTTTTCCCCCGCTCAAGCGGCACCACCAAGTCTTGAACGTCACCGGGCTGGCTCCAGGTCAGGCGCTCAGGGGTGCCGTGTCAGCGCCATTTGCGGTTGGCCACCAGCAGGGCGGTGACATAACCGTGCAGCCAGTCGAAATTGATCGGTTTTTCCAGGTAATGCGAGTTCGGCGGCAGCTCACCCCGTTCGCGCACAGCCTCCCTCGACAGGCCGCTGATGACCAGTATCTGCATCGCCATCAGTTGCTGGTTGCGCTTGAGCGCCCGCAACATCTCCATGCCATCGACGCCCGGCATGTTCAGGTCGGTGATCAACAGGTCGGGCCGCATGCTGGCAATGTCCATCAGGGCCTCCAGCGCAGACGGCATGAAACTGCAATCGACCGGCATGTTCCATTCCTCGAACTGGGCCTTGTAGAGCTCGCAGGTGGCCTCATCGTCTTCCACCACCAGCACACTGAGCCGGTTGCGCGGGTCGGCATCGACCTGGGCCAGTTGCGGGCTGTTTTTCAACAAATAGTTGTTGATGGCACGCAGCGAGAGGCGCCGATGGCCGCCCAGCGTTTTCCAGGCATCAATTTCGCCCTTTTCAACCAGCGACTGGACCGTGGCAACCGACAGGCCCAGCAGCTTGGCCGCGTAGGTGGTGCCGCAGTAGTCATCGCTTGAAAAATCATTCGCCGTGATGGCGGTTTCAAAATTTTGAGGTTCACGCGGCATGAGGAAAAACCTTGAAAATAGGACTTGTTAATTTAAACAAATTCATGGATTTATTCAATTGAATTTAATAACTATCATTTGACGGAAAATCTTACACTTTCAGCGGCCCGGCAGGACCACGGCGCCTGGCAGGGTGAAAAAGAAGGTCGCCCCCTGGTCCGGTGCGGCTTCGGCCCAGACCTGGCCGCCATGCCGGCTGATGACCCGGCTCACCGTGGCCAGACCGACACCACTGCCCGGGAATTCGGTCACCGCATGCAGGCGCTGGAAGGTGTTGAAAAGTTTGTCCGCATAGGCCATGTCAAAACCCGCCCCGTTGTCGCGCACCAGAAACACCACCTGGCCGGCGGCGTCCAGGGTGTGGGTGATATGGATGTCGGCATGCGCCAACTGGGATGTGAACTTCCACGCATTGCCCAGCAGGTTTTCCATGAGCACGCGCAGCAGCCTGCTGTCGCCCTGCGCCTGCAGCCCATTTTCAATGTGAATGCTGGCCACACGCTCGGGGTTGCGGCCCCGGCATTCGTCGGCAATTTCATGCGCCAGCGCGCTCAGGTTCACCGTCTCGTGGCGCAACTGCATGCGCGACACCTGGGCCAGCGACAGCAGGTCTTCAATCAGCCGTCCCATCTGCGCCACCCCCGCCTGAATGCGCGCCAGGTAGTGCTGTATTTTTTCATTCGACGGACCAGCACCGAGCTGTTTGGCCAGCAGGCGGCTGAAGCCGTCGACCGTGTTCAGGGGCGAGCGCAGATCGTGGGACACCGAGTAGGAAAACGCCTCCAGTTCCTGATTCGACAGGCGCAGCGCGGTTTCAGTGGCCTTGATATCGGTGACATCGGCGTCGATGCCGACCCAGAACAACACGGCGCCCTGCTCGTCGAGCACAGGCGCAGCGCTGTAGGACATGGTGTGGTAAGTCCCGTCGGCGGCCAGAAAACGCCGCATGCCTTCATACGGCTTGAGGCTGCGGCGCGAAGCCCGCCAATTGGCGTCCACCGCCGCCCGGTCATCGGGGTGGATCGCGTCCAGCCACTTCAAGCCCATCCAGTCCGGCGGGCTGCCGCCCATCAGGTCATACCATTTGCGGTTGGCGTAAATCACGCGCCCATCGGCGCTGGCATTCCAGACCACCTGGGGCGCCTGCTCGGCCAGCACACGCGACAAGGCCACCTGCCGCGCCAGCGCGGCAGTGCGCTCTGTCACTTTTTCCTCCAGCCCCCGATTGAGTTGCTGGACCTGTTCGAAAAGCTGCGCGTTTTCAATCGCAATCGAGGCCAGCTGGGCCAGTTCCACACTGACATACTGGTCCTGCAGCGTGAACTCGCCTTCGTATTTGTCGCTGAGCTGCAGCAGGCCTATGGTTTCGCCGTTGTGACCGGTCAGAGGCACCGCCAGCCAGCCGCGCATTGGCAAGGGCTGGCCATCGGCCAGGCCCAGGCCCTGCCAGGCCGGCAGGGCCTGCAACTCGGGATGAGTGAGGCGCATCGGGTTGCGCGAGCTGCAAACCGCCGCATAAAAGCCGCTTTCATGGGACCAGCGCACCAGCTCCCGGCAATCGGCATATTTGCTGGAGCAGGACAACGCACTGGTGGCCTGTGCCGGTTCACCGGGCAAGGACACACTGACCACCGCCTGGTGCGCGCCCACCACCGCCCTGGCCTGCTCCACCGCCTCGCGCAACGTGGCCTCCAGCGTGCGGTGACGGGTGATCGCCTGGGTCGCGTCAGCAGCGCGCTGAAGTGTAAAAAGGTGGTCCTGCACCGTCTTTTCAGCAAGCACCTGCGCGGTCATGTCCACCGCCACCACAAAACGCGCCGCACGCCCGCCGTACTGCAGCCGGTGTGACAGGGTATCGACCGGAAACTCGGTCCCGTCCTTGCACCGGTGCAGCCAGCGGTGTATGCCTGCCATGGACTCAGCGCCCAGGACCTGCTTGAGCCGTCTGGCCTCCAGCTCGGACCGGATATCGAAAATCGACATCGTCAGAAACTCGGCCCGGCTGTAGCCGTAACGCCGGACACAGGCCTCATTGACGGCGATAAAACCCTGCGTCTGGTCGTCCACCACCCACATCGGAACCGGCGCCGCCTCAAACAGTGCAGCGTGGCGGGCCTCGCTGTCGATCAGCGCCTGTTCGGCGCGTTTGCGGTGGGTGACGTCCCGCTCCACGGCCACCCAGTGGGTAAACCAGCCCTTGCTGTCGGCCAGCGGCACGATATCGAGCTCTATCCAGAACTCCTCGCCGCTCTTGCTGTAGTTGATCAGCTCGGCGCGCACCGGCTGCCACTTCGCCATCGCCGCGCCTATGCGGTCCAGCTCATCGCGCTGGGTGTTGGGCCCCTGCAGGAAGCGCGGCGACTTGCCCAGCACTTCCTCGCGGCTGTAGCCGGTTCGGCGCTCAAAGGCGTCGTTGACAAAAACAATGCGAGGCCCCGGCTCTGCAATCGGCTCGGCCTCGGTGATCAGCACAATGTCGTTCAGGCGCGAGACTGCCGCCTCCAGCAGCTTGAGCTGGGCCTGTGCCTCCTGTTGCTCGGTGACGTCCTGCAAGGCGCCCACCAGGCGCACGGTTTTTCCGTTCTCCTGCAGGGCCCGGCCTTGCAGATGCACCACGCGGCGGCGCCCGGTGGCCGTGACAAAGGGCAAGATCAGATCGCAGGGTTCTCCGCGCTCAATGCCCGCCTGCAAGGCGGCACGCACCAGCGGCTGGGCCTCGGGCGCATAAAAAGCAATGGCCTGCTCCACCGGCGTGTAATTGTTCCTGGGCACTTCGTGAATGCGGAACACCTCGTCCGAACAGACGTACACCATGCGGTCCAGCAGCAGCTCCCAGCCGCCAATTTTTGCCATCTCACCGGTGCGGTTCAGCAGTTCGGTGTTGCGCACCATCGCCAGTTCAGAGTGTTTGCGCGCGGTGATGTCCTGAATCACGCCGGTTCTGTGGGTGGGCGCCATGCCGTCGCCACCGCCATGCGCGCGGCCCGATTGGTGAATCCACCGGATATCGCCAGTGCCGGTGATGATCCGGAACTCAAGCTCCAGCGTGATATTCGCCAACACGGCAGCGTCACGGGCAACTTTGAAAGCCTCCACGTCGCCGGGGTGTACCAGCCGCAGAAAATTCGCGTACGTCACCTCAAAATCGGCCGGGTTCACCCCCATCAGCTCATACGTTTCGTCCGACCACCATATCCGGGAGGTGGCCAGCTCGAGCTGCCAGTAACCAATGCGGCCCAGGCGCTGCGCATCCTGCAGCTTTTGTTGCACCGTCTCGCTGCGCAGCAGCTCTGCCTGCAGCGCCTGCCGCTGACTTTCCAGCGACTCGGCCATCTGGTTAAAGCCGGCGGCAATGCGTGAAAACTCGCCCCCTTCGTCCAGTGAGGCGGCGGAAATGCGGGTACCCAGCACCCCATGCTGGATCTGCTGGCTGGCCGCAAGAATTTCGTTGGTCGGGGCCACGATCGCGCGGCTTCCCATGACCCAGGCCAGCCAAAGCCCGAGAAAAGCCACCAGCCCCAGCGCGGCAAGCTCCAGCCTCAATTGCTGCAGGGCAGGGCCTACCGCCCGGTCCCGGCTCACGCTGACCGCCACAAAAAACTCCGGAGCGGCAGCGCTGCCCACCGGCAGAAACGCAAAAATCCGCTGGATGCCTTCGCTGTCGGGGCCTTCCCCCGTGCCGGCACGCATGGTGTTGACGGCATCGGCCATCTGCGGGATCGCCACCACCTGGCCCACCACGGCGGACTTGTCGGGGCTGGCCGCCAGCACCACCCCCTTGCGGTCCGTGATCAGAAACCGGCTGCTGTTGGGCAGCGAAGCATCGGCGAGTACTTTTGAAAACTCGCCCAGGTCCACACTGGCAAAGGCGACGCTGGCTGTTTTTCCTTCGCGCTCCACCGGTATCGCGAAGGTGATGACAGGCTTGCCGGTGCCGCGGCCCACCATGTAACCGCTGACGGCAATACCGCGGGTGGCGAGCGCCGACCTGAAATAGTCACGGTCACCGGCAAAAACAGTCGAATTGTTGCCCACGCCATCGCAGACAAAGTAGCCGTCCAGACCAATGATGCCCAGATTGGTGTAGACCGCGAGCTGGTCCTTCAGGGTCTTGAGGTAACGCCGGCATTCGTCCGGACCATCGGATAACAGGCCGGGCGCGCTGGCGACCGCCATCAGCACCTGATGCGCCGCCTCTCCCACCCGTTCGTGGTTGGCGGCCACCAGCGAAGCGGCGAACTTCAGGTTTTCAGTGGCGCGGCTGAGGCCCGCCTGTGTCACCAGCCAGGCCTTGAAGAGGAACAGGACCAGCAGCGGAATGATCGCCACCATCACCAGCATGATGATGCGTGTGCGCAAACTGATCCTGGTCTTCATGCTTGATCCCGCTGTTGACTCGGACAACCGAAAAACCTGTACCTGCCAGGACAGGCACACAGCCAGGGCGTCAGGCTGCGCGGCGCCTAGCCGGAACAGCGCACGGTGTCAGGCCGTGGCAATGGACTCGTTGACCCGCAACCAGTAGTCCTGCAGGCGGCTGAGTTTTTCCGTGAAATCACCAAAATCAACCGGCTTGCGCACAAAGCCATTAGCCCCGCTCTGGTAACAGGCAATGATGTCCGACTGCTCACTGGAAGAGGTCAGCATGACCACAGGCACCAGCGCCGTCAGCGGGTTGCTGCGCAGGCTGCGCAACACATCCAGGCCCGAGAGTTTGGGCAGTTTCATGTCCAGCAATACAAAAGCCGGCTGCTTCTGGGTGTCGCGGCCCGCGTGTGTCCCCTGGCCAAACAGATAATCCAGCGCCTCCGCACCATCCCGCGCGGTGACAATGGCGGTGCCCACGCCCTGCTCCTGCAAGGTCAGCACAGTCAGCTCCAGGTGGTCAGGATTGTCTTCCACCACCAGGATGGGTTTGTCTTCGTTCATACAGCTTTTTGCTCCTGCACATCGTTATCGGATGTCACTTTCATCACATTTGTCATATTACAGATGTTTACAAGTTTGTCCACCCCTGGCGGACACAAGCTTCAAGCTCCCCGACCTTTTTGCACGAAATGTCCATTTATCCAGGACCTTTACCAGCGCGGAACAGCCTCGTCCTTGAGCTGATTGCGCAGCTCGGCGTAGTCCGGCACGATGGTGCGCACAGTGTCCCAGAAGCGCGGACTGTGGTCCATCACGCGCAAGTGGCTCAACTCGTGCACCACCACATAGTCAATCACCGACAGCCTGAAATGGATCAGGCGCCAGTTCAGGCGTATGGAGCCGTCAGCGCTGGCGCTGCCCCAGCGCGTACCAGCGCTGCTCAGGCTCAACTTGTGCCACTGTACGCCCAGTTGCGGGGCGAAATGGTTGAGGCGTTCGGTAAAGATGCGTTTGGCCTGCCGCATCAGCCAGGCTTGCACCGCATCGCGAATCTGCTCGGCGCCAGCACCATGGGCCAGCGCAATTTGCAGGGTTTTTGCTGCGCCGGCCGGCACAGCGTCAGCCTGCAACACCGCGCCCGGCGGGGTGCCACCCCTGAGCTCTGCACCCACGCCGCCAAAAGCGTGTGTCGGGTCAATCACCACGCGCACCGGTTCGCCCAGAAAAGGCAGGCTGGCCCCGTCCTTCCACTCGATGCGGGCCGACTCCAGCCGCCGGTGCCGGGCCCGGGTCTCGTGCAATTTCTGCACGATCCAGCCGGATTTTTCCTGCACCGCCTTGTCAATTTCATACAGCGGCACCCACTTGGGTGCGCTGACCACCAGCCCTTCCGCCCCCACAGAAAACCCGATGGTGCGGCGTTTGCCGCGGCGAAAGTGGTAGCCCACGACCGTGCCCTGCAGCAGGGCTTCGCGCGTGGCGGCGGGGTGGCGGTAGGTGGGCGGCGCCAGCAGCTGCGCCAGCGTCTGCGCTGGCAGTGCGTCAGGTGTTTCGTCAGCTATGGTTTTTATAGCTGAAGGCGCAGAGGGGACAAGGGACAGCAGCCGACTTTCTTCTTCCTTTTGAGCCCTGTCCGGTTTCACGGACGGGGCGGCGGCCGGTGGCTGCGGCTCCCGCTCAAACAGGTCGAGTGTGAACTGGAGAAGCCTTTGCATGCTGCAGTTTAGCGCCGGAGGCCAGGACGAAGAAGCAGTGTCTCAGAGTCGGGTCGTGGCAGTCTCCGGATAGGCCTCGGGGTCGAGCCGGCGCATCTCGGCTTCTATCCAGGCCTCGACCTCGCGCATCAACTCTTCCGGCTTGCGGCCGACACTGCTGATGGGCTTGCCGATAGAGATATCCACGATGCCGGGCTTCTTGATAAAGGCCTTGCGCGGCCAGCACTTGGCCGATGTGACGGCGACCGGAATCACCGGCGCACCGGTTTCTATCGCCAGCCGGGTTCCGCCGGTTTTATAGACACCTTTTTGCCCGCGCTCAATGCGCGTGCCTTCCGGAAACATGATGACCCAGACGCCCTGGCTCATCAGGCGCCGGCCTTGCTCGACCACCTTGTTGAAAGCCTGGGCGCGCTGGCTGCGGTCAATGTGGATCATGTCCATGCGCGCCATGGCCCAGCCGAAAAACGGCACATAGAGCAGCTCTTTCTTGAACACATAGGCCAGCGGGTGCGGCATCAGCGTAGGCATGGAAAACGTCTCCCAGGTGCTCTGGTGTTTGAGCAGCAGCACGCAGCCACTGGTCTCCGCTGTCGGCAGGTTTTCCATGCCGGTCACGCGATTTTTGATACCCAGAATGACCGTGCCGCCGCTGACCGCCACTCGCAGCCAGCCCGCACACATCCAGTAAATCCGGGTGCTGCTGCCGAACAGCGAAAACACCAGCACCGCCAGCGCCCAGGGAATCACGGTCAGCGTCATCCAGAGCAGGTGCAGGATGGATCGAATCAATGGCATGGCAAACTCTTCAGTGGGGGTTAAGGTGTTTCAGGGCTGCAGCCCTTTGGTTACATACACAGGCAGCTATTGATTTCATAGCACTCCAGCTGCAGGCCGGTTCAGAATGAATTCCGCAAAAGCCCCAAGGTCGGCGTGCAGGCGCGTGCCTGGCGGCAAACCCTCGGGCTGGCCCCCGCCCTGGAAGGACGCTGATTTGCCGGTCAGCACCAGGTGCGGCTCGCAGCCCGCCGCCGCGCCTGCCAGCAGGTCTCGCACCGAGTCGCCGGCGGTCGGTACCGACTTGAGTGCCACACCAAAACGCGCACCAATCTGTTCAAACAGTCCCGGCAGAGGTTTGCGGCAGTTGCAGCTTTCTTCGGGGCTGTGCGGGCAATAAAACACCGCATCGACACGACCGCCCACGGCCGCCAGCATCTTGTGCATTTTGGCGTGCATGGCATTGAGCGAGGCCACATCAAACAGGCCGCGGCCCAGGCCCGACTGGTTGGACGCAATCACCACATGCCAGCCCGCATGGTTGAAGCGCGCAATGGCTTCCAGCGCGCCCGGCAGCGGCACCCACTCGTCCGGGGTTTTGACAAAGTCGTCGCTGTCGCTGTTGATGGTGCCGTCGCGGTCAAGGATGACGAGTTTCATGAGGCAGCCCCCGTGGGTCGGAAGATGAAGTTGTTGTAATAGTCCTTGGCGTCCCAGAAGCGCTCACCCGACTGCTTCTGATGCAGCTCGTCGCGAAACTCGGCCGCAGGCAATTCACGCAGGCCCGGCATGGCCAGCGTGGCGCTGTAACCCAGCGACACCACCAGCGCGATGAAGTCCTGCACGGTTTGACCGGCCGGCAAGTGGCGGCCTTCGCACTCGATCACCAGCAGGGGTTTGTCGCGGCGTATCAGCTCAAGCGCGCCCTGCAGCACCGCCAGCTCATGGCCTTCCACATCGATCTTGATGGCACGCACCGGCGCCGTGAGTTTTTCAGCCGCATAACGATCCAGAGTGGTGACCGTGACCGTCTCGGTGTGGCAGGCGGTCTTGTCGGCAATGCCGGCCTCCAGCGAAGCCCCCGGGGAGTGGGTGTCGCCGGGCACAAACAAATTGAGTTCCCCCTGCTGATTCGACAGTGCCAGGTTTTCCACCGTGACGTTGTTCAGGCCGCTGCGCTGGCAGGCGCCAAGCAGGTACTGCGCGAGGGCACGCTGCGGCTCAAACGCCACGACAGGCGAGGCCCCGGCCCAGCGCGCCATCGAATAAAGATAACTGCCCTTGTTGGCGCCTACATCGATGGCCACGCCGCCGCGGCGCAGGGCGTGCCGGATCGCGCGCAGTTCAAACACCTGGTCCCGGTAACGTGTTTTCCACGCGCGCCAGGCCAGTTTGAGGTCCGTCATGGTGGCGCGGCCTCAGGCGGCAAGTTTGGACAGGTCGGCCACACGGTTCATGGCCGCATGCAAGGTGGCCAGCAAGCCAAGCCGGTTCAAGCGCAAATCGGTTTGCTCTGCGTTGACCATCACGCTGTCGAAGAAAGCATCGACCGGCGCACGCAGCGCGGCCAGGGTTTGCAGCGAAGCCGCGTAGTCGCCAGCGTCAAACCGGGCACTGGCCTGCGGTACCACTTGCTGCATCGCAGCGTGCAGCGCTTTTTCGGCTGGCTCCTGCAACAGCAGCTCGCTGACATGGGCGTCCACGCCGTCTGCCTTTTTGAGGATGTTGCCGATGCGTTTGTTGGCGGCGGCCAGGGCCGGCGCTTCGGGCAGGGCGGCGAAGGTACGCACGGCGGCCAGGCGTTTGGGAATGGTGGACCACAAGCCGAGCTTTTGCGCATAAATCGCCGCGTCAACCTCCGCCACCGAGTACCCACCGTCACGCAGGTAGCCTTTCAGGCGTTCGATCAGAAACTCGTCCAGCTCAACGGCCTTGTCCTGTAACAGCCCGGCAGGAAAGACGCCAAAAGCCAAACGCGTGAGTTCGTGAAACTGCAGCGGCAGTTCACGCTCGATCAGCATACGCACGACCCCCAGCGCATGGCGCCGCAATGCAAACGGATCCTTGTCGCCGGTTGGCAAATTGCCGATACCGAACATGCCCACAAGGGTTTCCAGCTTGTCAGCAAGGGCGACGACCACCCCTACGGCATTGCGCGACAGTTCGTCTCCGGCAAAACGCGGTTTGTAATGGTCTTCAATCGCGTCTGCCACGTCGATGCTCAGGCCGTCATTGAGCGCGTAGTAGCGGCCCATGGTTCCCTGCAGCTCCGGGAACTCGCCCACCATATCGGTCACCAGGTCGGTCTTGGCGAGGTGTGCGGCCTGATCGGCCTGTTGCGCCAGTGCGGCCCCACCCAGTTGCAGGCCCACCGCTTTGGCAATCGCGCGCACACGTTCCACTCGCTCGCCCTGCGAGCCCAGCTTGTTGTGGTACACGACCTTGCCCAGGCCTTCCACACGCGAAGCCAGGGTTTTCTTGCGGTCCTGGTCAAAAAAGAACTTGGCATCGGCCAGGCGCGGACGCACCACACGTTCGTTGCCCTGGATCACCGCACTGGCGTCTGCCGGGCTGATGTTGCTGACCACCAGGAATTTGTTGCTGAGCTTGCCGGAGGCTTCAAGCAGCGGGAAATACTTCTGGTTGGCCTTCATCGTGAGGATCAGGCATTCCTGCGGCACGTCGAGAAACTCTTTTTCGAACTCGCAGACCAGCACATTGGGGCGTTCGACCAGCGCGGTCACCTCGTCGAGCAGCGCGTCATCTTCAATCGCCTTGACACCGCCGCCGACTTTGGCAGCGGCTGCGGCGAGTTGTCTGGCGATCTCGGCCTTGCGCTTCGAATAACTGGCGATCACCTTGCCCTGCTCCAGCATCTGGGCTTCATAACTGTCGGCCTCGCGAATGGCAAAAGCCTTCACCTCCGATTCAAATCGGTGGCCTTCGGTCATGTTGCCGGCTTCAAGCCCGAGGGCCCTGACGGCCAAAACAGTTTCGCCATGTAAAGCGGTAAGGCGGTGCACAGGACGCACAAACTTCACATCGCTCCAGCCGTCGGCGAGCTGGTAAGTCATGACCTTGGGAATCGGCAATTTGGCAATCGCCTCGAGCAAGGCTTTTTGCAGCCCTTCGGCCAGCGTGGCGCCGGTGACCAGGCTGTCGTAAAACAGCGCTTCGGCTTTGCCGTCCATGGCTTTTTTCAGGCCGGCCACCGCAGAAGCGTCGGCGCCCAGCGCCTGCAGTTTTTTGAGCAGCGCGGGTGTGGCCTGGCCCGTCGCATCCAGGCCCACCGCCACCGGCATGAGTTTTTGTGAAACGGCCTTGTCAGCGCCTTGCGCAGCAACAGCCGTGACATGTGCGGCCAGGCGGCGTGGTGAAGCAAAGGAAGTCAGCGCGGAATCGGCACCGGTCAGGCCCTGGGCCTTGAGTTGTTCAAACAGCACGCCCGCAAATGCGTCGCCGAGTTTTTTGAGCGCCTTGGGCGGCAGCTCTTCTACAAACAGTTCAACCAGAAGGTTCTTCGTTGTCATGGGTTTATGCAGCCTTCTTCGTCATCTGTTCGACCCACTCGCGCGGTGCCATCGGGAAACCCAGGCGTTCGCGGCTCTCGTAATAACTTTGCGCCACGGCGCGCGCCAGATTGCGGATGCGGCCAATGTAGGCGGCGCGCTCCGTCACGCTGATCGCGCCGCGTGCATCCAGCAGGTTGAAGCTGTGTGCGGCTTTGAGCACCTGCTCATACGCGGGCAAAGCCAGCTGCACTTCAATCAGGTGTTTGGCCTGCTTTTCGTGCGCGGTGAAGGCCGTGAACAGGAAGTCGGCGTCGCTGTGCTCGAAGTTATAGGTCGATTGCTCGACCTCGTTTTGCTTGTAGACATCGCCGTAGCTGAGTCTGGAGCCGTCGGGGCCTTCGGTCCAGGTTAGGTTGTAGACGTTGTCCACGCCCTGCAAATACATGGCCAGGCGCTCCAGGCCGTAGGTGATCTCGCCGGTGATGGGTTTGCAGTCAATGCCGCCGACCTGCTGGAAATAGGTGAACTGTGTGACCTCCATGCCGTTGAGCCAGACTTCCCAGCCCAGGCCCCAGGCGCCCAGCGTCGGGTTCTCCCAGTCGTCTTCAACAAAACGGATGTCGTTTTTTTTCAGGTCAAAACCCAGCGCTTCGAGCGAGCCGAGATACAGCTCCAGGATGTTGGCGGGCGCCGGCTTGAGCACCACCTGGTACTGGTAGTAGTGCTGCAGCCGGTTCGGGTTCTCGCCGTAGCGGCCGTCCTTGGGCCGGCGGCTGGGCTGCACATAAGCCGCCTTCCAGGGCTCGGGGCCCAGCGCTCTTAAAAAGGTGGCGGTGTGCGAGGTGCCGGCACCGACCTCCATGTCGTAAGGCTGCAAAAGCGCGCAGCCCTGCGCGTCCCAGTAAGACTGGAGCTTCAAGATGATTTGCTGAAAGGTCAACATAAATAGGGAGTGCGGCGAGGCAGGCCGCCGGGATGGCCGAAGCGGGCTGAACCCGCGAAAACCCTTGATTTTACGGAGCTTTCACCCGGTTACCCTCAGGCACAAGGAAAGTGTCATGACAACACAACAATGGATACTGAGCCTGGTGCTGGCCACCATGGTCTTTTCGGTGGCGCTGGAGCTGCGGGTGCAGGACTTCACACGCGTCGCCAAAACGCCCCGGGCGGTGCTTTGCGGGCTGATTCCGCAGTTCATCCTGCTGCCGGTGGCCACCTGGCTGGCGACGCTGGTGCTGGACCTGCCGCCCAACATCGAAGCCGCCATGATCCTGGTGGCGGCCTGCCCCGGTGGCAGTCTGAGCAATGTGGTGACCCACCTGGGGCGCGGCAACACCGCGCTGTCGGTCAGCGTCTCGGCCGTGGCCAGCGTGATTGCGCTGTTTGCCACACCGTTCAACTTCGCCTGGATGATCGCCAGCAACCCGGCCACTGCGGCCTGGTTGCGCGAACTGGCGATAGACCCCTCGGCGATCTGGATCAGCCTGCTGTTGTTGCTGGCCGTGCCCATGGCGCTGGGCCTGCTGTTTTCACATCGGCTGCCGGCCCTGACGGCGCGCATCCGCAAGCCCCTGGGCCACTTTGCCGTGGCGGCGCTGCTGCTGTTTATTGTTGCCGGGCTGATCAAGGAGCGCCAGCTGCTGACCCTGGGGCTGCTGCCCACCTTGCTGATTGTGATGCTGCACAACGCCAGCGGCCTCTTTTTTGGCTGGATCACCAGCATGGCGATGCGCGTCACTGACAAAGACCGCCGCGCCGTCATGATCGAGGGCGGCATGCAGAACTCCGGCCTGGCACTCGGCATCATTGGTGTGCAATTCAACAGCGACCTGGGCATGGTGACACTGGCCAGCCTGTGGGGCATCTGGCATATCGTCAGCGGCCTGTCGCTGGCTTTCTGGTGGAGGAGACAAGATGCTCGATCTGTTGCTTAAAGGCGGCACCGTCGTGGACGGTAGCGGCGGCGAGCCCTTTGTGGCCGATGTCGGTGTGCGTGAGGGCCGCATCGTGGCCGTCGGCACCGTCACCGAGGCTGCACATGAAACCGTGGACGCACGCGGCCTGTGGGTCACGCCCGGTTTTGTCGATATTCACACCCATTACGACGGCCAGGTGACGTGGGACGAAAACTTCACGCCCAGCATTTACCACGGCGTGACCACACTCGTCATGGGCAATTGCGGCGTGGGATTTGCGCCTGTGCGCCCCGGCCACCAGGACGATTTGATCAAACTGATGGAGGGTGTGGAAGACATTCCCGGCGCGGCGCTGCATGAGGGCATACGCTGGGACTGGGAAAGTTTTCCGCAGTACATGGACGCGCTGGAAAAAACACCGCGCAGCCTGGACTACCTGGTGCAGGTGCCGCACGACCCGCTGCGCATGTATGTGATGGGAGAACGCGCGCTGGCCCAACAAGGTGCGACTGCGGCCGACATCGCCGCGATGCGCGACCTGTTGCATGAGGCGCTGCAGGCCGGCGCCGCAGGCTTCAGCACCGGCCGCAGCGACAACCACCGGACCTCCGAAGGCAAGGAAACCCCGGCCGCCGAGGCCAGCGCGGCGGAACTGACCGGCCTCGCCAGCGCCTTTGAGGGCATCACCCATGGCGTGTTGCAGGTGGTCAGCGACTTCGACCTGATGCAGGGGCCGCAGCGCTTTGATACGGAGTTCGACCTGGTCGAGCAGATGGCGCGCGCCAGCGGCAAACCTTTGTCGATGACCTGGCTGCAGCGCGACCCGGGTGGCGAGCAGTACCAGGCGATACGTACCCGCGTCGATGCCGCGGTGGCCGCCGGCCTGCCGCTTTATTTGCAGGCCGCGGCGCGCGGCATAGGCGTGATCAACGGGCTGGACGCGAGTTTTCACCCCTTCATGGGTTTCCCCGGCTACAAGGAAGTCGCCCACCTGCCGCTGGCTGAACGCGCGGCCGCGCTGCGCGAACCGGCCCGCAAGGCGCGCATCCTGGCGGAAAAATCAGACCGACTGGCCGGCGACGGCACAGCGATTCCGCCGCTGGTGGACATTCTGCTGGCGCGGATTGACCTGATCAGCGGCCGCATGTTCCCGCTGGACGCGCAGCTCAATTACGAGCCGAACGTGATGCAGAGTTTCCTGGTGCAGGCCAAACAGCGCGGCATCACGCCGCTGGAGGCGCTGTACGACCACCTGGCCGGCGGCGACGGCAGCCAGCTGATCTACTTCCCGATCTTCAATTACAACAGCGGCTCGCTTGATGCCGTGCGTGACATGCTGGACCATCCGCGGGTCTTGTCCAGCCTCAGCGATGCCGGCGCCCATGTGGGCACGGTCTGCGACGCGAGTTTCACCACCTTCATGCTGACGCACTGGGTGCTGGGTCGGGCCGAGGGCAAGTTGCCGCTGGCACGCGCGGTGGAGATGATGACGCAGCGAAATGCGCGTTACCTGGGCCTGAGCGATCGCGGCACGGTGACCCCTGGCCTGCGCGCCGACCTGAACCTGATAGACCCGCAGCGCCTGAGCGTGGGCACACCGGCGCTGGTGCGCGATCTGCCCGCCGGTGGCAAGCGCTTTTTGCAGAAGGCCCAGGGATTTGTGGGCACCTGGGTGGCCGGCGTGGCGGTGCAGCGCGAAGGCGAGATCACCACCAGCCGCCCCGGGCGGCTGGTGCGCATGGGCCAGGGGTTACAAGCCAAATAGGCTTGCAGCCCTTTAGACATATGCGCAAGCAGCTCCTTTTCTTATAGCGGCTTGAGGCTCAATACTGCCAGAACACGCGCTGCAGCTCTTTGCTGCTCAGCGCTTTGGTCAGGGCCACCGCCGCCAGGATGCGTGCTTTTTGCGGGTTCAGGTCGTGTGCGACCACCCAGTCGTATTTGTCGTCCGGCTGCTCGGCATTGCGCAGCACAAAACCTTCGGCCACGCGTGAAGAGCGGATCACCTGCACACCTTTGGCGCGCACTTCCTGCAGCGCCGGAACCACGCGGTTGGCCACCGAGCCATTGCCGGTGCCGCCATGGATCAGGGCTTTCACGCCCGACTGGCCCACACTGTCGACCAGGGTGCGCGGCACATTGCCGTAGCCATACACAATCTCCACGGGCGCAAGAGCTTCAAACTCGTCGATGTTGAACTCGGACTGCGCGGTGTGGCGTTTCACCGGTGCGCGGAACCAGTAGTTGTTGCCTTCGACCACCATGCCCAGCGGACCCCACTGGCTCTTGAAGGCCTCGGTCTTGATGTTGATGGTTTTGCTGACATCACGGCCACTCTGGATTTCGTCGTTCATGGTGACCAGCACACCTTTACCGGCGGCGTCCTTGCTGGCGGCCACGCTGACCGCGTTGAACAGGTTCAGCGCGCCGTCGGCCGACAAGGCCGTGCCGGGGCGCATGGAGCCGACCACCACGATGGGTTTGCTGGTGCGTATCACCAGGCTCAGGAAGTAAGCGGTTTCTTCCAGCGTGTCGGTGCCATGGGTCACAACAATGCCATCCACATCGGCCTGCTTGACGAGTGCCGACACACGTTTGCCCAGCTTCATCAGGGTTTCGTTGTCGAAACTCTCCGAGGCCATCTGCGCCACCTGCTCGCCGCGCACGTTGGCGATGTTGGCCAGCTCGGGCAGGCCTGCCAGCAGCTTGTCCACCGGCACCTTGGCAGCGGCATAGGTGGCGCTGTTCAGTGCCGATGCGCCGGCGCCGGCGATGGTGCCGCCGGTGGCCAGGATCACTACCTGGGGTTTGGCCGTCTGGGCGGCTGCGGGGCTTGCCGTGGCACTCAAAGCCACAAAAGACGCCAGCCCGAAGCCGGCGGCCAGTTTTCCAAATTTCAGTTTGATTTGCATGTCAGGTGTTCCAAAAAAGAATAGCTCGATCCGGGTGGTACAAAGCGCCTGGCGCCCTGTCGGCCAAAGGCCAGGAGCCTCTCGGGATTGGGGCCCAGGC
The DNA here is from genome assembly GCA_943370435.1 of Kapaibacterium sp. (SeqCode). GTDB lineage: Bacteria > Pseudomonadota > Gammaproteobacteria > Burkholderiales > Burkholderiaceae_C > Polaromonas. Next base: position 67,541 of record CALRQX020000008.1, on the reverse strand, counting down.
TGGCTCATGGTAGCCAGACCGACCGGGAATGGCGATGCATAATGCGCCGCAGGGTGTGACTAAAATTCACACCCCCCGCACCCCATGAACCTCCGGCAACTCGAAGTCTTTCAGGCCGTCATGCAAACCGGCAACATGAGCGCGGCGGCACGCCTGATCTGCATCACGCCGTCTGCAGTGAGCAAAACCATCTCGCACACCGAATTGCAACTGGGCTACAAGCTGTTCACCCGCGGCAAGGGTGCGCTGGCACCCACGCCCGAGGCGCGGGTGCTGTTTGAAGAATCCACACTGATTCACCACAAACTCGACGAGCTCAAACGCATCGCGGTCAACCTGCGCCAGGCCGATGGCGGCCAGATCAGGCTCGCCGCCATACCGTCCATCAGCCATGAGTTTCTGCCCCTGGTGCTGGAAAAACACATGGCACGCCATCCGCGCGTCAGCGTGGAAGTGCGCACCCTGCACCAGGACCAGATGGTGCAGGCCCTGCTGACAAGAAGCGTGGACTTTGCGCTGGGTTTTTACGAACACCCGCACCCGCTGCTGACCAGCACCATGCAGGTCAGCGGCCCGCTTTACCTGTGCGTCACGCGCGACATCTGGCAACGCGCCGTGCGGGCGCGGCGCCAGAACCCGATGACATTTCTCTCCAGCATGCCGCTGGTACGGCTGGTGGGAGAAGACCCTATGTGCCAGTCGATTGACGAGCTGGCGCGCAACCTGGGCCTGACTGCCCCCGCCAACCTGCAGGTGCATACCTCGCGGCTGGCGCTGGAACTGGTCAAACGCGGCATGGGCTGGACCGTGGTGGACTTCCTGACAGCCAGCAACCTGGACAGCGCCACACTCACGGCGGTGCCGCTGCACGACTTTGCGCCTATCGCCCTGTACCTTTACTTCGCAAGCAGCACACCGCCAGGCCAGGACGCGCTGCGCATGCTCGACATGCTGCCCGGGCTGCTGCACCGGGTGATGGGAGCGGGCTTAACGGCGGCGTAACAGCGCAGCCATCAGCACGATGGCCAGCGCCAGGCCCCACAGTGGCCACAGGCCATAACGCGACACCCAGCCGGCATACGGCGTGATGCCGTTGCGCCCCTCGACCTCGCCGACCAGTACGCCGCGCGTATGCCGCGGCAGTTCATGCGTGACCTGGCCGCGGTGGTCAATGATCACCGTGGCGCCGGTGTTGGTGGCGCGAATCATGGGGCGCTCAAACTCCAGCGCCCGCATGCGCGAGATGTTCAGGTGCTGGTCAATGGCCACCGTATTGCCAAACCAGCCGATGTTGCTGACGTTGACCATCACGGTGGGCGCCGTGGCCGCATCGGCAAAACTTGCGCCCAGCTCTTCACCAAACAGGTCTTCATAGCAGATGTTGGGCGCCAGCCGCTGGCCCTGCCAGTCAAACGTCGCCTGGCCCAACTTGCCGCGCTGAAAGTCGCCCAGCGGAATGTTCATCAGGTTGATGAACCAGCGAAAGCCAGACGGCACAAACTCGCCAAAAGGCACGAGATGGTGCTTGTCGAAGCGGTACGCCTGCGGAGTGCCGGGCTTGAGCCCCACCACCGAATTGGCATACCCTGCGCGGCTGCCCAGCGGAATGCCGATCAGCGCGGCCTGCTGGCCAGTGGCAAAACGGGTTTGCAATGCTGCCCAGTAACCCTCGGGCAGCTGCTGCGGCAACAGCGGCAGGGAGGTCTCTGGTGCCACCACCAGGGCGGTTTTGGCCGCCTGCAATTGCTCTGCGTACCAGCGCAGCGCTGTGGGCAGGCCGCTGCCGGGCTGGAATTTCTCGTCCTGCGGGATATTGCCCTGCAGCAGGGTGACGGCCATCCGGCCAGCCGACGTGGAGGTGGGGCGCCCGGCAAAAAAAGCCAGCCCCACCAGCAACAGGACCAGCAGCGGAAACACCAGCAACTGGCGCTGCGTACGGCCCAGGCCGGCGAAACTGGCCGCAATAAACGCCGCCAGGAAGGTCATGCCGTGAACCCCGACCCAGCGCGCATAGTCGTCCAGCCAGCCGCTCAAATGGGCGTAACCGGCTTCACCCCAGGGAAAGCCGGTGAAAAATTCCACCCGCGCGAGTTCGGCCAGCAGCCAGAGCGCTGCAAAAACGATAGCGCGTCGCGTACGTCCGGCGGGGGCCAGGCCCACAAACAGCGCGGAAGCCAGGGCGTAGTAGGTCGCCAGAAAAACTGCCAGGCCGCCCACGGCCAGCACCGTCAGCGGCGCGGCCAGACCCCCATACACATGCAGCGAGATGTAGAGCCACCAGAAAGTGGCGCACAGGCAGGCCGTGGCAAACAGCCAGCCCAGCAGCAAACCCTGGCGCCAGCGGGTGCAGCGGTCCAGCTGCCAGACCAGCGTGGCCAGCGCCAGCAGCTGCAACCACCAGATCGTCTGCCCCTGCGCAAGTCCAAAGGAGAAAGGCCAGGCCATGCTGAAGGCATGCGCGCAACCAGCTATCAGAACAATAGCAACATCCAGCAGCGACAAACGTGTGCGAAGCCGGGGATGACCAATGTGTTCGAGCAGCGCCGGCATGGTCGGCAGCGAGGCCATCATGCTGTTGATCGTCTGCTTGCCCATCTGCGCCTTGTCCGGCAATGCCTCAGCCTGCGGCCACAGGCGACACCTTGAACCAGCGCACCGCGCCGCCTTTGGTGTGCAGCACGGTGAACTGCAGGCCAGCCAGTGCGTACTGCTCGCTGCGTTTGGGCACATGGCCCATTTCATGGGCCACCAGGCCGCCTATGGTTTCAAAATCGGTCTCGGGCAAGCTCACACCAAAGGCCTCGTTGACACGTTCGATCGAGGTATCGCCGCTGACGCGGTAGGTGTGGTCACTCAGGCCGAAGATATCGCCTTCGTCTTCGGCGATGTCAAACTCGTCTTCGATCTCGCCGACGATCTGCTCGAGCACATCTTCAATCGTGATGAGCCCGGCGACCCGGCCAAACTCGTCAATCACGATGGCCAGATGGTTGCGATTGCCGCGAAACTCGCGCAGCAAATCGTTCAGGCCCTTGCTTTCGGGCACAAACACCGCCGGACGCAGCAGCGCACGGATATTGAGCTCGGGCGCGCGCTGCAGCTTGAGCAGATCCTTGGCCATCAGGATGCCAATGATGTTTTCTTTTTCGTTTTCGTACACCGGAAAGCGCGAGTGCGCGGTGTCTATCACCAGGTGCAGCAACTCGTCGAAGGGCGCATCAATGTTGATGGCGTCCATGCGGGGCGCGGCCACCATCACGTCGCCGGCCGTCATGTCGGCCATGCGGATCACACCTTCGAGCATCTCGCGGCTTTGCGCGCCAATCACATCGTTGTCCTGCGCCTCGACCAGGGTTTCGATCAGCTCGTCCTTGGAATCGGGCCCCGGATGGAGCATCTCTGCAAGTTTTTGCAGAAAGCCACGTTTGTCTTCGGGCTTGGGCGATCTACTGGGAGGGTTGTCGGACACGGAGGTGTTCGGTAGTTGGCAAGCTGACAAGGATAGCGCATTCCCCCGCCCGGCTTTTTGCCGGGTACGGGGAAATGCGCTGCGCGCCTGGACTGCTCCCCCTTGCCCCCTCCAGGAGGGGGTTCCAGCCAGTTGGGGAAATGTCGGAAGGCTCGGCTGTCTAGCGCTGTGGCATGTCCTTGACCGAGTAACCCAGGCTGACCGTGGCATCGGCCGGAATCGCCGGCATGCTGTTATTCCAGCGCTCCCAGGCCTCGCGCATCGCGGCCAGGCGCGCCGGTTCGCGGGGCGCCAGGTTGGCACGCTCACGCTCGTCGGCCGTGATGTTGAAGAGGTAGTCGTTGCCGTCCACCTGCAGGTATTTCCAGTCGCCGTCGCGCAGCGCGCGCTGGCCGCGGTGGTTCATGCGCCAGTACAGCGGCCGGGAAAAGCGCCGGCCCGGCTGCTGCAGCACCGGCAGCAGCGACACACCGTCCAGCGGGTAGCCGGGATCGGCTGCCACTCCGGCGGCAGCCAGCAGGGTGGCCGACCAGTCCATGCTCATGCAGTGCTGCCCGCTGACCTGGCCCGCCGCAATCTGCGCCGGCCAGTGCGCAATCCACGGCACGCGGATACCGCCCTCCGTGAGGTCCATCTTGCCGCCCACCAGCGGCCAGTTGTCGGAGAAACGTTCGCCGCCGTTGTCGCTGGTGAACACCACCAGCGTGTTGTCGGCCAGTCCGTGCCGGCGCAGAGCGTCCATCAGCTGGCCTATGCCTTCGTCCATGTGGTGGATCATGCGGCGGTAGCTGTGGATGTTGCCGCCGTGCAGGTGGAACAGGTTGCTTTTGAGTTCCTGCGCCAGCGCCTCGTCGTCACGGGTCTCCCAGGGCCAGTGCGGCGCGGTGTAATGCATGCTCAAAAAAAAGGGCGTGCCGGCTTTGGCGGCGCCGGCCATGCGTTCCACATAGTCGACGGAGCGCTGCGAGATCAGGTCGGTCAGGTAGCCGTCTTCCCTTTTTTCTTCCTCGCCAAACCACAGGTCGTGGCTGCCGCCGGAGCTGCAATGCGTGAAGTAGTCCACCCCACCGGACATGGGGCCGAAAAATTCCTCATAACCCGAACGCAGTGGGCCGAAAGACGGCGGGTAGCCCAGATGCCATTTGCCCATCAGGGCGGTGCGGTAACCACTTGCTTTCAGCAGCGAAGGCAGTGTTGGGTGCTCGGGCGGCAGGCCCAGTGTGCTGCTGCCGCGGCTTTTGTTGTTGATCGGCTCTTCGGCAGCGCCGCGCAGGCGGTACTGGTAACGCGCCGTCATGAGCGCAAAACGCGTGGGCGAACACACTGGCGAATTGGCATACCCCTGGGTGAACTTCATTCCCCCTGCGGCCAGGCCATCGAGCACCGGCGACACCGGCGCGCGGCCGCCGTAACAGCCGAGGTCGGCATAACCGAGGTCGTCCGCGACGATAAATACGATGTTGGGGCGTGGCGAGGCGGCGGTCAAAGCGGTGTTCACCGGCTCAGGATTCGGGCTTGAAGCCGGACCGCTTGATCACCGGTGTCCACTGGGTGTTGAAGGCCTTGAACGACGCCTCTGTCTGCGCCTGGGTCATGGCGACCGGCACCATTTTGGCGGCTGCAAACTTGGCACGCGTGTCGGGCTCGGACATGATCCGGAAAATCGCCTTGCTGAGCAGCTCCACCATGGCCCTGGGCGTGGTGGACGGCGCGAAAAACGTGTTCCAGCCCACCGCACTGAGCGGCAAGCCCTGCTCCCTGAAAGTCGGCACCGTGGGCGAAAACGGCGAGCGCTTGAGGCCCGAGGTGGCCAGGATGCGCAGCTTGCCGCCTTCGTGGTGCGGCAGCAAGGAGTCCAGCGTGTCAAAAGCCAGTGGAATCTGCCCGCCTATCAGTTCAGTGACCAGGGGCGCCGAGCCCCGGTAACCCACCACCTCGATGTTCACCTGCGCCATGTAACTGAGCATCAGGGCAAAAAAATGCGGCAGGCTGCCGGTGCCGGGCACGCCGGCATTGGCCTTGTTGGGATTGGCGCGAATCCAGGCCAGCATGTGCTGCACCTCTTTGACCGGCAGGGCGGAACCCACCGCCACGCCAAAATCGTAATCCGTGACAGCGGCGACCGGTATGAAGTCCTTCTGCACGTCATATTTGAGGTCTTTGTAGATCAGGGGCGACACGCTCATCATGGCCGGGTTGCCGAGCAGCAGGACCGTCTGGTCCGGCGGTGTATTGACCAGTTGCTGCGCGGAGAGACGCCCACCGGCACCGACGCGGTTCTCGACAATCACCGTGCGTTGGAGCAGCTGCTGCAAACGCTCAGCCACCAGGCGGGCGGCGCGGTCGGTGCCGCCACCGGGCGGATAACCCACCACAATGCGTATCGGTCCGCTTTGGGCACGCGCCCAGCGCGGCAAGGCAAGGCTGGCGGCCAACGCCCCCGCAGCGGCGCTGTGAAGCAGAATTTGGCGGCGCTTGAAGGCTGGCGCTGCGGGCACGAGGAGCTGTGGCAAGATGGTTCTCCGGTTTGTGAGCCACGATTGTCCCGACACACGCATTGATTGCGGAAATCAATCATCCCCGGTAATAACCCTCATGCCCAGCCCCTCTCTAGCCGTGCCGCGCCTGGCGCAGCCAGAAACTCTCGACGACTTCCTGCTGTACCGGCTGAGCCGCCTGCAGGCCGCCGCCGGTGGCGTCGTGCTGCGCTACTGCGAAGGCCAGTTCGGCATCACGCGGCGTGAGTGGCGCATCCTGGCCGTGCTCGCTGCGCGCGGGCCTATCGGCTCATCGGGGCTGGCGGAGCAGGCGCACCTGGACCGTCCCCGCACTTCCAAAGCCGTGACGGCGCTGGTCGGCAAGAAACTGATCAGCCGCCACAGCCGCGTCGGAGACGCGCGGCAGATCCGACTGGCGCTCACGCCTGCCGGCATTGCCCTGCACACCGAGTTGTTCCCGCTGGTCAGCCAGATCAACCGCGAGGTACTGGCGGCCCTGACGCCGCGGGAAACGGCGCTGCTGGGCGAAATGCTGGAACGGCTGCAGCAGCGTGCCGACGCCATGGCCGGGCAGAATGGCCTGCCGCTGGCCGACCGGCGGCATGGAAGCAGTGCCAGGCGCTACAAACCCGCTGCAGATTGACTTTTTGGCGCGGGTCCATCCCCCTTCAAGCAGGGGCCGCGGGTCCGGCTTTGCCGGCCCGCAGGCGCAGCGGCCCCCTCGGGGCTGGAGCCTGCGGCTCCAAAGCTGCTTGAGCAGCTCTGGACAGGCGACAGAAGCGAAGCCTCTGGCAAGCGGCGGCCTGCAAGGTGCAGCGACCCACACGAAGTGTGGGAGCGTGGGGGCTCTATTTAATTCAAGCAGGAGCCGCGGAACCGGCTTTGCCGGGCCGCAGGCGCAGCGGCCCCCTCGGGGGGCAGCGCAGTACACGAAGTGACAAGCGTGGGGGCTTTATAGAGGCATGCGGTCGCGGCTGTCGCGCACGCCGCGGCGCACTTCCTGCACCAGACCCAGCAGGTCCCAGAACTGCTTGGCCTGTACTTTGAGGCGGTAGTCGGTCTGTGCAATCTGCTCTTCCAGCATCTCGGTCACGCGCGAATCAAGGTCGGCCGGGGGCAGCTTGAGGTAGGCCTCGCTCTCGGAACCGTCACGCTCGATCACCGCGCCGGCCTTGCGGGCGATGTTGAGCATGGCGGTGTTCTCGCTGAGTGCGTGGATAAACATCATGCTCACACCCTCGTTGCGCGAGTGGATCACGGCGCGGTCAAACAGCCGGGCGCCGTAGCCGCGCCCGCGCGCATGTTTGAGCACCGACACGCCAAACTCGGCGCAGCTTTTGAGCTCGGGATCAATCGACAGCGCCAGGTGCGCCATGGCGATCAGTTCGAGCTTGCGGTTGTAGATGCCAAAAATATCGTCGCGCTCGAAGTTCAGGCCGGCCACATAGCGCTGAATCTGCTCGTCGCTGGCCGAGTAGCCAAAACGCAGATAACGATCGTGCAGGTCCAGCGCCAGCAGGTGTTTTTCGATACGCTCACCATGGCTGGGGCCTATGGAACGAATGGGCACCATCACAGGCGCCTTGTGCGGCACGCGCTCCTTGTCATCGACAGGCGCACGAAAAAACTCCTTGCCTGCGTCGAAGGAAGCCTTGATGAGGGTGCCGGGGGTAACCATATGTTCAATATAAGGGTTTTCCCTAGAAAGTCCAGCCTGAAAGGTCATTGATCTCCGCCGGGCGGGTGACACCCCCCGATCAGGCATCAAACAGGCCTTCTCCCCTTTAAAAACCTACATAAACAGCTATCAAAAACAGAGCGCTATCGGACTCGGCATGGCTGATTTGAGGCATTTATCGACGCGCCAACGGAGACCTGCCCCTAATTCAAGCTTCAAATTAGGCGCCCGGGGCGCCACAAACACAAGACTAGACCCGCTTGCAGCCTTACACGGGTACCGCTGTGGTTGTTTTCACCCGGTCCAGCACAAAGCTGGTTTTGCAGTCCTGCACGCTGGGGTGTTTGAGCAGGGTGTCCATGATGAAGCGGCTGTAATGGCCCATGTCGGCAACCACCACGCGCAGCAGGTAGTCCATCTCGCCAGTCAGAGCCGCGCACTCCACCACTTCGGGCCAGGTCTGCACGCTGGCACGAAACAGGTCCATCGGGTTGCGTTTGTGCGATTCGGTGTGTTTTTCCAGCCGCACATTGATGTAGGCGGTCAGTCCCAGCCCTACGGACTCGGGCTTGACCAGCGCCACATAACGATCGATCACGCCGCTTTCCTCCAGCCGTTTGACACGGCGCAGCACGGCGCTGGGCGAGAGGCTGACCTGCTCGGCGATTTGATCGTAAGTCGCCCGTCCATCAGCTTGAAGACTGCGCAATATCATCCGGTCCAGCTTGTCGAGTGCTTCCATGACATGTATTTTGCAGGTTTACTGCGCCCAGCTCAAGATTGGCGCGTGCATTTGCATTAAAAATGTGGCCGTCCCCTTTTACAGTGAGAAGATCAGCAACTGAATCTGCAGGACAAGCCATGAACGCCAGAGACACCAGCGCCAGCCCCCATTCCGCCGCCACCTGGGACAACCCCATGGGCACCGATGGTTTTGAGTTTATCGAGTACGCCGCACCGGATCCGGCCGCCATGGGCGCGCTGTTTGAGCGCATGGGCTTCAAGCCGATCGCAAAACACCGCCACAAAAACGTGACGCTGTACCGCCAGGGCGGCATCAACTTCATCATCAATGCCGAGCCCGACTCCTTTGCCCAGCGTTTTGCGCGTCAGCACGGCCCCAGCGTCTGCGCCATCGCCTTTCGCGTGCAGGACGCCAAGGCCGCCTATGAGCGCGCCATACGCCTGGGCGCCTGGGGTTATGCCCACACCGCCGGCCCCGGCGAGCTGAACATCCCGGCCATCAAGGGCATTGGTGACTCCATCATTTATTTCATAGACCGCTGGCGCGGCAAAAACGGTGCGAAGGAAGGCGACATCGGCAACATCGGTTTCTTCGATGTCGACTTCGAGCCGCTGCCGGGCGCGGAACTCAACCCCGTGGGTCATGGGCTGACTTACATCGACCACCTGACCCACAACGTGCACCGCGGCCGCATGGCCGAGTGGTCGGGGTTTTACGAACGCCTGTTCAACTTCCGTGAAGTGCGTTACTTCGACATCGAAGGCCAGGCCACCGGTGTCAAAAGCAAGGCCATGACCAGCCCCTGCGGCAAAATCCGCATCCCGATCAACGAGGAAGGCAATGAAAAAGCCGGCCAGATCCAGGAATACCTCGACAGATACCAGGGCGAAGGCATACAACACATCGCCATGGGCTCTGACGACCTGTTTGCCAGCGTGGACGCACTGCAATTGAGCGGCATGAAGCTGCTGAACACCAGCGACACCTATTACGAACTGCTGGACAAACGTATTCCGGGCCACGGCGAAAACGTCGCCGAGTTGCAAGCCCGCAACATCCTGGTGGACGGCAAGCCCGGTGAACTGCTGCTGCAGATCTTCAGCGAAAACCAGCTGGGACCGATCTTTTTTGAGTTCATCCAGCGCAAGGGCAATCAGGGTTTCGGCGAGGGCAACTTCAAGGCGCTGTTTGAGACCATGGAACTCGACCAGATGCGCCGCGGCGTACTGGCCGCGTGATGACCTCCGGGAAAATGCCCATGGCGGCGTTGCGCCCGCTTGCCGTAGCGCTGCTACTGTCTGCGCGGGCGCGCCTTGCCCTGAACATTTTTCGAAGGTCTGACGAACGGGGAGGTGCTCATGGCTATTGAACCGGTTGTTTACGGTGCCAGTGAGCGCCCACCGCGCGGCGACTACACACGCGCCGGCGCGGACTACACCTGCCCGCAGGACTACGACAGCTACACCGCCGCCGACCACGACACCTACCGGCGGCTGTACGCGCGCCAGGCCGCGCTGCTGCCGGGCCTGGCTTGCGACGAGTTCATCACCGCCCTGCCCGCATTGGGCGCAAGCGACCACATTCCGCGTTTTGAAGACATCAACCAGCGGCTGCGCCAGGCCACCGGCTGGGAAATTGTCACCGTGCCCGGGCTGATTCCGGAAGTGCCGTTTTTCACGCTGCTGGCGAACCGCCAGTTCCCGGTCACCGACTGGATACGCAAACCGGAAGAGTTCGACTACATCGTCGAGCCCGATGTTTTTCACGACCTGTTCGGCCATGTGCCGCTGCTGTTCAACCCCGTTTTTGCCGACCACATGCAGGAGTACGGCAAGGGCGGGCTCAAGGCCCACCGCCTCGGCGCCTGTGAACAACTGAGCCGCCTGTACTGGTACACGATCGAATTCGGGCTGATCCGGCAAAAGAACGGCCTGCGCGCCTATGGCGCCGGCATACTGAGTTCGTCGGGCGAGTTGCAGTATTCGGTGCGCAGCCCCGAACCGCAGCGCCTGCCGCTGGACATCGAACGTGTGATGCGTACCCGCTACAAAATCGACAGCTACCAGCAAAGCTATTTTGTGATCGACAGCTTTCAGGAGCTGTTCGACAAAACGGCGCCGGATTTCACGCCCATTTATGAACGCCTGCGTGCTCTGCCCGAAATAGCAGCAGACGCCCGGGCTGCTGAAGAAGAGGCAATTCAGCAGTAAAGCAACGGCACGGCCCGCCAGCGCCCCATCTGCCGCGCGCGTTTCATCCAGACGGCTCCTCCTACAAAGGGAGGAGGTAAAATTTTGTTACTCCGTCTACGATGAGGCTCCCGTTGATCGAACTCCACCCCGCCATGACCAGAAACACGAAAGTGTTACTGGTTATGGACGTGGTGGAGTCGGTCCGGATCATGGAGCAGGACCAGGATGGCTTTGTACGACGCTGGCAACAGTTGGTGGAGCATGCAGAACAGCAAGTGCTGCCGCTGCATGGCGGACGCATTGTCAAAAGCCTGGGTGACGGCCTGATGCTGGAGTTCGCCAGCGCCCAAAGTGCGGTCAAGGCCGCATTTGCCCTGCACCACTTCAGCCGCCAGGCCAACAGCGGACTCCCGTCCGAACATCAGACACACCTGCGCATAGGCGGCCACCTGGCCAGCTTTGTGACGGACCAGCACGATATTTATGGCACCGACGTCAACCTGACTTCGCGGGTGAGTACGCTGGCCGGTCCGGGGGAGACCGTCGTGACCTCCGAGCTGCGCGATGCCCTGACATCAGGTCTGGACGTCGACATGGAGGACCTCGGGGAGTGCCATCTCAAGCATGTTGAAAAGCCCGTGAGGGCTTACCGGGTCGGCCCTGTGGGCCATGCCTCGGTGATTCCTGCCAGTCATGCTGCGCCACCCGAATTTCGGCCCACCATTGCGGTAATTCCATTCGAAGCCCGCAGCAACGAGCCAGAACATTTTGTGATCGGGGAGCTGGTTGCGGACGGGATCATCTCGCAACTGTCGCGCAGCCCTGACATCTGCGTCATCTCACGCCTGTCCACGACGGCATTTCGGGGCCGGGGCAGCGTCATGCCGGATGTGCAGTCCCGCTTGGGCGCATCGTTTGTCCTGTCGGGGAGCTATATCGCCAGCGGAAACAAAATCCTGCTCATGGCCGAGCTGGCCGATACGCGAACAAACCAGATCGTGTGGGCGCAGCGTGTGTCGGGCGCCACGGACGACTTGCTGCAAGCTCAAAGCGAACTGCTCAACAGCCTGGCTGCAGCCACATCACGTGCGCTGATAGACGCAGAGGTTGAACGGTCCTTGGTGCAACCCATGCCCAGACTGGACAGCAGCTCCCTGCTGCTCGGCGGGATTTCAATGATGCACCGCTCATCCGTCCACGACTTTGACCGCAGCCGCCAAGCGCTTGATGCGCTGATAGAACGCCATGGACGCATAGCTACACCTCGCGCATGGCTCGCCAAGTGGTACATCATGCGCATCATTCGCGGACTAAGCGACTCCCCGCAACGCGACACTCAACTCGCACTTGAACAGACCAAACGGGCGCTCGAAAGCGAGCCGGAAAACGCATTGACTTTAGCCGTTGAGGGCTATGCCCAGTGTCAACTTCTGGGCAACTTCACGGTGGCGACAGAGCGACTGGCAAGTTCGATCGCTGCAAACCCAAATGAGCCCATGGCGTGGCTGTTCAAGAGCGTACTGTCGACCATGTGGGGCTCTGCGGAGGACTCGGTTGTCGAGGTTGAATATGCCTCTCTGCTATCACCAATAGACCCTCTCAGGTACTACTTCGATCTGCTTTTGGCGTCAGCACTGCTGACCAACAATCAGCACGAACGCGCCATCCACCATGCACGGCGATCTTTAAGGGCCAATCGACACCATTCGCCGACCCTGCGGGTGCTGCTCACGGCTCAAGTTGAATCGGGCCAGACTGATGACGCGCGAGCAACCCTTGGCGCTCTGTTACTGGAAGAGCCCGGCCTTTCGGTGTCTTCGTATTTGGCGATTGGTAGCGCCAATAGCATTACCCGGCAGCGATGTGTAGCGGCAATGCGAGCTCTGGGTGTCCCTCAATAATTTTCAGGAGTAACAAATGAGTGCAATGGGCGGCGGTTATGGTGGTGGTTATGGCGGCGGTTATGGCGGCGGCTATGGCGGCGGTTACGGTGGCGGGTATGGCGGCGGGTATGGCGGCGGGTATGGTGGCGGGTATGGTGTGGACGCTGCGGTAAATGCGCACGCCCTCACCACAAGCCGTGCCGCCCTCGTCGGCCCGTTTCAAGGCGCCACCATCCCGTTCGCTCTGCCGACCCCCCTGGACAAGCCCGACCGACTGGCCGAATGGGCTGCCGGCCCGCGTATGGCCGTTTGCGAGCTGGAGCTTCTGGCCGGCCTTCACTTCAACGTCAACCAAAGCAAGACATCGATGACGCTTGGTTTTGTTGATTTGGACAAAAAGCCCCTGAAGGACATGGCACTGGCACGGCTGGTCCGGCCTACCGAGAAAATTTTCAAGCAACAACTTGATCTGGTGGCCAATTACTCCGAGCTGCGTGATGACCGCGGCGCTGAAGTTCTGGCCCAGGTTTATGGCGGCGGAGCCTTCTTTTCTTCCGTCATAGGGCTGACCGCGCATCGCCACAAATACACGGCAGAGCTGCTGGACCTGGCCATGTCACTGGCAACTCATGTCGAAATGAGGTTCAAACACGCCTGTGCCTGCCAGCGCCCTGTCGAGCTGTCGCCGCAAATCCAGCCCATGATCCCGACGCCTGGCCATGCGAGCTGGCCCAGCGGACATGCGACTGAGGCCTACCTCACCTGCGCGCTGCTCCAGTCTTTGCTGCCACACGGTAGCAAATACCGGGAACAGCTGGAACGGCTGGCTGCGCGCATCGCGGTGAACCGCACAGTTGCAGGTTTGCACTACCCGGTAGACAGCGCCGTCGGACGCCTGTTGGGTACGGCCCTGAGCGACTTCATGGTGGCGCGCTGCACCGGGGGCAAGCTGCACGAGCGTGGATTCGATGGCCGCAAGTTCCATGGCCCGAAAGACACCGTGATCGATTTTGATCCACGGGTTTCGATGGCGGACAACCAGAGTGGCTACTACGAGCTGCTCCCGGGTTCGACTGCCGTCGCCACTTCGCCGCTGCTCCACTTCATGTGGACCAAGGCCGCTGCCGAATGGAAACCGATCGGGTAGGCCAGCATGTACTGGACCCCACTACCAAAAAAAGGCAGCTTCACAGGGATCGACTGGGCCAAACCCGGAGCGACGTCCGGTTTTGATCCCTATCTCATCTGGGCTGAGGCAGACAATTTTGCTGGCTATGGCCTCAAGAAGCCTCCCAGGTGGTTGCCGCTGCTGATTGAGCTTGCGCCCGGGGTAAGCGTGGCGCAATTCAAAGCAGCCTCATCGCCCAAATGGCTTCACGTGCCGCCCGCATACACATCCCCCGCCGCACCCACGGGCCTGCGCTACTGCACCGCACGGGTCAAGCCGGCCTTCTTCAAACACATCCGCCCCGGCGGCGGTTTGCACGCTCTCGTGAAACGGTTTGAACTTGGCCTGCCAGCAGGCCACCACGCCGACAATCCAAATCCGCCAGGTGGATCAGGCTCTGTGGCAGCCCACGCCCTGCTCGAGGGCAAGGTCATCGGCTTGATTGATGGGGGGCTCGCCTTCGCCAACGCCAATTTCCTGCGCGACGGCAAGGCGCGTACCCGGTATTTCTGGCGCCAGGACCAGGAGGGCTCGGGGGCCGCTCCGGCTGACCTCGGTTATGGCCACGAGCTGACGGCGACAGATATCAACCTGGCCATGCGGCAAAACACTTACGGCGGACTGGTGGATGAAACGGCCGTGTACGACGTCTTCAAGATGGGGATGGAGCTGAACAAGCGCCTGAACCATGGTACCCATGTACTCGACATTGCATGTGGCCCGCGTACGGTCCTGGCCCAAATCGCCGGCGCCCCACCTTCTCCCGATGCACCGCCGAGCTGGGCAATGGCCCATGACGACGCAAGCCGTTGCGACATCGTTGCAGTGCAGCTGGACTGGGACACGGTGGTGGACACCTCGGGTGGGTCGATGAACGTGCACATCATGGATGGCCTGATGTACATCCTTTCGCGCTGTGCAAGCGACGCCAAAATAACGGTCAACCTGAGCTGGGGCACGCTGGCCGGGCCGCATGATGGCAGCTCAGTGCTTGAAGCGGCCATGGATCAACTCATTGCACTCAAGGCAAGCCACCTTCAGATTGTTCTGCCGGTCAGCAACAATTATCAGAGCCGCACACATGCCAATGCGACGCTATCAAAAGGGGAGCGCGTTACGCTCCACTGGCGGGGACAACCGGGCGATTTGACACAAAACTTCCTGGAGCTCTGGATTCCACCGGGTGCGCAAGGCATCGAGGTGCAACTCACGCCGCCAGGTCGGGCCAGCCTGCCCGCTCTGCGATGGGGTCAGTCAGGAACCTGGAACACGCCCAGCGGCAAACCGCTGTGCGCACTGATTTATCCCAAATCCGTGGCCACCGGCACCAATGGCACTTGTGCGTTAATCGCGGTCGCACCGACGTTTGGTTTCGCGCAGTCGGCCGTTACCGCACCCAGCGGCGTCTGGGAAGTCAGGATCACCAACACCATGGCGGGCAAAGTTACCCTGGATGCCTATGTGGAAAGGGACGACCAGATCATTGGCGTTCAAACCGGTGCGCGTCAATCCCGCTTCGAAGACCAGTGGTATGACACCAGCGGCAACCCAGGCTCGTTTGTCGATCATCCGGACAATCCTTCCCCGATTCGCCGCAGCGGCAGCTTCAACAGCATTGCGACCGGCAGCAAAACGGTGTCTGTCGGTGGCGTTCGCGTGGCGGGCCCGATGTGGGCAACCTATTCGCCACGCAAACCAGACCCGGACGCCAGCCGTCCGGAGAGACCGGGCGTGGTGAAGATGCCCGATTTCCACGCTTACAGCGACGAAAACCCTGTGCTTCTCGGACTCAAGGCTGCCGGTTCTCGAAGCGGTGGTGTGGCGCGCCTGGTCGGTACCAGTGACGCTGCGCCACAGTTGGCCCGGAGAATTCTGAACATTTCATGAACCGCACAGGCCTGGTGGCAGGGCATGAAGTCCGGTCCTTTCGCACTGATACAACACCTTGAGGCGCGAGAGCGGCAGCCACGCGGTGAAAGCACCTGTAGCGCGCACCGGCCCCTTCTCAAGTAAAAAACTTGGCCCTACACTCGCAGAGCCTTAACAGCACGTTGCAACTTTTACCAACGTGCGGCAAATTCCATTAACCGTAACAGCAGGAGAGCGACTATGGGTATTTTCATGAAAGAGCACGACATCTACGTCGGCAGTTTGCAGGAGAAATTGAACCTGCGGTTTGCGCCATCCCTCGGCTCCAAGGAACTCCATGGCGGGCTGGACGAAATGGTGGAGCTGCAAAAGGAATTCGGAATCTTCAAGCTGGGCCGCAGCTTTGCGACCAGCATTGCCGCCTTGAACCTGACCGGTCTTTCGAATGCAGAGACAAAAAACCGCTTCCAGCGTTATCTGACCAGCTTGAGAAAAGTGAAGTCCAATGTGGGCGCAAAAAGCGGTGACGCAGCCATCGTGGACGCACTGATGCGCAACCTGGCTGCAAAAAAACCACTGCCGGTTTATTTTGAGCTGCACGACCTGAATGCGTCCAAGGAAGCGGGTCGCGTCCTGATCACAGAAAAAGGCCGTCCGCTCTTTTACATGAAGCAGGATTACCTCGTCGTTTCATTGCCGCTCGGACTGGACTCCAAAGCGAAATAGCCGGCAGGGACTGCGGCATGGACAGAAACCCGCCAGCAACTGGCGCCCCTCCCCATGCCGTGCAGCAGTTCGCGGGTTTGTGTTCGGATATCGAGCATTACTACACCGGGAAAATTGCACGCTACGGGCCCGGTCCACTGGGGGTGGACTGGTCTTGCGTGCCCACGCAGAAACTGCGATTTGTGCAGCTCCTGAAGGTCTGCGACTTCGATTCGCCTTTTTCACTGGCTGACCTGGGCTGCGGTTATGGCGCACTGCTGGAATTTCTGGCTGAACGATTCCGGGACACAGCCATCAGCTACCAGGGTGTGGACCTGTCCCCTGCCATGATTTTCCACGCCAGGCGCCTGTGGGCCCAGCGCCCGGACACCGGGTTTTCGGTGGGCAATGAATTGCAAGGCATGTCCGACTACACCGTTGCCAGTGGCATCTTCAACGTCAGGCTTCAGCAGCCCGAGCTGCAGTGGACCCGGTTCATTCAGTGCACGCTGGCAGACATACACGCCCATAGCAGGCGCGGCTTCGCGGTCAACTTTCTGGCTCCGCTGGCCGACACCAGGCGGTCCACGCCAGAACTCTACCGGACCGGGCCAGAGCTCTGGTGCGACTACTGTGAACGCGAACTGGGTGCAGAGGTCACGCTGCTGAACGCTTACGGGATGCGGGAATTTACCTTGCTGGTCCGCCCGCGCAACTGATCGCCTGGGTGCTAAGCCCCATTGAGCTGTTCGATGTAGGCCTCTTCGCGCAGCAAGGCCAACTCACACATCTTTGCCCCCGTCATTCCTATCAGTTCCCGCGCCTGGTCAAGAAGGGCCTGGGCCTCACTCATGCCATTTCCGGCACTGCTGCGCGCCAGGGCACCGCCCCACACAATCAGCGCCCGGCACTCGGCGACCCGGTTGCTGCGCCGCCGTGAGGTTTCCACGGCCGACTGGGCATCTGCCAGTGATTGCTCAAAATTTCCGGCGGCATGCCGGCACTCCGCCAGGCTGGCAAGAATTTCGGCCTCGAATTCAACCGCGACCTGGGTACTCCTGATCAAGGCCAGTGCCTCGGAGAATTCCAGCGCCGCATTCTCAAAATTGGCCGCTGCTGCCTGGGCCAGACCATTGGTCCACAAGTGCGTTGCCCGGGAGTAGGCGTTCCGGCTTGTCTGGGCAATGCTCGCCACATGGCCAGCCTGCTCAAGCACAAGGTCGGTATCCCTCAGGCTCCAAGCCAACTCCGCCTTCAGGTGATGCGCCATCTGCCGAATCACCGGGTCATGGCCGGGTTCGATCGATTCAAACAATATCCGCAAGTAGCGGCCCGCCTCATCAAGCCGCATCATCCGGATCAGCAGGCGCACCCGGATACCCAGCACCCATTGCTTGATGTCAAAGCCAAAAAACTCGCGGTCCAGCTTGTCAATGCTGGCTGCCCCCTGCAGGGCGATATCATTCGCGGCCAGCCCCTGCTCCAGCAGTCCGGCCCATGTGTAAGCGTGACTCAGCGCTGCGTTCATGGTGGCAGTGCGCCCTGTGTCGCCCTCCTGGATCGACAGTGCAAGGGCCTTCTGGATGCTCTGCACATACGAGTCCGCCTGACCTCCATTGCCTTGCAAAATCCGGCCCTCGGCAAGATACAGCAGCTGTATCAAGCGGTCATCGACCTCGGTCGCCAGTTCGACGGTTTCACCCACGATCTGCTGGATTTCCTCGGCGCTCAGGCCTTCGCGCCATCCCAGGTAAACAAAGCCTCCGCCGATCCGCACGCGCAGTCCGTCCACCGCGGGTGAGCGTGGCTGGTCCAGCAAAAGCGCGCGCGCCTTGCGCCAGTGTTTCATGGCCTGGGTTGAATTGGTGGCGCCCAGCCACTGGGCTGCGCGAGCCAGATGCTGCGCTGCATGGACCGGCTGGCCGGCTGCCTCGTAGTGGTAGGCAATCAAGGCGGCAAATTCATCCGGCTGCGACTGATAGTGCGCCTCGATGGCCACAGCCACGGCTGCGTGCAGGCCGGCGCGGCGCGCCTTGAGCTGGCTGCTGTAGGCCACCTCCTGGATCAGGGGATGCCGAAACGCGAATCTTCGCCCGCCCGAAATTTCCCTCAGCAGCTCCAGCAATTCGGCCTCACACAAGCTGTCCAGCCCGCTTTCGAGCTGGTTGGCAAGATAAACCGCCACCTGCTGCAGCACCGGCAAAGGAATTTCCCGGCCAATGACAGCGCAAATATGCAACAGCGCTTTCTGGTTGGCCAGCAGGCGATCAATGCGCTCTGCGATAACCGCTTGCACCGTGGGAGGAAGCGCCTGGGCGATGGTTTCGGCGCTGGGTTTCCCGCCATCAGGCTGGCCGGAGAGGATACCGCTTTCAGTCAGCGAATGGACCAGCTCCTCCGCAAAAAACGGGTTGCCCGCACACCGCTCCACAATCAGCGAGACGGCGTCCTTCAGCTCGTTGCGATCCCCGAGCAACTCCAGCACCAGTTCCTCGATATCTTCGGTACTCAACTGTCCCAGATTCATTTGCTGAAAATGCGGCAGGGCGGCCCAGGGTGCGCGGTAGCTGGAGCGGTAATTGAGCAGCAACAGGGTGCGCGCCCGCGCCACCGTGTCAACCAGCACATGCAGGAATTCCTCGCTTGCTTCGTCCAGCCAATGCAGGTCTTCAAAAACAATCACTGACGTGGTCGCACCACTGTGGCTGGTCAATTCACGCACCATCCCCAACAGCCTGGCCCGACGCGCCTTGGGAGGCAGTGAGCAAGGCTGCGCATCGGCTTCGTTCACGCCCAGAAATTCATTCAAAAGCGCCTGGTCCTCAACGGACACGGGCCCGATCTCCGACAAGCGCTGGGCGATGCGAGCCCGGGCTGCGGCCGGATCGTCCGCAGCCGAAATTTCGAAAAAACAGCTGCGCATCAGTGCCAGCACCGGCTGCAGGGGCGTGGCGTGACCGTAAAGTGGCGTGCGAACCTCATGGACGGTGACGCCCCGGGCACGGCACCAACTGGCAAACTCGTACCCAAGCCGGCTCTTGCCCGAGCCCGGAGCGCCCGACAGCCCAATGGCGGAGCCCAACCCCGTTTCAGCCCTGCGCAGGGCATCCTGAAGCATCACCAGCTCACGCTTGCGGCCGCGGAACGAGGACAAAACCGCCTGGTGAAAGTGAATCCGCTCGACGTCGCTCTTCATGCGCAACAAGACATGAATCTCGACCGGCTCGGCAATGCCTTTGAGGCGATGAACACCCATGGCCAGAACGTCGCATGCGGGGCGAACCAGGCCCAGGCAGGCAGAGGTCAGACAAATCCCACCCGGTTCGGCCAAGCCCACTACCCGGCTGGCAAGATGGATGGCCCGCCCGTGAACGCCGCCGCCAATGCTTGCATCAACGGCTTGCGGATCAGACGCCACCTGACCCGAATGCAAGCCGACACGAATGGCCAGCCCTTGCGGGTGTTCGGTGAATGCCTCCTGCATGGCTAGCGCTGCCTCACAAGCCAGACTGGCATGCCCCTCCAGCGCGCGTGGAACACCAAAAACGGCCATGACACCGTCGCCAAGCGTACGAACCACGGTACCGCCGTAGCGCTCGATGGCAGCACACATTTTTTTGACCGCGGGTCTGAAATGTTCCATCGCCTGCTCGGGATCCAGGCCGGCAATGCGCTCCGTTGAGCTGACGATATCCGCAAAAAGGATGGTCGCCAGTTTGAGCTCGCCCCAGTTTGTATCCGCAGCCCCATCCGGAACACGCAAGACAGCCCGGCTCAGCGCAGCGCCACAACCGCCGCAAAATTTCGCCGCAGGCCCGCATTCATAGCCACATGCCGCGCAGGCCTGTCCCAGGCCAACGCCGCAGTTTTCACAAAATCGGCTGGTCTCGGCGTTGACGGTGGCGCAAGTCGGGCAATGCATGTCCCAAATGGTACGCTGCCTCCGTTTCAGGCGAGCACATTGACCTTTTTCCAGGCACTCTTGACTGCCTCGTGGGTCTCCGAGCTCTTGCCATGTAGCGTAGCTGCAACGCTCAGGGTTGCATGAGCGGCATCCAGAAAGGTCGCGCGTGCCCTCAGTTTGTCGAAGCCCTTGAACCAGACGGGGCCCAGCGTCTCCCAGGAGTGCCCCCCCAACTTCGTTGCAGCAAGGTAAAACGCATGGTTGGCAATGCCCGATGCCTTGTGGGCATCGTCTGATATCTTGAAACGCCTGAAGTCCTTGATCTGGTCATCTTCGCGCCAGGTCAGCCCGGTATTGCCGGGGTCTTTCAGCGAACGGATGGCTTTTCCCACGTGCGGAGCCAGGATGTCCTCGCCCAGAAGCCAATCTGCTGACTGAACGTCTTCTCCCGCATGCCACTGCTTGACCATGCTGGCGCATACATCGGAGAAGGATTCGTTCAATGCACCGGCTTCACCCTTGAGAGTTGGGGGCTGGCCCGGCACCTGAACCACGCCCAGTCCACCCTTGACCATGTGCTGGCTGATGCCATGGGAGAACTCGTGGGCGATGATGCCCAGCGAGCCCGCCAGGTTGGTGACGTGTTTGCCGTCGCCGTCGCCCACCAGCATCTGCTCACCGGTCCACATGGCGTTGGCGAAGCTGTAGCCGTAGTGAACGCTGGCGTCAATGCGCATGCCCTTGCCATCGACCGAGTCGCGCCCGAGCACACTGGCGAAAAACTGAAGCGCTATGCCGATGTTGTCGTACGCCTGGTTGGCGTTTTTGTCGTGGGTGGGCGGGTCATCCTCGTCGCGCAGAATCTTCCCGGGTAAAAAAGTCCGTCCCTGGGCGTCAAAAACCTGGCGGTGCAGCAGTTTGGCGCCTTGCCTGGCAGCAACCGCCTTCTGCTTGCTGGCGGCCGCACGCTGACCACGCAACTGGGATGATTGCTCAATCTGGCTCGCCAGCATCTCACGGTGCTCACCCTGCGAGGTGTCGACCAGATGGCGCAACATTTTTTTGGGGACGGCGAAACACACACACCCATAACGGACCTTCATGAGGCGACTCCTGCGACGATTGGGACGCCGGTACTTCCGGCACTCTGCGCTACCAGCGGCTGGGCAGCTTTTTAAGCAGCGTGATGCGGCGAATGCCGAGCTCGATATAACCACCTTTTTCAAGGTCCTTGAGCAGACGGCTGACCATCTCGCGCGAGGCACCGACGCGGTTGGCTATGTCCTGATGGGTAATGGACTCCAGCGTTGTGCCGATGCCTGCGCTGTCGTCTGCATCACCGCGCCGCTCTTCCAGCAGGGCAATCAAACGCCCGTACACGTCAAGCAGCGCCATGTTGCGCGCCGTTTCCGTGGCTGAACGCGCCCGGCGTATGACCTGCACCACCAGGTTGATGGCAAATTCAGGTTCTTCCACCAGATGTTCGCTGACGTCGGCGCGACTCAGCACCGAACAGGTACACGGCTCCAGCGTCATGACAGAGGCAGACCTGGGGCCGCCGTCAAGTGACATCTCGCCAAAATAGTCCCCGGCGTGCACTGTGCCGTAAGTGATTTCACGGCCGCTTTCATCCATCGCAAAAACCTTGACACTGCCTTTGAGCAGCACAAAAAGGCTGTCACCGGCCTCTCCTTCATTGATCAAAACCGCGTTTTTTCGGTACGTACGCAGCACGCCGCGGCGCGCCAGGGAGCGCAGTTCAGGCAACAAGGGTGCGAAGAGGTCTTCGTTGGAAGGAATGGACGTGCTCATGATGAGCCGTAATCTAGCACGCGACGGGCCGGCGGTGTGGCCCGGGGATGTCGTGGAAACGCTTTTTTAGTGGATTCGGGCCAGCTGAAGCGGCGCTACGGGCGGCAAAACCGCCACACGGTTCACCAGTTCCCGAACCCCGCTCGAAGCAGTTTTGGCGCACAAGCTGCGCACATGACTGCGAACGGTGGATACAGCCACCTTCAACTGCAGCGCAATCTCCGGGGTACTCAGGCCCCGGCACAGGATCGCCAGCACCTGTTCTTCGGTCTGTGTCAGGCCATAACTGCGCGCAAAAAACCCGAACATGCCGGACTCGCACACCTCTGCCCGCGCAAACAGCAGCCCGACCCGTATCTCCCAGTCATCACCGTCCTGCTTGAGCGGCACGACCGCCAGCGTCAGGCTGGTCCCTCCCCCGGACAGATTGATCAGGCTGCGTTTGCCGGCTGCGGCCAGATTCAAGGCGTTTTGCAGCACCCGCCTGTCGCCCGGTGTCACCGCATGAATCTCGCCCCTTGCCTGACCCAGCACGCGCCCGCAACCCAGCTCGGTGCGCGCAGCCTGATTGACATGCACCACACGACCACGCTCGGTGACAACCACAACGCCGTGCGCGAGCACGTCTACCAGTTGTGCAAGCAGGTCAGGGGCAGAATCGAGTGAATGGGTCTCATCCGTACGCAAGGCCCCGGCCAGGCCGGAATTCAGCAGGGAGTTCATTTTCAGTGCGCCTTACAACCGTTACAAGTTGTCAAGCGTAGAGACGGGGCCCGTCTCTGGATAGTGAATAGTAGCCATGGATGTGTGACCAAATTCACAACCGCCAGCCACTCGTTCATGCCATGTCGCCGCGTTACTTGAACGAAAGCAAGGTAAAAAAAGAGACAGCTGCAGGAAGCAAGTTAGCACTTACAACCAAAAATTTACCTGCCCCTTGGTCCAGGGGATGTGTTCCGCCAGCGCCTTTACACAGCTTTTGGGCATCAAACCCAGGACGCGAGGAGCGCATTGGTCTTGGTCCAGTAGCCCCGCAACCTCTGCACTTGCTCCAAAGCGTTGGCCGGCACGACGCCAGTCTTGGCTTGCGTCTCCAGCTCGCTACAAACCGTCTGCATGGCCACTGCACCGACGTTGCTTGTGGCGCCTATCAGCGCGTGAGCGGCCCAGGCCAGGGCAACCGCATCGTTGGCAGCAATGCTTTCCTCAATGGCCTTCAGGCGCTGGTTGGCATCGGCCGCAAACAGGCCTATCACTTCCCGCGTCATGGTGAGCTGGTCGTCGTCGAACTCCTTGAACTGCGCCAGACGCTCCAGATCCATCAGCAAGGGTTCCGGGGCGCGCTGGGATTTTTCTGCCAGCGCGGGCAGGCCAGGCTTAAGCGCCGGGTCAGGGCTGTGTCCACGGTCCCCCGCCGCGTCGCGCCGGGGAAATCTGGTCGACCCTTCCGTGGTCGATAACATTTGCGGCAGCCAGCGCTCCAGCGTCTGCGCCAGCGCAGCAACATGAAGGGGTTTGGTCAGGTAGTCGTCCATACCGGCTGCTGTGCAGCGCGCGCGGTCCTCGGGCGACGCGGCAGCCGTCAGGGCAATGATGGGCGGCGCCGTTTTGCCCATCATGGACTGAATCTGCTGCGTTGCCTGAAAGCCGTTCATGCGCGGCATATTGATGTCCATGAGCACCGCACCAAAACGCGCGCCAGCGCCGTGCGCGCGCGCCACCATCTGCACGGCTTCACGACCGTCGAGGGCAGTCTGGGTGTTGTAGCCCAGCTTGGCGAGCATCGCGCAGGCAACTTTGAGGTTGACGGCGTTGTCGTCCACCACCAGCAGGGTGAAGTCCTTGTCTGCGCTGCCGGCAAAAGCCGCCGGAGCGCCGGCCAGGTCCGGGTGCTTGCCTTCGCCTGTCAGGCATCGGGTCAAAGCATCAAACAGTTGTTTTTGCCTGGCAGGTTTGAGCAGCCTCACTGCAAACAAACCGGCCGCTTCATGTCCCGGGGGCATGAAGCCTGATGTCAGCAGCACCAGTGGTACCTGCGCGAGATCGGGACTGGCCTTGATGGCCTGGGCCAGGCTGACGCCGTCCATTTCGGGCATGTGCATGTCGGTGATGATGATGTCGGGCCTGGCCAGACCCTTCTGTGCCAAGGTGCGCAAGGCCTGGCCTCCCGATTCCGCGCTGCTGACCTGCATGCCCCACAGCTGTAGCTGCCGGCTCAGCACCCGCACATTGGTCACATGGTCGTCCACCACCAGCGCCCGTTTGCCGATCAGCGCCGCCGCATCCACCATCGCGGCTGCCGGCATCTCTGCCGCTGGCGCCAGGATGGTGAACCAGAAAGTAGAACCTTTGCCGGGCACACTCTCCACCCCGATATCGCCGCCCATCAACTCGACCAGCCGCTTGCAGATGGCCAGCCCCAGGCCGGTGCCACCGTACTTGCGGGTGGTCGACGCATCGACCTGTGTGAATGCCTGAAACAAGGCGCTGACCCGGTCCGGTGCAATGCCGATACCGGAATCAGACACCCGGAATTCCAGTCGCAGGCGGCTCTCATCAGCCGGTTTGGGAAGCTGCCGCATGGTCACCGTCACTTCACCTTTTTCGGTGAACTTGATGGCGTTGTTGATCAGGTTGATCAGCACCTGGCGAAGCCGTGTCACATCGCCCAAAATCGCGGCGGGCGGCGCGGGCAGGCCCCCGCGCGCTGCCTCGGGCACATCCACAATGAGCTCCAGGTTTTTCTCCCGCGCGCGTGGCGCCGCGATGTCACAGGCCTCTTCGATGGCATTGCGCGGGCTCAGGGGCTCGGCCTCCAGATCGAGCTTGCCGGACTCAATTTTCGAAAAATCCAGAATGTCGTTGATCACGGCCAGCAGCTGGTCGCTGGAAAGCCTGATGGTTTGCAGATAATCCCTCTGCTCGTCATCCAGCGCCGTTTCAGCCAGCAGGGTGCTCATCCCCACCACACCGTTAAGAGGCGTGCGGATCTCATGGCTCATGGTCGCCAGAAATGCGGCTTTCGCCCTGGCAGCCTGCAAGGCCTCTTCGCGCGAGGCCAGCAATTCCACCGTCCGTCGCGCAACCCGGTCCTCGAGCATGTCGTTGGCCTCTTCGATGAGGCGGGTTTTGGCCTTCACTTCCGAGCGGTAGCTCCTGAGTTGCTCCGCGCTGTCGTGCATGACCCTGGACAAAGCCATGACTTCACGCAAATGGGTGCGGCTGTCTATCCGCGGAATTTCACCTCGACCCAGCTGCTGGGCGGCCTGGCTGAGGCGGCGCAACCTGCGCCCGATACGGTTGGCCACATATACCGCAGCGAACGCCCCGAGCAGGACCAGGGCCAGCACCGTGGACAAGGAAATTTTCCAGGCGCGGTTGATGTCGGCGGTGAAATCGCTCTCTGGCGCCGCCACCACCAGCGTCCAGCGCAAGCCAAGGGCCTGACCAAATGGCCGCTGCACCAGCAGCAGGGTATCGCCCGCCACGGGCAAGCGCTGAAGACCGGTGTTGCTGCCGACAGAATCTTCACTTTTACGGGCCAGTGCAAGCTGCAATGCCGCAAAACTTTCCCGAATGACCGGATTTGCGCTGTTCTGCGGGCTGCGCCGCGTGGGTGGGCTTTGCGCATCGTCGAGCAGCGGATCACCGGCGGACCCTGCCACCATCAGGCCAAGCTCATCCACAATAAAAGCCGCACCATGGGCACTGAGACGCTGCGTCTGAAGTAGGTCAGCCAGTCGCTGCAAGTGGAGGTCCACGCCAAAAACACCAGCCGCACCGCCGTCGTTGTCGTACACCGGTTGTGACAGCGTCACGAGCAGCTGCGGCTTGCCCGGAAGCACACGTATAGGCGAAAAAACCCGGCCTTTCGCGGTCATGGCGCCCTGGTACCAGGCTCGGGTCCGGGGTTCAAAATTACCCTGCTCAACCGCCATCGGACGGCTCCGGTCGCCGGGTCGCCGGGCGTTGAAGGCCTGCAAGCCAGCGTCTGTCGGCCCCCGCATCAGCACTGCGGCGCCGTCGCCGGTGTTGTCCACAGAAAAGTACTCACCGCGGTTATTTCCAAAGTACAGGCTGGGAACATCCTGCGACTGGCGCGCCAGCGCAAAGGCCATGGGCTCAAAACCTGCGCTGTGGCGCAGCCAGTCGCGCGCCTGTTCCGTCTGGGCGGGACTCAAGCGCTCCGGAAACAGTCCGTTCAGCACGGTAACTGCCTGGCCCAGATGGGCTTCGGTGCCTGATTGCACCAGCGACGCCACATGGAGAAGAATTCCGCCCGACAGATCTTCAATCGCCCGGGAGCTGCTGCGCCCCATGAGGACGGCCACAATCATGGCCGGGACAAGCGTAAACAACAGCAAGCTGGTGACCAGAACAGCGCGCAAGGACAGCGTCCTTCGCGGGCTGTGGAAGTCAGCTGCGTCCGACATTTTTTCTCAGGCCTGGATCAGGTTTGTCAGGCCAATGCCAGGCCGAGCAGTTCTGCCGCATCCAGCGCCGCCGTGCGTCCGGGCAGGGTAATCAGCGCGCGGCCTCCCGTATTGACGGCCCCGGTGACGCCGCGCAGCATCGCCACGCTTGCAGCAATCTGCCAACCCGCCTTGTTGGCCTGTTTTTGCAGCAACAGTGTGGCGCTCACCGTGTCTCCAACAGGCAGGATTTGCACGCCGCCATGCAGGGGATCTTCAAGCCTTGCAAACGCCACAGGCCCGCTGTTCAAGGCGACGCTGACATCAAAACGCGGCAAGCCATGAGACGGAAAGTGGATGTTGAGGAACTGTTGAACGCGCCGGGCAGAATCGACAAGCCCCAGCGCCGCGCGGGCCGCACGCAAACCATGGTTGACAGAGCTGGTGTCCGCGCTGTCCACAAACACGACCAGCAAGCCTTCGCCAATGAACTGCATATGGCGCGCGCCGAACAGGTGCACGGTGTCGCCGGCGTTGTTATAAAACTGCCGCACCACATCACTGAGCTCGGTACTGGAGAGTTTTTCAGCCAGGCTGGCGTAGTTGAGAACATCCACAAAAAGCACGGTGGCGTTGGAAAATTTTTCGTCCTGTACCGCAGCTTCTTCGGCCGGCCACTTGTCGCTCAGCTCTGCAGCGAGTTTTCGTTCATACAGCCGGGCCAGGTGCTGCTTTTGCTCTTCGAGTGCCGCCTGAACAGCGGCCTCAACGGCCATGGTCTGCACAGCCGCCTGCATGTGCCGCTTGTTGAGCTGGGCTGCGGCCGCCTCGCGCAGTTCACCGGGCCGAAACGGCTTGGTGATGTAGTCGTCGGCGCCACTGGTCATGCCGATTCGCATGTGCGCCCGTTCCTGCAAGGAAGTCAACAACACCACCGGTGTGCGCAATATGGCCGGATCAGCACGCAAGGCCTGCAGCATGGCAAATCCATCCATCAGAGGCATCTGCACATCGCTGATCACGAGGTCGGGCTTGTTTTGCCGGACAAGCTCCAGGCCGGAAAGTCCGTTGTCAGCGGACAACACGTCATACCCGTCTTTCCTGAGCACCGACGCGACCAGGGTGCGCGTGGCAGCGTCGTCTTCCATCACCACGATAAGAGGCATTTTTTTTCCTGGCTTTATCCGACGGCCTATCCGGTGAATACAACCTCAAGCTTACACAAAATGTTACTAAAGTGGTACTTTCAACTGGAAATCTCGGGGGTGTTACATGTCATGTGCAGCAAGCCCAGCGTCGCGTGCATGACTTCCGGCAAAAACGCCAGCTGCACATGGGCAGCACCGCGCAGCAAGCGGTTGTCAGCGCCCGGCAGTGTCGCGGTGGAACTGGGGAACACGATATTGTCGCAGTTGGAATACCAGCAGGTAAACAGGGCATGCCGGTCAGCCTGCATACCCGCATCCAGCGCCTGATGCCAGCCGCCGGACAGCTGCATCTGCCGACCATTGGCGAGACGGCTGAAACGGGCCAGCCAGGTACCGCGATGCGGCGTGCCAAGCGTGACCACATGTGCAATGCGTGACTCGGACCGCATGGCTTTCAACCAGGCGCGCGCCGCCAGGCCGCCCATGCTGTGGCAGACCAGCAGCGGAGGCAAGCCGGTCGCCGCGGTCACGCGCTGCACCGCGTCCTCAATGACGGGCGCGTAGTCGTCAATCGACGCAAAGGGAGGCTCCAGGTTCACGGCTACAAAAGCATGGCCCGTGCCTTGGAGCTGCTTCAACCAGGGCGTCCAGAAGCCGCGGTTGCAGAAAAACCCATGGATAAACACCACGCCGCGCTGGCCCGGCACCACGCAATCTAGCGAGAGCTGGTCGGGGATGGCGTGTGAGCGAAAGGGTTGGCGCCAGCAGAAAACCCGGGGCGCCACCAGTGTCTCCCCCAGCCAGGCCGTTGCCAGTTCATTCCAGGATGCCTGGGGGGTGGGGTCCTGGCGATTGGCCCAGTGCAGCGCCAGGAACTCCAGCGCCAGAAAAGCGGAGTAGCCGAGCAGCACGGCGGCAACACCGGCCAGCGCCAGCGGCACTGATCGATCCCAAAATACAAGTAGCCAGGCCAGCGCGACAGCGAGCAGCGTGAGGGTAATGAACTGCTGAAGACGTGCCAGCATGGATCATCCGTCTCGACCGGCGCCGGTCAGGCCAACGCGAGCTCACGCCCGGTGAGCCTTTTGACCAGCCCCTGCGCCAGCCGGTTGACTGCCCCGTAGATGGACAACTGGGGATTGGCGCCAATGCTGGTCGGGAAAATCGACCCATCGTGTACCGAGAGGTTCTCAAGTTGCCAGTGCACGCCGTCTGGCCGGATGACGCCGAGCTTCTCCTGACCACCCAGGCCGCAGCCGCCCATGACGTGGGCGCTCACGACCTTGGTCAGCAAGGGCTTCATGGGCAGGGCATTGACCGCATCCCGAGCCTGGGTCCAGGTGGTGTAGGGCTGGGCCATTTCATGCAGCGGCAGCACCTGCCGCGCGCCCGCAGCAAACTGGATTTCCATCATTGACAACAGAGCGCGGCGCGCACCATCCATCACATAGTCGGTCAATACATAGTCGAGCACGGCTGACCCATCGCTGCGCAGCTTGACCTTGCCGCCGCGCGACTCGTCGTGGAAACCGTCGCGCAGGAGGGCCAGCAAGGTGTGGTTGTGCGGAAAACTCTGCAGCAGCGCTTTCTGGCTCTGGCCAAAGCCTGGAACCGTCGAGGCGAAAATGACCGGATGCAGTGGCGGAGCCTCAAGTTTGTAGCCCATGGCCCCGTCGATGGCCTGGGTGTCCAGAAAGTGATCGGTGTAAATGGTTTGCGGGGCCCCGTTCCAGGCCTCGACTTTCTGCTCAAAGACGCTTGAACTCATCACCACAGGATGCAGAAAAGTCCGGGTACCGAGCAAGCCGTGCGGATCAGGCGCGTTGGATCGCAGCAATACGGCAGGTGAATTGATGGCGCCAGCCGCCAGGACGAAGTGTTTTGCTACTATTTTAGTAGCTGTTTGCGCATGTCCGGCAAGGGCTGGAGCTCCGTTTGGCATCACAGCGTGGCAATGGAGCGCTGTCACCTTGCCGTTGGCGAGCTCGAACTTCTCGACACGCATTTCTGTCAGCAGTTGCGCGCCCAGCTCAAGTGCTGCGGGGATGGTGGTGACCAGCATGGATTGCTTGGCATTGGTCGGGCAGCCGAGTCCGCACGAACCCAGATTCCAGCAGCCCTTTACGTTGCGGGAAATGGCGGCGGCAGAAATACCCAGCCGGGCCGCACCGCGCCGCAACAGGTCGTTGTTTTCATTCGGCGGCGTGAGCCAGGGCAGGATGTTGAGCCTGGTCTCGGCTTGCGCGAAGTAGGGCGCCAACGCTTCAGGGCTGAAATCTTCGAGGCCAAATTTGTCGCGCCAGAACTGCAAGGTAGCTGCCGGTGTGCGGAAGGAGCTGGTCCAGTTGACCGTTGTGGAGCCGCCCACACAACGGCCCTGCAAAATGTTGATCGCCTTGTCTTCGGTTTTGCGCGCGGCGCTTTCCTGGTAAAGCTGGGGATAGGCTTCCGACTCACGCTGCTTGAAGTCGCTGCTGCTTTTAAGCGGGCCCTCTTCAATCATCACGACCTTCAGGCCTGCCCTGGCGAGCAGTTCAGCCGTGATGCCGGCGCCAGCACCACTGCCCACGATGGCAACATCACAGATGATCTCTGCGGGCGCAGGCCCCAGCGCCCCACCCCGCACTTTCCAGCCGCGCTTCAAACCGTCGTGGATCGGGTCCTGAAATTTACTCATGTTGTGTACTGTCTTTCATAGCGCGGACGGACCGGGGTAGCCAAGCTGCTGCCAGGTGGAGGCATCAGAAAAATAGGCCGCCGCCGTGATGTCGTGCAAGGCCGCATAGGCCTGCTGGCGCAGCGCCAGGCCCGACATCCGCATGCCCTGGAGCGCCTGCTGAATATCCAGCTCTGTTGCGCTTGTCCAAGGTTGCCCCAAACCCGCCAGAACGCGCCGGCCCGGCGCACCAGCCAGCAGCGCCAACAGCTGTGATAACTCGCTCTGCGCATGCGGCGGCAAGGCCAGCGTCAACTGGTCAACCCGGTCCAGCAAACCATCCAGTGCAGCTTGCCGGGTCAACCCCTCGGGGGGCAGACTGGCATCGAGCACCGCGCGGCCCACAGCACGAAAAACATCGCGGCCGCTGGCGCTGAGCCTGCCTTGCTCCAGTCCGGCCTGCATCAAGGCGACGGTGCCTCCGACAATACCGAGTACCGCTGCGGAGGCGACGCCAAGCCGCAGTAAGGTTCTTCTTTGCATCATTTGAGTTTCGCATGGCGCCTTCCCAATTCAATAGAGCGCGGCACCTAGATAAACTCGGTGTTTATATGGACTCAGCTGCACCCAGAATACGCCATGCCATGCAAACCGTCGCAGCGCTGCGGCAGCGCCACGCAGGTAACCCGCCGCTGCACGCCGCCCTGCTGGAAGTGAAGCGTCTTCAGGCCCGACGTTTCAGGGCCACCTATGCCGACCTGCTGCAGAACCCGCGCTACCGGCAGGCTGCACTTTTTTTTCTCGATGAGCTTTATGGCGACAGCAATTATGAGCAGCGCGACCACCAGTTCGCGCGGATTGCCAACACCATTGCCAGGCTGTTCCCTGTAGCGGTGGCCGACACTGCTGCGACTCTGGCCGAGGTACACGCTTTGACTGAAAAACTGGACGATCAAATGGCATTGTGCTGGCTGGCTGCGGATGCGCCGGATTCGGCACGGCGTTACATCCGGTGCTGGCGTACGGTCGCCGACCGACCGGCCCGGCAACAACAACTTCAGGCCGTGCTGCATCTGGGCGAAGAACTGGATCAGCTGACACGAACACCTGGCTTGCGCCGCTTGCTCAAAATGATGCGCGCACCGGCCGCCCTGGCCGGACTGAGCTCACTGCAGCACTTTCTGGAGGCCGGCTTCGACGCCTTCGCCAACATCAACGGTGCCGCGGAATTTCTGGGCATTGTTGAGCAGCGTGAATCGGCATGGATAGGCTCGCTGTTTGATGCAGATGCTGTCACCTGCGAGACGGAAATGCAGCAACTTCTTGCTTCTCTGGATGTGCACTAGGACAAGCCCCATACGCATCGCGGCGCCGTCCTTCCACAATGCTCCACAAGGAGATTGCAATGGACAAGTTTTGGCTCAAGAGTTACCCCGAGGGCGTCCCGCACACCATCGATCCTGAGCAGTTTCGCTCGCTGAACCAGCTGCTGGAAGACTCTTTCAAGAAGAATGCAGCGCGTCCGTTCTCGGTCTGCATGGATCGCTGGATGTCTTACGGCCAGCTCGATGAGTTGTCTTCGGCGGTAGCAGCGTGGCTTCAGCACCTGGGACTGGAACCCGGTGCACGCGTGGCCATCATGCTTCCGAACATTCCGCAGTTCGCGGTCACCATGGCGGGCATTTTGCGGGCAGGTTACACATGCGTGAACGTGAATCCGCTGTACACCGCGCGGGAGCTCGAACACCAGCTCGTCGATTCCGGCGCAACCAGCATTGTGATCCTTGAGAATTTTGCCAGTACGCTGGAAGAGGTCATCGACAAGACACCGGTCAAAAACGTCGTGGTCGCGTCCATGGGTGATCTGCTCGGCTTCTGGTACGGCAGATGGATCACTTTTGCTGTCAGGCATCTTGCGAAGATGGTACCGGCCTACAAATTACCACTCGACGCAGGCCGGCAGGTCACGCCTTTCACGCGTGTGATCGCCGATGGGGCGAAGATGGTACTCAAGCCAGCGCAAAGCACGCTCGATTCAATCGCCTTCTTGCAGTACACCGGCGGTACCACTGGTTTGTCCAAAGGTGCGGTGCTCACCCATCGCAATATTGTTGCGGCCATCCTGCAAGCTGAAGCCTGGTTTACGCCGGCACTGCGGCGGCTGGGCGATGTCAGCAAAACCAATGGCATTGCTGCGCTGCCGCTGTATCACATTTTCGCGCTGACCTTGTGCTTGCTGGCCATCCGCTGGGGCTCGCATCTCACGCTGATTCCCAATCCGCGCGATTTCGGAAAGTTCGTGGAGGTACTCAAAAAACGCCCCTTCCACATGTTGCCGGCGGTCAACACCCTGTTCAACGCGCTGCTGCAACACCCACAAATCCGGAGCGTGGACTTTTCAAGCCTGTGCGTGTCCCAGGCCGGCGGCATGGCGGCCTCGGAAGGCACAGCCAAACAGTGGCTGGAAGTGACGGGTTGCCCAATGATTGAAG
Source organism: Kapaibacterium sp. (SeqCode) (assembly GCA_943370435.1). GTDB lineage: Bacteria > Pseudomonadota > Gammaproteobacteria > Burkholderiales > Burkholderiaceae_C > Polaromonas. The sequence continues at coordinate 34,910 of CALRQX020000008.1, read as the reverse complement.
GCTGGGGGATGAGCGAAACCTGTGCCATCGGCACCAACAATCCGGTCCTCAACACCACGTTCACTGGAATGATCGGTTTGCCGCTGCCGGGTATTGATATCGCCATCAAGGACGATGAGGGTGGCAATGTTTCCCTCGGCAGCCCAGGTGAGATTTGTATCAAGGGTCCGCAAGTGATGACCGGTTATTACCTCCAGCCGGCAGAAAACGCGAAAGCTTTTACACCTGACGGCTTCATGCGCACCGGCGATATCGGCATCATGGACGAGAGGGGGTACACCAAAATTGTCGATCGGAAGAAGGACATGATCATCGTATCCGGGTTCAATGTATTTCCGAATGAGCTCGAAAACGTGATCTCCCTTTGCCCTGGTGTGGTCGAATGCGCTGCCATCGGTATTGCCGACGAAAAACAGGGTGAGGCCATCAAGGTATTTGTTGTCAGAAGCGATTCTTCCCTCACCGAAGACCAGATCAGCATTTACTGCAGGGACAATTTGACCGGCTACAAGCGCCCCAAATACATAGAATTCCGGGACGATCTGCCAAAAACAAACGTCGGGAAAATCCTCAGGCGCGAACTACGTGCCGCCGCCTGAGGCTGCTCACCGGTTTTGTTGATGCCTCGAGCGCACCTGCCTGGCGGTGTTCATGTTTTTGAACGCGGTTGGCTCTCATCGAACAATATTTTGTGCGTGGACGGACACCGGTCCGTCCTCGTAGACAGTGGCTACAGCACCCACTCGGCGCAGACGGTCGAGCTGGTGGAGACGGTTTTAGGCGAGCGTCCACTGGATCTTCTTCTCAACACCCACCTGCACAGCGATCATTGTGGCGGAAATGCAGCGTTGCAGCTCAGGTATCCCGCGCTTGAAACCCGGATACCACCGGGGCAAGCCGCCCAGGTTGCATCTTGGGATCAAGTGGCGCTGACTTATGTACCTACCGGGCAGGTCTGCCCGCGGTTTGCTTTTGACGGCCTGCTTTCGCCGGGAACCATCGTTCGCATGGCGGATGCAGATTGGGAGGTCCATGCAGCGACCGGGCACGATCCCCACTCGGTTGTGCTTTTTGAGCCGCTATCGCATACGCTGATGTCAGCTGATGCCTTGTGGGAAAACGGTTTTGGCATCGTTTTCCCCGAGCTCGAGGGTGAAAACGCCTTTGCCGAAGTTAGCACAACACTGGACATGATTGAGAGGCTGGCGCCGCTCTGCGTTGTTCCTGGTCATGGCGGTGTTTTTCGTTACAGCGCCGAAGTCATGGAGCGCTCGCGTCAGCGGCTCGATGCATTTGCAAAAAATCCCCAGCGCCACGCACGGCACGCAGCCAAGGTTTTGCTGAAGTTCAAGCTGCTGGAGTTGCAGCGGGTCGAGCATGAGGACCTGTCGAATTGGGCCAGCTCGGTCAGTTATTTTCAGCTTGTACGGGATAGATTTTTTCCAGCGATCTCCATCGATGACTGGCTCGCCGAATTGACGGAAGACCTGGTTCGCTCAGGGGCTGCCACCAGATCTGCAACGGTCATCTTTAACGCGTGAAAGGCAGGGTGAGAGCGGCAATCGCCCATTTCCTCATCATCCATGGCCTGCTTGCCACATTCGAAAGCATGTGGTTTTTGAACGCACAAAAGAAAACGCCCAGTTGACTGAATCAACTGGGCGTTTCTCGCTTTAATAGCCTGACAATGTCCTACTTTCACACGGGAACCCGCACTATCATCGGCGCTAAGTCGTTTCACGGTCCTGTTCGGGATGGGAAGGAGTGGTACCAACTTGCTATGGTCATCAGGCATAACTTTTTGACCAGCTGTTACAGGAACAACCAATCGAATTCATAGAGCAAATCAGCTTTTATTTAATGTCTTGCACTCTTTCGAGCACAGTTTTTGAATGCGTCACTTGGGCATAACAACTTTGAAATCAATCAAAGTTATAGGGTCAAGTCGCACGAGCAATTAGTATCAGTTAGCTTAACGCATTACTGCGCTTCCACACCTGACCTATCAACGTCCTGGTCTTGAACGACTCTTTAGGGGGCTCAAGGCCCCGGCAGATCTAATCTTGAAACGAGTTTCCCGCTTAGATGCTTTCAGCGGTTATCTCTTCCGAACTTAGCTACCCGGCAATGCCACTGGCGTGACAACCGGTACACCAGAGGTTCGTCCACTCCGGTCCTCTCGTACTAGGAGCAGGCTTCCTCAAATCTGCAGCGCCCACGGAAGATAGGGACCAAACTGTCTCACGACGTTTTAAACCCAGCTCACGTACCTCTTTAAATGGCGAACAGCCATACCCTTGGGACCGGCTACAGCCCCAGGATGAGATGAGCCGACATCGAGGTGCCAAACACCGCCGTCGATATGAACTCTTGGGCGGTATCAGCCTGTTATCCCCAGAGTACCTTTTATCCGTTGAGCGATGGCCCTTCCATACAGAACCACCGGATCACTATGTCCTGCTTTCGCATCTGCTCGACTTGTCAGTCTCGCAGTTAAGCACGCTTATGCCATTGCACTATTATCACGATGTCCGACCGTAACTAGCGTACCTTCGAACTCCTCCGTTACACTTTGGGAGGAGACCGCCCCAGTCAAACTGCCTACCATGCACTGTCCCCGATCCAGATAATGGACCTAGGTTAGAACCTCAAACACACCAGGGTGGTATTTCAACGTTGGCTCCACCGAGACTAGCGTCCCGGCTTCAAAGCCTCCCACCTATCCTACACAGATCTGTTCAAAGTCCAATACAAAGCTACAGTAAAGGTTCATGGGGTCTTTCCGTCTTTCCGCGGGGAGATTGCATCATCACAAACATTTCAACTTCGCTGAGTCTCAGGAGGAGACAGTGTGGCCATCGTTACGCCATTCGTGCAGGTCGGAACTTACCCGACAAGGAATTTCGCTACCTTAGGACCGTTATAGTTACGGCCGCCGTTTACTGGGACTTCAATCAAGAGCTTGCACCCCATCATTTAATCTTCCAGCACCGGGCAGGCGTCACACCCTATACGTCGACTTTCGTCTTAGCAGAGTGCTGTGTTTTTAATAAACAGTCGCAGCCACCGATTTTTTGCAACCTCATTGGGCTCCCCAAGTAAATGGTTCACCTACTAAAGGCACACCTTCTTCCGAAGTTACGGTGTCAATTTGCCGAGTTCCTTCTCCTGAGTTCTCTCAAGCGCCTTAGAATACTCATCTCGCGCACCAGTGTCGGTTTGCGGTACGGTCGTGTGTAGCTGAAGCTTAGTGGCTTTTCCTGGAAGCAGGGTATCACTCACTTCGTCTGCAAGCAGACTCGTTATCACCCCTCATCTAAGCCCGGCGGATTTACCTACCAGGCACGACTACAGGCTTGAACCAACATATCCAACAGTTGGCTGAGCTAACCTTCTCCGTCCCCACATCGCACTACACATCGGTACAGGAATATTGACCTGTTTCCCATCAGCTACGCATCTCTGCCTCGCCTTAGGGGCCGACTCACTCTACGCCGATGAACGTTGCGTAGAAAACCTTGCGCTTACGGCGAGGGGGCTTTTCACCCCCTTTAACGCTACTCATGTCAGCATTCGCACTTCTGATACCTCCAGCAGGGTTTACACCACCACCTTCACAGGCTTACAGAACGCTCTCCTACCACGTGCAATAAATTGCACATCCGCAGCTTCGGTAACTGGCTTAGCCCCGTTACATCTTCCGCGCAGGACGACTCGATCAGTGAGCTATTACGCTTTCTTTAAATGATGGCTGCTTCTAAGCCAACATCCTGACTGTTATAGCCTTCCCACTTCGTTTCCCACTTAGCCAATTTTAGGGACCTTAGCTGGCGGTCTGGGTTGTTTCCCTCTTGAGTCCGGACGTTAGCACCCGGTGCTCTGTCTCCCAAGCTGTACTCGTCGGTATTCGGAGTTTGCATTGGTTTGGTAAGTCGCCATGACCCCCTAGCCAAAACAGTGCTCTACCCCCGACGGTAATACTTGAGGCACTACCTAAATAGTTTTCGGAGAGAACCAGCTATTTCCAAGTTTGTTTAGCCTTTCACCCCTATCCACAGCTCATCCGCTAGTTTTGCAACACTAGTCGGTTCGGACCTCCAGTGCGTGTTACCGCACCTTCATCCTGGCCATGGATAGATCACTTGGTTTCGGGTCTACACCCAGCGACTGAATCGCCCTATTCGGACTCGGTTTCCCTACGCCTTCCCTATTCGGTTAAGCTTGCCACTGAATGTAAGTCGCTGACCCATTATACAAAAGGTACGCAGTCACCCCTTGCGAGGCTCCTACTTTTTGTAAGCACACGGTTTCAGGATCTATTTCACTCCCCTCCCGGGGTTCTTTTCGCCTTTCCCTCACGGTACTAGTTCACTATCGGTCAATGATGAGTATTTAGCCTTGGAGGATGGTCCCCCCATATTCAGACAGGATTTCTCGTGTCCCGCCCTACTTTTCGTTAGCTTAGTATCACAAGTCTCTTTTTGCATACGGGGCTATCACCCGCTATGGCCAACCTTTCCAGGCTGTTCTGCTAAGAGTCTTGCTATCACTAACAGGCTTCTCCGATTTCGCTCGCCACTACTTTCGGAATCTCGGTTGATGTCTTTTCCTCGAGCTACTGAGATGTTTCAGTTCACCCGGTTCGCCTCGCATAGCTATGTATTCACTATGCGATACCCCGAAGGGTGGGTTTCCCCATTCAGAAATCTCCGGATCAAAGCTAATTTGCCAGCTCCCCGAAGCTTATCGCAGGCTATCACGTCTTTCGTCGCCTATCATTGCCAAGGCATCCACCATGTGCTCTTATTCACTTGACCCTATAACTTTGATTTCTCAAAGTCATCTTCAAGGAATGTGCCTGGTCTTTCACCAGACGCGTTATGCCGTAATCTTCAAACGTGAAGTCTGAA
>CALRQX020000008.1:0-27500 GCA_943370435.1 Kapaibacterium sp. (SeqCode) | reverse complement strand
GCCTGCTTTGCCACCGATGGTCCCGAGTTCATCTTTTGATGGAACCCGCGACCTCCAGAGCCATGAAGCTGCTTTGAGGATATTGACTGCGATCAGTCGAGCCTTAGATTCTATACCGGTTTTTTAGCACCAGTCAAAAACAAATTCAAAATTTGTTTTCTCTCATCAGACCCTGCCCGTTGTTGCCGGACTTCGTTGAAAGAAGCCCTCGCTACAGCTGAGCCAATGACTATAACACGGCTCGGCGTCCACGCGGCCAAGGGGGCAATTCGGCCAGGCACGCATCCGGGGCAGGCCTTCGTCACTGCGGCAGCGGCAGGGACCGGGAGCGCTTTCCGGTCAGCGCAAACAGCGCATTGGCCACCGCCGGCGCCAGCGGTGGCACCCCCGGCTCTCCAACGCCGCCTGGATGGCGCGTGCTGGGCACGATCCAGGTCTCTACCTGGGGCGACTGGGCCAGACCCAGCACCGGATGGTTGCTGAAGTTTTTTTGCTGCACGACGCCTTCGTGGATGTCGATTTTCCCGTGCAGGGCCGCACTCAGCGCAAACACCACCGAACCTTCCATTTGCTGCGCGACGATACCCGGGTTGACCACCGCCCCGCAATCGATGGCACACACCACGCGGTGCACGCGCAGTTGCCCGCCTGGCGCAGACACCTCGGCCACCTGCGCCACGATGGAACCAAACGACTCATGCAGTGCGATGCCCCTGGCCCAGCCGGCCGGCAGGGAGCCGCCCCAACCGGCCTGCCTGGCGGCCAGCTCCAGCACGGCCAGATGGCGCGGGGCCTGCGCCAGCAGCTGGCGCCTCAGCGCCAGAGGGTCCTGTTTCAGCTCAAAGGCCATCTCGTCGATAAAACTTTCCGAGAAAAAAGCATTGTGCGAATGCCCCACCGAGCGCCAGAAGCCGACCGGCACACCTTTGCGGGTGGCCACATGGGACATGTGCTGGCTGGGAATGCCGTAAGGCAGGTCAAACAGGCCTTCGGCCGTGGTCTTGTCGGGCAGATCGACCGGTCCGGCCAGCATGGGGATGCCGCGCTCCATCCAGCGGGGGCCGATCGCGTCGCCGGCCGACTTGATGCTCAGGCTGCTGAGCTGTCCCTGGGCATCGACTGCAGCGTGCAGCCGCGCCACATGCATGGGCCGGTAAAAATCGTGGGTGCTGTCTTCTTCACGAGACCAGATCAGTTGCACCGGCCGGCCCCCACAGGCCATCGCCACACGAACCGCCTGCGCGATGTAGTCCAGCTCCAGACGGCGCCCAAAGCCGCCACCCAGCAAAGTCACGATCAGGCTGACGTCCTGCTCGGCCACCCCGGCCACCCGGGCGGCAATGGCCGCTCCCATTTGCGGCACCTGGGTCGGCACCCAGACAAAAACCTTGCCGTCCCTGACCTGCGCGGTGCAATTCATGGGCTCCAGCGTGGCGTGCGCCAGATAAGGAGCGCGGTACAGCGCCTCCACCCGGCGCGCGGCCCCGGCTTCGGCCTGCGCCACGTCGCCCTTTTCATAAAACGTGAAACCGCCTTCACCCTCAAGCGCCGCTTCCAGTTCACGTTCTATCTGCCGCGAATCGAGGGCGCCCGCCGGCCGCTGTTGCCAGTCCACCGCCACGGCCTGCGCGGCCTGCTGCGCCTGCCACCAGCCTTTGGCCACCACCGCAAAACCTGCGGTGGACCCGGCATACGCCGGCAAAGGCAGCAGGCGCTCGACACCGGGCATGGCCAGCGCGGTGTGGGTGGCGATGGCGCCCGGCGCGCCCCCCAGCATCGGGCACAGGCGAATGGCCGCATACAACATGCCGGGCAGCCGCACGTCCAGCCCGAACCGGGCCGTCCCGTTGACTTTGGCCGGGATGTCGCTGCGCGGCGCGCTCTGGCCGATCAGCTTCCAGTCCTTGCGCTCTTTCAGGGTGACCGTGCCGGGCGGGGTGGCAGCGGCAAATCTGGCCAGTTCGCCGTAAGGGGCAGATTTGCCCGAAGGGTGCGACACCACGCCGTTGCTGACCGTGAATTCAGCCACTGGCAAACGCCATTGCAGCGAGGCGGCCCCCAGCAGCGAAGCGCGCGCGGTGGCGGCGGCGGTACGCAGCACCAGCCAGGCATCGGCCACGCTGCTGGATCCGCCGGTGGCATGGATGCCCAGCTCGCGCGCGACTTTGCCGACCATCCACTCCCCCACCCTGACCTTGACCGGCCTGTCCTCCAGTTCCTGCGGGTGAAAGGGCAGGCCGGCCACCAGCATCGCGACATTGCCGTAAATCGTGTCGCTACCGGCCTGTTCCAGCCGTATCCGATCCAGCGCCACATTCAGTTCCTCAGCCGCCAGCATGGCCAGGGCGGTGAACACACCCTGGCCCATTTCGCTGCGCGGCATGGCCAGTACCACCGCACCATCGGGCAAAATCTTGATCCAGCCATTGAGCGCCACCTCGCCCTCCGCCGGCGGCCAGAGCCGTCCGGAACCGGTGCGCGAGCGCTGCGGCAACACACCCCATCCCACCACCAGGGCGCCAGCCGCCCCCGCTGCACTGAGCAGCCAGGTCCGTCTTTTCATACCCGCTGCCTGGTCACGGGACGGGCGGGCGTTATGCCTGCTGCCTGCTTGATCGCCGCGCGCACACGCTGGTAGGTACCGCAGCGGCAGATATTGGTCATGGCGGCATCGATGTCGGCATCGCTGGGTTTGGGTGTTTTTTCCAGCAAGGCGGCTGCGGCCATCAGCATGCCGGACTGGCAATAACCGCATTGCGGCACCTGCTGCGCGATCCAGGCGCGTTGCAGAACATGCGGTTTTTCAGCGGTACCCAGCGCTTCAATCGTCTGGATGCGTTTGCCAATCAGTGTGGAGGCCGGCGTGACACAGGAGCGCACTGCCTGGCCGTCCACCCGCACGGTGCAGGCGCCGCAAGCCGCCACACCGCAGCCAAACTTGGTGCCGGTCATGTTCAGCAGGTCGCGCAGCACCCAGAGCAGGGGCATGGCGGGATCGGCATCTACCTGCAGGGTCTTGCCGTTGATCTGGAGTTCCATAGACACATGCTTTCCTTGTTCCCGCACAGGCTGCGGCCACGGATGACATTGCACTATAGCGAGCACGGTTCAGCCCGCCAAAGCCCGAAAACCAGCATGCGAAATCGCGCACCCGGATAATCCCTGACAACATGGCATTAATTACACTTCTTGACGCTCAACTCGCTTTTGGGCACGTCGCCCTGCTGGACCACGCAGATTTTTCGCTCGAAACCAGCCAGCGCATAGGCCTGATCGGCCGCAACGGTACCGGCAAGTCCTCGCTGCTCAAAATCCTGGCCGGGCTGGAAAAGCCCGACGACGGCACGCTGCAGCTGCAGCAAAACCTGCGTATCGCCTATGTCCCCCAGGAGCCCAGCCTGGACCCGCACGCTACAGTTTTCATAGCTGCCAGCGCCGGTCTGGCAAGGACGCGGCACGTGGTGGAGATGTATCTGGCGGCCGACGAACACACCGACCTGGACGCCCTGCAGTCGGAAATTGAGGCGCTGGACGGCTGGAACTGGGAGCAGCGCGTGGAGGAAACCCTGCACCGCCTGCACCTGGACAAGGACGCCATCGTTGGTTCGCTCTCGGGCGGCACCAAAAAACGGGTGGCCCTGGCCCAGGCGCTGGTCGCCAAGCCCGATGTGTTGCTGCTCGATGAGCCGACCAACCACCTGGACCTCGATTCGATCGCCTGGCTGGAAGAGTTGCTGGTCAATTTCAATGGCAGCATCATCACCATCACCCACGACCGGGCCTTTCTGGACCAGGTCGCCACCGCCATCGTGGAGCTGGACCGCGGCAAGCTGCTGACTTACCCCGGCAACTTTGCGCAATACCTGATTCAAAAAGAAGAACAGATGGCGCAGGAAGCCGTCATCAACGCCAAGGCCGACAAGCTGCTGGCGCAGGAGGAAGTCTGGATCCGCAAGGGTGTGGAAGCACGCCGCACGCGCAGCGTGGCGCGTATAGGCCGGCTCGAAGCCCTGCGCGACAACCGCGCGGCGCGGCGTGATGCGGTGGGCCGCGTCAACCTCGATGTCTCCAGCGGCGAGAAAAGCGGCAAGATCGTCGCCGAGCTGACCGAAGTGAGCAAAAGCTTCGGCCACCCCGGCAGCGAAAAAATCATCGTCAACAAATTCACCGGCACCCTGCTGCGCGGCGACAAGGTCGGCCTGCTGGGCCCGAACGGCGCCGGCAAAACCACGCTGCTCAAGCTCATTCTGGGCGAGTTGCAGCCCGACGTGACCACGCCGCCCGGCAAGATCCGCCAGGGCGCGAACCTGCAGGTGGCCTACTTTGACCAGATGCGCGACAGCCTGGACCTGGACGCCACGCTCGAAGACTTCATCAGCCCGGGCAGCGAGTGGGTCGAGATCAACGGCCAGAAAAAACACGTCAAGAGTTATCTGACCGACTTCCTGTTCTCGCCGGCGCGCGCCAATTCACCGGTGCGCACGCTGTCCGGTGGCGAGCGCAACCGCCTGCTGCTGGCGCGCTTGTTTGCGCGGCCCGCCAATGTGCTGGTGCTCGACGAGCCGACCAACGACCTGGACATCGACACGCTGGAGTTGCTGGAAGACCTGCTGCAGAACTACGAAGGCACGGTCTTCCTGGTCAGCCATGACAGGCGCTTCCTCGACAACGTGGTGACCAGTACGATTGCCTACGAAGGCACGCCGGAGAACCCGGGTTTCTGGCGCGAGTACGAAGGCGGTGTGACGGACTGGCTGACCCAGTCCAAACGTGCGGCGCAACTGGCCGGCGGCGGAAAAACCCCCGCCAGCACGGTTTCCGCCAAAACCGCAGGCAAAACTGCGGTGTTGCCCAATAAAGACGCGCGTGAGGCGCTATCAAAAAAGAAGCTGAGCTACAAGGAACAGCGTGAACTCGATGGCTTGCCGGCGCTGATCCAGCAGCTCGAGTCGCAGCAAAAGGCGATCGCACAGGAATTGTTTGACGGCACGCTGTACACCAGCAATGCCAAACGTGCGGCCGAACTGAACGCGCGCAACAGCAAGCTCGAAGAGGAGCTGATGGACGCCTTGCAGCGCTGGGAAACCTTGTCCGCGTAGCTGCGCTGTCGGGCAAAACACCTACACCATCTTGCGCCGCCGGCGGGCGCCGCCGAGCCCGGCGCCGGCGCGCCCTGGGCTACAGTGGCTGCACCCCTACCCGCCAGCCCCATGCCCGACTGCCCCGCACCCTACGCCCAACCTGTTCGCCTGCCCGGTCACTGGCTGGCCATGCTGCTGCTGGCGGCCTGGCTGACCGGCTGCGCCTCGCTGCCCAGCGCGGTGGACCGGCCCATCACCCATGCCCTGGCCACGCCGCAGGACACGGCGCTGGGGCAGGCCATGCAGGCCAGCGCTGCCGCCGCCCGCACCCGCAACGACTCCGGTTTTTCACTGGTCAACAGCGCCGAGCTGGCATTTACCAGCCGCATGGCGCTGATCAACGCCGCACAGAGAACCCTGGACATCCAGTATTACGCGATCCATGCCGACGACACCACCGAGCGGCTGTTTGATGCGCTGCGCGCCGCCGGCGAACGCGGTGTGCGCATCCGCATCCTGCTCGATGACTTCAACACCGCGGGCAAAAATGCCCAGGTGCTCAAGCTGGCGTTTGAAAAAAACATCAGCATGCGCCTGTTCAACCCGCTGCCCGGGTCGCGCGGCTCCCTGTTCTTGCGCATTCTGGGCTCGCTCGGGGATGTGGACCGCATCCAGCGCCGCATGCACAACAAGATTTTTGTCGCCGACAACGCGGTCGCCATCACCGGCGGACGCAATCTGGGCGAAACCTATTTCGGCCAGGGCGAAGGCACCAACTTCATCGATGCCGACGTGCTGGCGGCCGGCCGCATTGTGCGCGAGCTCTCGCGCAGCTTTGACCAGTACTGGAACAACCCGCTGGCCTACCCGGTGCAGTCGCTGATGACCGTCAAGGAGCTGGAGGCCCTCAAGCCTGCACCCAGGGCTGTTGATGCCGACTTGCCGGCCAGCGCGCAAGCTGCGGCGCCTGAGCGCCCGCCCGTCGCCGTTGCCCCGCCCGCAGCGGCACCGCCCGCAGCGGCACCGCCGCCGCTGCCCGACAGCACCAACCTGTCCAGGCTGAGCTGGACCTGGGCACCCTCGGCGCTGATGGTGGACAAGGCGTCCAAAGTCGCCGCCGATGCCGACGATGTCGAGCAGGCGCAGGACACCACCGTGGATGGTTTGCTGCAGCTGATGGGCGAGGCCAAAAGCAATTTGCTGATCGTCTCGCCCTATTTCGTCCCGGGTGAACGCATGATGGCGCAGCTTGCCGCCATCCGCCGGAAAGGCGTGCGTATCCGCGTGCTGACCAACTCCCTGGCGTCCAACGACGCCCCCGCAGCCCATGTGGGTTATGCGCGCTACCGCCGGCAGTTGCTGGCCATGGGCATAGATATTTATGAAATGCGCGCCGAGCAGGAAGGAACGCTGTCGAGCTTTGGCGGCCTGGGCAGCACCGGCTCGGCCAATGGCTCACGCGCCAGTCTGCATTCAAAGATAGTGGTGCTCGACGACCTGCTGCTGGTCATAGGTTCGATGAATCTGGACCTGCGCTCACAATTGCAGAACAGCGAAGTGGCGCTGGTGATCCGCAGCCGCAAGCTCGCTTTGGAGACCACCCAGCTGATTGAACCGGCGCTGGTCAGGGGTGCCTACAAGGTGGAACTGGCCGACGGCCAGCTGGTCTGGCGCGCGCCCCAGGGCTCCAGCCTCCAGGACAGCCGCACCGAGCCCGACGCCAGCCTGGGGCTGCGGCTGGTGCTCAAGCTGCTCGGGCCTCTGGCGCCCGAAGAAATGCTCTAGGAGTCTGCGCGGCAGAAGGCGTTGAAGCGAAAAGCGGCCCCAGCGAGGACCGTTTTTGCCGGGTTTGCCGGGTTTGCCGGCCCATAGCCGTAGCTATGGGACAAAAAGACGGTGAAAAATGGACCGCTGCGGTCGCTTTGCAGCCGACGTTCCTTCTGCCGCGCAGACTCCTGGCCCGCCTCAGGCCTCCGGCGTGCCGGTATCACGCAGACCGGTCAGCAGCCCCTGGCGTGCTGACGCGGCCAGCGCCTCGTAGCGGGTCCTGAAGGCATCGAGGGATTCCTCGTTGAGCTCCTCCAGGTCGAGCAGCGCGTTGTGCGCGCCCTGGGTCGCGCGTATCAGTTCGTCGAGTTTGATCTGTATCGCTTCGGTGTCGCGGTTCTGCGAGTTCTGGATCAGAAAAACCATCAGGAAGGTGACGATGGTGGTGCCGGTGTTGATGACCAGTTGCCAGGTGTCGCTGAAGCCGAACAGCGGCCCGGTCACGATCCAGACCAGGATGACCAGCACCGCGAGGGAAAAGCTGGCTGGCCGTCCGGCATGACGGGAAGCGGCCTTGGCCGCGTTGGAATACCAGTGGTTGCTTGCCATGAAGAACTCCGGGGTCAGGGCCGGCCGGGGCCAGCATTGGAAAGCCCCATGTTGCACCACATGTGGACCTTGGAGACAAAACCCGCGCCCACGGCGACCGCAAAGGGCTCCACGCCAAAGGCCGTGAAGCCGCAGCTTTCGTAGAGCGCCTGCGCGCCGGTGTTTCCCTGCGTGACGCTCAGTTGGACCAGCCTGACGCCGGGCCTGTCCCTCGCAGCGGCCAGCACCGCATGCACCAGCCGGCGGCCTGTCCCGCGCTCGCGCCAGGCGGCGGGCACATACATGCCGAACAGGCTGGCCTTGTGCCTGAGCTTTTCGCGCTGCCCGAAGGAAAGCCCGGCCACACCCGCCAGCTCGCCCGCGCAAAAAACACCGAACACCAGCTCCATGGCATCAGGTGCATCCTGAAGCCGCGACTCCCACCAGGACAGCGGCAGCAGCGCCCGCTCCTGCGGACCCGTCGTGAAGGCGTCGGGATGCAGCGCGTAAGCCTCCAGCATCAGCGCCCGGTAAAGCGGCGCATCGGACGGGACCAGCTGCCGCAGCATCATGCCAGGCCCCGCCGGCAAGGGCAGGCCGCCACCCCAGGCCGATGGCGCCCGCCAGTTGCTACACATTCAATAGCAGTTCGCGCTTGTCCCGAAAGGGTCAGGAGCCTATCTGGCTTGGGAATCGTCGGCTGCAAATCGACCGCAGCGGTCCATTTTTCACCGCCTTTTTGTCCCATAGCTGGGCTATGGGCCTGCAAACCCGGCAAAAACTGTCCTCGCTGGGGCCGATTTTCGCTATCGACGCCCCAAGCCCGACAGGCTCCTACAGACCAAAAATGCATCAAGGACATGGCGCAACCCGCAGCCGGCCTACTTCATGCCATCGCGCAGGCGCGCAAACACCTTCCAGAAGGCGGCCTCCTGCGTGGTCGCAAAGTTGATGCGCATCAGGGTGCTGGGCTTGCGCACCGCGTGAAACAGTGCGCCAGGTGCAATCAGGTAACCCTCATCGAGCATGCGTTGCGCCAGCGCGTCGGTGTCGACCCCGGTATCAACCCAGCCGAACAAACCGGCGGGCTCGGCGGCAAAGCTGCAGCCGTGTGCCAGCGCCAGCCTGGTGCTGCGCGCGCGTGCCGCATCGAGCCGGGTGCGTATGCGTTCGGCATGGCGGCGCAGCTGGCCCTGGTCTATGCACCAGGCCAGCGCTTTTTCCAGCAGCGCCGGGGTCGTCAGTGTGCCCAGGAGTTTGGTGTCCAGCAGGCGGTTGACCAGGTCGGGCGGCGCGGCCATGAAACCCACGCGCCAGCCGGGCGCGAGGATTTTGGCAAAACCGCTGACATAAATCGTGCGCTGCAGGCCGTCGAGCGCACACAGCCGCGTCGCATGTTCGGGCGCCAGGTGGCTGTAGGTGTCGTCTTCTGCAATATGGAAATTGTGCTCGTTGGCCAGCTGCAGCAGGCGGTGCGCACTGCCCGGTGTCAGGCAGTAACCGGTGGGATTGTGGAACACGCTGACGCTGACAAACAGCTTGGGGCTGTGGATCTCGCAATACTTCGCCATCACCTCCAGGTCGGGCCCGTCGGCACGGCGCGGCACCGGCAAAATACGCATGCCCATCGCATCCAGGCGCGCAAACTCGACCGCCCAGCCAGGTTCCTCGACCATTACACAGTCACCGGCGTGCAGCAGCGTGCGGCTGACAATGTCCAGCGCATGGGTGGCGCCCACGCTGGTGATGATCTGCTCGGGCGCGGCATGGACATTGAGTGCGCCCAGTTTTTGCGACAAGGCGCGGCGCAGCCCGCTGTCGCCCATGGGTTCGCCATACTGCAGTGAAAACTCCCGCAGCGCCGACACGCTGGTCACCTTGCGCACCGCCGTCTGCATGAAGCTGGTCTCCAGCCACTCCGGCGGAAACACGCCCATGCCGGGCTGCGGTTTGTTGTTGACCTTGTGAAACATGCCGCGAATCAGCGCCGTGGCATCCACCGGCGCCTGCCGGGTGGCCATCCAGGTCGCAGTGCTCCAGCTGTTCAGAGGGGCCGGCATGGGCGGGCTGGCGTTTTGCGTCTCGGGCGCCATGTTTTTTGCAACGGCCTGCGCCTGGGCCGTATGGGCCGGCGCCACGTTCAAGGACGCATCCCGGACAAAAAAACCGCGATTTTTATACGCCACCACCAGGCCCTGTGCCAGCAGCTGGTCATAAGCCGCCACCACGGTGGAGACGCTGACCCCCTGCTGCTCGGCACACAGCCGCACCGAGGGCAGGCGTGCACCCGGCGCCAGCAGGCGGCTGCGGATACGCTCGGCAAAGCGCGCGCACAGTTGCTCGGTCAGCGATTGGGAGGCGGTTTTCATCAACATGGCGGTGTTCTGCGGCAGGTGGCTGATCCCTGATTGTTCTGTGTGCTGACAACAGGACCAGCACAGTTTGAAAATTTGTACCCGAAACTGTATGGGTGATGTACTGGTTTGAACTATAAAGTCTGAACCATGAATTGGCAAGAATTTACCGCCCTGCTGGTGCTGGCGACCGCGATGAGTTTTTCGCCCGGCCCCAACACCACGCTGTCCACGGCACTCGCGGCCAACCACGGCCTGCGCCGCGCCATGCCTTTTGTCTGCGCGGTGCCGGTCGGCTGGGGCGTGTTGCTGAGTTTGTGCGCGCTGGGCCTGGGCGCGCTGCTGCTGGCCCTGCCCTTGCTGGGCCTGGCCGTCAAAGTCACAGGGGTGGCCTACCTGCTCTGGCTGGCGTCCAGAATTGCGCGCTCGCGCCAGCTCAGCGAAGCCGACGCAGAAAAAATGAACGTCGGTTTCTGGCAGGGTGCGGCACTGCAGTTTGTCAACATCAAGGCCTGGATGCTGGCGCTCGCAATTGTCAGCGGCTGGATTGCCGGGCGCAGCGATCCGGGCCTGCGGTTTGCCGTGGTGCTGCCGGTCATGCTGGTGTATGCGTTCGCCAGCAACCTGCTGTACGCCTGGGCCGGCTCGCTGCTGCGTGAGTGGCTGTCCGGCCCCGGCGGAACGGGGCGGCGCCTGCGCGGCTTCAACTTCGTGATGGCCGGTGTGCTGGTGACCACCGCCGTCTGGATGCTTTTTTTATGAACCCCGGCGCCGCGCAGATCAACAAAGGGCTCTGGCTGGGCCTGCTCGGGATCGTGATTTTTGCGGTCACACTGCCCATGACACGCCTGGCCGTGGGCACACCCGATGCGCCTCAGATGTCGGGCGTGTTTATCGCCCTGGGGCGGGCCGTGGTGGCCGCAGGTTTGTCGGCACTGTTTCTGTTGGCCACCCGGGCCCCGCTGCCGCAGCGGCGCGACTGGCTGCCGCTGGCAATCACCGCCGGCGGCGTGGTGTTTGGTTTTCCGCTGTTCACCTCGATGGCCATGCGTTATGTCGAGGCCGTGCATGCCAGTGTGATTGTGGGCGTGTTGCCGCTGGCCACTGCGGCGGTCGGTGCGCTGCTGCACCGCCAGCGACCGTCTGCCGGTTTCTGGCTGTGTGCCGCTTTGGGCAGCGCGCTGGTGGTTGTGTTTGCCATGCTGCGTTCCGGCGGCACCGGCCTGTCCATTCATTTTGCAGACCTGATGCTGCTGGCCGGCATGTTGTGCGCGGCCGTTGGTTACGGCTACGGCGCGCGGCTGTCGCAACACATGCAGGCCGAACATGTGATCTGCTGGGCGCTGGTGTACTCGCTGCCTCTGACGCTGCCGCTGTCGCTGCTGAGCTGGCCCAGCGCGCCGCTGCAGGCCAGTGCCTGGGCCGGTTTTGCCTACCTGGGCGTGTTTTCGATGTGGCTGGGCTTTTTTGCCTGGTACCGCGGCCTGGCGCTGGGCGGCACGGTGCGTGTCAGCCAGGTGCAGCTGGTGCAGCCCTTTTTATCCATGCTGTTTGCCGTGCCGCTGCTTGGCGAACATCTGGACGCGGTCACCGTCGGTTTTGGTATCGCCGTGATCGCCACCGTTTTTATCGGCAAGAAAATGCCGGTGCACCTGCCCATTTTGAAGCAGCCCGCATGAACATCCACCACATCCCCTTCGGCACCACCGACTGGTCCAGCGTGGAGCGCAGCGAACATTCCGCCCTGCAAGGCCAGGCTTTCTGGCGCACGCAGCAATTCGGCGACATACGTGTGCGCATGGTCGAGTACACGCCCGGTTATGTTTCTGACCACTGGTGCAGCAAGGGCCACATCCTGCTTTGCCTGGAAGGCGAGTTGCACACCGAGCTCGACGACGGCCGTGTGCATGTGCTGCGGCCTGGCATGAGTTACCAGGTGGCCGATGGCGCCGAAGCCCACCGGTCGACCTCGCCTTCGGGCGCCAAACTGTTTATCGTGGACTGACAGCGCGAAAGCGGATAAAACCAGAACAGAGAAAGACAACACCAATGGAGAAAAAAACCATGCCATGGACCCAGTCGCAACGCGCCGCAAAAATGAATCCCTCGGTGATCCGCGAGATCCTCAAGGTCACGGAAAAGCCGGGCATCATCAGTTTTGCGGGCGGCCTGCCCTCGCCCAAAACCTTCCCGGTCAGCGCGTTTCGAGAAGCTTGCGACAAGGTCCTGCGTGAAGACGGCCACGCCGCGCTGCAATACGCGGCCAGCGAAGGTTTTGCGCCGCTGCGCGAGATGGTGGCGGCCATGCTGCCCTGGGAGATTGATCCGGCCCAGGTGCTGATCACCACCGGCTCGCAGCAGGGCCTGGACCTGGTCGCCAAAATCCTGATTGATACCGGCAGCAAGGTGCTGGTCGAAACCCCGACCTACCTGGGCGCGCTGCAGGCTTTCACACCGATGGAGCCGCAGATCGTCAGCGTGGCCAGTGACGACGAAGGCGTGGATATTGCCGATCTGGGCAGCAAAGCCGCCGGCGCGCGCTTTCTGTATGTGCTGCCCAACTTCCAGAACCCGACCGGCCGCAGCATGAGCGAGGCGCGCCGCGCCGCGCTGAGCGCCGAGGCCGCGCGCCTGGGCCTGCCCATCGTCGAAGACAACCCCTACGGCGACCTGTGGTTTGACACGCCGCCACCCTTGCCGCTGAGCGCGCGCAACCCCGACGGCTGTATCTACCTCGGGTCTTTCTCCAAAGTGCTGGCCCCGGGCTTGCGGCTCGGTTTTCTGGTGGCGCCCAGGGCGCTCTACCCCAAGCTGTTGCAGGCCAAGCAGGCGGCCGATCTGCACACCCCAGGCTTCAACCAGCGCATGGTGGTCGAAACCATGAAGAACGGTTTTCTGGAGCGCCATGTCCCCACCATACGCGCACTGTACAAATCGCAGCGCGATGCCATGCTGGCCGCCTTGCAACGCGACATGCCGGCAGATGTGAGCTGGAACAAACCCGATGGCGGCATGTTTTTGTGGGCGCGCCTGCCGCAGGGCATGAGCGCCGTCGAGCTGCTGCCCAGGGCGGTTGAAAAAAATGTGGCCTTTGTACCGGGCGCCGCGTTTTATGCCGACAAGGCCGACCCCCGCACCCTGCGCCTGTCGTTTGTGACCGCCAGTGTGGAGCAGATCAACACCGGCGTGGCGGCGCTGGCAGCCGCCATACGCGAAAGCCGAGCCGGCACGGTCGGTGTGGCAGAAATCGCCGGGGCGAAATAGATGCTGAAGATCTGGGGGCGCATGAGCTCCATCAACGTCAAAAAAGTCGTGTGGACGGCGCAGGAGCTGGCCCTGGATTTCCAGCGCACCGAGGCCGGCGGCCTGTTTGGTGTGGTCAAGACCCCCGATTACATGGCGCTCAATCCGAACTCGCTGGTGCCGGTGATTGAAGACGGCGACTATGTGTTGTGGGAGTCCAATGTCATCGTGCGTTACCTGTGCGCCAGGCATTCATGCGGGGAGATGTACCCGACAGACCTGCACGAACGTTTTGACGCCGAGCGCTGGATGGACTGGCAGCAAACCACGCTGAACCCGGCCAGCCGCCCCGGTTTCTGGCAGCTGATACGCACAGCGCCAGAGCAGCGCGATCCGGCGCTGCTGGCCGAATCGAATGCCGCCGTCGAGGCGCTGATGGCCACGCTGGATGCGCATCTGGCACAGCGCCACTTCATGGTCGGCGAGCGTTTCACCATGGCCGACATTCCGCTGACCTGCGAAGTCCACCGCTGGTTTGGTTTGCCGCAAGTACGCCACAGCCGGCCCCACATCGAACGCTGGTACGCCAGCATCTGCGAACGGCAAGCCAGCAAAGGTGTGCTGGACCTGGCGCTTTCCTGAACCCCCGACCCACCCAAACCCTGCCCTCTACGCCCATGAAAACCAGGCCCTTCAAACAAGTCGACGTCTTCACAGACCGTCCCTACTTCGGCAACCCGCTGGCCGTGGTGCTCGACGGCAGCGGTCTGGATGACGCAGCCATGCAGCGTTTTGCGCAGTGGACCAATCTGTCGGAAACCACCTTTGTGCTGCCGCCGGAAGACCCGGCCGCCGACTATCAGGTGCGCATTTTCACCCCCGGCGGGGAGCTGCCTTTTGCCGGCCACCCCACACTCGGTACCTGCCATGCCTGGCTGCAGGCCGGTGGCCAGCCGAAACGCAGCGAGTACATCGTGCAGCAAAGCCGGATCGGCCTGGTGCAGGTGCGGCGCGATGGCGAACGCCTGGCTTTTGCCGCCCCGCCGCTCAAACGTTCGGCCCCCAGTCCGGTGGTGCTGGCACAAATTGCCGCAGCGCTGAACCTCAAAGCGCAGCAGATCACGGCAGCGCAACTGCTGGACAACGGCCCGGTCTGGCTGGGCCTGTTGCTGGACAAGGCCGACACCGTGCTGCAAATAGAGCCGGACCATCTGGCGCTCAAAAACATCGGCATCAAGGTCGGCGTGGTGGGACCCTGCCTGGCGCCCCCGGCGCCAGCGCTGATCACACGCTCGAACCGTGAGTCGCGTGCTTTCGCCGGCGCTGCCGCCGTAGCCGACGCCGCCCCGGACTTTGAAGTGCGCGCCTTTGCCGCCCCGCTGGGCATCAATGAAGACCCGGTCACCGGCAGCCTCAACGCCAGCCTGGCGCAGTGGCTGATCGCCGAGGGGCATGCACCCGAGTCTTACCTGGCGACACAAGGCGCATGCCTGGGCCGCAACGGCCAGGTGTTCATCACGCGGGATCAGGTCGGACAGGTCTGGGTGGGCGGCGAGTCCGTCACCTGCATCGAAGGCTCGGTGACCCTGTGATGAAAGCCCAGGTCGATCATCTGGTCCTTGTTGCCGCCAGCCTGGATCAGGGCGTGGCATGGTGCGAAAAAACGCTGGGCATCACACCGGGGCCAGGCGGCGAACACCCGCTGATGGGCACCCACAACCGGCTTTTCAGCATTGCCAGCCCAGCCTATCCACGCGCCTATTTTGAAATCATTGCCCTGCAGCCGGGCGCCGTGCCAACGCGCGCAACCGGCCTGCAACGCTGGTTCGACATGGACGATACGGCGCTGCAACACCGGGTGGCCAGCGAAGGCCCGCATCTGGTTCACTTTGTCGCCAGCGTGGGCGGCGTGCTGTCTGCGGTCAAGGCACTGGCCGTGCTGGGCCTGGACCGGGGTCGCGTGCTGCCGGTTTCGCGCCAGACCGGCAGCGGTTTGCTGAACTGGCGCATCACCGTGCGCGACGACGGCCAGCGGCTTTTTTATGGCGGCCTGCCGACGCTGATCCAGTGGGGCGAAGCCGCCGCCGACCCGGCGCTGGCAGCGCACCCGCTGGATGGGCTGCCCGCCTCGGGCGTGACGCTGCAGGCGTTGCACATGGATCACCCGCGGCCGGACAGCCTGCAAAAAGCACATGCGGCCATAGGGCTGGCTGGCGTCGAAGTCCGGCCCGGCCCGCCCAATCTGGTGGCCACATTACAAACACCGCGCGGCCTGGTCACGCTGGAATCCAAAGGAATCTGAATGTACCGAACACAAGATCTGGCGCCGGCTGCCAGGCGCCCTCACACCGGCCTGCCGGACCTGCCCGCCATAGAACACGCGGCCCGCGTGGTGTACCGCGAGTTCCAGGCCACGCCGCAATACCGCTGGGGCCTGTCAAGCCAGCGCCTGGGCGCCGACTGCTGGATCAAACACGAAAACCACACACCGGTGGGTGCTTTCAAAATCCGCGGCGGCCTGACCTACTTTGACGCCTTGCGCCAGGCCGGCACATTGCCGAAAGAAGTCATCAGCGCCACCCGCGGCAACCATGGCCAGAGCATAGGCTGGGCGGCCCGCGCGCACGGCGTGGCCTGCAGCATTGTGGTTCCGCGCGGCAATTCGCTCGAGAAAAACGCCGCCATGCACGCACTCGGTGTGACGCTGATCGAACATGGCGAAGACTTTCAGGAAAGCCGCGAACATGCGATGGCCCTGGCCGCTCAGCGCGGCGCCCACATGGTGCCGAGTTTTCATGCCCACCTGCTCAGCGGTGTCGCTACCAGCTGGTGGGAGTTCATGCTGGCCGTGCCGCAGCTGGACGTGGTGTATGTGCCCATAGGCCAGGGTTCGGGCGCGTGTTCGGCGATTGCCGCCAAGCTGGCGCTGGGCCGCAGCCTGCGCATCGTCGGTGTGGTCAGCGCCCATGCCACCACCTATGCCGACTCGCTGGCCGCTGGCCGCGTGCTTGAGGCACCTGTGACGACGCAACTGGCCGACGGCATGGCCTGCCGCATCGCCGACCAGCAGGCACTGGACATCATCGCGCCGCATATCGACCACATCGTCCAGGTCAGCGACGCCGAGGTGGCGCAGGCCATGCGTGATTTGTACGCCGACACCCACAACGTCGCCGAAGGCGCAGGCGCCGCCAGCTTTGCCGCCGCCATGCAGGAACGCGCGCAGCTCCAGGGCCAAGTGGTCGGCACCACGCTGTGCGGCGGCAATGTGGACAGCGGTGTTTTTGCCAAAGTACTGACGGCCGGCGATCAGGCCGATTTGAGCCAGTCCTGAAACCGCTGTAACACCACCATCTCCGCCTTCCACTCGGGGTAACGCAGGTAGTAGGCTTTTTCTGCCTTCCAGGCGATGGACGACAGTGGCCTGACCTGGCCGCTCGCTACCGCCCCGGCGGCCACATACTCCGGAAGAAGCGCCACGCCCAGCCCGGCAATCACGCCGTTCAAGGCCATGGAAAGCAAATCGTACTGGGGGCCGGCGTCCAGGCGCTGGGCCGGCAACAGCTCCGTCAAGCCCGCTTGCGCCAGCCAGCTTGCCCAGGCATGCGGCACCGTGGTGTGGCGGATCAAGGGATAGGCCGCCAGTACTTTTTTCAGCGCATGAAGTCCGCTCCCGCGCGGCAGGCCCTTCAACAGGCGCGGAGCGACGTAGGGCCGAAGCGACAGGGGCAGCACAAGTTCGGCACGCAGGCCGGCGGTCGCTCCGCTGCAAAACTCGATGGCGGCATCATGCGGGACGCTGGAAAAGTCCACCGGCCCGATGTGTGTGGACAGGTTCAGCGTGACTTCGGGGTGGGCCGCCACAAATCCGCTCAGGCGCGGGATCAGCCAGTAAGTGGCAAAGCTGGACGCCACACACAGGTTGAGCGCGCCGCCTGCGCCTTTGTGGGTCACCACGTTTTGCGTGGCCCGCTCAAGCTGGCGCAAGGCGCTGGACACTTCCGCCAGATAGGCGCTGCCCACGCTGGTGAGCTGGAGGCCCGCGCGCTTGCGCACAAACAGCGACACCCCCAGGTGCGCCTCCAGCCCCAACACCTGGTGGCTCACCGCGCCCTGGGTCAGGTGAATCTCTGCCGCAGCCCTGGTAAAACTTTCATGGCGCGCGCTGGCGTCGAAGCAGCGCAGCGCCGTCAGGGAAGGAAGTGGGGTCATGACATGAATAAAACTATTGCGACAAATAAAACTATTCGTTTGTCTGGCGGGCGTTAGCGGTTTAAATTCACTTCACGTTCAAACAAACAAGGATCCGGCATGAGCATTATCAATAATACTGCAGCACTGCGCAGGCGCGATGTTCTGCGTGGCACGGCCGCTGCCGTCGGCTCTGCCATGGTGGCAAGCACGGTCTTTGCCCAAAGCTACCCGAGCAAACCGATACGCCTGGTGGTGCCGTCCGCCGCAGGTGGCGCGCCCGACGTCATTTGCCGCCTGCTGGGCAACGAGTTGAGTGCCGCGCTGGGTCAGCCCATCATCATTGACAACAAGCCCGGCGCCGGCGGCGCGCTGGGCATGAGCGAGATTGCACGCGCGGTCCCCGACGGCTACACCCTGGGTTATGGCAACGTGGTCACGCTCGCCATCAACAAGTCGCTCTACGCCAAACTGCCCTACGACCCGGATGCGCTGACCAGCATCGCCCTGATGGGTACCGTCCAGAACGCCCTGGTGGTGCGCAACGAGCTTCCGGCCAAAACAGTGCGGGAATTGATCGACTATGCCAAAGCCCGCCCTGGCCGGCTGAACATGGGTTCTGCCGGCAACGGCACCACCGGCCATCTGGGCGGGGAGCTGTTCAAGTCGCTCACGGGTACTTTCATCACCCACGTGCCTTACCGCGGCAGCCCCACAGCCATCCAGGACCTGATTGGCGGCCAGATCGACATGATGTTTGACAACCTGTCATCGATAGGGCCCCACATCAAGAACGGCCGGGTGCGCGCCCTGGGCGTCAGCGGCAAGCGCCGCTCCCCCCTCTTTCCCCAGTTGCCCACCATCGACGAGGCTGGCGTCAAGGGTTATGAAACCACGGCCTGGGGCGGCATCGTGGGGCCGAAAGGTTTGCCAACGGAGATGGTGGAACGGCTGAACATCGAGATCAACCGCATTCTGTCCACGCCGGCCGTCCGGGAAAAATACGCCCAGATGGCGTTTGAGACCATGGCTTCGCCGCCCAACCTGCTGATGACCATGGCCAAAATAGAGTCGCCGCGCTGGGCCGAAGTTGTCAAACGATCCGGCGCCAAAGTGGAATGAACCACGCCCCTATCGCCTCGCAGAATTTCGTCATCAGGGGAGCGGAGGTCATTGACGGCACGGGCAGCGCCCGCTTTCAGGCCGACGTGGTGGTGACCGACGGCCTCGTATCGGCGATAGCCCCCGCCGGCAAAGGTGTGGCGCGTGAGATCGTCGCGGCCCCGGGGCTGGTGCTCTGCCCCGGCTTCATCGACACCCATACACATGACGATCAGTTGCTGCTGCAACCCACGGTGCCGCACCCCAAGCTGACCCAGGGGGTCTGCACGGTGGTCACCGGCAATTGCGGCATCAGCCTGGCGCCGCTGCTGAGCCGCGAGCCGCCGGCGCCCCTTGACCTGCTCGGTGGGGACGTTTTCGTCCACGACAGCTTTCGTGGCTACCTGATGGCGCTCGACTTTTTGCAACCCTGCATCAACGTCGTGCCTCTGGTCGGCCACAGCACACTGCGTGTGCGGCATGTCAAAGATCTCAGCCGTGCCGCCACACCGGAAGAGGTAAGCGCCATGGCCGCCGAAGTCTCGCAAGCCCTGGACGCCGGTGCGTTCGGCCTGTCCACCGGTGTTTACTATCCACCGGCAAGGGCTGCCACCACCGGAGAGTTGCTCGGTGTCTGCGCCGCACTGAAAGGACGCGGCGCCATGCTGGCCATGCATCTGCGCGACGAAGGCGACAACATCGACGCCGCGCTGAAGGAGGCGCTGGATGTCGGCGCCGCCAGCGAGGCCGAGCTGGTGATTTCGCACCACAAGGTCGTCGGTCCGCAAAACCATGGCCGCACGCGGCAGACCCTGCTGGCCATTGACCAGGCCGCATTGACCCAATCGGTTTGCCTGGACTGTTACCCGTATGAGGCGTCCTCCACCATGCTCAACGCCGACAAAGCCAGCCGCACGGAAGAAGTGCTGATCACCTGGTCGCAGGCCTATCCGGAGCACAGCGGCAAAAGCCTGAAGAGTATTGCGAAAGACTGGGGGCTCAGCCTGCATGCGGCGGCCCAGCGCCTGATGCCGGGCGGCGCGATTTATTTTGCAATGGCGGCCGAAGATGTCGAACGTGTCCTGCAACACCCGCTGACCATGATTGGGTCCGACGGCCTGCCGCATGACCGTCGCCCCCATCCCCGGCTGTGGGGGACTTTCCCCCGCGTGCTGGGCCACTACAGCCGGGACAAAAAACTGCTGTCGCTGGAGGCAGCCATCCACAAGATGACCGGACTGCCGGCGCAGCGCTTCGGCCTGAAAGGCCGGGGAACCATTACGCCCGGCCACAGCGCCGACCTGGTGCTGTTTGATCCGCTGGAAGTGCGTGACAACGCCAGTTACGACGCGCCTGACCTGCCGTCAACAGGCATCCACGCCGTCTATGTCAACGGTCATCTCGCCTTGAGGCGCGGCCAGCAGACCGCCGCGCACGCCGGCCGGCGGCTACTTCCGTCCAGAACAGCATGAGCGTCGATTTTTATGCCGACACGGAGATCGCGATACTTCTGAACTACAGCGAGGTACGCCACACGCTGGAGCAGGTGTTTCAGGACCTGGCATCCGGCCGGGCCAGCGTGTTCCCCCGGCATCGCGCCCATTGCGGGGACATCAAGCTCAGTGCGATGGGCGG
Source organism: Kapaibacterium sp. (SeqCode) (assembly GCA_943370435.1). GTDB lineage: Bacteria > Pseudomonadota > Gammaproteobacteria > Burkholderiales > Burkholderiaceae_C > Polaromonas. The sequence continues at coordinate 7,540 of CALRQX020000008.1, read as the reverse complement.
CATCTGGCAATCCCGCCAGGTGGCTGGCATCAAGGCTTATCCCACCGTCCAGGGGCAATTCAGTTTTCTGATCTCACTTTTTGACACCACGGAAAACAGGCCCCTGGCTGTCCTGCAGGCCAATGAGATCACGAGGCTGCGTACCGCCGCCCTCGCCACCCTGGTGGCGTCCAGGAGCGCAAACCCCGGGGCCCGCAAACTGGCACTGATTGGCGCGGGCGTGCAGGGCAGCGCCATTGCCGAGGCGCTGGATGAGGTCTTCAGTTTCGGGCAGATTTGTGTGGCGGATCCAGCCCTGACCAGATCTTCTGTCGCGCAACTTGCCGCCAGACTCCAGACCCATGTTCAGGTTTGCACCCCCGAAGAGGCGATCCGGGAAGCGGACATCGTGGTCACGGCCAGCCGGTCCAAGACGCCGGTGTTCGACGGGGCATGGCTGAAACCCGGCTGTTTTGTGGCCGCCATAGGCACCAGCCTGCCCGACGGTCGCGAACTGGACGACGAAACCATGCGCCGCGCGGGACGCGTGATCGTGGAGTGGACACCGCAAAGCACGTTGGAGGCCGGAGAAATTGTGCTGAGCCTGGCGCAGGGTTCGCTTCAGCCTGAAAAGATTGTCGATCTTGCGCAGATCTACCGGGGCGAGCACCCATGGCGTGCCAACGCGGGCGAAATCGTTGTCTTCAAGTCGGTCGGGGTCGGACTGGTGGACGTGGCAACCGCATGGCTGGCGGTGGCGCGGGCCAGCGGCCGGGCGGCACGCGAGCGCCAGGCCCGGACATGAAGATCTGCGTCATCGGTGCCGGTGTGGTCGGGTGTGCCACCGCCTACCATTTGTGCTGCGCCGGACACGAAGTCGTGCTGGTGGACGGGAAAAGCACGCCCGGCGAAGGCAGCAGTTTTGCCAATGGCGGACAACTGAGCTACAGCTATGTTGAACCGCTGGCCAGCCCCGCAACCCTGCGGGCTTTGCCCGCCATGCTGCTGGACAAAAACTCTCCCTTGCGCTGGCGCCCGACAGCCCAGTGGGCGCAATGGGCGTGGGGACTGCGGTTTCTGGCGGCGTGTACTGCCAGGCAGGTCGAGCAAGGCACGCACCAGCTGCTGGGCATCGCGGCCCTGAGCCAGGCCACGCTCGACGACTGGATGGCCCGCGACAACCTGGAGTTCGACTTCATCCGCAACGGAAAACTGGTACTTTGCCCGGACGAAGCCACGCTCAGGCGGCAAGGGCAACAAATTGCACTTCAGGCCTATACGGGTGTGGTCCAGTCATTGCTGGATCGGGCCCAGTGCCTCGCCATTGAGCCCGCGCTGGCCAACTACCCGGGGTTTGTCGGCGGGGTATGGACCCAGAGCGAATGCGCCGGCGACCCCTACCTGTATTGCCGGACTCTTGTAGCGGCGGCACAAAAGCGCGGACTCCGATGCCTGTTTGACACCGGGGTAAACAACTTTTTGTTCCGCAATGGGCTGGCCACATCCATTGAAACCGGGCAAGGGCCTGTCGACGCGCAGGCATTTGTCCTGGCTACCGGCGTCCAGGCACCTGTGCTCGCGCGCCAGCTTGGCGAACACCTGCCGATCTACCCGATCAAGGGTTACAGCGTGACGCTGCCGCTCAGGCCGAACCACGCCATCCCCCAGGTCAACGTCACCGATCTCTCGCAAAAAATGGTCCTGGCACCACTGGATGGCAAGCTGCGGGTCGCTGCGATGGCGGAGTTTGCGGGTTACGGGCTGGAGGTGGCGCACCAGACGATTGAACGCATCACCCGGACGGTGGAAAAAATCTATCCGGGCGCCTGCGAGATGGCGCACCCCCAAGCCTGGGCCGGGCTGAGGCCAGCGACCCCCACTTCGGTCCCTGTCATTCGCAAGTCGCGGATTGAAAATGTGGTTCTCAACGTGGGCCATGGCGCCCTGGGTTTCACCCTTGCTGCCGGAAGCGCAGCGCTGGCTGCGCAGCAGTTGAACGACGGGCTTTTCAACGCCTTGTCCCCCTCGCATTCTTCAACACTGCAGGAGCAGACTTCATGAGCATTCTTGCCATTTTCAGGTGTTTTCTTCTTTTGCTTCCCGTCGTACTGGCGGCAGCTTGCGCTCAAAAATCGCCGCCACCGACAACGGCAAAACACGCATCACTGGTGTTGGCCACCGGCGCCGCAGGCGGGACCTTCGTGGAATACGGCGACAAGCTCGCGCAGCTGCTTTCCAGAACCACCGCCACGCCCGTGACGACCCTGCACTCCGGAGGGTCGCTGGACAATTTGCGCTGCCTCAGCGCCCAGCGTTGTGACATGGCGCTTGTGGCCATGGCGTCTGCTTTCGAAGCATGGAACGGTTTGCAGTGGACTCAGGGGAAGCCATTGAAAGGTTACTCCGCCATGCTTCCCATGTATGAAACCCCGTTCCACCTGGCCACCATCAGTGAATCCCGCATCACCGCTTTCGCCCAACTCGCCGGACGCAAAGTGGGCGTGGGCCCCCAAGGCGGGGCCAACGAGCTCATTTTCAAAGCACTGGCGCGAGAACTGTCGCCGCAGCCAGAGCTGGTGTACGGCACGCCCACCGACATGGCAAATGGCGTCATCAGGGGCGAGACCCAGGCATTTTTCTTTGGTGCAGGCGTGCCGGTACCTGCCTATCAGCAGATCGCAGCAAGCAAAACGCTTGTTTTCATCCCCGTCGATGGTCAAGTCCGGGATGCCGCTTTGAAGACATTTCCTTACTTGACCGTGACCACGATTCCAGCCGGCGCTTACAAAAATCAGCTGCAGCCAGTCCCGACGATAGGGCTCTGGAATTTCCTGCTGGTACGTGACGATTTACCCGTCGACATCATTTACGCCATGACAAAAGCGACGCTGACACAAACCAATCTTGCAGGCATCATTCACGCCACCGCATCGCAGACCAGCGCAGGCAATCTCAAGGCCAATACTTTTTTGCCGATTCATCCGGGTTCTGCAAAGTTCTATCGTGAAATTGGCGTCAGCGTCCGGTCCGCTTCGCCCTGAAACGCCTCAAGGACGAGCAAGGGTCAGCCACCCATTCCAGCCCCGACTGGGTTCATTCCCATCCATCACTTGTTGCGCCAGCGCGAACCCGCTAAGGTCGGCGAATCGCCACACCCCAGGGGGAAACAACATGTTCAGCCGACTCACCATGGCCTTGCTGCTCACGCTGCTCGGCGCCTGCGCCACCGCACCTCTGCCCCGGGTCGCCATGGAGATGGGCACCGCCGGCGCCGGCGGCGCTTTCTCTCCTTATGGCGAGGCCTTCGCCAAAGTGGTGGCAACCCACAGCCACGTCGACGTCAAGCCACGGGGCACCAGGGGATCGAACGAAAATATCGACCTGATGGTGGCAGGGACGACGGCGCTGGGCCTGGTCAACCTGGGCCCGGCCCTGGATGCGGTCAGCGGCCAGGGCGCCTGGAAGGGCAAGCCGGTGACCAGCCTGCGCGCCATCACCCCCATGTACGAGACGCCGTTTCACCTGGTCGCCCTGCGCAACAGCGGCATAGCCACACTCGCCAGCCTGGCCGGCAAGCGGGTAGGTGCGGGGCCCAGGGGCGGACCCGGCGAGATTTTCCTGGCCGGTCTGCTGGCCGAGACCGGTGTGCAGGCCACACTGGTGAACGGCGATCCGGCCGACCACGGCAGGCAGTTGCTGGCACGGGAAATTGACGCCTTGTGGATAGGCGCCGGAACGCCGGTGCCCGTGATCAAGGGCATAACGGACCAGCACGAGGCCACGGTGTTTGGCCTGACGACAGCGGAGGTCAGCGCCTTTCGCAAACGTTTTCCCTATGCGGCCCCCAACACCATAGACGCCCTGACCTACCGCGGCCAGACCACGCCGGTGCAGACGGTGGCGATCTGGAACTTTGTGGTGGGCCGTGCTGATTTGCCGGACCGCGAAGTCAAGGCCATCGCGCTGGCCGCCATGAAAAACCACAAGGAGATGGCCGCGCTGTTCAGTCCTGCGTCGGCCACGCAGGCTGGCAACGCGCAGGCCAACGGCGTGATGCCTTTTCACCCCGGCGCGCTGGCCGCGCTGCGTGAGTTGGGTGTGCTCGTCGGCCGCTGAATACCAGCCATCAGCCTGGTCGCGCGGGCGACCCCGGCGCCGCAGGGAGTCGCGCGCGAGACCGGTTCGCAGCGCAACTTCTTCAAAATAGCGGCATGGGAACCCTCTACCTCGTGCGCCACGGCCAGGCGTCTTTTGGCGCCGACGATTACGACGTGCTCAGCGACATGGGCTACCGGCAGAGTGTGCGCCTTGGTGAGTATTTCAAATACAAGGGCCTGAGTTTTGAGGCGGCCTTCACCGGCACCCTGCAGCGCCAGCTCAAAACCTTTGCGGGCATTTGCGAGGGCATGGGAACGCCGATGGAAGCCGCCGCCCGTCCCGGCCTCAATGAATACGACAGCGAAGCCGTCATAGGCGCCATCCACCCGCACAAGCTCGAAAAGCCGACCTCACCCGAGATGTACCGCAGCCACTTCCGCCTGCTCAAGGACGGGCTGGCGCAGTGGATGGCAGGTGTGGTCAGCCCGCAGGGCATGCCCAGCTACAACGACTTTGTGGCGGGCATCACCGGCGTGCTGGACCAGATCCGCGCCAGCCACAGCGGCAATGTGTTGCTGGTATCGAGCGGCGGGCCGATTGCCACCGCCGTGGGCCAGGTGCTGGGCACCGCACCGGAAACCACGATTGAGCTGAACCTGCGCATACGCAACTGCTCGGTGACCGAATTTTCCTTCACGCCCAAGCGCCACATGCTGGTGACCTACAACACGCTGCCGCATCTGGACGCGCCGGAACACGCGAGCTGGATCACCTACTCGTGATCTTTTAGCTATTGTTTTTATAGCTGATTGCGCCTGCCACCAAAGGGCTGGTGGCCAAAAACATGTATCACGTCTACGGGCAAGCGGTGTCAGCGGCCGGCACTGCCGCTGACACGCCAGATCACATTGCCCACGTCATCGGCCACCAGCAGCGCGCCGCGCCTGTCCATCGCCACGCCCACCGGCCGGCCATAGGCCTTGCCCTCGGGGCTCAAAAAACCTGTCAGCACATCCAGCGGCAAACCATCCGGTTTGGCGCCCCTGAAAGGCACAAACACCACTTTGTAACCACTGGGCGGTTTGCGGTTCCAGGAACCGTGTTCACCGACAAACACACCGCTGGATAAATTCGCGGGCAGCGCCTTGCCTTCGGCAAATACCATGCCCAGCGGCGCCACATGGGCGCCCAGCGCATAGTCGGGCACCGCGGCTTTGGCCACCAGATCGGGCCGCGGCGGTGTCACACGCACATCCACGTTGTTGCCGTAGTAGCTGTAAGGCCAGCCGTAGAAGGCACCGTCTTTGACCGAGGTCAGGTAGTCGGGCACCAGGTCGCTGCCGATCTCATCACGCTCGTTGACCACGGTCCAGAGCGTGCCGTCAGCGGCCCAGCCCATGCCGTTGGGGTTGCGCAGGCCCGAGGCAAACAGCCGGCGGCTGCCGGTTTTGGGATCCACCTCGTGGATGGCGGCGCGGTCCACTTCGACGTCCATGCCGTTTTCAGCTACGTTGCTGTTCGAGCCCACAGTGACATACAGCTTGCTGCCGTCCGGGCTGGCCATCACGTTTTTGGTCCAGTGGTGGTTGATGCCGGCCGGCAGGTCCACCACCTTGACCGGCGTGGCGCTGATCGCCGTCTGGCCTTCTTCGTACGGCACCTTGACCAGCGCATCGGCATTGGCAATAAACAGTTCCTTGCCCACCAGCGCCATGCCGAAGGGCGAGAACAGGCCTTGCATGAAGACGGTCCGGGTTTCGGCCACACCATCCCCATCGGTGTCGCGCAGCAAGGTGATGCGGTTGGCACTCGGCACGCCGGCGCCGGCGCGTTTCATCACCAGGCCGGTGATCCAGCCCTTGAAGCTGAAGCTGCTGTCGGCTTTGGGCGGCTTGTTGCTTTCGGCCACCAGCACATCACCATTGGGCAGGACGTAGACCCAGCGCGGATGCTCCAGCCCTCTGGCCAGCGCCGTCACACGCAGCCCGGCGGCAGCCGTCGGCATCACCCCTTCAGGCCAGCCGGTGGCCGGAGCAACCAGCACGGTGGGGAACAGGGTTTTGACAGGCGCCGGCAAGGTCGGGGTGGCCCCCATGTCGGCGCCCGTGGGCAGTTTGGCGGTGTCGCCGCAGGCCGTCAGGCCCGCAGCCAGCAACAGCCCGGGCAGCGCCCGGGCCAAAGGCCAGCGGGCTGAAGGGCAGGCAGTGGGGATGGGCATGGAACACCTTTCAACTGAACGCGCCGCACGGCGCAACAAGCATCAGTCTGGCACAGCAGCTGCAGGTCGGCTGTCAGCGAGCGGGCCGGCCAGTTGTCAGAGGGGGTATCCCGGCAGCGGCTCAGCCCAAAGCCGGAAGCTGGCTGATCTCACGCAGCAAAGCGGCCAGGGCCTGGCCGCTGGCCTGCAGCACGGCCGCGCCTTTTTCAGCCGTGGCTGCGGCCGCATTGCCGGCGGCGCCCAGCGGATGGAGGTCTTGCGCACCCCAGGCCAGTTTGGCGCTGCTGCCGTTGCCCAGAATCGGGTAGTGCTGCGCCCGATCCTGGCTGCTGGAGTGGAAATTTTCAGCCAGCGCGATGTCCACCTTGTCCGGGTGCAGGGCCAGCATCATCGAGGTTTCGACGTCGCCGCCATGGACGCCAAAGCGTTCTTCATCGGGGCCGAATAATTGTTTGACCTGCGCCGGCAGCGGCAGGGTGAAGGTGTTGACGGTGAACACCGTCAGGCCAAAACGGGCGCGCAGTTCCCGGCCCACAATGTCCAGCGTTGAGACATTGCCGCCATGCGCGTTCAGGAATACCAGCTTTTTGATGCCGGTGCGCGCCACACACTCGCCCAGATCGACCCAGCTCTGGATCAGGGTGGCAGCGCCCAGTGTCAGCGTGCCGGGAAAAGCCATGTGTTCAATGCTGCGGCCAATGGTTTGTGTGGGCAGGAACAGCACGGCCGCGCCATTCAGGTGCGGCAGGCAATGGGTGATCACACCGTTGACCAGGTCGGTGTCCACACTGAGCGGCAGGTGCGGCCCATGCTGCTCGATGGCGGCGACCGGCAACACGGCAATGGTCGCTGCCGCGTCGAGGCGCGCGAAGTCTGGGCTTTTCAGGTCGGCCCAGAAGTAGGGGGAATGGGCGGCTGTAGTCATTGGCGTATTTTGACGCCATTCTGCGCCGCGGGCTTCCGTCGTTTGGATGGGGCTTCTCCGATCCTGCTAATTGGTGCGCCAGCAAGCCGGGGGTTGCCCGGCGGCAAGTAACTTTCTTTTGCGTCGCCAAAAGAAAGTCACCAAAGAAAAGGCGACCCCACTGTCCGGGTCCTTCCGCTTCGCTGCAGGCAACCTGCGCTGCTCGATTCCGGCGGGGGGCGTCAGAACTCGCTTCGCTCAAACAACTGCCGCCCTTGACACCGCCTCCATCTGCGCTGCTCGGCCCGGCCAAACGGGATTGGGGGAAGAAATCGGATGCG
>CALRQX020000007.1:0-168749 GCA_943370435.1 Kapaibacterium sp. (SeqCode) | reverse complement strand
CGCGGAGCGCGTCAGGACCCCCCGGATCCGAACCCGCATTTGTTCCCCCACCCGTCGGGCTGGGCCGAGGAGCGCAGATGGAGGCGGTGTCAAGGGCGGCAGTTGTTTGAGCCGAAGGCGAGTTCTGACGCCCCCCGCCGTAATTGAGCAGCGCAGGTTGCCCGCAGCGAAGCGAAGGGACCCAGACCATCGGGTCGCCTTTCTTTTGGGTACTTTTCTTTGGCGACGCAAAGAAAAGTGCCTCGCCCGCCGGGGCGAGACCCGGCTAGCAGGCAGTCCCCACAGCACGAGGCACCAAGGATGGAGCCCGGATCAAGTCCGGGATGACAGCCCGGTCAGAACTTCAACTCAACACCACACTGCTTAACCGCCGCCGGTAAGTCGCTACCACCGGATCATCCGGCGGAATCTGCCCGTCGGCGACCTTGACCCGGGGCGGCTCGATGATTTCGAGGATGGAGACAAAGGTCTTGCGCGCCAGCTCCCCGTTCCAGGATTTGTCGCGCATCAGGATTTCCAGCAACTCGTCCATGGCCGCCACCCACTGCTGCTGGCCCATGTGCAGCTGCGCCAGCGCAAAGCGCGCTTCAAAATCCCGCTTGTTGCCTGCAAGTTTTGCATCAAATCCGGCTTTGGCCAACGCCGCATCTGCGTAAGCAGCTCCTGATTCAATAGCATTGAACCAGTGTTGCAGGGCCTCCAGCTTGCGCACCATCGGCGCCTTGCTGGCCACCGGCGCAAAAGCGGTTTTGGCGTGTTCGACCTGGCCGTGCTGCAGCAGCAGGCGGATGTAATCGAAGCGCGCGTTGTCGTTGGCCGGATCGGTGGCAACGGCTGCCTGCAGTTTTTCCAGAACCGCTGCCGGGCTGCTGTCTTCCGGCTCCGCCATTTCTTCTTCGGCCGGTGGCAGCTCTTCGGCCGGCGGCAGGTGTTTGTCCAGAAACTCCTTGACCTTGCCCTCGGGCAGCGCGCCCTGGAAGCCGTCCACCGGCTGGCCGTTGACCATCAATATGCAGGTCGGGATGCTGCGGATGCCAAAGGCCGCGCCCAGTTGCTGCTCCTGGTCGGAGTCGATCTTCACCAGCTTGAAGCGCCCGCCGTAAGCAATTTCGACTTTCTCGAGGATGGGGCCGAGTGATTTGCAGGGCCCGCACCAGGGCGCCCAGAAATCAATCAGCACAGGGGTGGTCATGGAAGCCGCAATGACTTCCTCTTCGAAATTGGCAATGGTGACGTCGATCATGGTGCTGGACAAATAGGGGTGACTGGGCTTGTTTTCAACAGGCGCAGAGCGCGCCGCGCTGGCACGATAGCATGCGACGGGCGGTGCCGACCTGAGCAGCCCGTAAAATCGCCGCTGGCACAGCACGATTGACGGCACAGCCGGCCCGGAAGGCAAACATGACAACAACGCAAGATCAGAAGGCGCCGCTTGTGGGCGTGGTGATGGGCTCCAGCAGTGACTGGAGCACCATGCAGCACGCGGTGCAGATCCTCCAGCAGTTCGGCGTGGCGCACGAGGCGCGCGTGGTTTCGGCGCACCGCATGCCGGACGAGCTGTTTGCCTATGCCGAGCAGGCCGCCGGGCGCGGTCTCCAGGCCATCATTGCCGGCGCCGGCGGCGCCGCCCATCTGCCGGGCATGCTGGCGGCCAAAACCGCCGTGCCCATACTCGGCGTTCCGGTGGCCAGCAACCATTTGCAGGGTGTCGATTCGCTGCACAGCATTGTGCAGATGCCCAAGGGTGTGCCGGTCGCGACTTTTGCGATTGGCAACGCCGGCGCTGCCAATGCCGCCCTGTTTGCTGTGGCCATGCTGGCCACCCATGACAAAACGCTGGCCGACAAGCTGCAGGCCTTCCGCGCCGAACAGACCGCCGCTGCGCGCGCCATGACACTTCCTCCCGCATGAGCCTTCCGATCTTTCCGGGCGCTTTGGATGCCTTGGGCCAGCCCGCCACCCTGGGTGTGATGGGCGGCGGCCAGCTGGGCCGCATGTTTGTGCATGCTGCGCAGCGCCTCGGTTATTTCACGGCGGTGCTGGACCCCGATGCCGACAGCCCGGCTGGCCGCGTCAGCCATCACCACATCCAGGCCGGCTACAGTGATGCGGCTGGCCTGGCGCAACTGGCATCGCTGTGCGCCGCCATCACCACCGAATTTGAAAACGTGCCGGCTGAGGCCCTGCAGGCGCTGGCCGCCAGCCGGCCGGTGGCGCCTGGCGCAGCGGCGGTGGCGGTCGCGCAGAACCGCATCGAGGAAAAAGCCCACTTCAGCGCCAGCGCGGGTGTCGCAGGCGTCGGCTGCGCGCCTTATACGGTCATCAGCACAGCCGAACAGCTGCGCACCGTGCCGGCCGATCTGCTGCCCGGCATCCTGAAAACCGCACGTTTGGGTTACGACGGCAAGGGCCAGCTGCGTGTGGGCAACATGGCCGAACTGGCGGTGGCCTGGGCGGATTTGAAGGGTGTGCCCTGCGTGCTGGAAAAGCGGCTGCCGCTGAAGGCCGAGTGTTCGGTCATTGTGGCGCGCGGCTGGGACGGTGCGGTGGTGGGTTTTGCGCCGCAGTACAACCTGCATGTGGACGGCATTCTGGCCGTCACTGCCGCCCACGAAGGAAATATGCCACCAGCCCTTGCACAGCGCGCACGGGCAGCTACTGAATCCATAGCAAACCACATCGACTATGTGGGTGTGTTGTGTGTCGAGTTTTTTGTCATCGACGACGGCAGTGCCGACGGCGCGCTGGTGGTCAACGAAATGGCGCCACGCCCGCACAACAGCGGCCACTACACGCTGGACGCCTGCGATGTCTCGCAGTTTGACCTGCAGGTGCACGCCATGGCGGGCTTGCCGCTGCCGCTGCCGCGCCAGCATTCACCGGCCATCATGCTCAACCTGCTGGGCGATGTGTGGCTCGATGCCGCAGGCCAGGCGCGCATGCCCGACTGGCAAGCCGTGCTGGCCCTGCCCGGCACACACCTGCACCTGTACGGCAAGCTGGAAGCCCGCCCCGGCCGCAAGATGGGCCACCTGACCATCACCGGGGCCGATGTGGCGTCGGTGCAGGCGGTGGCGCGCCAGGCCGCTCAGGTTCTGGGGCTGCCAGGCCTGGACCAGTTGGGATGATTCGCGACGGCCATGACCCCGCAGCGATTGCCGCTGCAGCGCGGGTGATCCGCTCTGGCGGTCTGGTCGGCTTTGCGACTGAAACCGTCTACGGCCTGGGCGCCGATGCGTCCAGCGACAGCGCGGTCGCCGGCATCTTCGCCGCCAAGGGCAGGCCCAGCGACCATCCGCTGATCGTGCATGTGGCAGAGCCCGCACAGGTGCCCGATTACGCAGCCAGCGTGCCGCTTTTTGCCAGCCGCCTGATGCAGGCCTTCTGGCCCGGGCCCTTGACGGTGATCCTGCCGCGCAAGCCCGGCGTGGCCGCAGCAGCTGCCGGCGGCCAGGATTCGATTGGCCTGCGCTGCCCGGCGCATCCGGTGGCGCGCGCCCTGCTCAAGGCCTGTGCCACGGGCCTGGCCGCACCCAGCGCCAACCGGTTCGGGCGCGTCAGCCCGACCACCGCACAACATGTGGCCCAGGAGTTTGGCGAGGACTTGCTGGTGCTTGACGGCGGACCCTGCGAGGTCGGCATCGAGTCCAGCATTGTCGACTGCACACGCAGCCGCCCGGTGCTGCTGCGCCCCGGTGTGCTGTCGCGCGCGCAGCTGGAGGCGGCGTGTGGCGAGGCGGTGCTCAGCAACGAGGAGTTCAGTGGAACCGTCGCCCCGCGCGCCTCCGGCACCCTCGAATCGCACTACGCGCCCGATGCCAGGGTGCGGCTGATGGACGCGCAGGCGATACAGACCGCACTCGACCTGCTGGGCCCCGACGCCGCACACATTGCGGTGTATGCGCGTGAGATTGTGCGTATCCAGTCCACGCAGGTGGTGTACCGGCGCATGCCCGACGACGCGGCGGCCGCCGCGCAGCAGCTGTTTGCGGTGCTGCGCGGCTTTGATGCGCAGGGCGTCAAGCTGATCTGGATTGAACACCCGCCGGCCGATGTGTCCTGGGACGGTGTGCGCGACCGGCTTGTGCGGGCGGCTGCGGATTGACTGGTGTACAGGGCGCAGTGCATAGTGACCTATAAACGCATTGCGAGCAAAGGACAACGATGACATTTCCTTCGATGGCAGCTGGCCCCGCACGCAGGCTTGGCTTGCAGACACCCGCATCCGCATGAGCCTTTCTTCCGCATTCCCCAGGGTCAGCGCCGTACCGGCCATGGCCGCGTTGCTGGCGCAATTGCGTGAAGGCGGCGACGCCGCCGCGGCAGAGCAGGAAATCCTGCGCATCACCGGCTTCCTGGAGGACGAACTGAATCAGCGCAGCGCCGAGCTGGCCGCTGCAAACAGCGAGCTGGAAAATTTCTCCTATTCGGTCTCGCACGACCTGCGCGCGCCGCTGAGCACCATAGACGGCTTCAGCCGCCTGCTGGAGGGCGCGGTGGCCAAGGGCAATGCGGAACGCAGCGCGCACTACCTGCAACGCATACGCCTGGGGGTGGGCAATATCAATGAGCTGATTGCTGCCCTGCTGACAGTGTCGCGCCTGCTGCGTGCGCCCATGACGCTGCAGACGGTAGACCTGGCTGCGCTGGCCGCAGAGGTATTTGCAGCGCTGCAGCAGGCCGAGCCGGAGCGGGTGGTGCAGCTCAGCATCCAGCCCGCGTTGCTGGTGCGTGGTGATCCGGCCCTGCTCAGGCAACTGGTCGATCAGCTGGCGGGCAACGCCTGGAAGTTCAGCTCAAAAAAGGAAAACGCGCAAATTGCCGTCGGCAGCCAGGTGGGGCCGACTGGCGAGACGGTTTACTTTTTCCGCGACAACGGTGCAGGCTTCGACATGGCGCATGCGGAAAAGCTGTTTGGCATTTTCCAGCGCATGCATGTGTCCTCTGATTTCCCCGGCCTGGGTGTGGGCCTGACCACAGTGCAGCGCATCGTGATGCGCCATGGCGGGCGCGTCTGGGCACAGGCGCTGCCGGAGCAGGGGGCAAGCATTTACTTCACGCTGGCCAGCCCGGCAGGGGACACTGCCGGCGCCTGAGAGCGGCCCGGCTGAGGCTCAGGGCGCCGGCATGTGCTATGAGTTTTATAGCTGCTTGCGCAATTCCGACAAGGCCTGACGGCTGCTTTGACTTGACCAGGCGGCGCTTCGGTTTTATTCGGTCTGCCGCTTTTTGGCGGCGGCTACCGCGGCGAGAAAATCTTCCAGCACGGCTGCGTCGTCAATCGTGTCCGAGTCAGGCTGGTGAAATTCGGGGTGCCACTGCAGGGCCGCAATATAACTTTTGGACCGGTCCTTGCGGCGTATCGCCTCTACGATGCGGTCGTCGACACTGAAAGCTTCAGCCTCGAACTCGGGCGCCAGGTCCTTGATGCCCTGGTGGTGGATGCTGTTGACGCGAACCCGCTCAACGCCCGGGTACAGGCGCGAGAGTTGCGAGCCCTGCACAATCTCCACGCTGTGGAAGTTCTGGTCGTAACTGACCGCATCGCGGTGCACAAAAGATTCGGGCACCTGGGTCTCGATGTCCTGGTACAGGGTGCCGCCGTAGGCGACGTTGAGCAGTTGCAGGCCGCGGCAGATTCCGAAAACCGGCTTGCCGGCTTTCTCGAACGAGGCGACGAGCGCCTTGTCGTAGTCATCGCGCACCCGGTCGCCGGACCAGCGTTCCTCCAGCGGGTCTTCGCCATAACTGCCGGGCCAGACATCGGCGCCGCCGTGTAACACCAGCCCGTCCAGCCACTGGGCGTAGTCGTCAAAGCCGACGTCACCGCGTTGGGTGGCGCCAGTCGGGCAGGGCACCATGACCACCATGGCGCCGGAAGACATGATCCAGTGCGCGACGGTCTGCTCTACATACTGCAGGGTTTTGCCGGTGAACAGCGAACGCGTCGGGTCGGCATGGGAAAAGCAGGCCGACAGGCCAATCTTCAGGCGGGTGCGCATGTGGCGCCGGCTGTTCGATTCTGTGGTTTTGCGCATGGGCGTTCAGGCGTGAAACTGCAGTGTAGTGATGCGGCCGGAATTATTCCTGTGCCAGCTCGGCAAACCCCATGAAGCGAACGGTCACGCGGACACCTGGCGGCGTGTGCCCGGGCAGCGCGTCTTCGACCGAGACCGTGGCGCCATGCTGGCGCGCAATTTCCTGCACGATGGCCAGCCCCAGGCCGGAGCCGTCGACATTGGTTCCCAGGGCGCGGTAAAAAGGCTGGAACACCAGTTCACGCTCGGCTGCGGCAATACCCGGCCCCGAGTCTTCGACCAGCAGCACAATCACGCCGCTGAAGCGGTCGGTCAGCAGCCGCACCGTGACCTGCCCGCCGTCGGGTGTGTAGTTCAGCGCGTTGTCCAGCAGGTTGCGCACCAGCTCCTTGAGCAGGGTTGGATTGGCCTCCAGCAGGCTGGCGGGCTCGCCGGGAGGCGGGCCGTCGTAGCCCAGGTCTATGTGTTTTTCCAGTGCGCGGGGCACCGAATCCTGAATCGCTTCGGACAGGATCTGCACCAGGTCCAGCCGCTGCTTGGCCAGGCTGCGGCCGGTGGCCTCGGCGCGCGCCAGTGCCAGCAACTGGTTCACGGTGTGGGTGGCACGTATGCTGGCGCGGCCTATATGTTTGAGTGACTTCTTCAGCTCGTCGGCGTCGGTTTCGCGCTGCGCCAGGTCGGCCTGCATGCGCAGCCCGGCCAGAGGCGTTTTGAGCTGGTGCGCGGCGTCGGCCAGAAAGCGTTTCTGGGTGGTCAACAAGACCTTGAGCCGGCCCAGCAAGTCGTTGATGGACGAGACCAGCGGTGCGACTTCTTCCGGCACGATGGTTTCGTCCAGCGGGCTCATGTCGTCGGACTTGCGCGCGCGTATGCGTTTTTCGAGCTGGTCCAGCGGCTTGATGCCGCGCACCAGCGCCAGCCAGACCAGCAGCACCGCCAGCGGCAGCGTGACAAACTGCGGCACCATCACGCCCTTGACGATTTCGGTGGCCAGGGTCTTGCGCTTTTCCAGTGTTTCGGCCACCTGCACCAGCACCGGATGGCCGCCGGGCGCATCGACTTTGATCCAGGTGTAGGCAATACGCACTTCCTCGCCCTGCATCATTTCCTCGCGCAGGCGCACCTCACCTTCAAAACCCATCTCTTCGTCGGCTGGCAGGGGCAGGTCGTGCTCGCCACTGATGAATTCGCCCCGCGCGCCCAGCACCTGGTAAAACACCAGGTCGGTGTCGTCGGCCCGCAGGATTTCACGCGCTGGCGCGGTCAGGTTGAACTGCACCTGCCTGTTTTTGACAACGATCAGTTTGGCCAGGGCCTGGACGTTGTATTCAAGCGCGCGGTCAAACGGTTTGCCGGCAATGTTCTGAGCCACCAGCCAGGTCAGCGCCAGACTGATGGGCCAGAGCAGCAACAGCGGTGTGAGCATCCAGTCCAGGATCTCGCCGAACAGGCTGCGGCGCTCGCGCTGGAAAAATCTTAGCGCCACAGGTGAAAAAGCGCAGTGGCGTGGTATTGAGGCCAACCGGGGCCGCGGGTCCGGCTTTGCCGGCCCGCAGGCGCAGCGGCCCCCTCGGGGCTGGTGCCTGCGGCTCCGAACCCGCATGAGCAGGTTCGGACAGGCGCCAGAAGCGAAGCCTCCGGCGAGCGGCGGCCTGCAAGGTGCAGGGAGCTACACGCAGTGAGCGACCGTGGGGGCAACATCACCCGGGGATTTTTTCGAGGCAGTAGCCGAGTCCGCGCACCGTGGCAATTCGCACCGGGCCTTTCTCGATTTTTTTTCGCAACCGGTGGATATAGACTTCGATCGCATTGTTGCTGACCTCTTCGCCCCATTCACACAGGCGCTCGACCAGCTGGTCTTTGCTGACCAGGCGGCCGGCGCGTTGCAGCAAGACCTCGAGCAGGCCGAGTTCACGCGCTGACAGCTCGACCATCTGGCCGTCTATGGTGGCCACACGTCCGGCCTGGTCATACACCAGCGGTCCGTGTTTGATGGTGCTGCTGGCGCCGCCCATGCCGCGGCGTATCAGGGCGCGCACACGCGCTTCGAGTTCCTGCAGTGAAAAGGGTTTGGCCATGTAGTCGTCGGCGCCATAGTCCAGGCCCTTGACGCGTTCTTCGACGCTGTCGGCGGCGGTCAGGATCAGCACCGGCATCGCGGAGCCGCGGGCGCGCAGGCGCTTGAGCACTTCGAGCCCGTGCATGCGCGGCAGGCCCAGGTCCAGGATCAGCAGGTCGAACTCGGTGTTGGTCATCAGCGCAGCGTCGGCTTCGGTGCCGCTGGCCACGTGGTCAGCCGCCGCGCCGGAGTTGCGCAAGGTGCGGAGCAAGCCGTCGGCCAGAACCTGATCATCTTCTGCAATCAAAATACGCATGCTTGTCTCCTGAGGGGATGACTGCACGCTCCGGCGGAGGCGCAGGCTGAAACGGCTCTGGGGCTGTTTTTCAAATTCTAGGCTTTTATCGCCCCTGATTTGCTGACAGACGTCAAGCGCCGGCATAGGCTTCCAGACCGAGCGCCACCACGGTCGCCACCTCGGTGCCGACGGCCTGGCGGAACTCAGCCTCCGCCTGGGTCACGGCTGCGCGAAAGGCCTGCAGCCAGTGCAGGCCGGACGCGGTGAACACCACCGTGCGGGCGCGTTTGTCGTGGGGATCGGGTTCGCGCGTGACCAGGCCCCAGGCCTCGCACTGGTCCACCAGGTCGCCCATGGCCTGTTTGCTCATGCCGGCGCTTTGCGCCAGATCGGTCAGACGCGAGCCGCCCACCGCCAGATGCCGCGTGATGTGGATGTGTGCCGCGCCCACCTGCGCGCGCGCGGCCAGATTGGCCAGCGCCAGCGGCACATCCACATCGCGCGCCATCAGTGCCAGCACGCGTTCATCAAAATGCCGCAAAGCGTGTCCGAGCAGACGGCCGAGGTGCGTGAGACGCCAGTTTTCCTCGTCGGCGGGCGCGCTGCCGGGTGAGGCGACAGGGATGGAATCCATGCGGAAATGATAAGTCAAATTGGTCAGGCAAACTGACTAAAAATGGGGTTTACTTATTTATATGAGACTCATAAAGTACTGGTCATGTACCCAGTACTGTGATTAAAAGCAGAGCTGGAAACCGAAGCCAAAAGTTTTCCCTCACTGACATTCAAGGAGTTTTTCATGGACATGCCCAACAAAACCAACCCCGCCCTGAACACCGAAAAAGCCAAGGCCCTGCAGGCCGCGCTGGCCCAGATCGAAAAACAGTTCGGCAAAGGCACCATCATGAAACTGGGCGCCGGCGAGGTGATCGAGGACATCCAGGTGGTGTCTACCGGCTCACTGGGCCTGGACATCGCGCTGGGCGTCGGCGGCCTGCCGCGCGGCCGCGGGGTGGAGATTTACGGTCCGGAATCGTCCGGCAAAACCCCGCTGACCCTGCAGGTGATTGCCGAAATGCAGAAACTCGGCGGCACCTGCGCGTTTGTGGATGCCGAACACGCGCTGGACATCCAGTACGCGCAAAAACTCGGCGTGAACCTGCAGGACCTCTTGATCAGCCAGCCCGACACCGGCGAGCAGGCGCTGGAAATTGTCGATTCGCTCACCCGCTCCGGCGCGGTGGATTTGATCGTGATCGACTCGGTGGCGGCGCTGACACCCAAGGCCGAGCTCGAAGGCGAAATGGGCGACTCACTGCCCGGCCTGCAGGCCCGCCTGATGAGCCAGGCCCTGCGCAAGCTGACGGCCCATATCAAGAAGGCCAACTGCATGGTCATTTTCATCAACCAGATCCGCATGAAGATAGGCGTGATGTTCGGCAGCCCCGAAACCACCACCGGCGGCAATGCGCTGAAGTTCTACGCCTCGGTGCGCCTGGACATACGCCGCATCGGCTCGATCAAGAAGGGTGAAGAGGTGGTCGGCAACGAAACCCGCGTCAAGGTGGTCAAGAACAAGGTCGCCTCACCGTTCAAGATGGCGGAGTTTGACATCCTCTATGGCGAGGGCATCAGCCGGCTCGGCGAGGTGCTGGACCTCGGTGTGGCCGGCCACATCGTCGAAAAAGCCGGCGCCTGGTATGCCTTTAACGGCGAAAAAATTGGCCAGGGCCGCGACAACTCACGTGAATTCCTGAAAGAAAACCCGGAGCTCGCGATGGAAATTGAGAACAAGGTGCGTGAGTCGCTGGGCATTCCGTTGATCCAGGAGGCTGTGGGCAACAAGCCGGAGAAGGCCGAGAAGGTGGAGAAGGCCGAAAAAGCCGAAAAAGCGCCGAAAGTTCTGGCCGTCTGAGGTTGCAAGCCCGGGGCGTGTGAATCAAATTGGCCTACGGCCAATATCCAGCAAGCATGAGCAGCTATCAAAACAGTAGCAATCGGGGGCCGGGTCCGGGCCGGACGGCGGACCACGCGGTGCCCGCAGCGGGCTTGGGCCTGTCGCTCAAGGGCCGGGCCCTGCGTTACCTGGCGGCGCGTGAACACTCACGCGCCGAGCTCGAGCGCAAGCTGGCGGCCCATGCCGAGTCGCCAGAGCAACTCGCCCAGGTGCTCGACGAGCTGCAGGCCAAGGACTTCATCAGCGAGGCCCGGGTCGTCGAGTCGGTGATCAACCGGCGCGCCGGGCGTTTTGGTGCAGCGCGCATACGCCATGAGTTGCAGGGCAAGGGTCTGGGGCCCGAAGCGGTGGCCGAGGCTGTGAGCGGCCTGAAGGCCAGCGAGGTCGAGCGCGCGCGCGAGGTCTGGCGCAAGAAATTTGGCGAACCGGCGGCAGACGCGGCTGCCCGCGGAAAACAGATGCGTTTTCTGGCAGCACGCGGTTTCGGGGCCGAGGCGATACGGCGGGTGGTCTCGCAGACCGACGAGGACTAGTCAGTCCTTGTCATTGCGGGCTTGACCCGCAATCCACGCACCTGTTGCCCGTACAGTGGTCAGCGCGACATGGATCCCGGATCAAGTCCGGGATGACAACCGTGGGGGCCAATTAAAGACCCAGCATCAGTTCCAGGTTTTGCACGGCGGCGCCGGAAGCGCCTTTGCCCAGGTTGTCCAGCCGCGCAATCAACACGGCGTGGCGGAATTCCTCGTTGCCAAAGACGCGCAGTTCCATCTTGTTGGTGCCGTTCAGGGCTTCGGCATCCAGCGTACCGCTGTCGCTGGAGGCCTCCACCGTGACCCATTGGCTGCCTGCGTAATGTTTCATCAGTGCCCCCAGCAGCTCTGTAGCAAGGGGCTTGCCTGGCAGCAGGTCCAGGTGCAGGGGGAGTTGTACGAGCATGCCTTGCTTGAAGTTGCCGACTGAAGGCGTGAATACCGGGCGGCGTGTCAAGCCCGTGTATTTCATGATCTCCGGCAGGTGCTTGTGCTTCAGGTTCAGTCCGTAGATCTCGTACAGGGGTGCCGTCCCGGCTTCGTGGGCCTCGATCATGCTTCGTCCCCCGCCGGAGTAACCACTCACCGCAGGAATGACCAAAGGGAAATCGACCGGCAACAGGCCGGCGTCGATCAGGGGGCGAATCAGGGCAATGGCGCCGGTGGAATAACAGCCGGGGTTGGACACCCGGTCGGCCCTGGCAATCGCCTCTTTTTGGCCGGCGGCCAGTTCGGCAAAACCGTACACCCAGCCCTGTGCGGTGCGGTGCGCGGTGGAGGCATCGATGATCTTCGGGCCTTTTTTGCCGCTGACACGCGCCAGCTCGTCAATCATGGCCACGGATTCGCGCGCCGCGTCATCGTGCAGGCACAGCACGACCAGATCGACCGTGCCCATCAATGCGCGCTTGGCGGCGGCATCCTTGCGCAGCTCGGGCGCAATGCTGACCAGTTCGATGGCGGGCATGGCTTGCAGGCGCTCGCGGATCTGCAGCCCCGTGGTTCCCGCTTCGCCATCTATAAACACCTTGGCCATGTGACATCGTCCTCTTGAGCAGCTTCCAAATGCGCTGTAAGTCACGCACAAGAATTGTGCATCGCAACATGATACAGTTCTGCGCTGCTGCGTGCAGTGACCGAAGGCGTTACATTTTGGTGAATTCGACCGGATGTTGCAGACAAACATCAGCTTGAGCGCCGGCGCCCCTTTTTACCGACTCCTGGAAGTAATTTCATGAAAATTCACGAGTACCAAGGCAAGGAAATCTTGCGCAACTTTGGTGTCCCTACGCCCCGCGGCATCCCCGCTTTCACGGTACAGGAGGCGGTAGAAGCCGCGCAAAAACTGGGTGGACCGGTCTGGGTGGTCAAGGCCCAGATCCATGCCGGCGGCCGCGGCAAGGGCGGCGGCGTCAAGCTGGCGCGCAGCATTGAAGAAGTCAAAAAAGTGGCTGGCGAAATCCTCGGCATGCAGCTGATCACGCACCAGACCGATGCAGCCGGCCAGAAAGTCCGCCGCCTGCTGATCGAAGACGGCGCCGACATCAAGAAAGAATATTACGTGTCGGCCGTGACCGACCGTGCCACGCAGAAGGTGGCCTTCATGGCGTCTTCCGAAGGCGGCATGGACATCGAGGAAGTGGCGCATGCCACGCCCGAAAAAATCATCAAGGTGTTTGTCGATCCGGCGCTCGGCCTGACCGATGCCCAGGCGAAAGAACTGGCCGACGGCATGACCGTGCCGCCGGGCTCGACCGCCCAGGCGGTGGACGTGCTGCAAAAGCTCTACAAGTGCTACATGGAAACCGATTGCAGCCTGGCCGAGATCAACCCGCTGATCCTCGAAGGCAACGGCAACATCAAGGCACTCGACGCGAAATTCAACTTCGACCCGAACGCGCTGTTCCGCCATCCTGAAATCGTCGCCTACCGCGACCTGGACGAAGAAGACCCGGCCGAAGTGGAAGCCAGCAAGTTTGATCTGGCCTACATCAGCCTGGACGGCAACATCGGCTGCCTGGTCAACGGTGCCGGCCTGGCCATGGCCACCATGGACACCATCAAGCTGTTCGGCGGCGAGCCGGCCAACTTCCTGGACGTGGGCGGCGGCGCCACGGCCGAAAAAGTCACCGAAGCCTTCAAGATCATGCTGAAGAACCCGGATGTCAAAGGCATCCTGGTCAACATCTTCGGCGGCATCATGAAGTGCGACACCATCGCCGACGGCGTGATCACCGCCTGCAAGGCCGTGAACCTGTCGGTTCCGCTGGTCGTGCGCATGAAGGGCACCAACGAGGACCTCGGAAAGAAGATGCTGGCCGATTCGGGCCTGCCCATCATCGCCGCAGACACCATGGCCGAAGCCGCGACCAAAATCGTCGCCGCCGTCAAATAAGCCCGGAGCCAAGAACATGTCCATCTACATCAACAAAAACACCAAAGTCATCACGCAGGGCATCACCGGCAAGACCGGCCAGTTCCACACGCGCATGTGCCGCGACTATGCCAATGGCAAGGAATGTTTTGTCGCCGGCGTGAACCCCAAAAAAGCTGGCGAAGACTTCGAAGGCATTCCGATTTTTGCCAATGTGACCGAGGCCGCCAAGGCCACCGGTGCCACGGTGTCCGTGATTTATGTGCCGCCAGCCGGCGCCGCCGCAGCGATCTGGGAAGCGGTGGAAGCCAACCTCGACCTGGCGATCTGTATCACCGAAGGCATCCCGGTCCGGGACATGCTGGAGGTGCGCAACCGTATGAAGGCCAAGGAAGCGGCCGGCGGCAAGAAAACCCTGCTGCTGGGCCCCAACTGCCCCGGCCTGATCACGCCCGAAGAAATCAAGATCGGTATCATGCCAGGCCATATTCACCGCAAGGGCCGCATCGGTGTGGTCAGCCGCTCCGGCACGCTGACCTATGAAGCTGTGGCGCAATTGACTGAAATTGGCCTGGGACAGTCCAGCGCCGTTGGCATCGGCGGTGATCCGATCAACGGCCTCAAGCACATCGACGTCATGCGCGCCTTCAATGACGACCCGGACACCGATGCCGTCATCATGATTGGCGAAATCGGCGGACCCGATGAAGCGGAAGCCGCCATGTGGTGCAAAGCCAATATGAAAAAGCCCATTGTTGGCTTCATCGCCGGCGTGACCGCTCCGGCTGGTAAACGCATGGGCCATGCCGGTGCGCTGATTTCCGGTGGCGCCGACACGGCGGACGCCAAGCTGGAAATCATGGAAGCCTGCGGCTTTACCGTGACGCGTAACCCGTCGGAAATGGCCAAACTGCTCAAGGCGCTGCTCTAGTTGGCTGGCCGACAGATTTCGTAAGCACTATTACGAACGGGGCAAGAGCCCCATTCCGGCTAAACTCAAAAAAACAAAAAAGCGCTTCCAGGCGCTTTTTTTACTACATAACAGGAGATGCCATGTTTTTCGGTCTGGACTTCATGTCCCCCCTTTTCTGGAGCGCCTTCGGCTCCATTTTGCTGGCCAACATTGTTTTGTCAGGCGACAACGCTGTTGTGATTGCGATGGCGGCCCGAACGCTGGAGCCGCAACAGCGCAGCAAAGCGATTTTCTGGGGAAGTGCCGCAGCGATCGTCATGCGGATCATCCTGACGATTGTTGCGATCCAGCTGCTGACCTTGCCTTATCTGAAAATGATTGGCGCGGTGCTGCTGGTTTACATTGGCGTTGACCTGCTGAAAGCTGAAGACGATGGCGAGGACCATGGCAAGGTGATCAGTGGCATGGCAGCGGCCATCCGCACCATTTTGATTGCCGACCTGGTGATGAGCCTGGACAACGTGCTCGCGGTTGCCGCCGCCGCCAAGGGAAACGTGCCACTGCTGGTGATGGGCCTGCTGGTCAGCATTCCGTTGATCATTTTTGGCGCTACCCTGCTGACCAAGGTGATGGAGCGATTCCCCATCATCATCACCATTGGCGCTGCGCTACTGGGCTTCCTGGCTGGAGAGATGCTGCTGACCGATCCGGCCCTCACCACGCGTTTTGGCGCGATGGGTGAGCAGACCGTGACCCTGGGCGGAATCCTGGGGGCGGCTCTGGTGGTAGCGCTGGGCACCTACCTTCAAAAACGCGCGAAAAGCCCAGGCAGCGAAGGCTGATCCGTCTGCAGTGCGTTCCACAGGGGACGCGCCGTCCATCGATCACCTGGGCCAGCTCGGGTTTTCTGCCTTCTGGTGCGGACTTTTATGCCTCGCTACCCGATAACAACATATCCTGGAGCGCTTGTGTAAAAGTCCCTTGTCCGCCTTCCGTGCCTCTGTTAACGTCCGCAGTCGGGCATTTGTAACTGCCGGGTAACGTTGGGCAGTGTAAAGTGCGCAAAAACAACAACAACATGGCGGATGCATGTGTGTAGCAAACCAGGTTTAAGGGCGGGACGTGGCCACCTCATCAAGTAAACGCGGGCAATTCTGGCGGGCAGACTGGTTTGTTGGCGTGCTTGTGGTGCTGGCAGTACTGGTGCTGCACAGCGCCAGCGATTTTTTTGCCACGCTGGAGCGCCGTTATTACGACTTTGCGAGCACCAGCACCTCGCGTCAGCCCTCTGACCGCATTGCCATCATTGCCATTGACGACCAGAGCATTGCCAACATAGGCCGCTGGCCCTGGCCGCGCGATGTGCACGCGCAGTTGATTGACCAGTTGGCTGCTGCCAAAGCCAAAACGATTGCCCACACCGCCTTCTTTTTTGAGCCCCAAACCGACCGCGGGCTGGTGTTCATCCGCAAGATCAAGGAAGCCCTGGGCCCGGCGGGCGACCCGGCGCAGTCCCCGGGTGGGCTCAGCGACCAACTCGGCAAGGTGATTGCAGATGCCGAGGTGGCGCTCGATACCGACGCCAAGCTGGCCGCCAGCATGAGCAAAGCCGGCAATGTGCTGGTGCCTTCAGTGTTTGTGCTGGGTGAGCCGCAGGGCAAGGCGGACAATCCCCTGCCGGTATACGCCCTCAAAAGCGCGGTGGAGGAGCCGGGAGGCTTTTCCCTGCCTGCCATTCGCGGACAGCAGCCGATTGAGATCATCGGCAACAGCGCAGCGGGTGTTGCACACCTGAACCAGCTGACCGATGTGGACGGTGCGGTGCGGCAGGAGCCCCTGCTGATCAACTATTACGGCAAGGCGGTGCCTTCCATGGGGCTGCTGGCGGCCGTCAAAAGCCTGAACCTGTCGGCCGCCGACATCCGGCTCAATGGCGGTGAATCGGTTCAGATTGGCAAGCTGCGCATCGCCACCGATGAGGCTGCGCTGATGTTGCCCCAGTTCTACAAGGGCCGCGACGGCAAACCGGCCTTTGCGGTGGATTCTTTTTACGACGTGTTGACTGGAAAGATCCCGGCCAGCAAGTACACCGACAAGATTGTGATCATAGGCGCAACAGCGGCAGGTGTCGGCACGCAATTCCCGACGCCTGCCGGTGCCGGTTTGTCGCCAGCTGAGACCATCGCCCATATCACATCGAGCATTCTGAGCGAACATTTCATCGTCCAGCCCGCCTGGGGTATCTGGGCCATGCTGGTGGTCTTGCCGGTGGTGGCTGCCTATCTGATTGCCGGCCTGCCACGCCTGTCTGCCGGCAAGGCGGCGGTGGTGACGCTGCTGATGTTTGTGCTGTTGCTGGTGCTTGAGTTCGGCCTGTTGTCGGCAGCGGCAACCTGGCTCAAGCTGGTATTTCCGGCCGCGCTGCTGGTGATAGGGCATCTGGCGCTGACCACCAAGCGCTTCCTCATGACCGAGGCTGGCAAACTCAAGTCGGACGAGGAGTCGGCCGAAACCAACCGCATGATGGGGTTGGCCCTGCAAGGGCAGGGGCAGCTCGACATGGCGTTTGACCGCTTTCGCCGCGTGCCTTTTACCGATGCGCTGATGGACAACATGAACAACCTCGCACTCGATTTTGAGCGCAAGCGCCAGTTCAACAAGGCCCAGGCCGTGTATGAATACATGGCCACTTACAACAAGAACCACAAAGACCTTCAGTCCAAACTCAACCGCGCCAAAAACCTGTCTGAAACCGTCATTCTGGGTGGCGGTGGCGCACATCCGGGTGGGACCATGCTGCTCGACGGCGGCGGGGTTGAAAAGCCGATGCTCGGGCGCTATCAGGTCGAAAAAGAACTTGGCAAGGGTGCGATGGGCGTGGTCTATCTGGGTAAAGACCCGAAGATTGGACGGGTGGTGGCGATCAAGACCATGGCCTTGAGCCAGGAGTTTGAAGGTGATGAGCTGACGGATGCCCGGGAACGGTTTTTCCGGGAAGCCGAAACCGCCGGGCGCCTGCAACACCAGAACATCGTGACCATTTTTGATGCCGGCGAGGAGCATGACCTGGCTTATATCGCCATGGAGTTTCTCAAGGGCAAGGATCTGGCCGACGTGACCAAAGATGGCCACTTGTTGCCCATTCCCAAGGTGTTGTCGATTGTGGCGCGTGTGGCCGAGGCGCTGGCTTACGCTCACAAGCAAAATGTGGTGCACCGGGACATCAAACCCGCCAATATCATGTACGACCCTGACAGCGACACCGTCAAAGTCACCGATTTCGGCATTGCGCGCATCACCGATTCGAGCAAAACCAAAACCGGGCTGGTGCTGGGAACGCCCAGCTTCATGTCGCCCGAGCAGATTGCCGGCAAAAAAGTGGATGGGCGCTCTGACCTGTATTCGCTGGGCGTGATGCTGTTCCAGATGCTGGCCGGTGTATTGCCTTTCCGGGGCGACTCCATGGCCGAGTTGATGTACAAAATTGCCAACGAAGCCGGGCCTGATATCCGCATCATCCGGCCCGAGCTGCCGGCCCGGCTGGCTGAGATCGTGGCCTTGTCCATCGGTAAAAAGCCGGAAACCCGCTACCAGGATGGCGACCAGTTTGCGGCGGACCTGCGGGCCGTTGTTGCCGCATGGGCTGCAGGCCCGGTGGCTGCTGCCGATGCAGGCACCCCGGCGCCAGGTGCCCCGGCTGCAGACACTGAAAAGACAGTGGCATTTTCCACGGCCGGGCAGCCTTCATTTGAAAAAACAATAGCCGCCCAGACCCCCACAGATTCAAAGCCATAAGAACAACACGATGATTTACGAGATTTGCACCCAGACCGACCCTGGATTGGCGCGGGACAACAACGAAGACTCGGTGACCTTTGATGCCGCCACCCGGCTCTGCATCCTGGCCGACGGAATGGGTGGCTACAACGCAGGGGAGATCGCCAGCGGCATGGCCACGGCTTTCATCAAATCCGAGCTGGGGCGCTGGCTGTCGCAGGCCGGCAGAAACGCCAACAGCAAGGAAGTTCGGCGCGCCATGGAGATTTGCGTGGAGAACGCCAATCATTCCATTTTTAACGCCGCCAATTCCAACCCGCAGTATTCGGGCATGGGTACAACACTGGTGGTCGGCGTCTTCCAGAATACGCGGCTGATGCTGGGCCATATCGGGGATTCGCGCTGTTATCGCTGGCGGGCGGGCCAGCTGCAGCAGATCACCAAGGACCACTCCCTGCTGCAGGAGCAGCTCGATGCCGGGCTGATTACCCCGGAGCAGGCTCTGACCTCCATGAACAAAAACCTGGTGACCCGGGCTTTGGGTGTGGAGGATGCAGTGTTGCTGGAAGTCAACGAACACCGTGTGGAGCTGGGCGATATTTACCTGATGTGCTCCGACGGCTTGTCGGACATGATCAGTGACGAGGCGATTGCGGCTATTCTATTGGGAGCAAGATCGCTCGATCAGACCGCCAGGGAACTGGTGATTGCTGCCAACGAGGGCGGCGGCAGGGACAATATTTCAGTTTTGCTGGCCCAAGCCGGTGAAGCTTCGGTCAAACGCGGGCTACTATCGAGGATGTTGGGGAAGTAGCCGAAGCGCGTGTCCCATTAAAAATAGACAGGAGTCGGCCATGCCGAAAATGATCGTCTCGATTGACGGTGTCGTGATCAAGGAGGTCCAGCTGACCAAGGACCGCACGTCTTTGGGACGCAGGCCTTACAACGACATTGTGATTGACAACCTCGCCGTCAGTGGAGAACACGCTGTTTTGCAGATGTCCGGCAATGAAGTCTTTGTCGAGGATCTGAACAGCACCAACGGTACCTACCTGAACGGCAAAGCAGTCAAAAAGCAGCAGCTCAGCAACGGCGACACCGTCGAGATCGGCAAGTACAAGATCAAGTACGTGAACGAGGCTGCAACTCCAGGCTTCGAAAAAACCATGATCATCAAGGCCGGCTCCGCCGGTTTGG
Organism: Kapaibacterium sp. (SeqCode); assembly: GCA_943370435.1. GTDB lineage: Bacteria > Pseudomonadota > Gammaproteobacteria > Burkholderiales > Burkholderiaceae_C > Polaromonas. The sequence goes on along the minus strand of CALRQX020000007.1, from coordinate 149,603 downwards.
TGGCCCCTGCCGCTGGCGCCGCAGCTGCGGGCGCCCCGACGCCTGCTCCGGGTACGGGCGGCGCGGCGGCGATCAAGGTCATGTCAGGGGCGGCGGCTGGTCGGGAGGTCGCGCTGGTCAAGGTGGTCACCACGATTGGCAAACCGGGGGTGGCGGTGGCCGCCATTACCAAGCGGCCCCAGGGTTTTGTGGTGGCGCACGTCGAAGGCGACAACAAACCCACGCTGAACGGTACGCCCATTGGTGTGGAGCCGGTCCCCCTGAAAAATGGTGATCTGCTGGAGCTGGCGGGCACCCAGATGCAATTCGTGCAGCGCTGACCGGCTGGTTTCCCGCCACCGGTCGGAAAGAACCCCGCAAGCGCGGCACTTCAAGAGGCCTTATGCGACTTCTTTTACGGCACTGGCCCCGCATTGCCGTCACGCTGATCCCTCTCATATTTGCCCTGCTGCATGCCGGCGGTGTCATGCGCATCGACGTTCTGCAGCGCCTCGACGACATCCTGTACGACGCGCGACTGCGCGCCACGATGCCGCGTACGCTGGATGAGCGTATTGTCATTGTCGATATCGACGAAAAAAGCCTGGCCGAAGTCGGTCGCTGGCCCTGGGGGCGCGACAAGCTGGCGGTGCTTGTGCAGGAGTTGCTGGACAGGCAGCAAGCGGCCTTGCTGGGCTTTGACGTGGTTTTTGCCGAGGCCGATGACAGCTCGGGCCTGAAGCGGCTCAAGCAACTTGCACGGGAAGAGCTGAAGGACCAGCCGGCCTTCACTGAGAAGCTCAACCAGCTCCAGGCGGGCCTGGACTACGACGCGGTATTCGCAAAATCAATGGAAAAGCGGCCGGTGGTACTGGGCTACTACTTCACCAGTGACAGGGATGGCCGCATCAATGGCACCTTGCCGGCGGCAGTGATGGACCGCAATGCGCTCAAGGGAAGGCCGATCCGGTTTACCACCTGGAACGGTTACGGCTCCAACATTGACACCGTTGCAAAAGCAGCACCGATGGCCGGGTTCTTCAACTCCATCACCGAGGGTGACGGGGTGGTGCGCTCCATACCCCTGCTGGCTGAATACAAGGGCGGCTATTACGAGTCGCTGTCGCTGGCCATGTTCCGCATGCTGGTGGGTCTGCCCGGCATTGAGCCCGGTTTTCCCCAGGAAAGGTTTCTCACGCGGGGGTATCAGGGGCTGGAAAGCATCCTGCTCAAACAGGGCAACAAAACCCTGGCTATCCCGGTCGATGACCGGGTGGCTACTCTGGTGCCTTTCCGCGGACCCGGCGGCGCCAGTGGCGGCTCCTACAGGTACCTCTCGGCGTCCGACGTGCTGGCCAGGCGCGTGCTGCCCGAACAGCTCAAGGGCAAGATTGTCCTGATTGGTACCACCGCTCCTGGCCTGCTCGATCTGCGTGTGACACCGGTTGGAGAAACCTATCCGGGCGTCGAGACCCACGCCAACGTGATTTCCGGATTTCTCGATGGCAAGGTATTTGTCAAGCCGGACTATGCGGTGGGGTTTGAAGTGGTCATTCTTTTTCTGTCGGGGCTGACCCTTGCATTGGCGTTACCGATGTTGTCTGCGCCCAAAGCGGTGGCGACCAGCGTGGGTGTGATTGCGGCACTTGCCGGCCTCAATTTCTGGCTTTATTCGGCCTACGGTCTGGTGCTGCCGCTTGCCACCGCGCTGGTCATGGCGTTCACCGCGTTTGCGCTGAACATGAGTTACGGCTATTTTGTCGAGAGCCGTTCCAAGCGGGAACTGGCCAACCTGTTCGGGACCTATGTGCCGCCCGAGCTGGTGGACGAAATGGTCAAGGACCCCGACAGCTACACCATGAAGGCGTCGGCCAAGGAGCTGACGGTGATGTTCTGTGACATGCGCGGTTTCACCAAGATGTCGGAGACCATGGAGCCGACGCAGCTTCAGGCTTTGCTCAACAGCGTGTTCAGCCGACTGACGGATCTGATCCGCGGCAATCGCGGCACGATCGACAAATACATGGGTGACTGTGTCATGGCCTTCTGGGGCGCGCCTGTGGAAACGCCCGATCATGCCAGCCTGGCGGTCAAGACCTCGCTGGAAATGGTGTTGGCCATACGTCAACTCAACGAAGAGCACCGGGCCAAGGGCCTGCCCGAGATTGGCATTGGCATCGGGCTCAACACCGGCAGCATGTGTGTGGGTGACATGGGCTCTGACATCCGGCGCAGTTATACCGTCATCGGCGACGCCGTCAATCTGGGCTCCCGCCTCGAGGGGCTGTCAAAAACCTACGGGGTGGATACCGTGGTCAGCGAATCAACCCGCCGACTTTCCACAGACTTTGCATGGCAGGAGCTCGACAAGGTCCGGGTCAAGGGGAAAGACCAGGCTGTGGCCATCTTTTGCCCTGTGGCAGCGTTGGGCCAGCAGGGCAAAGAACAGGCCGCCGAACTCAAGGAGTGGGGGTTCGCGCTCAAGGCCTACCGCGATCAGGCTTGGGATGCTTGCGACGTGCACTTGCTGAATTTACAGCGCATGAATGCGCAAAAGTACCTTTACCGGCTGTATGCTGAGCGTGTAGCCTCCATGAGGCTTTTGCCGTTTGACCCCGAGTGGGACGGCGCGACCAACTTCGAAACCAAATAACAGGCTGCCCGTACATCAGGCCCCCCCAAAACGATGAAAGTCCGTGTACTCGGTTGTTCAGGAGCGATTGCCAAGGGTTGCCGGACCACGTCGTTCCTGCTCGATCACGATGTGCTGGTGGACGCCGGGACCGGCGTGGGAGACCTGACGCTCGATGAGATGCGCGGCATTGATCACGTTTTGCTCACCCATTCCCATCTGGATCATGTCGCGGCCCTGCCGCTGATGGTGGATGCGATTGCGTCGCAGCGCACCACCCCTATCCAGATTCACGCCTTGCAAGGCACCATCGATGCGTTGAAGACGCATATTTTCAACAACACCATCTGGCCGGACTTTTCGAGAATTCCCACGCCTGAAGCCCCGTTTGTGAGCTTTCATCCACTGACCATAGGCCAGACTCTATTGCTTGCAGGAAAGTATGTCGAGGTATTGCCGGCGGTACACACGGTGCCGGCCGTCGGTTATGCGGTGGCTGCCGGTGCCGGCTACTGGATATTCACCGGCGACACCGAGCGTAATCCGGCGCTTTGGGCGAGGATCAATCAGCTCAATGTGGCCATGCTGGTGATTGAAACTGCTTTCAGCAATCGCGAGCGTGATTTGGCCAAGCGCAGCCTGCATCTGTCGCCGCATGCGCTTGCCATTGAGCTGGACTGTATCGACAAGGGCAGGAATTACCCGATTTACATCACCCATACCAAGCCGGCAGAGACCGACTTGATCATGGCTGAAATACAGCGTTTCGACCAGACAGCACCGTTTGGTCCTAACGTCACCCACGACATACGCTGGTTGCGCGCAGGTCAGGAGTTTGAACTATGAGTGCCGTTCTTCAGCGCGACCCCGAAGACGAGTTTTTTGACTCCCAGATGCTGCCCCCGCAAGAGCGGGGCGTGACCTTTGAAGCGCTGTATTTCCGCCAGCTGCAGCTGGTGACCAACCGCATCCACGAAACTGAAAACATCGACCAGATCATGCTGGAGGCCAGCCAGGACATCTGCAAGCTTTTTAATGCGGACAGGCTGACCCTGTATGCGGTCAATGAAGACCGCACCTCCATCATCTCCAAGGTCAAGACCGGCCTGAACACCAGCCGCGACCTGAAGCTGCCCATCAGCGCGCAAAGCATCGCGGGTTATGTGGCGCTGTCGAAGGCCATGGTGAACATTGCCGATGTCTATGACGATGAGGCGCTCAAGAAAATCCATCCCAACCTGAGTTTCCTGCAGGAAGTGGACAAGCGTTCTGGCTACCGTACCAAGCAAATGCTGGTTGCGCCGGTGATGGATGGCAGCACCTTGTACGGGGTTCTGCAGGTCATCAACAACCGCAGCGACCAGCCGTTTGCCAAACTTGAGGAAGACGGCGCGCAGCAGCTGTGCAAGACGCTGGGCATTGCCATACGCCAGCGCATGCAAAGGGCCGAGGACGGCCAGCGGCGCCGGGCTACCAAATACGACGGACTGGTCGCCGAAGGCGTTTTGTCACAGGACGAGTTGCAGCAATGCATCCAGAAGGCGCGGGAGGAAGGCCAGTCGGTGGAACACCTGTTGATGGCCGACTACCGCATACGGCCCGTGCAGATTGGCGCATCGCTGAGTAAATTTTTTGGCGTTCCCTACGAGGGTTTCAATGCCGGACGCATTCGTTCTGAAATGCTGCACGGCCTTCTCAAACGCCATTTTGTTGAGCAGCAAAGCTGGATGCCTCTGGAAGAGACACCCGAGGGCCTGGTCATCATGTGTGTGGACCCCGAGGCCGTGCGTGGTGCCAGGGTGGTGCCCCAGGTGTTTCCCAAGATTGGCAAGTTTGCCTATCGTGTCACCACACAAACAGAATTTGACGAAACACTGGCGCAACTTTTTGGAGCGGGGAATGACGGCGGCTCCATCGACCAGTTGTTGGCCGACATGGATTCGCCGCTTGAAAACGATGCCAGTGACGACTCGGCACTGGAGTCAGCCGCAGCGGACAACGAGCTGGTCAAGTTTGTCAACAAGGTCATCATTGACGCGTACAAGCAGAAAGCGTCCGATATCCATATCGAACCGATGCCGGGCAAGGCCAAGACCGGCATCCGCTTTCGCATTGATGGCACCCTGCTGCCCTATATTGAAGTGCCGGCGCAGTTTCGCCAGGCCATGGTCACGCGTCTCAAGATCATGTGTGATCTGGACATTTCTGAAAAACGCAAGCCGCAAGACGGCAAGATCAAGTTCAAGAAATACGGGCCGCTCGACATCGAGCTGCGTGTCGCCACCATCCCGTCGGCCGGCGGCGTGGAGGATGTGGTCATGCGTATCCTGGCGGCGGGGGAGCCCATACCGCTGGAGAAATTGGGCCTGACAGCGCATAACAAGGAGCGTCTGGAGAAAACGGTTTCCAAGCCTTATGGCCTGTTTTATGTGTGCGGCCCAACGGGCTCGGGCAAGACCACCACGCTGCACTCGATCCTGAAGTTTTTGAACACGCCGGACACCAAAATCTGGACCGCCGAAGATCCGGTGGAGATCACGCAGAAAGGTTTGCGCCAGGTCCAGATCAACAAAAAGGCCGGCATAGACTTTGCACTGGTGATGCGGGCATTTTTGCGGGCCGATCCGGACATCATCATGGTGGGCGAGTCGCGTGACAAGGAGACGGTGTCGATGGGCGTGGAGGCGTCGCTCACAGGGCACATGGTGTTTTCCACTCTGCATACCAATTCAGCCCCCGAATCGATCACCCGCCTGCTGGATATGGGCATGGACCCCTTCAACTTTGCCGATGCCTTGCTCGGCATATTGGCCCAGCGCCTGGCGAAAAAACTGTGTGATTGCAAAGAGGCGTATCAACCGAACGCCCAGGAAGTCAAAGAGTTCATCAAGGAATATTCGGAAGAACTGCGGAACACGGAAGTCTGGAAGGCCGACCCGGGCGGTGAAGCGCAAAATCTGCTGGATGACTGGATGACCCGTTACGGCCAAGACGGTCATCTGACCCTCTACCGCGCCAAGGGCTGCGACAAGTGCAACCAGACCGGCTACAAAGGGCGGATTGGCCTGCATGAGCTCATGATTGCCGACGATGCCGCAAAAAAACTCATCCAGGAAAGAGCCCGTGTGGCCGAGCTGTTTTCTGCTGCCGTCAACAGCGGTATGCGGACCTTGAAAATGGACGGAATGGAAAAAGTACTGATGGGGCTGACTGATTTGAAGATGGTCCGGTCTGTCTGTATCAAATAGGCTGGCGCGCCAGTTTTACACCTACCGTTTTCAGGCAAGGATCGCTATCGCATCGATATGATGGTGTTTTTCCTTTCGTCAGGGTCTGGCTCATGCTCAAGCAGTTGGTACGCGCACTTTTTTCCTCCGAGAAACGTTTTTGGACGGTTGAAGAGGTCCGGGAGCTGATTCTGGCGGGTGATTTGTCGGGTGCGCAGGAGGCTGCAGGCCAACTTCACGCTGCGACACCGAAACGCGATTTGACCCGGGACTGCATTCTTGCCGAAATAGCATTCCGTCAGGAGCGGGATGCCGACGCCGAAGCCGGCTTTCGCGCCGTGCTTAAAGAGGCCCCAGGCTTCGCGGACGCGCATTATGGCCTGTCGCTTTTGCTGCTGGAGCAGGGGGAAACAGAAGCTGCCATTGAACATGCGCAGTTCGCAAAAAATGTGAACACCAACGATGCCCGCTACCTTGCGCAGCTGGGGTGTTGTCAAGTCACGGTAGGCAACTTTCCGAGCGCTGAGTTGCCATTAACCCAGGCTTTGCGCTTGAACGACAAGGACAAAGCTGCGTGGAACAACCTGGGGCTTGTTTACCTCGCCAAACAGGAGCCTGGAGAGGCGCATGCATGTTTTTCAAAGGCATTGAAGCTGGATCCGAAGTTCAGGCTGGCCTTGCAGAATCTGGCCCACCTCGAAGGTGAGATGGACGCAGTGGGTGCCGTTTTTACAGCCGTCGCGAGCTCCCGTGAGCCTTCCACTGGAGGCGGCGCGGAAACGGCGCGGGCGACGTGGCGGGAGCAGTGGGATGAAGTTGATTCCCTGAGAAAAGCAGGGCAGGCAGATGCGGCTCTTTCAAGGGCCGAAGCCATTTGCATGGAGTGGCCGGATATCCCGGAGCCCGTCTGTGAACTGGATGCGCTTTATCGCCGGTTGGGGGACTTTCGGGGAGGCGTGGATGCCCTGCGTGCTCACCTGGTGCGCCATCCGGATGATGGGCAAGTGTTGGCTGCATTGGGTGCCGCCCAGTTGGGCGCCAATGAGAATGCCGAGGCTGAAAAACTTCTGGTTCACGCCAGAGAGGCCGGATTTGAGGATGCCAAGGTTCTCGGTGACCTGGCTCAGAGCCTGAACAATATGGAAAAACATGCGGAAGCCCTGGTGGTCAGGCAGGAGCTATTTGAGCGTGAGCCCAATTTTCTCCATCAGGCGCAATATGCGGCAAATTTGTCCACAGCTTGCCGGTATGAAGAGGCCATTGTGCTTTTTGATGACCTGATTGAGAAAGAGCCGCAAAGAAGGAACGAATTTCTTGTTTCATACGCGGTGGCCCAGGCCTATAGCGGAAATTTCGACAAAGCATTGACCCTGCTGGATGAGGCGGTGGCGATTCAGCCGCGGGACGCCAATTTGCATTTACAGCGCGCTCAAATCAATCTTTTGAGGGGAAATTTTGCGGAGGGGTGGGCCGGGTATGCATATCGGGGACTCGCCTACACCCGGCAGTACCGTGTGCTGCCCTTCAAGAAATGGCGCGGGCAAGACCTTGCCGGCAAATGCATCGTGGTGCTCGCTGAGCAAGGCCTGGGTGACCAGGTGATGCTGGCGTCATGCCTGCCCGATCTGGTGGCCTTGGGCCCATCGCGTGTGGTGGTGGAGGTGATTGCGCGTGTGGCCCCGACCCTCGCGCGTTCTTTTCCGCAGTGCGAAGTGGTGTATACCAAACAGGACCGGGGAATGGAGTGGGCCAAAACCATAGGAGACGTTGACTACTTTGTGCCGCTTGGAGACTTGCCGCATTACTTCCGCAACAGCGTGGAGTCATTTCCCGGGCTCGCCTATCTGAAAGCCGATCCGGACCGTGTGGCGCATTGGCGCCAAAAGCTGGAGGCCGCCGGGCCCCGGCCGTGGATCGGCGTGTCCTGGCGTGGCGGTCTTCAGGCGACCCGTCGTATCTTGCGCACCATGTCACCGAGTGAGCTGGCACCCCTGGCGGCGGCGATCAACGCAAGCTGGATCAGTTTGCAGTATGGCTCGGTGGACGAAGACTTGAAGATTGCAGCAGCCTCCGGCGTCCATTTGACCCACTGGAACGAAGCCATCTCCGACCTGGACGAATTTGCTGCGCTGATTGAGGCGCTCGACGTTGTGGTGACCGTGTGTAACACCACTGTCCACTACGCGGGCGCCTTGGGTAAAAAGGTGCTTGTGCTGGCGCCACATATTCCGGAGTGGCGTTACGGGCTGGACAGCACACATATGCCCTGGTATCCGGATGTCAGAGTGCTGCGCCAACCCCGCCCCAACGATTGGCCCGGGGTTATCGCCGAGGCCACTGGGCAGCTGAAAGACATTTTTGGATAATCCGCCGACAAAATTGTCGGACTGCGTGGTGGGAATGGCGGACATCTACCAAAAATCTCAATGAAATCAGAGGCTTATGTTTGGCATGAGAGTTGCTCTCTCTAACCGGCACGACTGCATTGCTGTCGGCATGAGGTAGGTTAATTTTTCAAGGAGTTCTTATGAAATCTATGCAAAAGGGTTTTACCCTTATCGAGTTGATGATCGTCGTGGCGATTATCGGCATTCTGGCCGCAGTCGCCCTGCCGGCTTATCAGGACTACACCATTCGTGCGCGCGCCTCCGAGGTCATCTTGGCTGGCTCCGCGGCACGTACCTCAGTCACTGAGGCAGCGCAGCTTGAGAATACGATGGCTATTGGTGCTACTGCCGCAAGTGCAATCCAGGCAGGCATGGCCGCTACCAAGTTTGTCTCGACCGGGTCTGTCGATACGTCGGGCACCATCGCCGTGACTTCGAAAGACGCCATCGGTACAACCTCCTTCATCGTTACACTGACGCCTAGCTGGACCGGTCAGACGGTGGTCTGGACTTGCAACGCATCCATTGCCAAGTACGCGCCAGCTTCCTGCCGCGGCACCTGATAGGCTAACTACGGAGTGTGGAAAGACACGTCATGTGTCTTTCCACAAGTCAGGATTTCAATGTTGAGTTTTTTTCGCCTGCAGCGAAACCCCGTGTTAAAAGATTTCGCAATCGACCTGGCAAACCAGATCGCCAAACGATACCCACCCGCCCTGGACAGTCAGCCGGGGAAGCGTCCTTCCGTGAATCGCCTGACCCGCATTACAGAAGATGCTTGCGTTAAAGCGGTGGAATTCCACGATCAACACAAGCTGGGCTGGTTGTCCAGGGCCCGACTGGGAAATCATTTTCGCTGGGCATTGGCAGAGCTTGGTTACACCAAAGAGTTCGTCGACTTTGCCACAGAGGCCGTAGTCGTTCACATCAGCCGCAAGCGCTGATACAGGAGCTTTATTCCAGTCGGTCCGGCATGGGCTGCTCCCTGAATTCCGGTGTTTGCCGGGTCGCTTTCAGGATCAAAACCGACTCGGACCGAGAGAGCGTTTCTTTCTGAAGAAAGCCAGGTCCTGAAAAACGGGTACTTGCCTGTGGCCGGCAGAGCCAACCGCAAGCACAAATGGGGCGGCTTTGGGACGTTTTTCGAAGACGACCATCGAGTCATAAAACGATACGCTGTAAAGATGCTGGGACAGCCAAGCAGCGTGAGGGTCAGCCTCGGGAAAAAACGGCGCATTCACCTGGTCAAGCGCCAATTTTCCGTACTCGACAAAAGTCCCGCGCTTGCGAACCCCACCGCCAAAATCAGGAAGATAGCTGGAGTGTGTATCCTCAACCATATAAACGCCGGTCGGTGACATGCGGGGAAAGATCGTTTCGAAACTGGCAATCTGGTGTTCGAAAATATGGCTGCCGTCATCGATAACGATATCAAAGGGTCCGTGCGCGTTACTGATATCGGCCAGAAAATCGCGATCAAGCTGAGATCCGATTTCAATCAGAATATTGCCCGACTCGAGGGCCTTGCACTCCGGGTCAATGTCAATGCCAACTATCTTCTCGGCGAACGGGAAATACTTCTGATACAGCTCCAGGCTTCCGCCGTTTTGTACGCCTATTTCCAGGATATTGCAGCGCTTGTTTCGATGAGGAGCGAAATAACGCTCATACACCTCGAGATACTGCGCCCACTTGGAACTGACATGTCCCGCGTGCGCCATAAAAAGCTCGGCAAAAGTAGGCGGGTTCATGCTTGACTCCCTGTGGAGGGGCGCTCTCCCACCAGCCGCATGTCGCGGGGCTCCCTCAATTTGTAGACGGCTGCTTCCTGCCGGACGTTGACCAGGCCCACCTGGCGCATCAGTTGTGCCAGGCTGTAAGGCGTGTAGCCCCAGCGGTGGATCATCAGGGGGTCTTTCCAGCCGGGGTCTCCGTAAAACACCCACATGCTGGTTTGCCCAGCCTTGTCTGGCTGCGAACGCTTTTCGGGGTCCGCCAGCAGGGCTTCACAGGCACTCAACAGGTTGGGGCATTCAAGTACCATCTTGCCCCCTGGCTTGAGTACACGCAGCCACTCTTTGAGGATCTGCTCAATTTCCCAGCGCCAAAAATGCTCCACCACATGAATGGCCATGACTTCGTCGGCATAGTTGTCCTGGAAACAGGTGAGCGCATGCAGATCGCAGATCACATCCGGTGACTTGCCTGCACGCGCTTCAACGACGTCGACATTGATGTAGTCAGGCAGGATCTTGTCTCCGCAGCCAAGGTTCAGGCGTACCAGCGGCGCCTGTGGTTTCGACTGCGGCGGCGCGTTGGCCCTGGCCACATGTGGCCGGCCGTGCGCTTTCAGCAGGAACGCACGCATCCACTCGGACGCGATCTGGGACGTGCTGCAGCGCGTACGTGCCGCCACTTGACCTTCTTCAATCCGCTTGAGCGCAGCGCGTGGGTCGGCGAGATAGTCCCGCAAGGCTGTAGCGGGGTCCTCAGTCAACGACACATAGGGGCGGTAAGCCTCGTAAGCCGGGATGGGGGACGCCACAACATAACGTCCCGCATGCAGGGCATCGGTCAGACGATTGGCTGATTTTGCGGCTTTGGTTTTGGCCGTGACATCCGAGGGAATCAGCACAACGTCGGCATCGGCGACGGTAGACCATTGGGTGGCTTCTTCCCACGGCACCAACTCCATGAGCGCCCAGGGCCGGTTTTTCAGGTTGAAGGATTCAATGTAGCGCTGAATGGCCGGATCGGGCCGGGTGACAATCCAGACCAGAAGAGGCTGAACGCGGGCAAAACCGGGCAGTGTTTCGGCCCACTGCCGCATGGCCGTCCAATTGCCAGCGTTGCCGTACCACACCAGTTTCAGTCGTTGTGGCGCCTGGTTCCCGCTCAGGATTTTTTGCACCCAGCCGGAGATGCGCGCACGGCGCTGGAATACCCGGGCTTGACCCTCAGGCGAAGAAAGTGGATCCCCCACGGTGACGACAGGCTTGGTCGTATGCTCGCGTATGGTTTGCGCCAAAACATCGGCGCCAGTGGTGCAAATGTCGGTCTGGCTGACCAGGGCCCGCCAATAAGCGCCGACTTGCGGGTTGTCGAAGTGGTCATCGCTGATGTCGCCTACCACCACGACGCCCTGCGCCGCAGCGTTGGCTGCGCCACCCAGCAATTGCTGGCTGATGTGGACAAAGCGCGAAGGGTCCTTGCCGGGCAGCAGCTTGCCAATGACGCATACGTCCGGTAGTTCGTCCCCGGCTGCATACCCGCTCCAATGACTCATGGGCAGGAAGCGGGTGGTGTGGCCTTCCTGCTCGAGTTGCCGTGCGGGCGCAATGACCCTGTAGCGATTGGAGGCGAGAGGACTGGAAAAGCCGACGTCCGGGCTTCCGGCGATGCCGTCAACGATCCAGTGGATAAGCATGGTGGTTCATGGGTAGATGGTCCTGTCAGGACCTTTGATCCGCGCGCAACATCTCTTGTTTTTCCTCAAACCATGGCATCGAATAGTCGCAGCCCGCGAACTCGTTGAAATACGGGCCGCCACTGGTGTAATGCGCATTCGCAACAGCCTCGTGGGCCTGATCGTAGCCAACGAGATGGTTCCAATTGGCCGGCAAACCACCGATGAGGCCGTCATCGCCCAGCCATTTGAATTGGTGCAGCTGCAAGCCGCTGGCCGTGTTCACATATTCAGGGCTCAGTGCGCGACATCTGGCGTTGTTGAACAACACAACGCTGGACCAGTTCTTTTTGCCATACGCGGTCTGCTTCTCATTGTGGAACTTGGCCGTTTCGGCAGGAACGTGGTTGTGCTTGACACACATCACGGCATAACGGTCATCACGCAACTCCCACAAACTGGCGACGTCTTCCAGGACCAGCATGTCGCAGTCCATGAATATCGACCAGCCTTCGAAGTTGCTCAGATAGGGTGTCAGGAACCGGGAGAAGGAAAAATCAGTCGACTGCAGGGGGTCACGCTCCCGCCACATCAGTTGCTTCAGGTTGTTCAGGGCCAAAGGGGTAAAACTGACGGGCAGTGAAGAGCGTGCCAGGATGCTGTGTGTCAGAACGTGCCATGCCACTGTCTCCCTCGGATCGAAGCCGATGAAGATGCGGATCATGTGGGCTTCCCTTCGCTGCTGACGGCTGGCGGAAACTCGAGAAAGACCTGTTTGATATGAGGCGATTTGAAGATGCCGTAGACGATGGCCAGATCCAACAGCCCACAGCTGGCAAGAAACAGTTCAGGCCAGCGTCGCCAAACGTCCGAATGCCAGAGGAACCAACCCAGCAATACAAGATTCAGCAGCGCTGTCAGACCCAGGATCAAGCGGCCGTTCGACCAGATAAAACGCAGCACAGAGCCCGCTGTGGGCATGCGGGAGAAACCCGCGTAGGCGAGTATCAGCACCGGCGATTCCAGCAGCAATACAAACCATGACAGGCTGCTGGCGGCCAGCTGAACCGTTTCGGGAGACCTGCGCGCGGAAGCGAGCGTCACGATCAGCAGCAACCAGTGCCTTCCAAGAAAAGCCATGGCCAGCCACAAGGGCGCTGGAACGCTCAAAACACCATACCGATTTACGTTCAGGAAGCGCTCGTCGATTTCAGCCATGGTCAAATATAGCTCAAGACATGTCGTACCCAGGCCACCGTTTACCTCCGCTTGCTTGCCATTTATCGGCCTGCCTTTCCTGGCGTCCGGCCTGTGATTCGGTCCGCGCTGTTGTCCTGCCTGGAGCTGCGGCGTGAATCCGGCGCTTGCATCCGCAGGGCCTGCCCGCTGGTCGTACACACTTGCGCTGGCGACCCTGGTCATTCCCTGGCTCACGCCGTTTGCTGGTAGTCCCTCGCCTGCCGTATGGCCCTGGCTGACATCCCTGTTTTGTGTCGCGATGCTGCTCGCGTTGTACGCCAGGCCCGGGGCGGGTGCCCTCGCGTCCGATTTTCTCGCGAGGGCCTGGCTGATTGCGGCCGTGCTCAGTGCCGCTATCGGGCTGCTGCAATATTCTGGCTGGAGCCATTCTTTGGGGCAGTGGGTGAGTCAAACGCATGCCGGCGAAGCCTTCGGCAATTTGCGCCAGAGAAATCAATATGCAAGCTTGATGGGAATAGGCCTTGGCGCGCTGATCTGGGGGGCTGCGCGGCGCCGCTTCACTGCGGTCCATCTGTTTCTGTTGACATGGCTGGCGGTGGGAAACGCGGCGTCGAATTCCAGGACCGGAGCGCTTCAATGGATCGCCATTGTGTTGATCACGGCGCTCTGGTCAAGGCATGGCCGTCGCAGCGCCCTGGGCATGGCTTTGTATGCTTTTACCGCGTATGGGCTGGCGGTATTCGCCTTGCCCTGGTTGCTGACAACTTTGACGGATTCCAGTGGTGGCGGCTTGCTGCAGCGGTTTGCCGAAGTGACGGGCTGCCAGAGCCGCCTTGTGCTCTGGTCCAACGTCCTCACATTGATCGCCGAAAAACCGTGGCTGGGCTGGGGTTGGGGCGAGCTGGATTACGCGCATTACATGACGCTGTATCCCGGCGCGCGCTTTTGCGACATCCTGGACAACGCGCACAACTTGCCCTTGCATCTGGCGGTCGAGCTTGGTATTCCTGTATCCCTGATGGTGTGTGGCGCCTCTGCCTGGCTGGTGCTTCGTGCGCGGCCGTGGCGTGAAACCGACCCGACGCGCCAGATGGCCTGGGGCGTGCTCACGCTGATCCTGATACACAGCATGCTGGAGTACCCCTTGTGGTACGGGCCATTCCAGATGGCGGCTGGCTTGTGTGTGTACCTGCTGTATGCGACACCCATCCAGCCAGTTCAGGCAGAAGGTCCGGCGACAGGTCCGGAGACCACCGTGCCGGGCGCTCCCTGCTTGCAGCTGGCGCTGGCTGCAGTTTTTGTGACGACCGTGGCTTACACGGCCTGGGACTACCACCGGGTCAGCCAGATCTATCTGGCACCCGCGCAGCGGGCGCCCGCCTACCGCGAGGACACGCTGGAGAAAACGGGGGACACGCGACTGTTCAGGTCGCAGTTTGATTTTGCCGCCCTGAGCCTGACGCCGCTGACAAGCGAAAACGCGCCGAAGATTCACGCCGTGAGCAATCGGCTGCTGCATTTCTCACCGGAGCCGCGGGTCATTGAAAAAGTGATTGAAAGTGCAGTCATGCTGGGGCGCGATGACGACGCCTTGCTGCATATGGCGCGTTACCGGGCAGCCTTCCCGCTGGAGCATGGCCGCTGGCGCAGTACCGTCGTCCTGCCGGAGCGCCTCAAGCAGTGAGGCGCAGCCGCAGCCCTACTGTGCCTGGAAACTTCCCGATTTCCCTCCATGTTTTTCGAGCAGCTTCACGTCGGTGATCACCATGGCCCGGTCCACCGCCTTGCACATGTCATAGATGGTCAGCAATGCGACCTGGACGGCGGTCAGTGCCTCGATCTCCACACCTGTGGGACCGACGGTTTCAACCGTGGCACGGCAGGTGACGCTGGCACTGGCGAGGTCGGACTCCAGTTCAATCGCGACGCGGGTCAGAGCCAGCGGATGGCACAGTGGAATCAGGTCGCTGGTCTTTTTGGCGGCCATGATCCCGGCGATGCGGGCAATGCCCAGGACATCACCTTTCTTGGCCGAACCTTCCAGGATGATGGCCAAGGTGGCGGGACGCATCACAATGCGGCCCTGGGCCAGAGCCACGCGATGGGTGGCTGGCTTGCCGGCCACGTCCACCATGTGGGCCTGGCCTTGCTGGTCGAAATGTGTCAAAGCTGAAGACGTGCTCATGATCCGATGAAACCTTTACAAACAGCCCTCATCATAAGAGGATGTACGTCATGCGCCATTCGCTGAAGAGCCGCTTTAGGGCGGCCGGTATTCATTTGCTGATCAGCCTGGCGGTTGCCGGCGTGGCCGCCTGGCTTGTTTTCGGGCTTTGGTATCCCTATCCCTACCGCGAAATTTCTGGCGGTCGGGAATTGTTTTTTATTGTGATGGCGGTGGATGTCATCATGGGTCCCTTGCTCACGCTGTCGGTGTTCAATCGCAACAAGCCGCCCCGGGAATTGCGCCGCGACCTTGCGGTGATAGGCGTGTTGCAGATGGCCGCACTGGCCTATGGCCTTTGGACCGTGTCGGTGGCACGGCCGGTTCATCTTGTGTTCGAGCTGGACCGGTTCCGTGTGGTGCACGCGATTGAGGTTGACCCGGCCGAGTTGCTGCAGGCCTCGCCAGAGATGCGGCAGTTGCCCTGGACGGGGGCGACGCCGGTGTCGCTGCGGCCTTTTCGCAGCAGCCAGGAAAAGTCCGACATGACCCTGGCGGCCGTGAGTGGGCTCAGTCTGGGCGCCAGGCCGGTTTTGTGGCAGAGCTACGAACAGGCCAGGCCGGAAATCCTGCGGGCAAGCAAACCCTTGAGCGATTTGAAAGCGCGCTTTCCCCAGCACGTGCCCGCCATCGATGCCGCATTGAAGGCGAGCTCCGCTGCTCACACGCCGGCCCAGTTTGTCGGCTATCTGCCCCTGGCCGGCCGCGACAAGTTCTGGACTGTCCTGCTTGATCTCAACAGCACCGAGGTGATTGCTTTTGTTCCCATTGACTCCTTCTAGAAATTTCGGACCCAAAAGCCGATTGGTCCATGCCCGACTTGCATTGACCGCTATTATTTTTGTAGCGTTCTGTGCTTCATCCACGGCCCAGGCGCAGGCGCGTTCCGGGCCGGCCTTGCCGACGCTGGGGGATAGCTCCGAGCTCACCGTCAGTGCGGAAAGACGCCTCGGCGACCGCATTGCCGCCAGCATTTACCGCGACCCGGACTATCTGGACGACCCGGTGCTGGGCGACTACCTGCAGGGCATCTGGTTGCCGCTGATGGCCGCAGCACGGGCCAGGGGGGAGCTGGCGCCCGAGCTGGAGCAGCGTTTTGCCTGGGAGGTCATGCAGATCCGGGACCGCAGTATCAATGCCTTTGCATTGCCTGGCGGTTACCTGGGCGTCCACATGGGTTTGATGGCTGTGGTGAGTTCGCGTGACGAGCTGGCCTCGGTGCTGGCGCATGAGCTCAGCCACGTGACGCAGCGGCATATCTCGCGCTTGATGACCAAGCAGAGCGAACAGATGCCTTGGGTGATTGCCGCGATGGTGCTGGGCGCTCTGGCTGCCAGCAAAAGCCCAGACGCCGCCAACGCGGCTATTGTTGGCGGGCAGGCGGCGGCCATGCAAAACCAGCTCAACTTTTCGCGCGACATGGAGCGCGAGGCCGACCGCATCGGCTTTGCCGTCATGCTGGACGCCGGTTTTGAAAAGCAGGGCTTTGCCGGCATGTTTGACAAGTTGCAGCAGGCGGCGCGGCTCAATGACAACGGCGCCTTTCCTTACCTGCGCAGCCACCCCTTGACCACCGAGCGCATCGCCGAGGTCAAGGGCCGCTTGCAGCTGGAGGCGGCCGGTCCCGCCGTGCCGCCACCCAGTGCCCCGGATGCCAGCGGCGAGCGGGTGTTACATGCCTGGATGGCTGCGCGTGCCCGCGTGCTGGGCGACCCTGGCGTGGACGGTCTGCGCCCCATGCTGGCCGAGGCCCAGCGCGTGCCGGTGACGGCGGGGGCCGCCGGCGCCTGGACGCCGAGGGACGGCGGCGCCCTGTACGGCGGCGCGCTGGCGGCGAGCCGGTTGCGCGACCATGCGCTGGCCCGCAGCCTCGCGGCTCGGCTGACCACGGCTGCCGCCACCCGCCAGCAGGCCGAACTGGCCGATACGGCGCAAACGCTGGCGCTGGAGATCGAACTGGCAGCCGGCAACAGCACCGATTTGCCCCGATTGAAAAACACCCGGTCGCGCGCGGCACTGCTGTTGCAGGCCAGGGCCGACCTCGCGGCGGGGCGGGCCGAGGAGGCCTCCAGCCCCCTGCAGGGCTGGGTCAGCAACCATCCGAGGGATGCCCTGGCCTGGCAGCTGCTGGCGCAGGGCTACGGCAAACAGGGGCAGACACTGCGGGCCATCAGGGCCGATGCCGAAAGCCGGGTGGCCCAGCTCGATTACCCCGCCGCACGCGACCGCTTCAAGGCAGCGCAGGACTTCCTGCGCAGCAACCGCAGCAGCGGCGCCGCAGCGAGCAACTACATTGACGGCTCGATCATCGACACCCGTGCCCGGGAGATCGACCAGCTACTTCGGGAGCAGGCGCTCCAGGAGAAACTCGATCGCAAGCTGTAACACCGAATAAATCAGCGAACCAATCAGCGCGGCCACAAACCCGGTCACGTGCAGGCCACTGAGCAGGCTGGCCGCCGCCCAGAACATCAGGGCGTTGATGACAAACAGAAACAGCCCGAGCGTGACCAGTGTCACCGGCAAGGTCAGCAGCACCAGCACCGGCCGAACCACCGCGTTCAAGGCGCCCAGCACGGCTGCCGCAATCAGCGCCGACGTGAAGCTGGTCACCGTGACGCCGCTGTACAAATAAGCCACCGCCAGCAGGGCGGCCGCGCTGAAAAGCCATTTGACGATGAGTTTCATGGGCCAAGAATAGCACCCTGCGCGGAGCCGCCTGATAGCAGGGGTCGGCACCGCGCCAGGTTTGGCGGGACTTAGTCGACCGCCAGCAACATGCCGGTGCCGGCCACCACGGCGGCATAACTCCAGACGCCCTGCACTTCCTGGGGTTGCTGGCGCGTGACAGGCTGCAAATCCTGGCCCAGCTTGGGACGGCGCGCGTCAAGCACACGGCCTGAGCCGTATTGGGCCAGCAGCGCATCCGTCAGATCGCAGAGGGGACCGCTGGCGACCTGGGTGATGACGGCGTCGCCCGGGCCCTGCAGCAGTTCGATCACCTGGGCAAACACCTTTTCTGCCCACTTGCCACGCCAGCTCTGTCGAGCACTGTTGGTGACCCATTTGCTGGCATGGTGGGTAACGCGCGGTGCGCAGCCGACCACGATCCAGCGGGTGGGTGTGCGCGCCCCATCGGTGGGCAGCATCGGCGTCAGCATCTTCAATGCGTAGGCGGCTTCATCAATGTAAACAATCATGTTGTCCATAAAGTTCTCCTTGGTTTTAAGTGCTATGCGGACTCTCTGGCTGCGAAAACAGGAGCCGTACGGCTCCTGCGCTTGCTCGGTGGTTTATTCGGTGATCAGTTTGTTGTCCTGGATGGACCGGGTGCGGCGGGTCGCCCACCAGCCGGCGCCCAGCACGCCGGCGACGGCCACGGCGTAGGTGACCCACCTGGCCAGCATTTGCATGTCTTCAGCGCTGGCCAGCGAATCGGGGCCGCCGTAGATGGGGTCGAGCAGGGCCTCACCGACGATCATTTTGGCGGCGGTCAGGGCCAGCACGGCAGCGCCAATGTTGATGATGATGGGGAAACGTTCGACCAGCTTGAGCACCACGGTGCTGCCGAAGACCACGATGGGCACGCTGACCAGCAGGCCGATCACCACCAGGCCGAAATCGCCATGGGCCGCGCCGGCCACACCCAGCACGTTGTCGACGCCCATCAGCGCATCGGCCACCACGATGGTTTTCATCGCGCCCCAAAAGGTGCTGGCAGCCGGGCCGTCATGTTCCTTGTCGCCGGTGTCGGCCAGCAGCTTGTAGGCGATCCACAGCAGACCGAGGCCGCCGACGAGCATCAGGCCCGGGATTTTGAGCAGCCACACCACACCGATGGTCATGACCGAGCGCACCGCGATGGCACCCACGGCACCCCAGGCAATGGCTTTTTTCTGCAGATGCGGGGGCAGGTTGCGCGCGGCCAGTGCGATCACGATGGCGTTGTCGCCGGCCAGCACGAGATCAATCAGGATGATGGCCAGCAGGGCCGTCCACCAGGGCGTAGAGAAAAGTTCCATGTTTCACAGACTCCAAATCGAGTTTCGACGTGAAAATCCGCGAGCGGATTTCCGGCTTCGGCAAAACCGGCGGAGGTCTGTGGGTGGATGCGGTCAGGAAAGAACCGCGAACGCCTCGATCAAACCCATGCAGGTTTCAATCGAAGGTCTGGCTCGACATGCAGTGTCTGTGCATGCCCAGCAAGCCGGAAGCGTGAGCTTCGAAATGACGACTTGCTGTAGCGATTCTGCTGTTGGATCTGTTTTAACTTGTAATGCAGCAAAACGAGGGAGTTACTCCCCTTCGTGTGTGTATTCTAACGAATCCAGCGCGGATTGCGCAATCCTTCCTTGTAGGACTTTCCCTCGAAAACGCCCGCCAAACCTGGCTCCTGGCAGGGCTTCTCGCCGATAATTCACGGTTCCGGCAGTCCCCCGGACGGCTGGCCAGCCGTGCCCTTCTTCCCCAACGTCACCTCCCATGCCTGGCATCCACATCACCGATATTGAAGCGGCCATCAACTACTGGCGCGAGAAAAAACCGTCGCCGGATGGCGTGACCCTGGCTCCGGAATTGCGCGCGCTGGCCGAGGTGTATGCGCTGCTGGTTTTCTACCACGAGGAAGAAGCCGATGAAGCCGGTTTTCCACCCAAAGCCATGGCGGCCTGGCGCAGCTGGTACGACACGACGGCCGACACCCCCTGCATCGCGATTTGCTCGACCAGCCAGGGCGATGCCTTGTGCAAGGGTTGCGGCCGCAGTTTTGAAGAGGTGCAACGCTGGCCGGAGATGAACCCGGTCGAAAAACGCGCCACCTGGCGGCGCATCACCCAGGAGGCCACGGCCTGGCGCTTTGGCCGTTATGCCGACCGCGCGCTCGAAAACAGGGACAGTCCGACCGAAGCAGCCTGAACCCGGCGTCCCGGTACATGATGTATTTTTGGCCTCCAGCCCTTGTACGACGGGCGCAAACAGCTATGAATTCAGGAGTAGACTGAGCCGATGCTCCGACTTGCCCGCGCGCCCAACATTGCCATTGCAGCGCTGTGGACCGACGTGCTGCAGCAGGCCGGTTTTTCTGCCACGGTGCAGCGTTATTTTCTCGGCAGCGTGGCCGGGGAATTGCCGCCCGACCAGTGCCAGCCGGAAATCTGGCTGACCCATGACCATGAAAAGCCGCAGGCCGAGGCCCTGCTGCACAGCCTGCAAAACCGGCCACAGCGGCGCTGGCTTTGCGTCTGCGGCGAAACGGTGGAGGGCGGCTTCGATGAATGCTGGAACTGCGGCGCCGACATGCCGGCGCCCGCCTGAAACCCTGGCGTTCCCCAGGGTGCGGGCGCTACACGCAGTGAGCAACCGTGGGGGCTAAATTCTTTTCGCCAGTTCGGCCGCCTTGCCGACATAACTGGCCGGCGTCAGCGCCAGCAGCCGCTGTTTTTCGGCATCGGGAATATCCAGCGAGCGAATCAGCCCGTGCAAGGCCTCGGCGGTCACGGTTTTGCCGCGTGTGACTTCCTTGAGTTTTTCGTAGGCGCCCTGCACGCCATAACGGCGCATCACGGTCTGTATCGGTTCGGCCAGCACTTCCCACGCGCCATCCAGATCCTCGGCCAGCGCTTCGTGGTTGAGCTCCAGCTTGCCCAGGCCCACACCCATGGAGCTGTAGGCCAGCACCGCATAACCGAAGGCCACGCCCATGTTGCGCAGCACCGTGCTGTCGGTCAGGTCACGCTGCCAGCGGCTGATCGGCAGCTTTTCGCTCAGATGCCGCAGCAGCGCATTGGCCAGGCCGAGGTTGCCCTCGGCGTTTTCAAAATCAATCGGGTTGACCTTGTGCGGCATGGTGCTCGAACCAATTTCGCCGGCTTTCAGGCGCTGCTTGAAGTAGCCGACGCTGACATAACCCCAGACATCGCGCGAAAAATCGATCAGGATGGTGTTGCTGCGTGCCACCGCGTCGAACAGCTCGGCCATGTAGTCATGTGGCTCGATCTGGATGCTGTAAGGCTGAAAACTCAGGCCCAGGCCCAGCGGCTCGGGCGACTCGATCACGCGTCGGCTCAGCGCCTCCCAGTCGAAGTCGGGCCAGGCCGACAGGTGGGCGTTGTAGTTGCCGACCGCGCCGTTCATCTTGGCCATGATTTTTACGCCGGCGATGCGTTCTCGCGCCACGTCCAGCCGCGCCACCACGTTGGCAATCTCCTTGCCCACAGTGGTCGGGCTGGCGGTCTGGCCGTGGGTGCGGCTGAGCATGGGTTCGTCGGCGTAGCGGTGCGCCATCTCGCGCAGCTGGGCAATCACCTTGTCGAGTGCCGGCAGCAACACCTGCTCGCGGCTGCTTTTGAGCTGCAGCGCGTGGCTGGTGTTGTTGATGTCCTCGCTGGTGCAGGCGAAATGCACAAACTCGGCGGCAGCCTGCAGCTCTGGCCGGGCGTCAAACTTCGATTTGATCCAGTACTCCACCGCCTTGACGTCGTGGTTGGTGGTTTTTTCGATCTCCTTGATGGCGGCGGCATCACTTTCAGAGAAGTGTTTGCTCAGTCCCAGCAAATAGGTGCGCGCCCCCGGACTCAGCGGCTTGAACTCGGCAAAACCGGCATCCGACAGTGCGATCAGCCAGACCACCTCGACCTGCACCCGGCGGTGCATGTAGCCGAGCTCCGACATCAGGGGGCGCAGGGCGGCAAGCCGGGTGGCGTAACGGCCATCCAGAGGGGACAGGGCGGTGATGGCAAAGCTGGTGGACGGGGTCATGGGCAACATTGTAGGCGGGCCATCTGGCGCTACCCTGGCGTGCCGGACGGCGGTTTCCTGCCTTTTTTGTGCCAGCCGCCGGCGGCCTCGCCTTACTCGATAGAATGCATTTGATCGGAAGCCTGCCGGATTTGCAGCCGGCAATTCCCAAGTCCGCCAGGCTCCCAGCGCCCACGATAAAAGAAACAGCTATGAAACTCATTGGATCCAACGGCAGCCCGTATGTGCGCAAGGTGCGCGTCGTCATGGCGGAAAAAAAGCTTGATTACCAGTTTGTCATTGAAGACGTCTGGGCTGCGGGCACCACCATGGCCGAATCCAACCCGCTCGGCAAAGTGCCCTGCCTGGTCATGGAAGGCTCCAATGGCTCGGAAGAAGCCGTGTTCGACTCGCGCGTGATTGTGGAATACCTCGACACCCTGTCGCCG
Source organism: Kapaibacterium sp. (SeqCode) (assembly GCA_943370435.1). Taxonomy (GTDB): domain Bacteria; phylum Pseudomonadota; class Gammaproteobacteria; order Burkholderiales; family Burkholderiaceae_C; genus Polaromonas. The sequence continues at coordinate 127,364 of CALRQX020000007.1, read as the reverse complement.
GTGGGCAAACTGATCCCGGTACAGGGCCGGGAGCGTGCCGAGGTGAAAACCTGGGAGGCGCTGGCCGACGGCCTGATGGATGCCGCCATTCTGGCGCGGCTGGAAGCCACCTGGTCCGGCCGCACCGACAAGCAGCGCAGCCAGGCCTGGATTGAGCGCCAGATGAAAAAAATTGACGACACCGTGCAGGCCATGAGCACCGGCCTGGGCGACAAACCGTTTTGCAGCGGCATCCACCTGAGCCTGTCGGACGTTGCCGTGGGCTGCGCGCTGGGTTACCTGGATTTCCGTTTTGCGCAAATCGACTGGCGCACGCCGCACCCCAACCTCGCCCGTCTGTATGAAAAGCTGATGCAACGCCCGAGTTTCATGGATACCCTGCCGTCCTAGGGTTTATTTTGTCAAACCGGCCTCCAGCCCTTGGAGGACGGGCGTACATAGCTATGAAAACAGTAGCAATCGAGGAGGCTATGTCGCCACCCTCTTTTTCAGCCAGCGCATCAGGCTGCCCAGCAGGGGCAGTTTTTCATACAGCTCTTCGGCCGCATCCCAGTAGTCGCGGTGGTAGACCACCAGACCGGCGGCATTGAACTTCAGGTGGGATGCGCCGCGAATCGTCTGCAGCACCGTATTGCGGCGGCCCCTGAAATAAAACTCGAAATCCCAGCTCAGAAAACACTGCTGGGCATCAACGATGCGCGCCGTCACGACAAAACGCGGCCGGTCCAGCGCCACGTACATGTGGCTGAAGACCTGCTGCACCTGCGCCAGGCCCTGGACCTCGTTGAACGGGTCCTTGAACCAGACCTGCGGCGCGTACAAATCGCCCATGCGCGCCACCCGGGCCGGGTTCAGCGTTTCAAAATACTGCACCAGACGCTCAACGGTTGGTTCCATGGGCTGCTCACAGTCCGGTGAATTTGCGGATCGCGGGAAAATACAGCGCATACGGCAACACGCGCAGCGTTTTCATCCAGCGGGTAAAACGTTTCGGAAAGTGGATTTCAAACTCCCCCCTGGCCCAGCCAGCCAGGATTTCTTCCGCGGCTTTCGCCGGGCTGATCAGCGCCGGCATGCTGAACTGGTTCTGGGCGGTCAACGGCGTTTCGACAAAGCCCGGGTTGACCAGGCTCACCCCCACGCCGCTGGCCTGCAGGTCCAGGTACAGGGTTTCAGCCAGGTTGATCAGCGCTGCCTTGGTCGGCCCGTAGGCCAGGCTTTTCGGCAGGCCCCGGTAACCGGCCACGCTGCCGACCAGGCTGATGTGGCCCGCGCCACGCTGGCGCATGGCCGGCAGCAGCGCGTCAAGCAGGTACAGGGCGCCGCTGTAGTTGACCTGCTGGTGCTTGAGCATCTCCGCCAGGTCAAATTCTGCGGCGCGCATTTCGCGGTAGTAGCCGGCGCAATACATCATCAGGTCCAGCGGGCCCTGGGCCAGCAGGGACTGCGCCGCGGTTTTCACGGCCACCGCGTCCGACGCGTCGAGCGCCAGGGCCTGCGCGCCGGGGTGGGCGCTCACAAAGGCCTGCAGCGCCGCGTCATTGCGGGCCGACACCACCACGTTGGCGCCGGCCGCATGCAGCGCATGCGCCGTGGCCTGGCCAATGCCGCTGGAGGCGCCCACCAGCCAGACGGTTTTTCCGTGCCAGTCACGAAGGGGAAGGTTGTACGGCATGTTTGCTTGTTATAAAAATGATAGCTGTTTGTGCAGGTGAATAAAGGGCTGCAGGCGGATTTGATGTAAGCCTTGAAGGCGTGTTCAGCGTTTCACGAAGGACAGCGTGACCTCGCCGAGCCGGATACCGAACTTGCTCATCACCGCCTTGTTGAGCAGCACCTTGTCGTTCATCAGGTACATCCAGTCGTCGAACTGCACCTCAATCACCCGGCCGTCCACCGGCAGCTTCAGGGTGTAGCCCCAGCGGAAGGCATTGCCTTTTTCTTCCCCGGCGGCTTCCCCCAGCACGTCGGCGGCGGTGCCGGTGTAACGCCCGTCGGGGCTGCGCTTGAGCGTCCAGATACGCCGGTCTGTGCTGCCATCCGAATACGTGAAAGCCTCATCGAGTACCCCGGTCTCCAAACCGGGCGGGCCTTGCCAGCTGCAGGTCATGACCACGGTGAAACGTTTGATGACCTTGCCGGAGCGGTCGGTGAACACGCCGTACGCATCGACCGTGCCGTTGAAGTACTGGCGCATGTCGAGCACCGGCTTTTCGGCGGCGTAGTCGCTGATCCGCGGGCCGGCACAGCCCGCCAGACCGGTCAGCAGGGGCAGGGACAGGGCCAGCGCGGCTGCGCCTCTGTGGAGGAAGTGTTTCATGGTGGGACCCCTTGCGGGTGTTTGATGACAAGAAAATACAGACAGGCTGCAGCCGCGAGCTTGAGCAGGCAGGGCAGCACGCAATACGCCACCAGCAGGGCGTTCAGCGCCTGCGCATCACGCGCGCCCGGGGCGTAGCCGAACAGGCTGAGCAGCGGCAGGGCCAGGCCGGCGGCCAGTGCCAGGTTGAGCTTGATGGCAAAGTTCCACCAGCCGAAGTAAGCGCCTTCAGCCCGGCCCGACTGCCCGTTGGCCTGGATCACGCCGGCCAGCAGCGCGCCCGGCAGCGCCAGGTCGGTGCCCAGCGCGATGCCGGACAGCGCGCAGACGATCACGAAACCAGCGGTGTCCCCGGCCACGATCTGCGTCGCCCAGCCGAAAGTGGCGATCGCCAGCAACATGCCCAGCAGCCAGGTGGACGCCAGCCCGAAGCGTTTGACCAGGTGCAGCCATAGCGGGATGGAGAGGGCCGCGCTGACAAAATAACTGCCCAGAAACAGCGGCTCCTGGCTGGCCGGCGCCTGCAGCCGGTCCTGGATAAAAAACAGCACCAGCGTCGCCGGCACCGCACTGGCCGTGCCGTTGAGCAGGAAGACCGCGAGCAGGCGGCGAAAACCCGGCTGGCGAAAGGGCAGCCAGATCGAGGTCGCCGCGTGCGGGCCCGCAGGCGCCCGCCGCGGCACCGGCCGGTCGGCGCGCGTCCAGGCCAGCCAGCCGACCGTCAGGGCGACAAAAAACAGCGCAGTGCTGGCCGGCAGCCCGAAGACGACCGGCGTGATGGACGCGAGCACCACGCCGACCAGGCCCAGGCCCTCGCGCCAGGCCACGATGCGGCTGCGCTGGCGCTCGTCGCCGCCCAGCATCGCGCCCCAGGACTGGTGCGAGACGCTGAGCGCGCTGTAGCCGGCATAAGTCAAAACCAGCATCAGGCTGGCCCAGACCACCAGCGCCGACGGCGTGCTGACCAGCGGGAAAAACAAAAGTGCGAAGCCGAGCGCCAGCAGCAGCGCGGCGATGGCACCCAATCCGAGCACCGCCGTGGCCGAGCGCGCAAACAGCCGGTCGCTCAGGCGGCCCAGCAGCGGGTCAATCAGCGCATCAAACAGGCGTGCGCCCAGCAGTACCGCGCCAAGCGTGGCCAGCGGCACGCCAAACTCGCGCGCATAGTGGTTCGGCAGGATCACATACAGCGGCAAGGCCACAAAGGCCAGCGGCAGGCCGAGCAGCCCATAGGCCAGGCCGTTGCGGGTACCAAACGCGCCCCGGACGGCAGTATTCACGGGGCCGCTCCAGCCATCAGCGCGTTGCGCAGGCCAGGCTCCGAGGTGCCAGGAGCCAGCCAGATGCCAAAGAAACGTCTGGCAAACTCCGCGTCGCGGATCTCGCCCAGCGGCTTGCCGTTCATCCAGAAGCTCGCACCCACCCCGGGCCGGTGCACACCCATGATGCGATCGCCTTTTTTGACATCGGGCAGCAAGCTGCGCAGCGCGGCTGACCACTGGTCCGCGAGTTCGTTGCTGACCGGCGCGGCGCGGCGCATTTCCGTGATTGAGCGCTCGGCGATCGCCTGGCCTTCAAAAGCGCGCAGATAGCTGAGCTCCAGAGCCAGCGCCTGGCCGGCAAAGCTGTCCACCCGGAAGCCGGGCCCGGCCCACAGACGGGCGTCGTAGACCTGAAAACCGAAGACCCGCAGGCGGCCGCCGCCCAGCAGCCTGCCTTGCGGCAGGGCCTCAAGCAATTCCGCTGGCCTGGCGCTGCCCGCCACGGCTTCGGCGCCGGTCTGGGCGGCAGCCGGCGCGGCGGTACCGGCACTCATGAGCAGCGCCAGCGCCATCAGCGTGCCCGTCAGGGCTTGCGCAGCGTGTACTGCACCACGTCGGTGTTGGCCTGGGCGAAGGCCGCTTCGCAGTAGGCCAGATAGAACTCCCATATGCGGATAAACCTCTTGTCAAACCCGAGCTGGAGCACCCGTGACTCTTGCGCCATGAACTGTTCGCGCCACAGCCTGAGCGTGTGGGCATAGTCCTGGCCGAACGAAAACTCATCCACCACTTCCAGCCCGGCGGCACGGGCCTGGGCACGAAACTCGGTCGGACACGGCAGGCAGCCGCCCGGAAAGATGTATTGCTGTATGAAGTCGGTGGACGAGACGTAACGCTCGAACAACTCGTCGGCAATCACGATGCTCTGCACGCAGGCACGGCCACCGGGCTTGAGCAGGCGCGCGACAGCCTGGAAATAGGTGGGCCAGTATTCGCGCCCGACGGCCTCGACCATTTCGATCGAGCAGATCGCGTCAAACGGCTTGTCCTGGCTGACCGTGCCGATGTCGCGGTAGTCCTGCAGGCGCAGATCCGCCTGGCCTGCCGCGCCAACACGTGCCATGCGTTGTTGCGCCCAGGCCAGTTGTTCGGTGCTCAGCGTGACGCCCGTGATGGAAGCGTCAAACTCGGTGGCGGCCATCTCGGCCAGCGCGCCCCAGCCGCAGCCTATCTCCAGCACCCGGTGGCCGGGCTGCACGCCGGCCATGCGCAGGGCCCGGCGCACTTTGGCGTCCTGCGCGGCTTTCATGGGGGTCTGCGGGGTTTCGAAAATTCCCGACGAATAGTTCATCGTGCCGTCCAGCCACAGCTCGTAAAAGGCATTGCCGAGGTCGTAGTGGGCATGGATGTTTTTCTGGCTGTTGGCCTTGGTGTTGCGGTTCAGCAGGTGTTTGACGCGATAGGCCAGACGCCCTAGCCAGGTGCCGTAGATCACGTCCTCGACTTCCTTGCGGTTGACGATCAGCACGCGCAGCAGCTCGGTCAGATGCGGGGTGGTCCAGTCGCCGGCAATAAAACTTTCGGCGAAGCCGATATCGCCCGAACGCAGCGAGGCGCTGCAGACCTTCCAGTTCACCAGTCGCATGCTGGCCGTGGGACCGTCGCCCGAGCCAAAACGCTGCATGCTGCCGTCGGGCAGTTGCAGGGTCAAGGTACCGTATTTGAGGCGCGACAGCAGTTTGAAGGCGGTGCGCGCTGCGGCCGGCGCCCCGTGTGGCAGTGCAAATGGCAAACCAGCGGCGGAAGAAGCGCTGGTCGCGGAGGAGTTGGTGGCAGTGTTCATCGCGTCACAAAGATCTCGGGTGGCTGGGGTTTGCTGACAAAAGGCACCTGTTTGCGCCAGAGCTTGAGCGCCTGCCAGTGAATCCGGGCGACGACACCCAGCGTCATCGCCGGGTAACGCCACACGGCTTTGCGCAGCGTGGCGGAGCTCAGGGGCAGCAAGGTGCCGCTGACACTGGTTTGCAGCAGCGGGCCGGCGCCATCGTCGTAGTCGATGCGGGCCACGGTTTTTTCCACGCCAGCGTGCTGGCTGCGCATGAAACGAAAGCGGTAGCTGCCTTCCAGCGTGCAAAAGGGCGAGACATGGAAGACCTTGGCGGCCTGCAGCTCCTGGCCGTAGTGCGGCGCATCCAGCAAGTAGCAATGGCGCTCGCCGAAGGTGTTGTTGACCTCCACGACAATCGCGCGCAACACGCCTGCCGCGGTGTGGCAATACCAGAAGCTCACCGGCTTGAAGGTGTAGCCCAGCACGCGCGGATAGGTGTGCAGCCAGACCTCACCGCCGGCATCAAGAATGCCTTCTCGCGCCAGCAGCGTGTCCAGCCAGACCAGGCAGTCGTCGCCGCCGTCGCCGTGGTCGCGGTCAAAAAAGCTCAGCGCGCCGCGGCGGTTGTGCGCCAGCGCGCCGCTGCCATGCTGGCGCATGCTGCGCAGCGGCAGCATCAGGAAATAAGTGGGGTAGTTGAAGGCGTTGCGCGCGGGTTTGAGCCGCGTGTGCCGCACTTCCCCGAAACCGATCAAGGGTTGTGCTGTTGGCGCGCTCATGGCCGGGCTCCGGCCAAATCCTGCAGCAGTTGCCGGGCCACGCCCAGACCTGACTTGAGGCCGTCTTCATGAAAGCCGTAGCCGGTCCAGGCGCCGCAAAAATAGCTGTGCTGCTGGCCTTGCAGGCCGGGCACTTCTTTTTGCGCGCGGATGGCGGCCCCGTCAAACACCGGATGCGCATAGTCGAATTCACCGAGGATGTGATGCGGCGCAATGTCCTGCGCCGGATTCAGCGACACCAGCACCGGCTGTGCAAAAGGCAGGGGTTGCAGCATGTTCAGCAGGTAATGCAGGCAGACCCGGCTGGACTCGCGCTGCGGGTCCAGCGCACGTTCATAGTTCCATGCGGCCCAGGCCAGCTTGTTGGCCGGCAGCACCGAACTGTCGGTGTGTAAAACCGCGCGATTGGGCTGGTAGCCGATGGCGCCCAGCACGGCGCGTTCGGCCAAGGTGGCTTGCTCCAGCATGGCGAGCGACTGGTCCGAGTGGGCGGCCAGCACCACCTTGTCGAAGTTTTCTTCCTGGCCCCCGGCCAGCACCCACACGCCAGCGCTGGCCGACGAGCCGTCCCGGCGTATGCTTTTGACCGCTGTGTTCAGGCGTTTGTCGGCGATGCCGGCCACGATTTTGTTCACGTAATGTCTGGCCCCGCCCGTGACCGTCCACCATGCAGGCCGGTTGGCCACCTGGATCAGGCCGTGGTTGTGGCAAAAGCGGATCATGGTCGCCACCGGAAACTCCAGCATCTGGTCCGTGGGGCAGGACCAGATGCAGCCGAGCATGGGCAGGAAATACCAGTCGCGAAACTCGGCGCCATAACGGCCGGCGCGCAGAAAGTCGCCCAGCGGCTGCAGCATCTCGGCCTCGGCACCGTTTTCGGCCAGGGCGGTGGCCTCGCGGTTGAAGCGAACGACGTCGCGCAACATGCGCAAAAATTTCCACCTCAAGAGATTGCGGCGCTGGGCAAAGACCGTGTTCAGGCTGGAGCCGCTCCATTCCAGCGCGGCGCCCGGACCGGCGCCGGGTATCTTCACTGAAAACGACATGTCCGAGCGCGAGGTCTCCACGCCCAATTCTGCAAACAGCGCAATCAGCCCGGGGTAGGTGCGTTCGTTGAACACCAGAAAACCGGTGTCAACGCCATGCGTCAGCGCGCCTTGCGGCGTTGGCAGCGTGATGTCCACCGTGTGGGTGTGGCCGCCAAAATAGGCGCCGGCTTCAAACAGGGTGATGTCGGCGTGGCCGCGCAACGCATGGGCGGCGGCCAGGCCCGAGATGCCCGAGCCAATGATGGCGACACGCAGACGGCGTTCAGGCTGGGCCATGTCAGTGGCCCGAATACAAAAATGCTGCGAAGCGCCCCGAAGCGAACAAGGGAGGGAGGGAGGAGGAGAACCGCCCCGGGATTGCATCCTGACCGCAGGGGCCGGGAAGTCTTCGCAACAAAAAACGGTGGCTGTTGTTGCCCGGTACGCTGACCGGGTCTGCTGCCAAGCCCTGTATGAACCCGTGCCCCGCCCGGCAGTTCCCGCCGCACGGCGGAAAGCGCTGGTAAAGATTTGTGATGAGCAAGGCAGACATGGGATCAGGGTAGCTGGGCGGGGGAATGGAGATGATCGGTAAAGTCGCAAAAAGTACTTGATAGTCAAATTATTACCGATTGGTATTTATTTGCCTAACAACTGCTTTTCTATTTCCCTCAGAAAGGCGGGGTCTTTGGGGTCCACAGCGGTGTTGAAGCTGCGGGCGTTCTGGCCGTCGCGCGCCAGCACATACTTGTGAAAGTTCCAGCGCGGCGGGCTGCCGGTCTTGTCGGCCAGCTGTTTGAACAGCGGGTTGGCGCCTGGACCCGTGACGCCTGATTTGGCAAACATCGGAAACTTCACGCCAAAGGTGTTTTCGCAAAAATCGGCAATGTCCTTGTTGCTGCCGGTTTCCTGCGAGAAATCGTTGGAGGGGAAGCCGAGCACCACCAGCCCCCTGTCCTTGTAGCGCGCGTGCAGTTCTTCGAGGCCGCCATATTGCGGCGTGAAACCGCAAAAACTCGCGGTATTGACCACCACCAGGACCTTGCCGCTGTACTGGCACAGTGATTGAGGCTTTTCGTCCTGCAGGCGCAAAAAGTTGTGTTGCAGCAGCGGCGCGCAGCCGGCGACCGTTTTGCCTGCGTCGCTGGCCGCGTGGGCGGGCGTCAGGCCTGCGCCCCCAGCCAGCAGCAGGGCCAGACAGACGCGGAGTGCAGCAGTGTGAATCATGGTTTTTCTCGCTGTTCAATAATGGCAAAACCCGGCAGGGCGGCGGCAAGTGTCATGGCAGGCCAGGGTCACAAGCAGAATACGCAGCGCCGCGCCTGGCAGATTCAATTCAAAACATGTCCATTTTTCCCTGTTTCAGCATGGTGGTCGGAGTCCGGCGGTGAGTCTTGCACCGGCTGACGCTGCGCCAGGGTCTTCGATCGCGGCGGTCGAGCGCGATACCGGGCTGTCCAAAGACACGCTGCGGGTCTGGGAGCGCCGTTACAACTTCCCGCAACCGGGGCGCGATGCCCATGGTGAACGCCTGTTCCCCCCCGAGCAGGTCGCGCGCTTGCGTCTGGTCAAGCGCCTGCTCGATGGGGGCTACCGCGCCGGGCAGGTGGTGGGGCTGGCGCATGCAGAGCTGCTGGCCCTGAGCCTCCAGGGCGACGAGCCGCTGGCCGGACCCTGGGCCGGTCCGGTTCAGCAGTGTTTTGATCTGGTCAAACGCCACGATGCGCCCGGCCTGCGGCAAAACCTGTCGGCTGCCGCGCAGGCTCTGGGCCTGGCGGATTTTGTCAGCACGCTGGTGGCGCCGCTCAACACCCTGATTGGCCAGGCCTGGCTACAGGGCAGCATTGAAATTTTTGAGGAGCATTTTTATACCGAAACGGTCACGGCCGTGCTGCGCAACGGCATCAGCGCCCTCGGCATGGCGGACGCGGCTGCGCCCCGGGTGCTGCTGACCACCTTTCCGCAGGAGTCGCACGGGCTGGGCCTGCTGATGGCGGAAAGCTTTTTTGCGCTGGAAGGCTGTCACTGCCTGTCCCTGGGCGTGCAGACGCCAATACCCGAAATTGCCAGCGCGGCCCGGGCGCACGCCGGGCAGATCGTCGCGCTGAGCTTCAGCGCCAGCCTGCATGCCAAAGAGGTGACGCAGGGGCTGGCCGATTTGCGTCGCCAGTTGCCGGCTGGTACAGAAATCTGGGCCGGCGGCGCCTGCCCGGTGTTGCGCCGACGGGCCTTGCCGGGCGTACGCGTGCTGGCTGGTTTTGCCGCCATTTCCGGGCAAGTGCTGCAATGGCGGCAGGCGCAGGGCTGAGAACGCACAAGGAGGCGGCATTGGCTGCTACCCAAGCCGGTCAGAACGGTGTACAAGTTTTAAGGCGTCGCAAAAACTCAGAAAGCCCCGCAAAAGCCCCTGAAAGGCTTCGAAATGGGGCTAAAAATCGCTGATCGAACAAGCTGTCACATTCAGCCCCTAAAATCGCGCTGAATCTAATCCGGTACGTACCGCGTAAGGAATACATATGCTTTACCCAGAATTGTTCAAACAACTGGAGTCTGTCCGCTGGGACATGGACAAGGATATTCCGTGGGCCAGTTTTGATGCGTCCAAGCTGACCGACGAGCAGGCCCAGACCATCAAGATGAACGCCATCACCGAGTGGTCGGCCCTGCCTGCCACCGAGATGTTCCTGCGTGACAACAAGGACGACAGCGATTTTTCCGCCTTCATGTCGATCTGGTTTTTTGAAGAGCAGAAACATTCGCTGGTGCTGATGGAATACCTGCGGCGCTTCCGCCCCGAACTGGCCCCGACCGAAAAAGAGCTGCACGAAGTGCGCTTTGAGTTTGAGCCGGCGCCGGCGCTGGAAACCCTGATGCTGCATTTCTGCGGCGAGATCCGCCTGAACCACTGGTACCGCCGCGCCAGCGAGTGGCACACCGAACCGGTCATCAAGCAGATCTACACCCAGCTCAGCCAGGACGAAGCGCGCCACGGTGGCGCCTACCTGCGCTACATGAAACGCGCGATCAACAATTTCGGCAACGATGCCAAGGCCGCGTTCACCAAGGTTGGCGTGCTGATGGCCAGCGCCCGCCGCACCGCGCAGGCCCTGCACCCGACCAACCTGCACGTGAACAAGAACCTGTTTCCGCGCGACACCATCCAGTCCCGTCTGCCCAACCCCGAGTGGCTGGAGCACTGGCTGGACAAGCAGATCAACTTTGATGCCGTCTGGGAAGGCAAGGTCATCGAGCGCATCCTGCACAACATGAGTTTGCTGATGAACCAGAGCTTCAAGACCGTGCAGGAGCTCAACCGCTACCGCAAGGAGCTGAGCCGGGAAATCGCAGCCACTATCGCTGTCAAGCCGGCCCCCAGCGGCACCTGATGCCGGAACTGCGCTGGCCCGGTGCGGCGGGCGGCTGGCTGCTTCAGAAGCTCGCCACGGCGTTCCGGTAAAGTCGCGTGATGCAAAGCGCATCGCCACCCCTGCCGCCAGCGTTCACCCAAAAAATTGTCGCGCGCGACCAAGCGGCGCAACGTGTGGCCGCGCTCCCGCCGCCGGTGGTGTTCACCAATGGCGTGTTTGACGTGTTGCACCGCGGCCATGCGACTTACCTCGCCAACGCCCGCGCACTCGGCGGCAGCCTGGTGGTGGCGCTCAACACCGACGCCTCGGCGCGGCGCCTCGGCAAGGGTGCGGACCGGCCGCTGAACAGGCAGGAAGACCGCGCGGTGCTGCTGGCGGCGCTCGAGTCGGTCAGCCTGGTCACCTGCTTCGATGAAGACACGCCGCTGGAACTGATCACGGAACTCAAGCCGGCGATTCTCGTCAAGGGCGGCGACTACGACATGGACAAGCTGGCAGAAAGTGCCGTGGTCAAAAGTTATGGCGGCAAGGCCCTGGCGTTGCCTTTTGTCGATGGTTACTCGACCACGGCACTGGTACAAAAGATTCGCCAGGACGGCTGACCCGAGCTTCTTCAGCGGCGGGCACTTTCAGGTTGCTATTAAATAAATAGCAGTCTACGCTCGTCGAATAAGGGCTAGGGGTTGATTGGAGCTGTGTCTTTGGGGCGCCGGCCGCGGAGACGGTCCAGCAGGCGCTTGAAGCCCTGCTCAAAATCATCGACATAGGTGAACACCGCCGGAATCACCAGCAGGCTCAAAAAGGTCGAGGTGATGAGGCCGCCTATGACGGCCACCGCCATCGGTGAGCGAAAGCTGCTGTCGGCCGAACCCCAGCCCAGCGCGATCGGCAACATGCCGGCGCCCATGGCAATCGTGGTCATGACAATCGGGCGCGCGCGTTTGTGGCAGGCGTCCAGCAGGGCCTCCAGCCGGGTCATGGGCGGCTGGGCCGGCTGGCTGTCGGTGGCAGCGCGGCCGCGCCGCGCCTCAATGGCGTATTCCACCAGCAGGATGGAGTTTTTGGTGGCCACACCCATCAGCATGATCAGGCCGATCAGCGAGGGCATGGAAAAACTTTTCTGCGCTATCAGCAGACCGACAAAAGCGCCGCCCAAAGACAAGGGCAAGGCGGCCAGAATGGTCACCGGGTGCAGGAAGTTCTTGAACAGCAGCACCAGCACAATGTAGATGCACAACACGCCGGTCAGCATGGCCAGGCCAAAGCTGGCAAACAGCTCGCCCATCACCTCGGCATCACCGATCACGACCTGCTTCACACCCGCCGGCAGATTCACGATGGCCGGCAGCTTTTGCACCGCAGCCGTCACATCACCGAGGGCCTGGCCCGACAGCTCGACTTCAAACTGCACGTTGCGCGAGCGGTTGAAGCGGTCAATCACCGCCGGGCCGCCGGCCATGATGATGCTGGCCACCTGGCCCAGCATGACCGGACCGCCCGGCCGGGTGCTGGGCACCATCAAGCGTTCCAGCGTCGCCAGATCGGTTTTAGCGTTGTCGGCCAGCCGCACCACGATAGGTATCTGGCGCTGCGACAGGTTCAGCTTGGGCAGGGCGGCGTTGTAGTCACCGACCGTGGCAATGCGCAGGGTTTCGCCAATCGCAGCGCTGGTGACGCCGAGGTCGGCCATGCGCGCAAAGTCGGGCCGCACCGTCACTTCGGGCCGTACCAGTGAGGCGCTGGAGGCCACCGAACCCAGGCCAGGGATGGTGCGCAGGTCTTTTTCCAGGGCGGCGGCTGCGCCTGCCAGCTCCACCGGGTCTTCCCCGGTCAGCGCCAGAATGTATTTTTCGCCCGAGCCGCCCAGGCCCACTTTGCTGCGCACGCCGGGCAGGCTTTCCAGCGCCTTGCGGATGTCGTTTTCAATGCCCTGCTTGCGCGGGCGTTCGCCGCGGTCGGTCAGCAGGATGGTCAGCGTGGCCTTGCGGGTTTCGGCCGCGCCGCCGGGTGCAAACGGGTCCGTGCCGGCAGCGCCGCCGCCTATGGTGGTGTAAACACTTTTCACGTTCGGCACCCGGGTGATCAGGCCACGCGCCAGCTCGGCGGCCGCTGTGGTCTCGGCCAGCCGGGTGCCGGGCGGCAGCTCCAGATAGACCTGGGTCTGGGAGTTGTCGTCGGGCGGAATGAATCCGGTCGGCAGCAGGGGAATCAGCAGGATGGAGCCGACAAAAAAAGCGCCTGCAGCCAGGCCGGTGATGAAACGGTGTTTGATGCACCAGCGGCTGGCGCGCATGTACCAGCGCATCACCGCGCCGTCATGCTCCACATGGTTGACGATGGGTTTGAGGATGTAGGCGGCCATCATGGGGGTCAGCATGCGTGCCACCACCAGCGAGGCAAATACCGCCAGTGCCGCGGTCCAGCCAAACTGCTTGAAAAACTTGCCGGCAATGCCGCTCATGAAGGCGGTCGGCAAAAACACCGCGATCAGCGTGAAGGTGGTGGCAATCACCGCCAGGCCGATTTCATCGGCCGCTTCCATCGCCGCCTGGTAAGGCGTCTTGCCCATGCGCAGATGGCGCACGATGTTTTCCACCTCCACAATTGCATCGTCCACCAGGATGCCGATCACCAGGCTGAGCGCCAGCAGCGTCACCACGTTGATGGAAAAGCCGAGGTAATGCATGCCGATAAAGGCCGGAATCACCGACAGCGGCAAGGCCACGGCTGACACAAAGGTGGCGCGCCAGTCGCGCAGAAACAGCCACACCACCAGCACCGCCAGCAGGCCGCCTTCGATCAGCAGGGTCAGCGAGGCGCTGTATTCTTCTTCCACCGGGGTGACAAAGTCAAACGCCTCGGTCAGCTCGATGTCGGGGCGGCTCAGCTGGAGCGCCTGCAAGGCGGCACGCACGCCACGGCCGGCCTCGACCTCGCTGGCGCCCTTGCTGCGCGCGACTTCAAAACCCACCACCGGCACGCCATTGAGCAGCGCCGCCGAACGTTGCTCGGCCACGGTGTCCTGCACATCGGCCACCTGGTTCAGCCGTACCTTGCGACCATCACCGACCGCCAGCTCGATCAGGCCCAGCTCGGCAGCGGACTGCACGGTGGCCAGGGTGCGCACCGGCTGTTCGCCGGTGCCCACGTCGGTGCGGCCGCCCGCAGTGTCGAGCTGCACCTGGTTGAGCTGGCGCGAAACGGTGGCGGCGCTGACACCGAGCGCCGCCATTTTGGCGCTGTCCAGCGCAATCCGCACCTCGCGGCTGACACCGCCCACACGCGTGACGGCGCCGACACCGGGCACCGTGAGCAGGCGGCGCGTCAGGCTGTCATCGACAAACCAGGACATGGCTTCGTCGTCCATCGCCTTGCTGCGTATGGTGTAGGCCAGCACCGGGGACGACGCCAGGTTGATCTTGCTGACGATGGGGTCGCGCACATCGGCCGGCAGGTCGGCGCGTACCTGCTGCACCGCCGAGCGCACTTCGTCGAGGGCTTCCTGAGTGGATTTTTCCAGCCGGAACTCGGCGGTGATGGTGGCTGCACCGTCCTGCACCTTGGTGTAGATGTTTTTCAGGCCCTGCAGCGAGGCAATGGCGTTTTCGATCTTGCGCGCCACATCGGTTTCGAGCTGCGCCGGCGATGCGCCGGGCAGGCTGGCCGATATCACGATGTTGGGCACGTCGAGGTCGGGAAAGTTCTGCACCTTCATCGCCTGGTAGCTGAGCACGCCGGCAAAACACAGCATGACAAAAAACATGATGGCGGGAATCGGATTGCGTATGCACCAGGCGGAAACGTTCATGCTCTTCTCCGGCAATCTGCTATTTATTTGCTAGCTGCTTGCGCAGGAATGGTAAGGGCTGGTGCCATTTTTAACTGCGAACCTGCAGCGTCTGCCGGGGCCAGCTGGACGGTGTCACCATCGGCCAGAAAGGCCGCGCCAACGGCGACATAACGCTCGCCGGGTTTGGCGCCCTGAACAATCTCCACCGCATCGCCGAGCCGGCGGCCGGTTTGCAGTTTCACCTGCACCACCTTGTTGCCGGGCTCAATGCGCATCGCGTAGCTGAAGCCGTCGCGCAGCACCAGCGCCTGCTGCGGCAGTGTCAGCGCGTTGACAGTACCCAGGGCAAACTCGCCCTGGGCGTACATGCCGGCCTTGACGCTGGTGTTGCGCGGCAGATCGACATACACCAGCGCGTTGCGGGTCAGCGGGTCCACCGTGGGCGCCACCATACGCACCGTGCCCGGCACCTTGACGCCGCTGGCGGCGGTCACCAGTGCGGCCGCCCCTGGCTTGATGCGCGCCACTTCGCTGCTGGTGACCTCGGCCCGCCACTCCAGCCGGCCGCCGCGTATCAGGCGAAACAGCTCGGTCCCGCTGCCCACCACCGCACCCACGGTGGCGTTGCGTGCGGAAATCACGCCGCTGTCGGGCGCCACGACCCGCGTGTTGTTGCCGCGCAGCTGCTGCGCATCAAGCACCGCCTGCGCTGCGGCCACCCGGGCTTTGGCGGTCTGCTCGGCGGTGGTGTACTGGTTGATCTGCTGGGTGCTCAGGGCGCCGGAGTTTTGCAGGGTGCGGGCTCGCGCCGCGTTGCTGGCGGCATCGAGGGCTGTGGCCTGCGCCTCCACCAGGCTGGCGCGCGCCTGGGCCACATCGGCCTGCACACTGTCGCCGGAAAAACGCGCCAGCAACTGCCCGGCCTTGACCGTGTCGCCGACATTGACCAGCACCTGTGTCAGGCGCAAGCCATTCGACTCGGAACCAATCACGGCCTCCTGCCAGGCCACGATGTTGCCGTTCGCATTCAATGTGACCGGCAGGCTGGCCTGGGTCGGCTGCGCCACGGCCACCGTCAGCGCCGGTTTGGCCGCCGCGCCGGCTGCCGGGACTTTGTCCGCGTCCCCTTTTCCGGATGAAAACACAAGCACCGCCACGGCCGCAAGGGCGGCGATGGCAACGGCGATCAGGACAAGCGTGCGGGGTGTCGGTTTGGAGTAGGTCATGGTGCGCTTCGGTCAGGTGTGATCTGGATGGGGGCTGCGTCAGGGCCGGGCGGCAGTGGCTGTGGCCGGGCCGCCGTCTGCGGCGCTCCAGCCGCCGCCGGTGGCCCGGTACAGCGCTACCCAGGCGCTGGCGCGTTCGCGCTGCAGCGACAGCAGCCCGGTTTCTGCGGCCAGCAGGGTGCGGCGTGCGTCCTCGAGTTCAAACAGGCTGCCCAGGCCGCTTTTGTAGAGTGCCTCGGTGCCGGTGAAGGCGGCGCGGTACCCTTCAGCCGCGAGGCGCGCGTCTTCGCTGCGTGCCGCCGTGCTTTGCAGATTCACCAGCGCTTCCTCGACCTCGCGCACGGCCTGGCGCACGCGGGCGCGGTACAGCGCTGCGGCTTCTTCATAACGTGCCACCGCCGCATCGACATTGGCGGCGCGGCGGCCGCCGTCAAACAGCGGCAGCGTCAAGGCCAGCGGGCCGATCGACCAGGTGTCCAGCGTGCTGGTCACGCCGCCGCTGCGCAGCCGCGTGTTGCCTATGGAGCCGCTCAGGCTCAGGCGCGGGTAGCGCTCGGCCTGCGCGCTGCCGACCTCGGCACTGGCAGCGGCCAGCTCGCGCTCGGCGCTGAACACGTCGGGCCGTTGCGCCAGCGTTTCGGCCGGCAAGGACGCTATAAAAAGCATAGCTGTTTGTGCGGGTGGGGAAAGGGCAGAAGCCAGTTTTTGTCTGATATCAGGCTCGGTCAGGCCGGTCAGGGCGACCAGCGCCTTGATGTCCAGCTCACACAAGGCGCGCTGCTGCGTGGCACGGCTGCTGGCTTCGGCGGCGCTGGCGCGGGCCAGCGCGTCGGTGGCCGGTGCCGTGAAACCGGCGCCGGTGCTCAGGCCCGACAAACGCGCCGTCTCGCTGCGCGAGGCGGCGTCGGACGCCGTCACGGCTTCAAGCTGGCGGCAGGTGCGCAGGCTCTGGTACTGGTTCGCCACCTCGGCGGCGACTGAAACGCGGGCGTCGTGCCACAAGGCCTGGGCGCCGGCCAGGCGTTCGCTGGCGGCATCCCGGCCCGCGAGTTTGCCGCCAAACAGGTCTATTTCCCAGCTCGCCTGCAGGCCGGTCTGGCTGCTGGTGCTGATGGGGGCTGCCCCCGGTGCGGCGCCTTGTTGCGAGCGCCCCCGGCTGACGCTGGCCGAGGCATCGAGTGTGGGCAGCAGCGCGGCGCCGGCTGCCACCCGGGTGGCGCGTGCCTGCTCAATGCGCGAGCGCGCGCTGGCGACGGTCGGGCTGACCGCCTGCGCCGCTGCGATCAACTCCACCAGCAACGGGTCGCCTTGCTGTTCCCACCAGCGTGTCAGGTCGGTCAGCCTGCCCTGGTGCGGCAGCCCGGCCAGCGGCTGCGGCGCAGGCAGCGGCGCAAACCATTGCGCGGGGGCTGGAGCCGTCACCGATGCGGGCGGCGATTGCAGCGCACAGGCAGGCAGCAACAGCGGCAAGGCGGCGCAGGCGAAAAGTCGGGCAGCTTTCATGGCTTGGTCTTTTTCAAAGTGGCAAGTGACTGGCGCCGGCTGCGCTCCACCGCAACCATGGCCTCGGCAAAGTCCACCAGCCGGCTGGCCCACAGGTCTATGGCTTTGGGTGAGGCGATCAGCTGGGGCCGCACGGCGTCAATCACCTCATGGCTGACAAACATCTGCATCGCCAGGCCGGTGACCGAAAAAGCCAGCCGCTGCACATCGTCGTCGGCTCTGGTGACACCCAGATGGCGGCACAAGACCTCGACCAGCGCCGCATGGGCCGGCTTGATGCTGCTGTCAATCTGTTCCGCCCACAGGCCTGTGGGCTCGAGCATTTCGCGAAAATGCAGGCGCGTGAATTGCTGCGCCAGATCGCCCTGTTTGAGCGGCTGCAAAAAACCGTCCATGAATCCCGCCAGCGCTTCGCGCAGACTCAGATGTATCGGCTGGTAGCGCGAGATGTCGTCACAAGGCTGGCCCAGGGACTCGTTGAAGACGGCGCGGTAGAGGCCGGCCTTGTCGCCGAAGTAGTAGCTGATGGCGGCGATATTGGCCCCGGCGGCCTGGGCGATTTCCCGGGTGGAGGTCTTGGCAAAACCTTTCTCGGAAAACAGGCGCAAGGCTGCGCGCAACAGGTGGGCCCTGGCTTCCACGCCGTCGGAGCGCTGCTTGCGCAGGTCGTGGCCGGGGGCGGCGAGGGGGGGCAAAGCGGGGGTGACGGGCATGCGCCGCATTAGAGCATATAAATCAAACGATTGATTTAATTAAAACAAATGTTTCAAAAAAGACGGACCGCGCGACGCGCGGCGCTGGGCTTGCCTCAGGCGCCGAAGACCGCGTGCCACAGCGCCAGGATGGCGTCGCGTTCGGCCTGAAGTGCTGGCAGCGTGACCTGCGTCGGCTCTTCGTTCAGGCGCGCCTGGTGTTGCACCCGCCGCAGCTCGCGGTAGGCGCTGGCGGCCGCCTGTCCCATGCCTGCGGGCAGCAGGCCAGCCGCTTCGGCACGTTGCAGCAAGGCGATGTTGCCCACGTTGTCGGCCAGCTCCGCATGCTCACGCGACTGCGAGAGCACCAGAAACTGAACGGCAAATTCGGCGTCTACCATGCCGCCCGGGCTGTGTTTGACGTCAAATTTCCCGCCCGCTTTTTCACCTTTGATGGGGTGCGCAGCGCGCACTTTTTCGCGCATGGCAACAATTTCCTGACGCAGGGCGGGGATGTCGCGCGCCGCGCTGATCACCGCCAGGCGGACTGCGTCGAAACGTTGCTGCAGCGACCGACTTCCCTGAACAAAACGCGCACGGGTGATGGCCTGGTGTTCCCAGGTCCAGGCGGTGTTGCTGCCGCGTTGCTGCTGGTAATTGGCGTAGGCCTCAAAACGCGTGACCAGAAGTCCGGAGTTTCCGTTGGGCCGCAGGGCGGTGTCGATTTCAAACAGGTCGCCCTCGGCGGTCTTGATGGTCAGCCAGTTGATCAGCTTGCGCACAAAGCCGGCATACACCTCGGGCGCGCGCTCGTCCTCGTCTTCATACACAAACACAATGTCCAGGTCGCTGCCGTAACCGAGTTCCTTGCCGCCCAGCTTGCCGTAGGCAATGATGGCAAACAACGGGTCCTCGCGATGCCGGCTTTTCAGGTGTTGCCAGCACCAGCCGGTGGTCACTGCAAGCACCGCTTCGGCCAGGGCGCTGAGGTCGTCGGCGACCTGTTCGACTGTCAGCGCGCCTTCAACATCGCGCGCCAGCGTGCGGAACACTTCGGCATGGTGGGCGCGGCGCAACAGGTTCAGGCAGCTTTCCTCGTCGTCCTCGCCGGTGCGACGCAGGGCCGCCAGGCGCTGCTGCAACTCTTCCATGAAAGCGCTGGCATCAAAACGTTCATGCAGCATCGCGTCGCTGGCCAGCTCGTCGATCACCCCGGGGTGTTGCAGCAGGTAACGCGCCGGCCACCGCGCAGCGCCCAGCAGCCGCAGCAGGCGTTCATGCACCGCAGGGCGTTCGATCAGCAGTGCGAGGTAACTTTCGCGGCGCAGCAGCGGCTCTATCCAGTCCACAACACGCAGCGCCGCTTCTTCGCCCACCTTGCCTTCGAGCAGCCACTGCGCGGTGCGTTGCACCAGCTGGGTCAGCCGGGCGCGGGCTTCGTCGCGCAGCCCGAGCACGCGCGGGTGCTCACGCCATAACTCGATGCGCGCGCGAAACTTGTCGGGCCAGCGGTCGGAGAGCTTTTCAAGCAGCTCGTCGATATCCTGGGGTGCCGCGACCGTGCCCTTGCTGCAACCCTTGCAATCGGCCTTTTTCCCCAGCAGGGTGTCAAACTCCTGGGCCACCAGTTCGCGGTGCGTATCAAGCTCGCCCAGAAATGGGCAACAACTGCTGTAGCCCATGGTTTGCGCCACCCAGGCGAGGTCGTCGTCGCGCGTCGGCAGCACATGGGTTTGCTGGTCGTCCAGGTACTGGATGCGGTGCTCGACGTGGCGCAGGAAAACATAGGCCCGGGCCAGGGCCATGGCGGTGTCCTGCGCCATCAGTCCGGCGCTGGCGATACGTTGCAGGGCCGCCAGCGTGGAGCGCGTGCGCAGCTCCGGGAACTGCCCGCCGCGCACCACCTGCAGCAACTGCACGGTGAATTCAATTTCGCGAATGCCGCCGCGTGACATCTTGACGTCGTTGGCCCGCTCGGGATGGCCTGCCGACCGTTTGGCGGCGTGTTCGCGGATTTGCCGGTGCAACACGCGCAGTGCGTCGAAAACGCCGTAGTCCAGGTAACGCCTGAACACAAAGGGCAGGACCGAAGCACGCAAGGCCTGGGCTGAACCGCTGTCAACACACTCGCGCGGCGCCACCACCCGGCTTTTGAGCCAGGCAAAACGCTCCCATTCGCGGCCCTGCACCTGAAAATAGTCTTCCAGTGCGCCCAGCGAGACCGCGGCCGGCCCGGAGTTGCCGTTCGGCCGCAGCGCCAGATCGACGCGGAAGACAAAGCCATGTTCGGTGGTCTCGCCGATCAGGTTGTAAATGGCCTTGACCTGCTGGGCGAAGTATTCATGGTTGGAAATGGCGCCCCGGCCATCGTCCCGGCCACGGGTCTGGCCATCCTGTTCATAGACGTAGATCAGGTCAATGTCGCTGGAGACGTTGAGTTCCCTGGCACCGAGCTTGCCCATGCCAATCACCCACAACTGCGCGCGCTGGCCTGGCGGGCCAGCCGGCTCGCACGCCTGGGGCGCACCGTACAAGGCGTCCAGCGGCTTGCGCGATTCGTGTACCGCGATGTCCAGGGCCAGCTCTGCCAGATCGGTCATGGCGCAGGTCACCATGCGCAGCGCCGCATCGGTGGCCGGTAGCGCCGGCGCGCCGCAATCGAGTTCGACCAGACGCTCGAGCACCAGCTGGCGCAGCACGCGCAGGGCGGCGCCGGTGTCCAGCCCGCGCGCCTGCAGCGCGGTGTAACAGGTCTGCATGGAGGCGTGTACCGGCACACCGGGCGGCAAAAGCGCCAGCTCGGCGGCATAGCGGCGCCGTATCCGCCGGACAAAGCGCGAATAATCGGGGGAGGCCGGTGCAGCACTCACGGCAGGAAGCGCGCTAGTTAACAAAAACTTCCCTGTGTTGCGTTGAACGGACGAAGGCGCCGACAGTCATAATTCTCATGCCAATGGATCAATCGATACTGCCCCAGCCTGCGCCCGCTTCCCGACGCCTTCAATTTGCCGCGCTGGCTGCGCGCTGGCTGCTGGGTCTGGTGCTTGCATTCTGGCTGGTGTTCGGCATGGCGTGGGGCCTGCTTCACGGCTGGATTGTGCCGCGAATCAGCGAGTTTCGCCCGCGCCTGGAAACGCTGGCCAGCCAGGCACTCGGTGTGCCGGTGCGGATTGGCGGCATTTCGGCCCGCTCCGGCGGCCTGATTCCTTCCTTTGAACTCAGCGATGTGTTGCTGCTTGATGGCCAGGGGCGTGAAGCGCTTCGCCTGCCACGCCTGGTGGCGGCGGTCTCGCCGTCTTCGCTGTGGAGCCTTGGCTTTGAGCAGCTTTACATCGACCGGCCCGAGCTCGACATCCGGCGCACACTGGACGGAAGAATCTATGTGGCCGGCCTGGATGTGTCCCAGGTGCGCAGCGACGGCCAGAGTGCTTTCGCCGACTGGTTCTTCTCGCAAACCGAATTTGTCATCCGTGGCGGCGCCTTGCGCTGGACCGACGATTTGCGCCAGATGCCGCCGCTGGCCCTGAGTGGGGTGGACATCACGCTGCGCAATCCGGGGCGCCGCCATCTGCTGCGCCTGGATGCCACGCCGCCGGCCAGCTGGGGTGAACGTTTCAGCCTGCGTGGGGTGTTTCGTGAGCCTTTGTGGTCGGGTGGTGCCGGCCAGTGGAAAAGCTGGGCCGGGCAGCTCTACGCCGAGTTTGCACGGGTGGATCTTCTGGAGGTGCAGCGTTATGCCAGCCTGGAAAGCCTGGGCATCCGGCTGGCGGCGGGCAACGGTGCCTTGCGCGCCTGGGCGGACGTGAAAGGGGGCGAGATCACGGGCGGCACAGCGGATGTGGCGCTGCACGAGGTGGATGCGCAGCTTGGCAAGGCCTTGCAGCCGCTGGCGCTACAGGCCGTGAGCGGGCGTCTTGCCGGCCGGCATTTTGCCAATGGCTTTGATGTGGCGACCGAAGGTTTGCAGTTCCGCACGCGCGACGGGCTGCAGTGGCCGGGCGGCAATGCGTCCGTGGTCTATGTGGAGGCGCAAGGGAAATCGCCGGCCCGGGGCGAGATCAAGGCCGACAAGCTGGATCTGGCCGCGCTGGCGCTGATCGCTGATCGCCTGCCCCTGGGCGATGCCGCGCGTGCGCTGATCGCCAGCCTGGCGCCCAAAGGCCTGGTGGATGTGGTCGATGCCAGGTGGCAGGGCGCGCTGGAGGCGCCGTCGGCCTATTCGGCCAAAGGCCGCGTGTCGCAGCTCGAAGTTGCAGCGCAATCAGCCGGTGCTGGCCGCAGCGAGCGGCCCGGCGTGAGCGGCGCCACACTGGACTTTGACTTCACCCAGCAGGGTGGGCAGGCCCGGGTGAAAATCGCCAGTGGCGAGATCAACCTGCCCGGCTTTTTTGAAGACCCCCGGCTGCTGCTGGACCAGTTCTCAACCGATGCGCAATGGAAGCTGGCTGGCCCCAAAATCGATTTGCAGCTGCGCAACATGGTGTTTGCCAATGCGGACGCGCAGGGCAGCGCGCAGGCCAGCTGGCGCACCGCCGATCCGGCGCCAGTGGCTTCCGGTGCGATGGCCTCTGCAGCGCATGATTCACGCTTTCCGGGCGTTCTGGACCTGCAGGGCAGCCTGAGCCGCGGCGATGGCAGCAGGGTGCACCGTTACCTGCCGCTGATCCTGCCAGACCGGGTTCGCCACTACGTGCGTGATGCGGTGACGCAGGGGGCACTCAGCGATGTGAAGTTCAAGCTCAAGGGGAACCTGCTGGACATGCCGTTTTCCGATCCGGCCAAAGGCGAGTTCCGGGTGTCCGCCAAAGTGAGCAAAGCCGGTTTTACCTATGTGCCCAGGCTGGTGCAGCCGCGCGAAACAAAGGCCTGGCCGGCGCTGGCGGAGCTCGACGGCGAGCTGGTGTTTGACCGCGCCTCCTTGCAGGTCAACGGGGCCAGCGGCCGGGTGGCCGGTTTTCCGGGGCTGCAACTGAGCAAGGCAGAAGCGCGCATACCGGACCTGATGCATGGCGCCACCGTGCAGGTCGGCGCGGATATCAAAGGTCCGCTCAGCGAGGCGCTGGGTTTTGTCAATACATCGCCGCTGGCCGGCTTGACGGGTCAAGCGCTGGCCAGGGCAGCGGCCAGTGGCATGGCCGACACCAAGCTGCAGTTGTCCTTGCCACTGGGCGATATCGACAAAACGCAGGTGCAGGGGGCCGTCACTTTGCCCGGCAATGATGTGCAGTTCACGCCGGACACACCGCAGCTCACGCGGCTTAAAGGGGTGGTGAAATTCACGGAAAACGGTTTTGCGATTGCTGGCGCCCAGGCGCGCATGCTGGGCGGTGATGTGCGGCTGGAGGGGGGCATGCGCCCGGCTGCTCAGGCAGCGGCGCGGGCATCGCAGGCGGGCCCGGAGTCTGCAGATGCCACCGTGCTCATCCGTGCGCAGGGCAGCTTCACTGGCGAGGGCTTGCGCCAGGCCAGGGAACTGGGCATGGTCTCCCGGCTCGGTACGTATGCCAACGGCACGGCAGCCTACAGCGCCACGCTGGGTTTTCGCAAAGGCGCGACCGAGCTCAGCATGGCCAGCAATCTGCAGGGCATGGCCTTGAGCCTGCCGGCTCCCCTGGGCAAAAGTGCAGACAGTGTGCTGCCCGTGCGGTTTGACAACAGTGTGGTGCGTGAGACCGTGGTGGGCACCCAGGCCACCCAGGACCAGATGTCGCTGACGGTGGGACGGCTGGCCTCTGTGGTCTATGTGCGCGACATCACCGGGCCCGAGCCCCGGGTGCTGCGTGGCAGCGTGGCCATCGGGCTGGAAGCCGGAGAAACCGCACCCATGCCGGCTGGCGGGGTGGCGGCCAACATCAACCTGGCGACGGTCGATATCGACGCCTGGGAAAAAGTGCTGGACAGCAGCAGTGCGGCGCCGGCAGCGGCGACCGCCGCCGTGCGCCCGGGCCAGGCCAGCGCGGTGCAGGGCTATTTGCCCACCACCATGGCGATACGTGCCCGCGAGTTGCTGGTCGAGGGGCGCAAGCTCAACAATGTGGTGGTGGGCGGATCGCGCGATGGCCTGAACTGGCGCGCGAACATTGACGCGACCGAGCTCAATGGCTACCTCGAGTTCGGCCAGCCCGCCGGTGGGGGCGCCGGGCGGGTGTATGCGCGCCTGTCGCGGCTCAGCCTGGGGCAAAGCAGCGCCAATGAGGTGGAGGCCATTCTCAATGAGCAGCCGGCCAATATCCCGGCGCTGGACATCGTGGTCGAGGATGTCGAGTTGCGCGGCAAAAAGTTTGGCCGGGTTGAGATCGAAGCCATCAACCGCAACGCCAGCACCGTGGCGCGTGAGGGCGGCGTGCGCGAATGGCGCTTGAACAAGCTCAACGTCATCGTGCCGGAGGCCACCTTGACCGCGACCGGCAACTGGGTGGCGGTGAATGCGCAACAGTTGCCGGTGGCAGGCGGTGCCAGGGCGCAGGCCGAGCGCAGACGCACGGTGATGAATTTCAAGCTGGACATTGCCGATTCCGGCGAGCTGCTCAAGCGGTTTGGCATGAGCGACGTCATCCGGCGCGGCAAGGGCAAGCTTGAGGGCCAGATTGCCTGGATAGGCTCGCCCTTGAGTCTGGATTACCCCAGCCTGAATGGCCAGTTCAACGTCAACGTGGCCTCGGGCCAGTTTCTCAAGGCCGATCCGGGTATTGCCAAGCTGCTTGGCGTGCTCAGCCTGCAGGCTTTGCCCAGGCGGCTGACGCTGGATTTCCGGGATGTGTTTTCGGAAGGCTTCTCTTTTGATTTTGTGCGCGGCGATGTCAACATCACGCAGGGACTGGCTTTCACCAACAATCTGCAGATGAAGGGTGTCAATGCGGCGGTGCTGATGGAGGGCAGTGCCGACATCGCCAGGGAAACGCAGGACCTCAAAGTGGTGGTGGTGCCCGAGATCAATGCGGGCACGGCCTCGCTGATTGCCACCGTGATCAACCCGGCCATCGGTCTGGGGACTTTTCTGGCGCAATATTTCCTGCGCCAGCCGCTGACCCAGGCGGCGACCCAGGAGTTTCACATCGACGGCACCTGGGCCAACCCCAAAATCACCAAGGTGGACCGGCGGGCGCTGCCCGCCGCCGCCGCCGGCCCTGCCAGCAGCGGCGCGGAAGTCAAAAGGTAAGGGCCCCCATGCGTGTCGCCGCCCTGCAAATGATCTCGGGGACCCGTTTGCAGGCCAATCTGGACGCTGCCCGGCAGCTGCTGGAGCAGGCCAGTGCGGCAGGCGCCGAGCTGGCCGTGTTGCCCGAATATTTTTGCCTGATGGGCCGCAGGGACACCGACAAGCTGGACATCGCCGAAGCCCCGGGCCACGGGCCGGTGCAGGACTTTCTGGCGCAGTGCGCGCGCGAGTACGGCCTCTGGATTGTGGGCGGCACGGTGCCGCTGCGCGCCAGCGACGACCGCCACGTGTACAACAGCGCGCTGGTGTATTCGCCCGCGGGGGCGTGTGTGGCGCGGTACGACAAGATCCATCTTTTCAGGTTTGACAGCGGCGCTGAGCAGTACGACGAGTCGCGCGTGATTGAAGCCGGTGCCGCGCCGGTGACGTTTGATCTGCCGTCCAGCGACGGCCACAGCTACCGGGTCGGCCTGAGCGTCTGTTACGACCTGCGTTTTCCGGAGCTTTACCGGGCCATGAAAGCCGATCTGCTGCTGGTGCCCAGCGCCTTCACCTGGACCACCGGGCAGGCGCACTGGGAAGTCCTGTTGCGCGCGCGGGCGATAGAAAATCTGGCCTATGTGCTGGCCGCCGCGCAGGGCGGCACGCACGAGAACGGGCGCCGCACCTGGGGCCAGAGCCTGGTGCTCAACCCCTGGGGCCAGGTGCTGGCGCAGCACGCCCAGGGGCCTGCACTGGTGCTGGCGCAGGTCGAGCGTGAGCGCCTGAATGCCTGGCGCACGCAGCTGCCCGCTTTGAGCCACGGGGTGTTGTGAGTCTGGCCCGACCGGCGGCCAGCGGCGCGCCATTTTTGTCCGGCCCCCGGCGCTGGAGCCGCCGCTGGGCGCTCTGGGGCTTGCTGGTGGCGCTGCTGCTGGCCATTCTTTCCACGCTGGTCTGGCTGGCCGGGCGCTACGAGGCCGGTCTGGTGCAAAGCCGGCTCGAAGAGGACGCAGTGCAGATGGCAACCGACATCCGCACCGGGTTGACACGCAATGTCCAGAGCCTGCAGGCCTTGCAGGCCGGCAGTCCGGGCCCTGAGGCCTGGCGTTTTCCGGCCGCAGAGTTGCTTCGGGAGCACCGCGAAATCGTGCGCGTGGAGTGGCGGGACCTGTCCTTGGCAACCCTCGCGCTGGCTGAAACGCCTTATCGCAGTCCGGTGTTTGAGCGCCTGGGCCGTGACAGTGCACAGACCGATATCAGTTTTGCCTGTGCCGCGGCGCGCCGATTCAGCGGGCCGGCCTACTCCATCAGTTACTTTCTGCCGCAGTCGGACGGTCTCGGGCTGGAGGTGATGGACATGTGCTTGCCGATGCTGGCGGGCGGCCGGCTGGCGGGGTATCTGGTGGCCAGTTATTCACTGCCTGACGTTTTGTCCGAGATGGTTGGCAAGCAACTGGCCGGCGGCCGTGGTCTGGCGCTCACCGAGGCCGACGGCACGCGGCTGGCCATGTTCGGAAACCCGGCGCGCGGCAGCCGCACCTACATCGCCCAGCAACTGCTGGACCTGCCCGGCAACACCATGGTGCTGCGACTGGAAAGCCGGCTGGGTACACCGGCCCTGTTCCCCAATCTGCTGACGGCACTGGTCAGCGCCATGTCGGTGGCGCTGGCCGCCGTGCTGGCGCTGCTGGGCCGCGACATGCGGCGGCGGCTCAAGGTCGAACATGACCTGGCCGATGCGCTGGCTTTTCGCAAGGCAATGGAGGACTCGCTGGTGACGGGGATGCGGGCGCGGGATCTGCAAGGGCGTGTGACCTATGTCAACCCGGCGTTCTGCCAGATGGTGGGGCTGGACGCCAGCGAGTTGCTCAAGCCCGCCGCGCTGCCGCCCTACTGGCCGCCGGAGCAGGCCGAAGAATACCAGCAGCGCCAGTCGCGGCGGCTGGAGATTGGTGCCAATTTGCCGCGCGAGGGCTTCGAGTCGGTGTTCATGCGGCGCGACGGCTCGCGCTTTCCGGTGCTGATTATTGAGGCGCCGCTGATCAACGCCGTGGGCAAACAGACCGGCTGGATGAGCGCGATTCTTGACGTCAGCGAGCAGCGTCGCGTTGAGGAGTTGTCGCGCGCCAGCCAGGACCGGCTGCAGGCCACGGCCAGACTGGCCACGGTGGGCGAGATGGCTTCGCTGCTCAGTCATGAGCTGAACCAGCCGCTGGCCGCTATTTCGAGTTATGCCACCGGCTCGCTCAATTTGCTGCAAAGCGCTGCGGCCACCGCGCAGCCGCCCGAACACAGCGCAGACCTGCAACTGGCCATGCGGCGCATTGCCGAGCAGGCCGAGCGCGCCGGTAAGGTGATCAAAAGTGTGCATGATTTTGTGCGTCGGCGCGACCAGGTGCGCGAGCCGATAGCGCCGCGCGCCTTGCTGGACGCGGTGATGCCGCTGGTCAGCCTGCAGGCGCGCAAGCTCGCGGTGCGGGTGCAGATGGAGGTTGATGAGAGCTGCGAGCCGGTGTTGTGCGACCGGACCATGGTCGAGCAGGTGCTGCTGAACCTGGCGCGCAACGGCATGCAGGCGATGCAGCTGGTGGACACGGCGCGGCGCGGCGAAAAACTGCTGATTTTGCGCGTGCGCCCGGCCGCCTCGAATGCGATCAGTCGCTGGGTGGAGTTTGCGGTGATTGACCACGGCGAGGGCATTGCCGAGGATGTCGCGCGCCAGCTGTTCACGCCGTTTTTTACCACCAAGGCCGAAGGCATGGGGCTGGGTTTGAGCCTGTGCCGTACGGTCATCGAGCAACATGGCGGGTTTCTCGGGTTTGAAGCGGTGCAGCCGCACGGTACGATTTTCACATTCACATTGCCGGTGTCGGTGCGCTCCACCGAGCCGCCGCCGGCAGCCCAGGAGTTTTGATGGAACCGATCCAGAATGCCACGGTTTATATTGTTGATGACGATGCAAGTGTGCGCGACGCGCTGGCCTGGCTGCTGCGCTCGCGGCGGCTGACGAGTGAGACTTTTGACAGCGCGGAAGCCTTCGATGCGCGGATTTCCGGGGCTTTCAGGGTGCTGTCGCCGTCTTGCGCGCTGCTCGATGTACGCATGGGCGGCATGAGTGGCCTGGTCATGTTCGAGAAGCTGATTGCCTGCGGCTTGTTGCCGGCCATGCCGGTGATTTTCCTGACCGGCCATGCCGACGTGCCCACGGCAGTGGATGCCGTCAAGCGCGGCGCCTTCGATTTTTGCGAAAAACCCTTTTCCGACAACGCACTGGTGGACCGGATCGAGCAGGCGTTGGCGCAGTCGGCTTCGGCGCTGGCGCAGCGCAGCGAGCACACCAGCCTGCAATCCCGGCTGGACGGCTTGACCGAGCGAGAGCGCGATGTGATGAAACTGGTGGTCGAGGGCCTGCCGAACAAGCTGGTCGCCGATCAGCTCGACATCAGTGTCCGCACGGTCGAGGTTCACCGTGCCCGGGTGTTCGACAAAATGCGGGTAAAGTCGGCGGTGGAGCTGGCGAATTTGCTACGTAATGTATAGCATCCAGCACGCTTGAACCCCCTCACTTCATGGTGAATCGTCTGTTTTGGCCGGCGTGGCAGATTGATCGTCGGGCGGGGTATCCGTTTTGAGCTCGCCGTTTTTCCGGCCCGAGAACATCGTCCACCACACAATGAAAACCAGTATGAGCAAAGCCGCCAGGGCTTCCAGCAAAAGTAAAACCATGGCGGTATTTTGCCGTGCCGCCGTGTTCGCCGGTGTGCTGGGCCTGGTGTCCTGTGCCGCACCGCGTTTGTCCCCGCCGCCCGTCGGGCCTGCCCCTGCACCGGCCAGCGCGCCCAGCCGGCCTGTGCCCGGCGACAGCGCGGGCCTGCCGGGTGTGCTGCTTCAGGGGAAAAGCCGCTGGGTGCCTGTGCCCTGGGCGGATTTGCCGGGTTTTGAGGGCGACAGCCTGTTTGAGGCCTGGAACGCCTGGCTCAAAAGCTGTGAGAGGCCGGGTCCGGTGTTTGCGCCTTTGTGCGGCGAGGTGCGGCGCCTGAGCATCGCGTCTGCGCCCGAGCAACGCGCCTGGATGGTGTCGCGCCTGCAGCCCTACCGGGTGGAGTCGCTGCAGGGTGCGGCAGAAGGTTTGCTCACCAGCTATTACGAACCGGTGCTCAAAGCCAGCCGACAGGCCACGTCGGCTTACCCCGTGCCGCTGTACCAGCCGCCGGCCGGGCTGGCCAGCCGCAAACCGTGGTTTACCCGCCAGGAGATCGACACCCTGCCCGAGGCCCAGGGCGCGCTGCGCGGCCGCGAGATCGCCTGGCTGGCCGACCCGATTGATGCCTTGCTGCTGCACATCCAGGGCTCGGGCCGCCTGAGCCTGACAGAGGCCGACGGCACGCAGCGCACGGTACGGTTGGCCTTTGCCGGCTCCAACGACCAGCCCTACCGCAGCGTCAACCAGTGGCTGCTGGAGCAAGGGGTGACAAAAATCAACCCCTGGCCGGATGCCACCAAAGCCTGGGCTGCGCAAAACCCGCAGCGCGTGCCGCAACTGCTCTGGAGCAACCCGCGCTACATTTTTTTCCGCGAAGAGACACTCACCGAAATGGACGCCGCTTTTGGCCCGCGCGGTGCGCAGGGTGTGGCGCTGACCCCGGGCCGCTCGATCGCGGTCGACCGGCAAAGCATTCCCTACGGCACGCCGGTCTGGCTGGCCTCGCGCGGCGCGGCGGCCGATCTGCAAAAACTGGTGATCGCGCAGGACACCGGCAGCGCCATCGTCGGGGCCGTGCGTGCCGACTATTTTGCAGGCACCGGTCCGGAGGCCGGTCTGCTGGCCAGCCGCGTGAATCAACCGCTGCGTCTGTGGGTGTTGTGGCCCCGCTGAGTGCGCGCTGGCCGTGTCGCTGCCGGCCTGTTGGTGGTTAAAACGCTATCAAATCAGGAGCTTCTTGTGCAATCTGCATAAGGGCTGAGGGCCTGAAATGCTTGCAAGCCTTGGTCGCGCGGTGTTTTGGTGGGCCGATCAGCTGGCAGGTTTTCTGAGATGGCCCAGCGGCAGGGCGCTGCTGGCCTTGACTTCGCCGAGTGAAAAACTCGTGTGCATGTCTTTCACGTTGGGCAGGTTCAGCAGGCTTTTCAGCGCAAAGCGCGAGAAGCTGTCCAGGTCGCGCGCCACCACCTGCAGCTCAAAGGTGCCGGTGCCGCTGATGTAGTGACAGGCAATGATTTCTGGCAGCTTGCGTATGGCTTCTTCCATCGCGCTGGTGGCGTCGCCGGTGTTGCGGTCGGCGTCCAGCCGCACAAAAGCCAGCACGCCCAGGCCGATCTTGTGCCGGTCTATTTCTGCCCGATAGCCCTTGATGAAGCCGCCTTCTTCCAGCGCCCGCACTCGCCGCCAGCAGGGCGCGGCGCTCAGGCCGACGCGGCTGCTGAGCTCGGCATTGCTGAGGCGGCCGTCGGCTTGCAGTTCATGCAGGATGGCCAAGTCAAACTTGTCGAGTGTTTCCATAATTACAGATTTTAAGCAAGATTCTTTCCCGTAACTGGTTTATCAAGGCATAAAAAGCAAAGACTTATCGGACCATCAGGCCTACACTTTGCTGCTGTATAGAGGCGTCACCCTATGGGGTGTGAGCCTTTTCGCCCTGCCCAAAAAGGCGGTGTCAGCCCACGACTGGAGACAAGATGAACCCCCCCCTGCCCGAACACATCCGCAAAGCCCTCGAGACCGTCACGCTCGACGAAAATCCGCAAAGCGGATTTCGCCGCAGGCACAAATACCCAGGCGGCGCAGCCGGCTGTGCTGGATTTGGCGCCGAGCCAACCACCTGCGGAGTTGCAGCATGAACGCCCCGCTGCCAGAACACATCCGCAAGGCCCTCGAGACCGTCACGCTCGACGACAAATACAGCCTTGATTTTGGGCAGGCCTTCATGAGTGGCGTCCAGGCGCTGGTCAAGCTGCCCATGCTGCAGCGCCAGCGCGATGCGCTGCAAGGCAAAAATACCGCAGGTTTTATCAGCGGTTACCGCGGCTCGCCGCTCGGGGGTTATGACCAGGCGCTGGTGAAAGCCGCGCCTTTCCTGAAGGCGCAGCACATCGTGTTCCAGCCTGGCGTCAATGAAGAATTGGCCGCGACCGCGCTGTGGGGCACGCAGCAACTGGGTTTTTCGCCGCCAGGCACCAACAAGTTCGACGGGGTGTTCGGCATCTGGTACGGCAAGGGCCCGGGCGTGGACCGCTGCTCCGACGTCTTCAAACACGCCAACATGGCTGGCACCACGCCCTGGGGCGGCGTGATTGCGGTGGCTGGTGACGACCATGTGGCCAAAAGCTCGACCGCTGCGCACCAGAGCGACCACATCTTCAAGGCCTGCGGCCTGCCGGTGTTTTTTCCGGCCAATGTGCAGGAAATTCTTGATCTGGGCATTCATGCTTTTGCGATGAGCCGCTTTTCCGGCGTCTGGGCCGGCATGAAAACCATCCAGGAAATTGTCGAGTCCAGCGCCACCGCGATGATTGACCCCGGGCGCGTGCAGATCAGGATTCCGACCGACTTCCAGATGCCGGCGGGCGGCGTGCACATACGCTGGCCCGACGCCGCGCTGGAGCAGGAAGCGCGTTTGTTCGACTACAAGTGGTATGCCGCGCTGGCCTACATCCGTGCCAACCAGCTCAACTACAACGTCATTGAAGGCCCGAATGACCGCTTCGGCATCATCGCCAGCGGCAAGGCCTACAACGACACCCGCCAGGCCCTGATCGACCTGGGCCTGGACGACGCGACCTGCCGTCAGCTCGGCATCCGCCTGCACAAGGTCGGGGTGGTCTGGCCGCTGGAGGCCCAGGGCACACGCGAGTTCGCGACCGGTTTGCGCGAAATCCTGGTGGTCGAGGAAAAACGCCAGGTCATCGAGTACCAGCTCAAGGAAGAGCTCTACAACTGGCGCGCTGACGTGCGTCCCAATATTTATGGCAAGTTCAACGAGGTCGAGGGCGACTTCAGCGGCGGTGAATGGTCGATGCCGAATCCCACGGCCAACACCCTGCTGCGCGCCAACGCCGACCTGTCGCCTTCGCTGATTGCCAAGGCGATTGCCCAGCGCGTGCGCAAGCTGGGCCTGGACAGCGACATGACGGCGCGCCTCGATGCGCAGCTCGCCATTCTGCAGGCCAAGGAACGCTCGCTGCAGGTGCTGGAAATCAAGGCCGACCGCCAGCCCTGG
The DNA here is from genome assembly GCA_943370435.1 of Kapaibacterium sp. (SeqCode). GTDB lineage: Bacteria > Pseudomonadota > Gammaproteobacteria > Burkholderiales > Burkholderiaceae_C > Polaromonas. The sequence continues at coordinate 95,210 of CALRQX020000007.1, read as the reverse complement.
TTTTGTTCGGGCTGCCCGCACAACACCTCGACCAAGGTGCCCGAAGGCTCGCGCGCCATGGCAGGTATCGGTTGCCACTTCATGGCGCTGTGGATGGACCGCAGTACCTCGGGCTTCACCCAGATGGGCGGCGAGGGCGTGCCCTGGGTCGGCCAGCAGCCTTTCACCACCGACCAGCACATTTTTGCGAATCTGGGTGACGGCACTTACTTTCACAGCGGTTCGCTGGCGGTGCGCCAGTCGATCGCGGCGGGTGTCAACATCACCTACAAGATCCTCTACAACGACGCGGTCGCCATGACCGGCGGCCAGCAGGTCGGCGAGCGACCCGAGGGCCATTCGGTGGTGCAGATTGCGCAGTCCATGCGGGCCGAGGGCGTGGCCAAAATTGTGGTGGTGACCGACGAGCCGGAGAAATACGACAGCGTGACGCTGGTGGAAGGCGTGGCCGTCCACCACCGCGACGAACTGGACGCCATCCAGCGGCAGTTTCGCGAGATCAAGGGCACGACCGTCATCATTTACGACCAGACCTGCGCCACCGAAAAGCGCCGCCGCCGCAAGCGCGGCAGCCTGGTCGACCCGGCGCGCCGGGTGGTCATCAACGAACTGGTCTGTGAAGGCTGCGGCGACTGCGGCGTGCAGTCCAACTGCCTGAGCGTGGAGCCGCTGGAAACCGAATTCGGCCGCAAGCGCCAGATCAACCAGTCCACCTGCAACAAGGACATGTCCTGCCTGAAAGGCTTTTGCCCGAGTTTTGTCACGGTCGAGGGCGGCCAGCTCAAGAAGAAGGCCAAAGGCAAAGCGGCCTCCCCATTCGAGATGGGCGCGCTGCCCGAACCGCGTATTCCGGCCACGGAAAGCGTCGACGGCAAGGTCTGGGGCATCGTGGTGGCCGGTGTCGGTGGCACCGGCGTCATCACCATCGGCCAGTTGCTGGGCATGGCCGGCCACATCGAAGGCAAGGGCATCGTTACGCAGGATGCCGGTGGCCTGGCGCAAAAAGGCGGCGCCACCTGGAGCCATGTGCTGATAGGCGCGACGCAGGACGACATCCGCACCACCCGCGTCGGCATGGCCGGCGCCGACCTGATCATAGGCTGCGACCCCATCGTGACGGCCGGCAAAGAGACGGTGCTGCGCATGCGCGAGGGCCGCACCCATGTGGCGCTCAATTCCTACAGCACGCCGACAGCGGCTTTTGTGCACAACGCCAACTGGCAGAACCCGGCGGATGCCTGTGCCGCCGAAATTGTCAAGGCTGTCGGTGTGGCCGGTGTTGGCGCTTTTAATGCCGATGCAGCCTCCACGAAACTGATGGGTGACAGCATTTACACCAACCCGATGATGTTGGGTTACGCCTGGCAAAAGGGCTGGATCCCGCTGGAATATGCGTCCCTGATGCGGGCCATTGAGCTCAATGCGGTTGCGGTGGAGAACAACAAGACGGCCTTCGAGTGGGGCCGCCGCGCAGCCCATGACCGGCCCTCGGTGGAAAAGCTCTTGACCTCGGCGCAGGTCATCGCCATGCCGGCGCCGCGTCAGGGCCTGGCCGAGCTGGTGGCGCGCCGTGTGGCCTTTTTGACGGACTACCAGAACGCGGCTTATGCCAAACGCTACGAAAGCTTCGTGGACCGGGTGCGGCAGGCCGAATCGGTTCTCGGCAAGACACTGCTGACCCAGGCCGTCGCCCGGTATTTGTTCAAACTGATGGCTTACAAGGACGAGTACGAAGTCGCCCGCCTGCACACCGATCGCAGTTTCCATGACAAGGTGGGTGCGATGTTTGAAGGCGACTACAAGCTCAACTACCACCTGGCGCCGCCCATGATCGCCAAAACCAATGACAAGGGCGAGCTGCAAAAGCAGAAGTTCGGCCCCTGGATGCTGAGCGCGTTCAGGCTGCTGGCGCGCCTCAAGGGTTTGCGCGGCACGGCGCTGGACCCCTTTGGCCGCACCGAAGAACGCCGGATGGAGCGCGCGCTGATCACGCAATACCTGGCCAGCATGGAGGAAATCCTGGGGACCCTGGATGCCGGCAACCATGCGGCGGCGGTGGAGGTCGCCCGCATCCCCGAACTGATCCGGGGTTACGGCCACGTCAAGGCGCGCCATGCCCTGCAGGCGCAACAACAATGGGATCAGGCGCTGAGGACCTTTCGGCAGCCGGTTTCGGCCGTGCATCAGATCGCTGCCTGAAAGCCGGGTTGCCAGGCCCGGCTTTTGGGTAAAACCTGATTCCGTAGTGCTCACTCACATCGGCAGCTGCGGCCCTGAGGGCTTGCCCGGGTGCGGAGCGCCGTGAGCAGTGGCCCTGACCCGCCCGCAGAACCCCTGCCCGCATACAATCAGTGGCTCTGCGCCCCGGTACTGACAGTGGGTGCCCATTCCTTGTTGTGGAGTTTGCCGTGTTTATTTCTACTGCGTTTGCCCAAACCGCCCCTGCGGCTGCTGCCGAAGGCGGCATGATGTCTTCGCTGACCAGCATGTTGCCTCTGGTATTGATGTTTGTCGTGCTTTACTTTGTGATGATTCGTCCCCAGATGAAAAAGCAGAAAGAGCACCGCGCGATGATTGATGCGCTGGCCAAGGGTGACGAAGTGGTGACCGCTGGCGGCCTGCTCGGAAAAGTGACCAAGATGGGCGATGCCTACCTCAGCCTCGAGGTTGCCACCGGTACCGAAGTCCAGTTGCAGCGCAGCGCCATCGTCCAGGTTTTGCCCAAGGGCAGCATCAAGTAAGCAGGCGCGCAGGCGTTTTACCGACCGGCGCGGGCCGGCCTTTTCCTCACCCGTTTCCCAGGAACAGCACGCTCATGAATCGTTACCCGGCATGGAAGTACGTGATCATCCTCGTCGCCCTGTTGATTGCGGCCCTCTATACCTTGCCCAATTTTTTCGGCGAGGCGCCTGCGGTGCAGGTTTCCAGCGCCAAGGCCAGTGTCAAGATCGACAGTGCAACGGCCGCCCGCGTTGAGCAGGCGCTCAAGGACGCGAACATCAAGGCCGACGTGGTGAGTTTTGAAGGCAGCTCGGTGAAGGCCAGATTTGGTGACACTGACACCCAGCTCAAAGCCAAAGACGCCATCGAAAAGGTGCTGATCACCGATCCGGCTGCGCCTTCCCATATCGTGGCGCTGAATCTGCTGTCGCGCTCCCCGGCCTGGTTGACGGCGCTGAACGCACGGCCCATGTACCTGGGGCTGGACCTGCGCGGCGGCGTGCATTTCATGCTTCAGGTGGACATGCAGGCGGCGCTGACCAAAAAGGCAGAGTCGCTGGCCGGCGACATCCGTCTGGCCCTGCGCGAAAAAAATGTGCGGCATGGCGGCATCAGCCGGGCCGGCCAGACGATTGAGATCAGGCTGCGCGACACGGCAACGCTGGAGGCTGCCAAAAGGGTCTTCCAGGACCAGTTCCCCGACCTGGTCCCGGCAGAGTCGCCAGACGGCAGTGAATTCCGGTTGACCGCCCGCATCAAACCCGAAGCGGCGCGGCTGGTGCAGGAGCAGGCGCTCAAGCAGAACATGGTCACACTGCACAACCGCATCAACGAGCTCGGCGTGGCCGAGCCGGTGATTCAGCAGCAGGGGCTGGACCGCATTGTGGTGCAGCTGCCCGGTGTGCAGGACACCGCCAAGGCCAAGGACATTCTGGGGCGCACCGCCACACTGGAAATGCGCCTGGTCGATGAAAGCGCGGAAGGTCGGGCGGCTGAAAGCGGCGCGGGCGCTGTGCCCTTTGGTTCCGAGCGTTTCCTGGAGCGTGATGGCCGCGCCGTCATCGTCAAAAAGCAGGTCATCCTGACGGGCGAAAGCCTGACCGATGCCCAGCCCGGCTTTGACTCCCAAAGCCAGCAGCCCAAAGTGGACCTGACGGTGGACGCCAAGGGGGGACGCATCATGCGCGACACCAGCCGTGAAAACGTCAAGAAACGCATGGCCATCGTACTGTTTGAAAAAGGCAAGGGCGAAGTGCTGACCGCGCCTGTGATCCAGAGCGAACTCGGCAACCGTTTCCAGATCTCCGGCTCCATGAGTGTCAATGAAGCCAATGACCTGGCCCTGCTGCTGCGCGCCGGCTCGCTGGCTGCGCCCATGGAGATCATTGAAGAGCGCACCATAGGCCCGAGCCTGGGCGCAGAAAACATTTCCAAGGGTTTCCAGAGCGTGGCCTGGGGTTTCCTGGTGATCGTGGCTTTCATGGCGACCTACTACATGCTGTTTGGCCTGTTTTCCGGCCTGGCACTGGCGGTCAACCTGCTGCTGCTGGTGGCGGTGCTGTCCATGCTGCAGGCGACCCTGACCCTGCCGGGCATGGCTGCCATGGCGCTGGCTCTGGGCATGGCGATTGACTCCAACGTATTGATCAACGAGCGGGTGCGTGAAGAGCTGCGCAATGGCGCGGCGCCACAGGCCGCGATTCACACCGGTTACGAACGTGCCTGGGCCACCATTCTGGACTCGAACATCACCACCCTGATTGCCGGTCTGGCACTGTTGGCTTTTGGCTCCGGCCCGGTGCGCGGCTTTGCCGTGGTTCACGTGATCGGGATTTTGACCAGCATGTTTTCTGCGGTGTTTTTCTCGCGCGGGCTGGTCAATCTCTGGTACGGGCGGCAGAAAAAACTCAAATCGGTGTCCATAGGCACCGTCTGGCGCCCGGTGGGTGCCTCAGGGCTGCCTGCCAAGGCGGCCAAGCCTGCCCCCTCGACCCACCAGACCTAACCAGAAATCGGGCGCTTCATGGAATTTTTCAAAATTCACAAAGACATACCGTTCATGCGGTATGCGCTGGTGTTCAACGCGATTTCGCTGAGCACCTTTGTGCTGGCGGTATTTTTCCTGTTTTCACGCGGCCTGCATCTTTCGGTCGAGTTCACCGGCGGCACGGTGATGGAGGTGGGGTATTCGCAGCCTGCCGACGTTGAAAAAATTCGCGGTACCGTCGCCGGTCTGGGTTTTACCGACGTTCAAGTGCAAAATTTTGGTACCGCGCGTGATGTGATGATCCGCCTGCCGGCCCAAAAAGGCGTGACCACGGCGCAGCAGAGCGACAAAGTCATGGCCGCGCTCAAGGCCGGTGATCCCCAGGTGGTGCTGCGGCGTACCGAGTTCGTCGGACCACAGGTGGGTGAAGAGCTGGCCCAGGATGGCCTGAAGGCGCTGGCCATGGTGGTGGTTGGCATCATGATCTACCTGGCCTTGCGCTTCGAGTGGAAATATGCCGTCGCGGCGATCATCGCCAATTTGCATGATGTGATCATCATTCTTGGATTTTTCGCGTTTTTTCAGTGGGAGTTTTCGCTCTCGGTGCTGGCTGCCGTGCTGGCCGTGCTGGGCTATTCGGTCAACGAGTCGGTGGTGATTTTTGACCGTATCCGGGAGAACTTCCGGCGTTACCGCAAGATGGACACGGTGCAGATCATCGACAACGCGATCACGTCCACCATCAGCCGGACCATCATCACGCACGGTTCCACCCAGATCATGGTGCTGTCCATGCTGCTGTTTGGCGGGCCGACGCTGTTTTACTTTGCGCTGGCGCTGACTATTGGTATCCTGTTTGGCATTTACTCGTCGGTGTTTGTGGCCGCTGCCATTGCCATGTGGCTGGGCATCAAGCGCGAAGACCTGATCAAGCCTTCCGGGAAAAAAGAAGAGGACCCGCGCGATCCGAACGCCGGAGCAACGGTTTAAGTCATACCCAAAACAAGACCTCACGCTCGTGGCCGCCAATACCAAAAGGGATCTTCTGCTAGCCAGGCAGGCGCGCGAACGATTTGTGAGCCATGCGTCGGGGGTGCTGCCTGAGCTGGCGGACAGCATCAGGGAGAAGCTGTCGGGGCTGATGGACCAAAGTGGCAATGCGCGCGAGATGCAAGACCGCCGCGATGCCTGGATTTCCTTTCAAAGCAACCAGACCATCTGGGTTCAGGCCACCGTAGCCGCCTGGAAAAAGGCCCTGACGCCCACCACCACCACCTCGGTGCGCCTGTCGCTGGACAGCGGCAAGTTCGAGCTGATGGGCAACGAGGTCATGGAAAACAGGATTCTGGCCTCGCGGCTGGCGCTGCGCCTGCTGGACAGCGCCAGTTGGGAGCTCAATGACCTGCGCTTGCGCGTGCAGAGTCTGGAGGGCGGGTCCGAGCTTGCCAAAGAGGACATTCTGCGTCCTGAGGTGTTGTCGCAAAACCTGGTCGAGCAGTGGACGCTGACGCCTTTGTCGCGGGAGTCATGGCTGGTGGTGCAGGACCTGATCCAGCAGCACCTGATGACGCATTTGCTCGAAGCCTACCGTGCCGCCAACGAATTCCTGATCAAGGAAAACGTCATGGTGGACATCGACAGGCGCGCCCTGGTCAAGCGCACGCCGTCTGCGGTGCCTGCTGAACCGGCGGCCAGTTCGCGGCCTGGCGCCGCACCGGCCAGCGACGTGGCGCCAGTGGCCGAGGCTGGCGGCGGGGGCCAGGGCTCCGGCGGTTATGGAGGCGCAAGCGGAAACCAGGGTTACGGTGGCGGTGGTTCTGGGGCGAGCAACTTTGGAGGTTCCGATTACGACCCGGATGGCGGCGCCTCCTCCCGGCATGCGGCCTCCGGGTTCAGCGGGCGGGGTTCGGGTGCTGCGTCAGGCGCAGGCGGCTCGGGTGGCGGCAGAAGCTCCGCGGGCAAAGGCGGACGTGCCGGCCCTGCAGGGCGGGGTGCCGGGCCTTCGGATACCGCACAGGCCAGGAGCGACATCCTCGACGAAACCCGCATGCAAACCGGTACTTCCCCGCTGGCGCGTGCGCGCATGCGGGCGCAAGGCGTGATGGGCCATCTCAAGCGTTTGCTGTCCGACCATGCGGTGGATTTTGATCACACCCACGACAACCAGCCATCGCCCAAGCTGGCGCAGGCCATGTCCAGGGTCCAGGGCGCACGCGCCACGGCGGGCCCGGCCGATGCTGCTTATGAAGGCACCATGGTGGACGCGGCGGATCATGTGTATGGCGCGGTCGAGGTGGAGCAGGCTGCGGGCACCCTGCGGCAACGCAGCACTGAGCTCAAGCAGGCCGCCTCCACGTCCAGTGAAAAAGCCACCATCGAAATCGTGGCCCTGATGTTTCAGAGCATTCTGGCGGAGGACCGCATTCCTCCTGCTGTGCGCGTCTGGTTTGCCCGCCTGCAGATGCCGGTGCTGCGTGTCGCCATTTCCGAGCCTGAATTTTTTGGCTCTCTGCAGCATCCGGCCAGACGCCTGATCGACCGCATGGGCTCCTGTGTGCTGGGTTTTGATGCCAATGTGACGGGCGGTGCGCTGGAGGTGGAGATCAAGCGTGTGGTACAGGTGATTGAGCAATACCCGGAGACCGGCAGGCGGGTTTTTCAGCTGGTGTACGACGAATTCCAGAAATTCCTGTCCCGCTTTCTTTCCGAGCACGGCAGTGCGGCGCGCGTGGTGGGTGTGGCCCAGCAGCTGGAGCAGAAGGAAACGATGGCCATCCAGTACACCATCGAGATGCGCAGCATGCTCAACGACATGCCGGTGCGCGAGGAGATTCGCGAATTTCTCTTCAAGATCTGGGCCGAGGTGCTGGCCATTGCGGCCATGAAAAACGGCCCCCAGCACAAAGAGACGATCACGCTCAAGCAGGCCGCGGCCGATCTGGTATGGGCGGCGAGTGCCAAACCCAACCGCAATGACCGGGCGAAGGTGATTGCTGACTTGCCCAAATTGCTGCACTTGCTGCGCCTCGGCATGACCATGCTGGGCATGACGCAACCGGTGCAGGACCAGCACCTGAAAATCATCAGCGATACGCTGGCTGACGCCTTCATGTCCAAGACCGACTCGATCTCGCAGGAGCGCATCCAGGAGATGGCCAACCGGCTGGCCAACCTGGAGGACTATCTGTCCGATGAAGATGTGGGCGATCTGCCGCTGGACGGCGAGAACCTGGTCATGATGATTGGCATCGATGCTTCAGACATCGAGGTGATTGCCGATGGCGGCAGTCAGCCCAGCGAAGCCATGCGCTCCTGGGCCCAGGAGCTGCAATTGGGCGCCTGGTTCAGCCTGGACCACAACGGCAAAGTCAGCCAGGTCCAGTTTGCGTGGCGCAGCGAGCGCAAGCAGTTGCACCTGTTTGCTTCGACCGACGGCCGCAATTTCCTGATCCAGGCGCGTCGCCTGGCCGCCTACCTGCAGGCGGGGCTGCTGGTGCCGACCGAAGAGGAAGCACTGACTGTGCGCGCCACGCGTGATGCGCTGGCCAAGCTCGATGCAAACCCGGAGCGCTTGTTAGGCTAAACCTTTAAGCGGCTATGGAGGTGAGTGCGCGCACTTGCCGAAAATACCAGCAGGGGCCGCGGATCTGGCTCTGCCAGTCCGCAGGCGCAGCGCCCCCTCGGGGGGCAGCGCATTACACGAAGTGAAAAGCGTGGGGGCTCAATGAGCCACACGAAACGCCGCGTCGTCGCAGAGTTCGTCGAGCACCAGGGCATCGGGCTCTTCGCCAAAGCTCCAGTACACCATCAGCACAATGATTTTGAGGTCGTCCAGCGCCAGTGGGTCGCCGGGTGCGGCCATGGCGCGGTCTATGACAATTTCCCGCATCAGCGAAGGCAGTACACCGGAAGACTCGAGAAAACTCACGAAACCCAGCGCCTGCGCGCCCAGATGCTCCTGCTCGGCCACCGAATAGACACGCAGACTGTCGCTGGACTGTGCCTGAAAGGACTGGGTGGGAGGCAATGGCGTGGCATCCACCGTGCTGGCAGCTGGATCGCCGGCTTGCCGCGCCTGGGTGTTCTGGGCGGCAATGTTCAGGCCGTTGAGCCAGACCAGCGCTGCCTGTATTTCATCGGCTTCAAAGCCCACGGCCGTCAGTTTGCGGCTGAGCTGGTGCAACTCGGGGCAGGCATCGCCCTGCCAATAATTTTCGTAAACATACACCAGCACTTCGAACATGCGTCCAATATAACGCAGTTCTGGCGCCGGTTTTTGTGTCAGGCCGCAGCCAGGCGTTGAAACAGTCCACCTGGCAATCTGGCCACGGTGCCGGCCAGCTCGAGCGCCAGCAGCTGCGCCTGAAGTTCGGCGGTTGGCAGCCCGGTACGCGCTTGCAGGGCGTCCAGGCCGACCAGTTCGAAGCCCATGGCGGCCAGCAGCGGGCTGTCCGGCGCTGCCGGGTCTTCCGGCCCTGGAGCGGCGGAAAGTGTGTTGCTGCCTGGCAGTTTCAGCTCTTCAAGTACGTCCTGCGCCGACTCCACCAGCTTGGCCCCCTGCTTGATCAGGGCGTGGCAGCCGCGTGACTGCGGCGAGTGGATGGAGCCGGGAATGGCAAACACCTCTTTGCCCTGTTCGGCGGCCAGACGCGCGGTGATCAGCGAACCCGATTTGAGGGCAGCTTCTACCACCAGCGTGCCCTGTGAGAGGCCGGAAATGATGCGGTTGCGCTTGGGAAAATTGGCCGTCAGCGGCGGCGTGCCCAGCGCAAACTCACTGATGAGCAGGCCCTGCTGCGCAATCCGCTGCGCCAGCGCCAGGTGTTGTTTCGGGTACACCCGGTCCAGCCCGGTTCCGACCACGGCCATGGTGATTCCGCCGCCCAGCAAGGCGCCGTCGTGGGCCGCACCGTCTACCCCCAGTGCCAGACCCGACACCACGCAGATGCCGGCCCCGGCAAGCACCCTGGCAAATTGCCGGGCGTTGTGGTCGCCTTGTGGCGTCGGGTTTCGGCTGCCCACGATGGCGAGGCAGGATGCTCTGCTTTTTATAGCGGCTTGCGTACGTGAATCAAGGGCGCCAAGCATATAAAGCATGGAAGGCGGGTCCTCGATGTCGAGCAGGGCGGAGGGATAGGCCGCGTCACCGAGGGTTACCACATGCCGGTTGTCTGCAGCGGCCAGCCAGTCCAGGGTGGTTTGCAGTTGTGCCGCAAGCTGCGGGGGTTCCGCGAGCAAGGTATCGGCCAGCAGGCCGCTTCCCAACCGGCTCAGCGTGGCGGGACTTTGTTCAAAAATGGCATGCGCCGAGCCAAAAGCTGCCAGCAGCCGGCGGGCACCGGCGTTGCCCAGGCCGGGCGTGAGGGAAAGGCGTAACCAGGCGCCCAGTTCAGCGGCTTGCACGGGGTTGCGGTGCTCAGGCTGTGGCGAAGACCTTCAGGCCGGCAATGGGCAGCGTGTGATGAGGTATCAGTTGGGGTTGACGAAGCGGTCGCCCACCTTGACGCCATCAGTGACTTCGAGGATGAGCGCGTAAGACAGCTTTTCAAAGGTCCGGAAAACCATCATCAGGCCATTGCGCTCATTCGGCAACCGGATTTGCGTCCGGGCGGAATCGGTGCGGTCGGTCAGGCGTTCGCCGCTGCGCTGGATGGCCATCACATGACCCCGTTCCAGCCCGTCCCTGGCGCCCCGGTTCAGCACCACCACCTGGTTGCCGGCTGCATACAGCACCGCGCTGCCGTAAATCGAGACAATCTGGCCTTCAATCTGCGAGGCGGGGGCGCGCGGCACATAACTGAGCAGTTCGCGCGGTGGCTCGGGTGCCAGCCGGTCGCCGACGCGCATTTCTTCCTTGGCGATCAGGATGTCAAGTGTTGCCGGCACCACTTCGGTCGAATCCTTGCCGTCCTTGTCCTTGACCGTGGCGGTGGACTCACCCCGTACCAGCTCGGCCTTGCCGAGGAACAGGGCTTCATAGCCGAGGATTTCGCCCGTGGTGGGGTCTTTCAGCGGCGTTGCGTTGCGAAACACCCGGTAAGCCACAGGCTCGCCCCTGGCGTCGCTGAGCGGTTTGCCGCCCTCCTTGCTGCTGTAGGCACCGCGGGCATAGGCGCGGTCTCCCCGGCTCAGCAAGACCCGGCCTTCCTGGGCCGCCACAATACGTGGCGCCAGCGCAAACGCCGCTTCGTCCACGATCAGGGCCTCGGACAGAAAGGGCTCAATCGCCTGCGGCGACAAAGTGGGAATGGCGGCGTCGGCCAGTGACTCGTAACGGGTGCGCGGTGATACCCGCACCGTGCCCGGCGTGCCGCCGCCACCGGCCTGCTGGCGCGCGCGCAAAATCGCGCGCCCGCTGGATTTGTCCAGGTAAAGCTGCTGGCCGGGGTAAATGCGGTGTGGGTTGCGGATGTCTTCCAGGTTCATGCCCCACAACTCGGGCCAGCGCCAGGGCGTTTTCAGGAACACGCCGGAGATGGCCCACAAGGTGTCCCCGCGCTTGACGGTGTATTCGTCGGGGGCGTTGGGTGCCAGATCGGCCAGGGGAACGCCGGTTTGGGCCACCTGGCTGGCGGTGGCTTTTTGCCCGGCTGTGATCGGAAAATTCTGCGCTTGCAGGCTGGCCGATATGGCCAGCAAGGCCGCCGCTATTGAAATCTGACTGAACCGACCAAAAATAGTTTGCATCTTGAGGCCCTTGGGGCTGGCACGGCGTGGGGCTGGAAGGCCCCTGGTCGTGTTTTTATCTTGATAAATCACTAGCGATTCTGTACTTAAGCCCTTGATTAGGCAACGAATATGCCGTTTCGCAAGCTGTCGATCGCGGAAAACTTGCGAAAATTAGCGAAAATAGCGACATCTGATAACGCGCCACCATGACCCTACTGACCATTCTTCGTTACCCGGACCCCCGTCTGCACACTGTCGCCAAACCCGTCGCGGCGGTGGATGCGCGTATTCGCGCCATTGCCAGTGACATGCTGGCAACCATGTACGAAGCCCAGGGCATAGGTCTGGCGGCCACCCAGGTCGATGTGCATGAACGGCTGGTGGTACTGGATATCAGTGAGGGCCACGACCAGCCGCTGGTGCTGATCAACCCCGAGATTGTCTGGGCCAGCCCGGAGACCCAGGTCAATGACGAGGGCTGCCTGTCGGTGCCTGGTATTTACGACGGCGTGCAGCGTGCCGTTGCCGTCCGGGTGCAGGCGCTGGACCTCGACGGCCAGCTGCAGACGCACAGTGCCGAAGGCCTGCTCGCGGTTTGTATCCAGCATGAGATGGACCACCTGATGGGCAAGGTGTTTGTCGAGTACCTGTCGCCGCTCAAGCGCAACCGCATCAAGACCAAGATGATCAAGCAGAAGAAGGACGAGCAATAGCCCCCACGGTCGTTCACTGCGTGTAACTTCCTGCCCCCGAGGGGGCCGCTGCGCCTGCGGACTGGCAAAGCCAGATCCGCGGCCCGGGCTGGTATCAAGACAGAGGGCGTAGCGCCCGCTTCGTGTCGTACCGCCGGGAGTCGGCGAAAATCCACCGATGCGCATTATTTTTGCAGGTACCCCTGAATTCGCCCGTGTGGCGCTGGCGCAACTCCTTGCGGCCGGTTTTGACATCCCCCTGGTGCTGACCCAGCCGGACCGCCCGGCTGGCCGCGGCATGAAGCTGCAGGCCTCCAGCGTCAAGCAGTTTGCCGTCGAACACCACATTCCCGTGGCGCAGCCGCGCAGCCTGCGGCTGGACGGCAAATATCCCGAAGATGCTGCCGCAGCACGTGCCGCTATCGAGTCGGCGCAGGCCGACGCCATGGTGGTGGCCGCTTATGGCCTGATCCTGCCGCAATGGGTGCTGGATCTGCCCAGGCTGGGTTGTTTCAACATTCACGCGTCGCTGTTGCCGCGCTGGCGTGGTGCCGCACCGATTCACCGTGCCATCGAGGCCGGCGATACCGAGACCGGCATCACCGTGATGCAAATGGACGCAGGACTGGACACCGGCGACATGTTGCTGGTCAGCAAGGTGGCCATCACGCCGGAGGACACGACGGGTTCATTGCACGACAAGCTCGCTGCGCTCGGCGGGCGCCTGACCGTCGAGGCCCTGGAACTGGCGGCCAGCGGCGGCCTGAGCCCTGTTCCGCAGCCCGAAGCTGGCGTGACTTATGCCCACAAGATCGACAAGCAGGAGGCTGCGGTCGACTGGAGCCTGCCGGCCGAGGCCATAGGCCGGCGCATCCGTGCCTTTGACCCCTTTCCGGGCTCTTGCAGCTGGCTGGGCGGAGAAGTCATCAAGCTGTGGCGCTGCGAAATTGATAGCTGCTTGCGACCGTCCGATGTGGCCTGCGGCACGATTTTGTCTGCAAACGCGGCGGGTGTGCAGGTCGCCTGCGGCCAGGGCGTGCTGCGCCTGACCAGCTTGCAGCGCACCGGTGGCAAACGCCTGGGCGTGGCCGACTTTCTGCGCGGCTTTGTACTGGCACCTGGCATGGTTTTTGGACGCGCGCCTGAGGCCGCGCCATGACGGAAGCTCTCTGGCGCCATCCGGAATTTCGGCGCGGCGTGCGCGACATGGCGCCTGTTGCTGCTGGTACCGCAGCATGGGGCTTGATGACCGGCGTGGCCATGGTCAAGTCCGGCCTGAGTGTGTTTGAAGCGGTGCTGATGAGTGTCATCGTTTTCGCCGGCAGCTCGCAGCTGGCGGCGGTGCCGCTGATTCTGGCGGGTGCGCCCATGTGGGTCATTCTGGCGACCGCCGCCTGTGTGAATCTGCGTTTTGTCGTCTTCAGCGCCCACCTGCGTCCTTACGTGATGCACCAGCCCTTGTGGCGCCGCATGGCGGGCGGCTATTTCACCACCGACCTCAGTTATGTGATGTTCACCAACCGCCATCCGCATCCTGTGGCGCCTGACAATCTGGCGGTGCTGCGCGCGCAGGAAGCCAGCCTGGCGGGCAACTGCGCCGTCACCTGGGTGGCCTGGGTCGTCCCCAGCCTGCTGGGCATTGCGATGGCCAATGCCGTGCCTTTGCGTTGGGGGCTGGGCTTTGCGGGCATCCTCGCGCTGCTGGGCATCACGCTGTCGCTGGCGAGCAGCCGGCTGCGCCTGGTATCTGCCGGGGTGGCCGGTGCGGCAGCCGTGGCTGCGTTTGCCCTGCCGCTCAAGCTCAATATCCTGGTGGGCATTGCGGCGGCGGTGGCGGTCTGCCTGATGCTTGAAAAACCCGGCAAACCGGACGCCGGCGCGCGTCCATCCGGGGAGGCCGCATGATGCAGACCGATGTCTGGACCGTGCTGACCATCCTCGGCCTGGCCGTGGTCACGGTCATCACCCGCTCCTTCTTTTTCCTGTCCAGCAAACCCTGGACGCTGCCCGCCTGGGCCCAGCGCGGGCTGCATTACGCGCCGATTGCGGCACTGGCGGCGGTGATCCTGCCCGAGATCGTGATGACCCAGGGTGCGCTGATCAGCACCTGGAAGGATGCGCGCGTGTTTGCCGCACTGGCGGGTGGCTGCTGGTTCTTCTGGCGTGGCGGCGTGCTCGGCACCATCGTTGCCGGCATGGCGGTGTATCTGCCGCTGCATATCCATCTCGGCTGGTAGGCCCCACAGCAGCCGCTTCTACAATTGCGGAACCTCGATCTTTCCTCTCTGTTTCCTTGCGAGCTTCCATGAAATTCATCCGCTTTTCCGATCTTTGCGCCCAGGGCCTTGTCAAGGGGCGGCGCGTGTTCATACGCGCTGACCTGAACGTGCCGCAGGACGATGGCGGCCACATCACCGAAGACACCCGCATCCGCGCCTCGATTCCCTGCATACAAATGGCGCTGGACGCCGGTGCTGCGGTGATGGTGACTTCGCACCTGGGCCGGCCGACTGAAGGTGTCTTCAAGCCCGAAGACTCGCTGGCGCCGGTGGCCAAACGCCTGGGCGAGCTGATGTCTCGCGAGGTGCCGCTGAAGTCCGGCTGGGTCGATGGCGTCGACGTTCAGCCCGGTGAGCTGGTGCTGCTGGAGAACTGCCGCATCAACAAAGGCGAAAAGAAAAACGACGAGGCACTGGCACGCCGGATGGCCGCACTCTGCGACATCTTTGTGCACGACGCCTTCGGCACGGCGCACCGCGCCGAAGCCTCCACTTACGGCATCGCGCAGTTCGCTGCCAGGGCCTGCGCTGGCCCCTTGCTGGCCGCCGAGATGGACGCCATCTCCAAGGCGCTGGCGAATCCGAAACGCCCGCTGGTCGCCATCGTGGCGGGCAGCAAGGTCTCGACCAAACTGACCATCCTGAAAGCGCTGGCCGGCAAGGTGGACCAGCTGATCGTCGGCGGCGGCATCGCCAACACCTTCATGCTGGCCAGTGGATTGCCCATTGGCAAAAGTCTGGCCGAGCGTGAACTGCTGGACGAAGCCCGGGCGGTGATGGACGCCATGAAGGCGCGCGGCGCCGAGGTGCCGGTGCCCACCGACGTGGTCACCGCCAAGACCTTTTCGGCCGATGCGGTGGCGACGGTCAAGTCCGCCGCCGAGGTGGCGGACGACGACCTGATCCTCGACATTGGCCCACAGACCGCGAAAAAACTGGCGGCCCAGCTGATGGCTGCCGGAACGATTGTCTGGAACGGCCCGGTCGGCGTGTTCGAGTTTGCGGCGTTTGAAGGCGGCACCAAAGCCATTGCCCAGGCCATTGCCGCCAGCAGCGCCTTCAGCATCGCCGGCGGCGGGGATACGCTGGCCGCGATTGCCAAATACGGCATCGAAAAAGACGTGGGCTACATCTCGACGGGCGGCGGCGCTTTTCTGGAAGTACTGGAGGGCAAAACCCTGCCGGCATTCGAGATTTTGCAGCGGCGGGCCACCGCTTGAGGTCCGGCCTGGCAGTCCAGTTGCTATAAAATTTATAGCTCTTGGCGAGCGTCCAATAAGGGCTGAAGGTCATTTTTTCTTGATGCCCTGCGGCCGTCGGGGGTTTTGCCGGCGGGCGATGCAAGGGGCGCAAGCCGCCTGCGCCACGCACGGGGCAAGCGGTTCTGTACCTGTTGTGTAACCGGCAAGGCGGAAGTTCCGTGTGAGAATCGACGACTCAACAGGAGACATCCATGCCACGCCGCGCCACCAAAATTGTTGCCACCCTCGGTCCCGCCTCCAGCGATCCGGCCCTGCTTGAAAAGATGATTCGCGCCGGTGTCAACGTGGTGCGCCTCAATTTCAGCCACGGCAACGCCCAGGACCATATCGACCGGGCTGGCCTGGTGCGTGAGGCGGCGCAGCGGGCCGGGCGTGAAGTCGCCATCATGGCCGACCTGCAAGGGCCCAAAATCCGCGTCGGCAAATTTGCCGAGGGCAAGGTCCAGCTGGTGCCCGGCGCCAAATTTGTGCTCGATGCGTCCCGCACCGAGCCGGGCGACATCAAGGGCGTCGGGCTGGATTACAAGGAACTGCCGCGCGATGTGAAAGTGGGCGATGTGCTCTTGCTCAACGACGGCCTGATTGTGCTGACTATAGACCTGGTGCGTGGTGAAGAAGTGCACACCACCGTGAAGCTCGGCGGCGAGCTGTCCAACAACAAGGGCATCAACAAAAAGGGCGGCGGCCTGACTGCGCCGGCCTTGACCGCCAAGGACATGGAAGACATCCGCACCGCGATGAGTTTTCAGGCCGACTATGTGGCGGTGAGTTTTCCGAAAAACGCCACCGACATGGAGATGGCGCGCCAGCTCTGCAACGTGGCCGCCGCGCCCTACAAACACAAGCCCGGCCTGATTGCCAAGATCGAGCGCGCCGAAGCCATTCCCAATCTGGAAGACATTCTGCGCGTCAGCGACGGCATCATGGTGGCGCGGGGTGACCTGGCGGTGGAAGTCGGCAACGCCGCCGTACCGGCCCTGCAAAAACGCATGATCAAAATGGCCAGGGCGCAGGACAAGGTGGTGATCACCGCGACACAGATGATGGAAAGCATGATTTTCAACCCGGTACCGACCCGTGCCGAGGTCAGCGACGTGGCCAATGCCGTGCTCGATGGCACCGACGCGGTGATGCTGAGCGCTGAAACCGCCGCCGGCAAATACCCGCTGGAGACGATTGAAGAGATGGCCAACATCTGCCTGGAGGCCGAAAAAGCCGAATACGCCGCACTCGACGCCGACTTCAACGGCAAGACCTTTGCGCGCATCGACCAGTCGATTGCCATGGGTGCGCTGTTCACCGCGCACCACCTGGGCGCCAAGGCGATTGTCGCGCTGACCGACAGCGGCTCGACCCCTCTGTGGATGAGCCGCCATGACATCCGTGTGCCGATTTACGCCCTCACGCCGCGTCTGGCCACGCAGCGCAAGATGGCGCTGTACCGCAACGTCAGGCCCTTGCTGATGGACACCAGTGCCGACCGGGATACCGCGCTGGAACAGGCCGAAGGCCATCTGCTGCGCCGCAACATCGTGCAAAGCGGCGATGTGTACGCCATCACCTGCGGCGAGCCCATGGGTGTGCCCGGCGGCAGCAATATGCTCAAGATCTGCCGCGTGGCGTAGCCCCCACGGTCGCTCACTGCGTGTAGCTTGCTGCCCCCCGGGGCCACTGCGCCTGCGGCCCGGCGAAGCCGGTTCCGCGGCCCCGGCTGGTTTGTCAAAGAACCCTGCGATTCTGAATCTGATTGGGTATCCCCGTGCGTACCAGTGTGTCCATGAACATGCCTGAACTGCCCTTGCCCAGACGCTCACTGCTTGCCATGCTGCCGGCGCTGCTTTCCGCCTGCTCGGGCGTGGATGTGCTGAACGCCACGGTTTCCACCGACACCTACCGCTTGAGCAAAGGTCTGGCCTATGGCCCGCTGGAGCGCCAGTTGCTGGATGTGTACCAGCCCCGTGCCGAGGTAGACCGGCCGGCGCTGGTGGTGTTTTTTTATGGCGGCAGCTGGTCCTCGGGTGAGCGTGCCGACTACCGCTTTGTGGGTGAGGCGCTGGCCTCCCGCGGCATGGTGGCGGTGCTGGCCGACTACCGCCTGAGCCCCGCCTTCCGTTACCCGGCTTTTGTGCAGGACAGCGCGCTGGCGGTGCGCTGGGCGCTGGCGCATGCAGCCGATTTCGGTGCCGATCCGGCCCGCGTATTCGTGATGGGCCACAGCGCAGGCGCCTACAACGCGGCCATGGTGGCGCTGGATGCGCGCTGGCTTGCGGCCGAGGGACTCAGGCCTTCGCGGTTGGCGGGCTGGATTGGCCTGGCTGGTCCCTATGATTTTCTGCCCATAGGCGACCGCCAGACCCGCGTGGCGTTTGACTGGCCCGCCACACCTGCAGACAGCCAGCCGATGATCCACGCCTCAGCGGCGTCGCCGCCGGCATTGTTGCTGGCGCCCGCGCGGGACAGCGTTGTCAGCACCCAGCGCAGCACGGTCGCCCTGGCGCGCAAACTCAGGGACAGCGGCGCGCGGGTGGACTCCGAGCTGTTTGATGGCGTTGGCCATGTCACATTGGTGGCGGCGCTGGCGTCTGTGCTCAGAGGCCAGGCTCCGGTGCTGGATCGCGTCGCAGCCTTTGTAAGGTCCGGCGTTCGAGCTGGCTGAAAGCCAGGTCCATGCTGGCGGCAGTGACCCAGCAGAACCAGGCGGTCCAGAAGGTGTGGCTCATGTAGTGAGCGCCGCGAACTTGCTGCGCCGCGCCCAGCAGCAGTCCGGCCAGCGCCGCGCCGGCCAGCCAGCGGGCTGCAATGGCCGGTAGCCGCTGGCGAAAGGCAAAAAATCCGCCCAAAAAGGCAAAACCTGCCGATGCGTGACCGGCGGGAAAACAGTTGCCATCGCCCCCATCCTGGCTGCCCCAGGCCCAGTGCGAGACATAGCTGGCCATGCCGCCAAACTCCTGCAGGCTGGACGGACAACTGGTGCGGCTGTGCAGCTTGATGTTGGACACCACGAGCAGCGCCACCAGCGTGGTCAGCGCAAGCTGGGTGCGCCGCAGTACCGGCAACTGGGTGAGGGCGCCCGCCGGCTTCACGATCGCCAGCAAAAGCCCCAACTCGATCAGCCATGGCACCGGACGCAGGCCATCGTGCAACACACCGCGCCAGAACCAGTGGTTTTCCAGCGCAAAGCCGCTGGCCGAGCCGAACCAGCGCGCCATGCCCAGGTCCAGGCTGGAGTGGTCCCAGACCAGCAGCAGAAAAAGCCCGATCAGGGAGAGAAAAAACACTGGTTTTGGCGGGGTGGTGCTGGCTGGCGTGGGGTTGGTCATGGCGGGACGTGGGCAGAAGAAGGGCCCACGATAGGCGGCTGGGCCTTAACCCTGACTTAAGCGTGTGGCTTCGCAAGCCCGAAGCAGAGGGCCACACAGGTAAAATGCCGGAAGTGACCGGTTAGTTACCGGTTGGTTACCAAATCTGTTCAACCTTCCTGGGATATCTTCTTATGGCACTTGTTTCCATGCGCGAGCTGCTGGACCATGCAGCAGTCAATGGCTACGGCATTCCGGCTTTTAACGTCAACAACCTCGAGCAGGTGCAGGCCGTGATGGAAGCTGCCAGGGAAACCGGCGCGCCCGTGATCCTGCAAGCCAGCGCAGGCGCCCGTAAATATGCGGGCGAGGCCTTCATCAAACATTTGATCCAGGCCGCGATCGAGATGTACCCCAACATCCCGCTGGTCATGCACCAGGACCACGGCCAGAACCCCGACGTTTGCCAGGGCGCGATCAACCTCGGTTTTTCTTCCGTGATGATGGACGGCTCGCTCGAAGGGGACGGCAAGACGATTGCCAGCTACGAGTACAACGTCGACGTCACCAAAAAAGTGGCGCAACTCGCGCACAAGGTTGGCGTCACGGTCGAAGGCGAACTCGGCTGCCTCGGTTCGCTGGAAACCATGAAGGGCGACAAGGAAGACGGCCACGGCACCGACGCGACCATGACGCGCGAGCAGTTGCTGACCGACCCCGAGCAGGCCGCCGATTTTGTGCGGCAGACGCAGATTGACGCACTGGCGATTGCCATCGGTACCAGCCACGGCGCCTACAAGTTCACGCGCAAGCCCACCGGCGACATCCTGGCGATAGACCGCATCAAGGAAATTCACCGGCGCATTCCCAGCACCCATTTGGTGATGCACGGCTCGTCGAGCGTGCCGCAGGACCTGTTGGCCGTCATCCGCCAGTACGGCGGCAACATGAAGGAAACCTACGGCGTGCCGGTGGAAGAAATCCAGGAAGCCATCAAACATGGCGTGCGCAAAATCAACATCGACACCGACATCCGTCTGGCCATGACGGCGGCGGTGCGCAAGTTCCTGGCCGAAAACCCCGAGAAGTTTGACGCGCGCGAATGGCTCAAGCCCGCGCGAGAGGCCGCCAAGGCGATCTGCAAACAGCGCTACATCGAGTTCGGCTGTGAAGGCCAGGGCGCCAAAATCAAGGGCGACACGCTGCAGGTGGTGGCGGCCAGGTATGCCAGGGGTGAGTTGGCCCAGGTCATCCAATAAGCCGCCCGAATAGCGATAATTGAAGGCCTGCAGGCAACTCGCCTTGAGTTGCGCGGGCCTTTTGACCTTGCAAGCATCCCATGACCACAGCCCTGCACACCTCCGCCTTGACCTCCCTGCCGCTGCTGGCCCGCGGCAAGGTCAGAGACAACTACGCCGTCGGCAAGGACCGCCTGCTGATGGTTGCCAGCGACCGCCTGAGCGCCTTTGACGTGATCATGGGCGAGCCGATTCCGGGCAAAGGTGTGCTGCTGACACAAATGGCCCTGTTCTGGTTCGACAAGCTGGGACACCTGTGCCCGAACCACCTGACCGGCGAGGCGCCGGAGAGTGTCGTCACGGCCGCCGAGGTGCCGCAGGTCACCGGCCGCTCCATGCTGGTCAAGCGGCTGAAACCGATCCCGGTCGAGGCCGTGGTGCGCGGCTACCTGGCCGGCAGCGGCTGGAAGGAATACCAGGACAACCAGGCGGTCTGTGGCGTGCCCCTGCCGCCGGGGCTGAAAAATGCCTCGAAGCTGCCGGCGACAATCTTCACGCCTGCCGCCAAGGCGGTGGTGGGTGAACACGACGAAAACATCAGTTTTGAGCAGGTCGTGAAAGTGGTCGGCCCCGAGCTGGCCGCGCAGATCCGCGACCTCAGCATCAGGATTTATGAGGCGGCGGCGGCCTTTGCACTGACCAAGGGCATCATCATTGCCGACACCAAGTTCGAATTCGGTCTCGATGAAAACGGCACGCTGACCCTGATGGACGAGGTGCTGACACCGGACTCCTCACGTTACTGGCCGATCGAGGGCTACGAGGCTGCTTTTGCTCTGGGAGCCAACCCGCCCAGCTACGACAAGCAGTTTGTGCGCGACTGGCTGGAACAGACCCTGGTCAACGGCAAGCCCTGGGACAAAACCCCGCCGGCGCCGCGCGTGCCGCAGGAGGTGGTGGATAAAACCGCCGCCAAATACCAGGAAGCGCTGGCGCGCTTGACCGCCTGATCCCTGGCCGTCTGCTTCAGGGGTTGGGCAAGGTCAGGCGCACATGCGTTCCCTGCCCGGGAGTCGATTCAATCGCAAGCGTGGCGCCTATGGCCTGGCTGCGACTTTGCATGTTTTGGATTCCCAGTCCGTGCTGCCTGTCGGTTGTGGCCGCAAACCCAACCCCATTGTCCGAAACTTCCAGAACCAGGGCAGGGGGGTGGTCGATGGCGCGGGCTGAAATGTCGATTTTTGTGGCGTTGGCATGGCGCAGCACATTGGTAAAGGCTTCCAGCAACACGCGCTGAATTTGCAGCACCATTTGCGGGGCCAGGCTGGCCAGCGCGGGCAGCTCGGCAACGTCCCACCCTACCTGCAGCCCTGCCGCCTCCAGGCGCGGCTGCAGGCGATAACGAAGCGTCGCCAGCACGGTGGTCAGGTCGCCGTGCACCGGCTGAAGGGAGTCCACCGCCACCCGCAATTCGTCCAGCGCCACGTTGATTTCGGCCTGCAGCCGGTCGGCGGGAATGTCTCCGCGCTTCACAAGGCTGAGCAGGCTGACCAGATGTGCGCCGACACCATCGTGGATATCGCGCATGATCCGTTGCCGCTCCTGCAGTGTGGCTTGTTGCTCGCTTTGCTGCGCCAGCCGGGCGTAGCTGGCGCCCAGCTCGGCTTCACGGTCGGCCACTCGTTTCTCCAGTGTGTTGTTCAACTCGCGGTAGTCCACAAACTGCCGGGAATAGCGCTCCACCACAATCCAGCCCATGAAGAGCACAAAAACAAAAACAGCGTGCGGAAGGATGGAGTAGCTGGCGCTGCCGGACTCGGGCAGGCGCACCACCCAGAAATCACGAAGACCGGCAAGAATAACCACGAAGCTCGCAACGCATAAAAGAACGGATTGGCGGGAATGGGTCAGCCACGCGCGGCGCACGGCGCAAACCAGCACGGCAACACCGGGGACTGCCGTGGCAGCCAGGGCCACCGTCCAAACCAGGGGTTCACGAAAAGAAAAGCTGGCAAACGCCGCCAGCGAACCACCCAGCACCAGCCACCAGAAGCCCTGTCGAATCCAGGCCCCGGTTTCGCCCACCGCCTGAAGCGCAAAGCGCGCCATCAGCATCAGGTGGATGATGAAGGCCGCGGCAGTGACGGCGCCCCACAGCGGCCACGGCAGTGGCGGATGGACCAGAAGCCTGTCCCCCATTCGGATGATGCCGAACAGGGCGGTCAGTGCCAGCATGCCGTACAGGCCATCGCGCTGCTTCCACCACAGGCCGCCCGCCATCAAGCCCATCAGGCCGAGCGACAGCACGATGACCCAGGAGGCAATCTGCCGCCAGCGATAGTTGGCCTGGTACAGGGGACGCAAATCGCTGGCTGTACCGAACGAGGGCGCCGACAGGCCGCCCCAGCGGTTGGCCTGCACGCTGACCGTGATTTCAAGCGGGGTGGGTCCGCTTGTATTGAGCGAATCCCTGGCAAACTCCACCCACACAGGCCCTTTTGCATGGTCGGTTTGCGGATTTCCGAGCTTTCCCCACTGTCCGGGGAAGCCCAACGCTTTGCCATTGACCCGGATCTCAGCCTGATTGCCGATGCGTGGAAAAAAAAGGGCATGCGGTTCGTCAGACAAGGCGGGCGGAAGTTGCAGGCGGTAGACCGCCTGGCCTGCATGTCGCGGAAAGCTTTTGTCCCAGCGATGCGGCAGCTTGAGCGATTCAAATACCTGTGGCTCGGCACCGTCCGGGGACAAGGTCGCTTGTGCGGAACGCAGTACGGCAATGCTGGCGGGGTCTGCGGCAGCAGCGGCAAGCACTGTTGCTGTGCCGAGCAGCAGCGCCAGCCTAGCGCTCCAGCAAGCCCATTTGCCGGGCCTCGAAAACGGCTTCGGTTTTGGAGTGAACGGCGAGCTTGCTGTAAATGCTTTTGACATGGGTTTGGACCGTGCTGAGCGAGACGGATAGAAGCTTGCCGAGTTCGGCATAGGTGTAGCCGCGCGCAATCAGCGACAGTATCTCGCTTTCGCGGGGTGACAGGGTATCGAACAGCTCGCCTCTGACAGGCCCTGGCGCCTTGCTCTGGTCACCGCCCACGGCGGGCTGCGATATACGGGCAACCAGTTGCCTGGCGATCAATGGCGACATCGGAGAGCCGCCGGCATGCAGGTCCATGACGTGGCGGGCCAGCTCGTCTTCAGTGCCGTCCTTGAGCAGGTAGCCGCGTGCGCCCGCCTCAAAGGCACGGAGCATGTTGGCCTCGTCACCAAACATGGTGACGACCATCACGTCGGTCAGCGGTGAAACGCGCCGGCAATGCCGTATGACATCGATGCCCGAACCGTCAGGCAGACCCAGGTCCACCAGCAGCACGCTGGGCCGGCCTTCATGGAGCCAGGCTGTTGCATCGCCTGCTGTGGCGGCGCTATGCACCAGCCGGAGCGCACTGGTTTGCGAGATGACAGCCGTCAGGCGCTCGCGTGTACCCGCATCGTCTTCGACCAGGGCTACGGTAATCGGGGCTGCAGTCATCATTCTCCGGGCACAGTCCACACGTTTGCAGTATCGGTGCGGGTGACCAGGCCGTAGTTGAAAGAACGGTCATAAATCAACGACTTGTTCACGGCGATCTGCGTCTCGTTAATTCGTGGAATCAGGTAGTCATGCAAGCGGCCAACTCCGGAACTGTGGGTGAAATCAAGGTAGATGGCTGCTTTGTGGAAAGGTCCCAGTGTGGGGTCCTCAAGCCCCAGAATTTGCCCAGGGCCGTCGATCCAGTCGCCGAACTTGAGCGCTTGATCCTCCTGATTGACGGTGACATAGATGGGGCATTCGATGTGGAAAAAACTCGGTGGTTTTCCGCGCATTCTTGTAAAGTCCTCCTTCTTGATCGCCGGCGCCGACAACACGATGCGGTCCACGTGTTCCAGAGTGTTTTTGTAGCTGGCAGCGTCGCCAGCAAAACACTCCCCCAACGCCACTGCGCCCAGGCTGCGCGCCACAATCACTTTGGTCATGCCTTCGAACTCCGTCATGCCCGATACCATTCCAAACGCGGTAAGCACGGCGCTCAAGCCCACACGTTGCCTGCGCGCGGCTTCACGCGTATTGGCGTGACCAAAATAGGCGCTGAAAGCGCCATCAGCGCCGCCCGTGGGCCATGAAAAAACCAGGGGCTCACAGTGCCCAAAGGATGCCCGAAAGCTGTAGCCCTGGTCAATGGCGGCGCTCGGGGACTTCCCGAGACCGTGAACAAAAAGCACCACGGATTGCTTGCCCTTCTCAAGCGCCACACGAAAGGTATGAACCATCAATGCCATGATTTCATCCGGGCGTCGTCCGGCGCCGGCACCGTTGACCAGCCCCTCCAGGTGACAGGTCACGCCATTGGACTGCACGGACACAGATACGGGTTCGGGAAAGGCACCGTCCGCTTCCTCGAAAGGCCCGTTCGCGTAGAGCTCGTCTATCGGCGATAGATCCTCGAAGAGCGCCGTCACCGGATCTTTGGTGTGCTGACCGGCCGCTCGCTTGCGCATGGTGAACACGGTCAGGGGCGCCATGTCTGGCGGCATGCCGGGCGCCAGCGCCACATGTCCCATGGCCGCCTCGCCCGCCAGGTCGCCGATCCAGCCAGCGGCGGTATAGGCCATCTGTGGCATGGCTGCGTCAATCCACTGCCTCTTCGGGTCGTAAGAAACAAGGCTGCCATTTACCAGCCCACCGTTGTTCACGGGTGCGGCGATATCAAGCCATCCAAACGATGCTGCGAACCGCTTGGGGCCAATGTTCGAAATGGCTGCACCGGAAGACAGCACCTGAATGACCTCGCTTTTGATGGGCCCGTCGAGGTTAACCCTGCCGCCCCAGGAGTTGCGATGCACATCCCCCGACAGGTACAAAACAGGACGTTCAGCGTCGGTCAGCAGGTTGCTGTATTCCGGATAGGTGCCGTCTTTGGTGGATTCCCAGTCCTGGTCGGAAATCAAATACTTGTATTTCAGCGGCGTACCGCCAGCCACGATCAACAGCCCCTCTGATTTTTGTATGTCGGCAGTGAGGGTTGCCGCCTGCGCTGTGCCGAGCATGCTGCAGGCGGGCGACGCAATATTGCGGGAAGTTCTGTACCAGCGCGTATCCAGCAACTGATAGGGAAGGGTGTGCGCGCCGTTTTTTAGAACACCGGTACTTTCAATTCCGTGGCTGGGGTTTTTGTCCATTCCTGACAAAGTGGCGGCCAAACCAGGGTAGCTGCCCACAGGGTTGCGCAGGTATTTTTCGAAGGCCCGGAAGAGCGCAAGGGAAATCGCTTTGACCTCTTCCGGGACCCCATGTTTGCCGTCGTCCGGCCCAGCTCCCAGGCTGTTGTTCCAGGCGAAGTCGTGATCGTCCCAGGTCATCAGCAGTGTTTTGCCGCCTTGTTGAAGGTAAGCCATGAGGGCCATGAACTCCTTCACTTTCGCCTGGGCTTCGTAGCGGTAGTGCATGTCCGCTGCAAATTTTTCCAGCCCTTTTTTTTTGTCACGCTGGATGAGCTTTTTCCAGTTGGACGCACCCAAGTCGCCCCAGTCCATGTAGATCTGATCGCCAAGCAGCATCACCACATCGGGTTGGCGACGGAAAATTTCCGTCCAAACGGGTTGCATCGGCACCCGCGTTGCATCCATGCACGAAGTAAACGCAATTTTCATGACCGTCCCCTGGTTGACTGCTTTGGCAGGCGCAGGGTATCGCATATCACCGCTATCCGTATCACTTTTTCATGTGATGCAGTAACGGGGGGGCGCTCCTGGAGTTCGCTCAATCCAGGGAGAAATGCTTGATGAATTTGACTCGCGTCACCAGCACCAACATGGCGCGCCTGACCAGGCAGTAGTCTTGAAATACAAGCGGGCATGAATCTCCGGAATTGATCATTCAAATCACAGACAAACCGCTTCGGTCTAAAATACGACTAGCCCAAGGAGCGTTGCAGCGAAACCCCGTTTCGTCAGGCTTGGGTGACAGCAGGACCTGCGCGGCCCTGCCTTTGCAACGGCGCTCACCTTTGATTCTTAAGGTGAGTGAATGTCCGAAATCCAGGTTCCCCCCATGAAGTTGTCCGGCCTCGAGCCGGTTGCCATAGGCGCAGGCACGTTATTCGTCAACATCGGCGAGCGTACCAACGTGACGGGCTCCAAGGCTTTTGCCCGCATGATCCTCAACGGCGAGTACGAGCAGGCGCTGGTGGTGGCGCGCCAGCAGGTCGAAAACGGCGCGCAGATCATAGACATCAACATGGACGAGGCCATGCTGGACAGCCAGGCCGCCATGGTGCGTTTCCTGAACCTGATCGCCAGCGAGCCCGACATTGCGCGTGTGCCCATCATGATCGACAGCTCCAAATGGAGCGTGATCGAGGCCGGCCTGCGCTGCATCCAGGGCAAGGGCATCGTGAATTCGATCTCGATGAAGGAGGGGCTGGAGCCCTTCAAGCACCAGGCGAAACTGCTCAAGCGTTACGGCGCGGCGGCCGTGGTCATGGCCTTTGACGAAAAAGGCCAGGCCGACACCTATGAACGCAAGGTCGAGATCTGCGAGCGTGCCTACCGTGTGCTGGTCGATGAGCTGGACTTCCCGCCAGAAGACATCATTTTCGACCCCAATATTTTTGCGATTGCCACCGGCATTGAAGAGCACAACAACTACGCGGTGGATTTCATCAATGCCACGCGCTGGATCAAGGCCAATCTGCCCGGCGCCAAGGTCTCGGGCGGCGTGTCGAATGTGAGCTTTTCCTTTCGCGGCAACGACCCGGTGCGCGAAGCCATCCACACCGTCTTCCTGTACCACGCGATCCAGGCGGGCATGGACATGGGGATTGTCAACGCCGGCATGGTCGGGGTCTATGACGACCTGGAGCCGACGCTGCGCGAGCGCGTGGAAGACGTGGTGCTGAATCGCACGCCGGTCTACAAGGACGGTGAAGAACAGCTGAGCCCGAGTGAACGCCTGATTGAGGTGGCCGAGACCGCCAAAAGCGGTGCCAGGGATGACAGCAAGCGTTACGAATGGCGCGCGCTGCCGGTGCGCCAGCGCCTGTCGCATGCGCTGGTGCACGGGATGAACGAGTTCATCACCGAAGACACTGAAGAGGTCTATCAGGCCATCCTGGCCGATGGCGGCCGGCCCCTGCATGTGATCGAAGGCCCGCTGATGGACGGCATGAATGTGGTTGGTGACCTGTTCGGTCAGGGCAAGATGTTCTTGCCGCAGGTGGTGAAAAGCGCGCGTGTGATGAAACAGGCGGTGGCCCACCTGCTGCCCTACATCGAGGCCGAGAAGCTGCTGCTTGAAGCCGCCGGCGGCGACGTCAAGACCAAGGGCAAGATCATCATCGCCACCGTCAAGGGTGATGTGCACGACATCGGCAAGAACATCGTCACCGTGGTCCTGCAGTGCAACAACTTCGAGGTTGTCAACATGGGTGTGATGGTGCCCTGCCATGAGATCCTGGCGCGCGCCAAGGTCGAGGGTGCGGACATCGTCGGCCTCTCGGGCCTGATCACGCCCAGCCTGGAAGAGATGCAGTATGTGGCCGGCGAGATGCAGAAGGACGATCACTTCCGCATCAGGAAGATTCCGCTGATGATAGGCGGAGCCACCACCAGCCGCGTGCACACGGCAGTCAAGATATCGCCGCATTACGAAGGCCCGGTGGTGTATGTGCCCGACGCGTCGCGCAGCGTCAGCGTCGCGCAAAGCCTGCTCTCCGACCAGGCCGCCAAGTACATCGCCGAGCTCAATCTCGACTATGACAAGGTGCGCACCCAGCACGCCAACAAAAAGCAGATACCGATGTGGCCGCTGGCCAAAGCCCGTGCGAATGCAACGCCAGTGGACTGGGCGCATTACACGCCGCCGAAGCCGAAATTTATTGGCCGTCGTGTCTTCAAGAATTTCGATCTGGCCGAACTGGCGAACTACATCGACTGGGGCCCCTTCTTCCAGACCTGGGACCTGGCCGGCCCTTTCCCGGCCATCCTCAAAGACGAGGTGGTGGGTACCGAGGCCGTGCGGGTTTATGCCGACGCGCAACGCATGCTCAAGCGCCTGATCGAGGGCCGCTGGCTCACCGCCAGCGGTGTCATCGGTTTGTACCCGGCCAACAGCGTTGGTGACGACATCGAAATTTACACCGACGAGTCGCGCCGCGAGGTCGCCATGACCTGGTACGGTCTGCGCCAGCAAGCCGAAAAAACCGCGCTCGACGGCGTGATGCGGCCCAGCCGGTGCCTGGCTGATTTTGTGGCGCCTAAAGTGCTGTCGGCCGAAACCAAGGCCGTGCGTGCCGGACATGCGGGCGCCGAGGGTCACAACACCTTCATGCTGCCTGACTACATCGGCCTGTTTGCCGTGACGGGCGGCCTGGGTGCCGAGAAGAAGGAAAAGTATTTCAACGACGACAACGACGACTACTCGTCCATCATGCTGAAAGCGCTGGCCGACCGGCTGGCCGAAGCCTTCGCCGAAGCCATGCACAAACGCGTGCGCCAGGACCTCTGGGGTTATGCCGCTGCTGAAACCCTGAGCCCCGAGGACATGATCGCCGAAAAATACCAGGGCATACGCCCGGCGCCCGGCTACCCGGCCTGCCCGGACCACAGCGTCAAGAAAGACATGTTCGAGTTGCTGCAGGCCGCCGACATCGGCATGGCACTGACCAGCAGCCTGGCCATGACACCGGCTGCCAGCGTCAGCGGCTTTTACCTAAGCCATCCGCAGAGCGTGTACTTCAACGTTGGCAAGATAGGTGATGACCAGCTGCAGGACCTGGCCAAACGCCGCGGCGAAAAGGCCGAAGACCTGCAGCGCCTGCTGGCGCCCAACCTGTAGGTTTGGCACCCTTGACGCGGGATCTGCCGGGACGATACTGATGGCATTTGTCACAAGGATGTCCTCATGCTGAAGTTTTTGAGTGCCCTGATGGTGTTGATGTTCGCCGTGTCTGCGAACTCGCAGGTGATCGCGGTGGAGCAGATTGAAAAATCCTTTCTGGTTCGCTCCGAGCCGACACTGACCCTGTTGCGTGAAGCACCGAACGCGCGGGCCGTGCTGGTGTCTATCCCGGGTGGTGAAGGCCGCATCGGTCTGAGGCCAGACATGAAGTTCGATCCTGCGGTGGAGGCACGCACATCGATCGGCAAGATGTTCAAGCGACTGACCGACCCGGCTTCCACGTCCGGCAGCTTTCATGTGGTGGCTTTTGACAGCCCCGTTGTTCTGCCGGCTGTTGCCCTCCTCACATCCCGGAGCACCCGGGATCACCTGGTTCGCATGGAAAGTGTGGTGCAGTTCTACCGGGACCGCTACAAGCTGCCAGTCTGGATCATGGGGCACAGCAACGGGGGCTACAGCATTGCCGAGTTTCTGAAGTATCTCCAGGACAAAAAAAGAGATGATCTTCTGGCCGGCCTGATCTTCAGTGCCGGGCGCAACACCGCCAGTTTCGGGTCGAGCGCCAACTTGCCTGCGCTGTTCATGATTTCGGAGCGTGACGGTTGCCACGCCACCACACCCACTGAAAACCAACGTATTTTCGAGAAGTTCAAGGCGGTGAACAAGGCCGTGACGGAGTTTGCTCTGATTCGTGGCGGTGAAGCCGAAGGTGACCCTTGCTTCAGCGGCATCCACATGTACCACACCGCCCACGAAGAGGTCGCGAAAGTGGTGGACGATTTTGCTGTCAGGCATCTTGGAGCATCGCAAGTTCCTTCGGCGCGCTGAGCCTCTGCGCGACCGGGTCGGCAAGGTTGAGTATTGATTCAAGGTCCTCATGAGTGATCCCTTGCTGCTGGACGGGCTGATGGCCTTGATGCCCGAGGCGCCACCTTCCGCCCTCCGTCGTGTGGTTGCGGGCGCGCGGCTGCGTTGTCTTGCCAAAGGCGAGACCTTGCTGAGGGCAGGTGAGCGCTGGAGCGACTTCTGGTGGGTGGAGAGTGGTCTGCTGCGGCTGTACTACCTGGATCAGAATGGCGTGGAGGCGAACAAGAACTTTTTCTCTGACCGGCAGCCGCTGTGGCCCATCACACCTGCTCTGCGTGAAACAGACAGTTCATTTTTTGTGGCCGCGCTGGAGCCAACGCGGGTACACGCGATCAGTTATGCCAGTGTCGACAAGGAGATGACCGGGGAGCCGGCATGGACCACGCTCCAGCTGCGCGCGCTTCAGGGGCTGCTGGATGAAAAGATGTGGCGGGAGCGCATATTTCTGCAGTCGGACGCGAGCCAGCGTTATCAGGAGGTGCTGGTCCATCGGCCGGTCTGGTGTGAGCGAATTCCGCTGAAACACCTCGCATCCTGGCTGGGCATGACCGATGTGTCCCTGTCCCGCGTGCGCGCCAGCCTGGGACTTATCCGGCGTTAAGAGAGCAGGGCGGCAGCTGTTTCATACTGCGCTGATGAGACATGCCCCCACCTCCCTCTCTTTTCACCTTCTGGCTGTGGTCTGGTTCGGCATCATGACGGGCTTCTTCGGGACCTACAGTTTCAACATCAACCTTGCGACCGCACAAATGGACGGCGCGACCTATGCGATGGTGCAGTCCTCACTGAACCGCAACGTCCGGCACAGCCTGTTTTTTGTGTTCTTTTTTCTGGCGCCCTTGTGGTGTGTGCTCGCGATCGCCCTGGACTGGCAGCGTCGCAGCTGGTGCCTGCTTTTGTCGGTCGCAGCCCTGCTGTACGCCGGAGGCATCATTTTTCTGACGCGCGAGGTGAATCTGCCTTTGAACGCCTACACCGAATCCTGGAACCCGGGTGCCTTGCCGTCCGACTGGGAGCAGACCCGACGCGCATGGAGCCAGGCCAATATGTGGCGAAGTGCTGCAAGTGCGACTGCTTTTGTGCTGTCGGTGCTGGCGCTGGCACTGAGGGGGCATGGGGCCCCTGCACGCGCCAGCTGAGAGCCGCCGCATTGATTTTGGGGAAAGGTTCACGAACCCTCCAGACAGTAGTGAATGGAAGGCGACTTTCCCAAATGCTTCGCACGGGGCCTTCGATGGTCTTGACCGAATAGCCATGGCAACCCCGTTTGAGGTGTGGAGCAGTTCGCAGCGTACGCACAACGTGCAGCTGCGCCGCATTGCGCCGTGCGCTGGAACACGATAGGCTCAGAACTCCTCACCGTCTCCCTGCCTGCCCCCATGCAGCACCAACGGCTGGATAGATCGCTGCACTCGCTGGTTGATCGAAAGACTGCCTAAACACCACTAACCGGAGAGATTTGATGAAAAGATGGAACCGATGGGCGATATTGCTGGCGGCGATGACGTTATCGCAATGGTCGTCGGCATACGATCAAAAGTGGTTGCCCAAGCAGCCCATCGCATACACGGGCTCCTGTGATGTTGACAAGCCTCAGCTTGATCGGCATGCGACGTACTGGAACAGCGGCAAGCATGGCTCAGACCCGGAAGCCTGCGCATACCTGGTTGACCAATTGATCATTCACCGTGAAATCGAAAACTATCTCAGTCGTCCTGCCCGTTGCAAGTACGACGGACATACCTTCCTGCCTATTACAGGCAGCATTTACTTTGGAGAGCGAAGCAGCTTTGCCAACGACGAGGCGCTGCTGGGCGGCGTAAAGAAGGCCACTGCACGAATGTCAGGCGCCGTGAAATGTGAACCTACGCCAGAGCAGGCTGCGGAGATCAAGCGTCAGCGAGGCCGCTGAGAATTTGGGCATGCGGCTGGCAGCGCCGCAGCTGGGGCCTGCGCTGGCTGTGGCGGCTTCTGGCGTCAGTGCGCCTTCAGAACACGCCGGTACTGCACCGCTTCGGCCACATGGGTGAGCTGCACCGAGGCGGCACCGGCCAGATCGGCAATCGTGCGTGCCACCTTCAGGCAGCGGTGTATGCTGCGGCCCGACCAGCCGAGGCGGGCGGCGGCGGTGTTTAAAAACTTTGCGGCTGCGGCGTCCAGCTGACATTGCGTGTCAATCGCCTTGCCTTGCAGGGCCTGGTTGCTGCTGCCCTGGCGCGCGATGGCGAGCTCGCGCGCTGCGACCACGCGCTGGCGGATGCGGGTGCTGCTTTCACCCGGTGCTGCGTTGACCAGTTCGTCGGCAGCCAGTGCGCCCACTTCAACGTGGAGGTCAATCCGGTCCAGCAGCGGGCCGCTGAGTTTGCCCTGGTAACGCGAGACCTGGTCGGGCGAGCAGCGGCAGGGCCGCAGGCTGGAGCCGAGGTAACCGCAGGGGCAGGGGTTCATCGCAGCGATCAACTGAAAACGCGCCGGAAACTCGGCCCGCTGGGCTGCGCGTGAAATCGTGATGCTGCCCGACTCCAGCGGCTCACGCAGCGCTTCGAGCGCGGCGCGCGGGAACTCCGGCAATTCGTCCAGAAACAGCACGCCCTGGTGCGCCAGCGAAATTTCACCGGGCCGCGGTGGTGAGCCGCCGCCCACCAGCGCCACGGCACTGGCTGTATGGTGCGGGGAGCAGGTCGGCCGCTGGGCCCACTTGTCCAGCGAAAAGCGCCCGCCCAGTGAAGCGATGGCGGCGCTTTCGAGGGCCTCGGCAGTGCTCATGGCGGGCAACAGCCCGGCAAAACGCTGGGCCAGCATGGATTTGCCCGAGCCTGGCGGACCCACCATCAACAGGCTGTGGCCTCCTGCGGCCGCAATTTCCAGCGCCCTTTTTGCTGCCGCCTGACCTTTGACATCCGACAGGTCGGGGTAGGGCGCGGGTTGCTGAATGGCACAGGCTTCTACGCGGGCCCAGCCGGCCGGATTTTCCGGAACGGCATCGCCGGGCAGAAATTGCCTGACCACATCAAGCAGGTGGCGCGCGCTGTACACCTCGGCTTGCGGCACCAGGGCGGCTTCCTCGGCACTGCCTTCCGGCAACACCAGCCGGGGCCTGCCAGCGTCCTGCGCCGGCAGTGCCAGACTCATGGCCAGTGCGCCGCGTATCGGGCGCAATTCGCCGCCCAGCGATAACTCGCCGGCGAACTCGTAGCCTTCCAGTTTCTGCGTCGCTATCTGCCCGCTGGCGGCCAGAATGCCCAGGGCAATCGGCAAATCAAAGCGGCCCGAGTCTTTGGGCAGGTCGGCGGGCGCCAGATTAACCGTGATGCGCTTGTTGCTGGGAAACTCCAGCCCGGTGTTTTGAATCGCCGAGCGCACCCGCTCCCGCGCTTCCTTGACCTCCGTCTCTGCCAGGCCGACCAGCGTGAAACTCGGCAAACCATTGGCCAGATGAACTTCAACGCAGACCGGGTGCGCCTGCATGCCCAGCAAGGCGCGGCTTTGCACTAAAGATAAGCTCATGGGTCGATTTCTCCCTGTTGCACCAAAACCGGGCAGACATTAATGCACTTATTCGGTGCACATCTTGTATTTATTCCCGTTCAAGTTAACGCGTGAGCCGCTCCTGAAGACGACGGAGGAGCGATCGGCTTACGTAATTTGGCACGCTCCGTGCTAAGGACTCAAAGCATCCAATTCCCTTTTTTAACTCTCAATGGAGCCCTCAATGAAATCAGCCGCCAAAAAATCAATGCTGGTCATGGTACTTGCCCTGGCAGGTTCGGCCTTTGCCCAGACCGCAGCCCCTGCGCCGGACTACACCCTTTCTTACAACGTCGGCGCTACCACCGACTACCGCTATCGCGGCATTTCGCAGACCGGCAAGAAGCCTGCAATCAATGGCGGCATCGACTATGCGCACAGCAGCGGCTTTTACCTGGGCACCTGGGCTTCGACCATCACCTGGATCAAGGATTCGGGCCCCGTCCCCCCCGGCAGCATGAAAGGCCCGGTTGAAATCGATGTCTACGGCGGCTACAAAGGCACGCTCGCCGAAGGCCTCGGCTACGACCTGGGTGGTTTGTACTACTGGTATGCCGGCAACAACATGAAAAAGACCGCTGGTTTCGTGAGCCCCAACACCTTCGAGCTGTACGGCGCCCTCACCTTCGGCATCGTCACTGCGAAGTACTCACACGCCACGACCAACCTGTTTGGCACGGTCAACAGCAAGAACAGTGGCTACCTCGACCTCAGCGCCAACTTTGACCTGGGTTCCGGCTGGTCCATCGTCCCGCACGTCGGCGCGCAGAAAATCAAGAACGGCAATTCCTACTCAGACTATTCGGTGGCCGTCAACAAGGACATCGACGGACTGATCCTCAGCCTGGCCCTTGTCGGCACCAATGGCCTGGGCGCTCCCTACACCCTGACCGGCTCCGGTACCCGTGACCTCGCCAAAGATGGTCTGGTGTTCTCGATCAAGAAAAATTTCTGAAATAACACGGCATCTAGCTGAGGTAAAGGAGAACTCATGAAACTCGTAACGGCCATTATCAAACCGTTCAAGCTGGACGAAGTGCGCGAGGCGCTGTCCGGCATTGGTGTGCAAGGCATTACCGTGACCGAAGTCAAGGGCTTCGGTCGCCAGAAAGGCCACACCGAGCTGTACCGTGGCGCTGAATACGTGGTGGACTTTCTGCCCAAGGTCAAGATCGAAGCGGCTGTGTCCGACGAGCTCGTTGACCGCGTGATCGAAGCGGTGGAGGGCGCAGCCCGCACCGGCAAGATCGGCGACGGCAAGGTCTTCGTTTACAACCTTGAGCAGGTGGTGCGTATCCGCACCGGCGAAACCGGCAAAGAGGCGCTGTAAAGCTCAACCCATAAAGAGAACATTGACATGAAAAAACTACTTGCCTCCCTGGCTCTGGGACTGAGCCTGCTCGCCAGTGGCGCCGCCGTTCTGGCTCAGGCGCCTGCTGCCGCCCCTGCTGCTTCTGAAGCTGCGGCGCCCGCTGCGGCTGCGGCTGCGTCTGCTGCACCCGCAGCCGCGGCTGTTGCTGCAGCGCCTGCTGCACCTGCCGCACCGGCTGCCCCCGTGGCCGTTCCCAACAAGGGCGATACCGCCTGGATGATGGTCTCGACCATGCTGGTCATCCTGATGACCATCCCCGGCCTGGCCCTGTTCTACGGCGGCCTGGTCCGCAGCAAGAACATGCTGTCGGTGCTGATGCAGGTCATGGTCACCTTTTCGATGATTGTGGTGCTGTGGTTCATCTACGGTTACAGCCTGGCCTTCACCGAGGGCAACGCCTTTTTCGGCGGCTTCGACCGGCTGTTCATGAAAGGTGTCTGGGACAACGCTGCCGGCACCTTCGCCAATGCGGCGACCTTCAGCAAGGGCGTTGTGATTCCTGAAATCATCTTCGCAGCCTTCCAGGCCACTTTTGCCGGCATCACCTGCGCACTGATCGTCGGCGCCTTTGCCGAACGCATGAAGTTCTCAGCCGTGCTGATGTTCATGGTCATCTGGTTCACCTTCAGCTATGCACCGATGGCTCACATGGTCTGGTTCTGGATGGGCCCGGATGCCTACACCGCCAAGGAAGTGGTTGACGAGATGAGCTCCAAGGCCGGGTACATCTGGCAGTCGGGTGCGCTTGATTTTGCCGGCGGTACCGTCGTGCACATCAACGCCGCCGTCGCCGGTCTGGTCGGTGCCTACATGGTCGGCAAGCGTATCGGTTACGGCAAGGAAGCCATGGCGCCGCACAGCCTGACACTGACCATGGTGGGTTCGGCCCTGCTGTGGGTGGGCTGGTTCGGTTTCAACGCCGGCTCTGCCCTGGAAGCCAACGGCTTCGCCGCCCTGGCCTTCATCAACACCCTGGCTGCCACGGCAGCTGCGGTGCTGGCCTGGTGTGTCGGCGAAGCGCTGATGCGCGGCAAGGCTTCGATGCTGGGTGCTGCTTCCGGTGCAGTCGCTGGTCTGGTGGCGATCACACCGGCCGCCGGCAACGTCGGCATAGGCGGCGGCCTGATCATCGGCCTGGTGGCTGGTTTTGCCTGCCTCTGGGGTGTCAACGGCCTGAAGAAAATGCTCGGTGCGGACGACTCGCTTGACGTGTTCGGTGTGCACGGCATAGGCGGTATCCTCGGCGCCCTGCTGACCGGTGTGTTCAATTCCCCAAGCCTGGGCGGCCCCGGCTACGTGGCCGACTGGGTCACGGCCACCATGGTCACGGCAGCGGATTACTCCATCGTTGCCCAGGTCTGGATCCAGCTCAAGGCCGTGTTGATCACGATTGTCTGGTCCGGAGTGGTGTCCTTCATCGCCTACAAGGTGGTGGACCTGACCATAGGCCTGCGTGTCAGCGAGGAAGACGAGCGCGAAGGCCTCGACATCACCTCCCACGGCGAAACGGCCTACAGCCGCTAAAACGGTACACGCCGCAGCTGCCAGCCAGCTGCGGCAGGATTTTGAAATAGCGAGAGTCTCCTTTGGATGTTTGGCCCGCAAGAACTTCGGTTCCTGCGGGCCATTTTTTTGCCGCCGGGGCCGCCCCAAGGCAAAAACGCCCCCTGGGGGCAGGGAGTTGCACGCAGTGAACGACCGTGGGGGCCCTGATTTGCCGTGCACAATGGCAGCATGAGCCCTTCCATCACCCTGTCCGGCGGCGGACTGCGTTGCGAGATCAAGCCCGAGCTGGGCGGCTGTATCGCCGGCCTGTGGCTCGACGATGTGCCGGTGTTGCGCTCCACCCAGGCCGCAGAACTCGCCACGGTGCGCCTCGCGGGCAGCTACCCGCTGGTGCCTTTTTCGAACCGGGTCGGGCATGCCACGCTGAAGTGGCAGGGCACCAGCCATCCGCTGGTGCAAAACAACGGCCCGGAACCCCACGCTATCCACGGGGTGGGCTGGCAGCGGCCCTGGCAGGTGCTCGATCAGGGCGATGAGCTGCTGATGCTGGCCTGCGAACACCGGGCCGATACGTCCTGGCCTTTTGCCTTTGATGCCTCGCAAACCTTCCGGATCCACGGCGGTGCCCTCGAGCTGACGCTGAGCATGACCAATCAGTCGGCCACACCGGCACCGGCGGGTCTGGGCTGGCACCCCTACTTCGTCAAGCGCCCGCGCAGCCACATCAGGTTTGAAGCCACTGGCCGCTGGGAGATGGGTGGCGACAAGTTGCCGACACATCGCGAGCCATCGCGCGGGCTGGACGCAGACTGCGCCGGCCTGGACGTGGACCACTGCTTTGACGGCTGGAGCGGTGTGGTGCAACTGCGCGACGAGATGCTGCTCACCCGCATCAGCTCCAGCATGCGCCGTCTGGTGGTGTTTACCCACAGCAGCCGCGATTTTGTGGCGATTGAACCCGTCAGCCATGTCAACAACGCCGTCAATTTGCTGGCTGCGGGCAGCAGCCAGGCCGGTGAGCTGGGCCTGCGCGTGCTGGCGCCGGGCGAGTCCATGAGCGCGCAGATGAGCATCTTGGCGGAGCATGTGGCATGAGCGCCGGCTGGCAAACCGTGGTGGCCCGGCCCGATGAACTGGGCGAGTCGCCGTTCTGGCACGCCGAAGAGCAGATGCTGTACTGGCTGGACATTCCGGGCCGGCAGATTCACCGCAGCAATGTTTTCACCGGCGAAGTGCAAAGCTGGGCCATGCCGCTGGAGCCCGGCAGCATGGCGCCAGCCCGGACCCAGGGCCGGGCCAGCGGTCTGGTGATCGCCCTGCGCGACGGCATTTACCGCGCGCCGGTCTGGGGCGGGCCCTTGCAACTGCTGGTGCGGGCCGGGCATGACAGCGCCACCACCCGCTTCAACGATGGCAAGGCCGACCCGCTGGGCCGCTTTTGGGCCGGCACCATGTATGAGCCGCGCGACCGGGCGGCGGCGCAGCTGTTCTGCATGGACGCGCGGGCTGGACGCCCCGCCGCGCTGGAGCGCAAGGCTGGCAACGCCACCATTGCCAACGGCCTGGCCTGGTCGCCCGATGGCACGACGCTTTACTGGACCGACACCACGCAGCATGTGATTCGCGCCTGGGATTGGGACGCGGCCAGCAACCGGATGTCGCGCGAGCGGGTGTTCAAACAGTTCCCCCCCAAACCGGCAGGCTGGCAGGCAGGTGTGCCCGGCATGCCTGCTTACGGCGGCAGGCCTGATGGCGCCGCCGTGGACAGCCAGGGCAACTACTGGGTCGCCATGTTCGAGGGCGGGCGGGTGCTCAAGCTCTCGCCGGGTGGTGAGCTGCTGGACGACATCGCCACGCCAGGGCTGTGCCCCACCATGCCGTGTTTTGGCGGCGACGATCTGCAGACGCTGTACCTCACCAGCGCGCGCCATGGCCGGCCTGCGGCGGAAATTGAGGCGCGGCCACTGTCGGGCTGCGTGGTGTCGCGGCGGGTGGATGTGGCCGGGTTGCCGGTTGATTTTTTCACCGACTGACAGACGCGCCAAAAAAAAGCGAACGCCCGGCGTTCAAAAATATCAAACCGTGCCGGCACACAGGCCTTTACCATCGGGGCCATGGATACAGCGCTTCAAGCCATCATCGAGCAGGTCAGGACCGCAGCAGCCAGCGCCACGCCGCTGCGCATACGCGGCGGGGGCAGCAAGGATTTTTACGGCGAGCCAGCGGCGGGCGAGCTGCTGGACAGCACAGCCCTGAGCGGCATCACGAGTTACGAGCCGACCGAGCTGGTGGTGACGGTGCGCGCCGGCACCCGGCTTGCCGAACTCGAGGCGCTGCTGGCCGAGCGTGGCCAGTGCCTGCCGTTTGAGCCTCCGCATTTTGAAGGTGGAGCCACCGTCGGTGGCATGGTGGCGGCCGGACTCAGCGGCCCGGCGCGCGCCAGCGTGGGCGCGGTGCGCGACCATGTGCTGGGTGTGACCCTGCTCAACGGCAAGGCCGAGCTGCTCACCTTTGGCGGACAGGTCATGAAAAATGTCGCGGGCTACGATGTCTCGCGCCTGATGACGGGCGCCATGGGCACGCTGGGCCTGCTGACAGAAATAAGCCTCAAGGTCTTGCCGGTGGCCCCGGCGGAAGCGACCCTGAAGTTCCAGATGGGCCAGAACCAGGCCTTGGCGCAACTGCAGCGCTGGGGCGGGCAAGCCCTGCCGCTGAACGCCAGCTGCTGGGTCGACGATGGCGGAACACCGACGCTGTATCTGCGCCTGCGTGGTGCGGTGGCCGCAGTGGAAGCCGCCTGCAAATTGATGGGCGGCGAGCGCCAGGACAATGCGGCGACAGCGCCCGACTGGACGCTGTGCCGCGACCAGCAGCTGCCCTGGTTTCTGGAGCGCGGCGCGCGCGACTTGTGGCGGCTGTCGCTGCCGCAAACCGCGCCCGTGCTGGACTTGCCGGAAACACCGCTGATCGAGTGGCATGGCGGCCTGCGCTGGCTGCGCGCTG
Organism: Kapaibacterium sp. (SeqCode); assembly: GCA_943370435.1. Lineage (GTDB taxonomy): Bacteria > Pseudomonadota > Gammaproteobacteria > Burkholderiales > Burkholderiaceae_C > Polaromonas. The sequence goes on along the minus strand of CALRQX020000007.1, from coordinate 55,858 downwards.
CCGCCAGCGAGGGCCCCAGGCTGCGCACCATGGCTGCCGCGGTGGGCGGGAGCGCTACACTTTTTATAGCTGGTGACGCGAGTCCGCAAAGGGCTGTGGGCCGATTTGATGTATTAAAACCGCCGCTGGACCGGATCCATGCCCGGTTGAAGAAAGAGTTCGATCCGGCCGGTATTTTTAACCGCGGTCGCCTCTACCCGGACTTTTAATGTTGACCCCCACGTTTGCGGCTGCGCCGCTGCACTGCCCCCCGAGGGGGCGTAAGCCTCCTAAGGGCGGCCCGTCGGAGACTTGATGCAAACCCACCTCGCCCCTGAATTCAAGAACAGCGCCGACGGCCAGGCCGCCGAGGCGATTTTGCGCAAGTGTGTGCACTGCGGCTTTTGCACCGCCACCTGCCCGACCTACCAGTTGCTCGGTGATGAACTCGACGGCCCGCGCGGACGCATCTACCTGATCAAGCAGGTGCTCGAAGGCCAGGCGCCCACACGCAAGACGCAGCTTCACCTGGACCGCTGCCTGACCTGCCGCAACTGTGAAACCACCTGCCCCAGTGGTGTGCAGTACGGCCACCTGGTGGACATTGGCCGCAAGCTGGTCGATGAACGGGTGCCGCGCCCGGCCGGTGAAAAGGCTTTGCGCTGGGCGCTCAAGCAGGGGCTGCCTTCGCCGCTGTTTGCGCCAGCCATGAAGCTGGGCCAGGCGCTGCGCGGCCTGCTGCCGGCTTCCTTGCAGGCCAAAGTACCGGCCCGCCAGTCCTCAGGCGCGTGGCCCCGGGCTCAACATCCGCGCAAGGTGCTGATGCTGGCTGGTTGTGTGCAGCCGGCCATGATGCCCAACATCAACAGCGCCACCGCGCGTGTGCTGGACGCTGCCGGTATCCAGACCGTGCTGGCGCGAAAAGCCGGCTGCTGCGGCGCTGTCAAGTTTCACCTGAACGACCAGGACGGCGGCAAGGCCGAGATGAAGAACAACATCGATGCCTGGTGGCCGCATGTGGAGGGCGGGGTGGAGGCCATTGTCATGAATGCGTCCGGCTGCGGCGTGACCGTCAAGGAGTACGGCTACCACCTGCAGGACGATGCAGCCTATGCGGCCAGGGCAGCGCGCATCAGTGAACTGACACGCGACTTGAGTGAGCTCTTGCCCGAGCTGGTGGACGCCTTGCGCGACAAAGTGTCGGCCGGTGGCGGTGCCATCGCGTTTCATCCGCCCTGCACCTTGCAACACGGCCAGCAGTTGCGTGGTGGCGTTGAACAACACCTGGGCGCTCTGGGTTTTGACGTGAAGGTCGCCAGCTGCGAGGCCCATCTGTGCTGCGGCTCGGCCGGCACCTACTCGGTGCTGAACCCCGGCATCGCCACCGAGCTGCGCGACCGCAAGTTGTCGAATCTGGGCCAGATGCAGCCGCAGGTGATTGTTTCGGCCAACATCGGCTGCATCACTCACCTGCAAAGCGGCACCGCCACGCCGGTGCGGCACTGGGTCGAAGTGCTCGACGATGCGCTATCAAATCGATAGCTGTTGATGCCCGTGAATAAAGGGCAGTAACCTGATTTTCTGGTTCATCACGCAGCCAGCGCGGCTTCCACGTCTTTCGCCAGATCGGCCGGTGTGTCGGTAGGCGCATAACGCCGCAGGACCTGGCCGTCCTTGCCGACCAGAAACTTGGTGAAATTCCATTTGATGGCCTTGCTGCCCAGCAGGCCCGGTGCTTCGGCAGACAACCAGGCGTACAGCGGATGTGCGGCCGGGCCGTTGACGTCGATTTTTCCCATCATCGGAAAACTCGCGCCATAGTTGACCTGGCAGAACTCGGCAATCTCGCCATCGGCGCCCGGGTCTTGCGAGCCAAACTGGTTGCAGGGAAAACCCAGCACCACCAGCCCCTTGCCGGCATAACCTTGGTGCAGTTCCTCCAGGCCACCGAACTGCGGCGTGAAGCCGCACTTGCTGGCGGTGTTGACGATCAACAGGACCTTGCCCTTGAATTTCGACAGCGCAATGTCCTTGCCGTTGATCTGCCGGGCCTCGAAGTCGTAAATGCTGCTCATGGGGTGCTCCTGTCGGGTGATGTTGGCTTGCTTACTGATTTAACGCCTTTTTGGGCGGAGTGGGTGCGGCGGCTGCCAGCAACGCCGCCAGCACAATCAGGCTGCCGCCCAGCAGGGTGCGGGCGCTGAACTCGGCCGCGCCCAGGGCCGCAGCGGACAGGCTGGCAAACAAAATTTCGGTCAGCATCACCAGCGCGGTGGTGCTGGCTGCCAGCCGCGCTGCGCCATATTGCAGCGCCATGTTGCTGATCAGGAAAGCCAGCCCCAGCGCCAGTGCCACAGGCAACCAGGCCGTTGTCCAGACCGGCGCTGAAACAATGCCCCCGGCCAGACCGAGCAGCGCCGCTGCGCTGGCCAGAACGCCGCCGCCGCCAAACATGGCCATCATGCGCGCGGCGCTGGGTGTGTATTCGAGCTTGCGCAGCAGCACGTTGGTGGCGGCAAAACTCAGGCCGCCCATCAGGGCCAGCCAGTCGGGGATGCCCTGCGGCACAGGCCAGGGGGAGCCTGGCGCCTTGAGCACAATCAACACGCCGGCCATGGCCAGCAGCAGCCGCAGCAGGGAGGCGCGGGTCGGTGTTTCCCCAAGCGCGGCCCAGGCGAGCAAAACCGACCACGCCGGCATCAGGTAAAACAGCAGCACCACACGCACCACATCGCCCACCGTCACGGCCCAGTTGAAGCCGACGTTGGTCAGGCCGGCAGCCAGGGCCAGCAGCCACAGCTGCGGATGCTGCACAAAGCTGCGCCAGGCGCCTGCCTGCCAGCCGACGATGCAGGCCAGTGAAAAAAAGTAGATCAGCGCCGTGGACCACAGCGGATGCAGCCCCTGCGACTGCAACTCGCGAAACGGCCACCAGGACATGCCCCAGACCGCGGCATTGAAAATCAGCGCCGCGACGGGCAGCGCAACATGCGACCGGCTCATGGCGGCTAGAGATTGAGGGACGGAAAAAAAGGCTGGCGGGTGCCGTGCGCCGCCCTGGCTGCAAGGGCGGGCATCAGTGCGACTTGTCGCTGCGCGCGATGCTCAGCAAATGATCCACCTGCTCCTTGTGCTTGATACAGTTGCTTTTGTGCCAGCGCTGGATCAGCCACATGAAGCCGGCCACCACCAGGCCAAAGATGGTGATCGCGCCGAAGGCCGACAGCCCCATGCCGGTGGACAGGCTGTAGCCAGCGCCCAGCGCCAGAATGCAGGCCTGTTCGTTGAAGTTCTGCACGGCGATCGAGCGACCCGCACCCATCAGATTGTGGCCCCGGTGCTGCAGCAGCGCGTTCATCGGCACCACCAGAAAACCGCCCAGGCCGCCCAGAAGAATCAAAAACGGCGCGGCCACCCAGACGTTGCTGATGACGTTCATCAAAATCACCAGCACCCCCATGGCAATACCGAGCGGCATCACGCTGGTGGCATGTTCCAGCCGCATGCGCATGGACGCCAGAATGGCGCCGGCTGCCGTGCCAATCGCCACCACCCCGACCAGTGAGGACGCCTGCGTGGTGCTGTAACCCAGTGCGGCCGCGCTCCAGGCCAGCACGATGTAGCGCAGGTTGCCCGACACGCCCCAGAACAAGGTGGTGGTGGCCAGCGAAATCTGCCCCAGCTTGTCGCGCCACAGGGCCGAATTGCAGTTCCAGAAATCCGGCAACAGCTCCAGCTTGTTGCGCGGCATGGGCCGCATCTCGACGCCGGTCAGCGGAATGCGGGTGTTGAACCAGGCGGCAATCGCATAAAGAACAATCAGTGCGCAGATGGCCGCTTCGGGCGGCGTGTCTATGCCGGTGCTGAACACCGGGACGTCGAAGGACAGCAGCAGGTGCGAGACCGAGTGCCCGACCAGCTGGCCGCCGAGCAGGACGCCCAGGATGATGGAAGCAATCGTCAGGCCCTCTATCCAGCCATTGGCCTTGACGAGTTGCGAGGCCGGCAGCAGCTCGGTCAGGATGCCGTATTTGGCCGGCGAGTAGGCGGCGGCACCCAGGCCGACAATCGCATAGGCCAGCAGCGGGTGTGTGCCGAACAGCATCATCAGGCAGCCCACCACCTTGATGGCGTTGCTGATGAACATGACCTTGCCCTTGGGCTGGGCGTCGGCGAAAGCGCCTACAAAGGGCGCCAGCACCACATAAAACAGCGCAAACATGGGCACCAGCGCCGCCGGCTGCCACTTGGGTGCGCCTTCGCTGCGCAGCAACTCCACGGCAGCCACAAACAGCGCGTTATCAGCCAGCGAGCTGAAAAACTGGGCTGCCATGATGGTGTAAAAACCGCGCTTCAGCTTCATTGAACCGTTTTGATCACTGTGCGCATACATCAGAAATCCTGATGCGGCACGATAGATGTGAATGTCTCCTGACGTTGAAGGTTTATAGCATGCGGCAAGCTGGCAGAATCGACAAATAGCCCTTGACAAGCCCGGTGTTAACCCACGTGGGTCCGGCTTTTGACATCAATCCACCACAGGCCGACATGCCCCGTCCCATTCTTGCCACCGTTCATGCCGCCGCCCTTCAGCACAATCTGGCGCGTGTACGTGCCGGCGCACCGGACGCCCGGGTCTGGGCGGTGGTCAAGGCCAACGCCTATGGCCACGGCATTGAACGTGTGTTTGATGCGCTGCGCAGCGCCGACGGTTTTGCCCTGCTCGATCTGGCCGAGGCCCAGCGCCTGCGCGCGCTCGACTGGCGCGGCCCCATCCTGTTGCTGGAGGGCTGTTTCGAGCTGCGCGACCTGGAGCTGTGCTCGCGCCTCGGCCTGTGGCACACGGTGCACTGCGACGAGCAGATCGCCATGCTGGCCGCGCACAAAACCCAGTTGCCGCACCGCGTCTTCCTGAAAATGAACTCGGGCATGAACCGGCTGGGCTTCACGCCCGAACGTTATCGTGCCGCCTGGACGCGCCTGAATGCCCTGCCGCAGGTGGAAGAGATTTCGCTGATGACGCATTTCAGCGACGCTGATGGCGCCAAAGGCATCGCTGCGCAGTTGCAGGCTTTTGAAGCGGTCACCCATGACCTGCCGGGCGAACGCACGCTGAGCAACAGCGCTGCCGTGCTGCGCCACGCGGCGCTGGCCGGAGAAAAATCCGACTGGGTGCGGCCCGGCATTGCGGTCTATGGCAGCGCGCCCGATTTTCCCGAGCACAGCGCCGCAGACTGGGGCCTGCTGCCCACGATGACGCTGGCTGCAAAAATCATCGGGGTGCAACACCTCGTCGCGGGCGATACCGTGGGTTACGGCTCCAGCTTCACGGCGGAGGGCCCTTTGCGCATTGGCGTGGTGGCTTGCGGCTATGCCGATGGCTACCCGCGGCATTGCACAACGGGCACGCCTCTCCTGGTCAATGGCGTGCGATGCCGCATGGTCGGGCGCGTCAGCATGGACATGCTGACGGTGGACCTGACGCCGGTGCCGGACGTGGGGATGGGCGCGGAGGTGACGCTCTGGGGGCGTTCAGCCAGCGGCGCCATGTTGCCCATCGACGAGATTGCGCAGGCGGCGGGCACGGTGGCTTATGAGTTGATGTGTGCGCTGGCGCTGCGGGTGCCGGTGGTGGTCGCGGACTAGTTTCCAGGGGCAGTCGTCCCGGACTTGATCCGGGATCCATGTTGGATAACTCGTACAGCTTGGCGTGCCAACAAGCCGGGGGTTGCCCGGCGGCAAGTAACTTTCTTTTGCGTCGCCAAAAGAAAGTCACCAAAGAAAAGGCGACCCGATGGTCTGGGACCCCTGCGCTGCGCTACGGGGCAACCTGCGGTGCTCGCCGAAAACGGGGTCTTGCTCGAACTCGCCTTCGGCTCAGACAATCGCTCGCCCTGATCCGTTTTCGGCTGCGCTCCTCGGCCCAGCCCGACGGGTGGGGAACGGATGCGGATGCGGGGAGACGTGACGTGCGAAGCGCGTCACGTCGGTTCTCAGGTGGCTGTCATGTTTACACGCGGGAGCAGCACACGCGGCCAAATGAGGTTCCCCTCCATCGCCCAGCGGGGCGAGGGAGGGGTTAGGGGAGGGAGTGGGGAGTCAAGTCCTGCTGCCTTCTGCAAACCCGGGTGCTGGGGCTTGCCACCGCGACGGCGCCTCGGCAAGCTCAGCGTTTCCTCAGCCCCAGCAGCATCACCGCCCCCACCACCAGCAGGGCACCGGCCACCTGCACTGGCGCAATCGCCTGGCCCAGAATCAGCCAGGCCAGCACCAGCGCAAACACCGGCTCCACATTCATGATGGCCGAGTTGCCGACCACACCGAGTTTGGGCAGCACGGTGAACATGATGGTGAAAGCCGTGCCGTACAAAAAGGTCAGCGCCGCCAGGCCGCCCCAGCCGGCCGGCGCCTGCGGCAACTGAAAGCCGCCCTGCAAGCCGACCACGCCGAGTGCGATCAGTCCGGCGATGGCCAGGGTGGTGGCGCTACGCACGCGGCCATCCACGTCGGCAGTTTCATGCTGGGTCAGCACCAGCGCGAGGCCAAAGGTGGCCGCTGCGGCCAGCGCAAAGGCCACACCGGCACCGATGCGGCTCCATTGGCCCGAAGCGCCGAGGCCCGAGGCGGCGCCCAACACGTCGAGCGCGAGGGCCAGGCCCAGCAGGATCACCGGCATGGCGATCAGCATTGCCCGCTCCGGCCTTTGCCGGTAAACCATCCATGCCCACAGCGCCGTCCAGATCGGATAACTGTTGAAAGCCAGCAGGGCGAGCGCCACCGGCAGGCGCGCGACGGCGGAATACAGGCACAGGCTTTGCACAGCGATCAGCAGGCCGATCAGCGGCAGCATGCGCTTGTGGCGTGTGCTCAAGCGCAGGGGTACACGCTGGATGGCCAGCAGCGCAGCCACCGCCAGGGCGGTGCCCACGCTGCGAAAAGTAACCGCGGTCGCCACGTCCACGCCGTTGTTGAAGGCCATGCGCGCTGCGACATGGTTGGCGCCCATCATCAGTGCGATGAGCAGCAGTGTGGCGAAAGCAGTTCCGCTCAGGGCGCGCTTGGCAGTCATGCGGAGGGGGGGTGCCAGGCCAGGGCGGGCCGGACCAGGGTTGGAGTGACGGTCACTGCGGGGCATTTTTCATGAAAGATGCGCCATTTTGGCGGCAAAACGCAAGTCGGTTCCAGTCGTGAGGCGGGCAGGCGCAGGGACGGAGGCTCGCCCAGGGTGTCTGTGGCCGGATAGGGGTTTGCCATATATTGCACAAAAAATCATTTTGTGCATAAAATTTGCAAAGTGCCAGATACCATCCATGGAAACCACCCCGTCGATCCCCGCCATCCCTTTGTCCGAGCAGGCGTTTGCCTGCCTGAGGCGCGATGTGCTGTTCGGCGAGTTCGAGCCGGGCGCCAGGCTCAAAATCGACGAGCTTCAAAGCAGCTACGGTTTTTCCAGCAGTCCGCTGCGCGAGGCCTTGAACCGTCTGACTCAGGAGGGCCTGGTCAAAGCCGACGAACGGCGCGGCTTTCGCGTCGCCGGCATTTCGCTGGGCGATCTGGCCGACATCACCCACATGCGGCTGTTGCTCGATGTGCAGGCCTTGCGTGTGTCGGTGCAGCTGGGCGATGCTGCCTGGGAGGCCACCATTGTGGCGAGCTCCCACCTGCTCGAAAAATTCGAGTCGCAACTTGGCGACGGCCCGGCGCTGCTGGATGACGAGTGGAGCCGGCTGCACCGTGATTTCCATTTGGCCCTGCTGGCGGCCTGTCCGTCGCAGCGCCAGCTGGCGATGTGTGCCAGCCTGTTTGACCAGGCCGAGCGCTACCGCCGTTTCTCGGCACGCCACCGCGTCATTGTCCGCAACAAGAACAGGGAACACCGCAGGCTGATGAATGCAGTACTCAAACGCGACGTCGACACCGCCTGCATGTTGTTGGCCGATCACATTGAGGGCACGCAAAGAAATGTCGAGGCCGCGCTCAAGCGGCTCGACGGCGCACCCGCCTGAGCCGCTGCCCCGTGCAGATCAAACACCCCCATCAAGGAGACACTTCATGCTTTCAGTGACCCGTCCCACGCCCTCGCATTTCGGGATCTTTGTGACCGACACCGAGCGCATGGTGGCGTTCTACACCCAGGTGTTCGGGCTCACGGTGACCGATCGCGGCCAGGGCCGCACCTTTCAGAGCGAGCTGGTGTTCATGAGCGCCAGTGCCGATCAGCACCACCAGCTGGTGCTCGCCTCGGGCCGGCCCGAGGAGGCGACGTTCAGCACCGTGATGCAGATTTCGTTTGCGGTGCCGAGCATCCAGCACATACGCGACATTCAGGCCCTTGCACTGGCGCGTGGCGCCACCAAGCTGCGCGGTCTCAATCACGGCAATGCGCTGTCGATCTATTTTTCGGACCCTGAGGGCAATACGGTCGAGGTCTATATCGACACGCCCTTTTATGTGGCCCAGCCGCATGGCGACGCGCTCGATCTGAACAAGAGCGACGAAGAGCTGATGCGTGAGACCGAAGCCATCTGCCGCGCCGACCCGACCTTCATGCCGCTCGAAGAGTGGCGGGCGAAGTTTCAGCGGGCTGCACCTCTGGCCTGAGCCCGGGCGCTTCCCTTTTCCTTCCTTCTATTCACCGTTCTGGAAACTTCATGAAATTACTGTCCTATCTGCACGAAGGCCGCGAATGTTATGGCGCCGCTGTGGGCGACTCCGTGGTCAACCTGAGCCGTGCCAGGCCGAAGGAACCGGCCCTGGCGGACTACATCGCCTCGGGCGCATATTTGCAGGCGTCCGACCATGTCAAAGGTCAGCCGGTCGATGGCAAGCTGGCTGACATCCACTACCTGCCCGTGATTCCCCGTCCGGAAAAAATTGTCTGCGCCGTGCGCAACTACATGGACCATCACCAGGAAGTTGTGGCGGCGGGCATGCAGCGTGAGTTGTCCGAGAAGCCACCGATCTTCCTGCGCGTATGGCGCTCGCAAACCGCACACAACCAGCCCATCGTGAATCCGTCGGTGTCCGATTCGATGGACTGGGAAGGCGAACTTGCCGTCATCATCGGCAAGCCGGGACGCAACATTGCGCTGGACAAGGCCTATGAGCACGTGGCTGGCTACGCCTGCTACAACGATGCCAGCGTGCGCGAGTGGCAGTTCCATGCCAAGCAGATCGCTTCCGGCAAAAACTTCGAGGCCACGGGCGGCTTCGGCCCATGGATGGTCACGGCTGACGAAATTGCGCCCGGCCGCCAGCTCAAGCTGGAGACGCGCCTGAACGGGGTGGTCGAGCAGTCCAGCCATACCGGCCACATGATTTTCGATATTCCCACGCTGATCAACTATGCCTCCACCATCTTCACGCTGGTGCCGGGTGATGTGATCGCAACCGGCACACCGGCCGGTGTGGGCTGGAGCCGCAAGCCGCCCAAGGTGATGCGTGATGGTGATGTGGTCGAAGTGGAGATCGAAGGCATAGGCACGCTGCGCAACCCGGTGGTTGCCGGCGCCTGAACCGGACGGCACGGGCCTGCCCTGGGTCCCGTCCTCAAAAAAGCAGCGTCAAGACGGCTCACCAATTTACAACAGGAGACAAAAATGGACAGACGACTTTTTCTTGCAGCGGGCGCTGCCGCAGCCAGCGCTGGATTGCCGGCCTGGGCGCAGAGTTATCCAGACCGGCCGATCAGGATCCTCCAGGGCTTTGCGCCCGGGGGCAATGCCGACGCGATTGCGCGTCTGGTGGGTGGCGAAATGGCCAGGGCGCTGGGCCAGCCCCTGGTGGTGGAGTCGCTGGCCGGTGCGGGCGGCACCATCGCCGCGGCTGCTGTGGCGCGTGCCAAACCCGATGGCTACACCCTGTCGCTCGCCACCGGCGGTCATGTGGTGGCCGGCGCGCTTTACAACGCGCTGCCTTACCAGACCGTCGGCAGCTTCGAGATGGTGTCCACCATCACTTATTTCCCCTTTCTCATTGTCACCAGCGCCGATTCGAAGTTCAAAAGCTTTCGCGAACTGATGGCGGCTGCGGCCGGCGCGCCCGGCACCGTGGCCTACGGCACGGCGGGCATCGGATCGACGCACCATCTGGCCGGCGAACTGCTGGCCAAGATGGCGGGCGTGCAGATGCTGCATGTGCCCTACCGTGGGGACTCCGCGTCATTGACGGCGCTGCTGGCCGGCGACGTGCCTTTCATCATTGCGCCCCCCACGGCCGTGCTGAGCAACATCAAGGCCGGCAAGTTGCGGGCCCTGGCTGCGACCGGGCCGCAACGCTGGCCTGGCCTGCCCGATGTGCCCACGGTCAGCGAGCAGGGCGTTGCTGCTTACGACGTCCGTTCCTGGGCCGGGCTGCTGGCGCCGGCGGGCACGCCGCGAGCCATCATTGACCGGCTCAATGCGGAGGTGCTGAAGGCCTTGCAGATCCCGGCGGTCAAGGCCCGTCTTGAAGACATTGGTGGTGAAGCGCGCGGCAGCACGCCGGAAGAAATGAAGGCCATGGTGGCGGCAGAACTGACACGCTGGACCCAGGTCGTTGCTGAAGCCAGGATTCCCAAACAATAAGCAGGAAAACGCCCTCATGTCACTGATCGAAATCCGCAAACGCAGCCTCATCTGCGAGACCATTTATCACGAGGGAGGACCGCCGGTGGCCAATCCGCTGCGCCTGGCTGCAGCCTGCGCGGTGGTCCGCAACCCCTATGCCGGCCGTTACGAGCCCGACTTGATGCCTTTCATGGCGGAGTTGCGGTCACTGGGCACCCTGCTGGCCAGGGAACTGGTGGATCTGCTGGGCAAGGAAAATGTCGAGGTCTACAGCAAGGCTGCGATAGTCGGCGTCGATGGTGAACTGGAACATGCCGCCGTGTGGCACGAGGCGGGCGGGTGGGCCATGCGTGCCGAGCTGGACGAGCCCAAGGCGATTGTGCCGGCGGCCAAGGCCGTGGCCGCCACCGGCTACCGGCTGATGGTGCCGCTGCACTACATCCATGCGTGTTACGTACGCAGCCACTACAACTCGATGGAGATCGGTATTCAGGACGCGCCGCGGCCCAAAGAAATCCTGTTTGCGCTGGTCATGGGCACCGGTGGACGCATCCATGCGCGTCTGGGTGGTTTGACCAAGGACGGGGTGAGCGTCGGCGACGGGCAACGCTGAGGAGAGTTCCATGACCAACATCCAGGTCGTCCAGCTCACCCGACCCGGCGGCCCCGAGGTCCTGGAACTGGCCGACCGGCCGCTGCCGGTGCCAGCACCACTGGAAGTCCGGGTGCGGGCCCTGGCCATCGGCGTGGGCAAGCCCGACGCCCTGATCCGCAAAGGCAGTTACCAATGGATGCCACCACTTCCCGCCGTGCCCGGCAATGAAATGGCCGGCGTGATTGACGCGCTCGGCGCAGGGGTAAGCGGTTTGCATGAAGGCCAGAAGGTGCTGGTCAGCGCACGCGAACTGCCGCAGCGCGGGGGCTGCTACGCCGAGGCGATCTGCGTGCCGGCCGCGGCGGTGTACCTGCTGCCCGATGCGGTTTCGCCGGCCGATGCCGTGACTCTGGGCAACTACCAGCTGGCCGGCGCCCTGCTGTACGAATCAGGCGTGTGCCGGCCCGCCAGCCTGCTGATTCATGGCGCCGCCGGTGGCGTGGGTACGGCCGTGCTGCAACTGGCACAGGCCGATGGCATGCTGGCGATCGGCACCGTCAGCAGCGATGACAAACTCGCCTTTGCCCGCGCCGCCGGCGCGCGACACGCGCTCCATCGCGGCACGCAACAGGTACACGCTGAGGTGATGGCGCTGACGGGCGGGCGGGGGGTGGACCTTGTGCTCGACCACGTCGGCGGGCCGACGTTCACCGCCAACCTCGATTTGCTGGCGCCGCTTGGGACGCTGCTGTCATACAACGCGCTGGCTGGATTGCCGGAGGAAAACCTCTTGGGGGCCTTGCGCCGCTTGATGGGGAAGAGCCTGGGGGTGCGCTGCTATTCCATTCACAGCCTGGACCGGATTCCGGCGACACGGCGAGCCCTGATGGATCGCGCCATCGCGTTGATGGCGGCGGGCAAGCTGCGCCCGCCACCGCCGACCCTGCTGCCGCTGACCGAGGCCAGGCGGGCGCATGAACTGCTCGATGCCGGCGAAACGCTGGGCAAGGTGGTTTTGCTACCGCGAGACGCAGAGGCGGCATGACAAGGGTTTCATGGACTGCCCGCGGACCGCGCTCAGCATGCAGGCGTGGTACTGCGACGCCTGGGCGCTGTCAGTAAAGTCCGCGTACGCGGGCATGCAAACGCGCGATGCCCAGCAGGGTGTCGGTGAAAGGTGTGGGCACCTGCGTCAGCTGGCCCAGTTCCTTCACCACACTCACCAGCGCATCGAGTTCGACCGCCTTGCCGGCTTCCACGTCCTGCAGCATCGAGGTCTTGAAGGCGCCGAGCTTGAGCGTGACGGCGTGTCGGTCTTCCGGCTGCTGCTCCATCGGAATGCCGATGCGTGCGCCTATCTCTTTGGCCTCCTGCATGATTTTTGAGATGAAGTCGCGCACCAGAGGGTCGCCGAGGATCAGGTCGGTGGTGGCACCGGTGAAGGCGCTGATCGGGTTGACCGTCATGTTGCCCCAGAGTTTGTACCAGGCATCTTTCTGGATCTGCGCCGACACGCTGGCTGCAAAACCGGCGCGCACCAGCAGGTCTGCCAGCGCCTGCACACGTGCGCTGGGCTGGCCCGAAGGTTCGCCGATGATGAGGCCCTTGCCAAAGTGGTGGCGAATCAAACCTGGCCCATCGACCGAGCAGCTCGCATGCACGACACAGCCGATGATGTTGGCTGCCGGGATGGCTGCGGCTATTTCGCCGGTGGCATCCACCGCCTTCAGTTGCGTGCCGGCATAAGGGCCGCCAAAACCGTTGAAGAACCACCAGGGCACGCCGTTCATGGCGGTCAGCACGAGGGTGTCGGGGCCTATCAGCGGTGCGATGTGGCGCGCCACCTCGAGCAGCGCCGGTGCCTTGACGGCGATGACCACCAGGTCCTGCACGCCGAGTGCGGCCGGATCCGCGCTGGCCTGCACGGCGGCAGACCGCGTGTCCGTTCCGCTCACGACACGCAGGCCGTGACTGTTCAGCGCTTGCAGCGTTGCGCCGCGCGCGACCACGCTGACGCTGCAGCCTGCAGCCGCGAGCCCGGCGCCTATCCAGCCGCCAATGGCACCCGCGCCGTAAATACATGCTTTTTCGATACTTTGATAGGTCATATTGGCCTGCAGCCCTCTAAATACGGGCGTAAGCAGCTCTAATTTTGATAGCTGATGTCCATCCTGTCGACCTGCCGTACCAGCGCATCGAACACGTCCTGGCCCGCGCCGAACTGGGCGTCGAACTGGAAAGAGTCGTAGGTGGTTTTCCGGGCGACCGCCTCGGGCACCATGATGGCCGGGCCCATCGCGGCCTGTGCCATCTGGATGTCGCAGGCGCGCTGCAGGGTCCACAGCCGCACAAAGGCCAGCGGCAGGGTCTTGGCCCAGGCCAGCAGGCCGTGGTTGCGCAGGATCACCACCGGCTTGTCGCCTATGTTTTTGAGCAGGCGCGGCGCCTCGTCGGCGTGAATGGTGATGCCTTCGAAGTCATGGTAGGCCACCAGCCCATGCAGCTGCGCCGAATAAAAATTGTTCTGCGCCAGCCCGCCCTGGGTGCAGGCCACCGCGATGCCGGCCGTGGTGTGGGTGTGCATCACGCAATGCGCATCGGGCAGGCCGTCGTGCAGTGCCGCATGCACGGTGAAGCCCGCCGGGTTGACCGGGTAAGGCGAGCCGTCGAGTATTTTGCCCTGCAGGTCGATCTTCACCAGGTTGGAGGCGGTGACCTCGCTGTAGTGCAGGCCGAAAGGGTTGATCAGGAACTGCTTCTGACCGCCGGTGGCGCTGTCCGGCAGCCGCACCGTGATGTGGTTGTAGATCATCTCGGTCCAGCCCAGCATGGCAAACACGCGGTAACAGGCGGCCAGCTCGACACGGGCTTTCCATTCATCGGGATGTATGCCGGGTTTTTGCAGGATGGCGTTCATGGGGAGTCTCCAGTCAGTAAGTTTTGCCGGCCGGCTGCACGGGCGCGCCGGTTTTGAAACGGGCCGCCAGCGCGCTGGTGTGACGCACCAGCAAATTGGTGTCCAGACCGACGGCCACAAATGTGGCGCCCAGGTCCAGATAACGACGCGACAGCGTTTCGTCTGGCGTCAGAATGCCGGCGGCTTTACCGGCATTCACGATGGTGGCAATCGCCGCCTCAATGGCTTTCTGCACCTCGGGATGGCCGGGGTTGGCCACATGGCCCAGGGACGCAGCCAGATCCGACGGGCCAATAAAAATGCCGTCGACGCCGTCGGTGGCAACAATCGCCTCCAGGTTGTCGAGTGCGGTCTGGGTCTCGGCCTGCACCAGCAGACAGACCTGCGCATTCGCCTCATGCGCGTACTGCGGATAGCGGCCCCAGCGCGAGGCGCGCGCGCCGCCCATGCCGCGAATGCCCAGCGGCGGGTAACGGCTGGCCCGGACCAGCGCAGCGGCTTGCGCGGGTGTGTCGACCATGGGCACCAGCAGCGTCTGCACGCCGATGTCGAGGTACTGCTTGATCAGCGCTTCGCCCACATGGCCGTGGCCCATGGGCACGCGGGCGATCGGATGCGCGCCCGGGTAGGCCGCAATCACCTGCAGCTGCGCAAGAATGCTGTTGATGTCGTTGGGCGCATGTTCACCGTCGATCAGCAGCCAGTCAAAACCCGCGCCGGCGCAAATTTCGGTGCTGTAGGGGCTGGCCAGGCCCAGCCAGAGGCCGATTTGCGCCTGTTTGTTTTGCAGGGCCTGCTTGAAGGTGTTGATGGGTGTTTGCATGGGGCCTCTTTAAACGAAGTGAAATTCAAAACGACCGAGGGGTCCGTAGTCGGCGTCGAAGGTATCGCCGGCTTTGGCGGCGACCGGGCGGGTGAAGGAGCCGGCCAGCACGACCTCGCCGGCCTCCAGGCATTCGCCCCAGGGTGCGAGTTTCATGGCCAGCCAGGCGACGCCGATCGCCGGATGCCCTTGCACGCCGGCAGCCAGGCCGGTTTCTTCGACCGCCCCGTTTTGCCGCAGTATGGCACCGACCCAGGGCAAATCGGCTTCGCGTGGGGGCATTTGTTTTCCACCCAGCACAATGCCCGCGTTGGCAGCGTTGTCGCTGATGGTGTCCTGCACCTTGCGCATGGCTTTGCTGTGGCGGTCGAACTGCTCAATGCGTGCATCGATGATCTCGATCGCGGGCTGCACATGGTCGGTCGCGTCCAATACATCGTCCACCGTGATGTGTGGGCCTTCCAGCTTTTTCTTCAGCACAAAGGCCAGCTCGACCTCGACACGTGGTGCGATAAAACGCGCCGCCGGAATGTCGCCGGGCTCAAAAAACATGTCGTCCAGCAGCGTGCCGTAGTCGGGCGAGTCGATCTGGCTGGAGATCTGCATCGCGCGCGAGGTCAGGCCTATCTTGTGGCCCCTGGCCACGCGCCCTTCGGCGATCTTCATTTTCACCCAGGCGCGTGAAATGGCGTAGCCGTCTTCCACGGTCATGCCCGGGTAACGTTTTGAGAAATGCTCAACCTGCAAACGGGTCTTCTCGCTGTGGTTCAGCTCGGCGGCCAGTTGGGCAATCAGTTCGGGGCTGAACATGGTCAGTTTTTCTGGAACAACGGGTGAATGTTGCTGTGCTTGCCGTCGTAGACCTGGCCCGGGCTTTCGTCCACCTGCAGTGTGATGCCGACCAGCCGCTGCGCCATGAGGGGGTCAAAGTGGGCGGAAGCCACCGCCAGCAAAGCGTCGCCAGCTCTCTTTTTGGTAGCGTCAGAACGGCCTGCGGCCATGCGCAGGTTCAGGTACACAAAGGCGTAGTCGCGCTTGCCGTCAGCCACCGCACAGTGCGCGGCCGGGTAGGCCAGTACCCGCGTGCCGCCGGTGGGGAAGACCTGTTGGCCTCCCTCGTCTTTCACGGCCAGCATGGTGTCGGCCAGCGCGCGGCACAGTGCCGTCATGTCGGTGGCGGTCTCGAGGTTGGGGCTGTAGAGGATGACGAGGTGTGGCATGTTGTTTACAAACGGGAGATGGCCTGGTAGCCCTGTGCGGACGAGGCCTGCGCGGCAGGAATGGCGGCGCCGCTTTGTGGCGTGACCGGGAACACCGCGTTGATCTGCCCGGTGCCCGAGGCGCCGAAGTAAGGCGTGATGACCTCGGCCTGGCCATCGTAGCCGGACCAGCCGAGTGCGCCCAGCAGCATGGCGGTGTCGTGCATGAAACCTTCGCCATGGCCTTTGGCAGCGTATTCGGGCAGCATCGCGCAAAACGTTTTCCAGTCGCCGCGCTGCCACATGTGCACCACTTCCTGGTCCAGCGTTTCGAGGAAGGGGCTCCAGATTTTGAAAGCGTACTCGGGTGCCAGGCCGTTCTGCGCAAAGCGGTGCGAGAGGGAGCCGCTTGCAAAAATCGCGACGGTACCGTCGTATTCGTCTTCAATCGCGCGGCGTATGGCCCAGCCCAGTCGCGCGCTGTCGTTCAGGTAATGCGCCTGGCACAGCGCCGAGACCGACACCACCTTGTAGTGCTGGTCGGCGTTCATGTAGCGCATGGGCACCAGCGTGCCGTACTCCGGGTTCAGCGTGGTGGCATCGTGCGCCAGCGTTTCCACGCCATGTGTGTTGCAGGTCCTGGCCAGCAGCTGGCCCAGCGCCGGGTTGCCCGGAAACTCGAAGGCCATGTTGCTGATGAAGTGCGGCAGTTCGTTGCTGGTGTACAGGCCCTTGAAGTGCGGCGCGCAGTTGATGTGGTAATTCGCGTTGACCAGCCAGTGCGTGTCGAACACCACGATGGTGTCCACGCCCAGGGCGCGGCAACGCCGGTCGATTTCCAGGTGTCCGTTGATCGCGTCCTGCCGCGTGCCCTTGCGCGGGCCGTCCAGCTCGCTGAGGTACATCGACGGGACGTGGGTGATTTTGGCGGCTAGAGCTAGCTTACCCATGACGACTCCTCAGGCTGTTACGCCCTCCCCTCGAGGGGAGGGATGGGGAGGGGGCGTCCTGGTAACCCCAAGGGGGAGCGCATTCATGCGCTCCCCCAACGCGGAATGTGGTGCGACCCGAGCGACACCGCCACGTTTTTTGGCTCGCAGAACACCTCATAACTCCAGGTGCCGCCTTCGCGCCCTGTGCCCGACGCTTTGGTACCGCCGAAGGGCTGACGCAGATCGCGCACGTTCTGGCTGTTGACGAAACACATGCCGGCTTCGACGGCGGCTGCGACGCGGTGGGCACGACCCAGGTTTTCGGTCCAGACATAACTCGACAAACCGTATTGCGTATCGTTGGCCAGTCGGATCGCGTCGGCTTCATCCTTGAAAGGAATCAGGCAGGCGACTGGGCCGAAAATTTCTTCCTGCGCAATCCGCATACGGTTGTCGACGTCGGCAAACACCGTGGGCAACACGTAGTTGCCCTTCTTGACGTCGTCCGGCAGGTCGGGTGTGCCGAGCCCGCCGCACAGCAGGGTGGCGCCTTCCTGCGGGCCGAGCTCAATATAGCTGCGCACCTTGGCCAGGTGGCCTTGCGAAATCATCGGGCCTATGGTGGTGGCTTCGTCGAGTGGGTCGCCGACCTTGATGCGTCTGGCGCGTTCCACGAACTTTGCGGCGAAGTCGGCGTAAATCGATTGCTGCACCAGGATGCGGCTGCCGGCGGTACAGCGCTCGCCATTGTTCGAAAAAATCATGAAGATCGCGGCATCGAGTGCGCGTTCGAGGTTGGCGTCTTCAAAAATCACGAACGGCGATTTGCCGCCGAGCTCCATGCTGAATTTTTTCAGGCCGGCGGTCTGCACGATGCGGTTTCCGGTGGCGGTGGAGCCTGTAAAGGAAATCGCGCGCACATCGGGATGGCTGCACAGCGGCTCGCCGGCCTCCTTGCCATAACCGTGCACGATGTTGAGCACCCCGGGCGGGATGCCGGCTTCGAGCGCGAGTTCGCCCAGGCGCGCGGCTGTCATCGGCGAAAGTTCGCTCATCTTCAGCACCGCGGTGTTGCCGAAAGCCAGGCAGGGCGCCACCTTCCAGGTGGCGGTCATGAAAGGCACGTTCCACGGCGAGATCAGCGCGCAGACACCGGTCGGGTGATACAGCGTGTAGTTCAGGTGCGTCTCGGTCGGGTAGGTGTGGCCGTCGACCCGCGTGCACATTTCGGCGAAGTAATAAAAGTTGTCGGCTGCGCGCGGAATCAGCTGCTTGCCGGTCTGCGCAATCACCTGGCCGCAATCCCTGGTCTCCATCTGCGCGATTTCGGGTACATGGGCGGCGATCAGGTCGCCGAGCTTGCGGACCAGTTTGGCGCGCTGCGGTGCCGGCAGGCCGGCCCACTTGGGAAACGCCTCTTTGGCCGCGGCGACGGCGGCGTTCACATCGGCTTCGCTGCCGGAAGCGACTTCGGCCAGCACCTCCTGCGTAGCCGGATTGACGGTCTCGAAATAACTGCTGCCGGCGACGGCCTTGCCATTGATGAGGTGATCTATTTTCATGTCTATTCAACTGTGTTAATGAGGTCGCCCAGGCCTTCGATGCTGGTGACAACCACGTCGCCAGGCCGGCAATCGACCACGCCGTCGGGTGTACCGGTCAGGATCAGGTCGCCGGGCTGCAGGGTCATGAAGCTGCTGAAATATTCGATCAAAAACGGCACATCAAAAATCATGTCGCGCGTGTTGCCGGACTGCGTGACTGTTCCGTTGACGGTGGTCTGCAGCGCCAGCGCCATCGGGTCCGGCACATCGGCTGCATCCACCAGCCAGGGGCCCAGCGGTGTACAGGTGTCGCGATTTTTCACGCGCAGATTCGGGCGGTACCAGTTTTCGAGGTAGTCGCGGATCGCGTAGTCATTGGCGATGGTGTAGCCCGCGATGAAGTCATAGGCATCGTCACGCTTGACCTTCTTGGCCATCTTGCCAACGACCACCGTGAGTTCACATTCGTAGTGCATGAAATACACGCCGGCGGGCCGCCGCGTGCGCTGCCGGTGGCCGGTCAGCGTGCCTTCGCCCTTGACAAAAACCAGCGGTTCTTCGGGAGCCTTGAACTCCAGCTCCTTCGCATGGTCGGCGTAGTTCAGGCCCAGCGCGAGTATGGTGCGCGGGCGCGGCGTGGGTGGCAGTGGCGGCAGCCAGCTCACGGCGTCCTGGGCGACCAGTGGTCCGTTGGCGAGCAGGAGCTGGCCGTCGCGTTCTGTGGCCGAATGCAGCTGGCCTTGATGAATCACACGTGCATGTTTCATGTGGCCTCCGCAACCAGTGTGTTGCTCAGCGTGCCGAAACCCGGCGCCGTGATGTCGATGCGCTCACCCACTTTGGCACGCGGCCGGCCCGCGTCGCAGCCCAGCATCAGCACATCGCCGACACCCAGGGTCATGAATTCACCGACATCGGCCAGCAGCCGGGCAGCGTCGCGCACCAGATGCTTGAAGTGCACGGTCTGTTTGAGCTCGCCGTCGATGCGCACTTCCAGCATGAAGCTCGAAGGATGGACGGCTTCGCTGGCTGGCAGCAAACGCTCACCAATGCCGAGAAAGCCGTCCAGGCACTTGAACTTGACCGGTGGCCGGAAAAAACTGGCGTGCGGCACCGACAGGTCGTTCATCAGCACATAAGCGACGATTTGCCCGGCTTCACCCATCACCATGGCAATGCTTGCGCCGATTTCGACCTGAGGAACACGCGCAGGGATTTCGATGGCTGCGCCATGCGCGCTCCAGGTGTTGGCGGTTTTCACATACAGCACGGGCGCTTTCGGCGGCGTCTTGTAAGGCGGCTGGCTCATCTGCGGCGTCAGCTCCTCGAGCTCGGCGCGGAAGTTCAGCAGCGTGCCGTAAACCGTTCCCTGCGGCATCCAGCTCATGGCTGCTCCAGTTCAATCAATTGGTCGAGCAGCTCGTAAAGCTGTGCCAGGTTTTGTTTGCCCAGTGTTTGTTCCATCCAGGCGTAGTGCGCTTCAATCGTCTGCGACAGGGTGCCGACCAGCTGCATGCCCCTGTCCGTGGCCTCGACCACGGTGCGGCGCTGGTCGGCCGGGTCCCGCGCACGGCGGATCAGGCCGTCGCGTTCCATGCGGGTCAACACACCGGTCAGGCTGGGGCCGAGGATGAAAGCTTCGCGCGCCACCTTGCCGGTTTCGACCACGCCGTGTTCACCGAGCACCCGCAAGACGCGCCATTGCTGGTCGCTCAGCGCGTGTTCGCGCAGGCGCGGCCGGGTGTGTGCCATCACGGATTCACGTGCCTGCAGCAGCAGGCGGGGCAGGTTGCGGTGGGTGAAAGGGGTGCTCATGGGGAAGGCTGAAATTATTTAACATGTTAAATGAAACAGGGCTTTCCTGCCCAGTCCCTGGCTGCCGGGATTTACCCGTACTGTGAATAACTACAGTAATATCACCCCATGGCCAAAGACAAGACGATTTACACCTGCAGCGACTGCGGCGGCACCAACCCCAAATGGCTGGGCAAATGCCCGCATTGCGGCGCCTGGAACACGCTGGTCGAATCCGTCGCAGAGAGCCCGTCGCTGGTCAAAAACCGCTTTGCCTCGCTGGCCAAAGCGTCCGAAGTTGCCACCCTTGCAGATATAGAAGCGACCGACATGGCGCGCACGCCCACTGGCCATGAGGAACTGGACCGGGTGCTCGGCGGTGGCATTGTCGAAGGCGGTGTGGTGCTGATAGGCGGCGATCCCGGCATCGGCAAATCGACCTTGCTGCTGCAGGCGCTTGATTCGCTGCAGCGCGCGGGACTGGAGACGCTGTATGTGACCGGCGAGGAAAGCGGCGCCCAGGTGGCCTTGCGTTCGCGCCGGCTCGGGCTGGACGGTTCGCAGGTCAAGGTGCTGGCAGAAATCCAGCTCGAGAAAATCCTCGCCACGCTGGAGGCCACGCGGCCAGCGGTGGCAGTGATCGACTCGATCCAGACCGTGTATTCCGAGCAGCTCACCTCGGCGCCGGGCTCAGTGGCGCAGGTGCGTGAATGTGCGGCCCATCTGACACGCGCGGCCAAGGCCAGCGGCGTCTGCATCGTGCTGGTCGGCCATGTCACCAAGGAGGGCGCGCTGGCCGGCCCGCGCGTGCTCGAACACATGGTCGATACCGTGCTTTATTTCGAGGGCGACACGCATTCGAGTTTCCGCCTGGTGCGCGCGATCAAGAACCGCTTCGGCGCGGTCAATGAAATCGGTGTGTTCGCCATGACCGAAAAAGGCCTGAAAGGGGTCAGCAACCCCAGCGCGATTTTCCTGAGCCAGCATGCCGAGCCGGTGCCGGGCAGCTGCGTGATGGTGACGCTGGAGGGCACGCGCCCCTTGCTGGTTGAAATCCAGGCGCTGGTCGACAGCGGCGGGCCGAGTCCGCGGCGTCTTTCGGTGGGCCTGGACCGGGACCGGCTGGCCATGCTGCTGGCGGTGTTACACCGCCACGCCGGCATTGCCTGCATGGACCAGGACGTGTTTGTCAACGCCGTTGGTGGCGTGCGCATCAGCGAGCCGGCGGCCGATCTGGCGGTGATGCTGGCCATCACCTCCAGTTTGCGCGGCAAGCCGCTGCCCAAAGGCTTCCTCGCTTTTGGCGAGGTCGGTCTGGCCGGCGAGGTGCGGCCCGCGCCGCGCGGCCAGGAGCGGCTCAAGGAGGCGGCCAAGCTGGGCTTTAGCGTGGCCGTGGTGCCCAAGGCGAATGCGCCGAAAAAGCCGATTGAAGGCCTGACCATTCATGCCGTCGAGCGGGTCGAGCAGGCCATAGAGCTGGTGCGCAGTCTGGCTTGAGCGCCGGGCTGACCTGAAACACTCCTGAAATAATAGCTGCTTGTGCTCGTCCAATAAGGGCTGCAGCCTGTTTTTACATGTGGCCTGGGTTGCTGCTGCCGCTACGCACTGCCCAAAGTCCTCAAGCGGTCCGGGGGCTGCGAAAATAGCGCCATGAACTTCCAGAAAATTATTGTTCCTATCGCCGGTGCGGCGGCGGTGCTTTTGGCCTACCGCGTGTACGGCTGGGCCGGTGTGGCCGTGGTGGCCACGGTGGTGGTGATGTGGGTGCTGCTGCATTTCACCCGCATGATGCAGGTCCTCAAACGCGCCGCCAACCGGCCCATCGGTTATGCGGACAGCGCCGTCATGCTCAATGCCAAGCTCCGGCCCGGCCACACCCTGCTGCATGTGGTGGCCATGACCAAAAGCCTGGGCGCGCAGCAATCCGCCAAAGACGTTGAGCCCGAGGTGTTTCGCTGGACGGACGGCAGCCAGTCTCATGTGACTTGCACCTTTGTCGGCGGCAAGCTGGCCAGCCATGTACTTTTCAGGCCTGCGCTGCCTGATCCCGCAGCGGCTGCGGACGGGCCGTCCGACGCCCCGTAAAATCAGTCTTTCGGGTTTGCCCGGGCGCTTGCCGCGATGTGCGCAGTGCTTCCCGGCCTGGACCCTCATTTCATGACACTTTTCACAGGATCAGCACCATGTCCCCAGTAGCCCCCTCCATGGAAGACCGCGACGGAAAAATCTGGATGGATGGCCAGATGGTCGAATGGCGTGACGCCAAAATCCATGTCCTGACACACACCCTGCATTACGGCTGCGGCGCTTTTGAAGGCGTGCGGGCTTACCAGTTGCAGGACGGCAGCACCGGCATCTTCCGGCTGGAAGAACACACCGAGCGCCTGTTCAACAGCGCCAAAATCCTGCGCATGAAAATCCCGTTCACGCCGGCCGAGGTCATGCAGGCCACGCTCGATGTGGTACGTGTCAACAAGCTGCCCAGTTGCTACATCCGCCCCCTGACCTGGATTGGCTCCGAAAAACTCGGCGTCTCGCCCAAGGGCAACAGGATTCACCTGATGGTGGCGGCCTGGCCCTGGGGGGCTTATCTGGGCGACGAGGGCTTGCGGCGGGGCATTCGTGTGAAGACCTCGAGCTTCACGCGCCACCATGTCAACATCACCATGATCCATGCCAAGGCGGTGAGCAACTACACCAACTCGATTCTGGCCAACATGGAAGCCACCGACGAAGGTTACGACGAAGCGCTGTTGCTGGACCCCCAGGGTTTTGTCTCCGAAGGTGCGGGAGAAAACGTGTTTGTGGTGCGCAAGGGGGTGGTCTACACGCCCGACTCCAGCGCCGGTGCGCTCAACGGCATCACGCGCAACACCATCTTTTCAATTTGCGCCGACCTCGGCATCACGATCCGCGAAAAGCCGATCACGCGTGATGAAATCTACATCGCCGACGAGGCGTTTTTCAGCGGTACTGCCGCCGAAGTCACACCGATCCGCGAGCTGGACCGGGTCGAGATCGGCAACCGCGGCGATGGCGGCTCGCGCGGCCCCGTCACCGAAAAAATCCAGGCGGCGTTTTTTGACATCGTGAACGGGCGCAATCCGAAATACGCCTCCTGGCTGGCGAAAGTCTGATCATGGCAACCACTTCTACTGTTGAACTGCTCGCCAAAGACCTGAACCCCCAGGGCGGTGTGTTCTGCCCCAGCCCCAAGGCCGAGATGGCGGTCTGGAACAGCCACCCCAAGGTCTACCTGGACGTGGCACGCACCGGCCAGGCCAAATGCCCGTACTGCGGCACCGTGTACAAACTGAAGGACGGCGAACACGTCGCGGCAGGGCACTAGGGTGCCTGCCTCTCTTCAAGCGGCCGCCGCGGAACCGGCTTTGCCGGGCCGCAGGCGGCGCCCCCCTGGGGGGGAGGCGGCCGAAGGCCGCTTCGGGGGGGCATCGTTAGTCATTGCCCCGCAGTGGATAGGCGACGCAGTCATGACCGAGCCGCTGCTGCGGCGCCTGCATGCGCGTGGTGAGCAGATCACCGTCGGCGCCTTGCCCTGGGTGGCGCCGGTCTACCGCGCCATGCCGCAGGTGCACGCGGTCATTGAATTTCCGTTCGCCCACGGTGGCCTGCAATTGAAGGCACGGCGCTTGTTGGCCAAACGTATTGCGGGCCAGTTCGACACCGCCTACGTCTTGCCCAATTCACTCAAAAGTGCCTTGCTGCCCCTGCTGGCCGGCATCCCCCGACGTGTCGGTTACCTCGGCGAAGCACGTATCGGCCTGCTGACCCATCGCCTGAAAAATCCGGCCAAAGGCCAGCGCCCGCCCATGGTGGCGTTTTATTCGGCGCTCAGCGGAGACACGGCGCTGGAGGCAGACCGGCCCGAGCTGCGGCTGCCGCCGGCCCTTGTGGATCAGGCGATTGCCGGTCTCGGCCTGCAGCGCGGCGCTTATGTGGTGTTTGCGCCCGGTGCCGAATACGGCCCCGCCAAACGCTGGCCCGCCGCCCATTTTGCAGAGCTGGCGCTGAAGCTGGACCTGCCGGTGCTGCTGCTGGGCTCCGGCAAGGAGGCCGCGTTGTGCGAAGAAATCGCCGCGCCGGTCAACGCTGTGCGCACCGGCCAGTGCCTGAACTTCGCCGGCAAAACCACGCTGGAGCAGGCATTGGGCGCGATTTCTGCCGCGAAAAGCATGGTCAGCAATGATTCGGGCCTGATGCATGTGGCCGCCGCTTTTGGCGTGCCGCAGGTGGCGATTTTTGGTTCGTCGAGTCCGTTGCACACACCGCCCTTGAGCGAACGCGCGGCCGTGTTGTGGCTCAAGAACGATGTTGCCTATCAGCCACCGCTGGACTGCGCGCCGTGTTTTGAACGCGAATGCCCGCTGGGCCACACGCGCTGCCTGCAGGACATCAGCGCGGCACGGGTGTTTGCGGCGCTTTCTTCCTAGGAGCCTGGGCGGCAGAAGGAACGTCGGCTGCAAAGCGACCGCGACGGTCCATTTTTCACCGGCTTTTTGCCCCATAGCTACGGCTATGGCGCGGCAAACCCGGCAAAAACTGTCCTCGCCGAGGCCACTTTTCGCTTCGACGCCTTCTGCCGCACAGACTCCTAGCCCGGAAAAGCGTCCAGCGCGCTGAAGCCGGCCTGCGGCAGGCCCGGTGTGCGCGCCACGTTCATGACCCAGCAGACCATCGCGAAGTAACCGACCAGCGTCGTCAGTTCGACCACCCCCTGCTCGCCGAAAACCGCCAGCGCCGCCGCATAGGAGGCATCACACACGCCGTGGTGGGCCAGCAACTCGGTCACGAGGGCGATCGCGGCGGCCTCGTCGGCTGCCGCGTCGTGCGGGTACTGGCCGACAGCCATTGCATCAAGCACGGCCTGCGCGACACCGGCTTTCAGCGCCAGCGGCGCATGCATCAGCCACTCGAACTGGTTCGATACATGGCGTGCCACCAGGCACATCGCGAGCTCGCGGATGCGCACGTCAAGCACGCTGTCAAAGCGCAGGTATTCGCCGACCTGGCCGACGCGCGACATCAGCTCCGGGCTGCGCATCAGCGGGATGAAGGGGCCAAACACCGCTTTGCGCGGGCCGGCAATCAAGGCCTCGGCGGCGGCGCGTTGTGCCGCATTCATGTGTGCCAGCGGCAGCAGTGGCAGCCGTTCCTGCGGTGCCTGGGAAAATCCCTGGCTGACAGGCGCAAGGGGATGGATGGGGGTCACGGTTTAACTCCTGGCAGGTCTGGGTAGGTCTGGCGATGTTAGCGCCTGAACCGGGCCAGCCAGGCAAAAAAAAGCCGCCTTGCGGCGGCTTGTGGAACTGTGTGTGCCCTTCCTTGAGAGAGCGGCGGTCTGTTCTCCGACCTGTTGTCCTCGCCTGATTTTTTTTGCCTGTCTGGCTTTTTCGGATGTTGTCACAGCAACCGCTCGACTGTAGAGGAGACCGGCCCTTCCCCACATCCCCTAAATGAGGGAGGGGGTGGACTTTTGCGATGACAACTGCAGCAAGCAACCCTGTTCAGGCCGGAGGTGTGCCGCCAGCCGCCTTTTTAAGGCTGTCCAGCAGTTTGCCCGCATCAGCGCCTGCACTGGCCGGGTCTGCCGGCGGCGCAGCGTTCTTGACAAGCTCTTCCAGGCCAGGTTTCGGCATGTCCGGCAGCGGCGTGGCGGGTTTGGCTTTTGCGGCCTGGTCCAGCGCGTCCTTGAGCTGCTCGGGCGAGCGCGGAGCGGTGGCGTCCCCCGGGGCTGGATCCGGCGCCATCGCGTCTTTGCCGGGCGGCGCGCTGGCGCCTGGACTCGCGGGCTCCACCGCGCCGGGGCTTGCCGCTGTGCCCGGGCCCGGTGGTGGCGCTGCTGCAGCCGGCGCAGCGTCGCCGGTGTTCAGCGTGGCAGGGGCAGGCGCCTCAGGCACTGGCCCAGGCGCCGATGTTGCCGATGTCGCGGTGTCCGGCAGGCCGGCGGACTTTTTATCCGGTGTGCCCCCGGGCAGGCGCTGGTCTGCAGCTTCGCCGGGTTGGCCGGTTTTGTCTTTGGGTATTTCCGCAGACGCGCCGGCTGCTTTATCTACAGCCGCAGCGGGTGTGCCGGGCCCGCCGGCCTCTTTGGCCTCTGCTGGCTGCGCCGCCGGTTTGTCGGGCGCGGCGTCGGCGCCCGAAGGCCCTGCGCCCGGCGCCGCATCCTGTCCAGCGGGCGCCGCTGTGCCGTCCGCGCCCGCCGCAGGCGGGCTGCCGGGGGCGGCTGCGCCTGCGTCCGCAGCGCCACCGGAGGGCGCGCCAGGCGCAGCAGCGCCGCCAGCGCCAGCGCCCTGGCCCGCATCGGCAGCTGTTGCACCGGCTGCACCGGCGGGCGTGGCGGGCGGCGCGGCAGCAGGCGGCGGTTTTTTGGCCAGGGCTTCGCCGCCCTGCTTGACCACTTCGGCATCCACCATGGCCTCGGCACTGACCACGTCGGCGCGCGCCACAGCGGTTTGTGCCTTGGCGGCTTCGACCTTGGCCATCGCGGCTTCGATTTGTGCCTGGCCGTCGTCGCGGTGTTTTTCAACTTCGCGCCTGGCCTGGGCGCTGCGGTCGGCGACTTCCCTGGAGGCGTCCTGCACTTGTGCCCGCAAGGCATCGGACTCAGCCGCCACCGCCGCCAGTTTCTCGTCCATTTTTTGCTGTTCTTCGCGTGCTGCGTCGCCGGGCGGTGCCACTGCGGCCAGTGCGTCTTCCAGCATGTTGGCCAGGGCCTGGCTGGCGGCGCCAAGTTGCTCACGGGGTCCGGTGCTGGCCTGGCTCAGCTCTTCGGCATGGGCCAGCGCCGACTGCTGCGCCGATGCCAGCGCCTGGCGCAAGGGGTCAAGCGCGCTGAGCAGGCCGGCCATGGCCGCCGAGCTGGCGCCGGGCTGGCGGCCTGCGGTTTGCGCCGCAGCCTGAAATTTCTCACGCAGGGCGCTGGTGCTGTCGGCTGCGCCCTGTGCGTCGGCCTGTGCCTGTTGCAGCGCGGCCTTGACATCGGCCTGGAACCGGTCGAGCTGGCCACCCAGGCCATCGACGTGGCTGGTGGCCTCGCGCCTGGCTGCGCTGGCCTGGTCCACCAGGCTGCGTGCCTGGCTGGCGGCCTGGGTAAAGCGGTCCTGCAGGCCCGACAGGGCCTGGCCGCTGCCACTGCCGTCGCGAACCGCAGCCTCGGCGGCCTGTAATGCCTGCTGGGGCAACTGCCCGGCGCGCGCCAGCAACCCATCGATGGCCTGGCGGATTTTGTCCACCTGGGCATGGAGCTGCGCCTTGAGCTGGTCCATCAGCCCCATCAGTTGGGCGGGCGGCTTGGCCACTTGCTCTTTCAGGGCCGCCATGCGGCTGCGCAGCAGCTCCACTTTTTCCCTGAGCTGGTCCATCGGTGGCTGGATGGCGGCCTGAACATCGCTGATGGACTGCACCACCCGCGACTCGGCGCCGTCGATCTGCAGCCGCACAGGCGCCACAAAACGCGCTTTCAGCCCCAGCACCTGGGCCTGAAGTACATTGACTTTTTCACGCGGCTGGGTGGCGGCAACAAAGTCGTCACGTGCCTGGCGCACCTGTGCCACCAGCTTGTCGGGCTGGGCCTTGACCTGCTCTGCCGCCGCATGCATCGCGCTGGAGACCTGTGTCATGCGTTCTTGCGCCTGCACCAGCGCGGCCCGCACCTGGTCCAGCACCGCGACCACTTTGGCAATCGCCTGGCGCACCTGCGTTATCACCTGCTGCAACACCACGCGCAACTGCTCGACCACCGCGATGGCCTGGTCCAGCAGGCCGATGGCGCTGTTGCCCGAGGTCTTGACGGCACTGCGCGCACCGGCAATGGTTGTTCGTATGCCGGGGATCATGCCCTTGACACCCATGAACAGCGTGCGCGCGGCCACCATGGCGAGTGAGCGTGTGATGTATTTGGTGCAGATCGCAATCGCGTTGTCGCACAGCGCCTCGGCCTGGTCCATCTCGCGGCTGGCCTGCGCCAGCGTGCGGTCGGCGCGCTCCATGAACTCGCGGATGCGCTGCTGGATGCTTTCTATCATCTGCCTGGCTTCATCGATCTGCGCCTCTACCGGCTGGAAACGCTCGGGCAATGCCTCCAGCGTGGCTTTGAGTTCGTCGATTTCGGTGATCACT
Organism: Kapaibacterium sp. (SeqCode); assembly: GCA_943370435.1. Classification (GTDB taxonomy): domain Bacteria; phylum Pseudomonadota; class Gammaproteobacteria; order Burkholderiales; family Burkholderiaceae_C; genus Polaromonas. The sequence goes on along the minus strand of CALRQX020000007.1, from coordinate 27,389 downwards.
TCACCCAGCGTGTCTTTCAGCACGGTGAGGGTGTCGTCCACACCCGCCACCGCCGTGTCTATCGTCTGCTTGAGCGCTGCAATGACGGTCTCGAGCCGGCTGATCTGCGCCTCCATGCTGGCCAGAATGCCGTCAATCACCTGGCCCACGGCTTCAATCTGCGCCGCAACGCCGTCTATGGCCGCCTCTACGGACAGCAGCGGCGCAGCCACGGCCAGCGCCACCTCGTGGGTGCGGTTTTTGAAGCCGCCTATCTGCTCGCCCAGGGCCTTGATCTCCTTGTCCAGCGCCGCCACTGCTGCGTCCACGCGGCCCATGACGGAATCAAGCACCGCAGTGGCGTCGGCCACCACGGCGTCCACCTGGGCCCGGATACCGTCCAGCACGGCGCTGGCGCTTTGTGCGGTGGTGTCCATTTCTGCCTTGAGGCTGTCTGCGCCGGCAGCGACCTCCTGCCGCACGCTGTTGATCTCTGCCTGGATGCCCGACAGCGCGTTTTGTACCGCGCCCTCCGCCGCAGCTTTGGCGCTGGCCAAATCGGCCGGCGGGCTGGCTTCCAGCTGTGACAGACTTTGTTGCAAGGGCTCCAGCGTGCCGGCAAATTGCGCCAGACGCGGTTGCAGGGCCAGCGCCCGGCTGCTCAGTTGTTGGGCGGTGTCGGCCATGCCGGCCAGGCGTGACGGAAAACCGGAAACATCGGGGCGTATCGCGGCCAGGCGTGCTGGCAAACCGGTAGCGACCGACACGGCGCCCTGCACATCGCTGGCAATACCGGCCAGGTTTTCGCCCGCAGCCAGCAGACGGGGGCCCATGCCGGAGAGTGAGTCCACCACCGCACTGAGGTCGGACCGCAGGCTGCCCAGCGCGCTGGCCAGTGGCGCGACCAGCGCGGGCGGGTTGATGGGCGGGCTCAGTTGCGTGATCTGCGCCGCCACTGCGCTGACCTGCTGCATCACCGTGCTGATGGCGCTATTCGCCTCCGAAATGCCTGCGCCCAGTTCGGTTTGCAGGGTGCTTGACGCCGTCGCAACCGACTCGACCACCTGCGCCGCGCCGGTGCTGATGGCCGTGCCGGCCCTGGTGACGAATTTCATGCGGGCGTCACAAATTGTCCAGGGTCCGGGTCACCGCAGCACTGGCATCTGTCATGGCCACTTCGATCAGTGGCACTTTTGACGGTGTGGGCTCCAGCGACACGCCCGCCAGGTCAATGCTGGCCATGGTCAGGTCGATTTGCTCCAGCGTCTGTTCGATCTCCGGCAACACCTCCGCGCCTTCGATTTGCAGCTCTTCGAGCAAGGGCAGCAGCGGCGGGACCGGGGGCCGGTCCGGCAGGGTGTTCAGGTTGATCAGCGTGGTCGATGCTGGCGCGGCCACCGGCGCCGCAGGCGTCAGCGGCCAGCCGCCGGCGGGCCCGGCCTCGCTGCTGTCGCTCAACAGCAGCGCGCCGCGCGCCAATCTTGCCGCCAGCGCCTGCAGCACCTGGCTGTCTGTCAGCGCATACACCGACGCTGAATGTTCACAGCGGTACAGCGCGTAACGCAGCGCTGCCAGCGCAGCGGCATCACTTTTCCAGAAATCCAGGTAGTCGCCGGCTTCTTCGGCATGCCGGAATGCCCGCGCTGTGCTGCGCGGCGTGCCGGCCAGCGGATTGATGCTGTCGTGCAGCCAGACCGTGGCCGACTGGCGCTGCAAGGTGGCCAGGGCCAGGCTCACGCGACACCCCGCAGGGCCTGCGCGAGCTTGCGGCGGGGCAGGAGCTCATCGCCAAAAAGTGGCGCAGCAATCGCGGCTGACATACACGGCCTTCCCGGGGTGGACAGCGCGATTGTAGCGAGGGCGCCCTGCCGGAAGCCGGCTTGGCGGGCGTTCGCGAGTTGCCGTTTTTATGCCGGCGCCTGCATGGGCAGTTCCACGACAAATGACGCGCCGCCGCCGGGACGGTCTTCGCAGCGCACGCTGCCCCGGTGGCGCTCGGTGATGGACTTGACCAGTGCCAGGCCCAGGCCGACGCCGCCTTCGCGTTCGCTGGCACCCGGCAGGCGGTAAAAGGGCTCAAAAATCCGCTCACGCTGATCCGGTGGAACACCCGGGCCCCGGTCGTTGACGCGAATCACGGCGCGCTGCTGTGCGCCGGTGCCGGTTTGTGTCAGCTCCAGGCCGACTTCGCCGGTGCCGTAACGCCTGGCGTTTTCGAGCAGGTTGCGGATCAGGCGCCGCAGCAGGCGTGCCGAGCCCTGAAGCATCAGGCTGTGGGTTTGCATGGCGGTGCCCAGTTCCGCTTGCGTGCGCGCACATTCCTCGGCGGCCAGGCCGGTGAGGTCCAGCATTTCAAACGGTTCGGCATCGGCCTGGCGGGCATCGAGCCGGCTCGCCAGCAGGATCTCGTCGATCAGCTGGTCCAGCTCGTTGATGCTGCGCGAGATTTCAGCGCGTTGCGCAGAGTTCGCACCGCTGTCCATCAGCTCCAGTCCCATGCGGATGCGTGCCAAGGGCGAACGCAACTCGTGTGAGGCGTTGGCCAGCAGGGATTTGTGCGATACCAGCAGGGATTTTTGCGTCTCCATCAAGGTTTCAATACGCTCGGCCGCATGGTTGAAGCGTTCTGCCAGAAACGCCACCTCATCGCTGCCATGCACAGTGACGCGTGCCGACAGGTCGCCGCTGCCCCAGCGTTCCACGCCGCGCTGCAGGCCTTCCAGCCGCTGCGTCAGCCGCCTGACGATGGGATAGGTGCCGAGCGCCACCGCCAGGGCCACCAGGCCCAGCATCCAGCCAAAACCAAAGGGTGCGCGGCTCCAGGTGCTGGGAGGCGGGCGTTTGGGCCGTGGCAACACCAGGTTCAGCATCTGTCCGTCGCGCGTCTGGACATCAAACTCCAGGTCGTCACCACGTTTGCGGTCCGGTTTGGTTTGCGCCCGGCCTATGGTTTCCCCGGCCTGGTTCTGCACCAGCACTTCGCGGATCGGCAACTGTGGCGGATCGGCGCTCAGGCGCCAGGCGGCGCCGACCGCGAAGGCCAGCACCAGCACGGTGGCCACCACAGCCAGCCAGATGCGCACATACAGATGCGAGGTAAAACGTGACCACATCCGGAACTCCTATAAATCCGATTTCCGGGCGCATGGCTTCGTTGCCCGGTGCTCGGAATCCTCATGCACCGAAGTGCATTCCGGTGTCCTGTGCGCCGTGCGCCTCACCCTGCATCCCGGAAATCGAATTTCTGGCAGTTCCATTCGACGCACTCCGTTCAATCCTGCTGCTTGGCAAACACATAACCCACACCGCGCACGGTGAGAATACGTTTCGGGTCTTTGGGGTCAAGTTCGATGGCGCTGCGGATGCGGCCCATGTGGACATCGATGGAGCGGTCAAAGGCTTCGAGCTCGCGGCCGCGCACCGTCTCCATGATCTGGTCCCGGCTGAGCACGCGGCCGGCACGTTCGGCCAGCGCCACCAGCAGGTCAAACTGGTACGAGGTCAATTCGCAGGCCTTGCCGGAAACCGTCACGCTGCGCGCGTCGCGGTCAATTTCCAGCGAGCCGAAACGCATGGCAGGCTGGCTGCCCGCTGTGCTGGCGTTTTCGCCGCCGCGCCGCAGCACCGCGCGTATGCGGGCCAGCAACTCGCGCGGCTCAAACGGTTTGGGCAGGTAATCGTCGGCGCCGATTTCCAGACCAACAATGCGGTCCATCGGGTCGCCCTTGGCGGTCAGCATCAGCACCGCCGTGCGCGCGCTGTCGCTGCCGCCACCCTTGATGCGGCGGCAGACTTCCAGCCCGTCCATGTCGGGCAGCATCAGATCCAGAATCACCAGATCGGGTTTGCAGCTTTGCAGCGCCTCCAGGCCTTTGGCGCCGTCGGCGGCGTGGGTGAAGCCGTAGCCCGACTGGCGCAGGTATTCGCCCACCATGGTCGCCAGACGGGTGTCGTCTTCAATCATCAGAAGTTGTTGTGTCATGGGCTGACTCACTGGACGGGTGCTTGTGGTCTGGTCAGTGTAGCCACTGGACGCCGAAGCGGGGCTGGGCGCCAGCACATCGGTGGTGAAAGGGCTTGCGTTGCGGTCACTCATGAGAGGCTTCCTTGGGGAATGGACCTTCCATGGTGCGCGCACGCCGACAAGCCGGGTTGAAGCGCCCGTAAAGTTAGGTAAACCGCCGCTGCCGTCCCGCCATGCGCTGCGCCGGCCTTTGATTCGCTATAAAAATAATAGCTTGCTGCGCCCGGCCATCAAGGGATGGGTGGCATTTTCATGCGGGAAGCCAGCCACACCAGCAGCAACACTGGCAGCCCGAGCAAGGCAGTGCCCGTGAAAAAACTGGCGTAACCAAATGCGTCCACATAGACGCCGGAGTAACCGGCCAGAAACTTCGGCAACAGCAGCATCATGGAGCTGAACAGCGCGTACTGCGTGGCCGAATAATTGACATTCGTCAGGCTGGACAGGTAGGCAATAAAGGCGGCCGAAGCAATGCCGCTGGACAGGTTGTCGGCGGAAATGACAAACACCAGCGCCTGTACATCGTGGCCGCGCGACCCCAGCCAGGCAAACAGCAGGTTGCTGGCGGCGCTCAATACGGCACCCAGCATCAGCACCCGCATCACGCCAAAACGCATGGCCAGCACGCCGCCCGCAAAGGCGCCCACCAGCGTCATGATGACGCCGTAAATCTTGGTCACGGTGGCCACCTCGTCCTTGGTGTAGCCCATGTCGACATAAAACGGATTGGCCATGATGCCCATCACCACATCACTGATGCGGTAGACCGCGATCAGCGCAAGAATCAGCGCCGCCTGTTTGCCGTAACGGCGCAAAAAATCAGCAAAGGGCTCGACCAGCGCGCTTTGGAGCCACTCGGCGGCGTTGCGCGCGGGCGGCAACTCGCGCCGTGCCGGCTCCGGTGAAAACAGCACAGTCACCACGCCAAGCAACATCGAAGCGGCCATCACCAGGTAGGCGGTCTGCCAGGCGCCGTGCTGGTAACTGGTCACACCCGCCGCATTGACCACCTCGGCGCGCGCGGCAATCCAGAGCACCCCGGCGCCGGCCCAGATCATGGCCATGCGGTAGCCGGTCTGGTAGGCCGCCGCCAGCGCGGCCTGGCGCTGCACGTCGGCCGACTCGATGCGGAAAGCGTCCAGCGCAATGTCCTGCGTGGCCGAGGCAAACGCCACGGCCAGCGCACACCACACCACCGGCAACAGGGCGAGTTTGGGGTCGGTCAGCGCCATGCCGACCAGCGCCGCCATGATGACCGCCTGCGACAGCAGCAGCCAGCTGCGCCTGCGCCCGAGCAGGCGTGTCAGGAGCGGTATCGGCAGGCGGTCCACCAGGGGTGCCCAGACCCACTTGAAACCATAGGCCAGGCCGACCCAGCTCAGGTAGCCGATGGTGCTGCGGTCAATGCCGGCTTCGCGCAACCAGAAGCTCAGGGTGCCAAACACCAGCAGCAGGGGCAACCCGGCAGAAAACCCGAGCAGCAGCATGCGCAGGGTAGGCGCTTCGAGATAAACCCTCAGCGTTTGCCCCCAGCCAGGCTTGGCGGCAGCAGCTTCGGGTGGAACAGCGACGGCCGGATGCGGTGAAGGATGACGCCCGGCCTGCGGATTTTCGGATACGGTGTCGCTCATGCAGGAATAATACGCTGCGACCCCGGTGCCAAGACGCCGCCCTAACTGGAGATGCCATGAGACTTGCTTTGACGCTGAACCTTGCCGCGCTGTCCGCCGCCCTGTTGCTGGGTGCCGCGCCGGCACTTGCCCAAAACGAAGGCGTGCAGGTGGGCGGCAATTCCGGCTTTACCAAACTGGTGCCGGCAGAAGACGTCGAGCAGGCGTCCAGGCAGCAATACGCCAAAATGCTGCAGGAGGCGGCTGCCCAGAAGGCATTGGCGCCACCCGGCAACCCGCAGTTGCAGCGCTTGCGCGGCATTGCCCAGCGCATCATTCCGCATGCCGTGGCCTGGAACCCGAGGGCCAAAAACTGGCAGTGGGAGGTGAACCTGATCGGCAGCAAACAAATCAACGCTTTTTGCATGCCCGGTGGAAAAATCGCTTTTTACACCGGCATTCTCGATCAGCTGCAGCTGACCGACGACGAGGTGGCGATGATCATGGGCCACGAAATGGCCCATGCCCTGCGTGAACACGCGCGTGAGCGCATGGGCAAATCGGCGGCCACCAATATTGGCGCCAGCCTGTTGTCCCAGTTGCTCGGGCTCGGGGATCTGGGGCAGACCGTCGCCGGCCTCGGTGTAGAACTGATCAACCTGCGTTTTGGCCGCGAAGACGAGTCCGAGGCCGACCTGGTCGGCATGGAGCTCGGCGCGCGCGCTGGGTTCAATCCGCGCGCCGGCATCACGCTGTGGCAAAAGATGGCCGCCGCCAACAAGGGTGCCCCGCCGCAATGGCTCAGCACGCATCCTGCCGGCGTGACCCGGATAGCCGATATGGAACGCAATTTGCCCCGGGTTCTTCCGCTGTACGAACGCGCCCGTAAAAGCTGATGTCGTGCTCCAATAGGAGCACTTTGCAAAAAAATCTTTCGTCAGCCCAGCGGCCCCACAAACCGGCGGCGCGGCAAGCGCGCCTGCTCCGGCCGCATGAGTACGCCGCATGAGTACGCCGCAAGAGCTGTTCCAGAAGTTTCTCGCTGAGCAGCGCAGCGAGTACGGACGCAGCTTGCCGGGGAAAGTCGGCCAGGCCGAGGCCTTGTGGCGGCTGGCTGCGGCTGGCCAGCCGGCGGGCGAAGCCCTGGCTCAGCTCGAGCGCCTGGCGCACACACTGGGCGGCACCGCCGGTACCCTGGGCTTTGTGGCCACAGGCCTGGCGGCCAAGGCACTGGAGCGGCTGGTCCAAAGCGCACTGCAGGACGCGGGCGAATGGCCAAACCTTCGCCCGCGGATCGAAGGGGCCGTGGCCGCCCTGCAGGACAGCCTTCGGCAAGCCGGTGCGGCGGCGAAAGACGGCGGATGAAAACCACCACACCCGTCCGGATCAACCTGGCCCTGGGTCTGGGCGCGGCCGTGGTGCTGCTGGTGGCGGTGGCGGCTTACAGCACCATCAACGAGCTGATCCATGACGCACAGCGCTCCCTCAAAGTTCAGCAAACATCCACGCTGCTGGAGCGTGTGGGGCGCAGCCTGGCAAACGCAGAATCCGCGCAACGCAAATTTTTGCTCGAAGCGAGCGAGGAAAACCTGCGTGACTATGAGAGTGCACGGGCCAGGGTCGGCGTGGCCCTGAGCCGGCTGCGCGCCACCGAGGCGACCCATGAAACCGACCGCCAGTTGCCGGTGCTGGCCGGCTCCATTGAGCGCCGTCTCGAGACGCTGGACAAGGCGGTGCGGGTGCGGCGCATCGAGGGTTTGCCGGCCGCCAGCTTGGTGGTCAACAACGATCTGAACCGCCAGCTGAAGGAAGAAATCGATTCGCTGTCCGAGTTTCTGGCTGAGGGCAAGATGCAGGATCTGGCGCGTGCCCAGGAGACCGGCCAGAGCGACGCACGGCAGACCGAGCTGCTGATCGCCGGTGGCGGGCTGCTGACGCTGCTGCTGCTGATGGGCGCGCTGCGGTCGATCAACCATTACCATGCCACGCGCCGGCGCGCCGAGGAGCAGTTGCGCGACAACGAAGCCATGAGCCGGGCGGTGACCCGCAGCATGGCCGAGGGGGTGGTCACCACAGGCGTGGACGGGGTGATTTCCGAAGCCAACCCCGCCGCCCTGAAGCTGTTTGCCTATTCGCACGATGAAATTGTGGGGCGCCAGGTGACCCACCTGATGCCCGAGCGTTACCGCGGGCAGTTTGACATGTTGCTCGACGACCTGCGCGGGCGCAAGAGCGGCTTCAGCGAAGCGGGCCGCGAGGTACTGGCCATGCGCAAGGACGGCTCGGAGTTTCCGGTGATTGTGTCTTTTGGCGATGTGGTGGTGGGCGGGAAACGCCTGTTTTCTGCGATCGTGCACGACATCACCGAGCGCGTGCGCACCGAAGAGGCGCTGCAGGCCAGCGAATACCAGCTCAGGCAGATCACCGACTCGGTACCGGCGCTGATTGCCTACTTGGACCGCGAGGAGCGTTATCTTTTCCACAACAAGGCCTATGCCGAAGTGGTCGGTCCGCGCCTCGGCACCATCGTCGGAAAAACGCTTCAGGAGGTGCTGGGCGATACGCTGTACCAGGACATCCGGCCGAATGTAGAACGGGTGCTGGCCGGTCATCCGGTGAGTTATGAGCGCACCCAGCGCTCCGCCGGCCTCGGCGAGCGCGACTACGCGGTCAGTTATGTGCCGCGTTATGAGGCCGAAGACCCGCAGGGTCAGGTGACGGGCTTTTTTGCGATGGCCACGGACATCACCGACATGAAACGCATGGACCGGATGAAAAGCGAGTTTGTCTCGACCGTCAGCCACGAGTTGCGCACCCCGCTGACCTCGATACGCGGCTCCCTCGGGCTGATCGCCGGCGGAATCGCCGGCCCGCTGCCGCCTGCGGCCCAGGGCCTGGTGGATATCGCCAAAAACAATTGCGAGCGTTTGATCCGGCTGATCAACGACATTCTGGACATCGAAAAAATCGAGTCGGGCCAGATGCGTCTGGCCTTGCAGGCGGTAGCGCTGCAGCCCCTGCTGCAACAGGCGATCGCTGCCAATGAAGGGTTGGCCGGGGAGCACGGCGTGAGCTTGCGCCTGCAGGCTCCCGATGCACCTGTGCTGGTCCATGTGGACACCGACCGGCTCACGCAGGTGTTTACCAATCTGCTGTCCAATGCGGTGAAGTTTTCGCCCAAGGCGGGTGTGGTGGAGATCACCCTGTCAGGCCGCGCGGAGCGTGTGCGGGTGGAAGTGCGGGACCACGGGCCTGGCATACCGAAAGAATTCCGCCAGCGGATTTTCCAGAAGTTTTCCCAGGCCGATTCGTCCGACACCCGGCAAAAGGGCGGCACCGGCCTGGGCTTGAGCATCTCCAAGGCGATTGTCGAAAGAATGGGCGGAAGCATTGGCTTTGGCAACCCCCAGGGCGGCGGCGCGGTTTTTTTCTTCGAGCTGCCGCGTATCGAGGAGCCGCAAGCCCTGGCCCCGGTCGCATCGGCCAGACCCCCGGCTCCGGGCAGCAGACCCCGCATTCTGGTGTGCGAGGACGACCGCGATCTGGCGCGCCTGATTGTCCTGATGCTGGAGAAAGCCGGCTTTGACGCCGACGTGGCGCACGGCGGTGAGCGCGCGCTGGCCATGCTGGGCGAGCAGGCCTATGCAGCGATGACGGTGGATTTCACGCTGCTGCCCGACCAGGACGGCGCGGCGCTGATCACCGCCGTGCGGCGCAATGCCCATACCGCCCATCTGCCCATCGTGGTGATTTCCGTCAGCGCAGCGCAGGGGCGGCAGCGCCCGGATCATGAGGGTCTGGGTGTGGCCGGCTGGGTTGAAAAACCGATCAACGAGCAATTGATGGTGCGCAGCCTGCGCGGCGCCATTCAGGGTGTGCCTGCGGGCCGGCCGCGCATTTTGCATGTGGAAGACGACCTGGACATCCAGCGCATCGCCGCAGCCATCACCCAGGAGTTTGCAAGCTTTGAATTTGCCACCTCGGTGCAGGAGGCCAGAACCGCCTTGCGGACGCGGCACTTTGACCTGGTGCTGCTGGACCTGAGCCTGCCGGGGGGCTCGGGCTGGGACCTGTTCCCAGACATCGAGGTCTTGCCGCACCGGCCTCCGGTGGTTGTTTTTTCTGCCACCGATGTCAGCGCTGCAGAGGATCGCGGCGCCGCCGCGATTCTGGTCAAAGCCCAGACCAGCAACGAGGAGTTGCTGTCCACCATCCAGCGCGTGTTAAAAATCACCCCTGCCACTGATTCCAAGGATTCCTGAATGTCCAAACCACTTGCACGTATTCTTTATGTCGAAGACGAACCCGATATCCGGGCCATCGCCCAGATGGCGCTGGAGGCCGTGGGCGGCTTCACGGTGATTGCCTGTGCGTCCGGCAGCGAGGCGCTGGCCAATGCGCCCGGCGCCAGTGCCGACCTGCTGCTGCTCGACGTCATGATGCCGGGCATGGACGGCCCCAGCACCCTCAAGGCCTTGCGCGAACTGCCCGCCACCGCCAGCACCCCGGTGATCTTCATGACGGCCAAGGTCCAGGCGGCAGAAGTGGCGCAATACCGTGAGCTGGGCGCGATTGATGTCATTCACAAGCCTTTTGATCCGATGGAGTTGTCGGCGCAGATCAGCCGCATCTGGGAATTGCAGGGTCAGTAAATCCTGACGGTCCCTGCGGTGCAAGCCCTGCGCGGCGCCAGGCTCCTGCCGGGCCGCCAGCAGCCCGCGCCGGCTGCCGCGACAATAGGCCATGCCCGATCCCCGCCCGCCCGACCTGAGCGGCACCACCGTGCCGCCCGGTCACGACCCCGCTTCGCTGTCGGCCTGGGCGCCCTTGCGTTCGCCGGTCTTTCGCATGTTGTGGAGCACCTGGATGGCTGCCAACATCTGCATGTGGATGAACGACGTGGCAGCGGCCTGGCTCATGACCTCTTTGACCACCTCGCCAATATGGGTGGCGCTGGTGCAGTCGGCCTCGACCCTGCCGGTTTTCCTGCTGGGCCTGCCCAGTGGCGCGCTGGCCGACATCCTGGACCGGCGCCGCTACTTCATCATCACGCAGTTCTGGGTGGCCGCGGTGGCGCTGGTGCTGTGCCTGACGATTGTTCTGGGCGCCATGACCGCGCCGCTGCTGCTGGCGCTGACCTTTGCCAACGGCATCGGCCTGGCGATGCGCTGGCCGGTGTTCTCGGCGATTGTTCCCGAGCTGGTGCCGCGCGCCCAGCTGCCGGCTGCGCTGGCGCTCAACGGCATTGCCATGAATGCCTCGCGCATCATCGGCCCCCTGGTGGCCGGCGCGCTGATCGCCGGTGCCGGCAGCGAATACGTGTTTGTGCTCAACGCGCTGCTGTCACTGGCGTCCGGTTTTGTGATCATGCGCTGGCGCCGCGAACATGTGCCCAGCCCGCTGGGGCGAGAGCGCCTGATCAGCGCCATGCGGGTGGGGGTGCAGTTTGTGCGCCAGTCGGCGCGCCTGCGCGCCGTGCTGCTGCGGGTGGCGCTGTTTTTCTTTCACTCCACCGCCTTGCTGGCGCTGTTGCCGCTGGTGGCACGCGGGCTGCACAGCGGCGACGCCGCCACCTTCACGCTGCTGCTGGCGTCCATGGGTTTTGGCGCGATTTTTGTGGTGGCCTTTTTGCTGCCCAGGCTGCGCCGCAGCTTCTCGCGTGATGCGCTGGTGCTGGGCGGCATGTTGCTGCAGTCGGCCGCCACCGCCACCGTGGCCTTGGCGCCGAATGTGTACATCGCTGCACCGGCGATGTTTCTGGGCGGCGCCGCCTGGATCACCACGGCCAATACCCTGAGCGTTTCTGCCCAGCTGGCGCTGCCCGACTGGGTGCGCGCGCGCGGCATGTCGATTTTCCAGATGGCCATCATGGGTGCCAGCGCCCTCGGCGCTGCGGTCTGGGGCCAGATCGCCACCCTGAGCAGCGTGCCGGTCAGCATGCTGATCGCGGCCCTGACGGGGGTGGTGGCGATCATGGCCACCCAGCTGCTGCTGCGCGACCGCAGCATTGAAGAGGATTTGACACCTTCGCGCGAGTTCAAGGTGCCGAGCGCCGAAGCGCCGCCGCTGACCGGGCAGGTGCGCATCACGATTGAATACCGCATCGACCCGGCCCGTGCTGCCGAGTTTCGCCTGCTGATGCAGGAAAGCCGGCGCAGCCGGCTGCGCCAGGGCGCGTTGTCCTGGGAGTTGCTGCGCGACATCACCGAGCCGGGCCGCTACATCGAGCAGATCACCGATGAATCGTGGACAGAACACCTGCGCCGCTTTGACCGCGTGACCACTGGCGACGTGGCCCTGCGCGACCGCAAGCTGGCTTTTCACCTGGGCGAATCGCCGCCTGTGGTGACACGCCTGGTGCTGGAAACATAAACGATAAACGCACGCCGGACGGCGAAGCTGCCCCGATACCCGGCCCTGTCCCTTTTGAGGGCGCCGACCCGGCACCCGGCCCAGACCAGGACCGCTCTGCCATCCCGCAGCCCGGTCGCTCCGGTCCTGATGCCATTTCAGGCTGCAGCCCCTATTTCACCGGCACGGTCAGCTACGCATTCGATAGCAGATTTTCACCGCTGCGGGTCGTGCAGACGCCGTGGCCTGCCGTCACCGCAGCTGGCACGCACCTTGCATCTCATCTTGTACACAAGTATGGATGCTTCAAATTGGTGCAACTTTCCTTAAAACCTGAAGTGGCTGAGGCTCAAGGCGGGCAGGGCGCGGCTTTTGCGCCGCAGGCCTGGATCAGCCGCGTGGCCCCGCCGGCCGCTGCAGCGGGCCCTGCCGCCGGGGCGCTGGCAGGGCTGACGTTTGCGGTCAAGGACAACATCGACGCCGCTGGCCTGGCCACGACCGCCGCCTGCCCGGCCTTTGCCTACCAGCCCGGCGCGAATGCGGTGGTTGTGCAGAAGCTGCTCGATGCTGGTGCACTGCTGCTCGGTAAAACCAACCTGGACCAGTTCGCCTGCGGCCTGAACGGCAGCCGTTCACCGTATGGAGCGGTGCCGAATGCCTTTAATCCGGCCTATGTGTCGGGCGGCTCGAGTGCGGGTTCGGCCTATGTGGTGGCCACCGGACAGGCCGACTTTTCCCTGGGCACGGACACCGCCGGCTCTGGCCGTGTGCCGGCCGGCCTGAACAACATCGTGGGCCTCAAACCCTCACGCGGCCTGATCAGTGCGCGCGGCGTGGTGCCGGCGGCGCAGAGTGTGGACTGCGTGTCCATCTTTGCGCGTACCGTGGCCACGGCGGCAGCGGTGCTGCAATCTGCGATGGGGCATGACGCGCAGGACCCCTGGTCGCGCAAGCTGACCCTGGCCGACCAGCCGTTTGCGCCGTCCTTGCGTTTTGGCGTGCCGGCCAGCCTGGACTTTGACGGCGACGACGCGGCCCGCGCCGCGTTTGCCCAGGCAGTAACGCGGCTCGAGGCCATGGGCGGCACGGCGGTCAGCATCGACTTTGCGCCGCTGGCCGACGTGGCAGCTTTGCTGTATGAGAGTGCGCTGGTGGCAGAGCGTTACACCGCCATCCGCGGCTTTTTCGACGCACACGAAACCGAGGTGATTGAGCCGGTGCGCAGCATCATTGCGGCGGGCCGACATTACAGCGCCGCTGATCTGTACGCGGTGCAGACCGAGGTGAAGCGCCTGGGCCAGCGCGCCGATGCCATGTGGGGCACCATCGATGTGCTGCTGGTGCCCACGGCACCCACCCACTACACGCTGGCCCGGATGCAGCAGGAGCCGGTGGCGCTGAACCGCAAGCTCGGTACCTACACCAACTTCGTCAATCTGCTGGACTATGCCGCGTTGTCGGTGCCCAGTGCCATGCGCGAAGACGGCTTGCCCTTTGGCATCACCCTGATCGCGCCATGCGGCAGCGACTGGCAACTGGCCGAGCTGGGCCAGCGCTACCACCATTCCACCGGGCTGACTCAGGGTGCGCTTGGCACGCCTTTGCCGCCCATGCGCCCGATAGCTGCCTTGCGCAAAACGCCCACCGTCAAGGTGGCGGTGGTGGGCGCCCACCTGTCGGGTATGCCGCTGAACAGCCAGTTGACCGAACGCGGGGCGACCCTGCTGGCCGCTGCCGCCACCGCGCCCCACTACAAACTGTTTGCTTTGCCGGGCACCACGCCGCCCAAGCCGGGACTGCTGCGCGTGGCCGAAGGCCAGGGCGCGGCCATTGCGCTTGAAGTCTGGGACATGCCGGTCAGCGCTTATGGCTCTTTCGTGGCCTTGATCCCGTCGCCGCTGGGCATTGGCACTCTTGAGCTGTCCGATGGCGCCACGGTGCAAGGTTTTGTCTGCGAAGCGCAGGCCGTGCAAGGCGCGCGGGACATCTCGCATCTGGGTGGATGGCGGGCCTACGTGGCCTCTCTGGCGGCAGCCTCATCTTGACCTCTTGGAACCCCGCGTCTCTCAACCCTTTTTCACCAAGGAGAATTTCATGACCGCTCCCCGCATCGCACCGTCCCTGTCGGCCACCCGTAGAAAAGTATTGCAGTCAGGCGCCGCTGCGCTGGGCGTGATGGCCATGCCCGCCATCGTGCGCGCCCAGACCGCGCCAAAAATCCGCATCGGCTACTGGCCCATCGCAGCCGGCCTGCCGTTTTACGCCGCCATCGAGCTGGGCTACTTCAAGGAAGCTGGCCTCGACGTGGAGCCTCTCAAATTTGCAGGTGCACAGCAGGTCATGGAAGCAGTGCTCTCTGGCCGCTCCGACGGCACCGCCAACGGCACCGGCTCGGCCAACATCGCCATTGGCGAACTGGCTCAGCCCGGCACCTTCAAGATATTCTGTGCCAACCCCAGCAATGTGAAAAACGTGCTCGACGAAGTCATCGTCCCGGTGGCCAGCCCGGCCAAGGTGATGGCCGACCTCAAGGGCAAGCGCATCGGCTCGGGCCCCGGCATCCAGAACGTGACCCTGGCCAAGACCATCCTTGAGCGTGGTGGTGCCACTGGCGCCACGGTGGTCGAGCTGCCGATCGGTCAGCATGTGGCCGCGCTGGCTGCCGGCCAGATCGACGGTGCCTACACGCTGGAGCCCACCGGCACCATCGGCCGCATGAACGGCACCACGCGTGTACTCGAAGCCGGTGTGATTTCCCAATATGTGCTGGGTGACAACATGGCGCCCTGGTTCGGCGGCTCGGCCTCGTTGTCCTCGGAGTTCATCAAGAAAAACCCTGACGCTGCCAAAAAATTCATTGCTGCCTACGGCAAGGGCGTGGCCTATGTCCGCACCAAGTCGGTCGAGGCGCGCCAGTATCTCAAGGGGTACACCCCGATCGAAGGCGCGCTCACCGGCGAGGTACCGCTGGCGGCCTACATGATGTACAACGAATTCAAGCCGGCCGACGTGGCGCACTTCCAGAAGTTCTTCGACCTGTTCTCCGAAAAAGGCATTTTCAGTTCCCGCCTCATGGTGGACACCATGCTCTACAAGGGCTGAACAGGATGACCACCACCTCTGCAACCGCTGCGCCGGCTGCGTCCGCCAAACCCTGGGCGCCGCCGGCAACGGTATCGGCGGCAACTGTGCAGCGCAAGCCCGCGCTGGACCGGGCGCTGCCCTTCATCGGTCCAGTGGTGCTTTTCATCATCTGGGACCTCGTGGTGCGTTTCGGTTTCATCAAGGCCATCCTGCTGCCGCCGCCGCTGGACGCGCTGGGCGCCCTGGTCAATGGCCTGGCCGGCGGACCGTTGCTCAAGGACTTTGCCGTCACGGTGTGGCGCACGGTTCAGGCTTTCATGATTGCCGCCGCCGTGGGGATGCCGCTGGGTGTGCTGCTGGGCAGCACCGAGAAGGCCTACCGCAGCGTCGAATTCTTGATCGACTTCTTTCGCTCCACGCCGTCGTCGGCATTGATTCCGCTGTTCCTGATGATTTTCGGCGTGTCGGACATCAACAAGGTGGCGATTGCAGCCTTTGGCGCGCTGCTGATTGTGGTTTTCAACAGCGCCTACGGCGTCATCAATGCGCGCAAACAGCGGGTGATGGCAGCCAAAGTGATGGGGGCGTCGCGATGGCAGGTCTTCAAGGACGTGCTGATCTGGGAAAGCCTGCAGCCGAGTTTTGTCGGACTGCGCTCGGCGGTTTCGATGGCACTGGTGATCGTGATTGTGGCCGAGATGTTCATCGGGGCCGACAGCGGCCTGGGCAACCGCATCATCAACTCGCAGCAGGTCATGAACGTCAAAGACATGTATGCGTCCATTCTGGCAGCGGGTGTGCTGGGCTATGCGCTCAACGTCCTATTCCTGCTTCTCGAGCGCCGTATTGTTCATTGGAGTGGAAGATGAGGCCCCCACGGTCGCTCACTGCATGTAGCGCCCTGCCCCCCGAGGGGCCCGCAGGCCCCTGCTTGAAGGGGGAGCGTGCGCGGATGCTTCCTCAACATGAAATTTATTGGAGTGCGTCATGTCCGCTGTAATCAACGCGCCGGTATTTGCCGATGTGCCCGTGCCCGAGTTCAAGCCCGGCCCCGCCGGCACCCACATCACCATTCGTGGCCTGACCAAATATTTTGCGGGCTGGCCGCTGTATGAAGACTTCAATCTGGACATTCCGAAACACAAAATTGTGTCGGTGTTTGGCCCCAACGGCTGCGGCAAGTCCACGCTGATCAACATGATCGCGGGGCTGGTGCCGATTGACGCCGGTGAAATCCTGTTTGACGGCAAGTCCCTGAAAGACACCAAGATTGGCTACGTCTTCCAGAATTACCGCGAAGCGCTTTTTCCGTGGATGCGCACCATCGACAACATCGCCTACCCCCTCAAGCTTGAAGGCAAGTCCAAGGCCGAGGTGGACCGCCGCATGGCCGAGCTGGTGGCTTCGTTTGATGTGAAGTTTGACCTCAAGCGTTACCCGTATGAACTCTCGGGCGGTCAGCAACAGACCGCGTCCATCATGCGGGCCTTGGCGTCCAGGCCCGAAGTGCTGTTTCTGGATGAGCCGTTTTCTGCGCTTGATTTTGAAATGACCCTGTTCATCCGCGAAAAGCTGCAAGAGGTTTTCATGCAGACCGGCACCACCATGCTGTTGGTCTCGCACGATCTGGAAGAGGCTGTGTACCTGGCCGACGAAGTTTTGCTGCTGACCAAGCGGCCCACCCGAGTGGCGGAAATCCTGCCTTACGGCGATCCCCGGCCCCGCACGGTGGACACACTGTCCGAGGCCAGCTTTATCCACACCAAAAAACGCAGCCTGGAAATCTTCCAGCGCGAAGTACGGCGTTGAGGTGCATACCCCCATGACAGAGGAAGAAGTTCTCAGCTATGTCAAGGCCTCGTCCGTGGCGCTTGACCTCACCCTGGACGAGGCCCAGCAGCGGCGCGTGGCGGTGCATCTGACCCGTACCGCGGGGCTGGCGGCTCAGCTTGCCGCGTTTCCCCTCACGGTGACTGACGAGCCTGCTGAAATTTACAGTCCGTGGCCTTTCGAGACCGCATTCGGTGTGCGCGAGCAGCTATGAAAACAGCAGCGTTGCAAGGCCTTGCTGTGGTTCGTGCCATCCGCTCCGGCGAGATCAGCGCGGTGGAAGCCTTGCAAATGGCTATCGACCATATCGAGTCGACCGACGGCCAGGTCAATGCGTTCACGGGCCGCAGTTTTGCCCGGGCACGCACTGAAGCTGCCGCGGTGGATGCAAAGCGCGCAAGCGGCGAGACCTTGCCGTTGCTGGCCGGCCTGCCGTACGCGGTAAAAAACCTGTTCGACATTGCCGGGGAGGTGACGCTGGCTGGCTCCACCATCAACCGCAGCAACTCGCCGGCCAGAGAAGATGCGGTTCTGGTCCAGCGCCTTCAGGCCGCTGGCGCGGTGCTGGTGGGTTCGCTCAACATGGACGAATACGCCTATGGGTTCACCACCGAAAACACGCATTACGGCCCGTGCCGCAACCCTCACGACCGCACGCGTATCGCGGGCGGGTCTTCAGGCGGCTCCGGCGCAGCCGTGGCAGCGGGACAAGTCCCACTCGCACTCGGCTCCGATACCAATGGCTCGATCCGCGTGCCCGCATCGCTGTGCGGTGTATGGGGTCTCAAGCCCACCTTCGGACGCTTGTCGCGCCGGGGCACCTACCCCTTTGTTCACAGCCTGGACCACCTCGGTCCGTTGGCAGACAGCGTAGAGACGTTGGCGCTGTCCTACGACGCCATGCAGGGGGCCGACGCTTTGGACCCGGGCTGCCACGCGCTACACGTGCAAGCCGTGAATTCTGTCCTTGGCACCGGCGTGCAAGGTTTGCGCATCGGCGTGCTGGGTGGCTATTTCAGCGATTACGCGACGCCTGCGGCACGCGCAGCAGTGGCCGGGGCTGCGGCCACCCTCGGCGCGAGCGATGTGGTCGAGTGGCCAGACGCCGTACTGGCGCGCGCGGCAGCATTCATCGTGGGCGCCAGTGAGGGGGGTACCCTGCACCTGAACGACTTGCGTACCCGCGTGACCGAGTTCGAGCCGCTGTCGGTGGACCGCTTTATTGCCGGTGCGCTGCAGCCAGGCGCCTGGTATGTGCAGGCCCAGCGCTTTCGCCGCATCTACCGCGACAAGGTCAATGCCCTGCTGCGCGACTGGGACGTGCTGCTGGCCCCTGCCACGCCAGTCAGTGCGCCGGAGATCGGTACCGAATGGCTTGACATCAACGGGACCCAGATGCCCTGCCGGCCCACAGTCGGCCTGCTCACACAGCCGATCTCATTTGCCGGCTGCCCGGTGGCGGTCGCGCCAATGTGGCCCGATGGCACGGGCGGCATGCCGATCGGTGTGCAACTGATCGCAGCACCATGGCGCGAAGATCTTTGCCTCCGGGCAGCCGCAGTCCTGCAACAGGCTGGCGTTGCCCACTTGCGGAAGGCACCCTTGTGATGGATGTCAATCTGCCCGAGGTGCTGGCCGAAGTGACCGCGGCGTTCGAACGTTATGAGCGGGCACTGGTAGCCAATGACGTCCCGGTGCTTGACGAGTTGTTCTGGAACAGCCCGCACACCCGTCGCTACGGCGTTGGCGAAAACCTGTATGGCTTCGATGCGATACGGGTCTTTCGTGCCACGCGGCCCGCACAGGGCTTGGCGCGTACTCTTCTGAAGACAGCTATTACCACTTACGGCCATGATTTTGCCACGGCCGACTGCGAGTTCCTGCGCGAAGGCAGCAACCGGGCCGGCCGGCAGAGCCAGACCTGGCTGCGCACGGAAAAAGGCTGGCGTGTGGTCGCAGCGCACGTCAGCCTGCTCCCGCTCCCGGCCAGCGAGCCGGTGCAGGAGATGCGGACATGAACAGCCTGTGGGCCGGACTCAAGCGCCCGTTCTGGATCGGGCCGCTGGTGATTTTTTCAGTGTGGTGGATGGCCGCTGCAGGTCAGTGGATCAGTCCCAAGCTGCTACCTGACCCGCTGTCCACGCTGGGCGTGCTGTGGGGTTCGCTGGCCGATGGGTCGATTGCCGGTGATTTTTTTGGCACGCTCAATCGCACGCTGGCTTCGTTTGCCATTGCTGCTGCGCTCGGGGTGCCCATCGGCATTGTCCTGGGATCCGACAAGCGGATCTACGGCGCAGCCGAGTTCGCCATCGACTTCTTTCGCTCTACCCCAGCTACCGCGATGTTTCCGCTTTTTCTGCTGATCTTTGGCATCGGTGAGGAGTCAAAGATCGGTGTGGCAGCGTTTTCAGCCTGGCTGGTGATTGTGTTCAACGTGGCCTACGGCGTCATCAACGCACGTCCTACCCGTGTGCTCGCTGCGCGCGTCATGGGCGCCTCGCGGCTGCGCATCTTTCGCGACGTGATGTTTTTTGAGTCGCTGCCGCAAACCTGTGTGGGCTTGCGCCTGGGCGTGTCTTATGCGCTGGTAGTGATCATCGTGGCCGAGATGTTTATTGGCTCGGCTAACGGTATGGGTCGCCGCATCATCGACGCCCAGCAGGTGTTTGACCTGCGCCAGATGTACGCCTCGATCATCGCCACCGGGTGCCTAGGCTACGGACTGAATGTCTTCTTTCTGGCGCTTGAGCGTCACTTCGTCAAATGGTCGGGCAAATGAAAGCGGCCATTCCATTGCCTTGTTCAAGCAGGAGTCTCATCATGAAATTGCCACGTCGCCATATTCTGGCTGCCGGTGCGGCCGCCGCCACTTCCCTTGCCGCACCCTGGGTACGCGCACAAAAGGCCGAGAAGGTCAAAATGTCCTGGCTGCCAATCATGCAGACCACGGCGCTGTATGTCGCGGTGCAGGACCGGTTGTTTGAAAGAGCCGGACTTGATGTCGAACTGGTGCAGTTTCAGAACCCCAACCAGATCATCGACTCCCTGGTGGCCAATCAGGCCGATGCGGGTGCGCCGGGCGCTGCGGCCGGCATTACCACGCTGGCCGAGTCACGCTACCCCGGTACTTTCAAGGTGTTCGGTCTGCAAGGGGGTGGCATCAAGGTCAAGCGCATCAACGACGGGCTGATCGTCAAGAATGGCTCGCCGATCAAGTCCTTCAAAGACCTGCGTGGCAAGACACTGGGGCACCTGCCAGGCATCCAGTGGCGCACGATCTCGCGCCACATGTTGCGCGCCAATGGACTGGACCCCGACAAGGATGTGCGCTTGCAGGAAATTGCGGTTGGCCTGCAGGTGCCGTCGGTGGTCGCAGGCAGCGTGGACGCAACGCTGTCGCTGGAGCCGGTGGGCTCGATCGCTGTCGCTTCGGGCGAGGCCAGCCAGGCCATGGTCAACCCCTGTTCTGAAGTGATTGCCGACCCGTTTTACTCGGGCGTTTCTCTGCTGACCACCAAGTTCATCCGCGAACGGCCCCAGGTCGCACGCAAGCTGGTCAATGCGCTCGACGAAGCGACCCGTGTCGCGAACGCCGAGTTTGAGCGTGTGCGGCCGTACTTTTCCAAGTACACAGCCATCAAAGGCGATCAGGTGCGCATTCTTGCGCAGCCATACCTGCGCGCGTGGCGCGATCTGAACGACACGGACATCCGCTCCTACCAGGCGCTGGTCGATATATTTTTCAAGGAAGGTGTGCTCAAACAGAACATCGACGTGCGTACGCTGATTCTGAAACCCTCTGACCTGGCCTGAAGCCCCACATCAAGGAGTCGCCCCATGAGCCCGTCATCACCTGCATCCGACGAAGGCAGCTATCTGCGTCCGCAATGTCCTTGCGGCGCCCATGCCTCGATGGAAGAACACCGCATCGAGCTCGGCAGCGCCATGCGCGCCGGCGCTTATGTGGGCGAAGAGCAGCAGATCGACCGCAGCATTGAGACGGCGGTGGTTCGTGCATTGTTTCCCGAGGACACGTCGCGGCGCCGGCTGATTGCTGCCGTTGGCGCCTCCACGCTGCTGGCTGCGATAGCTCAGGCGTTTCCGCTCAGGACGGCGCAGGCAGCAGTCAAAGACCCGTTGCCGCCCGAAAAAAGCAAGGTCAACATGGGTTTTGTTCCCATCACCTGCACTGTCCCCATGTTGCTGGCCGAGGCGCGCGGCGAGTATGCCAAGGAGGGCCTGTCCGTCAATCTGCAGCGGACGCCGGGCTGGTCGCTGGTGCGGGACAACCTGGTCAACGGCAATTTTGATGCCTCACATCTGGTGCTGGGCATGCCGCTCACCATGACGCTGGGGGTCGGGTCACCCAAAATCAAAACCTTCACATCGCTGGTGCAAAACGTCAATGGCGATGCGCTTGCCATGCATATCAGGCACAAGGACAAGCGCGACCCGAAGAGCTGGAAGGGCATGCGTTTTGGCATACCGCACGACCACTCAGTACACGCGATGCTGCTGCGCTACTACCTGGCCGAGCATGGGCTCGATCCCGATAAAGATGTCGAGCTGCGGGTTTTTCCGCCGCCTGACTCTGTGGCCAACATGGCGGCCGGCAACCTCGACGGCATGTTTTTTGCCGAACCCTGGAACCAGCGCGCCGTGTTTGAAGGGGTGGCGTTTCTGCAGACACTTTCAGCCGACATCTTTCCGGGGCATCCGTGCTGCGTGTTGTCCGTGACGGAAAAATTCATCACCGAGAACCCCAATACCTATGGCGCCATGTTTCGCGCAGTGGCGCGGGCAGGCGCCTATGCCGATGTTTACGAAAACCGGGGCGAGGTGGCCGAACTGCTTGCGCCCAAGGCATATCTCAATCAGCCTCTGCCGGTGTTGCAGCAGGTGCTGCTCGGACGTTACGCGGACGGGCTGGGCAACGTGGTTGAGCGTAAGGACCGCATCGGTTTCAAGTCGTTTCCGCATGAGTCGACCGGCATCTGGTTGCTCACGCAGCTCAAGCGCTGGGGGATTGTGGCCAAGGAGGTGGACGTCACGGCGGTGGCGCGCGAGGTTTTTCTGGCCACCGATGCGCGCAAGCGTCTCAAGGAGTTGGGGCTGGACGCGCCAGCGACTTCCATGGGCAAACACCGGATCATGGGTAAAGAGTTTGATCCGGCCCGACCCGACGCCTACCAGGCCAGTTTTGCCATCCGGCGTACATGAACCGCGCAGCGCAAGGAGAAAAGGCGATGAAGGGATACCACGACATTGGAGGCGGACCTGCCGGCGAAATACCGAAGGTAGAGCTGCCGTGGATGCATTGGGAAAAGCAGGTCGAGGCGATACGCAACCTGCTCGGTGATTCGACGCGGCGCGTGATCTCGCTGGACGAACTGCGCCTGGGCTTCGAGAGCTTTGGCATCGAAAAATACAGCCGCTACTCGTTTTATCGCCGCCGGCTGGAGGCCATGACCGACACGCTGATCAACAAAGGGGTTTTTACCCGCGCTGAATACGACGCGGAAGTGGCGCAGACGCGCGCCCGCTGGCAGGCGTGTGTCACCGACAAGGAGAACGCCAGTGGCAGCCAGGCCTGAGCCCAGTGTGGCGCGGTTCAGCCCCGGCGACCAGGTGACGGTGCTGGAGCTGGGCAAGGCAGGGCATATCCGCACGCCACATTACGTGCGCCATCACAGTGGCGAGGTGGTGCAGTTCTGCGGCCACTTCCTCAACCCGGAGGACCTGTCTGTCGGCCGCACCGCCGGGCCGGTGGTGCCGCTGTACCGGGTGCGCTTTCGCATGAGTGACCTGTGGCCTGGCTACAGCCGCCACAGCGACGATGCGCTTTATATCGAGATCTACGACCACTGGCTTGCACCTGCCGGACCGGCGTCGCATTGAGGAGTCCACACCCATGTCCAGCCACGACCACAACGAAGACCACGACCACCCCCACGGTCACGCGCATGACCATCACGCCGGCGAGCACGAAGCTTTGGTGATCGAAGACGAGGCAGGTCACCAGGAAGGGCAGCTGTTAACCGATGCCCTTCAGTCACTGCTGGCGCGCAAGGGCCTGATTTCCGCTGGCGAAGTGATGCTCGAAATTCAGGGCATCGAATCGCCGGGCTTGCACCTGGGCGCAAAAATTGTGGCCCGTGCGTGGGCCGATCCAGCCTACAAGGCCCGCCTGCTCGACAACGGAAAAAACGGCGCTGCCGAGCTGAAGATCAAGGTTGGCGAGGCGCAGCTCGTGGTGGTCGAGAACACCCCCGAGGTGCACAACGTGGTGGTCTGTACCTTGTGTTCGTGTTACCCGCGCTCGATTTTGGGGCAGCCGCCGTCCTGGTACATCAGCAAGGCTTACCGGGCCCGTACCGTGCGTGAGCCGGCCAGCGTATTGCAGGAGTTCGGCCTGACTTTGCCCGCCAGTACCTCGATTGCGGTGCATGACAGCAATGCCGACATGCGTTTTCTGGTGTTGCCGCTGCGCCCTGCGGGTACCGAGGGTTTTGATGAACAGGCGCTGGCCGCACTGGTCACGCGCGACAGCATGATCGGCGTCGCTCAAGTCCAACCACCTGCGCCCACCCTCGCGGCCGCCATTTAGTCCCTTCCCCAACTTGAAGGATCGTTTCATGCCCTCATTCCTCGCCAATTTACGCAACTGCTGCCGGCTTGCGGTAGCCTTTTTTGCCGCTGCGCTGTCGGGTCCGCTGATGGCCCATCACCCGATGGGCGGGACGGTTCCGACCACCGCCTGGACCGGCTTGCTGTCAGGTCTGGGTCACCCGGTCATTGAGTTGGATCACCTGCTCTTTCTGCTGGGCGCGGCCACGGTGGCCGCCCTGGCCCGCGTGCAAGCGCTGCGCGCGCTGTGGCTGCTTGTCTTGTATGCCTTGGCCGGCGCTGCCGGTACGGCTGCGCTGGTCTCGGGGAGCGAGCTTGCATTTGCCGAAGCTGCCGTTGCTGCAACGTTGATGCTGATTGCGTTGTGGCTCTGGACCCGACAGCCTGAGAGCGCCTGGCTGTGGGCGGTATTTGCCGCAAGCGGCGGCTTCTTCCATGGTTATGCCTATGGCGAGGCCGTCCTGGGAGCTGAAACCACGCCACTTGCGTCGTATCTCTTTGGGCTGGCCATGATTCAGGCGCTGCTGATGGTGGGCGCCTATTTTGCGTCGCGGCGCCTGCTCATCGCAGCGCCACGACCGCTCAAGATCGCTGCGCGCCTGCTGGGTGTGCTTGCGGGTGCGGTGGGGCTGTGGCTGCTTTGGTCATTGCGGTTGCTTGCATGAATTGTGCTTACACCCCGGCAGATTGATTGTTTCGATGTCGGCGTCTACAGCACGTCGCTAGCAGGTATGTATCGTTTTTTTATCAACCCAGGAGCTTTTACACCATGACCAAACTCAACCGCCGTGATTCCCTCAAGTCCCTCGCCGCCTTCGGTGCGCTGGGTACGATCGGGAGCTTCAGTCACAAAGCCTTTGCGCAAAAACCCATCACCGTGGGCGTGATTTATGTCGGCCCGCGTGACGACTACGGCTACAACCAGGCGCAGGCCGAGGCGGCTGCGGCGCTCAAGAAAATGCCGGGCGTGAAAGTGGTCGAGGAAGAAAACGTCCCGGAAACGGCGGCGGTGCAAAAAACCATGACCGGCATGGTGGCCCAGGACGGCGCGTCGCTGGTGTTCCCGACCTCGTTTGGTTATTTTGATCCGCACATGCTGGCCGTCGCCGCAAAGTTTCCGGAAGCCCGCTTTGCCCATTGCGGCGGCATGTGGACCGACGGCAAACACCCGAAGAACACCGCCAGTTATTTTGGCTACATCGATGAATGCCAATACCTCAACGGCGTGATTGCCGGCCACATGAGCAAAAGCGGCAAGATCGGTTTTGTCGCCGCCAAGCCAATTCCGCAGGTGCTGCGCAACATCAATGCCTTCACCCTCGGTGCGCGTTCGGTCAAGCCCGGCATCACCACCAGCGTGATTTTCACCGGCGACTGGTCCATGCCCGTGAAGGAAGCCGAAGCCACCAACAGCCTGGCAGATCAGGGCGTGGATGTGTTCACCATGCATGTGGACGGCCCCAAGGTGGTGGTCGAGACCGCCTCCAAGCGCGGCAAGATGGTCTGCGGCTACCACGCCAGCCAGGCCAAGCTGGCGCCCAATGCCTACCTGACGGGTGCCGAGTGGAACTGGCTCACCGCCTACACCACCTTCATTGAAGCGGCACGCAGCGGCAAGCCGCACCCCAACTTCATACGCGGCGGCCTCAAGGAAGGTTACGTCAAGATGTCGGCCTACGGCCCCATGGTCACCGACGCCGCGAAAAAGCAGGCCGACGGCATCAAGGCGCAGATGGTGGCCGGCAAGTTTGACATCTTCAAGGGCCCGCTCAAGGACAACAAGGGCGGCGTGGTGGCCGCGGCCGGAAAGTCCTACAAACAAACCGATCTCGAACTGGAAAAAATGAATTACCTGGTGGAAGGGGTGATTGGTTCCATCTGAAGTCACTGTCACGGGGCGGGCTGGCCCGCCCCGTGACCGACAAGGCCCACCATGCGCAACAGCCTTTCCAGCATCCTCCTGCCCATAGCCGCCATCGCCGCCGCCTTGTTGCTGTTCGGCGTGTTTGTGTGGTTCGCCGGTGTGAACCCGGTCGAGGTCTGGCTGCTGCTCTTCAAGGGCGCATTTGGTGACTGGTACTCGTGGCAAAACACGCTGCAGCGCGCCGCACCCCTGATGCTCACCGCCCTGTGTGTAGCCATTCCGGCGCGCGCCGGGCTGGTGGTGATAGGCGCTGAAGGGGCGCTGGTGCTGGGCGGGCTGGCGGCGGCAGCGCTGGCCCACGCGTTGCCCCTGCCCGCCAGCTTCGCGGGCACGGTGATGGTCTGTCTGGCGGGTGCGCTGGCCGGGGCACTGTGGATTGCGCTGGCCGGCTGGCTGCGCCAGTACCGCGGCATCAATGAAACCATCAGCAGCCTGTTGCTGGCTTATGTGGCGATTGGCTTGTTCAAACACCTGGTGGAAGGCCCGCTGCGCGACCCGGCCAGTTTGAACAAACCTTCGACCTTTTCGCTCGCTGAGGGTTTGCGCATCAGCGGCATCGCCGGCTCCGACGTGCACTGGGGTCTGGTGCTGGGGGTGCTGGTCTGCCTGGTCGCGGGCCTGTGGCTGCGTACCACGCCGTCGGGATTTGCGGTGCGTGTGGTCGGCGGCAACCCGCGGGCGGCCCAACTGGTGGGGCTACCGGCATCACGCCTGATTGTGCTGGCCTGCGCGCTCGGCGGCGCCTGTGCCGGACTGGCGGGAGCGGTGGAAGTGGCCGCCGTTCATTACAGCGCCAACGCATCGCTGATCGCAGGGTATGGCTACGCCGGCATTCTGGTGTCCTTCATTGCGCGGCACCAGCCGGTGGCGGTGATTCCCGTGGCCATCGTGTTCGGTGGCTTTGGTGCAGCGGGCAGCCTGTTGCAGCGCCGGCTCGGTCTGCCCGATGCCTCGGTGCTGCTGTTGCAGGGCATAGCCTTTGTGCTGATTCTGGCCAGCGAAGCGCTGCGCGACACCGACTGGAAAGCGTTGTGGGGAAGGGTGGCGCGTTTTGCCGGGCCGCGCGTTGGTGTTGCCATGCCCCCGCGTTCGCAGCCAGAGGAGACCACCCCATGACCGCCGATCAGTTTCTCATTTTTCTTGCCGGTATCGGTGGCGGAGCGTTGCGGGTGGGCGCGCCCTTTCTGTTTGTCAGCCTGGGCGAATGCCTGACAGAAAAGTCCGGCCGTGTGAATCTGGGCCTCGAAGGTGTGCTGGTGCTGTCGGCCATGGCTGCCTTCGGGGGCTCTTACCTCAGCGGATCGCCCTGGATAGGTGTGCTGGCTGCGGCGGCCACGGGGGCGCTGCTGGCCACGCTGCACGGTGTGCTGTGTTCACTGCCGCGTGTCAACGATGTCGCCACCGGCATCGCACTGATGCTGCTGGGCATGGGGCTGGCGTTTTATCTGGGCAAACCGCTGATCCAGCCGCAGGCGCCGCAATTGCCCTTTATTGCACTGGGCAACTGGAGCGATTCGGCCGCAGTGCGCTCGGCCTTGCAGGTCAACGCGCTGCTGCCGATAGGCCTGGCCATCGCGCTGGCCTTGTGGTGGGCTTTTGCCAACACCCGCGCCGGCCTGCTGGTGCGCATGGCGGGTGACTCGGCCAATGCCACCCGCGCGCTCGGTTATTCGGTGTCTGCCATCCGGGTTGCAGCCACCGCCGGCGGCGGCATGATTGCCGGCCTGGGCGGCGCCTGCCTGACGCTGTTTTACCCGGGCAGCTGGAACGAGGGCATCTCCAGCGGCCAGGGGCTGATTGCGGTGGCGCTGGTGATTTTTGCGCGCTGGAGCCCCTTGCGCTGTGTAGTCGCAGCGCTGCTGTTTGGTGGCGCCGGGGCGATTGGTCCGGCCCTGCAGTCCATAGGCATAGGCTGGGGCTACCACCTGTTCAACATTGTTCCCTACGTACTCACCCTGCT